>JAWKYW010000010.1:0-111606 GCA_041396245.1 Rhodocyclaceae bacterium | reverse complement strand
ACGCCGAGCGCATTGTAGAGAAAGGCAAAGGTCAGGTTCTGCCGCATGTTGGCGACCGTGGCCTGCGAGAGATTGCGCGCCGTGGCGATGCCGCGCAGATCGCCCTTGACGAGGGTGAGTTGCGCGCTGTTCATCGCCACGTCGGTGCCGGTGCCCATGGCGATGCCGACATCGGCGCGAGCCAGCGCAGGCGCATCGTTGATGCCGTCGCCGGCCATGGCAACGGCACGGCCCTCGGCCTGGAGCCGGGCCACAAGGTCATCCTTGTCCTTGGGCTTGACCTCGCCATGCACCTCCTCGATGCCGAGCTTGCGGCCGACGGCACGCGCGGTGGTGAGGCCGTCGCCGGTGGCCATGATGATGGCGAGGCCGCTGGCCCGCAGCAGTTCCAGCGCTTCCAGCGAGGAGCGCTTGACGGGATCGGAGACCGCGACGAGACCGGCCGCCTTGCCGGCTACGGCGAGGAACATGACGCTGGCGCCTTCCTCGCGCAGGGCTTCGGCCTGCCGCTCCAGCGCATGCCAATCGATGTTGCGTTCTTCCATCAGCGCCGTGTTGCCGAGCACGATCTCTTGGCCATCGACTGCGCCGCTCACGCCGATGCCCGAGGCGGATTCGAAGCGCCCGGGCGTACTGAGCTTGAGTTGCTGCCTGCGCGCTTCGGCAACGATGGTCTGCGCCAGGGGATGTTCGCTGCCCTGGTCGATGCTGGCTGCAACGCGCAGCACTTCGGCTTCGCTCCCGCCTTCGGCCGCGACCACGCCGTGAAAGGCAGGCTTGCCTTCGGTCAGCGTGCCGGTCTTGTCTACGATCAGGGTGTCTACCTTGCGCAGGTTCTCGATCGCGGCTGCATCGCGAAACAGCACGCCATGGGTTGCCCCCTTGCCGGTGGCGACCATTACCGACATCGGCGTGGCCAGCCCGAGCGCGCAGGGGCAGGCGATGATCAGCACGGCGACGGCGTTGATGAGGCCGTAGGCCCAGCTCGGCTGCGGGCCGAACAGGCCCCAGCCGAACAGGGTCAGCAATGCAATCGCCACTACGCCGAGCACGAACCAGCCGGCAACCTGGTCGGCCATGCGCTGCATCGGTGCGCGCGAGCGTTGGGCCAGGGCCACCATCTGCACGATCTGCGCGAGCACCGTCTGCGCCCCGATTTTCTCGGCCTGCATCACCAGCGCGCCGCTGGTGTTGAGCGTGGCGCCAATCACCCTGTCGCCTGCCGCCTTGCTCACCGGCATCGGCTCGCCGGTGAGCATGGATTCGTCCACCGCGCTGTCGCCGTCGAGGACCAAGCCGTCCACCGGGATTTTCTCGCCCGGCCGCACGCGCAGCCGATCGCCGGGATGCACATGGGTGAGCGGGATGTCCTCTTCACTGTCGTCGTCGCGGATGCGCCGTGCCGTCTTCGGCGCCAGCCCGAGCAGGGCCTTGATGGCGGCGCCGGTTTCCGAGCGCGCCTTGAGTTCCAGCACCTGGCCCAGCAGCGTGAGCGAAATGATCACGGCCGCCGCCTCGAAATACACGGCCACATGGCCGGCCACCTGGAAAGACGGCGGGAAAATACCGGGCAGCATCGTGGCCACCACGCTGTAAAGATAGGCCGCACCCGTGCCCAGACCGATCAGGGTCCACATGTTCGGGCTGCGATTCTTCACCGACTGCACCCCGCGCACGAAGAACGGCCAGCCCGACCAGAGCACCACTGGCGTGGCGAGTGCGAGTTCCACCCAGGAACGGGCGGCACCGAGCAGGCCGTCGAACAGGCCGCCCGACATGGCGATGAGGGTGACCAGAGCGGTCAGCGGCAGCGTCCACCAGAAACGGCGGCGGAAGTCGGCAAGCTCCGGGTTTTCGCCTGCTTCCGGTTCCGGCAGCACCGGTTCCAGCGCCATGCCGCACTTCGGGCAGGTGCCGGGACCGATCTGGCGCACTTCCGGGTGCATCGGGCAGGTGTATTCCGTGCCCGCCGGAGCTGCATCCTCCGGCACAGGCATGGGCGCCAGGTAGCGTTGCGGATCGGCCTCGAATTTCGCCAGACACTTGGCGCTGCAGAAACGGATCACGTTGCCGCCGTGCTTAGTCCCATGCGGCGAATCCGGCTGTACGGTCATGCCGCAAACGGGATCGCGCACGGCCTCCCCCGCCTTGTCGCCATCTTGCCCATGGCGATGGGCAGGATGCTCGTCGTGATGTGCCATGCTATTCCCCAGACTAGCGAATGCCTGCCTTGCGTTGCTTCATGCGAATGTAGGCCGTGATATGCGCAACTTCGTCCGGGCTTAACCCCGGCACCGGCGGCATGTCGCCGAAATTCCAGTGATGCGCCCGCACGCCGTTTCGGGCGGCCATCTGAAAAGCCGCATCGCCATGGTGCGAAGGCTCGTAGAACCGGTGCAGAAACGGCGGCGCCTTGTCCGTGCCCTTGAGATCCGGGCCGTGGCAATTCGCGCAATTCTTCTCGTACAGGGGCTTGCCCACAGAAGGGTTCGGCATCAGCCCCGGACTGGTCTTGGGTATCTGCACGGCTTGAGCCGCTGCCGGCAGCCCAATGAAGGCGGCAGCGAACAGCATCGGCGATAGCCTCATGTATGTCATTCAGCCTCCTTTTCCATCTTGGCGGCCTGCGCCGGGCGGAGGCGACGAGCAGCACGCGCGCGTGGGCGCTTTCTCATGCGCTTTCTCGTTGGCGCTCCGCCAGACCTTAAACACCGCCCACTGTTTTTTCAGCCAGGTCAGCATGTCTGCTTCAAGGCGACCGGGCCAACGGCCCGCAGGACGAATCTGCGTTTCATGCCAAGATCAGCACGGCGGATGCTTGGTCGGCATGCCATGCTGGCGGTGCGGCCGAAGATAGCGTAGCGGATCTGCGAGGAATGCATCCCTGCACACCTGCGCACAAAAATAGTACGTCTTGCGCTGATACTCGGCTTCCGCAACCGCGGTAAGGCGGCTGACGACCATGCCGCAAACAGGGTCCTTGTAGCTTCTGTCGTCCGGGCGGTGCTTCATCTTGGCTCCTTGAGATAGATCGACATCAATTACCCTGCCTGGCAGGCCTGCCCTACTGCATGCTCATGCGGCCCTGCATGACCATTTGCATCATGCCAATGGCAGCACTTGCGCTCAGGCTCATTCATGGCTCGCACTCCGCTAGAAGATCGGCATAGTCTTTGGTTTCGGCTACCAGCCAAACGGCATTCCGCATGCAGCGGAAGTCACAGATGGCGGCACGGTTACTTCAATTTCCAGCCGAACTTCCGCGGCGCCGCCTCTCCTGTTCGCCGGATGAGCAATTCGACGGAAACCGGTTGCGGCGACAGGGGTGCAAAGTAGAGTTGGCCTTTCCGGTGGTGCCCACCTGGGCCATCCCCCTGCCACTTGATCGGCGCAGCCTGCCTGCCAGTGCTGTCAATCATTACGGCAGTCTTGGTCAGATCGTCGCTCAGGTCCTGAGTGTGGGTCTCGAGCACAACCTCAAAAACCCATTCCTTCGCTTCGCTCGACAAGTCGAGCGGCTTGATCTTGACCGTGACGCCGCCAACCACGCTCTTCTGGGCCGGAAGATCAACCATTCCCTTTGCGGATGCCCCGGCCATGGCATTCGGCACCAGGTATGGGCTAGCTGCCGCAGCAGTGAGAATAAGCAGTGCCAGAACGGCTGGCGGCGAGAACAATTTCAGGATGGATTTGTGCATTGCGCATGCTCCTTTGCAGCTTGTGCGACTTTCGGCGCGATATAGAGAATGCCCGCGCCATTGAACGCCAGCCCCAGCCAGAAGAATTCGACCTGATACTGGGCGGCAAGGGTAACCAGGCCCGTCGCCCCTAGAACGGGCAGGATGTTGGTCAGGTAGTGCGCGCAACAGGAAATCATTGCCGCGGTCGACGTCGCCCCCGACACTGCCACGACCTTGCCGGAGGGGCCCTGGTGCTGCACGACGCGCTTCAGGTATGTGTACATGCCGATCTGCACGCCGAAACCCGCGGAAAGCCCGGTAATGAAATACCAGTACGTAACGAATTGATCGAGCGCGAAGTCAAGGCCGGATACGAGCCCGACCAGCCCGAAATAAACCGCAAGCAGGATTGCTGATGCCGCCAAACCGGTTGCAGCCGAACGGGCAATCATGTTTGCAACCTGCTTGTACATTCGGATGCGCGGACGCCTGCCTCGCCGGCAAACTCAAAATCCTCAATGGGCGGCATGCGCCTGAACCTGGCTGCCGAGCGGGGTAAACCGCGCTTGTTCGGCCGGTTTGCCGGACAGCGTGATGGAGACCACCACCTTCATGTCTGGCGTCGAGGCATACTTGGCGAAGCCCTTCATGCGGTTGTCTCCGTCCGGTTTGAGGGTTGAGGTAGCCTTTAGTTTCCCGGCAAGGATCGTCGCGGTACCAGTAGCGCCCACAGTCAGCACCTCCTGGCCGGCGTGGTCGGTCACATAAACAACAACCGGGTTCTCCTTCGCCTCCTTGGCATCCTTCACCACGACCAGTTCATAGTGGTAAGGTCCCGCCATGCGCAGCTGGCCGCCGTTGGGCGCCTTTTGCGTATCCAGATAGGCGTCGTCATGGGCGAGGACGCCGCCCGCAGCAAAAGTCAGTCCCAGCAGGACGGCGATGGATTTAATGCGTTTCATTGCTAGCTCCTTTTCATGATTTCCCCGCAAGGGGTATTTAAAAACTCTCCGTGCCGCGCGCTTCCAGCAGGCGCGCCAGCGGCTTCTCGCCCCACAGCCGGAACATCACTGGCGTGAGCAGGGAGTCGAGCAGGGTCGAACTCACCAGCCCGCCGAAAATCACCACAGCGACCGGATGCAGCACTTCCTTGCCCGGTGCATCGGCCGAGAGCAGCAGCGGCACCAGGGCGAAGGCGGCCACCAGCGCCGTCATCAGCACCGGCGTGAGGCGTTCGAGCGAGCCGCGCACGATCATGTGGTCGCCGAATTTCTCGCCCTCGAAGGCGCACAGGTTGATGTAATGGCTGATCTTGAGGATGCCGTTGCGCGTGGCGATGCCGGTGAGCGTGATGAAGCCGACCAGCGCCGCCACGGAAAGCGGCTGCCCCGAGATCCACAGCGCGATGACACTGCCCACCAGCGCCAGCGGAATGTTGCCCATGATGATGGCCGTCAACGCCGCCGATCGGTAGCGGCTGTAGAGCACGAGGAAAATCATCGTCAGCGACACCAGCGCCAGCAGCGAGATCAAGCGCGCAGCCTGCTCCTGCGCCTGGAACTGGCCTTCGAGCGCGGTGAAGTAACCCTCCGGCATCGGCCGCGCAGACAGCTCGGCGCGGATGTCGGCGATGACCTTCGACATGTCGCGGCCGTCGGTGTTGGCGGAGATGACGATGCGCCGGCGCGAATTCTCGCGGCTGACCTGGTTCGGCCCGTCGCCGTCCTCGATCGCCGCCAGACGCGAGAGCGGCACGTGACCGTCGGGCGTCTCGATCAACAGGTTCGGCAGTTCCTGCAGGCCGCGCCCGCTTTCGGGCAGGCGCACCAGCAGGTCGAAGCGGCGATTGCCCTCGACGATCTGCGTGATGCGCTCGCCCTCGATCATCTGCTCGAGGGAGCGCAGCAGCGTGCCCGGCGCCACGCCATAGCGCGCCGCCTGCTCGTAATCGACGCGGATCTTGATCTGCGGGATCAGCACCTGCTTCTCGATCTGCAGGTCGGTGATGCCGGGAATCTTCGCCAGCCGCGCGCGCAAATCGCCCGCCAGTCCGCGCAGGGTATCGAGGTCGTCGCCATACACCTTCAGCGCGATCTGGGCGCGCACGCCTGAGAGCAGGTGGTCGAGGCGGTGCGAGATCGGCTGGCCGACGTTGCTCACCGCCGGCAACACGGCCAGCCGGGCACGGATGTCGTTGATGATGGCCTCGCGGCTGCGCGCCGAGGCCCTGAGATCCACGTCGATTTCCGAGTAGTGCACGCCCTCGGCATGCTCGTCCAGTTCTGCCCGGCCGGTGCGACGGCCCACCTGGGTGACTTCGCCCACGCCGGCAATGAGCTGCTCGGCGAGCGTGCCGATGCGGTTCGATTCGGCGAGCGAAGTGCCGGGATTGAACAGCACATTGACAGTCAGCGTGCCCTCGTTGAACGGCGGCAGGAAGGAGCGCGGAAAGAGCGGGATGGTGGCTGCCACGACCACCACCGTCGCCAGCGCGCCGGCCAGCAGCTTGCGGCCGTGACCGAAGGACCAGTGCAGCAATTTGGCGTCCCAGCGCTTGAGCCAGGTCACCAGCGGGCTGTCGCCGGCGTGCAACTGCTTCATCCTCGGCAGAAGGTAGTACGCCATCACCGGCGTGACCGTGACCGAGACGAACATGCTGGCAAGGATGGAGACGATGTAGGCCACGCCGAGCGGCGTGAACAGGCGGCCCTCGATCCCCGGCAAAACAAACAGCGGCACGAACACCAGCACGATGATCACCGTCGCATAGACGATGGCGGAGCGCACTTCCAGCGTCGCCGCCGCGATCACTTCGGCCACCGGCCGCGGTTCCGCCAGGGCGCGGTTGAGTTTGAGCCGGCGCAGGACGTTCTCGACGCCGACCACCGCATCGTCCACCAGTTCGCCGATGGCGATGGCCAGTCCGCCCAGCGTCATGGTGTTGATCGACAGTCCGAAATAGCGAAACACCAATGCCGTCACCAGCAGCGACACCGGAATGGCTGTCAGCGAGATCAGTGTAGTGCGGACATTGAGCAGGAAGAGGAAGAGGATCACCGCCACCAGGATGGCGCCGTCGCGCAGCGCCTCCACGACGTTGCTGACCGAATGCTCGATGAAGTCGGCCTGCTTGAAGAGGAACTGCGGCGCCTCGACGCCCTGCGGCAAGGACTTCGACAGATCAGCCATGGCGCGCTCGACTTCGCGCGTCAGCGCCACGCTGTCGGCACTGGGCTGCTTCTGTACGGAAAGAATGACGGCGGGCTTGGCGTTGTAGCCGGCGTCGCCGCGCTTGATGGCCGGCGCCAGCTTGACCTCGGCGACCTGCTTCAGGAGGATGGGCTGGCCATTCCTGTACGACACAACCAGGTTCTGCAGGTCTTCGACGCGGCTGGTGCGCCCGATCTGGCGGATCAGGTATTCGCGACCCTGGGCTTCGAGGAAACCGCCGCTGGTGTTGGCGCCGAAGTCCTTCAGCGCACTTTCCAGTCTCTCGCGCTCGACGCCCAGCGCCTGCAGTTGCGCGGGCTTCAGCTCGACGCGGTACTGCCGCACCTCGCCGCCGATCGGGATCACCTGCGCGATGCCGGGAATGGTCAGCAGGCGCGGCCGCATCACCCAGTCGGCGTACTCGCGCACCTGCATCGGGCTGACCTTGTCCGGATCGGCCGGCAGGGCGATGAGCAGGATCTCGCCCATGATCGACGAGATCGGTCCGAGTTGCGGAACGATCCCCTCGGGCAGCTGCTCGCGCACCAGGTTCAGCCGCTCGGCGATCTGCTGGCGGTTGCGGTAGATGTCCGAGCCCCACTCGAATTCCACATAGACGATGGACAGGCCGACCCCGGAGACGGAGCGTACGCGGGTGACGCCCGGCATGCCGTTCATGCTCGACTCGACGGGGAAGGTGACAAGCTGCTCGACCTCTTCCGGCGCCATGCCGCCGGCCTCGGTCATCAGCGTCACGGTGGGCTTGTTGAGGTCGGGGAAGACATCCACCGGCATCTGGCGCACGGTCAGCGCGCCATAGATCACCAGCAGCAGCGAGACACAAACAACAATGAGCCGCTGTTTCAGGCTGGCGTTGACGATGTACTCGAACATCTCAGCGCACCTGCGCCAGCAGGCTGGCGCCCTCGGTGACGACCCGCTCACCGTTCGCGAGTCCTGACGTCACCGCCATCGTCGCCGCATCGAGCGACTGTATGCCCACCTTGCGCAGGATGAAGCGTTCCGCACCGTCGCGCACCCAGATCGCCGTCTCGCCGGCGCTGACTTTCACCAGAGCGGCCACTGGCACGGCCGCCCCCTTGGTCTTGCGCGAGGTCTTGGCGATCACTTTGAGCGGCTGGCCCACGGCGACCGGTGCGTCCTGCGCGACGACACGGAACAGGAGCGGCATGGCCTGATCGCGCAACAAGCGGCCCCCGCCGACGAACTGCAACTTCAGGGAAGCGCCACCTGGAAGCTGGGCGCTCGCCTCGCCAATGCCCTCCGCCAGCGCCGGATCGTAGGCCAGCGCCTCGACGGCAAGCCGCGCCGGATCGACAACTTCGAACAGCACCTCCTTCGACTCCACCACCTGTCCGACCACCACGTTGGCGGCGGCAATCGTGCCGGACACCGGTGCCCGCAAGGCATCCGCTGCGCCGACGCTGGCGCCGACCGCGGCGCGGCGCTGCTTCAACGCCTCGGCTTCAAAGCGCGCCGCTTCGATTTCCTTCTGCGGCACCGCGCCCTCGAGTTGTTCGTAGCGGGCGAGTTTCCGCTCGGCGATGGCAAACTGCGCGTCGAGCTCGGCGAACTGCGCCCGCTGATTCCCCCGCTCGATGCTGCTGGCGGCAGGGCGCAGCCAGGCCAGAACCTGCCCTTTCACGACCTTCTGTCCCAACATTGGCAAGCCCTTCGGGCCGGCTTCGATGCGGCCGGACTGGGCCGCCTGGATGCGGCCGCCGGCGTTGGGATCGGCGATGACCTTGCCGTTGAACTCCACCGTTGCGGCAAGCTCGGCAACCCCGGCCACCACATGGCGCAGGCCGAGCTGGTATTGCACGGACTTGGGCACGAACAGGCTGCCGTCCGGCAGACGCTGCGCCGATGCGGTCCCGGAGGGCAAAGCGCCCGGAGCCTTTCCGGCAACGGTTGCTGCAGGCTTCTTGTCCTGGCTGTGATCCTCGTCACCGTGGGCAACGGCCTGCCCGGCGACGAGCCCGAGAATTGCGGCCAACGCGACGGCCGTATATTGCGATCTGGTCATTCGTTTCATCCTTCAGTGCTTGCGGTTCTGTTTGCGGCGGCGAACGGCAACGAGGCCGGCGCCGACAAGCAGCAACGTGCCCGAGGCGCTCCAAACGGCCCATGTGTCCCACCCGCGCGCATGCGCGACGCCAACCGCCGGCGGAGCGAGGTCGAGCGTGGCCGTGAGCAGGTCGGCGCTGTCGCCCGCCTGGACGGATATGGTCAGCGGATACTTGCCGGGCTCGGCGAAGGCTTCTCCCGAAAGCGAATACACCCCCGGTGCAACTTGGGCTGCAGTCGCCTTGAATGACCCGCTCTCGACCTCTATCTGCGCGCCGGCAACCGGTTCGTTGCTGGTGAAACGGTCCAGGTAGAGGATCAGCATCTTGTCCTCCTTGACTGCGAGGAGCTCGAACTCCTCGGTCTGTGCCGCGACGCGCTGCGCGATATCCGTCGCCATGACGGGTGCCGCATCGTGACTATGGTCTTCGCCGCCATGAGGCCAGGCGAGCAGCGGAACCATCGCCGCTGCGACGAATGCAATGAAGTACTTCATGGCAGAACCCCCAGAACTTGTTTGAGACGGGACTGGGCCGCGGCGCGCGCGACCTGCTGGCGATTGAAGAAGGCCTCGGCCTCGAAGGCGCTGGCGCGCACGCGCAACAGCGTCGTCAGGTCCGATTCGCCAAGGGAAAAGGCCCTTTCGGCAAGGCGCAGGCTGTCGGCGGTCAATTCGCGACGCTCCCGCGCCATGGCGAACTGCAGCTCGGCAGCATCGAGGTCGAGGCGGGCTTTTTCTGCATCCAGTTTCAGTTTGAGCTGCGCCAGCGCCTGCTCGGCTTCGGCCTGGGAGGATTCGACCCGGGCGGCCGCGTTTTCCTGGCGCGCGCTCGGACCGGAGGAAAACGGGATCGTCAGCTTCACGCCGACGGTGTTGGCGTAGGGTTCGCCGAATTCGCCGCGATCGCGCACCATGCGCACAGCAAGTTCCGGCGCGTCGCGGCGGGTTTCCTCGGCGACCTTGAGCCTTGCGCGTGCGGTGCGCGCGGCAGCGGCGGCGGCGGCGAGCTGCGGATGGTCTTCCTCCGGTTCGCGCATGCGGGCGGGCTGCTCTTCCGACAGCACTGCAGGCGCGGCTGCACCGGTGAGGTTGCGATAAGTCTGTTCGGCCTGCAGCAACGCGGCTTCGGCCTCGATGGCTTCCGCTTCGGCCGCAAGGCGTTCGCCGCGTGCCAGGTTGGCATCGACGCGTGCCAGGTCGCCGGCCTTGAAGCGGCGCAATACATCCGCCTCCAGCGCGCGTGCGGTGGTTGCCCGCTGTCTGGCCAGGTCGCGCGCATGGCGCGCGGCGGCCACGGCCCACCAGGCTTCGCGTACCTCGCCCGCGATCTGCAGGCGCAGCGCGGCGCGGCGGGCGCCGGCTTCCGCCACGGCGCTTGCCGCCTCGGCTTCGCGCGCCGCCTGCTGCCCTGGCAGCCAGAGCGGCACGGCCACCTCTGCTTCCCATTCCTGCTTGCCGCGGTTGCGGTTGAGACGGTCGTTGAGGCTGGACAGCGACAATGCGGCCGGGCCTGGGGTCAGGCCGCCCGCAACCTCGGCGCGGGCCTGCGCTTCATCTTCCCGCGCCGTGATGGCGGCCGCCTGGGGATGGCGGGCCCAGGCCTGATTCAACGCTTCGGAGAGGGTCTGTGCGAAGGCCGGCAGGGCAATCGCCAGCCCGGCCAGCAATAACGGCACGCTTCTCATCGGGTTTGACCTCCTTTGCACATGGTTGCCATGATGCATTCCGACACCCAACAAGTAGCTGACAGCGGCATTACAAGTTTGTAATCTTCGGATTCGAGTATTCGACGCATGCACAATTGGCGTATGCGACCATGGCCTGCAGTGAAGCGATGAAAATCCTGATCATCGAAGATGAGCACAAGACCGGCGACTACCTGAAGCAGGGCCTGTCCGAGGCCGGCTTCGTGACGGAGCTGGCGCGCGACGGGCTCGACGGCATGCACGCCGCGCTCTCCGACGACTACGATCTCGTCGTACTGGACGTGATGCTGCCCGGCATCGACGGTTGGCAGGTATTGCAGGAAATACGCGAAGCGGGCAGGCGCATGCCGGTCCTGTTCCTGACCGCGCGCGACCAGGTCGAGGACCGGGTGAAGGGACTGGAACTGGGAGCGGACGACTATCTCGTCAAGCCCTATGCCTTTTCCGAGCTGCTGGCCCGGGTGCGCTCCCTGTTGCGCCGGGGCAAACCCAAGGAAGCCGAAACGCTGAGGGCGGCCGATCTGGAGCTGGATCTGCTGCGGCGCCGTGTGGCTCGAGACGGCCGACGCATCGATCTCACCGCCAAGGAATTCGCCCTGCTCGAACTGCTGCTGCGCCGCCAGGGCGAGGTGCTGCCGCGCTCGCTGATCGCCTCCCAGGTCTGGGACATGAACTTCGACAGCGATACCAACGTGATCGAGGTGGCGGTTCGACGCCTACGGGCAAAGATCGACGACGACTTCGAACCCAAGTTGATCCGCACCGTCAGGGGCATGGGCTACGTGCTCGAGGTCCCGGAGCCCGACTGATGCGGATTGCTTCCATCACGGTTCGTCTGGCGCTGTTTTTTTCGGCAGCTTCGCTCATCGTCCTGCTGTCCATCGGCTACCTGATCGGCAATGCCGTGGAAAGGCATTTCGAGGAACAGGATCTGCACGAACTCCACACCAAGCTGGTGCTGATCCGCCACGCCCTGGCCAAAGTGCGCACAGCGCCGGACCTGGACGAAGCCGGACAGCGCCTGAATGACGCCCTGGTCGGCCATCACGGCCTGTCCATAACGGTTCTGGGGCCGCGCCAACGTGTGCTGTTCGCCTCCCGCGACGCGGATTTCCCGTCCGAATATCTGGACAGTCGGCCTTCAGGGGAGCATATACGGACGACCGATCTTGTGATCTGGTCGAAAGGCGGGGAGACCTACCGGGGCATCGCCGCGGCTGCATTCACGAGTATCCCGGACATGCCTCCGGCCACGGCGTTTCTTGCCCTGAACATAGGCCACCATCTGGAATTCATGACGGCGTTTCGCAAGAGCCTCTGGCTGGCCGTCACGGCCGGCATCCTGCTGATCGCCCTCTTCGGCTGGGTCGCTGCAAGGCGGGGTCTGGTTCCGCTGCGTAACATGGCACAGGTCGCTCACGGCATTTCAGCCAGCCGCCTCGACAGCCGCCTGCGGCTCGATGACGTACCGCCGGAACTCTACGACCTGGCCGCGGCTTTCAACCAGATGCTCGACCGTCTGCAGGACTCCTTCAAGCGTCTGTCCGACTTTTCCTCGGATCTGGCCCATGAGCTGCGCACGCCGATCAGCAACTTGATGACCGAGTCGCAGGTGGTGCTCACCCGCGCCCGCTCCGCGGATGAATACCGCGAGGTGCTCTATTCCAACCTGGAGGAATACGACCGGCTTGCCCGCATGATCGGCGACATGCTGTTCCTGGCGAAGGCCGACAACGGTCTGATCGTTCTGCGCAGCGAACCGGTCGACCTGGCGAAGGAAGTGCGGCAGCTTTTCGATTTCTACGAGGCTTTGTCCGAAGAACAGGACGTGCGCCTGACGCTTGCCGGAGAGGGAGCGATTCGCGGCGACGACCTGATGCTCCGCCGCGCCCTCAGCAATCTTTTGTCGAACGCACTGCGCTACACGCCGCGCGACGGCACCATCTCGGTCCGCATCGACCAGCCGGTGCCGGGGCAAATACGCCTTGCCGTCGAAAACCCCGGCCAGACGATTCCCGCCGAGCACCTGCCGCGTCTGTTCGATCGTTTCTATCAGGTCGACGCATCCCGGCACAGGACGCATGAGGGTGCCGGACTGGGCCTGGCGATCGCCAAATCGATCATCGAGGCGCACGGCGGTGAAATCGCTGTGGCATCGGGGCATGGCCTGACCCGATTCGAGGCGGTTTTCCCCGCCGTCACTCAACCGTAACCGACTTGGCCAGATTCCTCGGCTTGTCCACGTCCGTGCCCTTGACCAGGGCGGCATGGTAGGCGAGCAGCTGCAGGGGCACGACGTGCAGCACCGGCGACAGGAGGCCATAGTGCTCCGGCATGCGAATGATATGCACGCCTTCCGACTCGGGCATCTCGCTGCCGGCGTCGGCGAGAACGAACAGTTCGCCGCCGCGGGCGCGCACCTCCTGCAGGTTGGACTTGAGTTTCTCCAGCAGCGCGTCGTTGGGCGCCACGGCGATGACCGGCATGTCCTTGTCGACCAGCGCCAGGGGGCCGTGCTTGAGCTCGCCGGCCGGGTAGGCTTCGGCATGGATGTAGGAAATCTCCTTCAGCTTGAGCGCGCCTTCCAGCGCAATCGGGTAGTGCAGGCCGCGACCGAGAAACAGGGCATGCTGCTTCCCGGCGAACTGCCTGGCCCATTCGGCGATGTCTTTCTCCAGCTCCAGGACCCGGCCCACCGCCAGCGGCAGATGACGCATGGCGGTGAGATGTGCCGCCGCCTCGCGCGCATCGATGCGGCCGTTCGCCCTGGCCAGCGTTACTGCCAGCAGGAACAGCGCGGCCAGCTGGGTGGTGAAGGCCTTGGTCGACGCCACGCCGATCTCGGGACCGGCGCGGGTGAGGAATTTCAGGGCCGCCTCGCGCACGATCGCCGATTCGGGCACGTTGCAGAGGGCGAGCGTGCGGGATTGGCCGAGTACGCGGGCGTGCTTGAGCGCCGCCAGCGTGTCGGCCGTCTCGCCCGACTGGGAGATGGCGATGACCAGCGCCTCCGGATTCGGCACGGAGGCGCGATAGCGGTATTCGCTGGCGATCTCGACGCTGCAGGGCAGGCCGGCCAGCTGCTCGATCCAGTAGCGCGCCGTGAGGCCGGCGTGGTAGCTGGTGCCGCAGGCGAGGATGAGCACGCTTCTGGCGTCGGGCAGCATCTGTTCGGCGCCGGCGCCGAACAGATGCGGCGTGGCGGACTGGGCGGCGCCGATCAGCTCGAGGGTATTGGCCAGGGCCTGCGGCTGTTCGAAGATTTCCTTCTGCATGTAATGCCGGAAGTGCCCCAGCTCGACGGCGTCGGCGGAGAGCGTGCTCTCGTGCCGCGGCCGTTCGACAGGCGAGCCATCGGCGCGCACGATGCGCACGCCGGCGCGGGCGATCTCGGCGATATCGCCGTCTTCCAGATAGATCAGCGTGCGCGTCACCTGCAGCAGGGCGGCGGTGTCGGAAGCGGCGTAGTGGCCGTCCTCGCCCAGGCCCAGCAGGAGGGGTGCGCCGTGGCGGGCGACGACGATCCGCTGCGGTTCCCTCTCGGACAGCACGGCAATCGCATAGGCGCCGATCAGTTCGGCGCAGGCGGCGCGCACGGCGGCCAGCAGATCCGCCTGCGACTTCAGCTTGTGCTCTATGAGATGGGCGATGACCTCGGTATCGGTTTCCGATTCGAAGGCATAGCCGAGACCGGCCAGGCGGGCCTTGATTTCGCCGTAGTTCTCGATGATGCCGTTGTGCACCACCGCCAGGCCGGCGGAAACGTGCGGGTGGGCGTTGCGCTCGGAAGGCACGCCGTGGGTGGCCCAGCGGGTGTGGGCGATGCCGATGCCGGCCGTCAGCCCTTCGGCACGCGCCGCCAGTTCCGCCACGCGCCCGACCGACCGCAGTCTGTGCATGCCGCCGTTATGGACGGCCAGGCCGGCCGAGTCGTAGCCGCGGTATTCGAGCTTGCGCAGCCCTTCGATCAGGATCGGGACGATGTTGCGGTCGGCGACCGCGGCAACGATGCCACACATGGAAAACCTCTTTCAACACAGAGACCACAGAGGCACAGAGTGCACAGAGAAAAGCAATCTGCAGAAGGAAATCTCTGTGCTCTCTGTGCCTCTGCGTCCTCTGTGCTAATTGCGGTTAGTCTATTTCTTCACCGGGCGCTTCCAGCCCGGCACGGTCACTTGGCGCGCGCGTGAAATGGTCAGCTTGTCAGGCGGTGCATCCTCGGTCAGGGTGGTGCCGGCGCCCAGCGTGGCGCCGCGGCCTACGGTGACCGGTGCCACCAGTTGCGTATCGGAACCGATGAAGACGTCGTCCTCGATCACCGTGCGGTGCTTGCTGGCGCCGTCGTAGTTGCAGGTAATGGTGCCGGCGCCGACATTGACGTTCTTCCCGACGGTGGCATCGCCGACATAGGCGAGGTGGTTGGCCTTGGAGCGGTCCGCCACCGTGCTGTTCTTCACCTCGACGAAGTTGCCGATGTGCACGTCCTCTCCGAGCTTCGTGCCGGGGCGCAGGCGCGCGTAGGGGCCGATGATGCAGCCGGAACCGGCTTCGGCCTCCTCGATGTGGCTGAAGGGGGCAATGCGCGTGCCGGCGCCGACGACGGCATTTTTCAGCACGCAATGCGCACCAACCTCGACGCCGTCGCCGAGGACGACGCGGCCTTCGAAGACGCAGCTCACGTCGATCGTCACGTCGCGGCCGCAGTCGAGCTCCCCGCGCACGTCGATCCGGTCAGGATCGAGCAGCGTGACGCCCTGCTCCATGAGCAGCAAGGCGTTGCGGTATTGGTGCAGGCGCTCCAGTTCGGCCAGCTGCACCTTGCTGTTCACGCCGAGCACTTCCCAGGCAGCGTCGGGCTGCGTCGTCGCCACCGGCATGCCTTCGCCGATCGCCAGCCGGACGATGTCGGTCAGGTAGTACTCGCCCTGCGCGTTGTCGTTGCCCAGCGCCGGCAGCCAGCGATTCAGCGCCGCAGTCGGCGCGGCGATGAAGCCGGTGTTGATCTCGCTGATTGCACGCTCTTCCTCCGAGGCATCGCGCTCCTCGACGATGCGCAGGATATTGCCGCCGCCGTCGCGCACGATGCGGCCGTAGCCGGTCGGATCCTCCAGGTCTTCGGTCAGCACGCCAAGGCCGCGGTCGGCCACTTCGATCAGGCGAGTCAGGGTGGCAACACCAATGAGGGGCACGTCGCCGTAGAGGACCACGGTGGGCGCGGCGGGATCGAGAAAAGTCAGTGTCTGCAGGACGGCGTGTCCGGTGCCGAGCTGGGGTTCCTGCCGAACCCACACGATATCGCCGGTATCGAGGGCCTCGCGCACCGCCTCGCCGCCGTGGCCATAGACGACGCAGATCTTCCCCGCGCCGAGTTCGCGTGCCGTGTCGAGAACGTGCGCCAGCAGCGGCCGGCCGCCCAGGCGGTGCAGCACCTTGGGCAGGTCTGAGCGCATGCGCTTGCCCTGGCCGGCGGCCAATATGACGACATTCAGCATAGTGCGTATTAAACCACGGCGATCACGGCGACACGGCGTTCCCCATTTCGACTCCGCCGTGTCGCCGTGATCGCCGTGGTGAACATCAGCGCGGCAGGGTCGAGCTGCCCATCAGGAATTCGTCGACGGCGCGGGCGCACTGCCGGCCCTCGCGGATCGCCCAGACGACCAGCGACTGGCCGCGGCGCATGTCGCCGGCGGCGAAGACCTTGTCAACGTTCGTCCGGTAGCAACCTTCGCCGTCGGTCGCAGCCTTTGCATTGCCGCGGGCGTCCTTGTCGACGCCGAAGGCATCGAGCACGCCGCCCACCGGCGAGACGAAGCCCATCGCAAGAAAAACCAGATCCGCCTTGACGATGAATTCGCTGCCGGGAATCTCGGTCATCCTGCCGTCCTTCCATTCGAGGCGGACGACCTTGAGCGCCTTGAGTTTGCCCTTCTCGCCGATGAACTCCTTGGTCGCGACGGACCAGTCGCGGCTGCAACCTTCCTCGTGCGAAGAGGAGGTGCGCAGCTTCATCGGCCAGTAGGGCCAGGTGAGCGCCCCGTTTTCCTTCACCGGCGGCTGTGGCAGCAGCTCGAACTGCGCCACGCTCGCCGCGCCGTGGCGGTTGGAGGTGCCGACACAGTCGGAACCGGTGTCGCCGCCGCCAATGACGACGACGTGGCTGCCTTTGGCCGAGATCGGGTTCCTGCCGTCGCCCGCCACTTCCCTGTTCTGCGGGATGAGGAATTCCAGGGCGAAGTGCACGCCGGCCAGGTCACGGCCGGGAATCGGCAGGTCGCGCGGATGCTCGGCGCCACCGGCCAGCACGACAGCACTGAATTGCTTGACCAGCCTGGCGGCTTCAATCGTGCTGGCGGCATCGCTGGCCACACCCGGCGGCAGGGACGACTTCGTCACCATCACGCCGGTCCTGAACCTGACGCCCTCCACCGCGAGCTGGGCCATGCGCCAGTCGATCAGCCGCTTGTCGAGCTTGAAGTCGGGAATGCCGTAGCGCATCAGGCCGCCGATGCGGCTGTTCTTCTCGAACACCGTGACATCGTGGCCAGCGCGCGCCAATTGCTGGGCGCAGGCCAGGCCGGCGGGGCCGGAACCGACGACGGCGACCTTTTTGCCGGTCTTCTTCGCCGGCGGCTGCGGCAGCACCCAGCCGTTCTCGCCGGCCTTGTCGATGATGGCGTGCTCGATCGACTTGATACCCACCGCGTCGTCGTTGATGTTGAGCGTACACGCCGCCTCGCAGGGCGCCGGGCAAATGCGGCCGGTGACTTCGGGAAAGTTGTTTGTCGAATGGAGGATCTCAATGGCCTCGCGCCAATCTCCCTTGTACACCGCGTCGTTGAAGTCGGGAATGTTGTTGTTGACCGGGCAGCCGTTGTTGCAGAACGGGATGCCGCAGTCCATGCAACGCGCGCCCTGCACCTTGGCGTCGGCGTCGGCCAGGCGGGCGACGAACTCGTGGTAGTGCTTGAGCCGCTTGTCGACCGGCTCGTACGCCTCGGACAGGCGCTCGAATTCCAGGAACCCCGTCGGCTTGCCCATTATGCCGCCTCCTGTCGTTGCTCAGCCGTCCGACCGGACATCTCCTTCAAGGCGCGGCGATACTCGTTAGGGAACACCTTGACGAACCTGGCGCGGAAATGCGGCCAGTCTGACAGGACGCGCCGGGCCATTTCGCTGCCGGTCTCGACTAGGTGGCGCTCGACCAGCCCTTTCAGGAAGACCTCGTCGGCACAGTCGCGGTGTCGGGTGCCATCGTCGGCCTGCTCGGATGCCGGCAGGACCTTTTCCAGCGTCACCATCGACTGGTTGCAACGCTTGGCGAACGATCCGTCCTCGTCAAGCACATAAGCGATGCCGCCCGACATGCCAGCAGCGAAGTTGCGGCCCGTCTGGCCCAGCACGACGACGGTGCCGCCGGTCATGTACTCGCAGCCGTGATCGCCGGTTCCCTCGACGACGGCCGTGGCGCCGGAGTTGCGCACGCAGAAGCGCTCGCCGGCGACGCCGCGGAAGAACACCTCGCCCTCGATGGCGCCGTAGAGCACCGTGTTGCCGACGATGATGTTCTCGCAGGGCTTGCCGCGAAACGTCCTGGGCGGCTTGACGACGATGCGGCCGCCGCACAGGCCCTTGCCGACATAGTCGTTGGCCTCGCCTGTCAGCTCCAGGGTAATGCCGCGCGCCAGGAAGGCGCCGAAGCTCTGACCGGCGGTACCGGTCAGGCGGATGCGAATGGTATCGTCCGGCAGTCCGGCATGGCCATAACGAATGGCAACCTCGTGCGAAAGCATGGCGCCGACCGTGCGGTTGCGGTTTCGTACCGGAACCTCGAAGCTAACCTTCTTGCCTTTATCGAGCGCCGGTTTCACCTTGGCGATCAACTCGTGGTCGAGCGCCCTGGCGAGATTGTGGTCCTGCGTCTCGCAATGACGGCGCGCCACCTCGGCGGGCACCTCCGGCATGTGGAAGATGCGCGAGAAATCGAGGCCGCGGGCCTTCCAGTGATCGATGCCTTCGCGCATGTCAAGCAGGTCGGAGCGGCCGATCAGCTCGTCGAAGGTGCGGACGCCCATCTCCGCCATCAGCTCGCGCACTTCCTCGGCGACGAAAAAGAAGTAGTTGACCACGTGCTCGGGCTGACCGGTGAAGCGTTGCCGCAGCACCGGGTCCTGCGTGGCCACGCCCACCGGACAGGTGTTGAGGTGGCACTTGCGCATCATGATGCAGCCCTCTACGACGAGCGGCGCCGTGGCGAAGCCGAACTCGTCGGCACCGAGCAGTGCGCCGATCAGCACGTCGCGGCCGGTCTTCATCTGGCCATCCGTCTGCACGCGGATGCGGCCGCGCAGGCGGTTCAGCACCAACGTCTGCTGCGTCTCGGCGAGGCCCAGCTCCCAGGGCGTGCCGGCGTGCTTGATCGAAGAGATCGGGCTGGCGCCGGTGCCGCCGTCATGGCCGGCGATCACCACATGGTCGGCCTTGGCCTTGGCGACACCTGCAGCGACCGTACCGACACCCGTCTCGGACACCAGCTTGACGGAGATCGACGCCTGCGGATTGGCGTTCTTCAGGTCATGGATCAGTTGCGCCAGGTCCTCGATCGAATAGATGTCGTGGTGCGGCGGCGGAGAAATCAGGCCGACGCCCGGCACCGAGTGGCGCAGGAAACCGATGTATTCGGACACCTTGTGGCCGGGCAGCTGGCCGCCCTCGCCGGGCTTGGCCCCCTGCGCCATCTTGATCTGGATCTGGTCGGCATTGGCCAGATACTCGGTGGTGACGCCGAAGCGACCCGAGGCGACCTGCTTGATGGCCGAGCGCAGCGAGTCGCCCTCCTGCAGCGGGATGTCGCGCTCGATGCGGCCTTCCCCGATGACGCCCGCCACCGTCTCGCCCTTGCCGGCCTTGCGGAAGCGGCGCGGATCCTCGCCGCCCTCGCCGGTATTCGACTTGCCGCCGATGCGGTTCATGGCGATGGCAAGGGTGCTGTGCGCCTCGGTCGAAATCGATCCCAGCGACATGGCACCGGTGGCGAAGCGCTTGACGATCTCCTTGGCCGGCTCGACTTCCTCCAGCGGCACGGGGACGCCGGCCGGCCGGATCGCGAACAGGCCGCGCAGTGTCATGTGACGCTTCGTCTGGTCATTGATGAGCCTTGCGTATTCCTTGTAGGTCTCGTATTTCCCGGAGCGCGTCGCATGCTGCAACTTGGCAATCGAATCCGGCGTCCACATGTGCTCCTCGCCACGCACGCGGAAGGCGTATTCGCCGCCGATGTCGAGCATGTTCGCCAGCACCGGGTCGTTGCCGAAAGCGCCGGCGTGCGTGTTGAGCGCCTCCAGGGCGACTTCCTTCAGGCCGATGCCCTCGATGCGCGTCGGCGTGCCCGTGAAATAGCGAGCAACGAACTCGGAGGACAGGCCCACGGCCTCGAAGATCTGCGAGCCGCAGTAGGACTGGTAGGTGGAGATGCCCATCTTCGACATCACCTTCATCAACCCCTTGCCGACGGCCTTGATGTAACGCTTGTGGCACTCGGCGGCGGACGGACGGCCAGGCAGCGTCGGCGCAAAGTCGTCGATGCTGGCGAAGGCGAGCCAGGGATGGATGGCCTCGGCACCGTAGCCGGCGAGCAGGGCGAAATGATGGACTTCTCGGGCATCGCCCGTCTCGACGATCAGGCTGCAGGCGGTGCGCAGGCCGGCCTTGACCAGATACTGGTGCACGGCGGAACAGGCCAGCAGCGACGGTATCGCGGCGCGCCTGGCATCGACGGCCCGATCCGACAGGACGATGACGTTGCTGCCCTGGCCGACGGCGCGCTCGACGGAAACGCAGACCTGGTAGAGCGCGCGGCTCAGGCCGACCGCGCCCTCCGCGGCGGGGGTGGTAATGTCGATCACCTTCGAGCGGAAGATGCCGCCGGTCAGCGCATCGATCCGCTTCAGCTTGGCCATGGTGGCGGGCGCGAGGATCGGCTGCAGGACCTCGAGGCGCGGCGTCGGCTCGGACTCGTCGATCTTCAGCAGGTTGGGGTTGGGGCTGACCAGGGAAATCAGCGACATGACGATTTCCTCGCGGATCGGGTCGATCGGCGGGTTGGTCACTTGGGCAAACAACTGCTTGAAGTAGTTGAACAGGGGTTTGTTGCGGTTCGACAGTACCGGCAGCGCGGCATCATTGCCCATGGAGCCGGTCGCCTCCTCACCGTTCGTCGCCATCGGCTCGAGGATGAACTTGAGGTCTTCCTGCGTGTAGCCGAAGGCCTGCTGCAGGTCGAGCAGCGGCACGGTCAGGCGGTCCGGCGATTCGACTTCCGGCAGTTCGTCAACATAGTGGCGGGAACGCTCCAGCCAGGCGCGATAGGGCTTGCCCTGCGCCAGCGCGTGCTTGATTTCCTCGTCGTCGACGATGCGTCCCTCATCGAGGTCAATCAGCAGCATCTTGCCAGGCTGCAGGCGCCACTTCTTGACGATGCGCTCCTCGGGAATCGGCAGCACGCCGATCTCGGAGGCCATCACCACCAGGTCGTCGTCGGTTACCAGGTAGCGCGCCGGGCGCAAGCCGTTGCGGTCGAGCGTGGCGCCGATCTGGCGCCCGTCGGTGAAGGCCACCGCCGCCGGGCCGTCCCACGGCTCCATCAGCGCCATGTGGTACTCGTAGAAGGCGCGGCGGTCCTCGTCCATCAGCGGGTTGCCGGCCCAGGCTTCCGGGATCAGCAGCATCATGGCGTGTGCCAGGCTGTAGCCGCCCATCACCAGGAGTTCCAGTGCGTTGTCGAAGCTGGCCGAGTCCGACTGGCCGTCGTAGATCAGCGGCCAGATCTTCTCCAGATCCTCGCCGAAGAGCGGCGAGGAAATGTCGTTCTCTCTCGCACGAATCCAGTTCACATTGCCGCGCAGGGTATTGATCTCGCCATTGTGGGCAATCAGTCGGAAGGGATGTGCCAGATCCCAAGTGGGGAAAGTGTTCGTGGAAAACCGCTGGTGAACAAGCGCGAGGGCAGTGACCAGACGCGGATCCTGCAGATCGAGAAAGTACTGGCCAACCTGGTCGGCGAGCAACATTCCCTTGTAGACCACGGTCCGCGTGGACATCGAGGCGACATAGAACATCTTGCTGTCGCCAAGCTTGAGGGACTGAACGCGGTGACCTGCTTCCTTGCGGACAACGTACAGCTTGCGCTCGAACGCCTCCTGATTGCGCATGTCTGCACCGCGACCGATGAACACCTGGCGAATCACCGGCTCGCAGTCCTTGGCGGCCTGGGCCAGACCGGCGTTGTCGCATGGCACGTCGCGCCAGCCCAGCAGTGTCTGACCTTCGTAACGGACCGTGCGCTCGATGGCTGCCTCACATGAGCGTCGACTCTCCGAATTTCGCGGCAGGAAGACCATGCCTACGCCGTATTCACCGGCGGCCGGCAGGACCACGCCCCGCTTCGCCATCTCCTCGCGGAAGAAGGCATCGGGTATCTGGATCAGGATGCCGGCTCCATCTCCCAGCAATGGATCGTAACCGGTGGCGCCGCGGTGCTCGAGGTTCTTCAGAATCAGCAGGCCCTGCTCGACGATGTCGTGGCTTTTGCGATTCTTGAAATTGACGACGAATCCGACACCGCAGGCGTCGTGCTCATTGCGGGGGTCGTATAGGCCTTCTTGCTGGGGGCGGTCCATCTCAGTTTCCTCGACACAAATGCACCGGCTGATGAGCCGGGTCGCCCTGCCCATGCCGGGTCGGCATGCGAAACGAGGTCGATAAAAAGCCGGTGCTGGGCCATGCGCACCGGCTTTAATGGAACCATACGGGCGAACAGCGAAATATACCCAGAAACGCTCCCGCCTTCAAGCATGGCCTGCCCGGGACATCTTGCCCGGACAGGCCGGTTCAGAACAGCCCTTGGGCCGTCATGGCATCAGCCACCTTGACGAATCCCGCAATGTTGGCGCCATCGACATAATTTACGAAGCCGTCCTTCTCGCCATAGATCACGCAATTGTTGTGAATATCAGTCATGATCATGCGCAGTCGGGCGTCGACTTCGTGGCGCTCCCAGGGCAGGCGTTCTGCATTCTGCGTCATTTCCAGCCCGGAAGTCGCCACCCCGCCGGCATTGGCGGCCTTGCCGGGGCCATACAGGATCCTGGCATCAAGAAAGACGTGTGCGGCTTCGAGATTCGAAGGCATGTTCGCGCCCTCGGCAACACACCTAACGCCGTTCTTGACGAGCAGACGGGCATCCTCGCCATCGATCTCGTTCTGGGTCGCGCAAGGAAGGGCGATATCCACCGGAACGCCCCACGGCTTCTGGCCGGCCACATACTTGAGCCCAAACCGCTCGGCATAGTCGGACACCCGGCCGTAGTGGTTGTTCTTGATGTCCATGAGGACGTCGAGTTTCTCTCGGGTAAACCCGGCCTCGTCGATCACCGTGCCCTGAGAATCGGAACAGGTCACCACCTTGCCTCCCAACTCGAGTACCTTCTCTATGGCGTATTGTGAAACATTACCCGCCCCAGACACTGAGACACGCATACCCTCGAACGACATGTTCTTGCGCGCCAGCATATCCTGTACGAAATAGACCAGCCCATAACCCGTCGCCTCGGGGCGGATCAGACTGCCGCCGAACGACAGGCCCTTGCCTGTGAATACGCAGGCGGCGTTGTTTGAGAGCTTCTTCATCATGCCGGCCATGAAACCGACCTCGCGGCCGCCAACACCGATATCGCCGGCGGGGACGTCGGTGTCCGGGCCAAGATGGCGGTACAGCTCGACCATCAGGGCCTGACAGAAACGCATCACCTCATTGCGGCTCTTGCCCTTCGGGTCGAAATCCGAGCCGCCCTTGCCGCCGCCCATCGGCAGGGTCGTCAGCGCATTCTTGAACGTCTGTTCGAAGGCAAGAAACTTGAGAATGGAGAGGTTGACCGATGGATGGAATCGCATACCTCCTTTGAAGGGGCCGATGGCCGAATTATGCTGGATGCGGAAAGCCCGATTCACGTGGGTCTGGCCGTGGTCATCCGTCCAGGCGACGCGAAACTGGATGGCCCGCTCCGGCTCGACCAGCCGCTCAAGGAGGGCTGAGTCGGCATACTTCGGATTGACGCTGATAAAGCTCCAGAGGCTGCCCATTACTTCTTGTACTGCCTGAAGGAATTCCGGTTGATTGGGATCCCTGGAACGGACATAGTCCATAAAGTCCGACAGATTCTTGTACTCCATGCGTCGCTCCCTAGTTTAGTCTTCCCTTGATTTGCACGGTTTCGATCGCACCAATTCGGGGCAGCGCACCAAATCGGGGCGCGAAACTATAACCCAGTGTTTGAGCCGCACGCAACGTCGAACCAATATTATCCGCCAGTCATGAGCACTCGCTGCTGTTCCGAATCGGCATGAAGAGTCACCGACCCGGGATCGAAATCGGTCACATGCACAACACCTTCGTACTGCAAGTGGCCGGGAACCAGCTCTCCGAGACGGTTGGGGCGGGACAGAATTGTCGCCTCATCGATTCTGTTGCCTGCCCTGCTGGGAAACAAGGCGAAGTAAAGCATGTCGGCTTCAATCAGCTCATTGAGAAAATGGGTTCCCAGCGAAACATCGGGAATCAGGTTCTCGCTCATGGCAACGATCTCACAGAGTGCCGACACGTGATTTATCTCGCTAAAGCCCACTGGAACGCCCAGCCAAGGATCACGGGTTCCCCATCGCCCGGGGCCGAGCAGCACCAGCGTACGATCCATGCTGGCCTGATTGATGACACCAATCAGGCGGGCAACCGCCAGCCGCTCTTCCAATCGCAACTCGGCGTAGCGGGATTGAACGACATAGACCAGTCGCTCAGGCCTGATCACCCGGCTGGGGCCGATCACCGCGCCCTGCGCTTCGAAAAGGCGCGGCGCGTCCGCTGGCGGCGCGATGCCGATCCTCCCCTCAAGGGTACGAACCTGCAGAGGGCGGCACTGGAGCAGGTTGATCCTGTAGCCACCATCCGCCAGAACATTGAGCGCGAATTCGATCTCGACCGGGTATCGATAGGCGGCATGCAGTTGTACAAGCATGGCGCGCAGGTCGGACACGAAAGAGGTTTCTCCGAGCAAGCGGTCAAAGGTCAGAAAGGCCGGCTTGCCGGAATCCTCCCGCGTAGCGAACAGGTTGACAGGAAAATCCGGATGGTCCCGAATCATCTCGGCGAAGGGGCCACTGACCAAGCGGTTTTCCCGCAAGTCGATGGCATCCATGCGCCGCTGGGCGTGGCGGGCAATGTCGCCAAAATTGGTTTCGGGACGCAGATCAGGAGCATTCAACGCCACCAGACGGGTGTAATCGTCGTCATTGCGGTCCACCGCGCGTGTGCCGAGACCCGCCACCAGGCGAATGACGCCCGCCTTCATGTCGATGCGCGGATTCCAGCGATAGGGATTCACCGACAAACCGACGCCGGCCGCATGCGGATGGAAATAGCGCCCGCCGGCGGTGCCGGATACGCGCATGATCAACACCGCCATCTGCTCGTTCTCGCCAAGCAGGCCGCGCCGCGCGCGATAACGCAATGCCTTCTCGCTCATGGCGCTGGCATAGACCTGAAGGACGGCGTCCAGCAGACTCCTGACGCGCTGTTCCCAAGGACCGCGGTTGGCGCAAAACACACTATCGTACTGACCTGCGAAGGCATTGCCGTAACGATCCTCCAGCCGCGAACTGGATCGCACGATGAAAGGCCATTCGCCGAAGTAATCCAGCATGCCTTCGAACTGGCGCAGAGTCGTCGGCGAGAAAACGCCGGAAAGTATTCGCCTTCGCGCCTCCTCGATTTCGTCGAGGAAAGTAGCGTGATCGCGCTGCCGGCGGCGAATCCACCACAGGTCGTTGTGGATCAGAAAAGTGTCGAAGACATCAGTGCCTATATAGAAAGAGTCATGCGCTTCAAGCCGGGTATTAAGCTGTGGTGCATCGCGGCGCAGCACCGCCCTTGCCAGCAACATGCCGAGCGCCTTACCGCCAATAGTGCCGGTTCCGATCATGCGGCTGCGCACCGTCAACAGGTCGTCGAGAGTCAAGTATTCGTCGACCAGCTGTGACATCGCCGGGTCATCGCCGAACAGCATTCGGCTGAGGCGTTCAAACCATTCCCACTCGGCCGGGTCCGGGAAACCCGCACGTCGTGCTGCCACCACCGGCCTTGCGGCAGCAAACTGCTGCTGCCAGTGACTGGCTATCTGGTTGTCTTCCAGTCCGGGCCACCGCGAGTTGGCGAGAATCTCGGCGACTGTGCCGCTATCCCGAACAGGCCGGAAGCGGCCCTCCGATTCCCAGGCATGAATCAGGTTCATAGCTGCCGCAGAGCGATGCTGCACCTTGATCGGGCGCAGATAAAGACGCTCACGGCAACGGAAGACGTCGATCATGAACTGGGTGGTATTGGTGATCACCCCCATGGCGGATTTCGCATGGCGATTGCGATAAACGCCGAAATAGGTCACCGTGTCGAGGTCGAAGAGGCGTGGACAGGTCAGACGGAAGAAGTTCCCCATCTTCCGGTCCGACTGCCATGCATCGGCAAGATAGGACAGGCAATCGAACACATAGAACGTTTCTCTGCCTGCCGATTCGATGACCGAATGTACCTGGTCGACAAACCCCTCGAAGCCAGCTGCCGCGTCCGGGTAAAGAATCTCGGCATCCGCCGGCAGCGGCGGGTGATCGGCGAATCGGAAATAAATCAATCGCCTCCCGGAGGCGCGTGCGGCATTGGCATAGGGCCTGACCAGCGCCATGTAGTCTTCCAGCGACTCTATCTGCCAGACAACATTGTCCCCGCGCTGGACACCGCACAACACCGCGTCGAGTTCGGGTACGCCGGTCGTCGGGGCAAATGGTTGTGCCATTGGCGCAGCGCCGTCGGCTAAATCTCGCCGACGGCGAACAGGCGCCGGTGCTCGCGTATGGCATACCTGTCGGTCATGCCTGCAACATAGTCGGCGATGGCCCGCGGCTTGTCGTCTTTCGCCATTTGCTGGTACTGCGGCGGCAGCAGGCGCGGATCCTCCATGAAGGCGCCGAAGAGGTCGGCGAGGATGCGGCGCGCCTTGTTGGTCATGCGCAGCACCTGATGGTGCTGATACAGATTGACGCGCAGGAAGTGCTTGAGCGCCTTGTGCTCGGCATGCATGGCCACGCTGAAGGCCGCCAGCGGCGGCGCCTTGCGAACGTCGTCGAGGGTTTCGACGCCTGCCGCTGAAATGTTGCGCAAGGTCTCCTCGATCAGATCGACCGCCAGGGAATTGATCATGCGCCGCACCGTCTCGTGGATCAGGCGTCGCCCGCCGATCTGCGGGTAGGCACGACGCACCTCGGCGACATGTCGTGTCCAGATGCCGACCTCATCCAGGAGATCGAGCGTGATCAGGCCGGAGCGCAGGCCGTCATCCACGTCGTGATTGTTGTAGCCGATCTCGTCGGCCAGATTGCAGAGTTGGGCCTCCAGGGAAGGCTGCGTACCCTCGATGAAACGCCGGCCCAATTCGCCTAGTTCATGCGCCTTTTTTGCGGCACAGTGCTTGAGAATGCCTTCGCGTGTTTCATAGGTCAGGTTGAGGCCGTCGAAGGCGCCGTAGCGCTCCTCCAGCAGATCGACGGTGCGCAGGCTTTGCAGGTTGTGCTCGAATCCGCCGTGGTCCCGCATGCAGGCATTCAGCGCATCCTGACCGGCGTGACCGAATGGGGTATGGCCCAGGTCATGGGCCAGCGCAATGGCTTCGGCCAGATCCTCGTTCAGTTGCATGGCACGCGCCAGGGTGCGCGCGATCTGCGCCACCTCGATGCTGTGCGTCAGGCGGGTGCGGAACAGGTCGCCTTCATGGTTGACGAAAACCTGTGTCTTGTATTCGAGGCGGCGGAATGCCGTCGAGTGCACCACCCGGTCGCGGTCGCGCTGGAACTCGCTGCGCGCGGCCGGTGCAGGCTCCGGGTGCCACCGCCCCTTCGAGCAGGCCTCGGAAACGGCAAAGGATGCAAGGTCGGCACCCCGGGAGCGGAAGCGATCGTTAGCCACGGCAGCAGGCTTCGATGGCGGCGGTGATTTCGGCCGCAGGAACATCGCTGCGGATCACGCCCCGACCGATGGCTTCGAGAAGAACCAGACGCAAGCGGCCGGCCTCCACCTTCTTGTCGTGGGCCATCAATTCGAGATAGCGATCCGCTCCAAGCGCCGGGCCTTGCGCAGGCAAGCCGGCCCGCTTGAACAGCGAAACGGCTCTTGCCACGTCCGCCTCGCCCAGCCAACCCAGTTGGCGCGACAGCGCCATGGCCATGACGGTTCCGGCGGCAACCGCTTCGCCGTGCAACCACTCGCCGTAACCCAGGCCGGCCTCGATGGCATGGCCGAAGGTGTGGCCAAGATTCAGCAGTGCGCGCACGCCGGACTCGGTTTCGTCGGCCGCTACAACCTCGGCCTTGTTGGTACAGGAGCGCTCGATGGCATGGGTCAGCGCCGCGGGTTCGCGCGTCACCAGCCGCTCCATGTTCAGTTCCAGCCACTCGAAGAAGGCCGGATCACGGATCAGGCCGTACTTGATGACCTCGGCCAGTCCGGCAGACAACTCCCGATCAGGCAGGGTTCGCAGGGTATCCGTATCGGCCAGCACCAGGCGTGGCTGCCAAAAGGCGCCGATCATGTTCTTGCCGAGAGGGTGGTTGATGCCGGTCTTGCCGCCTACGGAAGAGTCGACTTGCGCCAGCAGGGTGGTCGGCACCTGGATGAAGGGGACGCCGCGCTGGTAGGACGCCGCGGCAAAACCTGCCAGGTCGCCGATGACACCACCGCCCAGGGCAATGATCGTCGTGGCACGCTCGCAGCGGCTTTCGAGCAACGCATCGAAAATGCGGTTGAGCGTCTGCCAGTTCTTGTACCGCTCGCCGTCGGGCAGGACGATCTCGGTGACCCGAACACCGGCGGCGCGCAAGCCACCGGCCAGGCCCGGCAGGTAGAGCGGCGCCACCGTTTCATTGCTGACGATGGCAGCCAGCGGCGCCGCCAGCGCCGCCAGGATGAGATCGCTTCTGTCCAGCAGACGATCTCCGATGTGTATCGGGTAGCTGCGCGCATCGAGCGCGACCTTCAGGGTTCGCATAGATTCCGGATTTCCCGATCGAGCTGGCGCGCCACCGCCAGCGGCGCCCGACCGGCGCCCTCGAGCACGACATCGGCAATTTCACGATACAGCGGATCGCGCTGCGCGTGAAGCTCACGGATTTTCGCCAGGGGATCCGCCACCTGCAGGAGCGGACGGTTGCGATCAAGCCGCGTGCGCGCATACAACTCGTCGGGCGTCGCGCACAGATAAACGACCAGGCCGGTTTCAGCAAGGCGCTTGCGGTTCTGCGGATCCAACACCGCTCCGCCACCCGTGGCGAGCACCAAATCGTGTTCTTCGGATAATCGGAGCAAGACTTCCGACTCGCGGCGACGAAAGCCTGATTCGCCCTCGATTTCGAATATCACGGGAACGCGCACCCCGGTGCGCGCCTCGATTTCATGGTCGCAATCGACAAAGCGCTTCTTCAGACGCCGCGCCAGATGCCGGCCGATGGTCGTCTTGCCCGCCCCCATCAAGCCCACGAAATAGATGTTATCGCAGTTGATCACGATTGGATTTTATCAGGCAGGACCGCATCATATGAAGCCACATTCCTTACATGCGGGCTTGCCCACAGCAGGCAAGGATAGGCCAAAAGCAAAAAAAGGCCGGCTAGGCCGGCCCCTGAATGCCTTGCGGCGTGCTCAGCGCAAACTGAGCGACTCGCTGATGATCTTCGGCGTGATGAAGACCAGCAGTTCGGTCTTGTTGTCCCTTTTTTCGTTGTGCCGGAAGAGGAAACCGACATACGGCATGTCGCCGAGAACGGGCACCCGGGTCGTGATGTTTCGCTCGTCCTGGGTGTAGATGCCGCCGATGACCACCGTTCCCCCGTTTTCGACCAGCACCTCCGTCTTGACATGCTTGGTATCGATCGCCACGCCGGCGCCGGTGGAAATCGTGGTATTCGGCGAGTCCTTGTTGACATCGACCGTGAGGTTGACTCGTCCATCCGGCGTGATCTGCGGCTTGACCTTGAGTGCCAGATTCGCCTTGCGGAAGGAAACACTGGTAGCACCGGAGCTGGTGGCCTGCTGATAGGGAATCTCGACACCCTGCTCGATCAGCGCCTCGACCTGATCGGCGGTGACGATGCGCGGGCTGGAAATGATCTTGCCCTTGCCGTCCGCCTCGAGGGCGCTGATTTCGAGGTTGAGGAAGCGGGTCGCAGCACTGTTGAAGAGGACGAAGGAGAACTGGCCGGCCTGCTTGCCGGCAATGGCCGTTGCGGGCAAGTTCACGGAAGATTGGTCGGTAATGAAGTTCGGAGAAGTGGCGGTTTGTCCGGTATGGAAGCCGGTATCCGCCAGGCCGCCGCCAAACACATAGCCGACGTTGCCGATCCGGTTGCGTGAAGCAAAGGGCGACTGGCTGTGGTAGCCGAGGCGGACGCCCACGTTTTTCGTAAAGTTGTCGTCGGCCTCGACGATGCGGGCCTCGATCATCACCTGGCGTGCAGGAAGGTCGATTTCGGAAATCAGCCTCCGCACGTCCTCGAGGCGCGAAGGCGAGTCGGTCACGAACAGCTTGTTGGTGCGCTCATCGACGATAACCGTGCCCCGCTTGGACAGGGCCGTCTGATCCTTGTTCTTGAGGAAGTCGAAGACCGTTTTGGCCTTGTGATAATTCAACTGGAAGGTCTCTGTCCTGACCGGCTCCAGATCGGTAATCTGCTGGCGCGATTCGAGTTGCAGCTTCTCCTTGGCGGCAAGCTCGTCGCGCGGCGCGATCCAGATGACGTTTCCGTTCTTGCGCTTGTCCAGCCCCTTCGCCTGCAGGATGATGTCGAGCGCCTGGTCCCAGGGAACGTCCTTGAGGCGCAGGGTCAGGTTGCCGCCGACGGTATCGCTTGTGATGATGTTGAAATCGGTGAAGTCGGCAATCACCTGGAGTACCGCGCGTATGTCGATGTTCTGGAAGTTCAGCGACAGCTTTTCGCCCTGGTAGCCCTGACGCCCGCCCTGCACGAGCTTGTTCGGATCCTCGACGATTTGCTTGACCTCGACCACAAACTGGGTGTCGCTCTGGTAGGCATTGTGTTCCCACAGTCCCTTCGGCGAGATGACCATCCGGATGTTCTCGCCCTGGGGCTGCGTATTCACCGTGGTGATCGGCGTAGCGAAATCGGTCACGTCCAGGCGCTTCCGCAGATTGTCGGGCAAATCCGTTTTCTGGAATTCGACCACCAGATTGGGACCCTGCTGGCGAATGTCGATGCCCACGTTGCTGTCCGACAGGTCGACGACAACGCGTCCCTCGCCATTGTTTCCGCGACGGAAGTTGATGTCGCGAATGCTGGGCATCTGCGCGGAAGGCCTGGCCTCCGCAAACTTCTGCGTACTCGCCGGCCCGGCCTGCGCAGTCGTATCGGGCATCCCGCCACTGACGGTGATGAACAGATCCTTGCCCTCGATCCGGGTCGTGGCCTGTCGCACCTGTTTGAGGTTCAGCACGAGTCGCGTGCGGCCGCCGGACTCGACCAGGTTCACGCTGCGCAGGTCGCCTTCATTGACGGTCTGGGCATTCCGGCCCACCGCGTTCCTGACGCCCGGAAAGTCGAAGGCGACGCGCGGCGGGTTGGCCACGCTGAAGCTCGCCGGCGCCGAAGCCAGTGGCTGGCTGGTCGTCAGTTTCAGGACCACGTCGCCGCCCTGCTGGCCGACCTCCAGCGCCTCGATGGCGTTCTGTGCCCAGGCCGGCTGGGTCAGCAGCAGGCAGATCGGCAGAAGCAACTGTCGAAGTATGTTTTTAGTAACCGTGTTCATTTCCTGCCCTCCTGCTGCTGCTCCTGCAGTTGCAATGTGCTCGTGCGCTCCGTGTAGTCCCCCAGCGAATCGGGAACCAGCTCCTTCAGGGTAATTTCGGTTTCATCGATGTCCGTAATGATGCCGAAGTTCTGTCCCATGTAATTCCCGATTTTCACCTGATGCAGATTTTTGTCGGCCTGAACCAGGGCATGCACCATCTTTCCCTTGATCAGCGTTCCCACCATGCTCAGCGATTCGAGCGGATAGGCTTCCAGCGGTTCCTTGCGGCGGTCGAGATCGGGCCGGATGCCGCCGCCGCCCGCCTTGCGTTCGGGCTCGATCTTGGCGACATTGTAGGGATCGAGCAGATCCGTGGATTCGTAGGCCACCGCGGGAAAAAGCTTGATGGCCGGCAAGGGCGGAATCCTGCCCTTGAAGTCCTTGGTCGACTCCTTCATCCACTGTCGCACGTCCTGGTGTTCTTCACCGCCGCATGCCGCCAGGCCGAGGCAGGCGAGGAAAAGAATCGACCGCCTCATTTCCTGGCTCCCTTTTTCCTGGCCGTGGCGGATTTCGCCCGGCGTTGCGCCGCCAGCTCTTCTTCGTCGAGATAGCGATAGGTCATGGCAGTCGCGTCCATCTTGAGTTGCCCGCCTTTATCCGGAGCAACAGCGACGTTGGTCAGCGAGACGATGCGGGAAAGTTTGGCCACGTCGGCAGAGAAGGCCCCGAGGTCATGGTAGTTTCCGGCGATCTTCAGGGTGATCGGCAACTCGGCGTAGAAGTCCCTGACCGTTTCCCTGCCCGGCTTGAACAATTCGAATTGCAGGCCGCGCCCGAGACCGGCCTGGTTGATGTCGATCAACAGCGCTTCCATTTCGGCCTTGTTCGGCAACTGCTTGAGCAGCGTGCCGAACGCCTTGTCGATCTCGGCCAGTTGCTTGCGGTGTTCTTCAAGATTGACCGCCTGCCGCTTCTTGTCGAGATACTCGTTCTTGAGTTTGGCCTCCTGCTGCTGTTTGCCCTCCAGATCCTCCAACTGAAGTTTCCAGTCGAACCACCAGCCGGCGGCCAGCAGGGCGGCGAACACCCCCAGCAGTACCGTGACGCGCGGCAGGATCGGCCAAGTGCCGATGTCCTTGGGGTCCAGGGATCGGAAGTCCTCGGCCAGCGCCCGGAAATCGACCTTCGGGACAGCCGGCATTTTGGGCATGTTGGGCTTCTTCATGCTTTCTTGTCCTGCTTGCCGGGTGCCGGCTTTTTGTCCGTCGCAGCGGCCCGGGTGATGGTCACGTTCAGATTGAACTCCGCGTAACGCCGTTTGTTCTGCGTTGCCGCCTTGATCTGGACCAGATCGGGCCGCTCGAGGAGGGGGGAAGCCTCGAGGTTGCGCATCAGGGTCGATACGCGGGCGTTCGACTGGGCGATGCCGGCGAGAGCAATCCGGTTACCCGTCTGCTTCAAGGATTTCAAGTAAATGCCTGCGGGAACCTGCCGCGCCAGTTCGTTGAAAAGCCTGACAGTCTCGGCACGCCCGCCCTGCAGGGATTCGATTACGTTCTTGCGCGACAGCAGGGCATCGGTCTGTTCCTTCAATCGCTTGATTTCATCGATTTCCTTGTCGAGGGCGGCGATCTCCTTTTTGAGGAATGCATTCCGGCTTTCCTGCTGGCTGATATAGCCGGCAATGACGCCATGCACCAGTACCACGATCACGACGGCAAGGACGGCCACCAGGCCGGACAGCGCAAAAAACTGCTGTCGCAGGGCCTTGCGCTTTTCTTCACGGTGGGGAAGCAGATTGATGCGGATCACTGGTCGAACCTCCTCAGCGCGAGGCCGCAGGCCACAATCAGCGAAGGCGCGTCGGTCGCAAGGTTCTTCGGGCGGATGCGCTGGGACAGCGCCATGTTGGCGAAGGGGTTGGCGACGACGGTGCTGATCTGGGTCCGCCCCGAAACGGCCTCATCCACGCCCGGAATGACGGCACAGCCCCCCGACAGGACGACGTGGTCAACCTGGTTGTATTGGGTGGATGTAAAGAAGAACTGCAGTGCCCGGGAGACTTCCAGCGCCAGGCTGTCTAGAAAGGGCCTGAGCAAATCGGATTCGAAATTCTCGGGCAGGTTGCCGGTCCGCTTTGCCGCTTCCGCCTCCTCCTGGCTCATGCCGTACTGGCGCACGATATCCTGCGTCAGCTGGCTGCCGCCGAACGCCTGCTCGCGCGTATAGACCGGCTGGTCGTTGCGCAGGATCGTGACATTCATGACGTTCGCGCCGATATCGACCAGCGCGATGGTCTGGTTCTTGCCGCCTTCCGGGAACTGACTTTCGACCAGCTCGAAGGCCGCCTGTGAGGCATAGGACTCGACATCCATCACCAGGGGCTTCAGCCCCGCGGCTTCCGCCACGGCAACCCGGTCCTCGACCTTTTCCTTGCGGGAGGCGGCGATCAGCACCTCCGCCTCTTCCGGGCTGCTGGGCGCCGGTCCGACCACCTGGAAGTCCAGGTTGACTTCGTCGAGCGCAAAGGGGATGTACTGGTTCGCTTCCGATTCGACCTGGACTTCCAGTTCGCGCTCGCGCAGGCCCGCCGGAACGATGATCTTTTTCGTGATGACGGCCGCCGTGGGCAGGGCCATGGCGACGAATCGCGTCGATGTGCCCATGCGTTTCCACGCGCGCTTGACCGCCTCGGCGACGGCGTCGAGATTGGTGATATTCCCATCGACAACCGCATCGCGCGGCAAGGTCTCGATCGCGTAGCGCTCGATCCTGTAGCTCCCCTTTGCGGCCTCGGCCAGCTCGACCATCTTGACCGATGACGAACTGATGTCGAGCCCGAACAGTGGGCGCGCCTTCGGGTTGAATACCGAGAGATCTATCTGCAAGGAAAATCCTTTTGAATTATCGTTAGTTATAGACGATACAGATAATTTACATTAAATCCTAGCAACAACTATGGTTTATGTAAAGTATTTTTTCCAAGGCGTGTCGCTTTCCCCCGACACACCCTTTCCGATATTGCCAAAGCCTCATAACCGCATGTTTTAACGAACAAAAGATGGCAATGACCGGGCGTCGCCGCCCCGCGTGGCCTCCCTGGAAATCAATCCGCGGCGAGGGAGGCCTATAATTCCGCGTTTTCCAAACCGCATCGAGCCCGTCCTTGTCCTCCACGCTGCGCTGGATTGCCTATCCGTTTTTGTTTCTCGCAGGCCTTGCCTTCATTGGCATTGCCTTGCTCGCCATCGTCGTCGTCATGGCCTATCCCCAGCTGCCCTCGATCGAGGTGCTGACCGACTATCGGCCGAAGATTCCGCTGCGCATCTATACCGCAGACGGCCATTTGATCGGCGAATTCGGAGAGGAGCGAAGGGCGCTGGTTCGCATCGGCGACGTGCCGCCGATCATGAAACAGGCGATCCTGGCGGCCGAGGACGAGCGCTTCTATCGGCATTCCGGCGTGGACACGCTCGGGGTGCTGCGCGCAGCTTACGCCAACTTCACCGGCGGAGGGAGGCGCCAGGGCGCCAGCACCATCACCATGCAGGTGGCCCGCAATTTCTTCCTCTCGAGGGAAAAGACCTTCTCGCGCAAGGTCTATGAGGCGCTGCTCGCCTTCAAGATCGAGAACGGCCTGTCCAAGGACGAGATCCTCGAGATCTACATCAACCAGATTTACCTCGGCCAGCGCTCCTATGGTTTCGCCGCGGCGGCCCTGATCTATTACGGCAAGCCGCTCAAGGACATCGATCTTGCCGAAGCCGCCATGCTGGCCGGCCTGCCGAAAGCGCCATCCAGTTTCAACCCCGTGGCCAATCCCAAACGCGCCAAGCTGCGCCAGCTCTACGTTCTGCGCCGGATGCACGAGCTCGGCTTCATCGACGACGCCCAGCTGGCCGCTGCGCAGAAGCGGGATCTGCACATCAAGCACGATGTCAATGAATTCTCCGTGCGGGCAGACCATGTCGCCGAAATGGCCCGGCAGATGGCCTACGAGCGCTTCCGGGATGAAGCCTACACGCGCGGCCTGCGCGTCGTCACCACCATCCTCAAGGCCGACCAGGAAGCGGCCTATGCCAGCCTGCGGCGTGGCGTCCTCGACTACGACAGGCGCCATGGCTATCGGGGCGCCAGGGGCTATGCCGAGCTCGGCGAATCGGGCGCCCCGGCCGACGAGATCCTTGAAGAGGCCCTGCAGGACGAATCCGACTCCGACGACATCCATGCCGCGGTAATCCTCGAGGCCGGACCGAAGCGGGTCAAGGCCTACCGCAGGGGCGGCGAAACCGTGCAGATCGCCGGGGATGGCCTCAAGTTCGCCCGGCGCATGCTGGACGACAAGGCGCCCGCCAACAAGCGCCTGCGCCGCGGCGCCATCATCCATGTGCAGAAGGACGGCAAGGGCAACTGGCAGATCGTACAGTTGCCAGAGGTGGAGGCCGCCTTCGTCGCCGCCAATCCGAGCGACGGGTCCATTCGCGCACTGGTCGGCGGCTTCGATTTCAACCGCAACAAGTACAACCACGTCACCCAGGCCTGGCGTCAGCCTGGCTCCAGCTTCAAGCCGTTCATCTATTCCGCCGCGCTGGAGAAAGGTTTCACCCCGGCCAGCGTCATCGAGGACGAACCCCTGATCGTCAGCGCGGAAGAAACCGGCAGCCAGGAATGGGAGCCGAAAAACTACGACGGCAAATTCGACGGGGCGATGACGATGCGCACGGCACTGGCCAGGTCGAAGAACCTCGTTTCCATCCGCATCCTCAGGTCCATCGGCACGCAGTACGCCCAGGACTACGTCACCCGATTCGGATTCGAGGCCGACAAGCATCCGCCGTTTCTCACCATGGCGCTCGGCGCGGGCAGCGTGACGCCCTGGCAGCAGCTGGCCGGCTATGCCGTCTTCGCCAATGGCGGTTACCGCGTCCGGCCTTACATCGTCAGCCGGATTCTCGACGGCGGCGGCAATGTCCTGGCCGAAGCCCGGCCCATCGCGGCCGGCGACGAAAGCCAGCTCATCCTCGACCCGCGCAATGCCTACCTGATGGACAGCATGATGCGCGACGTCGTGCGCCGCGGCACGGCGACCCGGGCGATGCAGCTGAAGCGCACCGACCTTGCCGGCAAGACGGGTACCACCAACGATTTCGTCGACGCCTGGTTCTGCGGCTATCAGCCCGGCCTCGTCGGCATCGCCTGGATCGGTTTCGATCAGCCGAAAAAGCTGGGCAACGGGGAAACGGGCGGCTCCGCCGCGCTGCCGATCTGGATGGGGTATATGGAAAAGGCCTTGAAGGGCGTGCCCGAAACCCGCCGTGAGCCACCGCCCGGCCTGATCACCGTGAAGGTGACGGAACCGGCCGGCAGGGAAGTGGACGAACTGATCTACAAGGAAAACCTGCCGCCCGAGCCGCCGCCGGATCCCTTCTCGCCTTACATGAATCAGGACCCGCTTACGAACATTTCCGGCTGATCAGGCAAAGGAGACCGCTTCCCCGGCCTGATCGGAAACCAGGCGGCCGAGGGCCTCGAACAGTTCGGCGCCATCGCGGGTGCCGATCCAGCGGCCATCCTCGTGGCGGAAGTGAAAACCGCCCGAGCGCGCCGCCACCCAGATTTCACGCGCGGCAGTATGACGGTTGATGATGATCCTGCTGCCGTCGCCGAATTCCAGTTCCAGCACCCCGCCCGGCTGCATTTCGTAATCGATGTCGACGGCACAGTCGTCCAGCGCCCGCTCGATTCTCGCCAGCGTCGCCTCGGCCAGCGCGTTGAACTCGGTTTCTTCCATCACGATCCTTCTGCTAACATCATGATTTTTGCGGGCATCATGCGAACCCTCGGGACTCTTCTGGCTCTACTGCTTCTTGGCGCCTGCGGCACCAGGACCCCCCTTACCCTACCGCCCCGGCAGGCGCCTGCCGGCGCCGAGCAATCGGCGCCGGCGTCGCCGCCCGCCGATGATAGCAAAGCCGGCAGCAACAGCACGCGATGAGCGAGCCCTGCCTCCGCCATGCGGGAACGGGCTTCGCCTATCGTGACGGCATCCTCTGCGCCGAAGCCGTGCCCCTGCCGCAGATCGCCGCGGCACACGGCACGCCGTGCTACGTCTATTCGCGCGCAGCCCTCGAGGCGGCCTACGCCGGCTACGTGCGCGCACTGGCCGGGCGCGACGCCCTGATCTGCTACGCCGTCAAGGCCAACGCCAATCTCGCCATCCTCAACCTCTTCGCCCGCCTCGGCGCCGGCTTCGACATCGTTTCCGGCGGCGAACTGGCGCGCGTGCTGGCGGCCGGTGGCGATCCGGCCAAGGTGGTGTTCTCCGGCGTCGGCAAGTCGGCGGAGGAAATGCGCGTCGCGCTCGCTGCCGGCATCCTCTGCTTCAACGTCGAGTCGGCCGCCGAACTGGATGCGCTGAACGGAATCGCCGGCGGTCTGGGACTGCGCGCGCCGGTTTCGCTGCGCGTGAACCCCGACGTCGACCCGAAGACCCATCCCTATATCGCCACCGGCCTGAAGACCAGCAAGTTCGGCATCCCCTTCGAGGAGGCCTTGCCGCTCTACCGCCGCGCGCAAGGATTGCCGCACCTGGCCATCCGCGGCATCGACTGCCACATCGGCTCGCAACTGCTCGACCCGGCCCCCGCCGCCGAGGCCACGGCAAAGCTCGTCGGGCTCGTCGACGCGCTGGCCCGCGAGGGCATCGCACTCCGCCACATCGACCTCGGCGGCGGCATGGGCATTCGCTACCGCGACGAATCCGTGCCGAGCGCCGCCGAATATCTCGCGCCGCTGCTGGCGGTGCTGTCCGGCCGCAAGGAAAAACTCCTGCTCGAGCCCGGCCGCTCGCTGGTCGGCAACGCCGGCGTCCTGCTGACGCGCGTCGCGGTACTCAAGCACGGCGCCGACAGGAATTTCGCCGTGGTCGACGCCGCCATGAACGACCTCGCCCGCCCGGCGCTGTATGACGCGTGGCACGACATCGTTGCGGCAGAAGTCAGTCGCGGCAGCACGGCGGCGCAATCCTATGAGATCGTCGGCCCCGTCTGCGAATCCGGCGATTTCCTCGGCCACGACCGCCGGCTGGCCCTGGCCGAGGGCGACCTGCTCGCCATCCTCTCCGCCGGTGCCTACGGCATGGCCATGAGCTCGAACTACAATTCTCGGCCGCGCGCCGCGGAAGTGGTCGTCGATGGAAATGCGGTTCATCTCGTTCGCAGCCGCGAGCGGATCGAGCAACTTTTTGCCGACGAGCGTGTCTGCCCCGGTTGATACTGCGCACCCCATCCCCGAACATGATGCTTAAGAAGCGCCTTGCCCTCCTGGCTGCGGCCCTCGTCCTCGCGGCCTGCCAGAAGACCGAGGAAAAGAAGCCGTCCGGTCCGCCGCCGGCCCTGATCACCGTCACCGAAGCCAGGGCCGGTGCGATGGAAATCGCCGAAACAACGCTTGGCACCCTGGAAGCGGTGGTCGACCCGAAGATCGGCGCCGAGGTGGCGGGCAAGGTCGTTCGCGTGCTCGCCGGCGCCGGCCGGGCGGTGCGCAAGGGCGAACTGCTCGCCGTCATCGACGACACCGACTTCGCCATCCAGAACCGCGCCGACGAGGCCGAGCGCAAGCGCTCCGAGGCCCTGCTGGCGCAGCAGGAACGCGTCGTCGAGCGGCAGCAGCAGCTGGTGCAGAAAGGCTTCATCTCGCAGAACGCCGCCGACGATGCCCGTGCCCAGCGCGACGCGCTGCGCGCGCAGATGGCCGCAGCCAGCGCCCGCGGCGACCTGAGCCGGCGCAGCCAGGGCAAGGCGCGCGTCGTCGCGCCCTTCGACGGCGTCATCGAAACGCAGGCGGCCTCTGCCGGCGACTATGTCAAGGTCGGCGATCCGCTCTTCCTGCTCGTGTCGAAGCAGAAGCTGCGCGCCCATCTGCCCTTCCCCGAGTCGGCGGCGGCCAGGCTGCGGCGAGGTCAGGCGGTGGTACTGGCCTCGCCGCAGCAGCCGGGGCTGGAAATCCGCAGCGTCGTCAGCGAGATTCGTCCCAGTGTGTCCGAGACCGGCCGGGCGATCGACGTCATCGTCGACTTCGACAACAGCGCAGGTTTCCGCCCAGGCGGCACGGTGGATGCGGCTGTCGTCGTGGCAAAGCGCGAGGACGCCGTGCAGGTGCCGGAACAAAGCGTCGTGCTGCGTCCGGCCGGCAAGGTCGTCTACGCCATCGTCGACGGCAAGGCGGTGCAGCAGGTGGTCGAGGTCGGCGCCCGGCGCGACGGCATGGTGGAAATCCTCAAGGGACTTTCGCCCGGCACCATCGTCGCGCTGGACGGCGCCGGCTTCCTCACGCACAACGCGGTTGTCAACGTAAAGGCACAAGGCCAGCCTGCCGTGCCGGGCACCCCGGCGGAAAGTCAGCCTCCGCAGCGCGGCGCCAACGCCCAGCCCGAACCGAAGAAATGACGCTGCCCGAGCTTTCCGTCAGGCGCCACGTCCTGGCGTGGATGCTGAATGCCGTGCTGGTGCTGTTCGGCCTCATCGCCTACCAGCGCATCGGCATGGACCGCTTTCCCTACATCGAGTTTCCCGTCATCTCGGTCAGCACCACGGTGAAGGGCGCCAACCCGGACATCGTCGACGCCAGCGTCACCAACCTCGTCGAATCCGCCGCCAACACGGTGCCGGGCATCGAGCACATCCAGTCCACCTCCTCGCCCGGCATCTCCCGCGTCAACATCACCTTCGCCCTGGAAAAGGACGTCGACATCGCCTTCAACGAGGTGCAGGCCAAGCTCAACCAGGTACTGCGCCGCCTGCCGAACGATGCCGATCCGCCGGTGGTGGCCAAGGTGGAAACCAACACCATGCCGATCATGTGGCTGGCGCTGCAGGGCGACCGCACCCAGCAGCAGCTCAACCAGTACGCCGCCAACGTCGTCAAGAAGCGGCTGGAGACCATCGACGGCGTCGGCGAGGTGCGCCTCGGCGGGCGGCGCGACCGCACCATCCGCGTGAACCTGCTGCCGGCGCGCATGGCCTCGCACGGCATCACGGCGCAGGACATCGCCGAGGCGTTTGCGAAGGAACACGTCCAGCTCGCCGGCGGCTTCCTCGTCGGCCAGGCGACGGAGGCGCTGGTCAAGCTCGACCTGGAGTTTCACCGCATCGACGATCTGGCCGGCATGATCCTCGGCTACAAGGGCGGCTATCCCGTGCGGCTCTCCGACGTGGCCGAAGTCGAGGATGGCCTCGCCGACAACCGCCAGCTCGCCCGCTTCAACGGCGAAACCACCGTCGGCCTCGGCATCGTCAAGGTGGCCAACACCAACACGGTCGCCATCGCCGAGGCGGTGCTGGCGCGGCTGGAGAACGAGATCCGCCCGCAGCTGCCGCCGGGCATGCGCATCACCGTCGTCTCCAACGACGCCGTCTTCATCCAGGAGATCATCGGTTCGCTCAAGCAGCATCTGATCGAGGGCACGCTGCTGGCTTCGCTGGTGGTGTGGTTCTTCCTGCGTTCGCTGCGCTCCACCCTGATCATCGCCCTGGCGATTCCCGTCTCGCTGATGGGCGCCATCGCCGTCATCTACTTCTTCGGCTACACGCTCAACTCCCTCACCCTGCTGGCGCTGCTGCTCCTGATCGGGGTGGTCGTCGACGACGCCATCGTCGTGCTCGAGAACATTTTCCGCCATCGCGAGGCGATCGATCCCGATCCGGTCGCCGCCGCCGTCAACGGCAGCCGCGAGGTGGTCTTCGCCGTCATCGCGGCGACGCTGTCGCTGGTGGCGATCTTCGCGCCGGTGATCTTCCTCTCCGGCATCATCGGCCAGTTCTTCCGTTCCTTCGCCGTGGTCGTCACCTTCGGCGTGCTGGTGTCGCTGTTCGTCTCGCTGACGCTGACGCCGATGCTGTGCTCGCGCTACCTCAGGGTGCAGAAATCCCACGGCCGCGCCTACCACCTGCTCGACGGCATCCTCGGCGGCATGGAGCGGCTCTATCGCCGCCTGCTCGACGCCGCACTCGACCACCGCTGGAAGGTCGTCGTGCTGACCCTGGCGGCGGTCGCCAGCAGCGTTTTCTTCTTCGCCAGCATCGGCAAGACCTTCACGCCGGAGCAGGACGAAGGCCGCTTCATGGTGCGCCTGCGTGCGCCGCTCGGCTCGAGCATCGACTACACCGACAGCCGCCTGCGCATGGTCGAGGCGATCCTTTTCCGCCACAAGGAGGTCGTCACCGAGTTCGCCCTGATCGGCTTCGGCTCGGCCGGCCAGGTCAATCAGGGCCTGGTGGTGGTGCGCATGGTGCCGCGCCAGGAGCGCGAGGTCAGCCAGCAGGCGCTGCTGCGCAAGCTGCGCGGCGAACTCTCCTCCGTGCCCGGCGCGCGCGTCTTTGCCGCGCCCTACCCCATCGTCGGCGGCCAGCGCGGCGAACCGCTGCAGTTCGTGCTGGCCGGGGAGAACCTGCAGGAAGTCGGCCGCCACGCCCGCGCGCTGCAGCAGCGGCTGGCGCTGGAACCCGACATCGGCCGGCTCGACACCGACCTGCAGCTCGACCTGCCGCAGCTCGTCTTCCAGCCCGACCGTGCACGCATCGCCACCGCCCGGCTCAGCTCGCAGGACGTGGCGCTCGCCGTCAACATGCTCACCGGCGGCATCGACATCGCCAAGTTCAACGACGAGCCCGGCGACGGCCAGCGCTACGACATCCGCGTCAAGGCGCGCGAGGGCGAGTTCGCCCAGCCGTCCGATCTCTCGAAGATCTGGCTGCGCGCGAAAGACGGCAAATTGGTGCGGCTGGACAGCGTCGCCTCGTTCAGCGAGCGTCTCGGCCCGGCGGTGATCGGGCGCTTCGACCTGCAGTACGCCGCCACCTTCTATGCCACGCCCTCCCTTCCCCTCGGCGAGGCCGTCGGCAAGGTGAGGCAGGCCGCCGCCGAACTCCTGCCGGTGGGCTACCAGATCAAGTTCATCGGCCAGGCGGAGGAGTTCGGCAAGACGCAGAAGTACATGATTTTCGCCTTCTCGCTGGCGCTGGTGCTGCTCTACATGGTGCTCGCCAGCCAGTTCAATTCCTTCCTGCAGCCGGCCATCATCATGCTGGCGCAGCCGCTCGCCATCATCGGCGGCGTGGCGGCGCTGTGGGCCACCGGCCAGACGCTCAACATCTACTCGATGATCGGCCTCGTCCTGCTGATCGGCCTGGTGGCGAAGAACTCGATCCTGCTGGTGGACCTCACCAACCAGCGCCGCATCGAAGGCATGGCGGTCGACGCGGCGCTGCGCGACGCCTGCCCGATCCGCATGCGGCCGGTATTGATGACCTCGGCCACGCTGATCCTCGCCCTTTTCCCGGCGGCGCTGGGCCTGGGCGCCGGCGCCGAGACCAACCAGCCCCTGTCGATCGCCGTCATCGGCGGCATGATCTCATCGACCCTGCTGACGCTGGTGGTGGTGCCGGCGGTGTATTCGCTGGTGGAAAGCCGGCGGGCGCGGCGGGCGTAAAAAAACGGCGCCCGCGGGCGCCGTTTTTTCAGGCAAGCGGCTCAGTGCTTCATGCCGTGGCCATGGCCCTTGTCCATGGTTGCCGGCGTGGCGAGGTCGCGCACCTGCGCCTTGATTTCGAGCGTTTGCACCTTCTTGTCCGCGCCCTCGACTTTCAGGGTGATCGGCACCATGTCGCCCGGCTTCATCTGTTGCTTCAGGTCCATCAGCATGACGTGATTGCCGCCCGGCGCGAGCTTGACGGCCTTGCCCGCAGGCAAATCCAGTTTCGGCAGTGCACGCATCTTCATCACGCCGTCCTCCATTTTCATGGTGTGGATCTCCACCACGCCGGCGACGGGGCTCGAGGCCGAGAGCAGCGCCGCCGCCTCGCTGCTGGTGATCTCCATGAAGGCGCCGGTGGCCTTCTGCGCCGGGGTGGTGCCGCGCACCCAGGAATCCTTGACGGTCACCTCGGCCAGGGCCGGGATGGATAGAACGGCCAGGCCGAGGGCGGTGATGATCGCTTTCTTCATTTGATACGCTCCTTGTGATGGTTGGGGAAAATTGTAACCGAACCGCTTCAGGGCGTCCGCGACGGATCGGTGACGAAGCCGATGCGCACCAGACCGGCCCGGGCCGCCGCCGACATCACCTGGGCGACGCGCTCGTAATGCACGTGGCGATCGGCGCGGATGTGCAGTTCCGGCTGCGGCTGCTGCATGGCGGCGGCGGAAAAATGCGATTCCAGCTCATCCATCTCAACCGCGACGCCATTCCAGTGCAGGCTGCCGTCCTCGCGGATGCCGAGCTGGACGTGCTCGGGCCGGGTGATGTTCGGGCTGCTCGCCGCCTTCGGCAGGTCGATCTTCACCGAGTGGGTGAGCAGCGGCGCCGTGACGATGAAGATCACCAGCAGCACCAGCATCACGTCCACCAGCGGCACCACGTTGATCTCCGCCAGCGGCGCCTGGCGCGCCGCGTTATTGAAACTGCCGAATGCCATGCCGCCTCCAGCCAGTCAATTAACGCGCCACGGCGGCACGCAGTTGACGCGCCTCCCCGGCCGGGCCGTTGGCCCTGGTGCCGACCGTGATCAGTGCATACAGGTCGTGGGCGAAGGCGTCCAGCCGTGCCAGCCAGATGCGGTTGCGCCGGTTGAAGGCGTTGTAGGCCAGCACCGCCGGGATCGCCACGACCAGGCCCAGCGCCGTCATGATCAGCGCCTCGCCGACGGGGCCGGCCACCTTGTCCAGCGTGCCCTGCCCGCTCATGCCGATCTGCACCAGGGCGTGGTAGATGCCCCAGACCGTGCCGAACAGTCCGATGAAGGGCGCGGCGGAGGCCGTCGAGGCCAGCACGGTGAGGCCGTGCTCGACGCGCGCCGCTTCCTGGTCGATGGCGTTGCGCAACACCCGCGTCAGGTATTCGCCCAGTCCCCCGGCGGCGGCGAGCCGGTGCAGCCCCTGCTGGGCGCGATCTTCCTCGGCCGCGCCCAGCGCCTGCCGCGCCGCTTCGGCGAAGGCGTTGTCCGCGCCTTGCGTCTCCAGCATCTGCCTCGCCTCCGCCAGCGAGCCGGCTTCCCAGAAGCGGCGCAGGAATGCCGCCGCGCGCCGCCCGGCGAGAACGTTCGCCAGGCTCTTGGTGACGATCAGGTACCAGCTCGCCAGCGAAAGCGCGAGCAGCAGGAACAGCACGATGCGTCCGACGCCGTCGGTCCGGGCAAGGAAGTGGGCGAAGCCGAGGCTCTCATTCATGTTGCGTCCCTCAAGTAAAAGTCAGTCTGCGCACTACGGCGCCATGTTCATTGCAGCACGAACCTGAACGGCTGCAGGGCGACGGCGCGCACCGGCTGGCCGTCGCGCCGCGCCGGCGTGCAGCGCCAGGCCTTGACGGCAGCCAGCGCCGCCGCGTCCAGGCGCGAGAAGCCGCTGGCCGTCGACACGCGCGCCGAGCTGACGCGCCCCTGCTCGTCGAGTTCAACGCGCAGCACCACCTTGCCTTCCTCGCCCAGGCGGCGCGAGATCGGCGGGTAGACCGGCGCGCCGCGCTCGGGGCAGGACACGGCAAGCTCCGAGCTCAATGTCACCGGGCCGACCGGCCTGGACGGCGGAATATCGACCTGCGGCGGTGGCGGCGCCACGGTTTCGGCGGGCGTGACGACAGGTGCTTCCGACACCAATTGCTGCGGTCCCGGCTTCTCCGCCGGTCTGGGCCTTTTTACCGGCTTCGGCTTTTCCAGGCGGGTTGGCTGCGGGAGCTCTTTCGGCGGCAGCGGTGGCAAGGCGACGGTGTCAACGAACAGCGTCACCATCTCATCCGGAACCACCAGGACGCGATGGCTCCAAAGGCCATACAGCGCCATACCATGCAGCAGGGTCACGATGACCAGGCCAGCGAAGCGCCCCGCGCCGGGAGCCTCAGAGCGTGCCACGCAGTTCCAGCAGCCAGGTCCTGGCCGGGTACGGATGGTGTACGAAAGCGCGCCGGTCGGTCAGGTTGTCCACACCAAGGGCGAGGTGGACTTGCTTGTCCAGCGTCCAGTTCACCCGCGCATCCCACAACGTATAGCGACTGGTGCCGCCATAGGTGTCGGGGTTGATGTCGGTTCCGTCGAGCGTGTTGTACTGGCGGCCGCTGTGGCGCAGGCCGAGCGTCCACGACAGCTTCTCGCTCTGCCGCCAGGTCGCGCTGGCGTTCAGGCGCCAGTCCGGGATGCGCGGCATGCGCTCGCCCACGCTGGCCGGAAATTTGTCGTTCTTCAGGATTTCAGCGTCGGCATAGGTCAGCCCGCCCGAGACGTCGAGGCCGCGAACGAGAACATTTTCCGCGTTGTAGGCAAGCTCGATGCCGTCGGTGCGGACCTTGTCGATGTTCTGGATGTTGGTGACGTTGGGGAACACCGTGACGTTGGTCTGGGAAAAGAGGGTGTCGCGCACGTCGTCGCGGAACAGCGTCAGGCGCAGCATGCCGTTGTCCAGGGCGCGCTCCGCGGTCAGCTCTGCCGAGGTGGCACGCTCGGCGCGCAGGTTGGGATCGCTGTTGATGATGCTGCCGGCCGATATCGATCCCTGGAACAGCTCGCTCACCGTCGGCATGCGCCAGGCCCGGCCAAGGGAAGCGCGCAGGCGCCAGCGCTCGTCAAGGTCATGGCTGAGGGACAGCCGGGGCGACAGGAAGGACTCCTTGCGCGACGCGTAGGCCAGCGTGCTGGTGGCGTTGGCGCGCTCGCCGTCGAAAGCACGCCAGCGTTCGTAGCGCACCCCCGCGGTCAACGTCCAGCGCGGCAGGAAATTCCAGGCATCCTGGATGAACAGGGCGGAAGTGGCGGTCTCGCCGCCGAAAAAGCCGTTGCGCGTGGTCGTGGCGGCCGCGATCCAGTCGGTTGCATTCAAGGTCAGCGTTTTCAGGATGTAGCGGTCGTAGTGGGCGCCGAAGGTCAGCTCGTGGCCGCTGCCGGCCGGACGCCAGACGGCCTTGGCGTCGGCGGTACGCCAGCCCGTGCCGTCGCTGTAGGAAACCCTGCCGGCCCCGCCGGCCGCGGCGGCAGGCAGGGCCGTGGAGGGCTGGCGCGTCCGGTCGGTGGCGAAGTCGTAATGCGTCAGCGCCGCCTCGAAGTTCCATTCGCCGCGCGTGTCCGTGCGCAGCGACAGGCCGTGCAGGTTGTGCGTCTCGTCGCGCAGGCTTGGCCTCATGGCGGCCCCGCTGATCGCATAGCGGAAGCCATCGATGTTCACGTTGCCCGAATAGACGGCGCCGCCCGCGGCGTTGCGCAGATAGCTGTCCACGGAAACGTCGGAGTCGTTGCGCCAGTGCCCGAACAGATAGGTCAGCTTGAGCCAGGGCATCAGGTCATAGCCCAGCTTGACCTTGAAGTTGTCCTGGCGCGATTCGTCGATGCTGGTGGCGCCGAAGATGATGCGATTCCTGCCCGAGGGGTCGATGTCCCGGTCGAAACCGGTGACGACCGTGTCGCCGCCGCCGGCCGGCGTGGTCGATTGGGTCGCCGTCGCCCAGCCCTGGGGATGGCTGCGGTTTTCGATATGGCTGGCCGAGACGAACCAGGAGAAGGCGCCGTGGCGGCTGCCCAGCGTGGCGGATTCCTGATGGCCGGAGAAGACGTCGTCGGTGCGATAGTAATCGTAGTGCTGCGAAAACACCTGGACGCGGCCGCTGCCTTCCAGCGCCCGTGGCGTGCGTGTCGTCATCAGCACCGTGGCGCCCATGGCGTTGCCGGGATAGAGCGCCGAGTAGGGGCCGTAGGCCACGTCCATCCGCTCGATTTCCTCCGGCGCCACCATGCCCCAGCGCGGCGTGTTGGAAAAGCTGTTGCCGAGCAGGTTGGAAATCAGCATGCCGTCGACATAGGCCAATGAACGCGCGCCTTGCCGCGTGCTCGAGCTGCGCGAGGCGACCACGCCGTTGCGGTCGCCGATGAAGCGCTTGCGCACCAGCAGGCTGGGCATGTAGCGCAGGCCGTCCTCGACGTTGATCACGTTCTGTTCGGCCAGCCGTTCCGCCGTAATGCCCTCGGTCACTGCCGGCAGGCTCGGCGCGAAGGCCGGCCGCGATCCGCTCACGGTCATTTCCGGCAGCGCCGATTCGCCGCCGTCGGCCGCTGCGAGGGCAGGTGCGCCCAGTGCGAGCAGCGTCGCCAGGACGATCGGTTGTTGTTTCATGTGCACTCCCCTGAGAAAAAAGGTCAGCCGCCCGCCCGCTGGCGCGCGAGCCATTCCTTCAGCCGCGATTCGTCGAGCAGGCCGGAATGCGCCGTGCGTCGGTGCGCGGCGTCGAACAGATAGGTTCTCGGCAGTTCGCCACGCCAGGTTGGGTCGATGGCGTAGCGCAGGCGCTCCGGCACCGCATCGGCGAAGACCCAGGTGTCGATGCGCGCCAGCCCGAAGCGCTGCAGCGCGGCCCTGATTGCTTGCGCCTCAACCGGGCTGTCGGTGGACACGATCGCCAGCGGCAGCTCGGGTTCGGCGCGAACAAGCCTGCCGAGCGCCTGCAGCTCCTTCGCGCAGTGGTGGCAGGTGAGCGACCAGAGGGTGAGGATGAAGGGACGGCCGGCGTGCTGCTTCCGGATCGACGCCAGGCTGTCCGCGGTGAACGGTCGCAGCTCGCCCGCGGACGAGGCAGCTGCGGCCAGCGCGAACAGCACGGCGAGGCAGGCGCGCCTCACGGCCGTCCCTCCGCCGCCGGCAGCACGCGCAGCCCCTCGACGGCCGTATTCCACACCACCAGCGCCTGGCGCGCGTCGAGGAGCGGCAGCGTGAAATCGGCTTGCTGCGCCGCCTCGGCCAGCTTTTGCGGCGCCCCCCAGCTCTGTCCGGCATCCTGCGAAAACATTGCCCACGCCGAGAAGCGCTGGCCGTCAAACTCGCGCCAGGTCAGCAGCACACGGTCTCCGTCCGCCGCCACGGCAGGGTGGCCGGCCTGGCGGGCGGGATCGCCCAGCGCCAGCGGTTCGCTCATATCGAGGGTGGCGGCCGCTTTCGAAAAGTCAGCCTGCGCAATACGGCGGTAAAAGATGCCCTTGCGCTTCCCACCGTTGGTAAACCAGGCAATGTGCAGGTTGCCGCGGCCGTCGGCGGCAATGCCGCCGCCGTGATGCGGACAGCCGTCGATCTCCCATTCGTCGTCGGTGACGCGCAGCAGCGGGCCGTCGTCGAGCGCGGCGATGGCGAAGTCGCGGATGTTGCGGCCGAAGACATGGCGCCAGAAGGCGACCGGACCCGAGCGGGTCCATGCCAGGGCGGTGCGGCAGCACTGGCAACTGTGATCGGCTACCTTGCGGTTGCGGCCGAAGGTGGCGCCGCCGTCCTCCGACAGCGCGGCATAAAGGCCGACATCGGTCTGCGGCGATTTGCCGACCGTCTTTTCGTTGCGGCTGCGGGCGTCGAGCCAGACCACGGCGACACGGCCGCGCCCGTCCCGCAGGGATTTCCTTCGGTCATCGATGGCCAGCGCATCGAAGCGGTGGCTGACAACCTGGCGGTCGTCGTTGAGGATGAGCGGCGGTGCGAAGCTTCTGCCGCCGTCGATGGAGCGGGCGTAGCGGATATCAGCCGACATCGGCTTGGCGAGGCCTTGCGTCCACGAGACGTGAATGATGCCGTCGGCGCCGACGGCGATCTTCGGCCGGTTTTCGGCGTCCGCCAGGACGGCCATGGATTGCGGCGTGACGGCCACCGCGGAGGAAAAGCTCAGTCCGCGGTCGGTCGAGTGCGACACGCGCAGGCGCCGATCGTCCACCCGCGCCAGCCAAAGCCGGCCTTCCGCATCGAGCGTCGCCCCCACGGATAGCGGCGAGGCCACCGCCAGGCGCGCGTCCCAGGCGCGCTGTCGGCGGGCCTGGGCGTCATCCTTCTGCGTGGCGTGATCGGCGTGCGGCTGCGCCGCCGCGACCAGCGGCAGGAGGAGGAAAGCGATCAGCGCGGCGAACCGGCTCCCTTCGTGTCGCATGATGCCTGTCTGTCTCCGCGAAAACCGGGAAGGGTAACGAAAACCAAACCAGGAGAAGTGCGGCATATCGCCGCAGGAAGCAGACGAAAGACGCTGAAGGACGGCTGGCCGATGCTTGAATCGGGGTGCCGCCGCGACAAATTGCCGCACGGCACGCGAGCGCCATCGGCTAGAATCGCGGCGGAAGACCGAAACGATGAATCCCTCCCCCGCACGCCTCGAAAAGGGCACCGACCCCCTGCGGCGCCTGATCCTGATGCGCTGGTTCGCCTTGGCGGGGGAGCTCGTTCTCGTCGTCGCGGCGGGACCGCTGCTCGACATCGCGCTGCCGCTGGCGCCGATGCTGGGCATCCTGCTTCTCCTGGCCGGCTTCAACCTCCTCACCCGGCGGCGCATCCTGCGCGGCGGCGCCGTCGGCGCCGGCGAGCTGTTCGCCCAGCTCTGCGTGGACATCGCGGCACTGTCGCTGCTGCTGTTCTTCAGCGGCGGCGCGGCAAACCCGCTCGTCTCGCTCTACCTGCCGGGCATCGCCATCGCCGCGGTGGTGCTGCCCGGCCGCTTCGCCTGGAGCGTGGTCGCGCTCAGCGTGGCGGCCTATTCGCTGCTGGTCTTCTACTACGTGCCGCTGCCGGTGGCGGACGCCGAGCGCGCCACCCGCCTGCACCTGGCCGGCATGTGGCTGATCTTCGTCGCCTCGGCCGCGCTCATTTCCTGGTTCGTTGCGCGCATGGCGGCCGCCATCCGCAGCCGCGACCTCGAACTCGCCGCGGCGCGCGAGGAGGCCCTGCGCAACGAGCGCGTGGTGGCGCTGGGCAGCCTGGCCGCCGGCGCCGCCCACGAGCTGGGCACGCCGCTGGCGACCATGGCGATCCTCGCCGGCGAGCTGTCGCGCGAGTCGGCATTGCGCCCGGACGCGCAGGAAGACCTGGCCCTGCTGCGCAGCCAGATCGAGCACTGCAAGGGCATCATCACGGGGCTGGCGGCGCGCGCCGGACAGGCCCGCGCCGAAGGCGGCGGTGCGGTCGCCCTCGACGGCTGGCTGGAGCAGGTCATCGCGCGCTGGCGCCGGCTGCGGCCGCACGCCGAGGCGAAAGTCAGCCTCCATGGCACGGCGGCGCCGCGCATCGTCGGCGAAGCCACGCTCGAGCAGGCCGTGCTGAACCTCTTCAACAACGCCGCCGACGCCGATGGCGGCCGCATCGAGATCGAGGCGGAGTGGGACAGCGACCGCCTGCGCCTCGAAGTGCGCGACCGCGGCCCCGGCTTCGACGAGAACGTCCTGCTCGCCGCCGGACGCGCCTTCGTCACGACGCGCGCCGAGGGCACCGGCATCGGCCTCTTCCTCGCCCACGCCGCGGTGGAGCGGCTGGGCGGGCGCATCGTGCTGGCCAACCGCGAGGGCGGCGGTGCCGTCACCCGCGTCGAGCTCCCCCTGGACAAACTCAAGGCAGACGACTGATGGAAAATGCAGAAAGCGTACTCGTCATCGACGACGATCCGGCCTTCAACCGCGTGCTCTGCCGCGCGCTGAAAAACCGCGGCTTCGCCGCCGTAGCCGCCCTCAGCGCGGAAGAGGCCGCCCCCCTCATTCCGGCGACGCGGGCGGCGCGCGCCGTGCTGGACCTGAACATCGGCGGCACCTCGGGGCTGACGCTGGTCGCGCCGCTGCTCGCCGCCAATCCGGACTGCCGCATCGTCGTGCTGACCGGCTACGCCAGCATCGCCACCGCCGTCGAGGCAATCAAGCTCGGCGCCACCCACTATCTGGCCAAGCCGACCGACGTGGACAGCATCCTCGCCGCCTTCGAGGCGGCGCCGCCGCAACCCGACCTCGCCCCGCCGAGCCAGCCGCTCTCGGTCGACCGCCTCGAATGGGAACACATCCAGCGCGTGCTGAAGGAGCACGAAGGCAACATCTCGTCGACGGCGCGCGCGCTGAAGATGCACCGCCGCACCCTGCAACGCAAGCTGATGAAGCGGCCGGTGAGAAGTTAGCCTTCCCCCCCCCGGCCCCCTTCCAGCGGAAGGGGGTGACGGTTGTTCGCTTCGCTCCATGTCACACGTTGCAGCCGGCTTGGGGCACCCCAAGGGTACTTCCTGCGGGGCGCGGCCCGGCGCCGGCTGCGCTAGCTAGAGCGCGAGCGCCAGCGCGACCGGGATGAACAGCAGCGCGGCGACGTTGCCGACCATGACGATCGATGCCACCTTGTCCGGCTCCTGGGCGTAGCGCTCGGCGAAGACGTAGTTGAGCACCGCCGGCGGCAGCGCGCCGAACACCAGCAGCATGGCCTGGTGCTGCGGCGACAGGCCCAACGCCCAGCCCGCGGCCCAGGCAATCAGCATGCCCAGCACGGGACGCGCCGCGGCGCCGGCCAGGCCGATTCCCCAGGCATGGAAGGAGGCGCCGGCAAGGCGCACGCCGAGCGTGAACAACAGTAGCGGAATGGAGATGTCGCCGAGCATGCGGATGGCGGTGAGGAGCGGCGGCCACAGCGCCACGCCGGCCAGGCTGACCGCCAGCCCGGCCAGCGCGGCCAGCATCATCGGCATGCGCCAAAGCTTGGCCAGGCGCGCACGGTGGTCGAGCATCCAGACGCCGAGCGAGAAATGCAGCAGATTCTCCACCAGGAACAGCACCACCGCCGCCGGCAGCGCCGCTTCGCCGAAGGCCAGCACCGCCAGCGGCAGGCCCATGTTGCCGGAATTGTTGAACATCATCGGCGGCAGAAAGGTCTTCGTGTCCGCCTGCAGCAGCCGCGCCAGCGGCCAGGCCAGCAGGCCCGAGCCGAGCACGACGGCGATGCCGCCGACGGCCAGCGCCTGGTAGCTGAGCAGATCGAAGGACTTGCCGGCGAGCGCGGCGAACACCAGCGCCGGCACGAAGACGTCCATGTTGAGCTGGTTGGCCAGCGCCATGTCCGGCTTGTGGCGACGGCCGTAGAACCAGCCCGCCAGGACGATGGCGAACAGCGGGAAGATGATGGAGACAATGCGGATCAGCATGAACAAGCGAGAGGAAACCTCTTCTGACGCCAAGATCGCAGAGACGCAAAGGCCGCAAAGTGAAAAGCCATGTATTGCTTTCTTTGCGGCCTTTGCGTCTTTGCGATCTTGGCGTTGAAAGCGGTTTCGTTTTACAACACGTAGCGGGCGAGGTCCTCGCTCTGGGCCAGGTCCTTCAGGCGCGCATCGACGTAGTCGGCATCGATGACCAGCGCGGCGCTGCCGTGGCCGCCGGCGTCGAAGGCGACTTCCTCGAGCAGCTTCTCCATGACCGTGTACAGGCGGCGCGCGCCGATGTTCTCGGTCTTTTCGTTGACGGCGAAGGCGATCTCGGCGAGGCGGCGGATGCCGTCCGACTTGAAATCAAGCGCGACGCCCTCGGTGGCCAGCAGCGCCTCGTACTGCCGCGTCAGGCAGGCATCCGTGCTGACCAGAATCTGCTCGAAATCCTCGACGGAGAGCGAGTCCAGCTCGACGCGGATGGGAAAGCGCCCCTGCAGTTCCGGGATCAGGTCGGAAGGCTTGGAGAAATGGAAGGCGCCGCTGCCGATGAAAAGGATGTGGTCGGTCTTCACCATGCCGTACTTGGTCGTGATGGTGGTGCCCTCGACCAGCGGCAGCAGGTCGCGCTGCACGCCCTGGCGGGAGACGTCGGCGCCGTGCATCTCCGATCTCGCCGCAATCTTGTCGATCTCGTCGAGGAAGACGATGCCGTTCTGCTCCACCGCGCGCAGGGCGGCGAGCTTGATCTCGTCGTCGTTCACCAGCCGGGCGGCCTCCTCGTCGGCGAGGATCTTGATCGCCTCCCTGATGGCCATGCGCCGCGTCTTTCGCTTGCCGCCGCCAAGATTCTGGAACATGCCCTGGATCTGCGAAGTCAGTTCCTCCATGCCGGGCGGGGCGAGGATTTCCATCTGCGCCGACGGAGCCGCCACCTCGATCTCGATCTCGCGCGCATCGAGCTCCCCTTCGCGCAGCTTCTTGCGGAATTTCTGCCGGGTGGCGGACTCCTCGGCCGTTGCCGCGTCGTCGTGGGCGCTGCTGCCGCGCGCCGGCGGCAGCAGCACGTCGAGCACGCGGTCCTCGGCGGCATCCATGGCGCGGTCGCGCACGGCGCGCATGGCCGCCTCGCGGCCGTCCTTGATGGCGATCTCGACCAGGTCGCGGACGATGGTGTCGACGTCGCGGCCGACATAGCCGACCTCGGTGAATTTCGTCGCCTCGATCTTGATGAAGGGCGCATTGGCCAGCCGCGCCAGGCGCCGCGCGATCTCGGTCTTGCCGACCCCGGTCGGGCCGATCATGAGGATGTTCTTCGGCGTGATCTCGGAACGCAGCGGCTCGGCCACCTGGGCGCGGCGCCAGCGGTTGCGCAGGGCGATGGCGACGGCGCGCTTGGCGCGCCCCTGGCCGACGATGTTCTTGTCCAGCTCGTGGACGATTTCCTGGGGGGTCATGGCAGACATGGTGAATGGTGAGCGGTAAGCGGTGAGCGGTGAAAGGCGAGGGGGTTACCGCTCACTGCTCACCGCTCACTCCAGGGTTTCAATCACGTGGCTCTGGTTGGTGTAGATGCACAGGTCACCGGCGACGGTCAGCGACTTCTTGACGATTTCCTCCGGCCCCAGCTCGGTATTCTCCAGCAGCGCCCGCGCCGCCGCCTGGGCGTAGGGGCCGCCGCTGCCGATGGCGACGATGCCCTGTTCGGGCTCCAGCACGTCGCCGTTGCCGGTGATAACGAGCGAACTCTGCCGGTCGGCCACCGCCAGCATCGCCTCCAGCCGGCGCAGGATGCGGTCGGTGCGCCAGTCCTTGGCCAGTTCGACGGCGCTGCGCAGCAGGTTGCCCTGGTGCTTTTCCAGCTTGGCCTCGAAGCGCTCGAACAGGGTGAACGCGTCGGCGGTGCCGCCGGCGAAGCCGGCCAGGATCCTCTCCTGGTAGAGCCGGCGCACCTTGCGCGCGCTGGCCTTGATGACGATGTTGCCGAGCGTCACCTGGCCGTCGCCGCCGAGGGCGACGACGGCGCCGCGGCGCACGGAAAGAATGGTGGTGCCGTGATATTGCTCCATGGAACTGCCCGTTAGAAAGCGAAGGAACGAAGTGACGACGTCAGAACTTGCGCCGCTCGACGTGCGCCACCTGGTTGATGCCAAGCACGCCGAACAGGGCGAAGATCAGCTGGTTCGGGTTGCGGATGGTCACGCTGCAGCCGGTGATCTGCAGGTTGGTCAGCGTGTTGAGGAAGAGTCCGGCGCTGACGAAATCCATGCGCCTGAGCTCGCTGCAGTCGATCAGGACGTTCTCCCGTCCATTGGCGAAGTCTATGAGCTGCCGGAAGGCGTCGGAACCGGCGCTGTACATTTCCCCCGACAGCGGGAACACGTCCGGCTCCGCCGAAGCCTCGTCCGGAGGGGGGGGCGCCGCCACCGGCCTTTTCGGGGGCGGACGGTTCTCCCAGGAGGGCGGGGACACCTCGAAGGTGATGGCGTAATTCACCGCCCACTCCTCGAACGGGTCCTGTTGCGCCATGTGCTGATACAGCTCGAGCAGCAGCAGCCAGAGCGTCTCGTCCTCCCGCCTGCCGACCTCGAGCTTGCCCCGCAGCAGTTCCGCCAGCTTCTCGGCGCCGCTCATCACCAGTTCGCACTTGCGCTTGCGCGCCTTCTGCATCGCCTTCAACAGCATTTCGGCGCCGAGGACATCGACTTCCTGCAGCTTGCCGAACTCGACGCGCGCCACCGGATTGCCGGCGACGATCTTCTCCAGCTGCTTGACCGTCTTGTCGGCGTTCTCATCCAGCGTGCCGATAAACGCCACGAAGGCCGTGCCGCCGGTGGTCAGCGCCGGTCCGAGGGTCTTGCGCGCCGGCTCGACCCAGGTCGGGGGCGATTTCTCGTATTTCATCGAGTAGTCGAGGGCCCGCTTGTCGAACAGCTCGCGCTTGCCGGTGAGCTGGTAGAGATCGAACAGCATCGCCCAGACCTCGTCGGCCAGCACCCCCAGGCCGCCGGCCGCGGTAGCGGCTTCCAGCGCGGCCAGCGCCGCGTCGTCCTGGCCATTGGCGAAAAGGATGGCGGCTTCCTCGACCACCGGATGCAGGGTGGCCGAACTCTCGCGGATCTCGAACTGGCCGGGGTGGTCTTCTTCATGCACCTCGATCGCGCCGGGAGCGGTGAAGTCGAGCGACTCCAGCTCCTCCTTCGGTTCGGGCGCGGCCGGCCGCGCCGGCGCGGCCGGCGGAGTTGTGGGCGGCGTTTTCCTGGCCGCCGGTTTGGCCGGCTCGGGCTGGGGCTTCTTGCCGAAAAGTGAGAAAACCACGGTTATCCGTAAGGAAAATTCAAGGGGCGGTTCGTTTTCGTCCGCCCCCGGCTGGCCGATTGGCCAGCACAAGAGCTCGCTTTTAGCATATCGGCCGGGATGGCGCAACGCTTGAGCGGATGATAGCGAAAAACGCACCCGCCGCGGCCAGCATCCAGACGCTGGCCGGGCCGGCGGGAAGGTCCGCCAGCGCCGCGGCGAGCAGCCCGGCCAGGTAGCCGGCCGCGCCGACGGCAAGCCCCGCTGCCACGCGCCGGCGGCGCATGCCGTGGGTTGCCAGGGCGGGGACGATCAGGCTGGCAAAAACAAGATACACCCCGACCAGTTGCACCGAAACCGTTACGGCAATCGAAAACAGCATGTAAAACATCAGGCGGCCACCCCTGTCCGCCAGCATCCGCCAGGCAAGCAGGAGTCCGGCGCTGGCCGCGGCCGCGATCAGCAACTGGCGCTGCGACACCCAGAGCATCTGCCCGGCGAGAAGGTCGCGCAGGTGCTCCCCGCCATGCGCATCGCGCGCGAGCAGCAGTACCATGCCGCTGGCCGCCAGCACGAAGAGCAGGCCGATCAGCGCCTCCTGCAGTTGCGGCCAGCGCTTCTCGCTCCATTGCAGCAGCAGCGCGGCCCCGAGCGCCGCGCCGACCGCGGCGCCCTGCACGATCCAGGGGCTGTCGCCGCGATCGGCCAGATGCGCCGCGATGGCGCCGAGTCCGGCCACCTGCGCCACGGCCAGATCGATGAAGATGATGCCGCGCGCGAGCACCTGGACGCCGAGCGGCACATGGGTGGCGAGGACGATGAGGCCGGCGGCGAAGGCCGGCCAGAGCAAATCGATCTGCGCCGCGAGGCCGTTCATGGCGTCCGCTCCTTCAGCTTCGCCAGCGTGTCGTCGAAGAGCCCGAACAAATCCTGCGCCCGTTCGCTGCCGCCGACGGTGAAGGGCAGCGTGACGAGGGGCAGGCCCGAACGCTCGGCCAGCCACTCGCCCGGCCGCGGCGAGTCGAAAGGCGTGCGCAGGATCAGCCGCGCCGGCTGCACCCCAGGCGTACTTCCTCGGGCGGAGCTTGCCCCGCCCTCTGGGCGCGCCTGCGCCTGCGCAAGCAGCTGCGCCAGGTGGGCGCTGCCCGGCTCGATGCCGGGCTTCGGCTCCAGCGTGCCGGCTTCGACGAGGCCCAGCCAGTTGAAGAGATAGCTGAAGCTTTTGTGCTGGGCGATCACGCGCAGGCCGCGCAGCGGGGCGGCCTCCTTTTCCCAGCGCGCAATCGCCGCGCGCATCTCCTCGGCGAAAGCCTGGTGCCGCTCGGCGTAATGGCCGGCGTTCGCCGCATCCAGTTCGCCAAGACGCTTCGCCAGCGGCGCCGCCACGGCGAGCAGGTTGCGCGGATCGAGCTGGATGTGCGGATTGCCCGCGGCATGCACGTCGCCTTCGCTGCGGTCCAGCCTGGACGGGATGTCCAGCCGCGCCACGAACTGCGCCGCCTCGAAGTAGCCGGACCGGCCCGGCTGCACGGCGGCGTTGCCCGATTCGCGCAGCACCTGCGGCAGCCAGCCCGCTTCCAGTTCGGCGCCGGTGCACACCACCAGCCGGGCGTTGCGCGCGCGGGCGATGAGCGAGGGCCGCGCCTCGATGCGGTGCGGATCCTGCAGGGCGTGGGTGGCGGCGTAAACACGCACGCGGTCGCCGCCCAGTTCCTGCGCCAGCGCCGCCCACTCGGGCTCGCAGGCGAAGATGCGCAGCTCGGCCTGCGCGGGCCATGCGGCCAGCAGCAGGAACAATGACAATAGCCGTTTCATGCGCGCCTCCTCAAAACCTGTGGGCGCCGTGGGCGCCCAGGCTCATGATGTACTGCAGCGTCAACTGGTTGTCGCTGACGCCCTGCATCGAACGGTCGCGGGCGAACTGCAGGCGCAGGCGCGAGAATTCGTCCTGCGACCAGTCGACCATCAGGCTGTGGCGTTGCGGACGGTAGCGGGCGAAGTAGGCATTGGCCGGGTCGAGCGCGGCGAACACGGTGGCCGGGTCGTAACGCTTGCTGCCGGCGTTCAGCCAGTCGTAGCGGTAGCCGGCGCGCCATTGCGGCATGAACTGCCACACCGCCTGGGCGTAGCCGCCGCTCTGCGCGCTGCGCAGCCGGCCCAGGCCGAGCCTGCCCGCGCAGGGCGACGTCGCCACATCCGACGCGCATCCCAGCGCGCCATGCTCGTTGCGCCGGAACAACTCGGCCTGCAGCTTGAAGTTGCGCTGCTTCGCGTTGCCGTCCGGGGCCCACTTCCAGACAAAGTCAGCCACCACGGTACGGCTCCTGCCGGTAAACAGGCCTTCGACCTCGTTCGGGCCGGCCGCGTCGGTGTCCTCGAAGTGCGCTTCGCGATCCTTCGCCCGCGTCGTCAGCCAGGAGAGGCCGGCGCGCCAGGCATGCGAGCGGCCGACGTCGCCGCCGGCATGCGCGAAGAGCGCACTGGCGCCGGCGGAATTCCCGTTGCGGTCGGTCCCGGGGAAATTGGCGCCGCGACCGATCTCCGCACCGAACTCCATGAACAGGTCGGTCGGCGCCACCCACTTCAGTTGCAGGCCGTCCTGGCCGTAGTGCTCGCCGAAGAGGGCTTTCGACATCAGCGGCGCGTCGGCGAAATCCCAGGCATGCGGATGCTGCTCGTTGAGGTAGCCGATGCCGGAAAGGAAGCGGCCGCCCTTCAGGGTGAAGCCGCGGCCCAGGCCCAGGGTCTGGAAGTACGCCTCCTCGACCTCGGCCTCGCCGTCCTTCAGCGCGACGTTCAGCAGGCCGCGGAAGGAGGGGTTGATGTTGGCCGAGACGATCAGCTCGGAATTGTCCAGCGTGAAGCCGCGTTCCTCGTTGCCCTCGCTGCCGTGGGCATGGCCGCCGGCCGGCCAGGTGCCGGTGATGCTGCGCTCGGGCACTTCCTTCATGCGGCGATACTGACCCTGCAGGATGAGCGAGACCTCGGGATTGAAGCCGCCGGCCGCAGCGGCGCCGCGCGAGGCGCCGTCCTGCGGCGACTGACTTTTGGCGGGCGCCGACTCGGCGGCGGCGAGCCGCTGCTCGAGCGACGCGATGCGCGATTCGTAGGTTTTCTTCATCTGCGCGACTTCCTCGCGCAGGGCTTTCAGGTCTTCGTCGCCGGCGGCGGCAGGCCAGGCCAGCGCCGAGGCGACGGCAAGCAATGCAATGCGTTGCATGGTGTTGTCTCCAAAGCAAATGAAACGGCCGCCGCGCCCGGCGCGGCGGTTCGATCGATTTCAGGGCTTCAGAGGAATGCGGGCGGGGCGCGGGCCTGGCGGCGCCGTATTGCGGGGACTGACTTTTCCTGCGGCGGCGGCAGGGCGGATGCGGCGATTGCGGTTGCGGCCGAAGTAACGGACGTGCCGCCCGGCAGGGCCGCACCGAGTGCGGCGAAGGCTGCACAACTGGTGCAGGCCTGGTCGAGCACCTCCGCGGCGGCATGCTCGCCGTCCGGCGCCTCCATCCCGACCGCCGCCGGCGCGCCAAGGTGCGCGGCCCAGTGGGCGAAGGCCGCCTGCTGCGCCCCGATCAGGCACAGCAGGGCGAGGACGGCGATCAGCTTGCGGTTAAAAGTCATCGGACGCGCATTATACGGCCCGGCCAAGCCAGGACAGGCCGGGTTCGGCTGCCCTGGATTTCACCGTGCGCCCGCAAGCAACGCATCGAAACCCGGATAGCGCTGCGACATCAGCGTCACCTTGCGCGATGTCCCGCCCCACTTCTCGCCGGCGGCGACGCGGGCAAGAAAGGCCTCGGCGTCAGCGATCCAGGCGGCGCCCACCGCCGTGACGCCTGCGGCGAAGAGCGGGTCGGGCGGGCAGCCGGCCGAGGGGCCGACGATGGCGACGGCCTCCTTGCCCTTCCAGAGCTTGGCGACCGCTTCGAAGGTGTCGTTGAGCAGGAGCGTGCTGGTCGACACGATCTTGTTGCAGCCGGCCAGCCGCGCCGGGTCGAGCGTGACGACGAGCCCCGGCGCCTCGCGCACCAGTTCGGGCTTGAGCTCGAGCACCGTGACCGGAATGCCCAGCGTCCGCGCCTGCTCGATCAGCGGCGTGAAATGGCCGACCATGCCGAGGCGGTCGCCGGCCTTCAGCCCGAGCGAACCGAAGGAATCAACGGAGTCGTCGGGGACGAAGCCGGCATGGTCGTACAGGCGGCGCGTCAGGGCGTTGATCGCGGCGAGGCCGAGGGCACGCGCGGCGCCGTCGCCCTCGACAAAACCGTGCGCCAGCGCCAGCGCCGCCCGGCCGCTCTGCTCCCCGCGCGCATGCAACGCGGCGAGCGTGCCGTCGAGCAGGGTGAAGGCCAGGCCGACGCTGCCGTCGTCGAGCTGGACGGCGCAGAATTCGCCCTCCCTGCCCGGCTTGTCGACGAGCGGCGGCAGCACGATGCGCGCCACGCGCGCCGGGCCGAGCGCCGCGTCGATGCGCTGCGCGGCCTCAACGAGCCAGCGTCGAACCGTCGGCGGGCTCATCGCGAATCCCCCATGCAAACCACGGCGGGCACGGCGGCACGGCGAATCACAAAATCACCTGGACTTTGCGCCGTGTCGCCGTGTACGCCGTGGTGATCTGCTTTTCCCTGCTTCATTTCTTCCTGGCTCTCGGGTGGGCGGCGTCGTACACCCTGGCGAGGTGCATGAAGTCGAGATGCGTATACACCTGCGTCGTGCCTATGCTCGAATGCCCCAGCATCTCCTGCACGGCGCGCAGGTCGCCGGAGGACTGCAGCACGTGCGAGGCGAAGGAATGGCGCAGCATGTGCGGGTGGACGTGGGCGCCGAGGCCGGCTTTCTTCGCCCAGCGATCCAGCCTGAGCTGGATCATGCGCATCGACAGGCGCGTGCCGCGGCGGCTGACGAACAGCGCCGGGCAGTCGGCGGCGGCCATCTCCGCGCGGCGCGCCAGCCAGGCCGCCAGCGCCGCGCGCGCCTTGCGGCCGATCGGCACGGTACGCGTCTTGGCGCGCTTGCCGGTGACGGTGACTTCGCCCGCCGCCAGGTCCTGCGCCATGCTGCAGTCGAGGCTCGCCAGTTCGGCCAGGCGCAGGCCGGAGGAGTAGCCCAGCTCGAACAGGGCCTTGTCGCGCAGTTCCAGCAGGCCATCGGCCTCCCGCTCCAGCAGCGCGTTCGCCTGGTCCGGCGAGAGCACCGCGGGCAGGGCTTTTTTCGCTTTCGGGGCACGCACGGCAAGGCAGGGATTCCGTTCAAGGCCGCGGTACTTCGCCAGCCAGTTGAAGAAGCCGCGCCAGGCCGACAGCACGCGCGCGAGCGAACGCCCCGACAGGCCGCTCGCATGCAGCTGGGCGACGAAGCGGCGGATGTCGTGATGCTTCAGCCCGTCGAGCGGCGCGGCACCGGCCAGGTCCAGCAATGCGGCCAGATCGTGGCCGTAGCTCTCCAGGGTGAGCGGGCTGACGCGGCGCTGGTGGGCCAGCTCGTCGAGCCAGGCCGCGGCCGCGGCTCTTGCTGCTTCGCCCGCCAGTTCCGCCACGGCTACTCCAGGGTTCTCAGCAGGGCCGCGCTCGCCAGCTCGCCGATGTGTCCGAGATAGAGCGTGCCCATCTCGGGGTAGAAGCGTTGCACGTCCTCGGAGCCGAGGGCCAGCAGGCCGACCGTCTCGGCCTCGCGCCGCAGCGCCACCAGCGCCACCGAGCGGACGTGCTCGCCGGCCTCGCCGAACCAGGCAGCGGCTTCGAAGCCGGCGTTGGCGCCGCAGAAGGGATGCGCCAGGCCGGCGGCGAAAATGCGCGTCTGCTCGTTCACTCCGGCGAATTCCGCCGCGTCGTCTTGCGCCGGCAGGCCCCACAGCCGGAAGGCGACATGCGGTACGGCAAAATCCTCGCCGAGATGCGTCATCAGCGCGCGCCGCACGGCGGCGAAATCCCGTGCGCCGGCCAGTGCCGTGGCCAGGCGGTGCACCTTCTCGCCGATGGCGTCGTTTTCCTCGCCGAAGCGGATCAGCTCGCCCAGCTTGGCTTCCAGCAGCTTGGCCTTTTCGCGCAAGGTCAGGATCTGCCGCTCGGTGATGGAGATGGTGCGGCCGCCGTGCGGGTGCGGGATGCAGAGCTGCGCCAGCAGCTCGGCGTATTCCTCGAAGAAGCTCGGATGGTCCTGCAGGTAGCGGGCGATTTCGTCGGCTTTCATTGCTCCCTCTCTCGTTTGTCCTTGTCGGTCGGCCTTCAGGCCGACATTAGTGGTTGATCCGCGGCCCATGTCGGGCTGAAGCCCGACCTACGGCCCGACCTGAAGCTCGATTTCACCCTCGAACACCGTCACCGCCGGGCCGGTCATGCGCACCGGCTGCCCCGGCCCGCCCCAGGCGATCGCCAATTCGCCGCCGCGCGTCGTCACCCGCACCGGCGAATCGAGCAGGCCGCGGGCAATGCCGGCCACGACGGCGGCGCAGGCGCCGGTGCCGCAGGCCAGGGTCTCGCCGGCGCCGCGCTCGTAGACGCGCAGGCGGATGGCGTGGCGGTCCGTCACCTGCATGAAGCCGGCATTGACCCGCTGCGGGAAGCGCGGATGGTTTTCGATGCGCGGGCCCAGCTCGGCCACCGGGGCGGCGTCGACGCTGGCCACCGCCTGCACGGCGTGCGGATTGCCCATCGAGAGCGCGGTGATCTCCACCGTGTCCTGCCCGACGTGCAGCGGCTGCACCAGCGCATCGCTCTCCGTGACGAAAGGCACGTGCGAGGGCTCGAAGCGCGGCACGCCCATGTCCACGGTGACGAGGCCGTCGTCTTCGAGTTGCGGCTCGATCAGGCCGCCCTGCGTCTCGACGCGGATGGCGCGCTTCGCCGTCAGGCCCTTCTCGTGCGCGAAGCGCACGAAACAGCGCGCGCCGTTGCCGCACTGCTCCACCTCGCCGCCGTCGGCGTTGAAAATGCGGTAACGGAAGTCGGCGTCGGGGCGCGCCGGCTTCTCGACGACGAGAACCTGGTCGCAGCCGACGCCGAAGTGGCGGTCGGCGAGGAAGCGTGCCTGATCCGGCGTCAGGTCGATCGCCTGCGTGACGGCATCGAGCACGACGAAGTCGTTGCCGAGGCCGTGCATCTTGGTGAACCTAACCCGCATCGGCGACCTCGGCGCACAGACTGGTGCAATCCCGCCAGATGCAACGGTCCATCACCACCGTCATGCCGCCGGTCACGGCCTTTTCGGCGGCTGCTTCATTGACCACGCCGTCCTGCAGCCAGAGGCGCTTCAGGCCGAGGCGCAGGCATGCGTCCACGAGCGGGCCGACATGCTCGGCGGCGCGGAAGACGTCGACCAGGTCGATCTTGTCCGGCACCTCGGCCAGCGAAGCGTAGGCCTTCTCGCCGAGGACCGTCTCCACCTTCGGCCGCACCGGAATGATGCGGTAGCCGAAACCTTGCAGGGCGCGGGCGATGCGGAAGGCGGGACGATCGGGATTGGGCGAGAGGCCGACCACGGCGATGGTCCTTACCTCGCGCAGCAGGGCGCAGATCTCTTCAGGTGCGGGATTGCGGAACATGGTCGAATCTTACACTTTCAGTACGGCTTCTTCTCGCCCTTCGGCCGCGTCTTGAAGCGCTTGTGCACCCAGTAGTACTGCTCCGGCATCTCGGCGATGCGCTGCTCGATCCAGCCGTTCATGCGCAGGGTGTCGGCCTCGATGCTCTCGCCGGGGAAGTCCGTCCACGGCGCGCCCAGCTCGACGACGTAGCCCGCGCCGCCGGGCAGCATGCGGGTGATGCAGGGAATCACCGCCGCCCCGGTCATGCGCGCCAGGCGCGACAGCCCGGTGATCGTCGCCGCCGGAACATTGAAAAAGGGCACGAAGATGGTGTCGCGCTGGCCGTAGTCCATGTCCGGCAGGTAATAGAAGGGCTGGCCGGCCTTCATGGCGCGGATGGCCTGGCGCACGCCCTCCTGCCGCGACAGCAGCCTGGAATGGCCGAAGCGCAGGCGGCCCTTGTAGAGCGCGGCATTGAAATAGAAATTCTTCTGCTGGGCATAGATGCTCACCATGTCGAGTTCCAGCGTGAGCCGCGTCCAGCCCATGTCGAGGCCGACGAAATGCGGCACGAAGAGGATCACAGGCTTGCCCGCCAGGGCGCGCACGCGTTCCAGTCCCTCGACCCGCACCAGGCGGCGGATCGCCTCCGGCGGCGACCACCACAGCAGCCCCCGCTCGAGGAAACTGCGGCCGAAGGCGCGGAAATGGGCGCGCGCCAGACGCTCGCGCGCCATCCCGTCCATCTGCGGATAGCACAGGCGCAGGTTGGTCAGCGCGATGTGGCGCCGCTCGCGGCCGAAGGCGTAGAGCAGCTTGCCGAAAGCCTCGCCCAGCGGCGCCAGCCCCTTCAGCGGCAGGAAGTGCAGCAGCCAGATCAGGCCGAGGCCAAGGCGGGTCAGCATTCTTCAGGCCCGGTCGCGGATGCCGGCGAACGCACGCCGGCAGGGATCTTGTAGCGGTTGTAACCCCACAGATACTGCGCCGGATTCATCCTGACCACCGACTCGACATTTTCGTTGATCGCCCGCGTCCGTTCCTCGACGCTGCCGGCGAGCGGTGGCGCGGGCGGCAGGAAATGCAGGCGAAAGCCGCGCCCGAACGGCAGCCGTTCGCCGAAGACCATGAAGGTCTCGGCCTCCCGCTGTGCCGTCAGCCGTCCCACGAGGGTCATCGTATACGCCTGGCGGCCGAAGAAGGGCAGCCATTGCCCCTGGCCCCCGCTCGGCACCTGGTCCGGCAGGACGAACACGACTTCCCGGCGCCTCAACGCGGCGAGCAGGGCGCGCACGCCGCTCAGGCCGGCCGGCGCCAGGCGCACAAAACGCCCGCGCCCGCGTTCGATCAAGTCCTGGATCAGGGCGTTGCGGTGCGGGCGGTACAACGCCGTTACCGGATAGTGGCGGAGAAACAGAAACGCCACAAAGATTTCGAAGGAACCCATATGCGGCGAGACCAGAATCAGACTGCGCCCGGCGCGCCGGGCCGCCTCCACCGCCTCCCAGCCGCGCACCTCGCGCACCATGGACGCCAACACCGCTTCGGGGGCAAACCAGACACGCAGCGTCTCCAGACCGCCCTTGCCGGCCTCGGCCGCCGCGGCCAGGCGCAGCCGCATGCCGGCCCCGGGAAACGCCAGCTCCAGGTTTTCGCGCAGATGGCGCCGATAGGCGGACGAGGCGAGATAGCTGGCCCAGCCGAGCAGGGCGCCGAGGGCATGAAGCACAACGAGGGGCAGTCGGCCGAGGAGACGGAACAGCAATGACATTGGAGAAAAACGCAGATTCAGTGAAAGCTGATTTCCAGGATGCGCCGTAACGAAAAATACCCTGTTTGACCCGACAAGGGTCAGAAATTATAATCTGCGCTCCGCCGAGTTAATGGGACCGCACGGGTTCCCCAGGACAACTTGCAGGGCGGGTAAAACATACTGCTAAAGCGTCACCTGCTCGTCTTCCCGGAGCCGGTAACGTCAGCGTATCGGGAACACACAACAGGAGCAGGGTCATGTCCAGAGAATTCCTTTTCACTTCCGAGTCGGTCGGCGAGGGCCATCCCGACAAGGTCGCCGACCAGATTTCCGATTCCGTCCTCGACGCCATCCTGGCCGAGGACAAGCACGGCCGCGTCGCCTGCGAAACGCTGGTGTCGACCGGCCTCGTCGTCATCTCCGGCGAAATCACCACCACGGCGCACATCAACTACCGCGAGATCGCCCAGGAGACCGTCAAGCGCATCGGTTACGACAACTCCGACATCGGCTTCGACTGGAAGTCCTGCGCCGTGCTCGCCGCCATCAATCGCCAGTCGCCCGACATCGCCCAGGGGGTGAACGAAGGCCAGGGCCTCGACCTCGAACAGGGCGCCGGCGACCAGGGCCTGATGTTCGGCTACGCCTGCAACGAGACGCCGCAGCTGATGCCGATGCCGATCTACTACGCCCACCGCATCATGCAGCGCCAGGCCGAGGTGCGCCGCGACGGCCGTCTGCCCTGGCTGCGCCCCGATGCCAAGAGCCAGCTCACCGTGAAATACGTCGACGACAAGCCGGTATCCATCGACACCGTCGTGGTGTCGACCCAGCACGACCCCGACGTCTCCCACGCCCAGCTTTCGGAATCGGTGATCGAGGAGATCATCAAGCCGGTGCTGCCGAAGGAGATGCTCCAGGGCAACGTCCGCTACCTGGTGAACCCGACCGGCCGCTTCGTCGTCGGCGGCCCGCACGGCGACTGCGGCCTCACCGGCCGCAAGATCATCGTCGACACCTACGGCGGCGCCGCCCACCACGGCGGCGGCGCCTTCTCCGGCAAGGACCCGTCGAAGGTCGACCGCTCGGCCGCCTACGCCTGCCGCCACGTCGCCAAGAACGTCGTCGCCGCCGGCCTGGCCGACCGCTGCGAAGTGCAGGTCGCCTACGCCATCGGCGTCGCCCAGCCGGTGTCGCTGATGGTGCACACCTACGGCACCGGCAAGATCGCCGAGGAGAAGATCGAGGAACTGATCCGCAAGCACTTCGATCTGCGGCCGAAGGGCATCATCCTGACGCTCGACCTGCTGCGGCCGATCTACCGCAAGACCGCCGCCTACGGCCACTTCGGTCGCGACGAGCCGGAGTTCACCTGGGAAGCCATCGACAAGGCAGCCGCGCTGAAGGCCGACGCCGGGTTGTAGAAGTTACCTGCCTCGCGCGAAGCCGCCGCCGGGCGGCTTCGTCGTTTCCGGCCTCCCAAAGACGGTTGGACAGCTTTCGGCCTCAGGATTACCATTTCAGGCACTGATACCCCGAATGAGAAATTCGCCATGACCCGAGCCTCCGTAGCCCTCTCGCCCGCCGAGCAGCGCCGCCTTGAGAAGCTGGCCCAGGAGGCCGGCCGCACGCCAAAAGCCATGTTGAAACACGTCCTGCGCGACGGCTTCGACTACACCGAGGAATTCGTTCGCAAGGTCAAGGAAGGGCTCGCAGAACTGGATGCCGGGAAAGGCGTCCCCCGCGCCGCCGTCAGCGAACAGGCCCGCCGCATCGTCGCCAAGCATGCCGCGCACAAGAAAGCCGCTTGAGCTTTCTCCGCGCGCCGCACGCGAATACCACGCCGAGTTGGAATACATCGCCGCCGACGATCCGCACGCCGCCGGCCTGGTTTTCTCGCGGGTCGAGCGAACGCTCGATTTGATCGAGCGCAATCCTGAAATTGGAACACCAGGGCGTCTGCCGGGCACCCGCGAGTGGCCGGTGGCGCGGACCTCCCTGACCGTGATTTGCCGCCTGCGCCCGACGAAAATCCAGGTGGCGCGCATACTCCACCAGCGGCGCAAGTTCCCCTAAACAGGCAAAAAAGTCAGCCCCTGCGATACGGCGCTTGCCTCAGGAGCAACCGCCAATCCGGTTGCTTCCTGTCGAGTGCAGACATGGTTCCCCCTCCCGGTTCGAATCGCGTTCGTTAGCAGTCGCCGTCGAAGAAGTCATCCATCAGAAGAACCGCGCAGACGAGCGCCACCACCGCCATGAGTTCCAGACCGGCCTGCCCCGAATGGCTCTTCGGCTTCACCAGGCAGGCGAAGGACAGCCAGGCGCACAGCGCCATGACGCCGCTCCAGAAAATCGCCGATAGCTGCCAGGCAAGGTAAGCCAGCAGCGCAAACCCGACGGCGCTCACCGGCGCCAGAAAGAATCGGTACATGACGGCCTCCCTCGATGATGTTGACTGCCTTCAGGTTACGCCGCGCCGGACTCAGGGAGTGAGCCCGCAAAACCCGGCTACCCCATCCAGCGGCCGTCTTCCAGCACGCGGGCGCGGCCGAGGGTGACGAGGGTGTCGAGGAACTGGGGCAGGCGCTTTTTCCAGGGGCCCTTGGCCTCCTGCATCAGTCGTCCCCCCACGTGCTGCCGATCCACAGGCCGATCGCCAGGGGGATGAGCCAGCCGCCCCGCTTCTTCTGCGGCGCGGGCGCAGGGGGCGGTGTGGGGACATGGACCACCGGTGCCTGGGGCGGCGGCACATAAGGCCGATTCGTACACACGCGCCACCAAGCTTCCAGACCCACCGTGATGAGAGTGGCAAGAATGAGCGGCACAAAGCCCACGATGAAGAGACAGGAAAGGCCATACGCCGCGAGGCCGACCGCGGCCACGACGAAGCTCGCGACAAGCGCCAGCAGCCAGGGCATCCCCGTCATCGTGATACCCACGGCGATCCATCCGGCGACGAACCCCAAGGCAAGGAGGGCCATTGCGTGCGCCTCCGACCGGTGTCCCCAGAACTCGCCGAAACCCATGCCGAGGCGTGCCCGCCCTGCTCCAGATTCACTGGTGTGTGTCATGGATGTCTCCTGGTCATCCGGCACGGCGCCGGGACAGAAGCATCTTCCGCCTGGTCGGGATCACAGCGTGAGCCATGGGGTACCGTGCCAGGCGGCTCTGTTACTGCTTCAGGGCCGCAAGGCGGTCGCGCCAATAGCCGGGCTGACGGTGCTGGTGGCCGACTGTCAGTACCAGAACCTCATCCGGCAACGGCGCGTAGATGACGAGATAGGGAAAGCGGGACATGAGGCACTTGCGCGTACCCTCGCCGGCTGGTGGCCAGGCCGTCGGCATGGTGGCGACGCGCCGCAACATCTGCCGAAGTTCCCACTTGAAGGCCTGCCCCAACTTTGGGGAAATCGCCGCGTAGTATTCAGCCGCCTCCGCTATTTCCTGGCGGGCCACTTCGAGGAAGCGAACCCTCATTATTCTTCCAGGTCGCCGAAGACGTCTTTCTCGTCGATGGCCTGAATCTCGCCTCGCTTATAGGCAGCGAGCCGCTCTTGCGCTTCCTTGGCCCAAGCGGCTTCGATCTCCGGGTCCGGTTTGTCGAGGGTCGCAAGTATGGATTCCACCACCAACAGGCGTTCGCTGGGGGGCAGCTTGGCCACCAGCTGGGCTATCTCTTGGGCTGCTTGGGTCATGATCGGTCCTTCCGCGAATGCGCCCTTCTAACTTACCCCATCCAGCGGCCGTCTTCCAGCACCCGCGCGCGGCCGAGGGCGACGAGGGTGTCGAGGAGCTGGGGCAGGCGCTTCTTCCAGGGGCCCTTGCCGGCGAAGCGGGCGGCGAGGTCGGCCTCGGCGAGCGGGGCGCGGGCCTCGGCGAGCACTCGGGCGACGGCGGCGACCTGCTCGGGGAGCGTGTTTGGCCAAGGGTGGCGTTGTGGCTCGGTGCGGGGCGGAGACGGGATTGTCCCGCCCTCCTTAGCGGCTTCCGAATGCGTCGGGCGGGACAATCCCATCTCCGCCTGAACCGCCTGCGGTTGTTGGGGGTGCTGGAATTCGGGGCGCAGCCAGCGCACCTGTCCGGCCGCTTCCTCGGCGGCGCGCTCGGCATTCAAGGCGACGAGGCGTTCGAGAATGGTTTCGTCGGACGGCGCATCGTTCCAGCCATAGGCCGCCAGCACCGCCGCATCCAGCTCGTCGTGCAGGCTCCTCAGCACCGACACCAGCCCCATCTCGTGAATCGCCTTCTCCTTCGCCGTCATGGGGAGACTGACTTTTAACTTTTCGAGGACGTTGTACATCCCCGTCAGCGTCAACTCCGCATGCGCCGCCTGCTGCCGCTTCCGATGCGCATCGATCTGCTCTGCCAGCTCGCGAATGCGCGCCTGCAGTTCTGGGGTGGCGGCGGGAAAGGGGAAGGTTTCGAAACAGCGGGACTTGTTGTAGCGCGGCCGATCTTCCAGTGTTCCACCAGACGCCAGCGCCCAGATGACATGCACGCGACTGGACAACACGCCGAGGAAATAGGCGTCATCAAGAGCGATGGCGACCAGCATGTTGTCCGGCGCGATGCTGGCATCGAGAAACTGGAAGACACGGTGTTTGGCGGTTTCGACGGTGGCGATGTAGCGCGGCAGGCCAAGGAGCTGCTGGCGCAACTTAGGGTTGGGCTCACCGAACAGCCACCAGTTGCGACGGCGACCCTCGCGGTTGTTGTGGTCACGCTCGGGCTTCACGCGCTCCAGTACCCATTGGTAAGTGGCCGGCCAGCGAGCGCGCACTTCCTCTGCGGTTAGGCCAAAGAGATCGATCACCTTGACGCCGCGCGGCTTGTCCATGAGGTCTTTGCCGTTGCGATAGGGCTTGATGGGCGCGTCAGTTTCCAGTCTCGCCGTGTCCTGGGGGCTGACTATGAAGCCAGCGCCAAACAGGCAGAACCCGCGATTGCTCAAGTCCTGATTCGCGCTGAGTTGCCCGGCGGACGCGATGTTCGCGCCACACGACAGATCGGCATGGATCACCCCCAGATGCTCGGCAGTTTCAACCTCAAGGCCCTCGCCGCCACCTTCGCGTTCTTCAGTCACGGTCAGCAACCGCCCCTCGCCTATTCCCGGCGCCCCCACGGTCATAGCAATCCGCACCGCCGCCCCATCCGCGCTGTCCACCCACGGATGGTCCGGCACCGCAAGCGCCAGGTGGAGGGGGACGGGGCTGCCCCGACCGACGCATTCGGCGCTTTCTGCCGCTAAGGAGGGCGGGGCAGCCCCGTCCCCCTCCCGCAGATGCGCCTGCAGCACGCGCCGGTTGAAGGTCTGCCGAACACTGTTGGTGGTGATGAAGCCAAAGCGCGACAACGCGCCCGCACGAACCAGACAAGCCGCCTTGTGCCACCAATACATGACGAAATCCGCCGACTCGGGCACGTCCTTCCACGCACCGCGCAGCGCCTCGACATAGCCGTCGCCCAGCGCCTGGCGCATGCCCGCCGAGCCGATGAACGGCGGATTGCCCACCACCACGTCGGCCCGCGGCCAGTCGGCGCGGCGCGGATTGACGTAGCGCTCCAGCGGCACCTGTGCGGATTCGTCGGGCACGTCCTCGCCGGTGACGGGATGCTTCTTCGTGGTCTTGCCGTCCCAGCGCGACACCGGCACGCCGCGCGCATCCGTGACGTACTCGACCGAGTCGTAGGCCAGCACGGCGTCGCGGCATTCGATGTTGCGGAAATCCTTCAGCACCGGCTGCGGCGGCATGACATGGCCGCGCGTGCGGAAATGCCATTGCAGATAGCCGATCCACAGCACCATCTCGGCTACCGCCGCCGCGCGCGGATTGATCTCCAGGCCGAGGAACTGGTGGGGATCGACGCTCAGGCCCTCCGTCTCCAGCATCGCCTGCGTGTGGCCGATCTCGGCGAGCTGGTTGAGCACCTCGCCCTCCAGGCGCTTCATGTGCTCCAGCGTCACGTACAGAAAGTTGCCCGAGCCGCAGGCCGGGTCGAGCACTTTCAACTCGCACAGGCGATGGTGGAAGGCACGGATTTCGGCGATGGCCTCCTTCTCCTTGCCCTCGTTGGCGAGCATCAGCGCGGCGGCCTGGACATGGCTCCAGCTCTGGCGCAACGGCTCGATCACCGTCGGCAGCACCAGCCGCTCGACATAGGCGCGCGGCGTGTAGTGCGCGCCCAGCGCGTGGCGCTCGGCCGGATCGAGGGCGCGCTCCAGCAGGGTGCCGAAGATGGCCGGCTCGACCTGCGTCCAGTCGGCCTGGGACGCCTTGATGAGCAGTTCGATCTGGTCGCGCGTCAGCGGCAACACCTGCGGCTGCTTGAACAGCTTGCCGTTGAAGCGCGGCAGCGCGGCGCGGATGGCGACGGAGAATTCGCCCTGGTCCATCGCCCGCCACAGCTCGCCCACCAGCGGCACGAACTGCGCCGGGTCGTCCTTCAGGCTCTCCAGCAGGATCGTGAAGGCGCCCTTGCCGTCGCGGCGCGGCAGCAGTTCGACGTCCTCGGCGAACATGGTGAACAGGCAGCGGCTGAGGAAGCCGGCGACGGTCTCGGCGTCGTGGCCCGCGCCCTCCAACGCCTTGGCCACCTCGGCCAGGCGCTCGGCCACCTCGCGCGTGACGCGGGCGGTGGCGCGCGTCGGGTCGAGCGAGAGCGGGTCGAGCCAGAGGGCGGCGAGCCGCTCGCGGATGGCCGCGTCGCGAAAGTCAGTCAGCCGGATGCGGTGCGAGCGCGGATCGGGGAAGGGCGTGTAGGTGGCGCCGGAGCGGGAGAACTCCGCATACAGCTCGATGACGTTGCCGACATCCACCACCACGAGGAAGGGCGGCCGCCCCTCCCCGGCCGGCAGGGCGCGGGCATAGGCCTCGGCCTGGCCGCGGGCGCGCTGCAGGGCGTCGTCGAAGCCCTTGCCGCCGTTGGCCTTGATCCGCTTCGCCTCCAGCACGAAGGCGCCGCGCCGGTAGCAGTCGATGAAGCCGTGGGACTCGCTGCCGTCGCCGTGGCGGAAGCGCACGCGGCGCTCGAAGACGTAGGCGTTGTCGCGCGTGTCGTCGCGCGCCGGGTCGGGCCGCGGCAGGCCGAGCAGCTCGGTGAGCTCGCCGATGAAAAGCTGGTAGTTGGCGCGTTCCGACCCGCCGGCGGCCTGCCAGCGGGAAATGAAGCGCTCGATGCTTTCGTTTGTCATGGCCACGCCGGAGTTTATCGGAATCGGCTTCGGGCGTATAATGCGTCGCTTCCGAGGAGCGCTGCGAGGCGCCGCATCAGTCGGCCCCCAGGCTCGGTAACGTTTCAACGGCGCTCACCTCAACCCGTGCCGGCACGGGATGGCAGGTGAGTGCGAAGCCCCTCCCCCATCTCCCCCCGGCTGCTTTGACAAGGAGCCAAGCATGACCGCCACAGCCAAAGCCGTTTCCGGCTTTACCGACTACAAAGTCGCCGACATCGCCCTCGCAGCCTGGGGGCGCAAGGAAATCACCATCGCTGAAACCGAGATGCCCGGCCTGATGGCCGTGCGCGAGGAATTCGCCGCCACCCAGCCGCTGCGCGGCGCGCGCATCGCCGGCAGCCTGCACATGACCATCCAGACGGCGGTGCTGATCGAGAGCCTGAAGGCGCTCGGCGCCGACGTGCGCTGGGCCTCCTGCAACATCTTCTCGACGCAGGACCACGCCGCCGCCGCCATCGCCGCCAGCGGCACGCCGGTGTTCGCCTACAAGGGTGAAACGCTGGAGGAGTACTGGGACTACACCCACCGCATCTTCGAGTGGCCCAATGGCAAGGGCCCCAACATGATCCTCGACGACGGCGGCGATGCGACGCTGCTGCTGATCCTCGGCACGAAGGCCGAGGAAAACCCGTCGGTGATCGCCCACCCGACCAACGAAGAGGAAGTCGCGCTGTTCGCCGCCATCAGGAAGCGCATCGCCGCCCAGCCCGGCTGGTACGCGAAGATTCTGGCCGGCATCCAGGGCGTGACGGAAGAGACCACCACCGGCGTCAAGCGCCTCTACCAGATGGCGGCCGAGGGTCGGCTGCCCTTCCCGGCCATCAACGTCAACGATTCGGTCACCAAGGCCAAGTTCGACAACCTCTACGGCTGCCGCGAATCGCTGGTGGACGGCATCAAGCGCGCCACCGACGTCATGATCGCCGGCAAGGTCGCCGTCGTGGCGGGCTACGGCGACGTCGGCAAGGGCTGCGCGCAGTCGCTGCGCGGCCTCGGCGCCACGGTGTGGGTGACGGAGATCGACCCGATCTGCGCGCTGCAGGCGGCGATGGAAGGCTACCGCGTCGTCACCATGGACGAGGCGGCGGGCCACGCCGACATCTTCGTCACCGCCACCGGCAACCTGCGCATCATCGGCCACGAGCACATGAAGGCGATGCGCAACAACGCCATCGTCTGCAACATCGGCCACTTCGATTCCGAGATCGACATCGCCTCGCTGCGCCAGTACACGTGGGAAAACATCAAGCCGCAGGTCGACCATGTCATCTTCCCCGACGGCAAGCGCATCATCGTGCTGGCCGAAGGGCGGCTGGTGAACCTCGGCTGCGCCACCGGACATCCCTCCTTCGTCATGAGCAACTCCTTCACCAACCAGGTGCTGGCGCAGATCGAGCTGTTCACCCGCGGCAGCCAGTACGGCAAGCAGGTGTACGTGCTGCCCAAGCACCTCGACGAAAAAGTGGCGCGGCTGCACCTGAAGAAGATCGGCGCCCACCTGACCGAGCTGTCCGACGAACAGGCGACCTACCTCAACCTGTCCAAGGACGGCCCGTACAAGCCGGACCACTACCGCTATTGACGTGGTTTCACGGTGGAACCATAATGGAACTGTTATGGTTCCACCGTGGAGGTATTCATCATGCCCAGTCTGTCGATCAAGGATGTTCCCGAGCCCCTGCTGGAAGCCATTCGCCGGCGAGCCGCACGCCATCACCGCTCCCTCCAGGGCGAGCTGATGGCGCTCATCTCGCAGGCGGCGGCCGAAGAGCCGGGGGCTGACATACCGGCAGATCACTCCACAAAAAAACCTGCGGTCGAGCCAAGCAAGAGCTTCGCGGAAGCAGCAGCCGATTTTCGCCGCCGGTTTCCCTCGCCCCCGGGGAGCAGATCTGAATCGTCAGTAGACTTCATCCGGGAAATGCGCGACACCCATTACGGCGAAGCCTGGGTCATGGCCGGCATCAAGGATGGGCATTGGCCGCCGCAGCCGGGCGACTCGGAGCCCATCCCCGGCATCGGGCTAGTCCACGGACGCAAACCGCGCGCCGGCAATAACAAGCAATGACGCTCTACGTTTCCGAACCGCCCATGCCTTACTCGGCTCGCCCGCCTGCCGTCGTCGATGCCAACGTGCTGGCCGCTTTCCTCTTCGGGGAAGCGGAAAGCGAAATGGCACTCGCCCGCCTGCACCCCTACACTTTGCATGCACCGGCCCTGCTGCCCTTCGAGATCGCCAACGTCGCCATGAACAAGTTGCGTCGCGGACTGGCATCCCCACAGGCCCTGGCCGAACGACTGGAAGGATTCGACTTCAGCCTGATTCGGCTGTCGGCAACGCCCCCGGCCGGCGTCTTCGGCCTGGCGCAACAGTACAAGCTTCCCGCTTACGACGCGTCCTACCTGTGGCTGGCCGCCGAACTGCGCGCACCACTCGTCACTTTCGACGGGAAACTCGCGGCCGCCGCCGCCGACTGCCTGGCCAATCTGCCCCCGCCCGAGGGCGCCGATCCGACACCATGAAACCCGAAATCTCCTTCGAATTCTTCCCGCCGCAGACGGCCGAGGGCGCCGACAAGCTGCGTGCCACGCGGCGCCAGCTGGCCCAATTGAAGCCGGCCTTCTTCTCCTGCACCTTCGGCGCCGGCGGCTCGACGCGCGACCGCACGCTGGAGACGGTGCTGGAGATCCAGGCCGAGGGCCAGCCGGCGGCGCCGCACCTGTCCTGCATCGGCTCGACGCGCGAGAACATCCGCGCCGTGCTCGGGCGCTACCGGGCGGCCGGCATCCGCCGCATCGTCGCCCTGCGCGGCGACCTGCCCTCGGGCATGGCCGATGCGGGCGAGTTCCGCTACGCCAACGAGCTGGTGGCATTCATCCGCGCCGAGACCGGCGAATGGTTCCATATCGAAGTGGCGGCCTACCCGGAGTACCACCCGCAGGCGAAGAGCCCGCGCGACGACCTGCTGAATTTCAAGCGCAAGGTGGAGGCGGGAGCGGATTCGGCCATCACGCAGTATTTCTACAACGCCGACGCCTACAACCAGTTCGTCGATCAGGCGCAGGCGCTGGGCGTCACGCTGCCGATCGTGCCGGGCATTATGCCGATCGCCAACTTCAGCAAGATCGCCCGCTTCTCGGACGCCTGCGGCACGGAAATCCCGCGCTGGATGCGGAAGAAGTTCGAGAGCTTCGGCGACGATGCGGCGTCGGCGCGTTCCTTCGGCCTCGACGTGGTGACGGAACTGTGCGAGCGCCTGCTCGCCGGCGGCGCGCCGGGCCTGCACTTCTACACGCTCAACCAGGCCGGCCTGACGACGACGATCTGCCAGCGGTTGGGGCTGTAGGTCGTCCTTCAGCCCGAAACCGATGTCGGGCTGAAGGACGACCTACGCGCGCAGCCTGCCCGCCCCGGGGAAAAGTCAGCCCGCGCAGGACGGCGGCTGCGTCAGCGCTTGCCGCCGAAGATCGACCCTAGCACGCCGCGTATGATCTGCCGCCCCAGGTTCGAGCCGATGGCGCGGGCGGCGCTGGTCACCGCCGCTTCGGCCACCGTCTGGCGGGTGCCGCGCGCGCCGCCGCCCAGCAGCGCCCCCAATCCGCCGAGGAGACCGCCACCCGATTGAGTCTGCGCTTGTGTTGCCTGGGGCGGCGGCGCGGCGGCGGCCTGTGCCGCCTGCGCCGCGCGCGCCTTGAGGATCTCGTAGGCGGATTCGCGATCCACCGCCTTCTCGTAGACACCGGCGACGAGGGAGTTCTGGATCAGCTGGCGGCGCTGCGCGTCGGTGATGGGGCCGATCCGGCCCTGCGGCGGCACGACGAAGGCGCGCTGGACCACGCCGGGGCGGCCCTTCTCGTCGAGGCAGGAGACCAGCGCCTCGCCGACGCCCAGGTCGGTGATGGCGGCGGCCTCGTCCAGGCCGGGGTTGTCGCGCATGGTTTCGGCGGCCGCCCTGACCGCCTTCTGGTCGCGCGCGGAGAAGGCGCGCAGCGCGTGCTGCACGCGGTTGCCGAGCTGGGAGAGCACCTTGTCCGGCACGTCGGCCGGGTTCTGCGTGACGAAGTAGACGCCGACGCCCTTGGAGCGGATCAGCCGCACCACCTGCTCGATCTTGTCGACCAGCGCCGCCGGCGCATCGTCGAAGAGCAGATGCGCCTCGTCGAAGAAGAACACCAGCTTCGGCTTGTCGAGGTCGCCCGCCTCGGGCAGGTTCTCGAACAGTTCGGAGAGCAGCCACAGCAGCAGCGTCGCGTACAACTTCGGCGACTGCATCAGGCGGTCGGCCGAGAGGATGTTGATGATGCCGCGGCCGCGGTCGGTCTGGATCAGGTCGGCGATGTCGAGCATCGGCTCGCCGAACAGCTTCTCGCCGCCCTGCGATTCGAGCGCCAGCAGGCCGCGCTGGATGGCGCCGATCGAGGCCGCCGAGACGTTGCCGTACTCGGTGGTGAACTGTTTTGCGTTTTCGCCGACGAAGGCCAGCATCGCGCGCAGGTCCTTCAGGTCGAGCAGCAGCAGGCCGTTGTCGTCGGCCACCTTGAACACCAGGTTGAGCACGCCGCCCTGCGTCTCGTTGAGGTCGAGCATGCGGCCGAGCAGCAGCGGCCCCATGTCGGAGACGGTGGCGTGCACCGGATGGCCGGCCTCGCCGAAGGGGTCCCACAGGGTAACCGGGTAGCCCTGGTGGGCGAAGCCCTCGAGCTTCAGCATCGCGACCCGCTCGGCCACCTTGGCGTTGCCGCCGCCGGGCTGGGAAATGCCGGAGAGGTCGCCCTTGACGTCGGACATGAAGCAGGGCACGCCGATCTCGGAGAAGTGCTCGGCCAGCGTCTGCAGGGTGACGGTCTTGCCGGTGCCGGTGGCGCCGGTGACGAGGCCGTGGCGGTTGGCCATCTGGGGCAGCAGGGCGAGTTCGTGCTCGCCGGATTTCGCGATGACGAGCGGCTGGGCCATGCGACTTCTCCCGTAAGTGTAAAATCGCATTCTATCAGCGCAGTTATAAGAGGGGATCAACATGGCCGGCCACTCCAAATGGGCCAACATCCAGCACCGCAAGGGGCGTCAGGACGCCAAGCGCGGCAAGGTCTTCACCAAGCTCATCAAGGAAATCACCGTCGCCGCCAAGATGGGCGGCGGCGACGCCAACAGCAACCCGCGCCTGCGCCTGGCCATGGAAAAGGCCAAGGCCCAGAGCCTGCCCAAGGACAACATCGACAACGCCATCAAGCGCGGCACCGGCCAGCTCGAAGGCGTCAGCTACGAGGAGATCCGCTACGAGGGCTACGGCATCGGCGGCGCCGCGGTGATGGTGGACTGCCTCACCGACAACAAGACGCGCACCGTCGCCGACGTGCGCCACGCCTTCGCCAAGCACGGCGGCAACATGGGCACGGAAGGTTCGGTGGCCTTCCAGTTCAAGCACTGCGGCCAGTTCCTCTTCGCCCCCGGCACCAGCGAGGACAAGGTGATGGAGGCGGCACTGGACGCCGGCGCCGAGGACGTGCTGAGCAACGAGGACGGCAGCATCGAGGTGATCTGCGCGCCGGCGGACTTCCATGCCGTCAAGGCCGGGCTGGAGCAGGCCGGGCTCGCGGCGGAAGTGGCCGACGTGACGCTGAAGCCGCTCAACGAGACCGAGCTGGCCGGCGAGGATGCCGCCCGGATGCAGAAGCTGCTCGACGCCATCGACGCGCTCGACGACGTGCAGGAAGTCTACACAACCGCAGTCATGGACGAGTGAACAGCGAGCGCATCCGCATTCTCGGCGTCGACCCCGGTCTCCGGATTACGGGTTTTGGCATCATCGAGAAGGTCGGCACGAAGCTCGCCTACCTCGCCAGCGGCTGCGTCCGGACCCCGCCGGACGGCGCGCTGCCGCTGCGCCTGAAGTCCATCCTCGACGGCCTGCGCGAGGTGATCGCCACCCACCAGCCGCAGCAAGTCGCCGTCGAGATCGTCTTCGTCAACGTCAATCCGCAGTCCACCCTGCTGCTCGGCCAGGCGCGCGGCGCGGCGATCTGCGCGGCGGTCGACGCCGCCCTGCCCGTCGCCGAATACACCGCCCTGCAGGTCAAGCAGGCGGTGGTCGGCAACGGCCACGCCGCCAAGGAACAGGTGCAGCACATGGTGCGGCGCCTGCTCGCCCTGCCGGGCGACCCCAGCCCGGATGCGGCCGATGCGCTCGCCTGCGCCATCTGCCACGCCCACGGCGGCCAGGGGCTGGGGGCACTCGCCACCGCCGGCCTGCGCCTGCGCAATGGCCGGCTGCGCTGAGCCGCGCCGAACCGGCCCTGGCCTATCACTTTCGTTATCACCCGATCGGATGATGCGCGCCGGGCGGGAATCCGGTTCTAATCCATTCGCAGGACGATACTTCCTCCCCTGCGTTTTTCACACACGCCGTCCGTGTGACCAGCGCCCGCAAGGGCGCTTTTTTTTGCCGCTGCCGCTACAATTCCCCACCCTCCCCATTCCCGGAACGCAAGCATGATCGGCCGCCTGACCGGCATCCTCGTCGAAAAGAACCCGCCGCAGATCACGCTGGACGTGGCGGGCGTCGGCTACGAAATCGACGTGCCCATGAGCACCTTCTACCTCCTGCCCGCAAGCGGCGAGAAGGTGTCCCTGCACACCCACCTGGCGGTGCGCGAGGATGCGCACCAGCTGTTCGGCTTCGCCACGGAAGCCGAGCGCGCCGCCTTCCGCCAGTTGCTGAAGATCTCCGGCGTCGGCGCGCGCACGGCCCTGGCGCTGCTCTCCGGCCTGACGGTGGCCGAGCTCTCCCTGGCGGTGGCGGCGCAGGAAGCCGGCCGCCTGACGAAGATTCCCGGCATCGGCAAGAAGACGGCGGAGCGCCTGCTGCTGGAGCTGAAGGACAAGCTGCCGCAGGCCGGGCCGGGGGAAACGGCGAAAGTCAGTCCCGGCGGAACGGCGGCCGGCACCGCCGCCGACATCCTCAACGCCCTGCTGGCGCTGGGCTACAACGAGCGCGAGGCGCAGGCGGCGCTGCGGGCGCTGCCCGCCGGCCTTTCCGTGTCGGACGGCATCCGCCAGGCGCTGAAGTCGCTGTCGAAGGCTTAGGCCGCATCCTGCGGGTAAAATGCCCCATGCACCCCATCGACAACAAGCGCCTCGCCCGCATCGCCCTGGTCATGCTGCTGGCGCTCGGCTGCTTCCTCATCCTGCGGCCCTTCATCGCGGCGATCCTGTTCGCCGCCATCGTCTGCGTCACCACCTGGCCCCTCCACCGCTGGCTGCTCGCCCGTCTCGGCGGCCGCCCGGCACTGACCGCCGCGCTCATGACGCTGCTGCTCATGCTGGTGGTGCTGGTGCCGATGGTCTTTCTCGCCCTCGGCCTGGCCGACGCCGTGCCGCCGCTGGTCGAGAAGCTGCGCGGCGGAGTCCTGCGTGCCGCCGCGGGACCGCCGGAATGGCTGGGCGCCATCCCCTTCGTCGGCGAGCAGCTCTCGGCCTACTGGCAGAGCCTGGCCGACAGCCGCGAGGAGTTCAACAAGCTGCTCAAGCAATTCTATGACCCGGCGCGGACGGTGCTGCTGAAGTCGGTCGCCCTCACCGGCGAGGGCCTGCTGCAGATCGTCCTGGTGCTGTTCATCGCCTTCTTCCTCTACCGCGACGGGCCGGTGCTGGCCAGGCGCCTCGCCGACAGCGGTCGCAGGCTGGGCGGCGATCTGGGCGAGCAGATGCTCGCCCTGGCCCGCGGCACGGTGATGGGCGTCATGGTCGGCATCGTCGGCACCGCCGCCGCCCAGGCGCTGGTGGCGCTGGTCGGCTTCCTCATCGCCGGCGTTCCCGGCGCCTTGCTGCTTTCGGCGGCGATCTTTTTCCTCTCCATGATCCCGATCGGACCGCCCCTCGTCTGGGGCGGCGCCGCCTTCTGGCTTTACGACCAGGGCCAGACCGGCTGGGCCATCTTCATGGTGGCATGGGGCTTGGCCGTCATCAGCAGCGTGGACAATGTCGTCAAGCCGCTGCTCATCAGCCGCACCGCCAGCCTGCCGATCCTGCTGATCGCCCTGGGCGTGTTCGGCGGCGTGCTGGCCTTCGGCTTCATCGGCATCTTCCTCGGCCCGGTGCTGCTCGCGCTCGGCCTGGTGCTGGCGGAAAAATGGACGACGGCCCCCTCGGCCTTCGCGGAGCGCGAATGATCGAGACCGACCGCCTCATCTCCGCCGCGCCGGAGTCCACGCAGGAGGCGCAGATCGAGCGCGCCCTGCGGCCGCGCCGGCTGGAGGACTACGTCGGCCAGCAGAAGATCCGCGACCAGCTCTCCATCTTCATCGAAGCGGCGAGGAAGCGCAGCGAGGCGCTCGACCATGTCCTCCTGTTCGGTCCGCCGGGCCTGGGCAAGACGACGCTGGCGCACATCATCGCCCACGAGATGGGCGTCAACCTGCGCCATACCTCGGGGCCGGTGCTGGAGCGCGCCGGCGACCTCGCCGCCATCCTCACCAACCTCGAACCGCACGACGTCCTCTTCATCGACGAGATCCACCGCCTCTCCCCGGTGGTGGAGGAGATCCTCTACCCGGCGCTGGAGGACTTCCAGATCGACATCATGATCGGCGAGGGCCCGGCGGCGCGCTCGGTGAAGCTCGACCTGCCGCCGTTCACCCTCGTCGGCGCCACCACCCGCGCCGGCATGCTGACCAACCCGCTGCGCGACCGCTTCGGCATCGTCTCGCGCCTGGAGTTCTACTCGCCCGAGGAGCTGACGAAGATCGTCACCCGCTCGTCGCAGCTGCTCGACGTCGAGATCGCCGCCGAGGGCGCCTTCGAGATCGCCCGCCGCGCCCGCGGCACGCCGCGCATCGCCAACCGCCTGCTGCGCCGCGTGCGCGACTTCGCCGAGGTGCGCGCGGAAGGAGCCATCACCCAGCCGGTCGCCGACGCGGCGCTGACGATGCTCGACGTCGACGCCATCGGCCTCGACATCATGGACCGCAAGCTGCTCGGCGCCGTGCTGGAGAAGTTCGGCGGCGGTCCGGTCGGCCTCGACAACCTGGCGGCGGCCATCGGCGAAGCGCGCGACACCATCGAGGACGTGCTCGAGCCCTATCTCATCCAGCAGGGCTACCTGCAGCGCACGCCGCGCGGACGCATGGCCACTGTCGCCACCTGGCGACACTTCGGGCTGGCGGCCCCCGGCCAGAGCGGCGGCGAACTTTGGGAGCCGTAGGTCGGGCCGTAGGTCGGGCTTCAGTTCGACATCGGTGGCCGACCGACCGCCCAAGTCGGGCTGAGGCCCGACCTACAGTAAAATGCCGGCATGCCGCCTGTCAGCCGATCCGCACCTGATACGTTTTCCTTCCCGGTGCGCGTGTATTACGAGGACACCGACACGGCCGGCGTCGTGTATTACGCCAGCTATCTGCGCTTCCTCGAGCGCGGACGCACCGAATGGCTGCGCGCACTGGGAATCGAGCAGTTCCGGCTGGCGCAGGAGGAAGGCATCGTTTTCGCCGTGCGCTCGCTCAACATCGAGTACCTGCGGCCGGCGCGTCTCGACGACGTGCTCGCCGTGCTGACGGAACTGACTTTGCCCGGCCGCGCCCAGGTCATGCTGAAGCAGCGGATTGAACGCGACGGCGAAGCCCTGGTCGAAGCGACGGTGCGCATCGCCTGCCTGAATACGAAAACCATGAAGCCGGCCGCCCTGCCGGCCGGGATCAGAACAACGCTGGGAGCATCATGAACGTCACCACGGACCTGTCCATCCTTTCCCTCGTCGCCAACGCCAGCATCCCCGTGATGGGCGTCATGCTGCTGCTGGCGGGGGTGTCACTGATGTCCTGGTACTGGATCTTCCGCAAGGGATTCGCCATCCGCGACGCCCGCGCCAGGACCGAGCAGTTCGAACGCGACTTCTGGAGCGGCGGCGACCTCAACGCGCTGTTCCAGAGCGCGGTGAACGACCGCCACAGCGCCGGCGCCCTGGAGCGCATCTTCGAGGCCGGCTACCGCGAGTTTTCCAAGCTGCGCGGGCAGAAGTCGCTGGATCCGGCCACCGTGGTGGATGGCGCCCGCCGCGCCATGCGCGCCACCTACCAGCGCGAGATGGACCACCTCGAGGCGCACCTCGCCTTCCTCGCCTCGGTCGGCTCGGTCAGCCCCTATGTCGGCCTGTTCGGCACGGTGTGGGGCATCATGAACGCCTTCCGCGGGCTCGCCAACGTCAGCTCGGCCACGCTGGCGCAAGTCGCCCCGGGCATCGCCGAGGCGCTGGTCGCCACCGCCATCGGCCTGTTCGCCGCCATCCCCGCCGTGGTCGCCTACAACCGCTTCGCCCACGACATCGACCGCGTCGCCATCCGCTTCGAGAGCTTCATGGAGGAGTTTTCGAACATCCTGCAAAGGCAACTGCGATGAAACCGCTCTTGACGCAAAGGACGCAAAGACGCAAAGAACGCGAAGGAAAGGACGAACATGCCTTTCTTTGCGCCTTTGCGCCCTTTGCGTTGAATGCGTTTCGTTGCTAAAGAGTTCCCATGCGCCAGCGCCGTTTAATGAACCAGATCAACGTCGTGCCCTACATCGACGTGATGCTGGTGCTGCTCGTCATCTTCATGGTGACGGCGCCGTTGATCCAGGTGGCCTCGGTGGACGTGCCGACGGTGGGCAAGGCCGCCCAGGCGCCGAGCGACCCGATCCAGGTGATCGTCAAGGCCGACCAGTCGCTGGCCTTCCGCGCCACGCCCAACGCCGCGCCGCGCGACGTCTCGCGCGAGGAGTTGCTGGGCCTGGTGGCCGAAGCGCAGAAAAGGAACCCGCAGCAGCCGGTGGTCGTCGCCGGCGACAAGAACGTGCGCTACGAGGCCGTCATGAAGGTGATGGACGACCTGCAGAAGCAGCAAGTGGCCCGTGTCGGCCTGCTGGTGCAGCAGCAGTGAGTGCCCTGCTTTACGAAGACAGGGAAGACCCCGGCAGGAAGGCCTCCGTGGCGCTGGCCGCCGCCGTGCATGTCCTGCTGCTCGTGCTGCTGGTCTACGGCGTGCGCTGGCAGACGCGCTCGCCCGAGGCGGTCGAGGTGGAACTGGTGCGCGCCGTGCCTGCCCCGGCCGCCGTCGCCCCGCCCGAACCGGTCCCGCCACCGAAGGTCGAGCCCAGGCCTGTCCCCAGGATCGAACCCCGGCCGGAGCCGAAGCCGGCGCCCCCGGCCAAGCCGGACATCGCCCTCAAGGAAAAGGAAAAGCCCAAGCCGAAACCCGTCCCCAAGCCCGAACCGAAAATCAAACCAAAGGTCGAGCCGAAGCCGGTGCGGGACGAGGCCAGCCGCCGTCTCGTTGCGGAAGCCCTGAGGCGCGAGCAGCAGCAGCTCGATGCGCGCAAGGCGGAACAGGAGCTGGAGAACCTCATGGCCGCCTCGGCGCGCAGCAAGGCGGTCGCCGACTACATCGGCCGGATTCGCGGCAAGATCAAGGGCAACATCGTGCTGCCGCCCGACCTCGCGGGGAACCCCGAGGCGATCTTCGATGTCGTACAACTGCCGAGCGGCGAAATCCTCAGCGTGAAACTGAAAAAAACCAGCGGCCACGCCGCCTACGACAGCGCCGTCGAGCGCGCCATCCTCAAATCGAGCCCGCTGCCCAGGCCGGAACAGGCCGATCTGTTCAGCCGCAGCCTGGAACTGCGGTTCCGGCCGCTGGAAGAGTAGCGCCTATGTATAATTCACCGATCATTTTCCTGCCCGCGTGATGATGACCGCCCTCCTTCGCACCGCATTCGCCCTCGTCCTGTTCGCCCTGGCCTTCGCCGCCCGCGCCCAGCTCACCATCGAGATCACCGGCGCCGGCGCCAACCGCCTGCCCGTCGCCATCGCCGACTTCGCCGGCGAGCCGGGCGTCGCCCGCGCCGTCGCCGCGGTGGTGCGTGCCGACCTCGAGCGCAGCGGCCTGTTCCGGCTGGTCGAGGCCGCCACCCCGCTGGCGGAAAACGCTCCGGTCGACTTCGCCGACTGGAAGGCGCGCGGCGCCGACGCCCTCGTCGTCGGCAGCGTTCAGCCGGCCGGAAACGGCCGCTTCGAGGTGCGCTTCCGCCTGCACGACGTGCAGAAGCAGGCCTCCCTCGGCGGCCTGGCCTATGTCATGACAGCCCAGCAGGACCGCGCCACGGGGCACCGCATCGCCGATTTCGTCTATGAAAAGCTGCTGGGCGAGCGGGGCGTCTTCTCGACCCGCATCGCCTATGTCGTCAAGCGCCCCGGCCGCTACGAACTGCAGATCGCCGACGCCGACGGCATGAACGCGCAGACCGCGCTGGCCTCGCGCGAGCCGATCATCTCGCCGGCCTGGTCGCCCGACGGCGGCCGCCTGGCCTACGTCTCCTTCGAGTCGAAGAAGCCGGTGGTCTACGTCCATTCGCTCGCCACCGGCCGCCGCCACGTCGTCGCCAACTTCAAGGGCTCCAACTCGGCCCCGGCCTGGTCCCCCGACGGGCGCAAGCTGGCCGTGGTGCTGACCAAGGACGGCGCCTCGCAGATGTATTCGCTCAATGCCGACGGCAGCGGCGTGGTGCGCCTGGCCTCGTCGGCCGGCATCGACACCGAGCCCTTTTTCTCGCCCGACGGCCAGTTCATCTATTTCACCTCCGACCGCGGCGGCAGCCCGCAGGCCTATCGCGTGCCGGCCGGCGGCGGCAGCGCCCAGCGCATCACCTTCGAGGGCAGCTACAACGTCACGCCGCGCCTGTCGCCCGACGGCAGGAGCATGGCTTTCGTGACGCGCAACGATGGGCGCTTCCAGCTCGCCCTGATGGACCTGGCCACGCGCCAGACGCAGGTCCTCACCGATTCCCACAAGGACGAATCGCCCAGCTTCGCCCCCAACGGCCGCATGATCCTCTACGCCTCCGAGATCGGCGGGCGCGGCGTGCTGGCGGCCGTGTCCAGCGACGGCCGCGTCAAGCAGAAGCTCTCGGTTCAGGCGGGCGACGTGCGCGAGCCGGCATGGGGGCCCTTTTTGAAGCACTGACATTCAATTGGAGATGACCATGCGCAAGGAATTGATGATTATTCTGGGAGCGGCCCTGATCGCCGGCTGCGGCACCACGGTGGATCCCGAGCAGTCCGGCGCCCCGGTGGAAGACCGCGGCGCACGGAAGATCGAGGGCGCCGAAGTCAAGCCGGTCACCACCGGCGATCCCATGGGAACGGCCCTGGCCGCGGTGAAGCAGGGCGTGCTGGCCCAGCGCAGCGTCTTCTTCGACTACGACAGCTACGTCATCAGGGACGAATTCAAGTCGCTGGTCGAGGCCCATGCCCGCTTTCTCGTCGCCAACCCGAAGGTGAGGATGCTCATCCAGGGCAACGCCGACGAGCGCGGCAGCCGCGAATACAACCTGGCGCTCGGCCAGAAGCGCGCCGAGGCGCTGAAGAAGATGCTGCTGCTGCTCGGCGCCCGCGAAGAGCAGGTCGAGGCCGTCAGCCTGGGCGAGGAAAAGCCGCGCTGCGGCGAGGGCAACGAGGCCTGCTGGTCGCAGAACCGCCGCGACGACATGCTCTACACCGGCGAGTTCTGAGCGATGCGCGCCGTGCGCCCGCCGCGCCTGCTGCCGCTGCTTTTGCTGGCTGTCGTCCTGCCGGCGCAGGCGCTTTTCGAGGACGACGAGGCGCGCAAGCGCGTCGAAGTGCTGCGCACGGAAGTCAATGCCCGGATGGACAAGCTGGAGGCCGCCTCGCGCGGCCAGATCGACCTGGCCAACCAGATCGAGGCGCTCAAGGCGGAGGTGGCCAGGCTGCGCGGCCAGGTCGAGGTGCTGACGCACGAGATCGAGACGACGCAGAAGCGTCAGCGGGATTTCTATGTCGATCTCGACACCCGCCTGCGCAAGCTGGAAGCGCAGTCCGTGCCTAACGGCCCCGCCAGTGCCGCGGCAGCCGATCCGGCGGCGGAAACGCGGGACTACGAAGCGGCGCTGAACCGCTTCAAATCGGGCAAGCACAAGGATGCGCTGGGCGCCTTCCTCGCCTTCATCGAGGCCTATCCGGCCAGTTCCCTCCAGCCCTCGGCGCACTACTGGGCCGGCAGCGCGCACTACCAGATCGGCGAGTACGGCAAGGCCATCGCGCTCTTCGGCAAGCTGGTCGCCACCTGGCCGGACGACGCCAAGGCAGCGGATGCGCTGCTCGGCCAGGCCAACTGCCAGCAGGAAACCGGCAAGGCCAGGGAGGCGAAAAAGACGCTGCAAACCCTCGTCGCCAAGTATCCCGCCAGCGCCGCGGCGGCCGTCGCCAGGCAGCGCCTGGCCAGGCGCCGATAGGTCAGGCGGCGCAACCTTCCGACCGCGGCGCGAACGCCGCGCCAGCAATCCGGCCGGCAGCATGACCGATCTTTCCGCCACGCTCCGCGTCACCGAGATCTTCCATTCCCTGCAGGGCGAGAGCAGCCGCGCCGGCCTGCCGACGGTGTTCGTCCGCCTCACCGGCTGCCCGCTGCGCTGCGCCTGGTGCGACACCGACTACGCCTTCTCCGGCGGCGAAACGATGACGCTCGGCGACGTCCTGATCGCGGTGGCCCGCCATGGCACGCACCAGGTTTGCGTCACCGGCGGCGAGCCGCTGGCGCAGAAGGCCTGCCTGCCGCTGCTCGCGGCCTTGTGCGACGCCGGCTACTCCGTCTCCCTGGAAACCAGTGGCGCGCTGGACATTTCCGCCGTCGACCCGCGCGTCTCGCGCATCATGGACCTCAAGGCGCCGGCATCAGGGGAAGCCGACAGGAACCGCTGGGAAAACCTCGCGCTGCTGAACGACCGCGACGAGCTCAAGATCGTGCTCTCGGACGAAGCCGATTACGTCTGGACAAAGTCAGTCCTCGCGGCACGGCGGCTGGATGCAATCTGCCCGGTGCTGCTCTCGCCGGTGGCCGGGCGGCTCGATCCGAAGCAGCTCGCCGAATGGGTGCTGCGCGACAGGCTGCCGGTGCGGGTGCAGCTGCAGCTGCACAAGCTCATCTGGGGAAGCGAAAGGGGACGCTAGACGCCGTCATGCCCGCGCAAGCGGGAATCCAACGAGTCCTGGAACCCCGGATACCCGCTTGCGCGGGCATGACGAGCCGGCCTCAGCACACCGGCGCGCCGTAGGCCCGCGAGAAGGGAATCGGCCCTGACAGCGCCAGGCGGTCGCCGTCGTCGAGGACGACGCCATCCTCGAAGCTGCCGCCGAAGGATTTCAGGATGTTGTGGCCGTTGCGCCAGGCGGCGAAAATCTCCCGCTCGGGAATGCCCAGCCGCCGCGCGACCTCGGCCGGCGCCGCGCCCTCGGGCAGGGCCAGGCGCATCGGCTCGAATTTCGGCACGAACCGCACCAGGCTGTTGTAGAGATGGACTTCGACCTCGATCATGGCGCGCATGGTATGTTCTAGCCCGCTCCGCATAATTGACCGGCATCAAACCCGATGACTGCAAATGAAAAACGCGCCGTCGTGCTGCTCTCGGGCGGCCTCGATTCGGCCACCGTCCTGGCCATCGCCCGCAGCGACGGCTTCGCCTGCCACGCCCTCTCGGTAGCCTACGGCCAGCGCCACGCGGCGGAACTGGCGGCGGCCGCCCGCATCGCCGCGACGCTCGGCGCCCGCGAACATCGCGTCGTCGATGTCGATCTCGGCCAGTTCGGCGGCTCCGCGCTCACCGATCGCGCCATCGACGTGCCGATGCGGGGGATCGCGCCGGGCATCCCCGCCACCTACGTGCCGGCGCGCAACACCGTCATGCTCTCGCTGGCGCTGGCCTGGGCCGAGGTGCTCGGGGCGAACGACATCTTCGTCGGCGTGAACGCGGTGGACTACTCCGGCTATCCAGATTGCCGGCCGGAGTACATCGCCGCCTTCGAGGCCATGGCCAACCTCGCCACCAAGGCCGCGGTCGAGGGCGCCCGGCTCTCCATCCATGCCCCCCTCATCGCGCTGTCCAAGGCCGACATCATCCGCCGCGGCAGTGCCCTCGGCGTCGATTACGCCCTCACCGTCTCCTGCTACCAGGCCGACGAAACCGGCGCCGCCTGCGGCCTGTGCGACGCCTGCCGCCTGCGCCATGCCGGCTTCGCCTCGGCCGGCCTGCCCGATCCCACCCGCTACAGGGCGGCTTAATTGCTCGAATTCAGTGCGGTTATGCCAGACCAAGCAAGACTAATCCACGAGGACAGCGGTTTCTTTAGAATCCGCTGACTGTGCCGGCAAGAAGCAGGCGCACCACGAGGGGGAAAGCATGGAACAACTCACCATCCACAACCAGGTCCTGCTGTCGGTTTTCGTCATCGCCGTGATATTGGGCGCGGTCGTGAACAAGACCAATTTCTGCACCATGGGCGCCGTTTCGGACTGGGTGAACATGGGCGACACGGGGCGCCTGCGGGCCTGGCTGTTCGCCATCGCCGTGGCCGTCCTCGGCGTCGCCGCGCTCGAGGGTACGGGCGCAGCCACCATCGGCAACGCCACTTTCCCGCCCTATCGCTCGCCCAATTTCGCCTGGCTGCGCCACATCCTCGGCGGCCTGATGTTCGGCGTCGGCATGACCTTCGCTTCGGGCTGCGGCAACAAGACCCTGGTGCGCATCGGCGGCGGCAACCTCAAGTCGCTCGTCGTGCTGGTCATCGCCTCGCTCTGCGCCTATCTCATGCTATGGACCGATTTCTACGGCAGCGTCTTCCACCCCTGGATCGCCGCAACGACGGTCGATCTTACCGGGGCCGGCATGCCAAGCCAGGCCCTCGGCGACGTCTTCGGCGGCGGCATGGCGGCGAAGCTCGGCACGGCCATCGCCGTCGGCCTCGTGCTGACCGTTTTCGCCTTCGCCTCGGCCGATTTCCGCGGCAACTTCGACAATGTCCTCGCCGGCATCGTGGTCGGCCTGGCCGTGGTGGCCGGCTGGTACATCACCGGCGGCTCGATGGGCGGCGCCTGGAAGGAATGGGCGGAGATGGCCGACGCCCTGCCCAGCCGCGTCGAGGTGCAATCCTTCACCTTCATCAGCCCGATGGGCGACTCGGTGCGCTACCTGATGGCGCCGGGCAACCTCGCCAACATCAACTTCGGCGTCGTCGCCCTGGCGGGCGTCATCGTCGGCTCCCTCCTGTATGCCCTTTTCAGCGGCAACTTCCGCATCGAGTGGTTCATCTCGGGCGGCGATTTCCTCAACCATGCCATCGGCGCCGTGCTGATGGGCATCGGCGGCGTGCTGGCGATGGGCTGCACCATCGGCCAGGGCATCACCGGCTTCTCGACCCTGGCCATGGGCTCGATCCTGACCTTCGTCGCCATCGTCGCCGGCGCCGCCGCGACAATGAAGTACCAGTACTGGCGCATGACGCAGGAGGCGTGAATCGCGCGGAAAACCGCCCGGGAAATTGACACTGCGCAGGCCGGCTTTTATAATCCGCGGTTCTTCGGGGGTCGTTAGCTCAGCTGGTAGAGCAGCGGACTTTTAATCCGTTGGTCACTGGTTCAAATCCAGTACGGCCTACCACGAAATCAAGGGCCTGCAGTAATGCAGGCCCTTTCTCTTGCTCCGCAATTCCGGGCTTGCTCCGCAATTCTGCGTTTTCGAGCCCTATTTCGTCGGCTCGACCTTCTCCCGGCGGCGGCTTCTGACGTAGTGCCCGGTTATTCGCAGTGTCTGGTGGTCGAGCTGCATCTGGATCTTGCAGATGTCGCGGGATTTCTCCCCGTGTGAAGTCAAGGCAGGCGGGGTTTGTGTGATTGAAGAGATGACGCTTCCGTAGGGGGATAAACCCGCCCCCCTACGCCGCGCGCCTTTCAGCCGTGCGCCCAAGCCCTTCCGCGATTTCCAGCTTCAGGCTCACCGCCCGCGCCACCGCCACCGGCCGCACCGCCTGCCGGCCGCGCCCCTGGGCGCCGCCTTCGAGGCGAACGAGGCCGTAGCGCTCCATGGTGTGCAGGGTGCGCGAGAGGTTGCTTGCCTTGCGGCCGGTCAGGCCTTCGAGTTCGCTGATCGACTGCGGCTTGCGGTCGAAGATGACGCGCAGGAGCGCCTGGTTCTCGTCCGAGAGCACGTTGGCGAACGACTTCATGGAGGTAAACCACACCTTGGGCTCGTCGGCGCGGCGCTTGTGCTCGCCGCGGGCGATGGCGATGGTGTAGGCCTTGATCCGCTCGAAGGGCATGATGCCCACGCGGAGGGTTTTGGCTGCGCTCATAGCTCTTCTCCTGTTTCCTTCATGACTTCCGCGACCGCCTTCCAGAAATCCTCGACCAGCTTGCCGGCATTGACGAAGCGGTAGGGCCGGCCGGGATCCTTCGGCCCGCGGTGAAAATGGTCATACACCCGCGGCTGCTCGACAAACTTGCCGCCCGGCCGCGGCACCGCGTGGGCGTTGTCGAAGCCGAGCAGGCGCCGGCTGCTGCGGTCATGCAGCGTCAGCTCATAGCGGATGCCGTGCGGCCGCGCTTCGTCCGGCTCGATCAGCCAGACCCGCCCCTTGGCCCAGGAACCGTTCTCGAAAAACAGCGTGAAGCCGTCCAGGTCGAGCAGCGTATCCAGCGTGGGGTCGGTTCGCTTCGGCACGATCTAATTATATCTCCTAATGATATGTTTGTCAGGCCCGGATCGGCTCCTCGCCACCCGCAGCCGCTGATACAACCCCGGAACCGCCCAGATGCCTGGCGGAATCCAGTACGGCCTACCAAGAAAATTCAAGGGGTTGGATGGTTCATCCAGCCCCTTGTCCTTTTCGGGCTACTCCATAGAGGTTATTCACCCCCCGGCCGGCCGCCGTTAGCATGTGCGGCCATTTACAGGCTGGGTGGATGATGCGGCTCGACGCTCTCGTTTCCTTGCTCTTTCCCGAACAGGCTCCGCTCAGCGGGCGGGAACGGATCATTTCGGCCGTGACGGCCTTCGCGGCCATCGCCGCGACCATCTGGGCCAGCCAGCTGCTGGCCCATGCCGAACATCGGCCGTTCGTGGTCTCCTCGATGGGATCGTCCGCCGTTCTGCTGTTTGCCATTTCCCACAGTCCGCTGTCGCAGCCCTGGGCGCTGGTGGGCGGCCATCTGATTTCGGCGGCAGCCGGCGTCCTTTGTGCGCAATTCTTGCCCAATCCGGTGCTGGCGGCCGCCGCCGCCCTGGGCATGGCCATGCTGGGCATGCACTGGCTGCGCTGCCTGCATCCGCCGGCCGGCGCCACGGCCTTGTTCGCCGTCATCGGCGGGCAGCCGGTTCATTCGCTGGGATGGAGTTACGTGTTTGCCGTGGTCGGCGTAAACGTCGTGTTTCTCCTGCTCGTCGCGCTGATTCTGAACAACCTGCTGCCCGGCAGGCATTATCCGTTGCGGCGCCCGAAGCCGGCCGCCGCATCTGCCCTGCCGCTTGCATCCTCCCGCGGATCGAGGCCGGAGCACGAGGACATCGCCGCGGCCCTGAGAAGCATGGACACGTTCATCGACGTGGCGGAAGAAGACCTCGAACGCATTTATCTGCTGGCGACCATCAACCGGCAGAAACGCACCCTGGGTACTGTCTTCTGCCGTGACATCATGACGCGCAATGTGACCTCGGTGTCGCCGCAGACACCACTGTCGGCCACCTGGGAAGTTCTGCGCCAGCGCAACATTCGCGGCGTGCCGGTGGTGGACGGGGATGGCCGCGTCTCCGGCATGGTGGCCATTTCGGACTTCCTGAAGAACACGGACTGGAACTGGAACCGCCGCGGCCGCCTGCGCTGCCTGCTGACTTCCCCGCGCAAGGCGCCGGCGACGGCGGCCGACATCATGACCACGCCCGTCATTACCTTGCGCGAGGACACCCACGTCGCCGAACTGTTCGCCACCTTCGCCAGCCATGGCATCAACCACATACCGGTGACCGATGATGCCGGCAGGCTGTCCGGCATCATCACGCGCATGGACCTTCTGAATCTCTTCGGCAGCCAGATCGAGGAACGGCAGGCGGCATAGGGTCCGGTTCAAGGTTGCCCCGGCGGCGCCTCCGCGCCCATAATCGCCCCATCCACGCTGCAGGGTCACGCTATGTTCCAGGTTCGCATTCACGGTCGCGGCGGGCAGGGGGTCGTTTCCGCCGCGGAAATGCTGTCCGTCGCCGCCTTTCTCGAAGGCAGGCACGCCCAGGCCTTTCCCAGCTTCGGCTCGGAGCGCATGGGCGCGCCGGTGATGGCCTTCTGCCGCATCGACAACAAGGAAATCCGCCTGCGCGAGCCGGTGATGAACCCCGACGCCCTGATCATCCAGGACCCGACCCTGCTGCACCAGGTCGACCTCTTCAGCGGCGTCACCACCGAAGGCCTGATCCTCATCAACTCCACGCGCAGCTTCGCCGAGCTGGGCATCGGCGAATTCGTCGCCGGCTTCCACCCCGACCTGTTGTGCACGGTTCCGGCCAGCGAACTCGCGCTGAAGCACGTCGGCCGGCCGCTGCCGAACGCTGCGCTGCTGGGCGGCTTCGCCGCGGTCTGCGACCAGGTCCGGCTGGAATCGGTATTCGCCGCCATCCGCGAGAAATTCGCCGGCAAGGTGGCGGAGGGCAACGTCGCCGCCGCGCGCGAGGCCTACGACATCGTGATGAAGGAGCGCGAGGAGGCGAGCCATGCTTAAGCAGACCGAGGGCTCCCATGCCATCGCCGAATCCGTCGCCCTGTGCCGTCCCGAGGTGATCTGCGCCTACCCGATCACGCCGCAGACGCACATCGTCGAGGGCCTCGGCGAAATGGTGAAGGCCGGCGACCTGTTGAACTGCGAGTTCATCAACGTCGAGTCCGAATTCGCCGCGCTGTCGGTGGCGATCGGCGCTTCCGCCGCCGGCGCGCGCACCTACACCGCCACCGCCAGCCAGGGCCTGCTGTTCATGGCGGAGGCGGTGTACAACGCTGCCGGCCTCGGCCTGCCGATCGTCATGACCATCGGCAACCGCGCCATCGGCGCGCCGATCAACATCTGGAACGACCACACCGACTCGATGTCGATGCGCGACGCCGGCTGGATCCAGCTCTACGCCGAGACCAACCAGGAGGCGGCCGACCTGCACATCCAGGCCTTCCGCCTCGCCGAGGAGCTGTCGATGCCGGTGATGGTCTGCGTCGACGGTTTTATCCTGACCCACGCCTACGAGCGCCTCGACATCCCGACGCAGGCGCAGGTCGACGCCTACCTGCCGCCCTTCGAGCCGCGCCAGGTGCTCGACCCGAAGGAGCCCGTCTCCATCGGGGCCATGGTCGGCCCGGAGGCCTTCATGGAGGTGCGCTACCTCGCCCACCACAAGCAGATGCGCGCGCTGGAGCTGATCCCTCGGTTCTCGCAGGAATTCAAGACGGTATTCGGCCGCGACTCGGGCGGCCTCATCCGCAGCTATCGCGCCGAGGACGCGAAGACCATCGTCGTCGCGCTGGGTTCGGTGAACGGCACCATCAAGGACGTCATCGACGAACTGCGCGAGGAAGGCCACGCCATCGGCGCGGCGGCCATCGTCTCCTTCCGTCCCTTCCCCAGCGACGAACTGCACGAGCTGCTCTCGCACGCCAAGCGCCTGGTGGTGATCGAGAAGTCGCTGGCGGTGGGCATCGGCGGCATCGTCTCGCACAATCTGCGCATGGCGCTGTCGGGCATCTCGCTGCACGCCTACACGGTGGTAGCCGGACTGGGCGGGCGGGCCATCACCAAGTCCAGCCTGCGCGGTCTGTTCGAACGCGCCCTGCGCGACGACCTGGAGCCGCTCACCTTCCTCGACCTGAACCAGGCGGCGATCGATCGCGAACTGGAACGCGAGAAGGCGCAGCGCCGCTCCGGCCCGTCGGCCGAGAACATCCTGCGCGACCTGGGGGTGCGTTGAGGAGAATGTGACGGAAAGGCGGCTGTAGGTCGGGCTTCAGCCCGACATCGGCGACTGATCAACCGCACAAGTCGGGCTGAAGCCCGACCTACAGCCCGACCAGCGAAAACAGGGACATGCCCATGGAAACGCAGCAGATCAAGTTCTACCAGACCGGCACCTTCACCGTCGGCAACCGCCTGCTCGATGCCGATCAGCGCAGCGTGCAGGCCAACATGCAGCGCACCAACTCGCTCAACTCGGGCCACCGCGCCTGCCAGGGCTGCGGCGAGGCGCTCGGCGCGCGCTACGCCATCGACGCAGCGATGCGCGCGGCGGACAACCAGATCGTCGCCTGCAACGCCACCGGCTGCCTCGAGGTGTTCTCGACGCCCTACCCGGAAACGTCCTGGCAGATCCCGTGGATCCACTCGCTCTTCGGCAACGCCGCGGCGGTGGCCACCGGCGTCGCGGCGGCGATGAAGGTGAAGGGCCGCAAGGAGGTGCGCGTCATCGCCCAGGGCGGCGACGGCGGCACCACCGACATCGGCTTCGGCTGCCTCTCCGGCATGTTCGAGCGCAACGACGACGTGCTCTATATCTGCTACGACAACGAGGCCTACATGAACACCGGCGTGCAGCGCTCCTCGGCGACGCCGCCGGCGGCGCGCACGGCGACCACCATGGCGGTCGGCGCGGCGCCGGGCAACACCTTCGGCCAGGGCAAGAACGTGCCCCTGATCGCCATGGCGCACGGCATCCCCTACGTCGCCACCGCCTCGGTGGCCTACCTGCGCGACCTCGAGGAAAAAGTCAGTCGCGCCATGACGGCGAAGGGCGCGCGCTACATCCACATCCTGGTGCCCTGCCCGCTCGGCTGGGGTGCCCAGCCGCACGACACCATCAAGCTGGCGCGGCTGGCGGTGGAAACCGGCCTCTTCCCGCTGTTCGAGGCCGAGCACGGCGAGGTGGTGCGCACGACGCCGATCCGCCACCGCGTGCCGGTCGAGGAATACCTGAAGCCGCAGAAGCGCTTCGCCCATCTCTTCGGCAAGACGCCGGCCGTCGACACCATCGCCCGCATCCAGGAAATGGCCAACCGCAACATCCGAAAGTATGGCTTGCTTGAAGAGCAGTAACCACGGCGCACACGGCGACACGGCGTTCTTGTTTGATTTTCGCCGTGCCGCCGTGCCCGCCGTGGCAAATAACGAGGCCCAATATGGATAAGCCGTTCGCCATCACGCTCGACCCCGGCTCCTCGCTCGCCAACCACACCGGGTCCTGGCGCACGTCGCGGCCGGTCTATGTCGACCGCCTGCCGCCCTGCAACCACGCCTGCCCGGCCGGCGAGAACATCCAGGGCTGGCTGTTCCATGCCGAATCGGGCGACTACGAGAAGGCCTGGCGCGAACTCGTGAACAACAACCCGATGCCGGCCATCATGGGCCGCGTCTGTTACCACCCCTGCGAGAGCGCCTGCAACCGCGGCAGCCTCGACGAGTCAGTGAGCATCCATGCCGTCGAGCGCTTCCTCGGCGACGAGGCGATCAAGCGCGGCTGGACCGTCGCGCCCGGCCCTGAGACCGGCAAGCGCGTGCTGGTGGTCGGTTCCGGCCCGGCGGGGCTCTCCGCCGCCTGGCACCTGCGCCTCGCCGGCCATGCCGTGACGATTTGCGAGGCGGGCGCGCAGAGCGGCGGCATGATGCGCTTCGGCATCCCGAAGTATCGTTTGCCGCGCGAGGTGCTCGACGCGGAGGTGCAGCGCATCCTGGACATGGGCGTCGAGCTGAAGCTCGACAGCCGCGTGGACGACCTGCCGGCAACCATGAAAGCCGGCAAGTTCGACGCCTGCTTCCTCGCCGTCGGCGCGCACATCGCCAAGCGTGCCTACATCCCGGCCGGCGATGCCAGCAAGATCGTCGACGCCGTGTCGGTGCTGCGCGGCATGGAGAAAGAAGAGAAACCCCTGCTCGGCCGCCGCGTCGTGGTCTACGGCGGCGGCAACACCGCCATCGACGTCGCCCGCACCGCCAAGCGGCTCGGCGCCGAGGAATCGATCATCGTCTACCGCCGCACCCGCGAAAAGATGCCGGCGCACGACTTCGAGGTCGAGGAGGCGCTGCAGGAGGGCGTGCAGATGAAGTGGCTGACCACCGTCAAGGAAGCCGGCGAAGCGACGCTGATGGTGGAGAAGATGGCGCTCGACGAGTCAGGCTTTCCGCAACCGACAGGGGAATTCGAGACCATCGAGGCCGATTCGCTGGTGCTGGCGCTGGGCCAGGACGTCGACCTGGGGCTGCTCGCCGCGGTACCGGGACTGACTTTCGACAACGGCTCGGTGCAGGTCGACGCCGGCATGATGACCGGCCACGCGGGCATCTTCGCCGGCGGCGACATGGTGGCGGGCGAGCGCACCGTCACCGTGGCGATCGGCCACGGCAAGAAAGCGGCGCGCCACATCGACGCCTGGCTGCGCGGGGAGACTTACGCGCCGCCGCCGAAGCACGAGGTCGCCACTTTCGACAAGCTCAACACCTGGTACTACGCGGACGCGCCGAAGACCGTGCAGCCGGTGCTCGACATCATCCGCCGCCAGGGCACCTTCGAGGAGGTGCTGGGCGGCCTCGACGAGGGCAACGCCCAGTTCGAGGCGCGCCGCTGCCTGTCCTGCGGCAACTGCTTCGAGTGCGACAATTGCTACGGCGTCTGCCCCGACAACGCCGTCATCAAGCTGGGGCCGGGCAAGCGCTTCCGCTTCAACTACGACTACTGCAAGGGCTGCGGCATCTGCGTCGCGGAATGTCCCTGCGGGGCCATCCGGACGGAGCCGGAAACCATCTAAAGCTTTGCCCGAGCCGGCCGTTAACTGTCGGGAACCCCGACAGAAAACCATGGCCATCAAGAAGATATCCTCTGCCCACCTGAAGCCGGGCATGTTCATCCACGACTTGAATTGCGGCTGGATGGACCATCCCTTCCTGTCCACCCGCTTCAAGCTGGAATCCGAGCGCGACCTGGTAAAAATCCACGAGGCCTGCATCCGCGAGGTGTATGTCGACACCGAACTCGGCCTCGACGTTGCCGACGCGCCGACGGCCGGCGAAGTCGACCGAGACCTCGACGAGGAGATGCAGCGGGCGGTCGAGAAGCGGCCCGAACCGCGCGCCTCCACCCAAGAGGAGCTCGCCCGCGCCCACAAGATCCATACCGAGGCCAACCAGATCATGCGCAACATCATGAGCGACGTGCGCCTCGGCAAGCAGGTGCAGGTCGAGCAGATCGAGCCGATGGTGGACAAGATGGCCGGCTCGATCCTGCGCAACAGCGGCGCGCTGATCTCGCTGAACCGCATCAAGAACAAGGACGAGTACACCTTCCAGCACTCGGTCAGCGTCGCCACCCTGCTGATGGCCTTCTGCCGCGGATTGCATCTCGACGAGGAGACGATCCGCCAGGCCGGCATCGGCGGCATGGTGCACGATGTCGGCAAGATGCAGACGCCCGACAAGATCCTCAACAAGCCGGGCAAGCTCAGCGACGAGGAATTCGCCGTCATGCGCCACCACGTCGTAGCGAGCCGCGAGATTCTCGAAGTGACGCCGAACATCTCGCAAACCGCCCTGCAGGTCGCCGCCCAGCACCACGAGCGCTACGACGGCAGCGGCTACCCGAACCGGCTGAAGGGCGACGAGATCTCCCGCATCGGCCAGATGGCGGCCATCATCGATGTCTACGACGCCATCACCTCCGATCGCGTCTACCACAAGGGCATGGCGCCGACCGAAGCCCTGCGCAAGCTGTTCGAGTGGAGCAAGTTCCACTTCAACCCGGAACTGGTGCACGCCTTCGCCAGGGTGGTCGGCATCTACCCGGTCGGCACCCTGGTGCGGCTGGAAAGCCAGCGCCTTGCCGTGGTGGTGGAGCAGCGCGAGGCCAGCATGCTGCAGCCGCTGGTGCGCGTGGTCTTCGATGCCCGCCGCAACTACCACCTGAAACCCGAGGACGTGGATCTCTCCCGCCCCATGGGCAAGGGCGGCGCCGACCGCATCGTCGGCCATGAGTCGCCCGAGAAGTGGCAGGTCGATCCGATGAGGTTCCTTTGAACGCCAGTCTTGTATAAGACCGCCCGGATTCACCCTGCGCCTGTGTCGCCTGGGCGGCATTCTTCCCGCCGGGACTCCCTATAATGTCCGCTTTTCCGCCCATCAGGCGGAACATGGGGTCAGCTCAAGGAGGAGGGGAAGATGGGAAGCAAATACCAGGAGTTTCACCGCCGCTCGATCGAAGACCGCGACGCATTCTGGACCGAACAGGCCGCATTGATCGATTGGCACAAGCCGTTCGGGCAAGTGCTCGACTATGCCAAGCCGCCCTTCGCCAAATGGTTCGTCGGCGGCGAGACCAACCTTTGCCATAACGCCGTCGACCGCCACCTGAAGGACCGCGCCAGCCAGCCGGCGTTGATCTACATCTCGACCGAGACCGGCGAGGAGAAGACCTACACCTACGCCGAGCTGCATGCCGAAGTGCAGCGCATGGCGGCCGTCCTCGTCAGCCTCGGCGTCGGCAAGGGCGACCGCGTGCTGATCTACATGCCGATGATCGCCGAGGCCATCTTCGCCATGCTCGCCACGGTGCGCATCGGCGCCATCCACTCGGTGGTGTTCGGCGGCTTCGCCGCCAGCTCGCTCGCCACCCGCATCGACGACGCCCGGCCGAAGGTGATGATCACGGCCGATGCCGGCATGCGCGGCGGCAAGGCCGTGCCCTACAAGCACCTGGTTGACGAAGCGCTGCGCCTGGCCGAGACGCCGGCCGAGAAGGTGCTGATCGTCAACCGCGGACTCGACAAGGAGATGCCGCTCGTCGCCGGCCGCGACCTCGACTATGCGACGCTGCGCGCGCAGCACCTGGACACGCAGGTGCCGTGCACCTTCGTCGAGTCCTCGCATCCCTCCTACATCCTGTACACCTCCGGCACCACCGGCAAGCCGAAGGGCGTGCAGCGCGACACCGGCGGCTACGCCGTGGCGCTGGCCGCCTCGATGCGCCACGTGTACCAGGCCAATCCGGGCGAGACCTACTTCGCCACCTCCGACATCGGCTGGGTAGTGGGCCACTCCTACATCGTCTACGGCCCGCTCATCAACGGCATGGCGACGGTGGTCTACGAGGGCACACCGCTGCGCCCCGACGCCGGCATCTGGTGGAAGATCGTGCAGGACTACAAGGTGACGGTGATGTTCTCGGCACCGACCGCCATCCGCGTGCTGAAGAAGCAGGATCCGGCCTTCCTCGGGAAATACGACCTTTCCTCGCTGCGCCACGTCTTCCTCGCCGGCGAGCCGCTCGACGAGACGACGGCGCAATGGATCGCCGAGGCTTTGGCGAAGCCGATCTACGACCATTACTGGCAGACCGAGACCGGCTGGGCGCTGCTCACCGGCCTGCCCGGCATCGAGAACCATCCGACCAAGTTCGGCAGCCCGTCCTTCCCCGCCTACGGCTACGACGTGCGCCTGCTGCACGAGGAAACCGCCGGGGAAGTGCCGGTCAACGAGAAGGGCGTCGTCGCCGTCATCCCGCCGCTGCCGCCCGGCTGCATGAGCACGGTGTGGGGCCAGGACGAGCGCTTCGTGCAGACCTACTTCACCAGCTTCAGGGACAAGCTGATCTACACCACCTTCGACTGGGGCATCCGCGACGAGGACGGCTACTACTTCATCCTCGGCCGCACCGACGACGTCATCAACGTCGCCGGCCACCGCCTCGGCACGCGCGAGATCGAGGAGGCAGTGAGCGCCCACCCGGCCATCGCGGAAGTTGCCGTGGTCGGCGTCGCCGACCAGCTGAAAGGCCAGATGCCGCTCGCCTTCGCCGTGGTCAAGGACCCGGCCAGCGCCGCTACGCCGGAACTGCGCGCCGCGCTGGAAAAGGAGGTGATGGCCAAGGTGGACAGCCTGCTCGGCGCGATCGGCCGGCCCAAGCGCGTCTACTTCATCACGCAGTTGCCGAAAACCAGGTCGGGCAAGGTGCTGCGCCGCTCCATCCAGGCCGTCGCTGAGGGCCGCGACCCCGGCGACCTGACCACGCTCGACGACCCGATCGGCATCCAGATGGTGAAGGACGCGGTCGGCGGCAATTAAGCAACCGGAAGGCGCGGCGGCGGGCCGCGAACGACCGCCGTCCCTTCCGCGGCGTGGACACGGGAAGGCGGGCGGCGGCCCCGGCGCCGTCTTCCGCGGACTGACTTCTGGCGCCCTTCCGTCCCTCCCGCCGGAAGGGTTTTGTTTTTACGGCTCAAGCCTTTAGCTTTGACTCACGTCAACGTCCGCGGGTTGGGCAGCGCCTAAAGTGCGCCTAACGGCTTAACCGATATTCACGCCCATGTTCACCGGAAAACCCTTCGAACTCGTCTGTCCGGCCGGCGCCCTGCCGTCGCTGAAGGCCGCCGTCGATAACGGCGCCGACTGCGTCTATACCGGCCTCAAGGACAACACCAACGCGCGCAACTTCACCGGCCTCAACTTCGACGACGCGCAACTGCGCGAGGGCGTCCGCTACGCCCACGACCGCCGCGTCAAGGTGCTGCTGGCGCTCAACACCTACCCGCAGACCGCCACCTGGGCGCGCTGGACCGCCGCCGTGGACAAGGCCGCCGACTTCGGCGTCGACGCCATCATCCTGGCCGACCCCGGCCTGATGGAATACGCCAGGACGAAACACCCGCAACTGCGCCTGCACCTTTCCGTGCAGGGCTCGGCGACCAGCTACGAGGCGATCAACTTTTACCACGAGCAGTTCGGCATCCAGCGCGCCGTGCTGCCGCGCGTGCTGGCGATGGCGCAGGTCGAGCACGTCGTCAGGAACACGCCGGTGGAGATCGAACTGTTCGGCTTCGGCGGCCTCTGCGTCATGGTGGAGGGGCGCTGCGCGCTGTCCGCCTACGTCACCGGCGATTCGCCCAATACCGTCGGCGTCTGCTCGCCGGCCAAGGCGGTGCGCTGGGAACAGACGCCGCGCGGCATGGAGACGCGCCTGAACGGCGTGCTCATCGACCGCTTCGCCGAAGGCGAGAAAACCGGCTACCCGACCCTGTGCAAGGGCCGCTTCGAGGTGAACGACGAAACCTATTACGCCATCGAGGAACCGGCCAGCCTCAACTCCATGGAACTGCTGCCGAAGCTGATGGACATCGGCGTCAAGGCCATCAAGATCGAAGGCCGCCAAAGAAGCCCGGCCTACGTCGCGCAGGTGACGAAGGTGTGGCGCGAGGCCATCGACGAGGCGCTGCGCAACCGGCAGGACTTTTCCGTTCGGGACGCCTGGATGGCGGAACTGAACAAGGTGTCGGAAGGCAATATGCACACGCTGGGCGCCTACTACCGACCGTGGAAGTGACCGTGATTCGGGCATGTAGGTCGGCCTTCAGGCCGACAACTGCGGCTGCAGTCCCATGGGGATTTCCTTCGGTCATCGGCCTGAAGGCCGACCTACAGACCGGCCAAACATGAAGCTCGCTCTCGGTCCGCTGCTCTACTACTGGCCGCGCCAGCAGGTCTTCGACTTCTACGACGCCATCGCCGACGCCCCGGTCGACATCGTCTACCTTGGCGAAACCGTCTGCGCCCGCCGCCACGAGCTGCGCGTGCAGGACTGGGCGGACATCGCCATCAGGCTCGCCGCCACCGGCAAGCAGGCCATCCTCGGCACGCAGACCCTGATCGAGTCCGAATCGGATCTTAAGACCCTGCGCCGGGTCATCGACGAGAAGGGCGTCCTCACCGAGGCCAACGACATGGGCGCGGTGCGCATCCTCGCCGAGGAGAAGCGCCCCTTCATCGCCGGCCCCTTCCTCAACGTCTTCAACCCGGCGACGCTTTCGATGCTGGCGCGGCTCGGCGCCACGCGCTGGGTAATGCCGGTCGAGATGTCGCGCGACGACCTCGCAGACCTGCAGGCGGCCCGCCCCGCCGGCCTGGAGACCGAGGTGTTCGCCTACGGACGCCTGCCGCTGGCCTTCTCGGCGCGCTGCTTCACGGCACGCCACTTCAACCTGCAGAAGGACGACTGCCAGTTCAAATGCATGGAGTTTCCCGACGGCCTGCTCATCAAGACCCGCGAAGGCGAGGAATTCCTCACGCTCAACGGCATCCAGACGCAGTCGTCCAAAGTTTACAACCTGATCGGCGAGGTCGACGCCCTGCGCGAGGCGGGCGTGGATGTGCTCCGCATCAGCCCGCAGTCGCAGCACACGCGCGAACTGCTGGAGATTTTCCGGGCCCGCCTCGAAGGCGCGCTCGACGTGCCGGCCGCGCGCAGCCGCATGGCCGCGCTGGAAGTGGCGGCGTCCTGCAACGGCTTCTGGTATGGCAAGCCCGGCCTCGACCAGATTGCCGCCTGAAGGACAGGCGGGTAGACTCCCGCCATGGACCTGATCGAAACCCTGCGCCGCGCGCGCATCCCGCAATTCACCCTGCCCCGCATGGTCGGCGCGGTACACGAGCGCTTGCCTCAGCTGCCGCCCACCCTCGGGCTGACCACGGCGCTCAACCTCGCCCTGGACCGCATCCTGCCGCGTGAGGCGCTGCAGCCACTGACCGGCAAGCTGGTCTGCCTGCGCGTCACGGATGGCGGCCTCACCCTGCTGTTCACCCTGACGGAACAAGGCTTCCGTCCAGCCGCGGACAGCGCCAGGCCCGACCTCATCATCTCCGCCAAAACGCGCGATTTCATCGCCCTCGCCCTGCGCGAGGAGGATCCCGACACGCTCTTCTTCAGCCGGCGCCTGCTCATGGAAGGCGATACCGACCTCGGCCTGCTGGTGAAGAACACCCTCGACGCAGTCGACTGGCCGCGCCTCGACCCCGCCGACCTGCACCCCTTCCGCCTGCTCGCCCTGCTCAGGCTGCGGATGGGGCCGTCGGGCAGGTAAAATTCGTTTTTTGATCTTTCGCAAGTCCCTCGCCTGCGGGGGCGGGCAGAATCCTTCATGCTAGAAGCCAGCAACCTGGAATGCGTGCGCGGCGAGAAGAGCCTGTTTCGCGGGCTGAATTTCCGCCTCGGCGCCGGCGGCTGCCTGATGGTGCAGGGCGCCAACGGCAGCGGCAAGACCAGCCTGCTGCGCATGCTCTGCGGCCTGGCGCAGCCGGCGGACGGCGAGATCCGCTGGGACGGCGAGCCGATCGGGAAGCTGGCCGAGGACTACCGCGGCGAATTGCTGTACTGCGGCCACGCCGGCGCCGTCAAGGACGAACTGACGGCGCTGGAGAACGCGCGCATTTCCGCCACGCTGGCCGGCACGCCGGTGGGCGAGGAGGCGGCGCGGCAGGCGCTGCGGCAACTGGGGCTGAAGGGCCGCGAGGACCTGCCGGCGCGCGTGCTCTCCGCCGGCCAGAAACGGCGCGTGGCGCTCTCCCGCCTGCTGCTGGAAAAGCGCAAGCTGTGGGTGCTCGACGAGCCGCTCACGGCACTGGACAAGGCGGCGGTGACGAACCTGTGCGGCGTGATCGACGCCCATCTCGCCGGCGGCGGCCTGGCGGTCCTGACCAGCCACCAGGACCTGCCGCTCGCGGCGGGCCGCATCGAACACCTGCGGCTGGACTGATGGGCGAGCCGACCAACGCAACGGAGCGGGCGCAGCCCGCGAACCACCGTCACCCCCTGCCACGGGAAGGGGGGCGGGGGGATGGCGGCATGGTCGCGGCCCTCGCCGCCGTGATCCGGCGCGATCTGCTGCTTGCCGCGCGGCGCAAGTCGGACGTGCTGACGACGCTGTTCTTCTTCGTCATCGTCGTCAGCCTGTTCCCGCTCGGCATCGGGCCGGAGATGGCGATGCTGCGGGAGATCGCCCCGGGCGTGCTGTGGGTGGCGGCGCTGCTGGCGACCATGCTGTCGCTGCCGCGCCTGTTCGCGTCGGACCACGCCGACGGCACGCTGGAGCAGATGGCGTTGTCGGCCGTGCCGCTCGGCGTGCTGGTGACGGGCAAGATCGTCGCCCACTGGCTGCTCTCCGGGCTGCCGCTGGCCTTGCTGGCGCCGGTGCTGGGCCTGCAGTTCGACCTGCCGGCCGATGCGCTCGGCGTGATGGTGGTCGCGCTGCTGATCGGCACGCCGGTGCTGTCGCTGATCGGCGCCGTCGGCGCGGGACTGACTTTGGGCGTGCGCGGCGGCGGCGTGCTGGTGTCGCTGCTGGTGCTGCCGCTGTACGTGCCGGTACTGATCTTCGGCGCCGGCGCGGTGGAATCACACCTGGGCGGACTGGGCGCGACGGCGCACCTGTCGCTGCTGGCGGCCTTTCTGGCGCTGGCGGCATTTTTCGGGCCGTGGGCAACGACGGTCGCGCTTAGGATTGCACTTGAATAACACCATTAACCACAGAGGCACAGAGGCACAGAGAAATGCAAGGAACAAAACTTCAATGGTTTTCTCTGTGCCTCTGTGTCTCTGTGGTTAAACAGATTTTCCCATGAACAACCGCATCATCAACTGGTTCAAATTTTCCTCGCCGCAGACCTTCTATCCGCTGGCGGGGAAGATGATTCCCTGGTTCTGGGCGCTGACGGCCGTCTTCGGCCTGGCCGGCCTCTACATCGGTTTCTTCGTCGCCCCCACCGACGCCCAGCAGGGCGAGGGCTACCGCATCATCTTCGTGCATGTGCCGGCCTCGTGGCTGTCGATGTTCATCTATCTGGTGATGGCCTTCTGGGCGGCGCTCGGCCTCGGCTTCAACACGCGGCTGTCCGGCATGATGGCTTCCGCCCTGGCGCCGACCGGCGCGCTGATGGCCTTCCTCTCGCTGTGGACCGGCGCGCTGTGGGGCAAGCCGATGTGGGGCACCTGGTGGGTGTGGGACGCGCGCCTGACCTCGGAGCTGATCCTGTTCTTCCTCTACCTCGGCTTCATCGCCCTGCAGTCGGCCATCGACGATGCGCGCCGCGCCGACAAGGCCGGTGCCGTGCTGGCGCTGGTCGGCGTCGTCAACATCCCCATCATCTATTTCTCGGTGAAGTGGTGGAACACCCTGCATCAGGGCGCCTCGGTCAGCCTGACCCGCTCGCCCTCGATGGCGCAGACCATGCTGTGGGGCATGCTGCTGATGGCGCTGGCGTTCTGGATGTATTCGATCGCCGTCTCGCTCACCCGCGTGCGCGCCATCATCCTCGAGCGCGAGCGCCACGCCGGCTGGGTGGAAACGCTGGAGGAAATGCGGAAATGAACTGGGGCAGCGCGGCAGAATTCTTCGCCATGGGCGGACACGCCTTCTACGTCTGGGGTTCCTTCGGCGCCTGCGCCCTGCTCATGGTCGCGGAACCAATCTTCGCCCGACGGCGTCGAAGCAACGCCCTCACCGAATTGAAGCGGGAAATCCGCGCCAGACAAGAATCCGCAGATGAAACCTAGACATAGACGCTTCGCCCTGATCGGCGGCGGCCTCGCTGTGCTCGGGCTGGCCGCCGTGCTGGTGCTCAACGCCTTCCAGAGCAACCTGGTGTTCTTCTTCACGCCGACGCAGATCGCGGCCGGCGAGGCGCCCAGGGGCAAGACCTTCCGCATCGGCGGCATGGTCAAGGAAGGCAGCCTGCAACGCCAGGCCGACGGGCTGACGCTGCGCTTCATCGTCACCGACACGGTGAAGGAATTCCCCGTCGCCTACACCGGCATCCTGCCCGACCTGTTCCGCGAGGGCAAAGGCGTCGTCGCGCAGGGCAAGCTCGGCGAAGACGGCGTGTTCACCGCCAGCGAGGTGCTGGCGAAGCATGACGAAAACTACATGCCGCCGGAAGCCCAGCACGCCGTCGACCAGGCGCAGAAGGCGGCAAAAACAGTGAAGCCATGAGACAAGCTCTTTCAACGCGAAGAACGCAAAGACGCAAAGAACGCAAAGGATTCTTGGTTCTTGTGCATCGATTTCTTTGCACCCTTTGCGCCTTTGCGCCCTTTGCGTCAGAGGCGGTTTCCAAATGACCCCCGAGCTCGGCCATTTCGCCCTGATCCTGGCGCTGCTGGTGGCGCTGGCGCAGGGCATCCTGCCGCTGGCCGGCGCGGCGCGCGGCAGGTTGCCCTGGATCGCGCTGGCGCGGCCGGCGGCGCAGGCGCAGTTCCTGCTCGTCGCCATCAGCTTCGGCTGTCTCACCTGGGCCTTCGTCGGCAACGATTTCTCGGTGGTGTACGTGGCGCAGCATTCCAATTCGCGCCTGCCGCTGGAGTACCGCATCTCCGGCGTCTGGGGCGGCCACGAGGGCTCGCTGCTGCTGTGGATGCTGATGCTCTCCGGCTGGACGCTGGCGGTGAGCGTCTTCTCGCGCCACCTGCCCGACGCCATGGTGGCGCGCGTGCTCGGCGTGCTGGGCCTGATCGCCGTCGGCTTCCTCGCCTTCATCCTCATCACCTCGAACCCCTTCGAGCGGCTGCTGCCGGCGGCGGAGGACGGTCGCGACCTGAATCCGCTGCTGCAGGATCCGGGCCTGATCTTCCACCCGCCGATGCTCTACATGGGCTATGTCGGCTTCTCCGTCGCCTTCGCCTTCGCCATCGCCGCGTTGCTCTCCGGCCAGCTCGACGCCGCCTGGGCGCGCTGGTCGCGGCCATGGACCACGGCGGCCTGGGTCTTCCTCACCCTCGGCATCGCCCTCGGCTCCTGGTGGGCCTATTACGAGCTGGGCTGGGGCGGCTGGTGGTTCTGGGACCCGGTGGAGAACGCCTCCTTCATACCCTGGCTGGTCGGCACGGCGCTGATCCATTCGCTGGCGGTGACGGAAAAGCGCGGCGGCTTCAAGAACTGGACGGTGCTGCTGGCCATCGCCGCCTTCTCGCTGTCGCTGCTCGGCACCTTCCTCGTGCGTTCGGGCGTGCTCTCCTCGGTGCATGCCTTCGCCACCGACCCGAAGCGCGGCATCTTCATCCTGATGTTCCTCGCCGTCGTGGTCGGCAGTTCGCTGTTCCTCTTTGCCCTGCGCGCGCCCAAGGTCGGGCTGGGCGGCGCCTTCGGCCTGGTCTCGCGCGAATCGCTGCTGCTGGTGAACAACGTGCTGCTGGTGGTGGCCGCCGGCAGCGTGCTGCTCGGCACCCTGTATCCGCTCTTCATCGACGCGCTCGGCCTGGGCAAGCTCTCGGTCGGGCCGCCCTACTTCAACGCGGTGTTCGTGCCGCTGATGGTGCCGCTGCTCCTGCTCATGGCGCCGGGGCCGATGGCGCGCTGGAAGCATGCCGACATGCGGCCGGTGCTGAAGCAGCTCGCGCCGGCCTTCGTTGCCGCCGTGCTGCTCGCCGTCGCCGTGCCCCTCCTCTACGGCAAATGGACGCCGCTGACCGCGATGGGCGTGCTGCTCGCCGCCTGGATCGCCGGCGGCAGCGCCGTGGCCGTCATCGGGCGCCTGCGCGCCGGCGTGTCCGGCCAGCCGCTGCACTGGTGGGGCATGCACCTGGCGCATGTCGGCGTCGCCGCGTTCGTCCTCGGCGTCACCCTGGTCTCCTCCTACCAGGAGGAAAAGGACGTGCGCATGGCGCCGGACGACACCGTCAGCGTCGGCGGCTACACCTTCCGCTTCATCGGCGTGCAGGAGGCGATGGGGCCGAACTACCGCGCCATGGTGGGGGAACTGGAGCTGTCGAAGGACGGCAAGGTGCTGCGCACCATGCGCCCGGAGAAGCGCGCCTACCTGACCTCCACCATGCCGATGACGGAAGCGGCCATCGACACCGGCCTGCTGCGTGACGTCTACGTCTCGCTGGGCGAGCCGATCGACGAGCGCGCCTGGAGCGTGCGCGTGTATTACAAACCCTTCGTCGACTGGATCTGGGGCGGCTGCCTGCTGATGGCGCTGGGCGGCCTCGTCGCCCTCAGCGACCGCCGCTACCGCCTGAAGAAGGCCGCCGCTTCCAAGCCGGCCGTGCAGGGAGCCGCCGCATGAAAACCTATCCCCCACCCCCTTTCCCGAGGAAAGGGGTAACGTTGGTTCAGTCGTGCTTGGCACAGCTTCAGCGTATTGACTCGCTGCCCCCTTTGGGCGGCCCTGCGGAGGCAGCATGAACCGGTTTTTGTTGCCCCTGGGCATTTTCATCGTGCTGGTGGCTTTCCTTGCCATCGGCCTCAACCTCAATCCGCGCGAAGTGCCTTCGCCCCTGATCGGCAAGCCGGCGCCGGCCTTCGCCCTGCCGCAGTTGCACAAGCCGGAGGCGAGCTTCTCGCCGAAGGACCTGCAGGGCAAGGTCTGGCTGCTCAACGTCTGGGCCTCCTGGTGCGTCTCCTGCCGCCAGGAGCACCCGCTGCTCGTCGATCTGTCCCGGAAGGGCATCGTGCCGATCTACGGCCTCAATTACAAGGATCCGCGCGAGGACGCCCTGCGCTGGCTGAAGCGCTACGGCGACCCCTACGTGCTTTCCATCGTCGACGCCGAAGGCCGCATCGGCATCGACTACGGCGTCTATGGCGTGCCCGAGACCTACGTCATCGACCGGGCCGGCGTCATCCGCTACAAGCAGATCGGCCCGGTGACGGAGGACGTGCTGGAAGAAACCATCCTGCCGCTGGTGGCGGAGTTGAGCAAATGAAGAATCCACTCCCCGCGGTAACGCGAAGGCACGGCGGTTTCAGGTTTTTCGCCATTCTCTGTTTTCTCTGGGTCTCCGCGGCGCAACCGGTTTCCGCCAGGGAAGCCGCGCCGACCGCCGCCGACGTCGCCGTCGAGAAGCGCATGGTGGCGATTTCCGAGGAACTGCGCTGCCTGGTCTGCCAGAACGAATCGCTGGCCGGTTCGCAGGCCGACCTCGCCAAGGACCTGCGCCGCGAAATCCGCGAGCAGATCGCCCAGGGCCGCAGCGACCAGGAGATCCTCGACTTCATGACCGGCCGCTACGGCGACTTCGTGCGCTACCGGCCGCCGCTGAAGGGCACCACCTTCCTGCTCTGGTTCGGCCCCTTCCTGCTGCTGGTCGCCGGCATCGCGGCCCTGGCGATCATCCTGCGCCGCCGCGGCCGCCGCGTCGTCACCGCGGCCGCGCTCAGCGCGGATGAGCAGCAGCAGGCCGAGGCCCTGCTCAGGCTCGGCGAGGAAGAAGGCAAGCCATGACCGCCTTCCTCATCGCCGCAGCCATTCTGGTCGCCCTCACGCTGCCGTTCCTGATCGTCCCGCTGCTGCGCCGGCCCGGCGCGGGCGCGCAGGCCTCGCGCAGCGCCATCAACGCCGGCATCTACCGCGACCAGCTCGTCGAGCTGGAGCGCGACTTCGCCTCGGGCGGCCTGGGCCAGGACGACTACGAGGAAAGCCGGCGCGAGCTGCAGCGCCGCCTGCTCGAGGATGCCGCCGTGGAGGAGGCCGCCGCCGAACAGGCCAAACCGGCCCGGCGCAGCGCCTGGGCCATCGGCCTCGCCCTGCCGCTGGCCGCCGGCCTCATCTACTTCAGCCTCGGCAACCTCCCCGCCCTGTCGCCGGAGAACGTCACTCCGCCGCAGGTCACGGCGCAGGAAATCGAGGAGATGGTGGCGAAGCTCGCCGCGCGCATGGAACAGGATCCCGAAGCCGACCCCAAGGGCTGGATCATGCTGGCGCGCTCCTACAAGGCCATGGGGCGCTATGACGATTCGACCCGCGCCTTCGACAAGGCCGCCGGACTGGTCGACAAAGACCCCCACCTGCTGTCCGAACAGGCCGAGGCCCTGGCCATGGCCTCGGGCGGCTCGCTGCGCGGCCGCCCGAGCGAACTGCTCGCCCGCGCCCTCAAGCTCGAACCCGACTTCCCCGATGCCCTCGTCCTCGCCGGCACGGCGGCCTTCGAGCGCGAGGACTACGCGGCGGCGGCGGCCTACTGGGAACGCCTGCTCAAGCAGCTGCCGCCGGATTCCGAAGACGCGCAGGCACTCTCCGACAGCATCGGCAAGGCGCGCGCGGCGGCAGTGAAAAAAGGCAGTCGCGCGAAGCGGGGGGAATAACCCGGTAATTATTCCGGGAATTTTTACAACCTTGCTTTAAATCAATGTCGCACCGCAGCAGCCGTTCCATCATTCGCCCACTGATCTAACCGCAACCGGCGCCTGACCGCCCTTCCGGGCTGCATGCCGGTCATTGCTAGGGGAGTGGATATGGCGGAAAACAAAGGCATGATCGGCCGGGGCTGGGCGTTCCTGCGCAAGCCCAGCGCCAGGTATTCCCTTTTGGCGCTGGTGGGCGGCGGCTTCATCGCCGGCATCGTATTCTGGGGCGGCTTCCATACGGTGGTGGAAGCCACCAACACCGAGGCGTTCTGCATCGGCTGCCACGAGATGCGCAACAACGTCTACGAGGAATACAAGAAGACCATCCATTACAACAACCGCACCGGCGTCCGCGCCGTCTGCTCCGACTGCCACGTGCCGAAGGAGTGGGGGCCGAAGATGCTGCGCAAGATCCAGGCCTCGCGCGAACTCTACGGCAAGGTCACCGGCAGCGTCGACACGCGCGAGAAGTTCGAGGCGAAGCGCCTGGAACTGGCCCGGCGCGAGTGGAAACGCATGAAGGCCAACAACTCCCTGGAATGCCGCAACTGCCATAACCTGGTCAGCATGGCCCCGGACAAGCAGAAGCAGCGCGCCAGAAAGCAGCACGAGCTGGCGATGAAGGGCGGCGATGCCTGCATCGACTGCCACAAGGGCATCGCCCACACGAAGCCGCAAGGCATGACGGAAGAGGACGAAGGGTAGCGCCTTCCGTTTCACGAAAGGGCGGAACTGCGTTCCGCCCTTTTTGCTTCGTCCCCCGCTACACTCGTGCCCTGGCTTCAATCAGTCCGGTCCCGCCCCGCCATGGTCGACATCAGCCGCCGCCGGTTTCTGCGTGGCGACTTCTCCGGCAGCAAAACCGCCGCGCGCCCGCCCTGGGCGCTGGCCGAGGCGGACTTCGCCGGCGCCTGCACGCGCTGCCGGGCCTGCATCGACGCCTGTCCGGAGCACATCCTGGCGCCGGACGCCGAGGCGCGGCCGGTGGTGGATTTCGACCGCGGCGCCTGCACCTTCTGCGGCGCCTGCGTCGACGCCTGCCTGCCGCGCGCGCTGGTGAAGCGTGAGGGCGAGGCGCCCTGGCCGCTCAAGGCGAGGATCCAGGAATCCTGCCTGGCCAGGGCGAATGTGGTCTGCCGCGCCTGCGGCGAGGCCTGCCCGGTGCAGGCCATCCGCTTTCGTCCGGTCGTGATGGCGGCCGCCCTGCCCGAGGTGGACGCCGGCCTGTGCACCGGCTGCGGCGCCTGCTTCGCGCCGTGCCCATCCCGCGCGATCCTGATTGTTTGATTATCTGGCCTCGGCCTTGCTGCTGTCCTGGATGCTCGTCAGGTAGGCCAGGATATCCCGGATGTCCTTCTCCCCGAGCCGGTTGAGAATGCCCGTGGTGCCTTCCTCGTCGTGCGGGCGCTCTCCCTTGATGTATGCATCCACCTGCTTCATGAGGTAGTTCGTGTACTGCCCGACCAGCATCGGAAACTTGCCGCGGCCCCGCCCGGTGCGGCCGTGGCAGGAGAAGCATTC
>JAWKYW010000009.1:0-121868 GCA_041396245.1 Rhodocyclaceae bacterium | reverse complement strand
CTAGCGGCACAGGCGGGGGATCCTTCAAAAAGCGCGGAGCATTCCGCGCTTTGTTTTTTGCAGGATGCGGCCCATGCGCTACTGGCTGATGAAATCCGAACCCGAGGCCTACGGCATCGACGACCTCGTCCGCGACAAGGTGACGGCCTGGTGGGGCGTGCGCAACTACCAGGCGCGCAACTTCATGCGCGACCAGATGAAGCCCGGCGACCGCGGCTTCTTCTACCATTCCAACTGCGCCGAGCCGGGCATCGTCGGCATCGTCGAGGTGTGCAAGCCGGCCTATCCCGACGCCACCCAGTTCGACAGGAAGCACAAGTACTACGACCCGAAGTCCTCGCCGGACAATCCGCGCTGGCTGAACGTGGACGTGAAGCTCGTGAAGAAGACAAAACTGGTGAGCCTCGCCGAACTGCGCAGCCACCAGGCGCTCGCCAACATGCGCACCCTGGCCAAGGGCAATCGCCTGTCGATCACGCCGGTCGACCCGGCGGAATGGACATTCATCACCGAGCAACTGATGGGCATGAAGAAATGAGCCTGTGGTGGCTGGCCTACCCGCTGCTCGGCTGCTTCGCCGGCTTCATCGCGGGCCTGTTCGGCGTCGGCGGCGGGCTGACCATCGTGCCGCTGCTCTTCATGCTCTTCGCCGCGCAGGGCTTCCCGCCCGAGCACGTCATGCATCTTGCCTTGGGCACCTCGATGGCGACCATCGTCGTCACCTCGGTCTCCAGCCTGCGCGCCCACCATGCCCACGGCGCGGTGCGCTGGGAGATCGTGCGCGCGCTCGCCCCCGGCCTGGTGGCGGGCACCCTGGGCGGCTCGCTCTTCGCCAGCCTGGTGCCGACGCGGCCGCTGGCCTTCGCCTTCACCGCCATCGTCTACTACGCCGCGCTGCAAATGGCGCTCGACTTCAAGCCGAAGCCTTCGCGCGTCCTGCCGCGCGCGGCCTGGCTGTTCATCGTCGGCACCGTCATCGGCATCGTCTCCAGCCTGGTCGCGGCCGGCGGCGGCTTCCTCTCGATCCCCTACATGGTCTGGCACAACGTGACGATCCACCACGCCGTCGGCACCTCGGCGGCGCTCGGCTTCCCCATTGCGATGGCAGGCACGATCGGCTACATCGTCGCCGGCTGGAAGGCCGCCGGCCTGCCGGCCGGGAGCCTCGGCTACATCTACCTGCCGGCCTTCGCCGGGGTGGCGGCAATGACCATGCTGATCGCCCCGTTCGGCGCCAGAACGGCGCACCGCCTGCCGGTGAAGCAGCTCAAGCGCGCCTTCGGCGTCTTCCTCGCCCTGCTGGCGACGAAGATGCTGCACGGCCTGATCGGCTGAATCGCCACGCCCGCGAACCGGCGGCATGAACGCCGGTGGACGCCCGCTTTCGCGGCATGACGGAACGGTCAGGGCTTCAGGTAGGCATACCCTTCCTGCGCCTGCAGGCGGCCGACTTCGGCCACGCCGGAGGGCACGACCTTGGCATCGGGATGCAGGCTGCTCCGGTCGATCTTGCGGCCCAGCAGGGTGAAATTGCAGACGCGGAACTCGACGCCCCGCAGCGACAGGTCGTCCACGGCGGCGGCGAAGTCGCTGCCGTTCCTGTCCTTCGCCCCCTCCAGGAGAAAGTCGATGCCCTTGAAATGGGCCACCACGACGATCCTCGCCTTCGGGTCGGCGCTCAGGTGGTTGCGGATGTTGCGCAGGCCGTTGCCGGCCTGCTCGAGCCCTTCGTTGAGGTGATAGACGACCTTGACCGGTTCGGCCGCCGCCCTGGCGCCGGGACCGGCGCCGGCCGTGGCGCAGGCCGCGGCGGAAATTGACACCAGCGCGGCCATCAGGCCGCGCCGTGCAGTGCCGGAAGTAACCATATTTGAACTCCTTTCGCTCTTTCGTCCTGTGGGCCGTTACGGCCGTACCACCGTCCAGCCCTGCCTGCTTTTCTCGACGATCTCGATGACGCCGGCCTTGACGTAGCCGATCTTCGGGTGCATGTCGGCGTGGGCGAGCTTCTGGCCCTTCATGGTGTTTTCGCACATCAGCACCCGGGTGCCGCTGGCGAGCGTGTCGTCGATGCGGTTGGCCAGCGTCGAGTCGAACTTGAGCAGTCCCGAACCGTGGCCGAAGACGACGAGCTCGACGTCCACGTTGTCCTTGCCATAGACGCCCTGGATGTTCTTGACGACGTTCAGGGCCTGGTTCCAGTTCTTGGGGTCGCCGTCGCTGACCTGGATGACGACGCCCTGTTTGACCTTTTCGGCCAGGACCGGCGCGGTTCCGAAGGCAAAGACCGCACAGGCGGCAAGGAAATGAATGAATGTTCTGCGAATCATGATGTCTCCTCTCTTTGTCATGGGGTTGTCCGCCGGTTTGCTTGTGCGTCGAGGCGGTTCCGGTTGGACGCGCCGGGCGGCGGGAATATTCCTTGGCCTCCGCGGCAGCGGCGGCAGGGAATAAAAGCCGTTCCGGATGCGTCATAATGAAGCGGAGGGGCCCATGGTGAAGTGGATAAAATCGTGCCGGCAGCGCGAGCTGGCGGACAGGATCGAGGCGAGCCGGGAGCGGCTGTATCGGGTTGCCTACGCCTGGAGCCACGACGCCATGCTGGCGGACGACCTGGCACAGGAAACCCTGGCACGCGGCCTCGACAGGATCGAGCAGTTGCGCGAGGCCGAGCGGCTCGGCAGCTGGCTCTTCTCGATCCTCCATCGCTGCTGGATCGACCACCTGCGCGGGCGGCGCGAGGATCTCGACGACGAGGCACTCGCCGAGTTGCCGTCGAACCTCCCCGGGCCGGACGGCCAGGCCGAGGTGCAGGAAACGGTCAGCCGGGTGCGGGCCGCGGTGGCGGCCCTGCCGCTCGGGCAGCGGCAGGTTGTCACGCTGGTGGACCTGGAGGAATTCAGCTATGCGGAAGTCGCCGAGATCCTGGCGATTCCGATCGGCACGGTCATGAGCCGGCTGTGCCGGGCGCGCGACGCGCTGCGCGGCCTGCTCGAGGCAGCCGCCCAGGCGCCGCGCCTGAGGAGCGTGAAATGAACGACATGCGAAACTTTTCGAGCGAAAGACTGAACGCCTTCGTGGACAACGAACTCGGCCCGCAGGAGCGCGAGGAGATCCTCGCCGCCCTCGCCGAGGATGCCGGCCTCGGCCAGCGCCTGTGCGAACTGCGCTCCGCCAAGGAGCTGGTGCGCCACGCCTACGGCAGCCTGCCGCCGACGCGGCGCAAACAGCCCCGCCGCGTCACGCTGTGGAGCGGCGCGCTGGCGGCGGGCGTGGCCCTGGTCGTCGGGGTGCTGGTCGGCTGGCAGGGACACCGCGCCAGCCAGGCGGAGCCTGCGCAAGAGGCCAGCGCCTGGATCGGCAACCTCTTCGCCGCCGCGCCCGAGCGGGTGGTGATCCATCTGGACAGCTCGCAGATTGAGCGGATGGAAAGCGCCCTCGACATGGCCGAGGCCTACCTCGCCAAGGCCGGCAGGGCCAAGGTGGAACTCGTCGTGAACAATTCCGGCCTCGACCTGCTGCGCGAGGAGACGACCCTCCATGCCGGGCGCATCGCGCGGCTGGCGGCACGCTACGAGATGCTGACCTTCGTCGCCTGCGGCAACGCCATCGCGCGCTACCGCAACGTCGGCCTCGACGTCACCCTGGTGCCGGAAGCGAAGGTCGCCGGCACCGCCGTCGAGCACATCGTCGACCGCGTCCGCAAGGGCTGGACCTACGTCAAGATCTGATTCGCCGACGCCGGTCGCCGTCTCACGGCGACTGACTTTCGCCGGCGTCCCCGAAGCGTTCCCGCAAGCGGTTCTTCTGCACCTTGCCCATGGCGTTGCGCGGCAGGTCGTCGACGAAATGCACGGCCTTCGGCACCTTGAAGCCGGCGATGTTCCCCTTCAGCGCGGCGATGAGGCCCTCTGCGGTCAGGCCCGGGGCGTCCCGGACGCGCACCACCACGGCGGTCACCGCCTCGCCGAAGTCGGGGTGCGGCAGGCCGATCACGGCGGATTCGGCCACGCCCGGCAGGGCGTCGATGGCCTCCTCGATCTCCTTCGGATAGACGTTGAGCCCGCCGCTGATGATGAGGTCCTTGTCGCGGCCGATGATGGCGAGGTAACCCTCCGCGTCGAAGCGGCCCAGGTCGCCGGTGCGGAAGTACCCCTCCGGCGTGAACGCTTCCTTCGTCTTCTCCGGCATGTCCCAGTAGCCGGCGAAAACGTTGTCACCGCGCACCTGGATGTGGCCGATCCCGCCGGCCGGCAGGGGCGCATCGTCCTCGCCCACCACGCGCACTTCCGTGCCGGGCAGGGGGAAGCCGACCGTGCCGCCGCGCCGCTCGCCCTCGAGCGGGTTGGAGGTGAACATGCCGCCCTCGGTCATGCCGTAGCGCTCGAGGAGGGTGTGGCCGGTGCGCTCGCGGAAGGCAGCGAAGGTCTCCGGCAGCAGCGGCGCCGAGCCGGAGATGAACAGGCGCATGTGCGCCACGGCCTCTCGCGTCAGCCCCTGCTCCTGCAGCAGCCGCACGTAGTAGGTCGGCACGCCCATGAACACCGTCGCCTCCCGCAGCAGCCGCAGCGCGCGCGGCGCGTCGAACTTCGGCTCGTACAGCATCGGGCTGCCGTTGAGCAGCGCACAGTGCGTGGCGACGTAGAGGCCGTGCACATGGAAGGTCGGCAGCACGTGCAGCAGCACGTCGCCGGGGCGAAAGCCCCAATACCTGTGCAGCACCAGCGCATTGGCGGCGAGGTTGCGGTGCGTCAGCATCGCCCCCTTCGAGCGGCCGGTGGTGCCGGAGGTGTAGACGATCGAAGCGAGGTCGCCGTCGGCGCGTTCGACCGTGGCGAGGTGCGCCGGCATCTGCGCCGCCGCCGCGGCCAGGCTGCCCTCGCCGCGCGCGCCGAGATCATGCACCAGCGGCAGGCGGCAGGCCCAGGCCAGCTCCTGCGCCTCCTCCCGCCGCTCGGGCGCGCAGACGAAGAGGCCGGGCCGGGCGTCGTCGAGGAAGTAGGCCACCTCGCCGCGCGTGTAGGCGGGATTCAGCGGCAGGAAGACGCCGCCGGCGCGCAGGCAGCCGAGGTAGAGGAACAGCGCCTCGGCGGACTTCTCCACCTGGGCGGCGACGCGGTCGCCCGGCTTCAGCCCCGCGTCGACCAGCAGGGCGCCGTAGCGCGCGGACTGACTTTCCAGTTCGGCGTAGCTCACCCGCCGGCCGCCGGGCAGGATCAGGCAGGGCGCCGCGCCCCCGGCCGGGAAGCGCGAGGCGAGGAGGTCGTACAGGTTCATGCCCTGGCCAGCCGGCGGATGGCGGCGGTGGCGGCGACGCGGTCCTCGCCGACGAAGGCTTCCACGTTCTGCTCGATCTCGTCCGGGTCGTAGAGGTAGTTCACCATCAGGCCGCAGGATTGCCTGAAGCCCTTGGCCGAGGCATCCGCCAGGAAGTTGATGCGCTCGATGCGGGCGCCGTTGCCGAGGTGGAAGCGCGCCACCGGGTCGAAGGGGCGGCCGTTCTGGCGGACGCTGTAGAGGTAGCGGGCGGCGAGTTCCTCGAGCGGATCGCGCAGGCGCCGCGCCAGGGTTTTGTCCTGGGCCCACTCGCCCGATTGCAGCTGGGCCAGCGTCAGGCCGAGACCTTCGAGGGCTTCCGGCGTTCGCTTCAGCCAGGTGCCGAACAGCGGCAGCGGCGACAGCGTGGCGAAGGTCTTCAGCTGGGGGAAATCCCGCTTCAGGTCGTCGATGACGCGTTTCAGCAGGAAGTTGCCGAAGCTGACGCCGCGCAGGCCGGCCTGGGTGTTGGAGATGGAATAGAAGATTGCCGTGTCGGCGCGATCGGCGTCGAACACGGGGGCATGCTCGTCGAGCAGCGCCTGGATGTTGCCGGCGAGCGATTTCGTCAGCGCCACCTCGACGAAGATCAGCGGCTCGGCCGGCATGCGCGGGTGGAAGAAGGCGTACAGGCGGCGATCGGAGCCGAGCCGGTTCCTCAGGTCGCTCCAGGAACGGATCTCGTGCACCGCCTCGTACTGGATCAGCTTTTCCAGCAGCGCGGCGGGAGAATTCCAGGTGATGCGCTGCAGTTCGAGGAAGCCGACGTCGAACCAGGCAGTCAGGCGCGACTCCAGCTCGCGGTCGAGCACGGCCAGCTCCTCGTCCCTGTCGAGGAAGCGCAGCAGGTCGGCGCGCAGGTCGACGAGAAACTTGATGCCCTGCGACAGGGCATTGAACTGGGTCAGGATGCGGATGCGCGAGGAGCGCAGCGCGGCGCGCAGCGCGGCCTCGGCGTCCCACTGGCCGGGGGTGCCGGCGGCGGCCTGGTAGGCCTGGTGTGCCGCCGCCACCTTCGCCGGTTCCGGGCCGAAGTCGAGGGCGATGCGGCGCAGGAATTCGTGCCGGCCGGCGTCGTCGAGGCCGAGGTAGGTCTCGCCCAGCTTCGCCGCCCGGCCGCGCGCGGCGACCTCGCCGCCGGTGCCGGCGGCGCACTCTTCCAGCTGCCGGCGCAATTGCCCCAGCAGCTTCGGCGTCATCGACCGCCGCCCGGCCTTGCCGCCGACGAGTGATTTGACGCGCCTGATGATGTTTTCCATGCCGCCCCTATTTACCCCGGAACAGCGGCGCGCGCTTTTCGAAGAAGGCCGTGAGGCCCTCGCGATAGTCCTCGGAGTCGAGGAAGGCGAAGCTCGTCTTGAGTTCCTCCAAAGTCAGTCCCTGCGGCACGGCGGTGAGGCGCCGCACCAGCTTCTTGTGCATGCGCGCGGCGAGCGGTGCGCCGACGGCGATGCGGCGCGCCGTGGCGTAGGCCTCCTCCGCCACTTCGTCGTCGGATACGACGCGCGTGACCACGCCCTTTTCATAGGCTTCGTCGGCGCCGAGGATGCGGCCTTCGAGCAGGATTTCCAGCGCCACGGCCGGGCCGGCCAGCGCCAGCAGGCCGGACAGTTCGCCCGGCGCCATCGAGAAGCCGAGCTTGCTGATCGGCGCGCCGAAGCGGGCCGAGCGGCCGCAGATGCGCAGGTCGCACTGGCCGGCGATCTCCAGGCCGCCGCCGATGCAGGCGCCGTGGATGAGCGCCACCGTCGGATGCAGGCAGTCGCGCACGGCATTCAGGGCGCCTGTCACCCATTCCTCGTGGTAGACCAGCGCCCGCTCCAGCGTGTCGCGCAGGGTGAGAAACTCCTCGAGGTCGCCGCCGGCGGCGAAGGCCGCTTCGCCCGCCCCGCGCAGCACGACGCAGCGCAGGCCGTCGTCGGCGGAGAGTTCTTCCATCACCACGCGCAGCCGCCGCCACATCGAGGCATTGACGGCGTTCAGCTTGGCCGGGTTGTTCAGCGTGACGGTGGCGATGACGCCGTCGCGATGGACCAGTATTTCTTCAGCCATGGCGCACCTGCTCCCCTCGTCCGCGCGCGGGGCGAAGGCGGGGTTTCGCGAAGCATGCTTCGCGCCGCCCGAGCCGGCCGGCTGTGCAAAGCCGGCAGTGGGGCGCGGAGCGGGGGCTGGGGGAAGCAGGCATGATGTGTTTTATCATCCCTGCTTGGCGGCATGCATCTTCGCCAGCGCCGCCCGGCCCGAGAACAGATGCGCATGCATCAGGGCTTCGGCACTGGCGGCATCGCGCTCGCGGATGGCGGCGAGGATGTGGCGGTGCTCCTCCAGCGACTGCTTTAGCCGTCCTTCCAGCCGCAGCGAATCGCGACGGGTAAGTTTCAGCACCTTGCGCAGGTCGTCGATCATCTGCTTCAGCCAGCGGTTGCCGGAGAGTTCCTGCAGGGCTTCGTGGAAAGCCTGGTTCACCTCGAAGAAGCCGTTGGCGTCCCCTTTCGCGGCATGGCGTTCCAGCTTCTCGTGCAGCGCCTCCAGCCGCTTCAGGTCGGCGGGGGTCGCCTTCTGCGTCGCCTCGAAGGCGCAACGCCCTTCGAGCAGGGCCATCAGCGGAAAGATGTCGTCGAGGTCGCGCTCGGCCAGTTCGGTGACGTAGCAGCCGCGGCGCGGTTTGAGGGTGACCAGGCCTTCGGAGGCCAGCACCTTGAGCGCCTCGCGCAGCGGCGTGCGGCTGATGCCGTACTGCTCGGCCAGGGACTGCTCGTCGACCCAGGCCCCCGGCTGCAACTCGTGCGAGAAGATGCGCTGGCGCAGGCGCTCGGCCACTTCAAGGTAGAGGGCGGGCTGGGCAATGCTGTGCGGGCTCATTGAATTGTCGCTTCGATGATTGTGATCACATTGCTTGCATTCATAATTATGGATACAGTATTATGCGATGCAGTGGATGTCAAGCCTGAATGCCCTGCAGGTCGGCCTTCAGGCCGACACCGGTGCCGTGTCGTCGGCCTGAAGGCCGACCTACAATGCGAATAACCCGCACGAAAGGTCTTGCCATGACAGACAAGCTGCCCGATTCGTCCAACCTCGCCGCCTGGGAAAAGGCCGCCGCCAAGTCGGCGCCGAACGGCGACGTTTCCGCCCTCACCTGGACCACGCCGGAAGGCATCGCCGTCAAGCCGCTATATACAAAGCGCGATACGGAAGGCCTGCCGCACGCCGACACCCTGCCCGGTTTCGAGCCCTACTTGCGCGGCCCGCAGGCCACCATGTACGCCGTGCGGCCGTGGACCATCCGCCAGTACGCCGGCTTCTCCACCGCCGAGGAATCCAACGCCTTCTACCGGCGCGCGCTGGCCGGCGGCGGCCAGGGCATCTCGGTGGCCTTCGACCTCGCCACCCACCGCGGCTACGACTCCGACCACCCGCGCGTCACCGGCGACGTCGGCAAGGCCGGCGTGGCCATCGATTCGGTCGAGGACATGAAGATCCTCTTCGACGCCATCCCGCTCGACAGGATTTCCGTCTCGATGACCATGAACGGCGCCGTGCTGCCGGTGCTGGCCGGCTACATCGTCGCCGCCGAGGAGCAGGGGGTGGCGCAGGAGAAGCTCTCCGGCACCATCCAGAACGACATCCTCAAGGAGTTCATGGTCCGCAACACCTACATCTATCCCCCCGAGCCGTCGATGCGCATCATCGCCGACATCATCGAGTACACGGCGCAGCACATGCCGAAGTTCAACTCGATCTCGATCTCCGGCTACCACATGCAGGAGGCCGGCGCGACGCAGGCACTGGAACTGGCCTTCACCCTCGCCGACGGCGAGGAGTACGTGAAGACGGCGATCGCCAAGGGGCTCGACGTGGACGCCTTCGCCGGGCGGCTGTCCTTCTTCTTCGCCATCGGCATGAACTTCTACCTGGAAGTCGCCAAGCTGCGCGCGGCGCGACTGCTCTGGTGGCGCATCATGAAGCGCTTCCAGCCGAAGAACCCGAAGTCGCTGATGCTGCGCACCCATTGCCAGACTTCCGGCTGGTCGCTCACCGAGCAGGACCCCTACAACAACGTCGTGCGCACCACCATCGAGGCCATGGCGGCGGTGTTCGGCGGCACGCAGTCGCTGCACACCAACTCGCTCGACGAGGCCATCGCCCTGCCGACCGACTTCTCGTCGCGCATCGCCCGCAACACCCAGCTCATCATCCAGGAGGAAACGCACATCACCAATGTGGTCGACCCCTGGGCCGGCTCCTACATGATGGAGAAGCTGACGCAGGACATGGCCGACACCGCCTGGGCGATCATCGAGGAAGTCGAGGCCATGGGCGGCATGACGAAAGCCGTCGAATCCGGCTGGGCCAAGCTGAAGATCGAATCCTGCGCCGCCGAGAAGCAGGCGCGCATCGACGCCGGCAAGGACGTCATCGTCGGCGTCAACAAATACCGCCTCGACAAGGAAGACCCGGTCGACATCCGCGACATCGATAACGGTGCCGTGCGTGAGGCGCAGATCGCGCGGCTGAAGCAGGTCCGCGCAACGCGTGACGCCTCAGCGGTTCAGAAGGCGCTCGACGCGCTGACGGAGGCCGCGAAAACCGGCAAGGGCAACGTCCTCGACCTCGCCGTGAAAGCGGTGCGCCTGCGCGCCACCGTCGGCGAGATCTCCGATGCGCTGGAAAAGGAATGGGGCCGCTTCCGCGCCACCAACCAGGCGATTTCCGGCGTCTACGGCGCCGCCTTCGAGCACGACTGGGAATGGCAGGAGATCAAGCAGGACATCGAGGCCTTCGCCGCCGCGGAAGGCAGGCGGCCGCGCGTGATGGTCGCCAAGCTCGGCCAGGACGGCCACGACCGCGGCGCGAAAGTCGTCGCCACGGCGCTCGCCGACCTCGGCTTCGACATCGACATCGGCCCGCTCTTCCAGACGCCGGAGGAAGCCGCGCGCCAGGCCATCGAGAACGACTGCCACGCCATCGGCGTGTCGACCCTCGCCGCCGGCCACAAGACGCTGGTGCCGGCGCTGGTCAAGGCGCTGAAGGACCAGGGCGCCGAAGACATCATCGTCTTCGTCGGCGGCGTGATCCCGGCACAGGACTACGACTTCCTGCAGCAGGCCGGCGCCGCGGGCATCTTCGGCCCCGGCACGCCGATCCCGGCCTGCGCGAAGCAGGTGCTGGCGGCGATCCGCAAGGCGCATGCGTCGGCCTGACTGAAAACGTGTTGACAACGTAAATACGTACAACTACCCTGAGAATGGACATCGAGTTCGAGCTTCAGGGCGTCCGCTTTGTCGCCAACCGTGAAAAGGCGCGGCGGAACCCCGCCAAACATCAGGGCGTTACGTTCGAGCAGGCAGCGCAGGCCTTCTTCGATCCTTTCCTGAGAGTGGTCGATGCGGATCGGAACGAAGAAGCGCGGGACGCCGTCATCGGCATGGACGCGTCGTCGCGGCTGCTGTTCGTTGTCCATATCCAGCAGGAGGATGACCGCATCCGCCTGATTTCGGCCCGCAAGGCGACCCGAGAGGAAAGGAATCTGTATGAAAACGGCTGACCTGAAAAAACGGCTGAAGCGCGAGCGACCGATGACGACCGTCACGCTGCGCATGCCGGAAGACGTCGTCGAAGACCTCAAGCGTATTGCGCCGATGCTCGGCTTCTCCGGCTACCAGCCGCTGATGCGCGCCTACATCGGACAGGGCCTGCGCGCCGACCTGGAAAAACTGGAATCCGCGCCCATCGCGCGGCTGATCGAGAACCTGAAGGCCCAGGGCATTCCTGAAGAAGCGTTGGCAAAGGCGGTAGCGGGCATCGCCAACTAACGCGCCACAAGCCTTTGCGCATGAACGACGCCGCCGTTGGAAACGCCCTGCTTGCCGCCGTCGACCAGCAACTGGCCGACGGCGTGCTGGCGCGCCAGGCGCGCGCGCTGGCGAAGGCCATCACCCTGGTCGAGTCGACGCGGCGCGACCATCAGGCGCGGGCGGAGCAGGTGCTGGCGGCGCTGCTGCCGCACACCGGGCAGGCGATTCGCGTCGGCATCTCCGGCGCGCCGGGCGCCGGCAAGTCCACCTTCATCGAAGCGCTCGGCCTGCACCTGATCGAACGCGGGCACCGAGTCGCGGTGCTGGCGGTCGACCCCTCCAGCACCCGCTCGGGCGGCTCCATCCTCGGCGACAAGACGCGCATGGAGAAGCTGTCGACCGATCCGAACGCCTTCATCCGCCCCTCGCCTTCCGGCGGCTCGCTCGGTGGTGTGGCGGAGAAGACACGCGAGGCGATGCTGGTGTGCGAGGCGGCCGGCTTCGACGTCGTCATCGTCGAGACGGTCGGCGTCGGCCAGAGCGAGACGACGGTGGCTGGCATGGTGGACGCCTTCGTCCTGCTGCAGCTGCCGAATGCCGGCGACGACCTGCAGGCGATCAAGAAGGGCATCGTCGAGCTGGCCGACCTGGTTGCCATCAACAAGGCCGACCTCGACCCGAAGGCCGCGCAGTTCGCCAAACACCAGTTCGAGAACGCGCTCGGCCTGCTGCGTTCCGCTTCTGCCCACTGGCGGCCGCCGGTGCTGACCCTGAGCGCGCAGACCGGCCAGGGCATCGAGGATTTCTGGAACGCGATCGAGCGCCATCGCAAGATCATGCAGGAGAGCGGCGAACTGGCGCAGAAGCGCCGCCGCCAGGCGGTCGACTGGATGTGGACCCTGATCGACGCCGAACTGCGCAACCGCTTCAGGCAGCACGAAGGCGTGAAGCACGATCTGGAGAAAGTCAGTCGCTGTGTTACGGCGGGCAGCATGACACCGGCCGCCGCGGCGCATCTTTTGCTGGGGCATTTGAAGAACGATTGATTTGTAGGTCGGCCTTCAGGCCGACTTTGGCGAAGTTGTCGGGCTGAAGCCCGACCTACGAAAGGCTGGTTTTTGGGAGGTTCTATGCACGACATCATCAGGCAACTCGACGAAAAGCGCGCCGCGGCCCGCCTGGGCGGCGGCCAGAAGCGCATCGATGCGCAGCACGCCAAGGGCAAGCTCACCGCGCGCGAGCGCATCGAGCTGCTGTTCGATCCCGAGTCCTTCGAGGAATGGGACATGTTCAAGGAGCACCGCTGCACCGACTTCGGCATGGAGAAGCAGACGGTGCCGGGCGACGGCGTGGTGACCGGCTACGGCACCATCAACGGCCGCCTGGTGTTCGTCTTCAGCCAGGACTTCACGGTGTTCGGCGGCGCGCTCTCGGAAGCGCACGCCGAGAAGATCTGCAAGGTGATGGACCACGCCATGAAGGCCGGCGCGCCGGTGATCGGCCTCAACGACTCCGGCGGCGCGCGCATCCAGGAGGGCGTCGCTTCCCTCGGCGGCTACGCCGACGTGTTCCAGCGCAACGTGCTGGCCTCCGGCGTGGTGCCGCAGATCTCGATGATCATGGGCCCCTGCGCCGGCGGCGCGGTGTACAGCCCGGCCATGACCGACTTCATCTTCATGGTGAAGGACTCGTCCTACATGTTCGTCACCGGCCCGGAAGTAGTGAAGACCGTGACGCACGAGGAGGTGACCGCCGAGGAGCTCGGCGGCGCCGTCACCCACAACACCAAGTCCGGCGTCGCCGACCTCGCCTTCGAGAACGACGTCGAGGCGCTGATGATGCTGCGGCGGCTGGTCTCCTTCCTGCCTTCGAACAACCGCGACAAGCCGCCGGTGGTGCCGACCGAGGATCCTTCCGAGCGCATCGAAATGTCGCTCGACACGCTGGTGCCGGACAACCCGAACAAGCCCTACGACATCAAGGAACTCATCGTGAAGACGGTGGACGAGGGCGACTTCTTCGAGCTTCAGCCGGACTACGCCAAGAACATCGTGATCGGCTTCGGCCGCATGGCGGGGCAGACGGTGGGCATCGTCGCCAACCAGCCGCTGGTGCTGGCCGGCTGCCTCGACATCAAGAGCTCGATCAAGGGCGCGCGCTTCGTGCGTTTCTGCGACGCCTTCAACATCCCGGTGGTGACCTTCGTCGACGTGCCCGGCTTCATGCCCGGCACTTCGCAGGAATACGGCGGCATCATCAAGCACGGCGCCAAGCTCCTCTACGCCTACGCCGAGTGCACCGTGCCGAAGGTGACGGTGATCACGCGCAAGGCCTACGGCGGCGCCTATGACGTGATGAGCTCGAAGCATTTGCGCGGTGACGTGAACTTCGCCTGGCCCTCGGCCGAGATCGCCGTGATGGGGCCGAAGGGCGCGGTGGAGATCATCTTCCGCGAGGAGAAGGGCGACCCGGCCAAGCTCGCCGCGCGCGAGCAGGAATACAAGGCCAAGTTCGCCAACCCCTTCGTCGCCGGCCACCGCGGCTTCATCGACGACGTCATCATGCCGCACGAGACGCGCAAGCGCATCTGCCGCTCGCTGGCAATGCTGAAGGAAAAGAAGCTGGAAAACCCGTGGCGCAAGCACGGCAACATTCCGCTGTGAAAACCCAACCACATTAAACGCAAAGATCGCAAAGACGCAAAGAACGCAAAGATGAACAACTTCTTTTTGTTCTCGCTTTTCTTTGCGCCCTTTGCGCCTTTGCGCCCTTTGCGTTGAAAGAGGCTTCCACCATGTTCAAGAAAATTCTCATAGCCAACCGCGGCGAGATCGCCTGCCGCGTCATCAAGACCGCCCGCAGGATGGGGATCAAGACAGTCGCCGTGTATTCCGAGGCCGACAAGGACGCGCGCCACGTCGAGCTCGCCGACGAGGCCGTCTGCATCGGCCCGCCGCCTTCGAAGGAGTCCTACCTCGTCGCCGACAAGATCATCGCCGCCTGCAAGGAGACTGGCGCGCAGGCGGTGCATCCGGGCTACGGCTTCCTCTCCGAGAACGCGGCGTTCTCGCAGCGGCTGGAGGAGGAAGGCATCGTCTTCATCGGGCCGAAGCACTATTCCATCGCCGCCATGGGCGACAAGATCGCCTCGAAGAAGCTGGCGCTGGAAGCGAAGGTCAACACCATCCCGGGCTTCAACGAGGCCATCGACACGCCGGAACAGGCGGTCGAGATCGCCAAGGGCATCGGCTACCCGGTGATGATCAAGGCTTCCGCCGGCGGCGGCGGCAAGGGCCTGCGCGTCGCCTTCAACGACAAGGAGGCGCACGAAGGCTTTGCCTCCTGCCGCACCGAGGCGAAAAACGCCTTCGGCGACGACCGCGTCTTCATCGAGAAGTACGTCGAGGAGCCGCGCCACATCGAGATCCAGCTGATCGGCGACGCCCACGGCAACTGCGTCTACCTGCAGGAGCGCGAGTGCTCGATCCAGCGCCGCCACCAGAAGGTCATCGAGGAGGCGCCGAGCCCCTTCCTCGACGAGAAGACGCGCAAGGCCATGGGCGAGCAGGCCGTGGCGCTGGCCAAGGCGGTGAAATATCAAAGTGCCGGCACGGTGGAATTCGTCGTCGGCAAGGACAGGTCGTTCTATTTCCTCGAGATGAACACCCGCCTGCAGGTCGAGCACCCGGTGACCGAGTGCATCACCGGCGTCGACCTGGTCGAGTTGATGATCCGCGTCGCCGCCGGCGAAAAGCTGCCCTTCGCGCAGAAGGACGTCAGGCTCGACGGCTGGGCGATGGAATGCCGCATCAACGCCGAGGATCCTTTCCGCAACTTCCTGCCGTCGACCGGGCGGCTGACGCGCTACCTCCCGCCGGCGGAAGCCGACGGCGTGCGCGTCGACACCGGCGTCTACGAGGGCGGCGAGATCTCGATGTACTACGATTCGATGATCGCCAAGCTGATCGTGCACGCGGCCAGCCGCGACCAGGCCATCGCCAGGATGCGCGACGCCCTCAACGCCTTCGTCATCCGCGGCGTCTCGTCGAACATCGCCTTCCAGGCGGCGCTGATGCAGCACCCGCGCTTCCAGTCGGGGAACTTCAACACCGGCTTCATCGCCGAGGAATTCCCCGGGGGCTTCAGTTCCGAGAGCCTGGTGCACGATGATCCGCTGCTGCTGGCGGCGGTGGCGGCCTTCGCGCGCCGCCGCTACATCGATCGCGCCATTCGCACCAGCGGCCAGCTGCGCGGCCACGAGCGCAAGGTCGGCAGCGAATGGACGGTGTTGATGGGCGAGCGGAAATTCGAGCTGGTCCTCGCCGCGATCGAGGGCGGCTACGCCGTCAGCCACGCCGGCCAGGCCTGCGAGCTGAAATCCGGCTGGAAGCTGGGCGAGCTGCTGTTCCGCGGCACCTGGAACGGCACGCCGGTCTGCCTGCAGATCGAACGCCTCGGCCTGCGCTATCGCGTCACCCACTGGGGCACCCAGGCCGACATGATGGTGATGACCGCCCATGCCGCCCATCTGCTGGCGCTGATGCCGGAAAAGCCGAAGCCCGACCTGTCGAAATTCCTGCTCTCGCCGATGCCGGGGCTGCTCACCGACATGCCGCTGAAGGCCGGACAGGAGGTGAAGGCCGGCGAGAAGCTCGCCGCCATCGAGGCGATGAAGATGGAGAACATCCTCAAGGCCGACCAGGATTGCGTGGTGGCCGAGGTACTGGCGAAGCAGGGCGACAGCCTGGCCGTCGACCAGCCCATCGTGCGTTTTGCCTGACCGTTCCTTCGCGCAGCGGCGAACCAACGTCGCCCCTTTCCCTGGGAGGGGGTTGGGGGGCGGGGTACGCCAGCGCCCGCCTGCTGCGTGCTAAGCTGCGCGCCTTTGCCTTGCCGGAGTCCGCCGTGAACCAAACGCCGCAACAGGGATTGCTCGAGTATTCGGTCGTCTATACCGACCGCGCCCTCAACCACATGTCGACCGCCTTCCAGGGCGTCATGCGCGACATCTCCGCGATCCTCAAGGAAGCCTATCGGGCGCATTCCGCCATCGTCGTGCCCGGCGGCGGCACCTTCGGCATGGAAGCGGTGGCGCGCCAGTTCGCCGCCGGCCGCAAGTGCCTGGTGATCCGCAACGGCTGGTTCAGCTACCGCTGGAGCCAGATTTTCGAGATGGGCGGCATCCCCTCCGCGGCGATCGTGCTCAAGGCGCGTCCGCTCGCCGCCGGCAGCAAGGCGCCCTTCGCCCCGCCGCCGCTCGACGAGGTGGTGGCCGCCATCCGCGCGCAGAAGGCGGAGCTGGTCTTTGCGCCGCATGTCGAGACGGCTTCCGGCATGATGCTGCCCGACGCCTACCTGAAGGCAGTCGCCGATGCGGTGCATGCAAACGGCGGCCTGTTCGTGCTCGACTGCATCGCCTCCGGCACGATATGGGTGGACATGGCGTCGCTGGGGGTGGATGTCCTGATCAGCGCGCCGCAGAAGGGCTGGAGCGGTCCGGCCTGCGGCGCCTTCGTCATGCTCGGCGGGCGCGCCCGCGAGCGCATCGAGACCACCGTCAGCAGCAGCTTCGCCGCCGACCTGCGCAAGTGGCTGCAGATCATGGAAACCTACGAGCAGGGCGGCCACGCCTACCACGCCACGCCGCCCACCGATGCGCTGGCGGCGGCAGTGCGGGCGATGCGGGAGACGCGCGACTGGGGCCTGGAGAACGCCCGCAACGCACAGGCCGAACTCGGCGCCCGCGTGCGCGCATTGCTGGAGGGCCGCGGCTTTCCGAGCGTGGCCGCCGAGGGCTTCCAGGCGCCGGGCGTGGTGGTCAGCTACACCGACGACCCCGACATCCAGTCGGGCAGGAAATTCATCGCCCAGGGCCTGCAGACGGCCGCCGGCGTGCCGCTGATGTGCGACGAGCCGGCCGATTTCCGCAGCTTCCGCATCGGCCTGTTCGGCCTCGACAAGCTGCAGAACATCGAGCGCACGGTCCAACGGCTCGAGGAGGCGCTTGGCCGGATCGGCTGAATCGGCCGCCGCCGTCGACCATCTGGTGGTCGCCGCCGCCGGCCTGGATGCCGGCGCGGCCTGGCTGGAAGGGCATCTCGGCGTGCGGCTGGCGCCGGGCGGCCGGCATGCGGCGATGGGCACGCACAATCGCCTGCTCAGGCTGGGCCCGCGCCTCTACCTTGAACTGATCGCCACCGACCCGGATGCCCCCCGCCCGCCCAGGCCGCGCTGGTTCGGCCTCGACGATCCGCTGATGCAGGAAAGGATTGCGCAGCGTCCGCGCCTGATCCACTGGATCGCCCGCTGCGAGGACATCGTGGCCATGGCCGCTGCCTGTCCCGCGTCGCCCGGCGACATCCTCGACATGGCGCGCGGGGATTTCCGCTGGCGCATCACCGTGCCGGAAGACGGCCGGCTGCCGGGGGATGGTCTGGTCCCGAGCCTGATCCAGTGGGACTCGCCGCGGCACCCCGCGGAGAGGCTGCCGGATCGGGGATGCGCCCTGATGAAGCTGGAGGGTTTCCACCAGAAGCAGGAATCCATCGGCAGGGCGCTCGGGGCATTGGGCCTCACCGGTGCCCTGGCCCTTTACCCTGCCGAACCGGGGCAGCCCTCCGGTCTCGTCGCCTGGGTAAAGGTGCCGGCAGGATTGCGTGAAATCGACTAGGTTAGTAAGGGGGCATGGGTTCTCAGGTTCCCCTCCTGGCTGCCGTATTCGAGTAAGAAGCCATGCCGACGCCCAACAACATGACAGCACCCGGACAATCGAACCTCACCGAAGTACCGCCGGACCAGGCGCAACTGCTGCTGGAGTACCGAGCCATCCTCGAGAACGCTTCGGCCGCCATCCTGTTTACGCGCAACAGCAAGGTACTGCACTGCAATAACCGCTTCGCCGAAATGTTCGGCTGGTTGTCGCCCGAGGAACTCCGGGATCAGCCCGGCTCCGCTTTCTGGCCAACCAGTGAGGAATACGCCGAAGTCGGGCGCAAAGCCGGCCCCACGCTGGCCTCCGGCCGGTCCTACGAAGTGGAATGCCCCATGCGGCGCAAGGACGGCAGCCTCTTCCTGTGCCACATCGTCGCCAGGGCGGTCAACCCGGCAGCGACCACGGAGGGCACCATCTGGATCGGGGAGGATGTTACCGACCGCCGGCGCGCCGAGGAAGAAACCCGGCAACTCATGCTGCAGCAGCAGGCGATTCTGGAAAACGCCTCCGTCGGCATCCTGTTCACCCAGGAAGGGGGCATCCGGCATTGCAATGCACGCATGGAACAGATGTTCGGCTGGGGTCCGGGCGAACTGATCGGACAGTCGGCGCGCGTCTTCTTTGCCAGCACAGAGGATTATGGGATGTTCGGCCAGAAGGCCGGACCGGTGCTGCTCTCGGGCAACCAGCTCGACGTCGAATGGAACACCGTGCGGAAGGACGGCTCGCGCCTGTGGTGCCGCATTCTTGCCCGCGCCGTTGTGCCCGGCGATGCCACGCATGGCACCATCTGGACGACGGAGGACGTATCGGCGCGGCGCGAGGCGCAGCAGGCGCTCATGCATGCCCATGAGGAGCTCGAGAATCGCGTGGCGGAGCGAACCGCCGAGCTGGCCGCGACCAACTTGCGTCTGCAGGAGGAAATCGCCGAGCGGCGGCAGGCCGAGGATCGCGTCATGCACCTTGCCAACCATGACGCCCTCACCGGCCTGCCCAACCGGCGCTTGTTGATCGACCGTCTGGGCCAGGCCCTGGCACTGGCGCATCGCGATCGACAGCATGTCGCGGTCCTGTTCATGGACCTGGATCGCTTCAAGACCATCAACGATTCACTCGGCCACATGATCGGCGACGCCCTCCTGCAGACCGTCGCACGCCGTCTTTCGGGGGCACTGCGGGAAGGGGACACCGTCTCGCGCCTCGGCGGGGACGAGTTCGTCGTCGTCCTGCCGAATCTGGATCACCCCAAGGCCGCAGAGAAAGTCGCCCTCAAACTGATCGAAGCCCTCGCTCCGCCGATCGAACTGGGCGGCCACGAGCTGCGGGTGTCGGCCAGCATCGGCATCAGCCTCTTCCCCGAGGACGGCAACGATACGGAGACCCTGCTGCGCAATGCCGATTCCGCCATGTACCACGCCAAGGACATGGGCAGGAACAACTACCAGTTCTTCCTCGAGCAGATGAACGTCACGGTGGCGGAGCGGTTGCGGCTGGAGAACGACCTGCACCGGGCCCTGGCAAGGCAGGAGTTCGAGTTGCACTACCAGCCGCGCGTCTCGTTGGCGAACGGCGCCATTTGCGGCGTCGAGGCCCTCATCCGCTGGCGCCATCCGGAACGCGGTCTCATCCTGCCCGAACACTTCATCCCGGTTGCGGAGGATACGGGCCTGATTGTCCCGATAGGCGAATGGGTCGTTCGCGAATCATGCCGGCAGGGAAAAGCCTGGAGTACAGCGGGCTTGCCACCGATACCGGTCGCCATCAACCTCTCGCCCCGCCAGTTCCGCCAATCGGATCTGGTCGACACCGTGTCGCGCGCACTGGAACAACATGGCTGGCCGTCGAGCCTGCTCGAACTGGAAATCACCGAAGGCGTGCTGATGCAACAGACCTCGGATACCCTCAAGACGCTGGAGGCGCTGCACCGGCTGGGCGTCGGGCTGGCCATAGACGACTTCGGCACGGGCTACTCCAGCCTGAGCTATCTCAAGCGCTTCCCGGTGGACTTCCTCAAGATCGACCGGTCATTCGTCCGCGACATCGCTGTCGATCCGGACGACGCCAGCATCGTCACCGCCATCATCGGCCTGGCCCACAGCCTCGGGCTGACGGTCGTCGCCGAGGGCGTGGAGAATGCCGGCCAGCTGGCCTTCATCCGGGATGCCGGCTGTGACGAGGCGCAGGGCCACCATATCAGTCACCCCATTCCGGCCGACCAGCTGGCGGCATGGGTTCTCGCGAACCGCCCGCAGCAGCCGGTCAAAAACGCTTGAAGCGCTGGGCCAGGCGCTTGTGAATGTCCTTCGGCATGTCGCCGAGCGACAGATTCACGCCGAGCGTGCTGCCGAGCGCCACCTCGACGCGGCTGTTGCCCCTGGTGCCGATGCGCTCGACGTAGATCGTCGCGCTGTCGCCCATGGTGCCGCCGCCCTCGACCTGCATGACGCCCTCGGCCATGTTCTGGCCGGTGACGCGGATGCCGAGCTCCTTCAGCAGCTCGGGCAGCGCCGCCCAAACCTGCTCGAACGGCACGGCGTAGCTGGCGATGACGCCGGTGCCGCGCTCGGCGCGCGCATCGGATGTGGTACCGCATCCCGCAAAAGTCAGTCCCGCCAGCACGGCGATTCCGGCCAGGAACAGCCTCCTTCCCATGTTCTTCTCCTTCAGGCGAGTTTCGAAAAGGCTTCGATCACTTCCGGCGGCGCCTGCACCAGCTCGATCAGCACGCCTTCGCCGGCGATCGGGAACTCCTCGCTGGCCTTCGGGTGCAGGAAGCAGATGTCGTAGCCGGCGGCTCCCTTGCGGATGCCGCCCGGGGCGAAGCGCACGCCCTGCGCCGTCAACCATGCCATGGCCTGCGGCAGGTCGTCCACCCACAGGCCGACGTGGTTGAGCGGCGTGGCGTGCACGGCCGGCTTCTTCTCCGCATCGAGCGGCTGCATCAGGTCGACCTCCACCTTGAAGGGGCCGCTGCCCATGGCGCAGATGTCCTCGTCGACGTTCTCCCGCTCGCTGACGAAATTGCCGGTGACGGACAGGCCGAGCTTGTCCACCCACAGCGTCTTCAGCCGCGCCTTGGAGGGGCCGCCGATGGCGATCTGCTGGATGCCGAGCACTCTGAAAGGACGCGCAGTCATGGTGTCTCCCGTAAAAGCGGCATTTTACTTTGAGCGGACGCGCGGAAGTGCTGCCAAGCTTACAATAGCCGCATGGACTTCAAGACCTCCCTCCAGGCCGCCTGGGCGCGCAACGACTCCCTGCTCTGCGTCGGCCTCGACCCCGACCCGGCGAAATTCCCCGCCGCCCTCAAGGGCCGCGGCGACGCCATCCTCGAATTCTGCAAATCGGTCGCCGACGCCACGGCCGACCTCGCCTGCGCCTTCAAGCCGCAGATCGCCTACTTCGCGGCGAACCGCGCCGAGGACCAGCTCGAGGCGCTGATCCGCCACATCCACGAGAAGCACCCGGGCATCCCGGTGATCCTCGACGCCAAGCGCGGCGACATCGGCGCCACCGCCGAGCAGTACGCGCGGGAAGCCTTCGAGCGCTACGGCGCCGACGCGCTGACGGTGAATCCCTACATGGGCTTCGACTCCATTGAACCTTATCTGGCCTGGAAGGAGCGCGGCGTCATCATCCTCTGCCGCACCTCCAACGCCGGCGGCTCCGACCTGCAGTTCCTCGAAACGCAGGGACGCAAGCTGTACCAGCACGTCGCCGAACTGGTGGCGACGAAATGGAACGCCGGCGGCCAGTGTGCGCTGGTGGTCGGCGCCACCTTCCCGGCCGAGCTGGCCGAGGTGCGCCGCCTCGTCGGCGACATGCCGCTGCTGGTGCCGGGCATCGGCGCCCAGGGCGGCGACATCGAGGCAACAGTCAGTGCCGGCAGGACGGCGGCCGGCACGGGGCTGATGATCAACTCCTCGCGCGCCATCCTCTACGCCGGAAAGGACGAAAATTTCGCTGCCGCCGCGCGCCGCGTGGCACTGGAGACCCGCGATGCCATCAACCGCTACCGGCGCTGAGCACGGCAACGCGCTGCCGATCCTGAACGAGATCCGCCACGCCCTCGCGCGGCTGCTCGAATCGGGCGAAACCAGCGTGATCGACCTCGGCGCCCTGCCGATGGGACCGCGGGACGAGGCCGAGCTGCTCGCCGCGCTGGGCGAGGGCGAGGTCGAGGCGACGATCCACGCCGGCGGCCCGAGCAGCGTGCGCGAAACGTCTTTCCACGGCGTCTGGCTGCTGACCCACCGCAACGAGGCCGGCGAAACGCTGGCGCGCTTCATCGAAATCGCCTTCGTGCCCGAGCTGCTGATGAGCCAGGCCGAGGACGTCGCCGATTCCGCCGCGGAACTGGCAAAAAATTGGGGCAGGCGCAGAATGGGTAAGCGATAGCAATTCGTCATTCCGGGGCCGCGTAGCGGAACCCGGAATCCATGCGTCTTGTGGATTCCCGCTTGCGCGGGAATGACGCGTCGGCTATCAGTGCATCCAACAGGAGGTGCCATGGCGTTCGACGGACCGACCATCGCCGAGACCCTGCGCCGGCAAGGCATCAGCCGCCGCGGCTTCCTCAAGTTCTGCGCCACCACCGCTTCGCTGATGGCGCTGCCGCCCTCGATGGTGCCGGCCATCGCCGCGGCACTCGAAAAAGCCCGCCGCCCCTCGGTGATCTGGCTCTCCTTCCAGGAGTGCACCGGCTGCACCGAATCGCTCACCCGCTCGCACACGCCCTCGATCGAAGGTCTGATCCTCGAACAGATTTCCCTCGACTACCACCACACGCTGCAGGCCGCTTCCGGCGAGGCGGCCGAAGCCGCGCGCGAGGCGGCGATGCGCGAGAACCACGGCAAATACCTGCTCGTCGTGGACGGCTCCATCCCGCTCGGCAATCCCGGCTACTCCACCATCGCCGGCATCAGCAACCTCGACATGCTGAAGGAGACCGCGGCCGGCGCGGCGGCGGTGATTGCCGTCGGCACCTGCGCGGCCTACGGCGGACTGCCGGCGGCGCAGCCGAATCCGACCGGCGCGGTTGCGGTGCGCGACATCATCAAGGACAAGCCGGTGATGAACGTGCCCGGCTGCCCGCCGATCCCGGTGGTGATCACCGGCGTGCTGGCGCACTTCCTCACCTTCAACACGCTGCCGGAACTCGACGCGCAGGGCCGGCCCAAGGTGTTCTACGGCGAGAGCATCCACGACCGCTGCTACCGCCGCCCCTTCTACGACCAGGGCAAGTTCGCCGAGACCTTCGACGACGAGGGCGCGCGCAAGGGCTGGTGCCTGTTCAAGCTCGGCTGCAAGGGCCCCGTTACCTACAACGCCTGCGCCACCACCAAATGGAATCAGGGCGTGAGCTTCCCCATCCAGTCCGGCCACGGCTGCATCGGCTGCTCCGAGCCGGGCTTCTGGGACATGGGACCGCTCTACAAGCCGCTGTCGACGCCCATCGCCCCGGTGCAGATGATGGTCGGCGCGGCCGCGGCCGGCGGCGCCATCGCCGGCGCGGCCATGGCGATGCGCAACCGCGCGGCGAAGAAAGCAGCGCAGGCGGCGCACCGGAAGATGACGGTCGACGACCTGGAGAAAGCGAAATGAGCAATCTCGAACTGCTCACCTGGGCGCGCGGACCCGGCCTGTCGATCGCGCTGGCCATCTGCGCCTTCGGCATCCTGCTGCGCCTGTTCGAGATCTTCGGCCTCGGCCGCAAGGCGGATCTCTCGAAACCGCGCGAGCACAGCCCCGGCAGCGGCTGGCGCACGATCTTCAGCCGCTCGCTGCCGCCGCCCGGCCTGCTGAAGCGCGCACCGGTCACCTACATCGGCGGCTACGTCTTCCATCTCGGCTTCGCCATCACGCTGCTGTTCTTCGTGCCGCACATCGAACTGGCGAGGAGCCTGTTCGGCATCGGCTGGCCCGGCCTGCCGACGCAGGTGATCGACATCGCCGCCGTCGCCGCCCTCCTCGCCCTGATCGCGGTGCTGGCGAGCCGGCTCGCCAATCCGGTGAAGCGCTTCCTCTCCGGCTTCCAGGATTACCTCGCCTGGCTGCTGACCTTCCTGCCGCTGGCGACGGGCTACCTCGCCTTCCACCACCTGTTGATCGACTACACGCTGGCGCTGGCCCTGCACCTCCTCTCGGTCGAACTGCTGCTGGTGGCGCTGCCCTTCACCAAGCTCTTCCACACCGTCAGCGTGTTCGTCTCGCGCTGGTACAACGGGGATATTTTTGGAAGGAAGGGGGTAGCGTCATGAGGCTTTCTATGGCCGCTCAGGCACCCGTCATTCCCGCGAAAGCGGGAATCCAGTGCCTTTCATGCCCACCCCCATGGATTCCCGCTTTCGCGGGAATGACGAATATGGCTGGAGAAATACCATGAGCGCCACCTTCGAACGCGGCTACAACGCCTTCATGGAAGTGCTCGACGCGCCCATCGCCAGCTTCTTCTCCAGTTGCGTGCACTGCGGCCTGTGTGCCGAGGCCTGCCTGTTCTACACCGAGACCGGCGACCCGAAGTACACGCCCATCAGCAAGCTTGAGCCGCTGCGCCGTGCCTGGCAGCAGGAATACACCCTGCTCGGCAGGCTGGCGAAGCTGGTCGGTCTCATCAAGCCGGTCACCGACGCCGAACTCGCCGAATGGGGGCCGCTGGTCTACGACTCCTGCACTTTGTGCGGGCGCTGCTCGATGGTCTGCCCGGTCGGCAACGACATCGCCTACATGGTGCGCAGGATGCGCGAGGGCTTGACGGCGGCCGGCCACGCGCCGGAGGGCCTCGTCACCGCCACCAAGCGCGCCATCCAGAGCGGCAGCCCGGCCGGCGTGAAGTGGGCCACGGTGGAAGCGACGATCAAGCGCGTGCAGAAGGAGTTCGGCTTCGAGGTGCCGGTGAACCGCGAGAACGCCGACTACCTGGTGCTGATGTCGTCGTGGGAGATCCTCAACTTCCCGGAGTACCTCGGCGCCGTCGGCCGCATCCTCAACCGGGCCGGCGCCACCTGGACGCTGGCGGAGGACGCCTATGAAGCCACCAACAGCGGCATCCAGATCGGCGCCTCCGACCTTGCCCGCGATCTGGTCGGCCGCATCGTCGGCGCCGCCGAACGGCTGAAGGTGAAGTGCGTCATCAGCCCGGAGTGCGGCCATGCCTACACCGCCATCCGCTGGGAAGGGCCGAACCTGATGGGCCGGCCCTTCGGCTTCGAGGTGAAGCACATCCTCGAGGTGCTCGACGACCTGCGCCGCGCCGGCAAGCTGAAGCTGAAGGGCACGCTGGACAAGCCGCTCACCTATCACGATCCCTGCCAGATCTCGCGCCGCGGCGGCGTCTACGAACAGCCGCGCACGCTGCTCAACCAGCTGGCGCCGCAGTTCAGGGAGATGACCGACGGCGGCGTCATGAACTGGTGCTGCGGCGGCGGGGGCGGCGTCTCCGCCAACGAGCGCGCCGAGTCGCTGCGACTGACTTCCTTCAAGCGCAAGAAGGCGCAGATCGAGGAGCTCGGCGTGAAAACCGTGGTGACGGCCTGCGCCAACTGCCGCGTCGTCATGGAGGAGGCGCTGGAGCACTACCACATGGACATCGAAATGCTCGGCCTGACCGAACTGGTCGCCGAGCACCTCGACGAATCGTAGGTCGGGCTTCAGCCCGATGACCGAAGGAAATCCCTGTGGGACAGGCGCCGAAGTCGGCCTGAAGGCCGACCTACACGAAGGGAAGCGTAAATGAGTGAACGTCTCGTCATCGACCCCATCACCCGCATCGAGGGCCACCTGCGCATCGAGGCGCAGATGAAGGACGGCGCCATCGAGGAAGCCTATTCCTCCGGCACCATGGTGCGCGGCATCGAGGTCATCCTGCGCGGGCGCGACCCGCGCGACGCCTGGGCCTTCGCCCAGCGCATCTGCGGCGTGTGCACCCTGGTGCATGCCATCGCCTCGGTGCGCGCCGTCGAGGACGCGCTGAAGATCCGCATCCCGGCCAACGCCGAGCTGATCCGCAACCTGATAATCGGCGCGCAGTACATCCACGACCACGTCATGCACTTCTACCACCTGCATGCGCTCGACTGGGTGGACGTGGTCTCCGCGCTGAAGGCCGATCCGAAGGCCACCGCCGCGCTGGCGCAATCGCTGTCGACGTACGCGAAATCCTCGCCCGGCTACTTCGCCGACGCGCAGGCGAAATTGAAGAAGCAGGTGGACAGCGGCCAGCTCGGCCTCTTCCGCAACGGCTACTGGGGCCATCCCGCCTACAAGCTGCCGGCGGAAGCCAACCTGATGGCAGTGGCGCACTACCTCGACGCACTCGCCTGGCAGCGCGAGGTGGTGGCGCTGCACACCATCCTCGGCGGCAAGAACCCGCATCCGAATTTCGTCGTCGGCGGCGTGCCGATCGCCATCAGCATCTGGCCCGACCATCCCGGCAAGGGCAAGGGGCCGAACTACCGCGGCGGCCAGGGCGGCACCGCGCTCGACGTCACCGGCCTGCAGCGCATCCGGTCGGTGATCCAGTCGATGCGCGACTTCGTCGACCAGGTCTACGTGCCCGACACCCTGGCCATCGCCGGCTTCTACAAGGACTGGTTCAAGCAGGGCGAGGGCCTCGGCAACTTCATGACCTTCGGCGACCTGCCGGCCAAGGGCATGGGCGACCCTTCGGGCTACTTCTTCCCGCGCGGCGCCATCCTCAACCGCGACCTGTCGAAAGTGCACGAGGTCGACCTCAACGCCGAAGACCAGGTGCAGGAATACGTCGCCCATTCCTGGTACGACTACGCCGGCGGCAAGGAAAAGGGCCTGCACCCGTACCAGGGCGAAACGAAGCTCAACTACAGCGGCCCCAAGCCGCCCTTCCAGCAGTTGCCGGTCGAACAGGCGTACTCGTGGATGAAGTCGCCGCGCTGGAAGGGCCAGGCGATGGAGGTCGGCCCGCTGGCGCGCGTGCTGATGCTCTACGCGACCGGCCACGCCCAGACGAAGGAACTGGTCGGCGCCACGCTGAAGCAGCTCGACCTGCCGGTGCAGGCGCTGTTCTCCACGCTTGGCCGCACGGCGGCGCGCACGCTGGAGACGAAGATTCTCGCCGATGCCATGCAGGGCTGGCTCGACCAGCTCACGGCCAACATCAAGGGCGGCGACGTCGACACCTTCAACGAGGCGCTGTGGGAACCCTCATCGTGGCCGAAGAGCGCGAAGGGCGTCGGCTTCATGGAAGCGCCGCGCGGCGGCCTCGCCCACTGGATCGTCATCGACAACGAGAAGATCGCCAACTACCAGTGCGTCGTGCCGAGCACCTGGAACGCCGGCCCGCGCGACCCCGACGGCCAGGCCGGCGCCTACGAGGCGGCGCTGAAGGGCCACGCCATCCACGACTCGAAGCAGCCGATCGAGGTGCTGCGCACCATTCACAGCTTCGACCCGTGCATCGCCTGCGCGGTGCACCTCACCGACGAAGAGGGCGAGGGGTTCGAGGTCAAGGTGGTTTGAACGCTGCGGCGGTGGAGACCGGGGCATCACTGGATGGGGCCGATCAACGGCGGTGAGATCCTGGTTTATCAGGCCGGGGGCGGCTCGGCGCCGGTCGAGGTGCGGTTGGGGGCGCGGCACGGTAAGGCTGACGCAGGCGCAGATGGCGGAGCTGTTCGGACGCGATCGGTCGGTGATCACCAAGCATGTCCGCAACGTGTTTCGGGAAGGGGAACTGGCGCAAGAGAGCAATGTGCAAAATTTGCACATACTGCCGCCGACGGGCCGTCTTTTACGGATACACAAAGGCTGCATTCGGCCAGGAGCGGCCATGGCAATGACTTGTAGGTCGGCCTTCAGGCCGACTTGGGCGCTTGCGTGACCGCCAAAGTCGGCCTGAAGGCCGACCTACAAACAAACGGCCGCAACGGGTCGTTTTCCCGCATTCGCCGTCCTGTAGAGACTGACTTTTCCTGCGGTCTTGATTCGGTTGGCCCTGGATGCGATTTACAGATTGACGATGCGATCGCCAACCCGTAAAGCTACTTGGCCGCAGCTTTCTTCGACCAGACCAGCATCGCCACGCCGGCAGCGATCATCGGCAGCGACAGCCACTGGGCCATGCTGATCATCCCGCCTCGCGCAGCATCCGCGGCACGTCGCGCCAGCCGATGACTTCGACGCCGCTGCGGGAATAGCAGTCGTTGCCGCCGTAGATCAGCCAGGGCGCAAGCGCTTCCCCCGCGGCGAAGCGCGCGCTCTTGAGGCCGGCGCGGATGTAGTCCTGCGTCACCGTGGCGCCCGACTTGATTTCCACCGTCTGCAGCCGCCCCTGGCGTTCGAACAGGATGTCGGCCTCGTTGCCGCCGTTGTCGCGCCAGAAATACAGGTCGGCGGGCTGTCCGGCGTGGAAGCGCGCCTTGAAGAATTCGCCGACGACGAGGGTCTCGAACAGCGCGCCGCGCAAGGGGTGCAGGGCGAGCTGCTCGGCCGAGCGGATGCCCAGCAGCCAGCACGCCAGGCCGCTATCGACGAAATACAGCTTCGGCGTCTTGACCAGGCGCTTGCCGAAGTTGCGGTGATAGGGCGGCAGCAGCATCACGATATAGCTCGCCTCGAGGATCGAGAGCCAGGCCCGCGCGGTGCTGTGGGAGATGCCGGCCTCGCCCGCCACCGCGGAGAGATTGAGCATCTGGCCGGTGCGGGCGGCGCACAGGCGCAGGAAGCGCTGGAAGGCCGACAGGTCCTGCACGCCGAGCAGTTGCCGCACGTCCCGCTCGACATAGGTGGCGACGTAGCTGGGGAACCATTCCGCGGCGGGAATGCCCTGCGCGTGGAGGACGGGATAGCCGCCGGCGCCGATCATCGGGTCGGCCGAGGCGGGCAGCGCGGGCAGCTCGTCGAGCGCCAGCGGGAGGAGCTGCGTCATGCCGACGCGGCCGGCGAGCGACTGGGTCACGCCGGCCAGCAGGCCGAACTGCTGCGAGCCGGTGAGCACGAAGCGGCCCGGCGTGCGGTCGTCATCCACCATCCCCTGCAGCCAGGAAAAGAGGTCGGGCCAGCGCTGGGCCTCGTCGAACACGGCGCCGCCGGCAAAGCGCGCCAGGAAACCGCGCGCGTCCGTCGCGGCAAAGGCGCGCTCGGCCGGGTCTTCCAGACTGACGTAAGGCTTGTCCGCGAACACGGCGCGGGCGAGCGTGGTTTTCCCCGACTGGCGCGGCCCGGTGATGGCCACCACGGGAAAATGGCTTGCGAGCCGGCGCAGCGTGGGTTCAAGGTTGCGGTTGAACATGGCATAGACTTTACAGATTGACGATACGATCGTCAATCTGTAAAGAATTACTGGGTTACCTGGGGGCGGCTTTCTTCGACCAGACCAGCATCGCCACGCCGGCGGCGATCATCGGCAGCGACAGCCACTGGCCCATGCTGATCGTGTAGCTGAGGCCGAAGATGCCGGCGTCCGGCTCGCGGAAGAATTCGGCGACGAAGCGCACCGTGCCGTAGCCGATGAGGAACACCGCCGACACCGCGCCCAGCGCGCGCGGCTTCGCCGAGAACCACCACAGCACGGCGAAGAATACGACGCCCTCGAGGAAGGCCTGGTAGAGCTGGGAGGGATGGCGCGCGATGGCGTCGACGTGGGGAAACACCATCGCCCAGGGCAGCGAAGGATCGGCGGCGCGGCCCCACAGTTCGCCGTTGATGAAGTTGCCGATGCGGCCGAAGCCCAGCCCGGGCGGCACCAGCGGCGCGACGAAATCCATCACCGCCAGCCAGGTGATCTTGCGCTTGCGCGCATACAGGACCATCGCGACCAGCACGCCGAGGAAGCCGCCGTGGAAGGCCATGCCGCCCTTCCAGACGGCGAAGATCTCCAGCGGGTTGGCGAGGTAGTGCGCCGGCTCGTAGAACAGCACCTGGCCGAGCCGCCCGCCGATCACCACGCCGAGCACGCCGTAGAAGAGCAGGTCGTCGATGTCCTTCGCCGTCCACTTCAGGTCGGGCCGGCGCGCGATGCGCCGGCGGCCGAGCATCACGAAGGCGACGAAGCCGGCCAGGTACATCAGCCCGTACCAGCGCACCGACAGCGGGCCGAGGGAGAAGGCGATGGGGTCGATGCGGGGATAGGTCAGCATGGCTACGCATCCGCTCCGTGGCACTTCTTGTACTTCTTGCCGCTGCCGCAGGGGCAGGGATCGTTGCGGCCGACCTTGGGTGCAGTACGGATGTAGGTGTCCGGATGGCGATCGGCAAACAACTCGGCACGTTCCCGGTGCAGATCTTCCTCCTCCTTGAAGCCGGACCACCATGCCATCTCGTGAGCGACATCGCTCACATAGCCGTTGTTGAACTTGCGCATTTCCTCCCGCAGCACTTCCAGCGGCCTGCCGATGTGATCGAGAATCCACTTTTCCTCCGCAAAACGCGGATTCAGGAGGCCATCCGCAAACCAGCCGCGGATCGCTTCGATCATGGAAACCGCGCCGATGTCGGTAGCGACGGCGACGAGGTTGTCGAGTATCTCCAACTCGTGCTCTGCCCGTCCCTTCGAGCGCAAACGCTGTGCCTGTCTGTTGCCAAGATCGCTCAGATAGGCGATTGCTTCGTCGCGGTCACCGTCCCCCTCCAGCACCCGCACGCCAAGCGCGGTCAGCGCCGCCACGCGCGACCAGATGCAGGCCTCGCGATCCTCAGCCAGCTGCTTGAGCGGTTCAAGATCGCCGTCGCACACCGAGGCAAGCATGCGTCCATAGGTCTCGGTGACCACGTCGCCGAGGATGTCCTCGATTGTCTTGTCGCCGTGATGGCCCAGCTTCGCCAGCGGCCGGTAGGCTCGCGTATCGCGCCAGTGCGCCAGCAGGTGCATGGCATAAAGATGCAGCATGTACTCGCCGTCGCGCGCCGGCTCCGGGTTCTCGGCGATGGCCTCCAGTACGGCAATCAGATGGGGCGCTACCTCGTCGCGGTGGCGGCAGGCCAGCGCCACCGCCTCGTGCGGGAAAGGGCGAGAGAAAAATTCGAGCTTCGGACGGAGTTCGGCCCAGATGTCGGTCATATTGGTCGGCAATGATATAGGCGGGCGATAGTCGCATGCCGGAGCGGCGATGATATCAGCGATACAGCGGGTCGAATGCCAGGCCTCCCGGCGGCGGATTGACGCAATTCGGGCGCGGTGATACTTTCGTATTACCTCTTGTTCCGGAGCCCCCCATGACCGTCACCACCACCATCAAACTGCCGGATGAACTGAAAGACCGCGTCGTTTCAGCCGCGGCGGCAGCGGGCAAGACGCCCCATGCCTGGATGGTAGACGCCATCGAGGCCCAGGCCTCGCTGGCCCAGCGGCGCAAGGCTTTCGTCGAATCGGCCCTGAAGGCGGAACAGGAGGTGGCGCAATACGGTCTGGTCTACGATGCCGACGAGGTGTTCAGCTACATCCTCGCCAAGACCGAAGGCAAGTGCGCGAGCAAGCCGAAACCCCGCAAGCTGTAGCGGCATCTTGACCCGCCTTTTCCTCGCCCCCGGCGCACAGCGCGATATCGAGCGCCTGGCCGACTTCCTGCTCGAGCAGGATGCGCACGCCGCTGCCGCCACTGCGCGCATCCTCACGGAAGGCCTCGCCCTCCTCAGGCAGCATCCCCTCATCGGCCGCGAGGCCGAAGCTGGCCTGCGCGAACTGGTCCACATCTGTCCGGTAGTTTTTGATGTCACTTGGCTGCAACCCAATAATGGCGCGGATTTTGACGTGATGCTCGATTCCGACGATTTGAAATCGCAAGCGGTTTTTGCCCCGTATCGTTGCCGGTTTTCCCGGCAAACGAGGCAACGCCATGAATCGCGGCCAGTCGGTTTTCGCGCAGCTGTTGGGATTTGTGCCTTTCGGCCACTTCGAGCATCTGGTCGATCGCTTTGCGTCGAACCGCGGGATCAGGCACTTCTCGGCCTGGAACCATTTCATCTGCATCGCCTATTCCCAACTCACCCGGCGCGAGGGCTTGCGCGATCTGGTGGCTTGCCTGAACTCGCAGCGAGCCAAGCTCTACCATCGGAATTCGCGGCAGGATATCCGCTCCACCCTGGCCGATGCCAACGAGCGGCGCGACAGCGTTGTTCGAGGCGCTCGGCCATCGCTTGATTGCCATCGCGGTCGAACTGCATCGGGCGAGGACGTCGGTCTGGAGTCTGAAGGAACCACTCTACGCTGGATTCGACGACTCATCGATCTGTGTCTGACGCTGTTCCCGTGGGCGGACTTCCGCTCGACCAAGGCGGCCGTCAAGCCCACACCATTGTCGATCTGCGTGGCGCCATTCCCGTTTTCGTCCATATCACGACCGGCAAGGTGCACGACGTCAATGTGCTCGACCTGATCCACTGGCCGGCGGGCGCGATCGCCGTCGTCGACCGCGGCTACCTCGATTTCGCCAGGCTGCAATCGCTGCATCAACGCCAAGTCTCCTTCGTCATCCGTGCCAGGACAATCTGCGCTACACCTGGGTCGCCTCGCGCGAGTCGACAAATCGACGGGTCTGCGCAGCGATCAGAACGCATCCTGCTCGCCACACCGAAAATCGAAACTCTACCCCGACCGCTTGCGCCGCGCGTATCCTTCCGCGATCCCGAAACCGACAAGTTCCTCGTCTTCCTGACCAATCGCTTCGATCTGCCGGCGCTCACCATCGCCGAGATTTATCGCAAGCGCTGGCAGGTCGAAACCTTTTCAAGTGGATCGGAACCTGTCGATCAAGCATTTCTTCGGACCTCCCTCAGCGCCGTCAAGTCGCAAATCTCTGGATCGCCGTCTGCGTCTATCTCATCGTCATCATCGCGCGCAAGCGACTGAACCTCCCCGCTTCGCCACAGCTCCTGCTGAACATTTTCGAGGTCAATATGTTCGAGAAAATCCCAATCGATCAACTGGTTGCCAGCGCAGTATTGAATTTCGACGACCACCTCGTGGATAACCAGATGTTTTTGTTCTGAAATCTACCGGACAGATGTGGAACTGGTCATTTCGCGCGGTCGACGAAGCCGGCGAGGTACATCAGCCCGTACCAGCGCACCGAGAGCGGGCCGAGGGAGAAGGCGATGGGATCGATGTGGGGATAGGTCAGCATGGCGGGGATGATAAGGGCAAGGCCGAGACTGCGCCAGCCGGCCTCATACCCGGTGCGACGAGGATTTCAATTCAGGGTCGCGCTGGCGAGTTTGGCGCCGAACCCGATGAACAGGGCGCCCACTCCGCCGGTGGCGCCGGCCGAGAGCCGGCGCCGCTGCCGGAACTGCTGCGCCAGGCGGGCGCCGCCGAAGATCAGCGCCGACAGATAGAGCGCGCTGACGAGCTGGACGATGGCGCCGAGGATGGCGAAGGACAGCGCCGGAAAGGCGTAGCCCGGGTCGACGAACTGGATGAAGAAGGAAACGAAGAACAGGATCGCCTTGGGGTTCATCAGGCTGATGAGCAGGGCGGAGCGGAAAGGGCGCGCCGCATCGGGCGGAGGCTGGCCGCCGCCATCCGCGATGCCCTCGCGCCAGATGGCCCGGGCGGAACGCAGCAGACCCAGGCCCATCCAGGCCAGATAGGCCGCGCCGGCATATTTGAGCACCGCGAACAGGGCGGGCGTGGTCTGGAGCAGCGACGCCACGCCGGTCGCCGAGAGCACCATGAGAATCGCGTCGCCGAGGAAAATCCCGCAGGCGCCGCGATAGCCGGCGCCTACGCCCCAGCGGGAGGCCACCGACATGACGTAGAGCGAGTTGGGCCCCGGCAGCAGGACGATGAAAATCGTGCCGAGAACGAAAGTGGTTATGTCGGTGATGCCGTAGACCATGGATCGCCAACATACAGATTGAAGGATGAAACTTCAATCCGCATGAAACGGGCGGGATGGGGCGCCGCAAAGCCCCTGCCGGCGCCGGGGTCGTGCCCGAGACGTCCGGCCGGGGCGCTACAATAGCAGCCTTCGTCCTACGTCGACACCGGAGTCCCGCCATGCCCGAATACCGTTCCCGCACTTCCACCCACGGTCGCAACATGGCCGGCGCGCGCGCGCTGTGGCGCGCCACCGGCATCAAGGACGGCGATTTCGGCAAGCCGATCATCGCCGTGGTGAATTCGTTCACGCAGTTCGTGCCGGGCCACGTGCACCTGAAGGACATGGGCCAGCTCGTCGCCCGCCAGATCGAGGCGGCCGGCGGCATCGCCAAGGAGTTCAACACCATCGCCGTCGACGACGGCATCGCCATGGGCCACGGCGGCATGCTGTATTCGCTGCCCTCGCGCGAGCTGATCGCCGACTCCGTCGAGTACATGGTGAACGCCCACACGGCGGATGCCATGGTGTGCATCTCCAACTGCGACAAGATCACCCCGGGCATGCTGATGGCGGCGCTGCGCCTGAACATCCCGGCGGTGTTCGTCTCCGGCGGGCCGATGGAGGCGGGCAAGGTGAAATGGCACGGCGAGTACCGCATGGTCGACCTGATCGACGCCATGATCGAGGCGGCGGACGACAAGAACTCCGACGCCGACGTGAACGCCATGGAGCGCTCGGCCTGCCCGACCTGCGGCTCCTGCTCCGGCATGTTTACTGCCAACTCGATGAACTGCCTGGCCGAAGCGCTCGGCCTCGCGCTGCCCGGCAACGGCTCGCTGCTCGCCACCCACGCCGACCGCGAGAAGCTCTTCGTCAAGGCCGGCCGCCTGATCGTCGGCCTGGCGAAGCGCTGGTACGAGAAGGGCGACGCCTCGGTGCTGCCGCGTTCGATCGCCGGCTTCAAGGCCTTCGAGAACGCCATCGCCCTCGACATTTCCATGGGCGGCTCGACCAACACCGTGCTGCATCTCCTCGCCGCGGCGCAGGAGGCCGGCGTGAATTTCACCATGGCCGACATCGACAGAATGTCGCGCCGCGTGCCCTGCCTGGCCAAGGTGGCGCCGGCGACGCAGCAGTACCACATGGAGGACGTGCACCGCGCCGGCGGCATCATGGCCATCCTCGGCGAGCTCGACCGCGCCGGCCTCATCCACCGCGACTGCCCGACGGTGCTGTATCCGACCCTGGGCGAGGCGCTCGACTGCTGCGACGTCAAGCGCAATGCCGATCCGACGGTGCATGAGTTCTACCGCGCCGCGCCGGGCGGCGTGCCGACGCAGACGGCCTTCTCGCAGAGCCGGCGCTATCCGAAGCTCGACCTCGACCGCGCCAACGGCTGCATCCGCGACAAGGCGCACGCCTATTCGCAGGACGGCGGCCTGGCGGTGCTGTTCGGCAACATCGCCGAGAAGGGCTGCATCGTGAAGACGGCGGGCGTCGACGAGTCGATCCTGAAGTTCACCGGCCGCGCCCGCGTCTGCGAATCGCAGGAGGAGGCGGTGGAGAAGATCCTCGCCGGCAAGATCGTTGCAGGCGACGTCGTGGTCGTGCGCTACGAGGGGCCGAAGGGCGGCCCCGGCATGCAGGAGATGCTCTACCCGACCTCGTACATCAAGTCGATGGGGCTGGGCAAGGAATGCGCGCTGCTCACCGACGGCCGCTTCTCCGGCGGCACCTCGGGCCTGTCCATCGGCCACGCCTCGCCCGAGGCGGCGGCCGGCGGCGCCATCGGCCTCGTCGAGGAGGGCGACACCATCGAAATCGATATCCCCAACCGGCGCATCCACCTCGCCGTGGAAAAGTCAGTCCTGGCGGCACGGCGCAAGGCGATGGAAGCGAAGGGCGACGCTGCCTGGAAGCCGGCCAAGCGCGAGCGCACCGTCTCCGCTGCCCTGCTGGCCTACGCCGCCATGACCACCAGCGCCGACACCGGCGCGGTGCGCGATGTGAAGCAGTTGGCCAAGCGGTAAGCCGTGACGACCGGGACCGCGAGCGAGTTCGAGCAGCTGTTTTCCGGGCGGTTGTGGAGCCTGCTGTCCTGGCAGCAGCTGACGGACTTCTGGGCGCGCATCGACCGCGACGCCGGCTGGTACCTGTACGCGGTGGGAGAACCACTGCCCGCGGTGCCGGCCTCGGCGCAGGAAGTCGATCGCTTCATCGCCGAAACCGACGCCCTGCTGCGCCGCGAGCACCATCACGACTACTGCGGCATCGTCTACGCCGACGACCTCGAAGCGCCGCGCATGGTGAAGATCTACGATCCCAACAACCTCGGCTCGTCCTGCGGCACCGGCAAGCACCCGCATCCGCCGGGCTGGATCATGAGCCGCGTGCCGCCGGCCGAACTGCAGCGCCCCGGCCCCCTGCCCGAAGGCCGCAAGCGCTGGTGGCGGGCGCTGCTCGGCCAACACTGACCCACCGTTGTTCTTGCGGAACCCCTCCTCCGGGTCTAGGATGATGGCATCGAGTGGCAAAGAGGCGGCGCGCCCTTGGCGCAGCTGCCCGCAGTCTTCCTAGGGTGAGGCTCACCCGGTCACTACGCTGCGGAGGGGTTCGTGGAGCGTTCAGCAGGGTCGGGGCCAACGGCGTGGCTGACGCGGCGAGCGGGCATGCTGCCGGCCGCCCTGCTGCTCCTGTCCCCTTCTCCGCTGCCTGCCGCCGAACACCTCGAAGACAACGCCGCCGTGCTCGCCCAGTTCGCCCAGGCCTCGGGCGGGCCGGCGCCCGATCTCGTGCAGGGCGAGGACGGCACCACCAAGATCGAATGGCACGGCGGCGCCACGCTCGACAACTATTCACGCAGCGCCAGCGGCGGGGCGATGCTGACGCCCTATTCCGGCGGGCATTACCACCGCATCGGCCTGCAGAGCGACCTGCGCGGGACCTCGCCCGAAGGCGACGTGAGCTGGATGCAGTTCGCCCTGACGCAAACGGACGACCCTGCGCTGATTCCGCTCGGCAATTCGCAGGTCAATACGCTGAGCGCGGGGCGCGCCGGACAGGGCTACCTCGTGGCCTTCGGCGACGTCGCCGTCAACCATTCCTCGCTCGGTGCCAACCTGCCGTTGCGCGGACTGCTGGCGCAGCGCTATTTCGGCCGCACCCTGGTTTCGGCCTCCGCCGGCGTCGTCGCCGAGAGCTGGGAGGCGTTGTCCGACCGGGGCCGGCGGCGCATGTTCCTGAAGAATGCCTATGCCCTGAAGGTCGAAACGCCGCTGGGAAACGATTTCCAGGCCTATGCGACGGTGCAGGGCTACCGTGAGGACGGCGGTTCGCTCCCCGCCGGCACCCTGGCGCTGGTTCCCACCAGCGGCCAGAACGCCACCGCCGGAGTGAACTGGCGCGAGGGCCGCTTCTTCCTGCAGGCCGAGGGCGGCCTCAGCCGCTATGGCGAGAAGGGACTGGAAGGCCATCGCGACCGCGCCCTGATCGTCGATGGCGGCTGGCAGGGCGACAGGCTGGGCCTGCGCCTCGGCCACCACGACCTCGGGCGCTACTACGCCAGCCTCTCGGGACTGGCCGGCGCCGGCATTCGCGAAACCTATGCCAACGCCAGCTGGCAGGCGGCGCAGTGGCTGAGCCTGACCGGTGACCTACGGCGCTCGGAGAACCAGATGGCCGCGCCGCCGGTACCGCCGCCCCCGGCGACCATTCCGCCGACGCCGGCGACGCCCTACACCCCATTCGTCGGCAAGACCGATGCGGCGAATGTGCGCGCCCAGTTCACCTTTCCTGACGCGCCCGGACTGGGCCTCGCCCTGAATGCCGGCGAATCGCACGGCAGGAGCAGCGGGGGCGCCAGCAACCGCAACGCCAACCAGGGCGCCAACCTGACCTACGCGCAGCCGGCGTGGAACGCCTCGCTCGGCTACCAGAACAGCAAGCAGTCGGGCAGCCTGGCCGGGGCCGACAGCCGCAGCGACACCTGGACGGCCGCCTACGGCCGCAACTGGAGCGACGCCAGCGACGTCGCGACGGCTTCGTGGACGCTCGGCGCGACGGTTTCCGCCAGCGCCCAGCGCCAGCATCTCGCGGGCGGGGCGACGTCAACCCTGAATACCCTCAATGTGATCGTGTCGGGCGAGCGCAGCCAGTGGGGGCGCCTCGCCGCCGTCCTGGGCGGCAGCCGCGGCCACGATGCCACCGGCGGGGACCTGCGGCAGCACTGGTACCAGCTCGAAGCCGGGCGGGCGCTGGGGCAGCGCGGCGGCGTCAGCCTGTATGTCCGGGCCATGAGCAGTTTCCAGGACCGCGCCGCCATCGCCTACCGCGAAAAGGTCGCCGGCGTGCAGCTGAGCTATGCCTTCTGAGCTGCCAATCGTTGCGGAATCGGCGGCGCCCATCGACTAGGCACCCACGGAGCGTCCATGAAGAATTCACTCGCCCTTGTCCTGCTGCTCGCCGGCCTGTCGGCTGCGCCGCTCGGTGCCCAGAACGCCGGCGCCGGACAGAAGCCCCAGGTCGCCGGCTTCGAGGACATGAAGTCGGCGCGCGCCGCCCTCGACGAGATCATCCGTGCCTACGAGACCGGCGACATCGGCCTGATCCAGGCGCGCCTCGACCCGGCCATGATCGGCTACCAGCGCTTCCTCGACGGCATGCGCCGCGACACGGCAAACCTGAAGCAGATCCGCCTGCATCTGTTCGAGGCCAACGTCAGCGCCGGGCCCGACGTGGCCATGATCCAGGCTGCCTGGGAGAAGCGCTTCTTCGGCGTGGCCGGCTTCACCCCGGGCCTCTTCTCCGGCCGCAGCACCTTCCTGATGCACCGCGCGAAGGACGGCTGGCGCCTGGCGGCGGTTTCGGGCGACAACCCGTTTTCCGGCGAAGCGGGTGCCCTGGCGACGTTGACGGTGATGCCCGGCGCTCTTCCGCTCGCCGGCATACCGGTATGCGCCGGCACATTTCCAATCAGCGTTGAACTGGTCGATCCTGACCTGGCCGGATTGCCAAGCGTGACCCTCGAGGCCGTTACCAGCCAGGGTGAAAGGGAAGGCGTCGTACTGACGGCCATTTCGCCCGGGCGCTTCAGGCGGACGACCCTTCCGCTGTGCCAGGATGCCATCCCGCCCTTCAGCAGTAATGGCACTTTGGAGATCAACAGCGCCGCCGTGCCGGCGACACTGACTTTCCGCTACATCGACGCCAACCCCGGCGCCAACCGGCCGCCGGCGACGCTGATGCGAACGGTGACCATCCGATAACCGATTCCGGCCGAATGCTTGCGGCCGCAAAGGTTATCGGCGGCATTGATAAGGGAGATGCAATGAAAAAGTCGTCCCTTGCTTCCTTGCTCGTTGCGCTGGTCATTGCCCTGCCTTCGCTGCCGGCCCATGCCATCGACGTCCTCGACATCGTGCTCGAGGAAATGTCTCCGGAGCTGCAGCCTGCCAAGCCCTTCATCATCTGCCTGATCGACGGCGGCAGCGTCGACGCCTGCGTCAAGTCCTTCGTCGGCCCATCGGTGGCAGGAGCCAAGGGGCAGGCACTGGAAGAGGCGAAGAAGAGCCTGCCTTTCAATCCCGACAGCCCGGACGTCAAGCTCGTCATGGAAGTCGTCCAGGCCGCGAACGCCGGCAACTGGGACGTGGTGATCGGCAAGGGCGGTCCTTATGTCGCGCGGGCGGTCATTTGCGCCGTCTTCGTGCCGCCCGGCGTAAAGAGCTTCGGCTGCCCGGTGATCGGTTATGTCATCGAGCACAAGGCCGGCCTGGTCAAGCAGGTGCTGGACAAGCTGATGAGCAAGGACGTGCCCGGCCTGGTCAAGGTGCTCCTCGCCGAATTCGACCCGAGCACTGTTTGCGAGCTTATCCCCGACAGCGCCCTGCCGGCCGGCTCGGCTGTACTCAAGGATCTCGGCTGCGGCGTGGTCGGCAAGATTCTCAGCGGCGCGATGAAGCTTGCGGAAGCCATGGCGAACCTGGCCATCGAGGGTGCCGACGAAGCTTTGGACTTGGTCACCGGTGGCAACGACTTCATGTCCTACGACAATTACTACTCGAAGTATTGGCGGCCCGGCTACCACTACGGCACGTGGATCTGCCTGGACACCGGCGGCTCATGCAAATACCCGTCGGGCAAGGGCCTCTGGGAAATGCACACCAAATCCGTCTATCACAGCTGCAAGAAGTATTACGACGACCACGATCATTGGGAGGAGGACGCGGAAAAAGTCTGCAAGGGAATGCTCGGCGTGTTCAACAAGGAGGTGCAGAAAATCGCCGCCGCGATGCAAACGGCGGCACAGGTCTATGCCAGCGAGGAGGCCCCGAAAATGGCAAAACTGTCGGCGCCGGCAGACTGGGGCAAAGCCGCCGCCATCGACCGGAAGAAGCAGTTCCTGCAGCAATGCACCAACGCCATGAAGGCCAAGTTCGCCTTCCCGCCGTCCGCCAAGCAACCGCCGGTGACGGCGTGGGCATTCGTCTGCAAAGCGCCGGCCGACAAGTTCGCCGCCGAGTACGCGGCCGCACAAAAACAAGTGGCGGAAACCGTTCAGAAGCTCGAGGCCCTCGGCTGCAAGAATGCCGGCTCGGCCAGCGCGCCAAAACTTTCCTGCGCCACCTATGAGGGTTTCGATGCATGCAAATGGGCGCACGAGGGCAAGCTGCCCTGCGCGCTCGACAAGAAGAAGGCCGATGACGCGCTTGCAGACAACCTCCTCAAGCAGCTCGGCACGAAACGCTGCAAGATCCAGGACGAAGCCAAGACGCAACCGTGTCCGAAGAAGGACGGCACCCTCGGCACATGCCTGAGTGTCGAGAAAAACATTCTCTGCTCACGGCCCTGGAAGGAGGACAAGTGCAAGGATCTTCTGTCCAAATTGGCCGCCGGCCACCCGAGTTCCAGCGTGCATTGCAAGGGCGACGCCGCCCGCCTGGCCGAGTTCGCCAAGCTGGTGGGGCAGGCCTCCGCCATCCGCAATCAGCTCAACGGCGCGTCCGGCCCGATCGGCACGCAGCAGGGATTCGGCGATGCCAAGGCGAAATCGAGCGCCGGCAGCGGCAGTTGCAAGACCGCTGAACCGGACACGCTGAAGATCCACTGCCCCGGCGGCGAGTTTGCGGCCCATCCGGAGATCAACCTGCCCGGCTGCCCGGCTGATCCCAATCTCGACGGTGCCGACGCGCCCTGCCGAATGCTTTTCCTCGAGATCACCAAGCAGCAGGATCTCAAGGCACCGAAGCAACTCGATCCGGTCGTCGGCGACGTCTATCAGGGCCCGGCGCAAGGCGGCGGAAAGCCGCCGACGATGAGCGCGCCGCCGGTCATGACGGCGCCGCCCGTGCTGACGCCGGCCGCGCCGGCGATTGCCCCCGCGCCGGGAATCGCCCCGCCGCCGGCCACCGATGCCGCGACGAGACAGGCGACCCCTTCCGTGATCGGCCCGCCGCCGGGCATGGCGCCGAACCCAGCCGATGCAGGCCACAAGCCCGCTGCAAACGTACCCGGCTGCGTGCCTGCGCCCGGTGCGCCCGGACAGTATGCCTGCACCACGCGCGAGGCCCATGCCGGCTGCGAGCGATTGCGAACCTCATCCGCGCATGGCATCCGGGCCTGCCATTTCGGCGCGGGCCGGGCCGGTCGCTAGCCCGACAAGTGTGGCAATCATCGAACGACATCGAAAAGGAGGATCATGAACATGAACCGTCCAGCGCGACGCACTCCGCATGCGATTGCGGCCTTCTCTTTTGCCGTCCTTTGCCTTGCCGGCGCCTACGCCGCCGACCCCCCGACAATCAGTTTCACGTCAGCGACCCAAAAAAACGCCGGCGGCCAAACGCTCTGGCAAGTCCCTGCACCTTCGGGAGCAAGTATGGTCATCAAGATAGCGCCCAGCGTCTTCGCGCAGACGAAGAATGTGACGCTCGCATGGAAAGGCTTCGAGGGAACCGACCAGGTTTTCCCCACCCCGCCCCCCGGCCCCAACTCGGTTCAGCTCGATGCCAGCGGGCAGGCGATCGTGCCAATCGTTTTCGACAAGAAAAGCCACAAGCAGTGGCAGATCACCGCCTGCGCCAAGTGGCAGCCGCCGGGTTACGACCACAAGATCGACGATTGCGCTTATGCGTATCTGGAAGGCGTTGACCCGATCCAGAACAGTGCCGGCAAGCTGATCAAGATCGTCTCCCCCGCACACCCGGGACTGCCCCACAACTGGGCAAAGATACCCGCCCATGGCAACAGCATCGGCGTCAGCGTGCACAACGATGCGCTGGCCAAGAGCAAGGACAAGGTTGTGCAACTCGTCTACTACTCTTCCAGCACGACGACCCAGAAAGGCAATCCCTGGCCGGCGTCGGTCGAAAAGATCACGCCCAAGACCCTATCCCTGTCAGGCGTAGCCGGGCAGGGGGATTGGGTGCAGAAAAGCGAGCCGCTCGTCCCGGACCCGAAAATGGGCGAGTGGCTGACCATCAAGGCCTGCCTGAACATCGAGTACTCGGGAAAGGTCTGCAGCGACAGCTACGCCTATCAATTGACGAAGCCGCCGTTGAAGAAGGGTTCGGACACGAATCAGGTGATCGATTCGAGCAAGATCCCGCCGCCCTTGCCGCCGCAAGGCGGAGCCGGTGGCGGGGGCCAAGCGGGACGAAGCGGGAATCTCCCTGCCGGGAACGCCGGAATGATGGCGCCGCCCCCGGTTCTGGGCGCGCCCGCGGCCAGTCCGCCCCTGCCAGCGACAAACGCGCATCGAGTTCAGCCCGCCTCGCCCGCGATGGCGCCGGCTGTTGTCCCGCCCGCGATGCAATCCGGCCGCATGGCACCCGCTGCGAATGTGCCGGGCTGCGCGGTCGATCCGGCGGTGCCGGGGCGGTACGCCTGCGCCACGGCCGAAGCCTATGCCGGCTGCGAACGCCTGCGCGGCAGCGGTGGCGCCGGGGTGAGTGTATGCCTGAATCGCGGCGGAAGACTCCGGCGATAACCATGCCGACGACCATGAATAGTTGACATTTTTAGTCGACTTCTTCGTCTCCGCCGGCTAAACTCGGCCGATGCCCAACCGCCTCGCCGCCGAAACCTCGCCCTATCTCCAGCAGCATGCGGATAACCCCGTGGATTGGCATCCATGGGGTGAGGAAGCGCTCACCCTTGCGAAGGGCGAGGACAAACCGATCCTGCTCTCCATCGGCTACTCGGCCTGCCACTGGTGCCATGTCATGGCCCACGAATCCTTCGAGGACCCGGAAGTGGCGGCGGTGATGAACCGCCTGTTCGTGAATATCAAGGTCGACCGCGAGGAGCGGCCCGACCTCGACCAGATCTATCAGCGTGCCCAGCAGATGCTCACCGGCCGTGCCGGGGGCTGGCCGCTGACCCTGTTCCTGGCGCCGGATGGCGCGCCGTTCTTCGGCGGGACCTATTTCCCGAAATCGCCACGCTACGGCCTGCCGGGCTTCGTCGACCTTTGCCAGCGCGTGGCAGAGGCCTGGCGCGACAAGCGTGCCGACATCGCGCGGCAGAACGGCGATCTCCTCAGGGCGTTGTCCTCGGAGGGGACCGCCCTTCCGTTCGAGGGAGAGCTGTCGGCGGAACCCCTGCAACTCGCCGTCGAGCGCGCCGCGCAATCCTTCGACCCGCAGCATGGCGGTTTCGGCGGCGCGCCGAAATTTCCGCATCCGGCCGAGCTGGAACTGCTGTTGCGGCGGTACGCCGCGACGGGGGAGGCGCGCTGCGGCGAGATGGCGCTGACGACGCTGCGCAGGATGGCCGAGGGCGGCATCTACGACCAGCTCGGCGGCGGCTTCAGCCGCTATAGCGTGGACGAGCGCTGGGAGATCCCGCACTTCGAGAAGATGCTCTACGACAACGGGCCGCTGCTGCGCCTCTATGCCGACGCCTGGCGGGCGAGTGGCGATGCCCTGTTCCTGCGCATCGCCGAGGAGACCGCCGCCTGGGTCATGCGCGAGATGCAGTCGCCGGAGGGCGGCTACTACGCCTCGCTCGATGCCGACTCCGAGCACGAGGAAGGCAAGTTCTACGTGTGGACGCCGGACAAAGTCAGTCTCTGCGGCACGGCGGAGGAATACGCTGTCGTCGCCGCCCACTACGGCCTCGACCGGCCGGCCAACTTCGAGGGCGCGCACTGGCACCTGCGCGTCGCCCGGCCGCTGCCGGAGGTCGCCGCCGCGCTGGGCAAGCCGCAAGACGAATGCGAGCGCCTGCTCGCCTCGGCCCGGGCCAGGCTCTTCGCGGCGCGCGAGCAGCGCATCCGCCCCGGCCGCGACGAGAAGGTCCTTACCGCCTGGAATGCGCTGATGATCGAGGGCATGGCCCATGCCGGCCGCCTCTGCGGCCGCGACGACTGGCTCGCCTCCGCCCGCCGCGCCCTCGATTTCATCCGCGCCACGCTCTGGCGCGATGGCCGCCTGCTCGCCACGTACAAGGACGGCCGCGCCCATCTCAACGCCTATCTCGACGACCATGCCTTCCTGCTCAAGGCCGTGCTGGAGCTGCTGCAGGCGGAATTCGAGCCGGGCCTGCTCGAATTCGCCCAGGCCCTGGGCGACGCCCTGCTCGTCCACTTCCAGGACGAGGCGGGCGGCTTCTTCTTCACCCGCCACGACCACGAAGCCCTGATCCAGCGCGTCAAGACCGGCCACGACAGTGCCACGCCTTCGGGCAACGGCACGGCCGCCTTCGCCCTGCAGCGCCTCGGCCACCTGACGGGTGAAACGCGATACCTGGAAGCCGCCGAACGGACCCTGCGCCTGTATTACCCCGATCTGGCGCGCCAGCCCGGCGGCTTCGCCACCCTGCTGATGGCGCTCGAAGAGGCCATAACCCCGCCGGTGGTGGTGGCATTGCGCGGCCCGGTCGCGCAATGCCATGAGTGGAAAGCAAAAATTTCCGGACAATATTGGCCCTGGAGCTTCGTCCTGGGTTTGCCGGCAGGCCTGGCCGGACTGCCGGCCGCGCTCGACAAGCCGCTGCGGGGTGCTGTCAACGCCTGGGTCTGCTCGGGCGTTAAGTGCCTTGAGCCGATCGACGATTTCTCTTGCCTGATACGGGTTTGCAAGTCCCCCGAATTGCTTTAGAGTGTCGGCGCTTTTATCAACCCAGCTTAAAAGGAATTCGCAAATGAAACTGCTGAAGACGCTGTTGCTCGCGGGCGCCGGCTTTCTGATCGTCGGCCAGGCCTCCGCCGACGAAGCCCTGGCCAAGGCCAAGAACTGCATGAGCTGCCACGCCCTGGCGAAGAAGGTCGTCGGCCCGTCCTACAAGGACGTCGCCAAGAAGTACGCCGGCAAGGCCGATGCCGCCGCCATGCTCGAAGGCAAGGTCAAGAAGGGTGGTTCGGGCAACTGGGGCACCATCCCGATGCCGCCGAACCCGGCCGTTTCCGACGCCGACATCAAGAAGCTGGTGGCCTGGGTTCTGAGCCAGAAATAAGTTGCTCCAGCATCGCAGGAAGGCCGGCCCCCGGGCTGGCCTTTTTTATTGACATCGTTTTGGCTGGGCAGCACAATCGCACGCGCATCGCACCCATAAAAAAACCGCATTTCTGGAGGAGACCCTGCCATGCTTTTGCGATTCCCCGCCAAGTCGACCTGCCTCGCCGTTGCGACGCTATTCGTTCTGTCCGGATGCGGCAAGGAGGCTCCGCCGCCCCCGCCCAAGGCCGAGCAGCCGCCCGCCGCGCCGCCGCCGCTGGTGGTGAAGATCGGCCATGTCGGGCCGCTGACCGGCGGCATCGCCCACCTGGGCAAGGACAACGAGAACGGCGCGCGGCTGGCCATCGACCAGGCCAACGCGGCCGGCATCACCCTCGGCGGCCGCAAGGCGCAATTCGAACTGCTGGCCGAGGACGACCAGGCCGACCCGAAGGTCGGCAACACCGTGGCGCAGAAGCTGGCGGATGCCAAGGTGGCCGGGGTGGTCGGACACTTGAACTCCGGCACGACCATTCCTGCCTCCGCCGTCTACAGCCAGGCCGGTATTCCGATGATCTCCGGCTCGGCCACCAACCCGGACCTGACCGAGCAGGGGCTGAAGGGCATCTTCCGCGTCGTCGGCCGCGACGACCAGCAGGGCCCGGCAGTGGCCAACTACCTGGTTGCCCAGCTCAAGCCGAAGACGGTTGCCATCATCGATGATGCCACCCCCTACGGCGAGGGCCTCGCCAACGAGGTGGAAAAGACGCTCAAGGCGGCAGGGGTCAAGGTTCTGCCGCGCGAAAAGGGCACCGACAAGACCGCCGACTGGAAGGCCGTGCTCACCAAGGTCAAGGGCAAGAAGCCGGACGCGGTGTTCTACGGCGGCATGGATGCCACCGGCGGACCGCTGCTCAGGCAGGCGCGCGAGCTGAAGCTCGACGTGCCGTTCTCCTACGGCGACGGCGGCTGCACCGACAAGATGGCGGAACTGGCCGGCGCCGCCGCCGAAGGCATGATCTGCTCTCAGGCCGGCATTCCGGTGCAGGCGGCGGGCAAGGCCTTCCTCGACGCCTACAAGGCGGCCTTCAAGATCGACCCGATCCTCTACGCGCCGTTTACCTACGATTCGACCAATCTGCTGATCGCGGCGATGAAGCAGGCCGGCTCGGCCGAACCGGCGAAGTACCTGCCCGCGCTGGAGAAAATCAGCCACGACGGCGCCAGCGGACGCATCGAGTTCGACGAAAAGGGCGATCGCAAGGATGCGGAGATGACCATCTTCACCATGAAGGACGGCAAGATCACGCCGCTGGCCATCATCAAGGGCGGCAAGTCCATGACCATGGAAGAGTACGCTGCGGCGACGGCCGCTCCTGTACCCGCCCCGGCGCCGGCCGCCGCCCCCGCGGCGGAAGCCGGCAAGAAGTAAGGTTCGATCGATCCGGACGATAGCGCACGAAACGGCACCCCAAGGGTGCCGTTTCCGCGTTCGCAGGCCATGGACATCTTCATCCAGCAGGTCATCAACGGCCTGACCACCGGCAGCGTGTATGCCCTCGTCGCGCTGGGCTACACCATGGTGTACGGCGTCATCCAGTTGATCAATTTCGCCCACGGCGAAGTGGTCATGGTGGGCGCCATGGTGGCCTTTTCGGTGATCGGCGCGCTCGCCGGCAGCAGCCTGCCGCCGCCGGCGATCCTGCTGGCCGGCGTGGTCTGCGCCATGCCGGTCTGCATGGGCCTGGGCTACGCCCTCGAGCGCATCGCCTACCGGCCGCTGCGGCATGCCCCGCGCCTGGCGCCGCTGATCACCGCCATCGGCATGTCCATCGTGCTGCAGCACCTGGCCCTGCTGGTCTGGAGCCGCAACCCGCTGGCCTTTCCGCAGATCATCGAAAACCCCGTGTTTGCGATCGGCGGCGCCGCCATCAGCGGCGTGCAGATCGGCATCATCCTGCTCTCCTGCGCGATGATGGCGGGGCTGACCTGGTTCGTGTACCGGACGCGCTTCGGCATCGCCATCCGCGCCACGGCGGAGAATGTCCATGTCGCCGCCCTGATGGGCGTCGACGCCAACCGTGTCATCGCCCTCACCTTCGTCATCGCCGCCGCCATGGCGGCGGTGGCCGGCGCGATGGTCGGCACCTACTACGGCATCGCCCACTACACGATGGGCTTCATGCTCGGCCTGAAGGCCTTCGCGGCGGCGGTGCTGGGCGGCATCGGCAACCTCGCCGGCGCCATGCTCGGCGGCCTCCTGCTCGGCCTGGTCGAGGCGCTGGGCACCGGCTACGTCAGCGAGGTGAGCGACCTCTGTCGCTGGCCGTTCGTCGCGCAGTGGCTTTCCGAACGCTGCGCCGCCGACGGCCACGTCGTGCTGATCGGCAGCAATTACCAGGAGGTGTTCGCCTTCCTGGTCCTCATCGCCGTGCTGGTGTTCCGCCCCTCGGGGCTGCTCGGCGAGCGCGTCGCGGAGCGGGCGTGAGGGCGGGGCGCAACCCGCTGCCCTTCTGGACCGGCGTCGTCCTCGTCGCCCTCGCCCTCGTCGCCCTGCCGCTGGTGCTGTCGATGGCCGGCACCGCCTGGGTGCGCATCGCCAACCTCGCCATCCTCTTCGTCTTCCTGTCGCTGGGACTGAACATCGTCGTCGGCTTCGCCGGCCTGCTCGACCTCGGCTACATCGCCTTCTACGCCGTCGGCGCCTACACCTGGGCGCTGCTCGCCTCGCCGCATTTCGGCCTGCACCTGCCGTTCTGGGCGATTCTCCCGGTCGGCGCCCTGCTGGCCTGCCTGGCCGGCGTCGTGCTGGGCGCGCCGACGCTGCGCCTGCGCGGGGACTATCTCGCCATCGTCACCCTCGGCTTCGGCGAGATCGTGCGCATCCTGATGAACAACCTGTCCTCGCCGTTCAACATCACCAACGGTCCGAAGGGCATCACCCTCATCGATCCGGTGCGCATCGGCGGCCTGGATTTTCGTGCCGGCAGCACCTGGCTCGGCCTCGATTTCAGCGGCCCGGTGAAGCATTACTACCTGCTCCTGCTGCTCCTGCTCGCCATCATTGCCATCAACCTGCGCCTGCAGCGCTCGCGCATCGGCCGCGCCTGGGTGGCCATCCGCGAGGACGAGGTCGCCGCCAAGGCCTGCGGCATCAACACGCGCAACGTCAAGCTGCTCGCCTTCGCCATGGGCGCCTCCTTCGGCGGCATCGCCGGCGGCATGTTCGCCTCGATCCAGGGCTTCATCAGCCCGGAGAGCTTCGTCCTGCACGAATCCATCATGGTGCTGTCGATGGTGGTGCTCGGCGGCATGGGCAACGTCTGGGGCGTGATCGTCGGGGCGATGCTGCTCTCCTTCGTTCCGGAACTGCTGCGTTACACGGTGGAGCCGGCGCAAAAGGCGTTGTTCGGCCGCCTGCTCGTCGACCCCGAGGTGCTGCGCATGCTGATTTTCGGCGCTGCACTGGTGCTGACCATGCGTTTCCGGCCCGCCGGCCTGTGGCCCGAGGCGCGCCACAAGCGCGAACTCGCCGAAAAGCCGGCATGACCGGAGCATTGCTCGAAGCCGACCGGATCTCGAAGCGCTTCGGCGGCGTCCAGGCCCTGCGCGAGGTTTCGCTCACCATCCGCCGCGGCGAGATCTATGGCCTGATCGGCCCCAACGGCGCCGGCAAGACCACCTTCTTCAACGTCCTCACCGGCCTGTATTCCGCCGACGACGGACGCTTCGCCTTCGACGGCGTGCCGCTGAACGTCACGGCGCCGCACGAGGTGGCGGCCGCCGGCATCGCCCGCACCTTCCAGAACATCCGCCTGTTCGCGAACATGACGGCGCTGGAGAACGTCATGGTCGGCCGCCACCTGCGCACCTCCGCCGGCGTGTTCGGCGCGATTCTGCGCAACCGCGCCACGCGCGAGGAGGAGGCGGCAATCGAGCAACGCGCCCACGAACTGCTCCGCTATGTCGGCATCCAGCACCACGGCAACGTCCTGGCGCGCCACCTGTCCTACGGCGACCAGCGCCGGCTGGAGATCGCCCGGGCGCTGGCGACGGAACCCAAACTGCTGGCGCTTGACGAGCCGGCCGCCGGCATGAACGCCACCGAAACCGAATCCCTCAAGCGACTGATCGAGGCGCTGCGCGAGGACGGCCTCACCCTCCTGCTCATCGAGCACGACGTCAAGCTGGTGATGGGCCTGTGCGACCGCGTCGCCGTGCTCGACTACGGCGAAAAAATTGCCGAAGGCGTGCCGGCCGAGGTTCAGCGCGATCCGAAGGTGGTCGAGGCCTACCTGGGCGGAAGCTATGTCTGACGCCACCCCGGCGAGCGAAGCGAACATCCGCCCCCCCCTTCCCCGGGAGGGGGGCAGGGGGGATGGCCGTCCATTGCTGCAAGTGGTGAATCTGCAGATTCACTACGGCAACATTGCCGCGGTCAAGGGGATCGATTTCGAGGTGGCGGCCGGCGAAACGGTCTGCCTGATCGGCGCCAACGGCGCCGGCAAGACGACGACGCTGAAGGCCCTGGCGCGCCTGCTGCCGGCGCGCGGCACGATCCATTACGACGGCCACAGCCTGCTCAACCGCGCCCCCCACGAATTGATCGGGGAGGGCCTGACCCTGGTGCCGGAGGGTCGCGGCATATTTGCCCGCCTGACCGTCGCCGAGAACCTCGGCATGGGCGCCTACTGCCGGGACGACAAGGCGGAGATCGCCGCCGACCTCGACCGCGTCTATGGCCTGCTGCCGCGCCTGAAGGAGCGTTCGCGCCAGGTGGCGGGCACCCTGTCGGGCGGCGAGCAGCAGATGCTGGCCATCGGCCGGGCACTCATGAGCCGTCCCAGGCTGCTGCTGCTCGACGAGCCATCGATGGGCCTGGCGCCGCTCATGGTGCAGAAGGTGTTCGAGGTGATCCAGACGGTCGCGGCCGAAGGCGTTACCCTCCTGCTCGTCGAGCAGAACGCCAGACTGGCGCTGTCGGTGGCCGCGCGCGGCTATGTCATGGAAAGCGGCACCATCGCGCTGGCGGACACCGCCCCGGCGCTGCTTGCCAACCCGAAGGTGCGCGCAGCCTACCTGGGCGAATAGGCGCCTCAGGTTCCGGTCCGCAGGATCCGCCTCAGGCGCGGCGCCGGTCGCAGCAGGTCGGCCAGCGTATGGCGGTCCAGCTCGGCGTAGAAGGCCTCGGCAGCCCGCTTGAACACTCCTTTCAGCACGCAGGCCGGCGCGATGTTGCACTGGCTTTGCGCCGCATCGAAGCATTCGACCAGCGCCAGATCCGCCTCGGTCGCGCGCACCACCGCGCCGACGCCGATTTCTTCCGGCGCCAGGGCCAGTCGCAGGCCGCCGCCCTTGCCGCGCAGCGTCTCGACATGGCCTTGCCGCGCCAGGAAATGCACCACCTTCATGAGGTGGTTTTCCGAGATACCATAGGCGGCGGCGATCTCGGCGATGGTGACGCGTTCGCCCTGCCGCACGCCGAGGTACATCAGCACGCGCAGGGTGTAGTCGGTGAAGGTGGTCAGCCGCATGGCGGTTTCAAAAGATGTATTCCGGATGTTGATTATCCCGGAAAAGGGTGGTAAATTGAAGATGTATCTTCGGTACAGCTTATAGGAGCCCATGATGGCGGAAGAGGCAGCGAACATGCCGACGGAGGAGGCGATCCGCGCCGCCCTGCGCAGCGTGATCGACCCGGAGGTCGGCCTTAACGTCGTCGACCTCGGGCTCGTCTATGACATCGAGATCGCCCCGGACCGGGTGCGCGTCGCGATGACCATGACGACGCCGGCCTGCCCCATGGGTGCCATGATCACCGAGGATGCACGCGAGGCGATTCGCGACATCGCGCCGGAAGGCGCCGACATCGCCGTCGATCTGGTCTGGGATCCGCCCTGGAGCCCGGAGCGGATGACGGAGAACGCCAAGCGCCATTTCGGCTGGTAGCCGAGCCATCCCAATCCCGACAGGAGAATACGACATGACCACCGCCACCGCAGAACAGACCATCGACGTCCGCACCATCGTGCCGCGCGAGCGCCATCCGCTGATTTTCGACACGTACCGCAACCTGGCCGCGGGCGAAGCCTTCCTGCTGGTCAACGACCACGACCCGAAGCCGCTCTACTACCAGTTCCAGGCCGAGCTCGGCCCGGTGTTCACCTGGGACTATCTTGAGTCCGGGCCGGAAGTCTGGAAAGTGCGCATTACCAAGAAGGCCTGAGCTGATGGCAACCCATCCCCCGACCCCTTCCACGTGGGAAGGGGTGACGCCGGTTCAGCCGCTGTGCGGCTTCCGTGTTGTTGACTTCAGGCCTCCCTGGGGCGGCCCGGCGGAGGCCTGAATGGCAGACGTCCGGCCGCCCTGGCGCGTCCCGCTGCTGATCCTGGGCTTCGCCAGCCTCATTATCGGGGTGGGCGCCGGATTGCTGCGCCTGGGCTGGGCGGTGCCGCGTCCGGCGGCCGACCTCGCCGCCTTCCACGGCCCGCTCATGGTGAGCGGCTTTTTCGGCACGGTGATCAGCCTGGAGCGGGCCGTGGCGCTGGCGCAGCGCTGGGCCTATCTCGGCCCGCTGGCCGCCGGTGCCGGCGGGCTGGCGCTGATCCTCGGCGCGCCGCCTGCCGTGGCGCAGGCGCTGCTCGCGCTGGGCAGCGCGGTGCTGCTGGCCGGCTCGGTCTCGGTCTTCCTGCGCCAGCGCGCCCTGTTTACCTTCACGCTGGCGGCCGGCGCCGCAAGCTGGCTCGCCGGCAACCTGCTCTGGCTGGGCGGCTTTTCGGTCTACGAAGTGGTGCCGTGGTGGGCCGGCTTCCTGGTGCTCACCATCGCCGGCGAGCGCCTGGAGCTGTCGCGCTTCCTGCCGCCCTCGCCGACCGCGCGGCGCGTCTTCATCGCCGTACTGGCGGGACTGACTTTCGGCATGGCGTTCGAGGCGCACCTGTTCGGCGCGGCGCTGCTGGCGCTGGCGCTGTGGCTGCTGCGCCAGGACATCGCGCGGCGCACGGTGAAGGACAAGGGGCTGACGCGCTTCATCGCCGTCTGCCTGCTCTCGGGCTATGCCTGGCTGGCACTGGCCGGCGCGATCATGCTCACGGCGGGGCTGGTGCCGGGCAGTGCCGCCTACGACGCGGCGCTGCACGCCCTGATGCTGGGCTTTGTCTTCTCGATGGTGTTCGGCCACGCGCCGATCATCTTCCCGGCCGTGCTGCGCGTGGCGGTGCCCTACCATCCGCTCTTCTACGCGCCGCTGCTCCTGCTGCATCTTTCGCTCGCCTTGCGGCTGGCGGGCGATGCGGCGGGGGCTTTCGAATGGCGCAGCGCGGGGGGGCTCCTCAACGCCGTGGCGCTGGCCGCCTTCATCCTGAACACCGTCGCCGCGGTAATCCGCGGCAAATTGAAAACCTAATTCAGCTGCAGGCTGTCGGCGAAGGCCAGTGCCTCGAGCTGGGCGCGATTGACCGTTTCCGGCGCCAGTTGCAATTCGTCGACGCGGGCGCAATACCGGGCGTGATCGGTCTGTTCGGCGGCCAGCGCAAGGGACAGAAAGGGCGCGTAAGGCCCGCTGCCCGAGATCAGCGCATCGTTGATGGCATCCGGCAGGTGCATGTCGGCCAGTGCGGTTTCCATGAGGACGCCGAGCAGGATGTCGAGCAGCGAGAAGGCGCCGGTGATGAACAGGTTGTCGAGTTCGCCCTTGTCAACGTAAGCCTTCGCCGTCAGCTCCATGAAACGGCCGCGCGCAATGGCGGCCTGCATCAGTGCCGGCGCCGCGGGATCCTTGCTGGAAGTGACCAGCAGCAGCGACAGCCATTTGTTCAGTTTGTCGTAGCCGAGCAGGGTGACGGCGTGGCGGAAGGACTGGATCTCGACGGCCAGGCCGAAGCCGGCGGAATTGATGTAGCGCAGCAGCTTCACCGAGAGCGCCACGTCCTGCTTGAGTGCCGCCTCGATCTCCTTGACGTCGGCGTTCGCCCGCACCAGATTGAGCAGGCGGATGGTCTGCGCCTGGCCGGGATTGAGTTTCTTCGCCGGCGTGACGCCCTTCAGGAAGAACCAGCCGGTCGCGCCGCCGAAGCCCTTTTGCAGGGCGGCATCGAATTGCGCGCTGTCCTGCAGCCCCTTGGCCAGCAGCAGTCCGGGCGCACCGTCTATGTTCGCGGTGGCATCGGCCAGGATGAAGCGGAAGTCGATGCCGGCCGGCAGGGCCAGGCCGGCCCGATAGCCGTCCAGGCAGAGCGATACACCGGCCTGCTGCAATTTCCGCATCAGGTCGAGGGTTGCCGGATCGTCGAGGGCGGCGGCCGGGATCCCGATCATGGCGTTCTGCGGCACCTGCCAGTCGAGCAGGGCGGCATCCGGCGCCGTGCCGGCGAGGCTGACGATCACCGTGCGCGCGGTGGGCCAGGCCTCGTCCAGCCGGTTCAGTTCGGCGGCGATGCGTGCACAGGCCTGGGGCCCGGCCGGCGCCTGCACGACGAGCCGGGTCGCGGTGATGGCCCGGCTGCGGTTGAGCACCGGCTCGCGGCTGATGAGAAGGGTCATGGTCTTGCGTCTTCCGTGGCGAATGAGAAGCTATCGGCAAAAAAGTCCTCGACCTTTAGGTTGCAAGCGCCCATCAGGTCGTTGCGCGCCGCCTCGATCATGGCCGGCGCGCCGCAGGCGTAGACCTGATGCCCTGAAAGATCGGGAAAATCGGCCATCACGGCCCGGTGCACCAGGCCGGTCCGGCCCCGCCAGGCGTCCGAAGCCGCAGGCTCGGACAGCACCGGCACATAGCCGAAACCGTCATGGCTGCCTGCCCAGCCTGCCGCCAGATCATCCAGGTAGAGGCCGGCGCGGTCGCGGGCGCCCCAGTAGAGCGTCATCGGCCGATCGGATTCCTGCCGGAAGGCATGTTCGACCAGGGACTTGATCGGTGCGAAGCCGGTGCCGCCGGCCAGCAGGATGACAGGCTTGGCGCTGTCCTCGCGCAGGTAGAACGCGCCATGCGGCCCTTCCAGCCGCAGGATGTCGCGCGCCCTCATCGTCTCGAAAACGTGGGTGGTGAAGCGCCCGCCCGGGACGCGGCGGACATGCAGTTCGAGGCATTCGTCCGCATGCGGCGCGTGGGCGAGGGAAAAGCTGCGTCGGCCGCCATCCTTGAGCAGAATGTCGACATACTGGCCGGCGAGGAATTGAAAGCGCTCGCTGGCCGGCAGGCGCAGCCTGATCCGCATCACGTCGGGCGCAAGAAGCGTCATCTCCTGCACGCGGGCAGGCAGGGTTTTTACCGGCATGCCGCCCGCCGTCCCGATTTCGCGCGAGGCGATGACGAGGTCGGACAGCGGACGTGTGCAGCAGAACAGGGCATAACCCTGCGCCAGCTCCGCCCCGGTCAGCGCGCCCTCCGCATACGGGCCGCGGTCGACTCGGCCGGACACCACCCGCCCCTTGCAGGCGCCGCAGGAGCCGTTGCGGCAACCGCAGGGAAGCGCGATGCCGGCCGCCAGTGCCGCGCGCAAAATCGTGTTGCCGGGCTCGACCTCGAACTGATGTCCGCTGGGTTCGATCGTGACGCGGTGGGACATGACGACGAGGGCGACGGTTGGCTGACTGTTAAAATGCGCGGGTGCAACGACTGCTCATCATTGGCTGCGGCGACATCGCCCGGCGCGCCCTTCCCTGGCTGGTCAGGCATTACCGCGTCTATGCCGCGGTGCGCTCGACGGCGCGTCATTCCGAACTGCGCGCGCTCGGCGTGACGCCGCTGCTTGCCGACCTGGATCGGCCGCGCAGCCTGCGGCGGCTTGCCGGCATCGCCAACCTGATCCTGCACTTCGCGCCGCCGCAGGAAACCGGCAGCACGGACAGGCGAACCCTTGCCTTGCTGGCGGCCCTTGCGCGAGGAAAAATTCTACCACGCCGCCTCGTCTACATCAGCACCAGCGGCGTCTATGGCGACTGCGGCGGCGCCTGGGTTTCCGAGGAGCGCGTGGCGCGTCCGCAGACGGCACGGGCGCACCGGCGTGCCGACGCCGAGGCGCGCCTGCGCCGCTTCGGCTGCCGCCGTCGCGTCGCGGTGTCCATCCTGCGCGCGCCGGGCATCTATGCCGGCGATCGCCTGCCGCTGGCGCGGCTCGAACGCGGCCTGCCGCTGCTGCGTCCCGAGGACGACATCTACACCAACCATATCCATGCCGAGGACCTGGCGGCCATCGCCTGCGCGACGCTTGCGCACGGCCGCCCGGGGCGGATCTACAATGCCAGCGACGATTCGGAGTTGAAAATGGGCGACTACTTCGATCTGCTCGCCGACCGCTTCGGTCTGCCGCGCGCCCCGCGCCTGCCGCGTGCGGAGATCGCGCAACGGCTCTCCCCGTCGATGCTGTCCTTCATGGGCGAGTCGCGTCGGCTGAAAAACCGGCGCATCGGGCGCGAGCTGGGCGTAAGGCTGCAATATCCCGATGTCGCTGTCGCACTCGGCAGCCTGTTACCGGAGGTGGCCTGACATGTTGTGGATAAAGTGGCTGCACATCGTTTTCATGGTGACCTGGTTCGCCGGGCTGTTCTACCTGCCACGGCTGTTCGTCTACCATGCGATGAGCGAGGATGCGCCGAGCCGCGAACGCTTCAAGGTCATGGAGCGCAAGCTCTACTACGGCATCATGGCGCCCGGCGCCGTCCTGACCGTGGTGTTCGGCGTCTGGCTCTGGCTCGGTTACGGGTGGTGGGGCTATTGGATCCACGTCAAGTTCGCGTTGGCGCTGGTCCTGATTGTCTACCATCTCTGGTGCGGCAGACTGCTCAAGAATTTCGCGCAAGACCGCAACACGAAATCCCATGTCTGGTTCCGCTGGTTCAATGAGTTTCCGGTGCTGATCCTGTTCGTCGCCGTCTGGCTCGTCCTCTTCAAGCCGTTCTGATGGAGCATTTTTTCGCCCCCTGTCCGCGCGGTCTGGAAGCGCAACTGGCGGAGGAGCTTGCCGCCTTCGGCGCCACCCGCGTCGAGACCGTCGCCGGCGGCGTCGGCTTCACCGGTGGTCCGGAAACCTGCTATCGCGCCAACCTGTGGAGCCGCATCGCCACGCGCATCCTCTGGCGCGTCGCCCACGGTCCCTACAGGCGCGAGGAGGACATCTACAGATTGGCGCACGGCGTGCCCTGGCACGAGCGCTTCGCCGTGCGCCGCACGCTGCGCGTTTACATGACGGCCATCCGCTGCCCGTTGAAGAGCATCGACTTCATCACCCTGCGCATCAAGGACGCGGTCTGCGACCGCTTCCGTGCGGAAACGGGCGAGCGGCCCAGCGTAGACACCGCCGAGCCGGACGTGCGCATCCACGCCTTCCTCAGCGATCGCGAAGCGACGCTGTATCTAGACACCTCGGGCGATCCGCTCTACAAGCGTGGCTACAAATACGCCTCGGTCGAGGCGCCGCTGAAGGAAAACCTTGCTGCCGGCATCCTGCATCTGGCGGGCTGGCGGCCCGGCACGCCGCTGCTCGATCCGATGTGCGGCTCGGGCACCTTCCTGCTCGAGGCGGCACTGATGGCGCACGACATTGCGCCGGGCCTGGCACGCAAGTTCGCCTTCTTCCGGCACGTCGGTTTCGACGCGGGGCTGTGGCAGAAACTCTTGACGGAAGCCGAAACGCGCAAACGGCCTTTCACGCCGCAACCGATCTTCGGCAGCGATATCAGCCAGGACCAGATCGAACGGGCACGGCAGAATCTTGCGGCGGCGGGCATGCATGAGTGCGTCCAGCTCGAGTGCGCCGACCTGCTGCAACGCAGTCCGCCGGCAGCGGAAGGCGTGCTGGTCGCCAACCCGCCCTATGGGGTGCGGCTGGAGGAAGCGGAATGGCTGGAAGCCTTCTATCCAAGGCTGGGGGATGCGCTCAAGCAGCGTTTCGCCGGCTGGCGCTGCTACTTCATCTCCGCCGATCCCCAGTTGCCAAAGCTGATCGGGCTGAAGGCCTCGCGGCGCACGCCGCTTTTCAACGGCGCGCTGGAGTGCCGTTTGCTGGAATACGGAATCATCGCCGGCCCGATGCGGAGAACAAAACCGGCGTAGCGGCTACACGATGTCCAGGTGCTGGATGCCGGCGGACAGGTCGCGGTCCTTCGATTCCTTGCCGTGCAGCTTGATGGTCAGGCGCAGGTCGTTCACCGAGTCGGCGTTGCGCAGCGCATCCTCGTAGCTGATCTTGCCCGCTTCGTAGAGATCGAACAGGGACTGGTCGAAAGTCTGCATGCCCAGTTCGCGCGATTTCTTCATGATCTCCTTGATTTCGTGCACCTCGCCCTTGAAGATCAGGTCGGAAATCAGCGGCGAATTGAGCATCACCTCGAATGCCGCCGCGCGGCCCTTGCCGTCCTTCATCGGGATCAGGCGCTGCGAAACGAAGGCACGCACGTTGAGCGAGAGGTCCATCAGCAGTTGCTGGCGCCGCTCTTCCGGGAAGAAGTTGATGATGCGGTCGAGCGCCTGGTTGGTGCTGTTGGCGTGCAGGGTGGCCATGCACAGGTGGCCGGTTTCGGCAAAGGCGATGGCATGGTCCATGGTCTCGCGATCGCGGATCTCGCCCATCAGGATGACGTCCGGGGCCTGGCGCAGGGTGTTCTTCAGCGCCGCCTCCCAGGTGTCGGTATCGATGCCGACCTCGCGCTGGGTGACGATGCACTTCTTGTGCTCGTGCACATACTCGATCGGATCCTCGACCGTGATGATGTGGCCGTAGCTGTTCTCGTTGCGGTAATCCACCATCGCCGCCAGCGAGGTCGACTTGCCGGTGCCGGTGCCGCCGACCAGGATCACCAGACCGCGCTTGGTCATCGAGATGTCCTTGAGCACCGGCGGCAATTGCAGGCTCTCGAAGGTCGGTATCGTCGTGGCGATGGTGCGCAGCACGACGCCGATGTGCGCCTGCTGGACGAAGGCATTCACGCGGAAGCGGCCGATGCCCGCAGGGCTGATGGCGAAGTTGCATTCCTTGGTCGACTCGAACTCGGAGGCCTGCTTGTCGTTCATGATGGCCCGCGCCAGTTCGGCGGTGTGCTGCGGCGTCAGGCTCTGGTTCGATTGCGGCGTGATCTTGCCGTCGACCTTGATGGCGGGCGGAAAGCCGGCGGTGATGAACAGGTCGGAACCCTTCTTCTGCGCCATCAGTCGCAGCAGGTCGTACATGAATTTGAGTGCCTGGTCTCTCTCCATAATCAACCTCTTTGGTAGGTCGGCCTTCAGGCCGACGTTGGCGGCTGGGTCGGGCTGCAGCCCGACCTACGGCTAACCGGCAAAATTGTCCTTGTTGGCGGCCTTGGTCCTCGCCTCGGCAGCGGAGACGATGTTGCGGCGGACCATGTCGGCCAGGTTCTGGTCCAGCGTCTGCATGCCCAGGGCCTGGCCGGTCTGGATGGCCGAGTACATCTGGGCGATCTTGGCCTCGCGGATCAGGTTGCGGATGGCCGGCGTGCCGATCATGATCTCATGGGCCGCCACCCGCCCCTGGCCATCCTTGGTCTTCAGCAGGGTCTGCGAAATGACGGCGCGCAGGGATTCGGAAAGCATGGCGCGCACCATTTCCTTTTCCGCCGCCGGGAAGACGTCGATGACCCGGTCGATGGTCTTCGCGGCGGAACTGGTATGCAGGGTGCCGAATACCAGGTGGCCGGTCTCCGCCGCGGTCAGTGCCAGGCGGATGGTCTCCAGGTCGCGCATCTCGCCGACCAGGATGACGTCCGGATCCTCGCGCAGGGCGGAGCGCAGAGCGTTGTTGAAGGAGAGGGTGTGCGGACCGACCTCGCGCTGGTTGATCAGGCACTTCTTCGACTCGTGCACGAATTCGATCGGATCCTCGACTGTCAGGATGTGGCCGTGGTCGTTCTCGTTGATGTAGTTGACCATCGCCGCCAGCGTGGTCGACTTGCCGGAACCGGTAGGGCCGGTCACCAGCACGACGCCGCGCGGATACGAGGAGATTTCCTGGAAGATCTTGGGGCAGTTGAGCTCCTCCAGCGACAGCACTTTCGAGGGAATGGTGCGGAACACGGCGCCGGCGCCACGGTGCTGCACGAAGGCATTGACGCGAAAGCGGGCCAGATTGGGAATGGCGAACGAGAAGTCGCATTCCAGGTTCTCTTCATAGTGCTTGCGCTGGCCGTCGTTCATGATGTCGTACACCATGCTGTGCACGTCCTTGTGCTCCATCGGCGGCAGGTTGATGCGGCGCACGTCGCCATGGACACGGATCATGGGCGGCAAACCGGCGGAGAGGTGCAGGTCGGATGCCTTGTTCTTGACGGAGAAGGCCAGCAGTTCAGTTATGTCCATTGTGCGGTTCCGTGGCGCCTGGCATTGGAAAGAAAGCGAATGGGGGCGCGAAGGCGCGATGATATACTTGCCCCGATTTTTCAGGGCATTATGACAACAATTTCCGCCAACTTGCAAGCTGTAAGGATGCGCATCGCCGCAGCGGCGGAATTGGCGGGACGAGCGGTCGAAGATATCCGTCTGCTGGCCGTCAGCAAGACCTTTCCGCCGGAGTGCGTGCGCGAGGCCGCCATGGCCGGCCAGACCGCTTTCGGCGAGAACTATCTCCAGGAAGGCCTGGGAAAGATCGCCGCGCTGGCGGACCTCGGGCTGGAGTGGCATTTCATCGGCCCCCTGCAGAGCAACAAGACACGCGCCGTCGCCGAGCATTTCACCTGGGTGCATGGCGTCGAGCGGCTGAAGATCGCCGAGCGGCTGGCCGAGGCACGCGGCGCCGGGCGCTCGCCCCTGCAGGTCTGCATCCAGGTGAATGTCAGCGGCGAGGCGAGCAAGCGCGGAGTCAGTCCCGGCGAGGCGGCGGCGCTGGCGCACGCCGTAGCCACGCTGCCCAACCTGCAACTGCGCGGCCTGATGGCGATACCCGAACCGACCGAGGACGAGGTCCTGGCACGACGGCGTTTCGCCGCGCTGCGTGAACAGCGCGACGCGCTCAACCGGGAGGGACTGGCGCTGGACACCTTGTCGATGGGCATGTCCCACGACCTTGAAGCCGCGATCCTCGAAGGGGCGACGATCGTGCGGGTGGGAACGGCCATTTTCGGAACGAGGCACTACGCATGAAAATTACCTTCATCGGCGGCGGCAACATGGCCAGCGCCCTCATCGGCGGGCTGCTCAGGCAGGATTTTCCTTGCGCCGACATCAGGGTCGTCGAGCCGCTCGCGGAAAACCGGGCGCGGCTGGCCGGCGAACTGGGCGTCGCCTGCCAGCCGGCGTCCGACGGGCCGGCACTGGCGTGCGATGTGCTGGTGCTGTCGGTCAAGCCGCAGCAGATGCGCGAGGCGCTGGCGCCGATCGCCGGCAGACTGGGCGGCCAGCTGGTCGTCAGCATTGCCGCCGGCATGCGCCTTGCCGATCTTTCGCGCTGGCTGGGCGGCTACCCCAGGCTGGTGCGGACCATGCCGAATACGCCCGCACTGGTTGGCGCCGGCATCACCGGTCTCTACGCCGGGCCGGCCGTCGATGCGCAAGGGCGCAGCCAGGCCGAGCGGATCCTCGGCGCCGTCGGCAAAACGCTGTGGATCGAAGACGAGGCCCTGATGGACGCCGTCACCGCCGTCTCCGCCAGTGGTCCGGCCTATGTGTTCTACTTCATCGAGGCGCTGCGGGACGCGGCATGCGCGCTGGGCTTCTCCGGTGAGCAGGCGCGGCTGCTGGCGATCGAAACCGTGGCCGGCGCCGCCGTGCTGGCGGCACACGGCACGGAGGACGTTGCCCTGCTCAGGCAGCGCGTTACTTCGAAGGGCGGCACCACCGAGGCCGCGCTCGATTCGCTGATGGCCGACGATTTCAAGGCCGTCATCCTGCGCGCCGTCCGGGCGGCCGATGCGCGCGGCCGTGAAATGGGCGATCTGTTCGGGGACGACTGATGCTGGCCAAGCTCCTGCTCCTGATCCTCGAGGCCGTCACCGGCTTTTTCGTCTTTCTCCTGCTCATCCGCTTCTACATGCAATGGCTGCGGGTTTCCTTTCGCAACCAGCTCGGTCGCTTCGTCGTCACCCTGACGGACTGGCTGGTACGGCCCGCCCGGCGCATCATTCCGGGACTTTTCGGGCTGGACATGCCGAGCCTGGCCGCGGCGCTGGTTCTTCACTGCGGCTACCTGACCCTCGCCTTCTGGCTGAACCGCTTCTCCTTTGGCGCCCATATCGGCATCGCCTTTCCCGCCATTGTCGCCATCGCCTCGGTCGAGCTGCTTCGCTTTTCGGCCTACCTGCTGATCGGCGTCGTGCTGATTTCGGCGGTGCTCTCCTGGGTCAATCCCCATGCGCCGCTGGCGCCGCTGTTCAACAGCCTGGCGCGCCCTTTCCTCCGGCCTTTCCAGCGTCTGATCCCGCCGGTCGCCAATGTGGATCTCTCCCCGCTGGTTCTCCTGCTCGTGCTGCAGGTCGTCTTGATGCTGCTTGTCTGGCTGCGCACGCTGCTGATCCCGCTGGTCGCGTGACGGCGGGCTGGTACCGGCGGGAGGCGTGCGGCGACCTGATCATCAGTCTGCACATCCAGCCCGGCGCGAAGCGAACCGAGATCGCCGGACTGCATGGGGGCGCGCTGAAAATTCGCCTGGCCGCCCCGCCGGTGGACGGCAGGGCGAATGCCTCCCTGGCGGCGTTTCTGGCGCGGCAGCTGGACGTGCCGCCTTCTCGCGTGACGCTGCTCAGCGGTGCGGGCTCGCGGCAGAAGCGGCTTCGGATAAGCGCCCCGCCTGCCCAGGCGCTGGCGGGGTTTGTCGCCAAGGTGGAAGGGCTCGGCTAGGCGTGCTCGAACGCCACATGGCCTTCGATCAGCGTGCATAGCACGCGGCCCGGCAGTTCCTGCCCCAGGAAGGGCGTGTTCTTGCCCTGGCTCTTGAGGGATTCGCGCGCTACACGGAAACTGCGGCGCGGATCGAAGATGCAGACGTCGGCGGCCGCGCCCACCGCCAGCGTGCCCGCCGGCAGGCCGAGAACGCGCGCCGCATCGCAGGTGACGCGCGCCAGCGCCCTGCCCAGCGGAAGCTTCATTTCACCGGCCCATTTCAGGGTCAGCGGCAGCAACAGCTCCAGGCCGGTGGCTCCCGGTGCGGCTTCGCCGAAGGGGGCCTGCTTGGCGTCGTCGTCAACCGGCGCATGATCGGAACAGAGGGCGTTGATGGCGCCCTCGGCAAGGCCGCGACGCAGTGCATCCCGGTCGTGTCCGCTGCGCAGCGGGGGGGCGAGCCGGGCATGCGGGTTGAAGTAGCCGATGTCCGCATCGGAAAGATGCAGGTGGTTGATCGAAACATCGCAGGTGGCGGGAATGCCGCTGGCCCGCGCGGCTTCGATCATCTCCAGCGCTGCGGCGCTGGAGATGCGGGTGATGTGTATGCGCACGCCGGTATCCCGGGCCAGTTGCAGGATCGTGGACAGGGCGATGGTTTCGGCACTGACCGGGATGCCCGGCAGGCCCAGCCGGGTCGCCACATCGCCGTCGTGGGCAACGCCATCCTTGCCGAGGAAGGGATCCTGCGCCTGCAGCCAGACCGGAAAGCCGAAGGTGGCCGCATACTGCATTGCGCGCATCAAGACCCGGGTATCCACCACCGGCGCCTGCGCCTGGCCGAAAGCGATGCAACCGGCTTCGACCAGTTCGGCCATTTCGGTCAGCCGCTCGCCGGCCAGGCCGAGCGTGAGCGCCCCCACCGGATAGACGTGGGCGAAGTTGGGATGGCGTGCGCGATGCTTGAGCATTTCGACCAGGCCCGGCTCGTCAAGGGGCGGATCGGTGTCCGGCGGGCAGGCGAGGCTGGTGACCCCACCCGCCGCCGCCGCGGCCATTTCCGATTCCAGCGTCGCCTTGTATTCGAAACCGGGCTCGCGCAGCCGGGCGGACAGGTCGACCAGGCCCGGGCAGACCACCAGCCCCGCCGCATCGATGACCCGATTGGCGACAAATCCACCGGGCGCTGAGCCGGCGGCGGCGATCCTGCCGGCCGCGATGAAAAGATCCCGCTGTGCATCGACGCCGCTGGCGGGATCGACCAGGCGGCCGTTCTTGATGTGGATCTTCATCGGCTCATCCTCCCGCCAGCATGCTCATCACGGCCATGCGCACGGCGATGCCGAAGGTCACCTGCGGCAGGATCACCGCATGGGGGCCATCGGCGACGGCGGAATCGATCTCCACGCCGCGATTCATCGGCCCCGGATGCATCACGATGGCATCGGACCGGGCGCACGCCAGCTTGTCCGCGGTCAGGCCGTAGTACTTGAAGAATTCCTGCGGACTGGGCAACAGGGCGCCTTGCATGCGCTCGTTCTGCAGGCGCAGCATCATCACCACATCGACGTCCCTGAGTCCGGCGCGCATGTCGTGAAAAATGCGCACGCCGAGCCTGTCGGCATCGGTCGGTATGAGCGTTTTCGGTCCGATCACCCGGACTTCCGGCACGCCCAGCGTGATGAGCGCGCGGATCTGCGAGCGGGCCACGCGCGAATGCAGTACGTCGCCGACGATCGCCACCACCAGGTTGGTGAAGTCCTTCTTGTAGTGGCGAATGGTGTACATGTCGAGCAGGCCCTGCGTCGGATGGGCGTGCCGTCCGTCGCCGGCGTTGATGACGTGAATGTGCTCGAGGCCCATCGCCGCCAGGTGCTGGGCGATGAGGAAGGGCGCGCCGCTCGAGGCATGCCGCACGACGAACATGTCGGCCTGCATGGCACTGAGATTGTCCACCGTGTCGAGCAGCGTTTCCCCCTTCGAGGTGGAGGAGGTGCCGATGTTGAGGTTGATGACGTCGGCCGACAGTCTTTTTGCGGCAATTTCGAAGGTGGTGCGGGTTCGCGTCGAGCTCTCGAAGAAGAGGTTGAAGACGCTCTTGCCGCGCAGGAGGGGCAGCTTCTTCACTTCGCGTTCGGCCACCTCGGTGAAGGGCGCCGCCGTATCGAGGATGGCCGACAGGATTTCCCGCGGCAGGCCGTCGATGGTGAGCAGATGCTGCAGGCCGCCGTTCCGGTTGAGTTGCGGATTAAGCATCGATCAGCCTCAGGGTCAGGATGCCCGCTTCGCTGCGCTCCAGCTGGAGATTGCTGCCCGGTGCGATATCCAGCACCTGGCCCGACCAGCGCGGGCAGACCGGCAGTTCGCGTCCGCCCCGGTCGACCAGGACGGCGAGGTCGATGCGCGCCGGGCGGCCGTAGTCGAAGATCTCGTTCATGGCCGCCCGCAGGGTGCGGCCGGTGTGGAGCACGTCATCGACAATGACGATCGGCCGGTCGGTCACCTCGAAGGGGATGTCCGACGACTTGACCTGCGGATGCAGCCCGATGCGGCTGAAATCGTCGCGATAGAACGAGACGTCGAGCCGGCCCAGGGGCGTCTTCAGTCCCAGGGCGGCATGCAGGCGTTCGGCCACCCAGACGCCGCCGGTGTGAATGCCGACCAATGACGTCTCCGGCGCCAACTCCGGGCGCAGGCTGTCCGCCAGGGCCAGGCAGAGCTGCTCGGCGTCAGGCAGCATCGAAATAATCCTGCAGGATGTGCCGGGCGGCCAGGGCATCGACCCGCTTCCTGCGCGCCTTCCAGTCCAGGCCGGCTTCGCGCAGTTCGGCATCGGCAGCGGCCGAGGTCAGCCGTTCGTCGATCAGGGTGACGGGCAGGCCGAAGCGGCCATGCAACTGGTTGGCGAAGCGGCGGCAACGCACCGTCATCTCGTGCTCGGTGCCATCCATCGAGAGCGGCAGGCCGACCAGCAACAACGCCGGCCGCCATTCCTCGATGAGCCGGGCAATCGCCGCGAAGCGCGCCGCGTTGGTCGCGGTTTCGAGGGTGACCAGCGGATTCGCCCGCCCGAGCAGGGTTTCGCCGACGGCAACGCCGATGCGCTTCAGGCCGAAATCGAAACAAAGCACCGTGCCGCAGCCTGGCTTGGAGTGAGCGGCGGGCAGCGAGTGGTGGGCGGCTGTGGGCACGGCACGCATTTTACCGCGTCCCGCTCACCGCTTGCCGCTTGCGGCATTCATGCATGTCCTGCCACATCGGAGAGATTGGCCAGGTCGAAGCCGAGCAGTTGCATCGCTGCCGGCAGGCGCTCCTCCGGGGGCAGGCCGAAGATGATCCGGGCGTCGGCAGCGACGGTCAGCCAGGCGTTCTGCACGAGTTCGTGCTCGAGCTGGCCGGCGGCCCAGCCGGCGTAGCCGAGCGAGACGATGAATTCATCCGGTTCGCCGGCGCTGCCGACCGACTGGAGAATATCCCGCGAGCTGGTCAGGCCCAGCTCACCTCGCACCGGAAGCGTGGCCTGCCAATTGCCGACGGGACGGTGCAGGACGAAGCCCCGGTCCGTCTGGACGGGACCGCCGAACATCACCGGCAGGGCGGCAAAGCGCCTCTCTTCCATGGGGATGTCGATGCGTTCGAAGAGCGCCTCGAGGGTCATGTCGAGCGGACGGTTGATGACGATGCCGAGCGCCCCCTGCTCGTTGTGCTCGCAGATATAGGTCAGGGTGCGGGAAAAATTCGGGTCCGCCATGGCGGGCATGGCGATCAGGAAATGATGCGTGAGGTTGGCGTCTTGCTGGACCACGACCGCATTGTAATCCGCGCCACCGCCGGCGTCCAAGGCCGGCATGCGTTCAGGAGGTGCTGGCCGTTGCCTGGCGGGCATAGCCTGCAACCAGTCCGAGCAATTCGTCCTCCTGGTAGGGCTTGCCGAGGTAGTGGTTGACGCCGATCTCCCTGGCGTAATTGCGATGCTTGTCCGCCGTCCGTGAAGTGATCATGATGATCGGCACGTCCTTCAGGCGCGCATCGGCCCGCACGTTGCGCGTCAGGTCGAACCCGTCCATGCGCGGCATCTCGATGTCCACCAGCATCACGTCCGGGACGACGTCGAGCAGCTGCTCCAGGGCGTCTACGCCATCCTTGGCGGTCAGAACGTGGTAGCCCTCCCGCGAGAGAAGCCGCCCGGCAATCTTGCGCACCGTCAGGGAGTCGTCGACCACCATCACCGTCGGCAGGCGTGGCGTCGCCGGGGCTTCCACCCTCGGCGCGGCAGGCGCTGCCGCTTCCTGGGCGGATGCCCTGGCCTCGCGGCTGGCGAGGGCGATCGGATTGAGGATCAGCACCACCTCGCCGTCGCCGAGAACGGTGGCGCCGGCGATGCCGATCACCCGAGCCAACTGTGGCCCGATGTTCTTGACGACGACTTCCTGGTTGCCACGCAATGCGTCGACCTGGACCGAGACGCGCTGAGTGCCGGCGCGCAACAGCAGGAGGGAGTAGCGGCGCTGCTGCTCCGGCAGGGTATTGGCGTCGCCCAGCAGGCGCGGCAGGAAGTGATACGGGTAGCGGTTGCCCAGCCACTCGACGGCGCCCTCGGCGCGAATCTTGTCCAGCGCCGCCTCCTTGAGTTCCATGACCTGCTCGACCATGATGGACGGTATCGCATAGGTGCGACCGCCCACCCGCACCAGCAGCGCCTGCGCCACGGCCAGGGTCAGCGGCAGATAGATGCGGAAGCGGGCACCCTTGCCCGGCATCGAGCCGACCTCGATGCGGCCGCCGAGCTGGGCGGTTTCGGATTTCACCACGTCCATGCCGACGCCGCGGCCGGCGATCTCGGTCAATTCCCTTGCGGTCGAGAAACCCGGATGGAAAATGAAGTCCGTCAAGGCCGTCTCGTCGGGATGCTGGTCGGGCTCGAGCAATCCCTGCTCGACCGCCTTGTTGCGGATGCGCTCGAAGTCCAGGCCGGCGCCGTCGTCGACCATGTCGATGACGACCTCGTTGCCTTCCTGGGAAAGCGTCAGGCTGATTTCCCCGATTTCCGGCTTGCCGGCCGCCAGACGCCGCCCGCCCTCCTCGAGACCATGGGTGATGGCGTTGCGCAGCAGGTGCTCGATCGGGCCGATCATCTTATCCAGAACCGAGCGGTCCAGTTCAACCTGGCCGCCGCGAATGTCGAGGTTGGCCTTCCTGCCCAGTTCCTTGGCTGTCAATCGCACCACACGATACAGGCGATCGGCCATGGAATTGAAGGGCACCATGCGAACGCCCATCAACGCCTGCGACAACTCCCTGTTCTGGCGGGCCTGGCTGACAATGGCCGCGTCGGCATGGTCGAGGTTGCGCAGCAGGGCGTGCTGGACGGTGGTCACGTCGTTCACGCTCTCGGCCATCATGCGGGTGATTTCCTGGAAGCGTGTGAACCGGTCGAACTCCAGGGGGTCGAATTCGGCCTGTTCCTCGTGGGCCTGCGCCAGGCGCGACTGCATCTGGGATTCCGCCTGGATCTCGATCTCGCGCAACTGGTTGCGCAGACGGATGACGTTCTCGGTAAGGTCGAGCAGGGAACCGCGCAGCGCGCGCATTTCTCCCTCGATGCGCGACCGGGCAATGGACATCTCGCCTGCCTCGTTGACCAGCCGGTCGACCAGGTCGGCCCGCACGCGCAGCACGGCGCGGGCGGCAGCGGCCTCCGCCTCGACTTCCTCGGCAGCCGGGCGCTCGGGATGCGGCACGGCGCCGGCGGTGACGGCCTGCGGCTCGGCTTCTTCCTCGTCCACACCGGCCGCCCGCTTGTGCAGTCCCTCGAGAAGGAAGTTGGCCCGGTCGAAGGAAGTGTCGAGCTCGTCGAGGAACTGTGGCGTAACCGCCTTGGCCGCCAAAACGTTCTCGAGGCGGGTCTCCATGCTGTGCACCAGTTCGCCCATGCCCATGGCACCGGCCATGCGGGCGCTGCCCTTCAGCGTGTGGAGCAGTCGCGCCAGGGCGCCGGCCGATTCCATTTCCTGGGGATCGGCACGCCAGTTGCGCAGCTCGACTCCGATCTCGCGGATCAGGTCGACGGCTTCCTCCAGGAATATCGGCAGCAGCTGCTCGTCGAGATCGTCGCGCAGGCGCAGCTTGCGTCGTTCCTCGCCGGTTTCGGCAGGCTCTGTCGAAACCGGCGGGATTTCGGGCAGGCTCGGCTCGACGGCAGGGGTGGCCTCGACGACCGGCAGAGTCTCGACCGGTTCCGTCTCGGCCGGTTCCGTCTCGGCCGGAGCGGGTTCGGCAGGCATCTCGAAAACCGGCGCCTCGGGTGACGCGGGCATCTCGTCCGGCAATTCGATGGTGATGTTTTCTTCGACATCGGATGCCGATACCTGCTCGGCCGAAGGCACCACGCTCAACTCGACGGCAGCTGGCGGCGTGCTCCTCGCCACTTCGTCGAGCTCCGCGGCCAGCCCATCCGCCTCGTGCGGCATATGCTGTTCGGCCACCGAGGCAATCATGGCGTCCAGGGTGGATATGGCCGTGCCAAGCAGGCCGATCTGGCCGCTGTTGCAGGTCTGGCCGCCGCGCGCCAGGCGCAACAGCGCATGCTCGAGCGACAGCGCCATGCGATTCACCGGGTCGATGCCGACCGTGCCCGAAATGCCGGCCAGCGTGTGTGCCGCGCGGACCATCGCTTCCGGCGGCACTTGCGGGGTCAGCTTGAGGGCATTCAGGTCCAGTCGCAGCATGGCAAGATGGCCGCTCGCCTCGCTGACGTACATATCATAAAGCGGGCGGGATACGACCAGGCCGTCCAGGGCGACAGTATCGTCCGACGGTGTTCCGACATGCTGAAGCAGTCCCTCTTCCGGGAAGGCGGCTCCGGCAGACAACGGCGCCTCGACCGGTTCAGGCAGGCTTGGCGGGATTTCAGCTTCCTGCCCGGCCGTTTCTTCCGAAGCGGACTCCGACCCGGGAATTTCAGGTTCGGAAACGGGCAAATCCGCCTGCGGCGCCGACTCCGCAGCCTCGGCCTCGAAGGCAACGTCCTCTCCGGCCTTGACCCGCTCGGCCAGGGCCACCAGGGCCTGCGCGTCCTTGTGCGTGCCGCCGCCGGCTTCCAGCTGCGCAACCCAGGCGCCGAACAGGGTGTGCGCCTCACCGATCAGGTGGAAGAGGGGAGGCGAGGCATCCTGCTCCGACTGCAGCCACTTGTTCATCACCTGTTCGATCGCCCAGGCCGTTTCGCCCAGATCGGCCAGCCCGACCATGCGGCCGCTGCCTTTCAGCGTATGGAAGGCGCGCCGGATGGTCGTCAGGTACTCGTGGTTGTGCGGTTGTCCGCGCGACAGTTCAAGGTGTTCGCCGATGGTGCCCAGCACTTCATGCGCTTCTTCGAGGAAAATCGCCAGAAGTTCGGCATCGATCTCCTCGCTTGCCGCTTCGGCCAGGCGCAGGGTTTCGGCAGAGGGGGCCGCCACGCCCACCGGGGCCGCAGGGGCAACGCGCCCCATGGCCTCCTTGAAGTGGCCCGCCGCGGCTTCCTGGTCCGGCGCGGCCAGGGCGGCCAGGGCCGCCCTGGCCTCATCCTCGAGCTTGGCGTCGGCCACCAGGCTGGCGTCCTGGCGTATGGTTTCGAGATGCTGTTTCAGGTCTTCCCGCACCCCGAGGTCTTGCGGCATCTCGCGCAGCGCCTCGGCAAGCACCTGCGTTTCGCGCTTCTGTTGTTCCAGCTCGTCCTCGACCGAGGCGGACGCGGCCTCGTCGGCGCCGGCTTCCGCCGGCCGCGCCTTCGGTTGCACCGGCTTGAGAATTTCGTCCAGGTCGGCTGGGCCGTGCTGCAGGGCTTCGACGAAAAAGCCCAGTCCGGACAGGCTGTGTGCCACCTGCTCGAATTCCTGCTGCGAGGGCGGCGTGTCGGGGTCGGCAAAGGCCCGGATGCGGGCTTCGCAATCGCGCAGCAGGGTCACCGCCTTGCCCTGTCCCAGAATGACCAGCGCGCCCTCGATCTGCTTGAGCGGACCGGCCAATGACGCCAATTCCTCGCGGCGATCCGTATCGCGGAAAAAGGCGTCGAGGGCCTGCTCGACCTGGGCCAGGTTGTTGAGGATCTCCCGCGCCACCTGTCCCATCATCAGGCGTTCCTGGGCGCGCTGGGACATTTCGTCCAGAACGGGTGCCGACAGGCCGGCGAGCGACTCGCCGCGCATCAATGCACCCAGCCGTTCGATGACGATTTCCACCTGCGACGGAAAGTCGGCGCCCAGCTGCTCGTAACTCTCCAGGGCGTTTTCGGCCAGCAGCAATGCCGTGGCGATTTCCATCGCCGCCGTATCGGTTTGCTTGAGCGGATCCTTGCGCAGCCACTGCGCGGCTTCGGCAATGCCGGCCAGCAGTCGCGCCAGATGATCGTTGATCAGCCCGCCGCCCTTGCTGGCGAGCGTGACGGCATGATCGTGGAATTGCGGCAGGGCCACTGCCGCGCCGGCGCAGAACCGGTTCCACGCCTCCTTGGCCGACGCAAGCGTGTCGCGCATCGCCAGCAGCACCGGCCTGAGCGGCTCGATGTCCTCCGCTTGCGAGGGCACCAGCCCGTCGAGCTGATAGGCCTCCTTGACCTGCTGCACCTGGGCGCCGCCCCCCTTGGCCACGGCGACAAAATACAGGGCGTCGCGAACCAGTCGCTCGGCCACCGTTTTGGAGCCTTCCAGCAGCCGGCGCATCTGCAGGTCGATGCGGGCACATAGTTTTTTGACGTGGAAGTCGACGGGCACCTGCCGGGCGGCAAGCGCATCCAGCAGGGCGATCGTGATCCACCAGAAGGCGCGCGCGGCAGGAAGCGCCTGGGTGGCTTCGATGGCGGATACCGCCTCGCGCATCTCGGCGACGCCTCCGACATCCTCGGCGTTGCGCAGCCAGCGCAGGAATCCCCGCTCGAACCGGGCGCGCTCGGCCTTCAGGCGGCGGGCCGACTCGCCGCCAGGCAGCTGAGCGGGTTCCTCCGTCCGCCTGGGCGGGCGGAGGGTCAGGTCGGGGAAGAACAGGTCGCTCGAGGAGACGACTGCGTTGCCCCGGGCCGCTTGCAGGTCGCGATAGACCGGCAAGAACTTGAGGGGCTGGTTCGGCGCACCGCTTGCCACTTCGTCAAGATAATGGCGAACCGCCGTGATCGCCCTTTGCGCCAGCGCGCCGATCTCCGGCGAGGCGGCGATGCGGCCGTCCTCGACGTCGGACAGCAGCTGCTCGATCGTCTCGGAGAACTGCGTGATGCCATCCAGGCCAACGATGGAGAGCGCGCCGTGGGCCTGGTGCAGGTGGGTGCGGGCAAACCTGAGCTGGGCGGAGTCGTCCGGATTCCCGGAAAACTTGCCGAGCGCATCGAAGGCGCGGCCGAGGGCGAGGTCGATCTCGCCCTTGACCCAGGACAGCGGACCGAGATCGAGGTCGGGGGTGGCAGCCATCGTGTCTTTCTTCCGCGCCTTCCCGGCCTCAGACCTTGAATCCCGATACCGAACCCTTCAGTTCGACGGCCAGTTCCGCGAGCTGGCCGATCGATACCGCCGTCTGCTTGGTACCGACGGTCGTCTGCTCGGTCACGTCCAGGATGCCCTGCATGTTCTGCGCGACGCGCGTCGCGTTCTCGGCCTGCTGCTGCGTGGCCGAGGAGATCGATTCGATCAGCGAGGCCAGGTTGGTCGACACGGACGATATCTCCTGCAGGGCCTGGCCGGCGGCGTCGGACAGCTTGGCGCCGTCCACCACGCCCCGCGTCGAGTTTTCCATGGCGGAGACGGCGTCCTGCGTATCCGTCTGAATCGTCTTCACGATCGCCGCGATCTGCTTCGTCGCCTCGCCCGAGCGCTCGGCCAGCCGCTGCACCTCCTCCGCAACCACCGTGAAGCCCCGGCCCGCCTCGCCGGCCGAGGCCGCCTGGATGGCGGCGTTCAGCGCCAGCACGTTCGTCTGCTCGGTAATGTCCGAGATCAGCTCGACGATCTCGCCGATCTCCTGCGAGGATTCGCCTAGGCGCTTGATCCGCTTCGAGGTTTCCTGGATCTGCTCGCGAATCTCGTTCATGCCCTTGATGGAGTTTTCCACCGCGCTGGCGCCTTTCTGCGCGGCATCCAGCGAGTGGCGCGCCACCTGGGCGGATTCCATGGCCTCGCTCGACACCTGGTTCATCGATTTCGCCATGTCGAGAACGTTGTCGCCGGCCTGCTTGATCTCGCGCGACTGGCGTTCGGTGGCGACCAGCAGTTCGTTGGAGGTCTTCTGGGCGGCCTCGGAAGCGGCGGCGACGCGGCCGGCAGCGTCGTTGATTCGGCGCACCAGCACGCCGAGTTCCTCAATCGTGTAATTCACCGAGTCGGCGATGGCGCCGGTGATGTCCTCCGAAACCGTCGCGCGCACCGTCAGGTCGCCGTCGGCCAGGTCGCCCATCTCGTTCATCAGCCGCAGAATGGCCTCCTGGCTGGTGTTCTTGGCGGCTTCCGCCTCGTAGCGCTGGCGTTCGGCCTGATTCCGTCGCTCGGCGGAATCGTCGTTGAAGACCTTCGCCATCAGGATCAGCGTGGCGATGGCCAGGAACGCGAACAGGAAGATGATCCAGGTCTCCCGCCCGGCGATTTCCGCGGCATAGGCATTGGCCAGGTCGGTCGTCGCCTTGAGCAGGGGGACGCTGTCGCTGAAGATGTTGCTGCCGGCCAGCTTGGCCTGCACCAGGCGCTGCATGTTGCCGAGAATGCCGGCCACGGCCTCCTGGTATTCCTTGAAGGCCGCCTCCAGTTCGACCAGCTTTTCCCTGGTCTCGGCATCGGTGGCGGGGTTGATGCGCATGGCATCCGAACCCTTGGTCAGGGCGGCGAGCACGTCGCGGAAGGTATTGGTGTCCTTGCCCAGCAGGAACGCCACTTCCGGATCGATGGCGTCCGCCACCAGCAGTGCGTTGGCATTCTTCGCCAGGCGCTGGGTCAGCATCACCAGCTGGTTGGCGGCGGCGATCTCCCGCAGGGGGGCGCCGATCTGCAGCTTGAGCGCCGCCACCTGTTCGGCCAGTTCCAGCAGTTGCGGATTCTTGGCGTTGATGGTGGCCACCGAGCTGCCGAGCTGCTGCAGGTTCTTTTCCTGCTCCAGCACGGTCGACGCGTTCGCCTCGGTCTTCTCCCATTCCTGCGTCAGCGCCAGGAGCGCCGGCTGGGCGCTGTCCGGGCTCGGCGGCACCGTGATGTCGTCGATGACGCCACCCTGCGTGACGCGCTCCAGGAGGGAGGCGAAGTTGCCGCGGCTCTCCTTCAGTTCGGCGAAGGCCGCGGGACTGCCCTGCAGGGCCAGCTGGGCGGACTTGGCGATCGACTGGGAGAGCATGCGCATCTGCCCCGCCGCGGACGTATAGGCGGTGCCGTTGGTTGCCGCGCGGTTGTCCACCCAGGCAGCCACCGCCAGGACGAAGAGGAAGGTCAGGAACAGGCCGCTTAGGATCTGCAGTTGCACGCCCAGCGGCTTGTCGCCGATCAGCGGCAGCTTGAAGCGGCTCTCGCCCACCGCCGCCTGCTGCAGGTCATCCAGGATGGTGCTCTGCGCGTCATCGGCCGCAGCCTCCGTGCCGGACGACGCCATCGTTGAAGAAGAGTTGAGTGCCATGCCTTTGTCTCCGATATTCAGCGTCTGGTTGTAAGGGTCGCCGTTCCGTTCACGACAGTCCGATTTCAAGAAAATCCGGCTGCCCGAGCAGGTTTTTCAGATTCAGCCGTTTCCACACGTTCCCCTGCGGGTCGGCGTACTGCTCGTCCACCCACGGCCGCGGATCGGTTTCGGACGCGCGCGCTTCCATTTGCTCGATGTTGCGCAAGCCGAGGGTGCGATTGACCAGCAGTGCGCTGTTGATGCCGAGCCGGCTGCCGACGATGAGCAGCCGGCTGTCGGCGTTCTGCGGCGTGGGCTCGCCCCCCTGGAAGGCGGAAAAATCCACCACGCTGTAGAGCGAGCCGCGGATATTGGCCATGCCGCAGAACCACGGCTTGGTCAGCGGCACGCTGGTCAGTGGCGTCAACGGCACGATCTCGCCCGAATCGGCCAGGTCGAGCAGCCAGTAGTCCTTGCCGGACCGCACGCCCAGCAGGGCGCGCGCGGTTTCGCCCGCCTTGGCGCTGGTCAGGCGCTGCACCAGGTTTTCCTGGAACTCCCTCAGGCTGAGCTTTTTCCTGGCCATGGTTCTCGGGGACGCGGGTGGCCTCAGCCCAGGGCGGCGATCTTGTCGAGCAGCACTTGCGGGTCGATCGGCTTGACCAGGTAATCGTTGGCGCCCTGGCGCATGCCCCAGATCTTGTCGGTTTCCTGCCCCTTGCTGGTGCACATGACGACGGGAATGTGCTTGGTCGCCTCCTCCCGCGTGATCGTGCGCGTGGCCTGGTAACCGTTCATGCCCGGCATGACGACATCCATGAGGATGAGGTCGGGCATTTCCGATTTAGACTTCGAAATGGCCTCCTCCCCGCTCTCGGCCGTGACGACGGTATAGCCGCCCTTGGCGAGCATCTCGCTCAACGCCTGGCGTTCGGTGGGGGAATCATCGACGATGAGAATTTTCTTGATGGTCATGGTCTTACCTCGCTTCGGATGCAATCTAGGAAACACGCTGCGGCAAGTGCGCAGCGACCGCCTTGAGCAGGCTGTCCTTGGTGAACGGTTTCGTCAGGTACTCGTCGGAGCCGACCATGCGGCCGCGCGCCCGGTCGAACAGCCCGTCCTTGGACGACAGCATGATGACCGGCGTCACGCCGAAGCGCGGGTTTTTCTTGATGAGCGCGCAGGTCTGGTAGCCGTCGAGGCGCGGCATCATGATGTCGCAGAAGATGATGTCGGGATGGTGGTCGGCGATCTTGGCCAGGGCATCGAAGCCGTCTTCCGCCAACACGACCTGGCAGCCGGCCTGAACCAGGAAAATCTCGGCGCTGCGACGAATGGTGTTGCTGTCGTCGATCACCATTACCTTGGCGCCGCTCAGATTGACTGCTTCCCCCACGCTTTCTCGCCTCCTCTTACTCGACCGCTGAATACTGCTTAGGATATAAGGATGGATGTCCGTCTTCGCGGCCAAGCGTTGCAACTATAACCTAAAAAACAGCGGTTTCCCTGCCAACTTTGACACACTGGCTCAGACTTCCGCCATCTCGAAGTCTTCCTTGGACGCGCCGCACTCCGGACAGGCCCAGCCGGGCGGCACGTCCTCCCAGCGGGTGCCGGGGGGCAGGCCTTCCTCGGGCAGGCCGGCTGCCTCGTCGTAGGCGAAGCCGCACACGAGGCATATCCAGGTGCGGTAGGGGGCGGGTGCCGTCATGCGCAGTCATCTCGGTTAGAATCGTGCCAGTCTACCCAATCGCTTCCGACCACGCCAGCCGCCGCGCCCGGGCGGGTTATCGAGACAAGTTCCATGCCCCAGAATCTGCTGCCCCCCATCGTCATGGTGTTCGCCGCCTCGGACCCTTCCGGCGGCGCCGGCCTCCAGGCCGACATCATGACGCTCTCCAGCATGGGCTGCCACCCGCTTTCCGTCGTCACGGCCCTGACCGTGCAGGATTCCGCCGGCGTCGAGGATGCCATGGCGATCGATGCCGACTGGGTGGCCGACCAGGCGCGCGCCCTGCTCGAGGACATGCCGGTGGCGGCCTTCAAGATCGGCATGCTGGGCAGTGTGGAGAACATCGCCGCCATCGCCGAGATCCTCTCCGATTACCCGGGCATTCCACTGGTCCTCGACCCGGTGCTGGCTTCGGGCCGCGGCGACGAGCTGGCCAGCGAGGACATGATTGCCGCCCTGCGCGAGCTGTTGCTGCCGCAAACCACCCTGCTTACGCCGAACAGCCACGAGGCGCGCCGGCTCGCCCTCGACGAAACCGACGAGGAGGACGATCCGGATTTGGCCGAGTGCGCGCGACGGCTGATTGGCGCCGGCGCCGAATTCGTCCTGATCACGGGCACCCATGAGCACAGTCCCCAGGTCGTCAACACCCTCTACGGCGCAAAGGGCACGATCCGCGCCGACGCCTGGGAACGCCTGCCCGGCAGCTACCACGGTTCCGGCTGCACGCTCGCTTCGGCGATTGCCGCCAACCTGGCCAACGGCCTGGACATGGCCGAGGCCGTGCGCGACGCCCAGGACTACACCTGGCGGGCGCTGGAGAACGGCTTCCGCCCCGGCATGGGCCAGTACCTGCCCGACCGCTTCTTCTGGGCGCGCGAGTCCGCTTCCGGCGATGAAACTTGAGGGCCTCTACGCCGTCACCCCCGATCTGGCCGGCACGACGGACCTGCTGCACCGCGTCGGCCAGGCCTTGCTGGGCGGGGCCCGGCTCGTGCAGTACCGCAACAAGGCGGCGGACGGCCCGCTGCGCCGCGAGCAGTCCCTGGCCCTGCTCGACCTGTGCCGCGGACACGGCGTGTCGCTCGTCATCAACGACGACCTGCCGCTCGCTATGGCCATCGGCGCCGACGGCGTCCACCTCGGCGGCGAGGACGGCGACCTGGCCGCCGCCCGCGCCGCCCTCGGACCCGCCCGGCTGCTCGGCGTCTCCTGCTACGCCGAAATCGAGCGGGCGCGGGAAGCGAAGCATTTCGGCGCCGACTATGTCGCCTTCGGCAGCTTCTTCGCCTCGCCGACCAAGCCCGCCGCCGTGCGTGCACCGCTGACTTTGCTCGGCGCGGCGAAGGCCGAGCTCAACCTGCCGCTCTGCGCCATCGGTGGCATCACCCTGCAGAATGCACCGCAGTTGATTGCCGCCGGCGCCGACCTGCTGGCGGTGATCACCGACCTGTTCGAGGCGCCGGACATCCGCGCCCGCGCCGCCGCCTACACTTCACTTTTTTCGGAACGAGTCACGCCATGAGCAAGAACGAGGAACTCTTCATCCGCGCCCAGAAAACCATCCCTGGCGGCGTCAATTCGCCGGTACGCGCCTTCCGCTCCGTCGGCGGCACGCCGCGCTTCTTCACGCGCGGCGAAGGCCCTTATGTGTGGGACGCCGACGGCAAGCGCTACATCGACTACGTCGGCTCCTGGGGGCCGCTGGTGCTCGGCCACGCCCATCCCGAGGTGATCCGCGCCGTGCAGGACGCCGTGTCGCGGGGACTGACTTTCGGCGCGCCGACCGAGGCCGAGATCGAGATGGCCGAACTGCTGACGCAGCTGCTGCCGGGGCTGGAGATGGTGCGCCTGGTCTCCTCCGGCACCGAGGCGACGATGAGCGCCATCCGCTTGGCGCGCGGCTTCACCGGCCGCGACGCCATCGTCAAGTTCGAGGGCTGCTACCACGGCCACGCCGACAGCCTGCTGGTGAAGGCCGGTTCCGGCGCGCTCACCTTCGGCAACCCCTCCTCCGGCGGCGTACCGGCGGATTTCGCCAAGCACACCCTGGTGCTCGACTACAACGACGTGCAGCAGATCGAGGACACCTTCGCCAAGGCCGGCAGCCAGATCGCCGCGGTGATCGTCGAGCCGGTGGTCGGCAACATGAACCTGATCGCGCCGAAGCCGGAGTTCCTGCAGGCCATGCGCCGCCTGTGCACGCAGCACGGCGCGGTGCTGATCTTCGACGAGGTGATGACCGGCTTCCGCGTCGGCCTCACCGGCGCCCAAGGGCACTACGGCATCCGCCCCGACCTCACCACCCTCGGCAAGGTGATCGGCGGCGGCATGCCGGTGGGCGCCTTCGGCGGCCGCCGCGACATCATGGAGAAGATCGCCCCGCTCGGGCCGGTGTACCAGGCCGGCACCCTGTCCGGCAGCCCGGTGGCGGTGGCGGCGGGCCTGGCCACGCTCAAGCTCGTCTCGCAGCCCGGATTTTATGAGGAACTTGCCGCCAAGACGCAGCGCCTGATGGACGGCCTGCAGGCGGAAGCGAAACGGCATGGTGTGGCCTTCAGCGCCCAGGCGGTCGGTGGCATGTTCGGCCTGTATTTCAGCGCTGCGCCGCCGACCAGCTACGCCGAGGTGATGGAATGCGACAAGGAGGCCTTCAACCGCTACTTCCACGCCATGCTGGAGAAGGGTGTTTACTTCGCCCCCTCGGCCTTCGAGGCCGGCTTCGTCTCGGCGGCCCATGCGGAAGCGGATCTTGCCGCCACCTGCGCCGCTGCGGGCGAAGTCTTCTCAAGCTTTTAGGTTGCCCTGCCGAGAGCAGGCAAGGTAAGGTCCGATACCATGAACACCATCCCCGTCCTGCCGCTGTCGGAGACCAATCGTCCGGCCCTGCGCCGTCATTTTCTCAGGCTGGAGCCGGAAGACCTGCGCCTGCGCTTCGAGCATGTCATCAGCGAAATCACGCTGTTGAAATACGTCGACGCCATCGATTTCCAGCGCGACGCGGTATTCGGCGTCTTCGATGACCGGCTCGAACTGGCCGGGGTGGCCCACCTCGGGCTGCGCGGCGAGATCGCCGAGTTCGGCGTCAGCGTGATCCCCGGCCATCGTGGCGAGGGCATCGGCACGGCACTCTACCGGCGCGCCTACGAGTATTGCCGCAACCACCGCATCGACACGCTGTTCGTGCACTGCCTGAAGGAGAACGCGGCCATGATGCATATCGCCCGCAAGGCCGGCATGCAGATCGTGCTCGACGCCGCCGAGGTGGAGGCCCACCTGCGCGTGCCGCCGGGCGATACGGCGAGTTATGCGGAAGAGTTCCTCGACGACCGGGTCGGCCTGTTCGACCTGGCGCTGAAATCGCAGTTCCTCGCCGCCCGTACCTTCACCGAAGCCATGGCGAACGCGGCCGAAACCCTCGCCCATCCCTTACAGAAGGAAGACGGTGGCGAGGCCAAGAAAGATGAAAAAGCCGCCTGAGTCCGTCACGGCGGTGATCATCACGCTGGAACCGATGGCCGGGTCGTAGCCCAGGCGCTGGCGCAGCAGCGGCACGGCGACGCCGACCATGGCGGCCACGATCAGGTTCAGCATCATCGCCGCCGTCATTACCGCCCCCAGCGCCACGCTGCGGTAGAGCCACCAGGCGACGAAGCCGAGCAGACTGCCCCAGATCAGGCCGTTCACCATCGCCACGCCGATCTCCTTGCGCAGCAGCACGCGGGCGCTTTCCTGCTGCACCTGGCCGAGCGCGAGGGCGCGCACGATCATGGTGATGGTCTGGTTGCCGGAATTGCCGCCGATGCCGGCGACGATCGGCATCAGCGCCGCCAGGGCGACCAGTTTCTCGATCGAGCCCTCGAAGGCGCCGATCACGCGCGAGGCGATGAAGGCCGTCACCATGTTGATGGCCAGCCAGGACCAGCGGTTCTTCACCGAATCCCACACCGAGGCGAAGATGTCCTCGCCCTCGCGCAGGCCGGCGCGGGAAAGCTGTTCGGTCTCGGACGACTCCCGGATGAAGTCGACCACGGCGTTCACCGTGACGCGGCCGATCAGCCGCTCCTCCTTGTCCACCACCGGCGCGGAAACCAGGTCGTAGCGCTCGAAGGCCTGCGCCGCCGTATCGGCCTTGTCGTCGGCTTCCAGGGTGAGCGGCTCGGCCACCATGATGTTCAGCACCATCTCGTCCGGATCGGTGATGAGCAGCCGGACCAGCGGCAGGGTGCCCTTGAGGCGCTCCTCGCGATCGACGACGAACAGCTGATCGGTGTGGTCGGGCAACTCCTCGAAGCGTCGCAGATAGCGCAGCACCACTTCGAGCGAGACGTCCTCGCGCACCGTGACGGCATCGAAATCCATGAGGGCGCCGACCGAGTCCTCGTCGTAGGACATCGCCTCGCGCAGCTGCTCCCGCTCCTCCATGGGCAGGGCGCGGAAGACGTCCTCCATGACCTCGCGCGGCAGGTCCGGCGCCAGGTCGGCGATCTCGTCGGCATCGAGCTGCCCGGTGGCGGCGACCAGCTCGTGCGAGTCCATCGCCTCGATGAGGGTTTCGCGCACCGCATCGGAGACTTCCAGCAGGATCTCGCCGTCGCGGTCGGCCTTGACCAGGTCCCAGAGGAAAAGGCGCTCGTCGAGCGGCAGCGCCTCGAGGATGTAGGCGATGTCGGCCGGGTGCAGCTCGTCCAGCTTGTGGTGCAGCTCGGCGATGTGCTGCTTGTGTACCAGGTTCTCGACCAGCTCGTGGCGCGGCATCTGCTGGCGGTGCACCAGGCCCTCGACGACGCGATGGCGCGCCAGCAACTCCTGCACTTCGCGCAGTTCCTGCTGGACGTCGTCGCTCTGGCGCAGTTCCTCGATGTCGGACATGATCTGGGCCGGGAAAGGGGCATGCCGCGGAAAATCCGCAGAAGGGAGAATTCTAAGGAATTTGATCGCGCGAAGCGATCAAATTATGGAACGTCGGCCGAGCTCATGCGGCCGAGGATGATCCGGCTGCGGGCAGCGAGGTAGGGCGAGTCGGCCAGGCGGCCGAACTTGCGCGGATTGGGCAAAAGCACCGCCAGCCGCGCCGCCTGTTCGGCGGAGAGCCGGGCGGCGGCGATGCCGTAGTAATGGCGGGCGGCGGCCTCGGCGCCGAAGACGCCGCTGCCCCATTCCGCCACGTTCAGGTAGATCTCGAGGATGCGGCGCTTGTCGAGCACGGCCTCCAGCATGAGCGTGATGACCGCCTCCTGCGCCTTGCGCCAGGGCGTCTTCGAGCCGGAGAGGAACAGGTTTTTCGCCAGTTGCTGGGAGATGGTCGAACCGCCGGCGACGATTTTCCCCTTCTTCCGGTTCTTCTCCAGCGCCTTCTGGATGCCCTCCCAGTCGAAACCTTCGTGCTCGGAAAACCTGGCGTCTTCGGCGGCGACCACGGCGCGCTTGAGATGGTTCGAGACGCGCGCGTAGGGCACCCACTGCTGCTTCAGCTCGGCGCGCGGATCCTTTTCGCGCAGCGCATCGAGGCGCAGCGACATGAAGCTGGTGGTGGCGGGATTGACGAACTTCCACCACACCACCCAGCCAAGGTACCAGCCCTGCCAGGCCAGCAGCAGCAGTGCCAGCACGGCCAGCCCGCGCCGCAGCCAGCGCCAGAAAGCCTTCATTCAGCAAACCTCATTTGATACCACGGCGGATACGGCGACACGGCGCGAAGGATGGTCATTCGCCGTGTCGCCGTGCACGCCGTGATGAAACGCTTTTGTCAGGCTCATTCCCTCCTGAGCTGTTCCAGCACCGGCGCGGTCGGTGGCCGCACGCCGCGCCAGAGGAAAAAGGATTCGGCCGCCTGTTCGACCAGCATGCCGAGGCCGTCGGCCTGGCGCGCCGCGCCCTGAGCCCGTGCCGCCGCCATGAATGGCGTCTCGCGACCGTAAACCATGTCGTAGGCGAGGCTGTCCGGCGCATACAGTCCGTCCGGCAGCGGCGGCGCCTGGTCGTCGAGGCCGGCGGCAGTGGCGTTGATGACGAGGTCGAACTGCCGGCCCGCCAGTCCGGCGAAGCCGCCGGCCTCGAAGCGGCAGCCTCCGGCCCCGGGTGCGAATTCCTGGCACAGCGACCGTGCCTTGCCGGCAGTCCGGTTTGCCAGGTGAAGGACGGCCGGTCCCTGTTCCAGCAGGGGCTGCATCACGCCTCGCGCCGCGCCGCCGGCGCCGAGCAGGAGGATGCGGCGGCCGGCCAGCGTCACGCCCAGATTTCGGGTGAGATCGGCCACCAGGCCCAGGCCGTCGGTGTTGTCGCCATGAATGCCCGCCGGCGAGAAGATCAGGGTATTCACCGCCCCCGCCGCCTCGGCGCGCGGCGAGCGCGTATCGGACAAGGCATAGGCGTCGAGCTTGAAGGGCACGGTGACGTTCATGCCGCGGCCGCCCGCGGCGATGAAGGCGCGCACCGCCCGCTCGAAGCCGTCCGGCGGCGCCAGGATCGCCTCGTAATGCATGTCCTGCAAAGTCAGTCCGGCGAAGGCGGCGTGGATCTGCGGCGACTTCGAGTGCGCGATGGGATTGCCGATGACGGCGTAGCGGTCCGTCATCGGCAAGCCTCCCCCCCGTCCCCCTTACCGTGAAAGGGGGTGACGGTGGTTCGCCGCTGCGCCCTGAAGGGTGGGCGAAGCCACCCTGAAGAAGTACTCGTGGGGTGCGCGGCTCCGGGTTGTGATTGGCGCCCCTTCGGACGGCCGTGCGGGGCGCTCATTCGGAGGTCAGCCGGTCGGATCGGGTGAACACCCAGGTGCGGGCGAAGGCGACGATGTCGGTCTGACGCTTCAGCTCGGCCGAGAAGTTGCCGTAGGGCGCGGCCATCCGCACGATGCGCAGTGCCGCCTCGTCGAGAACCCTGTGGCCGGAGGAGCGCTGCACTTCGACGCGCTCGAGGTTGCCGTCGGCCTTGATTTCGACGTAGAGCAGCAGGTTGCCGTAGAGCCTGCCCTTGGCGGCCTCGGGGTAATTCAGGTTGCCGATGCGCTCGACCTTCTGGCGCCAGTCCTCGAGGTATTGGGCGGCGGCGTATTCCCGGGTGCGGGCGCCGATGAATTTCTTGCGCGGCCGCTTGTTGTACGCTTCGATCTGGCGCGCGATCTGCGCTTCCATGCGGGCGATGGCCATCGCGCTCTGGGCCAGGTCGGCGCCGCGCACGCTGGCCTGCTCGGGCTGCCGTTCCTGGCCGGGCCGGGTTTCGGCCTCGATGCGTTTCAGGCTCTTCGCCTGGGTCAGCAGTTTCTGCTGGCGGGCCTCCAGTGCCTGCACCCGGCGCTGCGCCTCGAGCAGACTGTCGCCGGGCTTCTCCTGCCGCGAGGGCGGCAGCGGGGTCTTGGCGCGGCGGTTCTCGTCGGTGTTGCCGCCGCCATCGAGGTTGGCCTGGGCGCGTGCCTGGGCCTTGTCCGGCTTGCGCTGGCTTTTTGAATTGACGAGGACGATCTCGAGCGTATTGCTGGCCGCGCGCTTGATCGAGGCCGGCAGCTTGAAATGGATGGACAGCAGGATCGCATGCAGGACCAGCGAGGCGCCAAGCGCCAGGGTGAAGGCGCGGCGGGCGGGATCCATGCGGGAAAGCCAGGCCGGCCAGGCCGCTCGACTGGCCACGGCCGGGGACAGCGAAGCAACACCGTACTCAGGCATGGACGCCGATTCTACTCCGGAAACGCATTGTCTTCGACGCCCTCCGCGCCGTCCGGTTCCCCCAGCGTCGCCACGTAACGACACTGCGCCTCGAGGCCCAGCAGGTCGATGCCGGAAAGGGCGACGCCGACCCGCGTGCGCGGGTCGCAGGCCGGCACGGAAGGGCAGCGCAGGAACAGCGGCAGCCGCTCCAGCCGCAACAGGCTTTCGCGCACGACGCGCGCCGTGGTTTCCGCGACACCCTCCTGCAGCAGCCAGCGCAGGCACCAGTAGCGCTCCATGCCGCGCTGGAATTCGGCATAGGCGGCGTAGGTGACCTCGAAGTCGCGCATGGCCAGGAGCAGCGCTTCGGCGCGCGCCGTGAACGGCGGCGCCTCGCCGGCGAGGTGGGCCAGCAGCTGCCACTGGTTGACCAGGTCCACGTAGCGCCGCAGCGGCGAGCTCGACCAGGCGTAGCAATCGACGCCCAGCCCTTCGTGCGACAGCGCGGCGGTGGTCATGCGCACCTTGCCGGCGGCCTGCACGCGGTAGATGGCGGCCACCTGCGCCTCGGCCAGCAGCTTGCCCCAGGTGGCGTTGGCGACGATCATCAGCTCGGCCACCAGCTTGTCGAGCGGCGAGCCGCGCCGGCGCTCTACGATATCGACGCGGCCTTCCGGCTCAGTCCAGTCGACATGGAAGCCGTACTCGGTGTTCTGCGGGTTGCCCGACGACTTGCCGCGGCCGGCCTCCAGTACGGTGGCGAATTCCCAGAGCAGGGTCAGCTCGCGCCGGTAGCCGAAATCCGGCCCGCCGGCGGCCAGCGTTTCCTCGTTGAAGAGGGGCTCGATGTCGTGATGGCGCAGGTTGGCGACCACCGGCACCCGCTCGACGCGGGAACTCGAGCCGCGCACGGCATAGTCCGGCCCCACCTCGAGGTAGAGCGACAGCGCCGGGCAGTCGCGGCCGGCCGACAGCGTGAAGCACTCGACCACCGCCTCCGGCAGCATGGTGATCTTGCGGCCGGGCATGTACACCGTGGACAGGCGGCGGCGGGCACCGGCGCCCAGCGCCGACTCGGGCCGGATGCCCAGCCCCGGCGCAGCGATGTGGATGCCGATGCGCCAGCCGCCGCCCTCGGTCGGCGTGACGGAGAAGGCGTCGTCGATTTCCGTCGTTGCCGCATCGTCGATGGAAAACGCCCGCACCGGCGCGAGCGGCAGGTTTTCCGGAACCTGCGGCGCCTCGTGGTCGCCGAACCCCGTCCCCTCCGGGAAGAATTCGAACAGGAAGCGGTCGAGGTGGTAATCGTGGCTGGAGGGGATCGCCCCGCAGCGCGCCAGCAGGTGCGGGACGGAGAGGCCGCTGTCGGCGCAGGCCAGCTCCAGCGCCTTGGTTTCCGGGCGGTTGCGGTCGGGCTTGTAGAGCAGGGCCTTGAGCATCGGCGCGAATGCCTCCGGCAGCACGCCGGAATGGAGTTCGCCGGCCATGCGCTCGATGGCCAGCGCCTGCTGGCGCTTCTTCTCCAGGCCGGCCAGCGCCGCCTTGAGGATGTCCGGCGGCGCCTTGCGGAAGCGGCCCTTGCCCTTGCGGTGGAAATGGATCGGCGCGCCATGCACGCTCAACAGGATCGCCGCCGCCTCGATCGGCTGCGGCGGCCGGCCGAAATACTCCGTCGCCAGCGACTCGAAACCGAACTCGGCATCGGCGCACACTTCCCACAGGAATTCGGGCTCGATGCCCGCCGCCGCCGCCTCGGCGCGCGCGAGCAGCTCGCCCGGCGCGGGCGTGGCGAAGCGCAGCAGCACGTTGGCGGTTTTCACCTTGACGCGCCTGCCGCTGCTGGTTTCGACCTGGAGCGAGGTCGTGTTGTCGGCGAGCACGGTGCCGGCCTTGAAGGCGCCGTCCTCTTCAAACAGGACATTCATGGGAAGCAAGCGGGAGGGAACGGGCGCAATTATAGCCGACGCGCCACGGCGATCAGGACCTCGCTCTGCGCCACGTAGCCCCCGCCCTGGCCACCCTGCCGCCAGGGCGCCAGTTCCTGCGCCACCTCCTCGCCCAGCCGCGCCAGCGTCGCCTCGGGCAGGCGCGCCAGGCCCGCCGCGGCGCCGCCGGCCAGGTCGCGGAAGGCCTGCCAGTAGGCCTGCGAGGAATCGAAGGCGCAGCCGAGGGTGTGGACGTGGATGTCAACCGCGCCGAAGCCCGCCGCCTCCAGTGTCTGCCGCAGGGGGGCCGGCGCGCCGAAGCGGAACGGCGACAGGCGCTCGACCTTCGGCGGCGGCAGGATGCGGCGGATGCATTGCAGGGCGCAGGCCACCAGCGGCGCCCGCGCCTCCTCGCCCCACAGCGAGAACACCGCGAGGCCGCCCGGCTTCAGCACGCGGCGCATTTCCGCCAGCGCCCGCGGCGCGTCGGGGAAGAACATCAGGCCGAGGCCGCACAGCACGCGGTCGAAGGCGGCGTCGGCAAAAGTCAGCCGCTCCGCATCGGCGGCGGCGAACTGCAGCTTGCCGTCCGGCGCGCGCCGGCGCCCTTCGGCCAGCGCCTGCTCGGCGATGTCGCTCGCCACGACGAGTCCATCCGTCACCATCCGCGCCGCCTCGTACGCCAGCACCCCCGGCCCGCTGGCGAGATCCAGCACGCGCTGTCCGGGTTTCAGGTCGGCCGCGGCGATCAGGGCGGCGTTCAGGCTGGCGCGCAGGGCGGCGCTCTCGGCGTAGCGCGCCGCGATCAGGTTGTAGCCGGCGCGCTCCTCGCGCTTGAAGCGTTCAGGATCGAAGTTCACACCCCACCCCCCGGCCCCCGCCCCGCGGGCGGGGGTGACGATTGTTCGCCGCTTCGCGGCTCCGTGTCGTTGGCGCTCATTTCAGCAGTCCGGCGAATTCGAGAACGGTGTCGAGATACTCGTCCCAGCGCGTGAAGCTGTGGTCGCCGCCTTCCAGTACCACCTGCCGGCAGCCTGCGTACTTCGCCACCGCCAGGCGGTAGTCGAGCACTTCGTCGCCGGTCTCCGCCAGCAGCAGGACATCCTGCGGCCGGGAGATCCGCGGCACCTCGATGGCGCGCAGCTCCTCGATGTATTCCGGCTTGAAGTCGAACGTCTCGCCGCTGTACAGGTTGGTCTGCGGGCCGACGAACCCGGCCAGCGACAGGTGCGCCACCACCGCCGGATTGACCAGCACCGCCTTCAGGCGATGCTTCTCGGCGAGATGCGTCGCGTAATAGCCGCCGAGCGAACTGCCGACGACGGTGGCCGGCGTCCCGGTTGCACACGCCGCCGCGATCCGCCGCTCGGCCAGGGCGATCGCCGCGCGCGGCGACGGCGGCAACTGCTCGCACCAGAATAAATCGCCGAGTCCCGGCGCCGCCATGCGCGCCTTCAGCCGCTGCGCCTTGTTCGACTGCGGCGAGGAGCGGAATCCGTGCAGGTAAACGATCATGCCGGCCTCAGGAGTGCGTCCAGTCCACCAGCCCCGTATAGGCCGTGCCGAGCACGACCAGGCCGAAGGCGATGCGGTACCAGGCGAAGGCGGTGAAATCGTGGCTGCTGATGTAGCGCAGCAGCCAGCGCACGCAGAGGAAGGCCGAGACGAAGGCCGAGACGAAGCCCACCGCCCACATGCCGAGGTCGTCGGCGTCGAGCAGCGCCCGCTCCTTCCACAGCTGGTAGGCGGTGGCGGCGAACAGCGTCGGGATGGCGAGGAAGAACGAGAACTCCGCCGCCGCCTTGCGCGACAGGCCGAAGAACAGGCCGCCGATGATGGTGGCGCCCGAGCGCGAGGTGCCGGGGATCAGGGCGCAGGCCTGGGCCAGGCCGAGCTTGAGGGCGTCCTGCCAGTGCAGTTCGTCCACCGACGCGAAGCGGACGACATGTTGGCGCCGCTCCGCCCAGAGGATGAAGACGCCGCCGAGGATGAACGCCAGCGCCACCGGCACCGGCTGGAACAGATGCGCCTTGATCGCCTTGCCGAAGGCCAGCCCGAGGATCGCCAGCGGCAGGAAGGCGATGGCGAGGTTGGCGACGAAGCGGTTCGCCACCGGGTCGCGGCCGAGGCCGGCGGCGACCGCGCCCAGCCGCGCCCGGTACTCCCAGCAGACGGCGAGGATGGCGCCGGTCTGGACGACGATGTGGAACAGCTTGCCGCGCTCGTCGTTGAAGCCGAGCAGGTCGCCGGCGAGGATCAGGTGGCCGGTCGAGGAGATGGGCAGGAACTCGGTCAGGCCCTCGACGATGCCGAGGATGAGGGCGTGCAGCAGCTGGGTGAAATCCATAGGGCCGGGATGTTAGCATGCGCCACTTGCGGGATTGTTGCGAGGCGGCACATGGACATCGTCATCCCCGGGGCACTGGTCGAGCGGCTGGCCGCGTCGCGGCGGGTGGCGGTGCTCACCGGCGCCGGCATCTCGGCCGAGTCCGGCATTCCCACCTTCCGCGACGCCCTGACCGGGCTGTGGGCGAATTACGATCCGCAGGAACTGGCCACGCCGGAGGGCTTCGCCCGCAACCCCGGGCTGGTGTGGGAATGGTATGCCGAACGGCGCGCCCGCATCGCCGCAGTGCAGCCGAACCCCGGACATGTTGCACTGGCGGCGCTGGCGCAGCGCTTCGAACGGTTCACCCTGGTCACCCAGAATATCGACAGCCTGCACCAGCGCGCCGGTTCGCGTGAGGTGGTGGAACTGCACGGCAACATTGCCCGGGTGAAATGCTCGCGGGAGGACACCGTGGTGGACGCATTCCCGGCCGGCGAATCGCCGCCGCGCTGTCACTGCGGCGCCTGGCTGCGGCCCGACGTGGTGTGGTTCGGCGAGATGCTGCCGGCCGCGGCGCTGGCACGGGCCGAGGAGGCGGCGGAGCACTGCGAGGTTTTCTTCAGCATCGGCACCTCGGCCCAGGTCTATCCCGCGGCGGAGCTGCCGCTGCGCGCGCTCTCGGCCGGCGCCGCCGTGGTGGAAATCAATCCGGAGCGGACGTCATTGACGCGCCACGCCCAATTTGTCCTGCCGGGCGCCGCGGGCAAGGTGCTGCCGGCGCTGCTGCAGCGGCTGGCGGCTACTTCCCGAACAAACCCTTGAGCTTGTCCTTGACCTTTTCCTCCGCCTTTTTCTTCACTTCTTCCTTTTTCTCCTCGACCTTGGCCTTGGCCGCCTCCGCCACCAGACCGCCGAACGCGATGTTGTAGGACAGCTTGTCGAAGGGGCCGCTTACCCGCACCGGCACGGTGAGCCCCTTCAGGTGGTCGAGCTCCTTGCCGCCCTGGCCGCCCGAGGTGTTCACCAAGCTGGCCTTGGCCACATAGTCCATGCGGTCCTCGCCGATATTGATGTCGCCCGCCCCGGCCAGGCGGATGAAGGGCGATTTCATGCTGAGGTCGTCGTTGCGCGCCACGCCGTTGGCGATGCGAAACGTGCCGGTCAGCTCGGAGAAGTCCGTCTTTTCGGTCTGCCGGGCCTGCTGCACGGCGTCTTTCCGCGTCGTGAAGATGGCCTTGGTTTCGCGGAAGGTCTTGGCCAGGTTGATGCCCTTGATGGCGCCGTCGCGCAGGTTCAGGCTGGCCGTGCCGCCAAGGCCCTTCTTCAGCGCGGAGACGGTGGTGCCGGCGGTCGCGACATCCACCGCGACGTTGCCGCGCCCCTCCAGCATGTCCTTGTCGAGGGCATCCTTCATGAGCGGGTTGATATTGACGTTGGTGAGCGCCTGCTTCAGCGCCACCTGGTTGTTGTTGGCGTTGACCGACAGGGCGCCGGCCAGGCTGCCGTCGTAGAGGTTGGCCGAAAGCGGCGCGATGTCGAGCCTGCCCTTGGCGGCCCGGATCTCCAGGCGTACGTTGGCGGCCTTGACGTTCGACACCTGCAGCTGGCCGATCTTGACCGTGCCGCTGGCGTTCAGCCCCTTGATCGCGGAAAAATCGAGCGGCTGCTCCGCCGTCTTTTCCCCCGTGGCGGCCGTCTTCGGCGGCAGGTATTTATCCACGTTGAGCTTGTCGATGTCGAGGTCGAAGACCAGCGCCAGCGGGCTGAAGCGCGAGACATTCGCCCGGGCGGCGATCCGGCTCTCGTCGAACTGCGTGCTGGCCTGCAGCGCCGCCGTCTGGTTGTCGATGTCGGCGCGGAGGGCTCCGCTCAGCGGCAGCTTGACGCGCTTCATCGGCAACTGCGGGTTGGCCACGTCGAGCTCCCCCTTGAAGGCCGGCAACTCGACGGTCTGCTTGTCCAGGTTGGCGGCCAAAGCGGAAGCCAGGCTGCCCGTGACCGTCGTCTCGCCCTGACGCGCATCCAGGTCCAGCGTCAGCTTGCCGGCCTGCAGCGACTGACTTTTGCCCTCGACGCCGGACAGCGCGATCTTCGCGTCGACTGCGCGTCCGGCGCCCGTCAGCTTGAGCGTGGCATTGACCGCGGCGCCGCTGGCCTTTTCCGCCGTCAGGGCCAGCTTCGGGGCCTCGACGCGCGCCTCGAAGGCGTCGCCCGCCGCTTTGCCCCTGGCCGTCAGCAACAGCCGGTCCACGGTGACTTCGTTTGCGCCGGCCAGCTGCAGGGCGGCCGCGGCCAGCGTCAGATCCAGCGACTTCATGTCCGCCACGTCGCCCGTCAGGCGCACATCGAGCCCGGTACCGCCGTAGCTTTTCCGGTCGAGGTCGTAGCGATACTCGCCGGAGGCCTTCAGCGCCGCCGCCAGGTGAGGCTTGGTTCCCACCAGGGTTGCCGACAGCTCGAACTTGTCCGCCGCCGCGTTGGCCAGCCGCCCGGTTGTCAGGTTCAGGGCCGAGAGAACCAGTTCCTGGCCGGCCTTTTCGTCGCGCCAGGCCAGTTCGCCGTTGGCGAACTTCACCCCGGCGATGTCGAAGCGGGCCGGCGGCGCCTTCTCGTCCTTTGCCAGCAGGTCGTCGATGTTCAGGCGGCCGTCCTTGAAGCGCACCAGCCGGGCCTTGACGCCGTCGAGCGCGATGGTGTCCACCACCGCCTGCTTCGACAGCAGCGGCATCAGCTGGAGGGAAATGCGCGCACTGCCGACCGAAGCGAAGACCTGCTCGCTCTTGTGCTCCGAAAGCGTCGCCCGGCCCAGTTCAACGGCGATGGCGGGAAACAGCGACAAGGACAGGTCGCCCTCGATCTTCAGGCTGCGGTTCTTTTCCTTCTGCACCAGCTGGGCGATCTCGCCCTTCCACTTGTTGGCGTCGAAGGTGGCGACGATGAACGCGGCGACGGCCGCCAGCAGGGCGACCAGCCCCCCCAGGACAAAGGCGATGATCTTGACGGCTTTCATGAATCTTCCCTCCGGCAAACCCGACCCTGCAAGGGTAGCAGAGAACGGGGCGGGCCACTATTGACGGCGCATATTGCGCAAATGCCCGATTCCCGTGAAACTTGCGCTGTTCATCCACCGCACGGAAAGGGAGTTCACATGAGCATCGTCAGCGAGTTCAAGGAGTTCGCCATGAAAGGCAATGTCGTCGACCTGGCGGTCGGCGTCATCATCGGCGGCGCCTTCGGCAAGATCGTCGATTCCTTCGTCAAGGATGTGGTGATGCCCCTGATCGGGCGCCTGCTCGGCGGCGTCGATTTCAAGCACCTCTATCTGAACCTCGGCGACAAAACCTTCGAGACGCTGGAAGCGGCGGAGAAAGCGGGCGCGCCCCTCGTCAAATACGGCGCCTTCATCAACAGCCTGGTGGATTTCCTCATCATCGCCTTCGCCATCTTCATGGCCGTCAAGGTAATGAACCGGCTCAAGCGCGCCGAGGCGCCGCCGCCCGAGCCGACCACCCGAGAGTGCCCGTATTGCCTGACGGCCATCCCGCTCAAGGCGACGCGCTGCCCGCAGTGCACCTCGCAACTGCAATAAAGCAGGACGTAACCCTTTCGGCTTTTTCGGCTACAATCGACCCTTCCGGAAAGGAGGGGGCGATGGGTCCTGAGGACTTCGACAAGCGGCTGCGCGAATCCGAATTTTTTCGCAGCGCAATGACGGACCTGCGCCGCGCTTCGGAGCAGGCTCTGGCGATCGTGGCCCTCGCCCTGGCCCGACAGGGCGACGCCGGCCGGCTTGCCGCCGACGTTCTGGCCCTGCAGCAGGCGGCGGCCGCAGACAACCCCAGCCCCACCCGCGACCTCTTCCTCAACACCATTCGAAGCCATCTTCCCCGCGCGGATTGACCCGGGCGTTCGCACCACCTAAAGTTCCGTCTGTCCTGGCGGGCCGGCCCCGTCGGCCGCCGGGCGTTTCCGGGGAGAACATGGCGAAAGTCAAGGCCGGCGGCGCGGTCGCCGAGCGCGCGGCGGACATCCTGCCGTCCATCTATGCCGCGGCGAGCGACCCCTCCCGCTGGCCGGAGGCGTTGCAGGCCGTTGCCGGCCTGCTCGGCGCCTCGCGCGGACTGATTTTTTCGCACCAGGCCACGCCCGAGCAGCGCGGCCTGTGGGTGGCCTGGCAGGTCGACCCGGACGCCACGCAACGCTATGCCGCGCACTACCACGCCCTCGACGTCTGGATGCAGCGGGGCCATGCCCTGAAGGTCTGGGTGCCCGGGCGCGTCGTCACCGGCGGGGACCTTCTCGCGGACGGGCCCTTCCTCGATTCCCCCTTCTATCGCGAGTTCCTGTCGCCCCAGGACATCCGCGACGTCTGCGCCGGCGTGCTGCACGACGGCAGCGAAGCGGGCATCCCGCGCGTGCATGTCGCCGTCTACCGTTGCCACGCCGCGCTCCGTTTCGGGGCCGCCGACAAGGCCGTGCTGGACGCCCTTCTGCCGCACCTGCGGGAAGCGACGCGCATCGGCTTCCGGCTGGCCGAACTGGAGCAGGGACTGCACCTCGCGCGCGCCACCGCCGACGCGATTTTTCCGGCGCTGGCATTGATCGACGGACAGGGTCGCGTCGTCTTCGCCAACCGACCGGCGCAGCGCCTCTGTGCCGGCGACGGCCTGCGGCTGAAGGAGGGCCGTCTGGTAGCCGCTACCCCCCGGCTGCAAACCCGGCTCGACAGGCTGCTGACGCAAAAGGGAGCGCCAGCAGCCGCGCTGCAGGTTCCGCGGACCGCCGGCAGGCCCGCCCTCTGGCTCATGCCGGTCGACCTGCCCGAGACCGGCGAATCGCCGCCCGATGCGCGCCGGCCGAGCAAGGCCCTGCTGATCCACGATCCGGCCATGCAGGACGTGAACCTGAAGGACTTCGCCGCCCTGCACGGGCTGACTCCGGCGGAAGGCCGCCTCCTCGAGGCCCTGCTCGCCCACTCGGGGCTACCCGAGGCGGCGCGGCATCTGGGCGTCAGCATCAACACCGTGCGCAGCCAGCTGCGCGCCATTCTCGACAAGTGCGGCGCGCACCGTCAGGCCGAACTGATCCGGATGGCGGTCTCCTGGCCGCGCCGCGGCCAGGGGCAAAGCTGACCCGCGGGTTTTCGCGTCAGGACGATTGAGAACAGGTGCTACCGCAGCGCCGGGGCGCGGCCGAAGATCCGCCACAGCGTGCCGTCGCGGTCGATGAGGGTGTGCTTGAGCGCGGCCAGTACGTGGGCGGCGACGGAGAAGAGCAGCACCTTGGCGGCGAGGCCATGGGCGGTTTCCAGCGCCGTGTGCAGCGCCGGCATCTCGCCCATCGGGCTGGGGAGGGCGAACCAGCCGAAGACGTCGATGGCACGGCCGCCGCTCCACACGGCGAGCGGGCCGCTGACGAGCAGCACGGCGATCGCCGCCAGCAGGGCGACGTGCAGCACGCGGGCGAGCTTCTGCAGGGCCGGCGGCTGCGGCAGCGGCGCGGGCGTGACCGAACGCGCACGCCAGAAAACACGGAAGGCGAGCGGCAGCAGCGCCAGCACGCCGATGGAAATGTGCAGGCGCAGCCAGGTGAGTTTCTCCTCGCCGCGCGGCATGTCCTCGAAGTAGAGGCCGATGGCGAGCAGGGCGACGATCAGGCCGGCGCCGAGCCAGTGGTTGAAAACGGAAACGGCGCCATAGCGCGCCGGAGTGTCCTGCAGGTTCATTGCTGTTTCTCCCTTAAGGTTTTACCCCCTCTCCCGCTGGCGGGAGAGGGGGTAGTCGTTAGCGCATGCTGCCCATCATGCCGCGGTGGCCTTGGTCGCCATGACCGCCGAAGCCGCCGCGCTTGCCGTGGCGGCCGCCCATCGGACGGCGCGTCATGTCGGCGAGGGTCTTGGCCTGCTCGGGCGTCAGCGCGCTTTGCAGCTTTGCCGTGGCGTCGGCGAGGGTGGCGAGCTTCGTCGCCATCTTCGCGGCCGTGTCGGCGCGATGGCGCGCCAGCGTGGCGGCGTCGGCGTCCTTTTCCGGCGGCGTCGGGCGGGCGTCGAACATGTCCTTGTGCACCTTGGCGTAGGCCTGCCAGGCGTCCTGCTGCGAGGCCTTGATCTCCAGGCGGTTGGCCATCCTGTCGAGGCGGGCCTGCATGCGGGATTGCATGCGTTCCTGCATCTCCGGGGTCATTTCGCGCATGCCAGGGCCGGGGGCGGCCGAGGCGACAGGCACGACGGCGAGCGTGGCGGAAAGGGCCAGGCCGGCGGCAACGAGGGCGGTGGTGAGCTTGCTGCGGGTGTTCGCGTTCATGTGGATCTCCGTGTGGTTGAGGTACGGTTGCCATTAAACCCGCCGGGTGTAACCGGGGTTTTTCATCCGCAGCCGGTTTTGTTAACGCTTTGTAACGCTTTGTCGAAGGCCGCTCACAATTGCGCCGCCGCGGCCGCGGCGCACTACACTAGCGCCATGAACAAGCGAATCCTCATCGTCGACGACGACCCCGAGCTGCGCGAGCTGCTGCGCGGCTACCTCGGCGGCAACGGCTACGACGTCGATGCGGCCGAGGACGGCGCCGCCATGCGGAAGTGCATCGCCGCCACCGCGCCGGACCTGGTGATCCTCGACCTGATGCTGCCGGGCGAGGACGGGCTGGCGCTGTGCCGCGAGCTGCGCGCCGCCGCCACCACAGCTGCGCTGCCGATCCTGATGCTCACCGCGCGCGGCGAGGACACCGACCGCATCGTCGGCCTGGAAATGGGCGCCGACGACTACCTGCCGAAGCCCTTCAACCCGCGCGAGCTGCTGGCGCGCATCAAAAGCATCCTGCGCCGCGCCGGCGAGCGCTCCGTGCAGGAGGCGCCGGCCCGCGCACTCGCCTTCGCCGGCTGGGCACTGGACCTCGGCGCGCGCCACCTCGTCGACGCGGACGGCGTGGTCGTGCCGATCTCCAACGGCGAGTTCAAGCTGCTGCGCGCCTTCGCCGAGAATCCCTTCCGCGTGTTGTCGCGGGACCAGCTGATGGACGTGCTGGCCGGACGCGAGGCCGGCCCCTTCGACCGCAGCGTGGACGTCATGGTGCACCGCCTGCGCCGGCGCCTCGACGACGACGCGCGCGAGCCCCAGCTCATCAAGACAGTGAGGAGCGAGGGCTACATGCTGGCGGCGGACGTGGAGCGGCGCACATGAGCGCCTTCCGCCGGGCCGCCCCAAGGATGGCGCAATCAACGACAAGGAGCCGTGTAGCGGCGAACAGCCGTCACCCCCTTCCACGGGAAGGGGGCATGGGGGGATGGTCGTGAGGCTGCTGCCGAAGAGCCTGTTCGGCCAGATCGTGCTGGCGCTGGTGGCCGGCATCGTCGTGGCGCAGCTCGCCGGCGCCTGGCTGCTGCTCGACGACCGCTCGCGCTTCGGCGACCGGCTGCGGCGCGAATACGCCGCCCAGCGCATCGCCGGCATCATCACCGTGCTGGATGCGGCGCCCGCCGAGGAACGGCCGCGCCTGGTGCGTGCGCTGAGCGTGCCGCCGACGCGGCTGACGCTCGACGAGCCCTGGCAGGCGAACGGCGCGGAGCCGGGGGCCGAGGCGTCGGCCTTCCTGCAACGCGTGGCGCGCGAACTCGATCAGCCGCTGCCGCTGCAGGTGCTGTCGTTCCGCCACGTACCGCGGCCTGAGCGGCATTCCGGCGGCGAGAGGATGCGGCCGGACCGGCGCGCGCGCCACGACGCCCCGTTGCTGCTGTTGGCGGTGACACAGGCGCGGCTCGGCGACGGCACGGTGGCGACCTTCCGCCATGCGCTGCCGCAGCCGCCGCCGGACTGGCCGCTGCGCCTGTTCGGCCTGCTGGCGCTGCTGGCCGCGGTGGTGGCGCTGATTTCAGCCTGGGCGGTGCGCCGCCTGACGCGCCCGCTGGCGTCGCTGGCGGATGCCGCCGACGGCCTGGCGCGCAACCTCGATCAGGAACCGCTGGAGGAAAAGGGCACGCAGGAGGTCCAGCGCGCGGCGCGCTCCTTCAATGCCATGCAGCGCGCGCTGAAGGCCTATCTGGAGACGCGCGCCCAGGCGCTGGCCGGCGTCTCGCACGACTTGCGCCTGCCGCTGACGCGGCTGCGCCTGCGCCTGGAACAGCTGCCCGAGAATGCTGCGCGCGCCGCCATGCAGCGCGACATCGAGGAGATGGATGCGATGGTGGGCGGCACGCTCGACTACCTGCGCGCCGGCGCCGACACCGAACAGGCGGTGAAGCTCAACCTGGTGGCGCTGCTCGAGGGCCTCGCCGAGGATGCCGAGGCGGCCGGCGCGAAAGTCAGCCTCCACGGCACGGCGGCACCGCTCACTGCCAGGCCGCAGGCGCTGCGCCGCTGCCTCGCCAACCTCATCGACAACGCGCGTCGCTACGGCGGCGGCGAGGTGGACGTGACGCTCGCCGACGACGCCGCGTCGGTGGAGATCCGCATCGAGGACCGCGGCGCCGGCATCCCGGCGACGGAGCGCGAACGCGTCTTCGAACCCTATGTGCGACTGGAGGCCTCGCGCGCGCGCCACACCGGCGGAACCGGCCTGGGGCTGGCCATCGCCCGCGCCATCGCCCGCGCCCATGGCGGCGAGGTGGCGCTCGCCGGGCGCGAAGGCGGCGGCACGGCGGCGATCGTCACGCTGCCGCGCAAATGAAAAAGGGGCGCCGAAGCGCCCCGTCGATCGCCGGATGGTCCGGATTTACTCGAGGTAGTCGGTGACCGGTACCCACTTGCCGCCCTGGATCTGGCTGGCGCGGGACTTCTGGTTGCCGAGGTGCTGCGTCGGCGAGAAGGTGTAGACCGGGCTGCCGAACATGTCGCGCGGGAAAGTGGAGGACTCCAGCGTCTTGACGAAATTCTCCATGGTCAGGTTCGGGCCGGTCTTGTTGACGACCTGGAAGAACAGGTCGGCGATGACGTAGCCGTAGGCCGAGAACAGGCCCGGATCCTCCTTGAACTTGGCCTTGTAGCGGGCCGCCCAGTCGCGGATGTTCTTCGAGGGATCGTCCGGATAGGGCACGCCGACCTGGTGCATCGAGTAGAAGCCCTCGACGGCCTGCTTGCCCAGCTTGTGGATCAGGTCGGTGTAGGAGGCCGAGGTGCCGATGAATTTCGGATTCCAGCCCATCTTGCGCGCCGTGCCGATGGTGCCCAGCGTCTCGCGGATGATGGTGCCCATCACCACGGTGTCGCAGTTGGCGGCCTTCATCTTCGCCACCTGGGCGGAGAAGTCGGTGGCGCCGCGCTTGTAGGTGGTGACCTCGGTGAACTTCAGGCCGATCTCCTTGAGGCCGGCCTCGGCGCCCTGCTTCACCTCGAGGCCGAAGTCGTCGTCCTGGTGGATGATGCAGAAGCTCTTGGCGCCGCGCTCCCTGGCAATCCATTTCGTGCCGAGGCGGATCTGGTCATAGTAGGGGGCGGCGAAGGAGAACTTCAGCTTGTGCAGCGGCTCGTACATCTGCCGTGCGCCGGTCAGCGGGAACAGGTGCGCCACGTTCTTCTCGAACAGGATGGGCATGGTGGCCACCGCCACCGGCGTGCCGATGGTGCCGATCATGGCGAAGATCTTGTCCTGCCCGACCAGTTTCTGCGCGGCGAGGATGCCCTTCTTCGGATCGTAGCCGCTGTCCTCGACGATGAGCTTGATCTTGCGGCCGTTGACGCCGCCGGCCTCGTTGAGCTCGTCGACGCGCATCTGCATGCCGTTCCTGGCCGGCTTGCTGAAGCCGGCGAGCGGACCGGACAGGTCCTGGATCGAGCCGACGACGACTTCGTCCTTGCTGACGCCCTGGGCGGCCTGGACGCCGAAAGTCACGGCCGCGGCCACGGCGGCCACGGCAACCTTCATGCTGAAGTGTTTCATTTCCTGTCTCCTCTCCATGGTTGACCTACTACCCTACTGCTCCTTGTACATCGATTCTATAAGCTCTGCATACTTTTGGTTGACGAATTTTCGCTTGAGCTTCATGGTCGGCGTCAGCTCGTCGTCCTCGGCCGTCAGCTTCTGTTCTATCAGGCGGAACTTCTTGACCTGCTCGACGCGCGCGAACGCCTTGTTGACCCGCGCCACTTCCTGCTCGATCAGCCGCAGCACCTCCGGCGCCCGGCACAGGCTGGCGTAGTTGGAGAAGGGGACGTCGTGGTCCTGGGCATATTTTTCGACGTTCTCCTGGTCGATCATGATCAGGCAGACCAGATACGGCCGCTTGTCGCCGATCACCACCGCATCGGTGACGTAGGGCGAGAACTTGAGCTGGTTCTCGATCTCCGAGGGCGTGATGTTCTTGCCGCCGGCGGTGATGATGATGTCCTTGAGGCGATCGGAGATCTTGAAGAAGCCGTCCTCGTCCCGGTAGCCGACGTCGCCGCTGTGCAGCCAGCCCTCGGCGTCGATGGCTTCGGCGGTCTTCTCCGGCTGGTTGAGATAGCCCATGAAGACGTTGTCGCCGCGGATCAGCAGCTCGCCATTGTCGGCCACCTTCACCTCGCAGTAGGGGTTGGCGGTGCCGATCATGCCGGGCTTGATGCGGTGGATCGGCATGGTGGTGGCGCCGCCGCCGGACTCGGTCTGGCCCCACACCTCCAGCATCGGCACCCCGAGCGCCATGTACCAGCGCACCAGATCCGGCGAGATCGGCGCCGCGCCGGTGACGAGGAAGCGGCAGCGGTGGATGCCGATCAGCCTGCGCACGTTGTTCAGCACCAGGAAGCGGCCGAGCCAGTGCAGGGCCCTGAGGCCGCCGCCGACCGGCCGGCCGGCCTCATACAGGGCGACCATCTTCATGCCGACGCCGATGGCCCACTTGTAGGCCAGCTTCTCCAGGGCGGTGGCTTCCGCCAGGCCGATCATCACGCCGGAATAGAACTTCTCCCAGATGCGCGGCACGGCGAGGAACACCGTCGGCTGGATCTCGCGCACGTTCTCGGGGATGGTTTCCGGATTCTCGACGAAGTTGAGCACGGCGCCGGTGTACAGCGAGAAATAGGCGCCGGCCATGCGCTCGGCGACGTGGCACAGCGGCAGAAAGCACATGTGCTCGTCATCCTCATTCTGGGCGATGATCAGGTTGAAGCCGTGGATCGAGTGGATCACGTTGTGGTGCGAGAGCATGGCCCCCTTCGGCTTGCCGGTGGTGCCGGAGGTGTAGATGAGGATGGCCAGGTCCTCCGGCCGGCGGCAGTCGATGCGCCCGCGCCACTCGGCTTCGGCGGCGGTGCCGAGGCGGGCCAGGCGCGTGCGGCCCAGCTCGCGCAACTGGTCGAGGCTGATCACCTGGGCATCGTCCAGATCGCGCAGGCCCTTGGTTTCCCAGACGATGATCCTGCGCAGCCGGGGCAGCCGCTCGCGCGCCTCGAGCGCCTTGTCGAGCTGCTCTTCGTCCTCGACGAAGAGAAAGACGGAGTCGGAGTCCCGCGTGAGGTATTCGACCTGGCTGGCGGAGTCGGTCGGATAGATGCCGGAGCTGACGCCGCCGGCGCACAGCGCGGCCAGGTCGCTGAACAGCCATTCCTGGCGGGTGTTGCCGAGGATGGAGACCGTCTCGCCCGGCGCGTAGCCCAGCTCGACCAGGCCCATGCCGATTTCGCGCACGATCCCGCCCAGCTCGCGCCAGGTGAGCGTCTGCCAGAGGCCGAAGGATTTCTGGCGGAAGATGACCTTGTCGGCGCGCCGGTCCACGGCGTGCCAGAACAGGCGCGGGATGGTATCGCCCGGCATGACGACTTCGCGGGTAGCCCAGAACTGCGCGTTGTCCTTCTTCCACCACATGATCGGTTTCCTCGTCCTAGCGCCAGGTTTTCTTCTTCTTCCAGCGGCGCGTGCCGCGCACGCCGGTTTCCTTGACGCCGAGGTAGAACTCCTTGATGTCCTCCTTCTCGCGCAGGACGTCGCAGCGGTCCTCCATGACGATGCGGCCGACTTCCAGGACGTAGCCGAAGTCGGCGTATTTCAGGGCGACGCGGGCGTTCTGCTCGACCACCAGCAGGGTGACGCCGCGTTCGCGGTTGATGCGCACGACGATCTCGAAGATCTCGCGGGTCAGCTTCGGCGACAGGCCGAGGCTCGGCTCGTCGAGCAGCATGACCGTCGGCTTCGCCAGCAGCGCCCGGCTGATGGCGAGCATCTGCTGCTGGCCGCCGGAGAGCTGGCCGGCCGGCTGGTTCATTCGTTCCCTGAGGATCGGGAAATAGCCGTACACCTCCCCCATTTCCCGCTCCACTTCGGCGCGTTCCGCCAGCGGACGCGTGTAGGCGCCCATCAGCAGGTTCTCGCGCACCGTCAGCAGCGGGAAGATCTCGCGCCCTTCCGGCACGTGGGCGATGCCCTGGCGCACGATCCAGGCCGGGTCCTTCTTCTGGATCGGCTCGCCGCGGTAGAGGATGCTGCCCTTCTGCGGGTCGAGAATGCCGGAAATGGTCTTGAGAATCGTCGACTTGCCGGCGCCGTTGGCGCCCAGCACCGTGACGATGCTGCCCTGCTGCACCTTGAGCGAGACGCCGCGGATGGCCTTCACCGGGCCGTAGGACGACTCGACGTTGTTCAACTGGAGGATGATCCCGCCCTCGAGGCTCATGCGACAGCTCCGGCGCTTGCGGGCAGGTCGTCGTCATCGGCCCCCCCCAGGTAGGCTTCGATCACGGCCGGGTGCGCCTGCACCTCGGCGGCGGTCCCGAGCGCCAGCTCCTCACCCTGGTTGAGGGCCAGCACGCGGTCGGAGACGCGCGAGACCAGGCCCATGTCGTGCTCGACCATGATCACCGTGACGCCGAGGTCGTTCTTGATGTCCTCGATCCAGAAGCCCATGTCCTCGGTTTCCTCGACGTTGAGGCCGGAGGACGGCTCGTCGAGCAGCAGCAGCCTGGGCCGCATGGCGAGCGCGCGGCCCAGCTCGACCACCTTGCGCACCCCGTAGGGCAGGCCTGCCACCATCTGATCGCGGTAGTGCTGCAGGTCGAGAAACTCGATGACCTCCTCGACGGTGCGGCGGAACTGCAGCTCGGCGCGGCGCGTGGCCGGCGTGAACAGCAGATCCTGCAGCCAGTTGGTATGGCGGTGGCAGTGGCGGCCGACCAGCAGGTTCTGCAGCACGGTGGCGTGCTCGAACAGCTCGATGTTCTGGAAGGTGCGGGCGATGCCGAGGCGGGCGATTTCGTAGGGGGGCAGATGGGAGACCTTCTCGCCCTCGTAGGTGACGAAGCCGGCGCTGGGCCGGTAATGCCCGCTGATCATGTTGAAGATGGTGGTCTTGCCGGCACCATTGGGGCCGATCAGCGAGAACACTTCGTTCGGCCACACCTCGAAGGAGACGTCGCTGACGGCCTTCAGGCCGCCGAACTGGATCGAGAGATGATTTGCGGTCAAAAGAGGTTTCATTCCGAACCCCTTGACTGAACCGCGGCGGGCACGGCGACGCGGCGAATCAACGGGGTTTCCGCCGTGTCGCCGTGTTCGCCGCGGTGAGGCTTTTCAGCCGGCCTCATTTCATGCGCTCCGACTTCATGTAGCTCTTCTGCCGCCGGAACATGCCCTTTCGGTAAAAGGGGAAGAGCTGGAAATAGGTGCGGATCTTCAGCCAGCGGCCGTACAGTCCCATCGGCTCGAAGAGGATGAAGGCGATCAGGATGATGCCGAAGATGGTCGGCTGCAGGCCGGTCTGCTGGCCGATCGCCGGCGGCAGCCAGTCCTTGGCGAGCACGATGAGCTGCTGCACGATGATCCAGAAGGCGGCGCCGAAGATGGCGCCGTAGATGGAGCCGACGCCGCCCACCACCAGGATGATGAGCAGTTCGATCGACTGCAGGAAGGTGAACTGCTCGGGCGAGAGGAAGCGCAGCTTGTGCGCGTAGAGCGCGCCGGCGATGCCGGTGATGGCGGCGGAGAGGGCGAAGGCGGTGGTCTTGTAGTAGGCCAGGTTGATGCCCATGCTCTGCGCCGAGATCTCCGAGTCGCGGATGGCGACGAAGGCACGCCCGGTCGGGCTGCGCAGCAGGTTCATCACGCCCAGCACGACCAGCGCCAGCAGGAACAGGCAGAGGTAGTACATGCGCTGTTCGCTGTCGATGGGCAGGCCGAAGACCTCCAGGCTGCCGACCAGCATGCCGCTGTTGCCGCCGGTGATGCCGTCGGCGCGGGTGACGGCCTCCTCGACGATGAAGCCGAAGGCCAGGGTGGCGATGGCCAGATACATGCCCTTCACCCGCAGCGCCGGCAGGCCGACGATGATGCCGGTGATGCCGGCCACCAGCGCCGAGAAGACGAGCGACAGGGCGAAGGGCCAGCCGAGGCTGTACAGGTAGCCCTCGGTGTACGCGCCCATGGCGAGGAAGGCGGCGTGGCCGATCGAGACCTGGCCGGTGAAGCCGATCAGGAGCATCAGGCCGAGGCTGACGATGGCATAGATCCAGATGAAGACGAATTGCGACACCCAGTAGTCCGGCAGCAGCCAGGGTGCGGCGAGCAGTGCCAGGGCCAGCGCGGAATACCAGAACACCTGGCCGCCGTGCTTGAACAGGCGGATGTCCTGCTGGTAGTGGGTCTTGAAGAGGAATCGCATCAGACGCGCTTGCTCAGGTTTTCGCCGAAGAGGCCGGTGGGTTTGACCACCAGCATGATCAGCACGACGACGTAGGCGGCGATGTCCTTGAAGCCTTCCGGCAGGTAGAAGCCGGAGAGCATCTCGACGACGCCGATGATGAGGCCGCCGACCAGCGCGCCCGGGATGCTGCCGAAGCCGCCGATGACGGCGGCGGGAAAGGCCTTCAGGCCGACGAAGCCCATGTTGGCGTGCACGAAAGTGATGGGCGCCAGCAGCAGTCCGGCGCAGGCCGCCACCGCGGCGGCGATGCCCCACACCAGCATGTTGATGCGCCGCACCGGGATGCCCATGTAGAAGGCCGCGAGCTGGTTCTGCGAGGTCGCCTTCATGGCGATGCCGATCTTGGTGTGCTTGAAGAGCAGGTAGAGCACGGCCATCAGCAGCGCCGTGACGGCGATGACGACGACGTGCTCCATCGACAGGATCAGGCCGCCGTCCGCGCCCTCGCCGCCGAGGCGGACGATCTCGTCCCGGTAGGGCACCGGCAGGACATGCGTTTCGGTGCCCCAGAAGGGAATCATGGTGACCAGGCCGCGCGCGAGGAAGCCGATGCCGATGGTGACCATCACGACGGTGAAGGAGGGATGGCCGAGCAGGGGGCGCAGCACCGCGCGCTCGAGCAGCATGCCGACCAGCAGCATGACGATCAGGGTGGCGAGGAAGGCGATCCAGAACGGGAGGCCCATGACCACGGTGGTGGCCAGGCCGATGAAGCCGCCCAGCATCATGAGGTCGCCCTGGGCGAAGCTGACCGCCTCGGTGGCCTTGTAGATGAGCACGAAGCCCAGCGCGATCAGGCCGTAGATGCAGCCTTGCGCGATGCCGCTCGCGACGAGTTGCAGGAACTGCAGCAAATCCTCTCCTCCGATGGCCCCGGTTTTGTTGTATGCACGACCGTTCCGCTATGCAAAACGGTCTTTCGCTATTTCGGTGTGCGGCGATTATGACTTAAATCGAAAAGAATTGTGAACCCTCTGCCGCTTTTTTGCGAAGTTTTTCGGTGGGACGAAAGCGCTCGCCGCATTGTTCCGCCAGGCGGTCGCAGGCGGCGACGAAGTTGGCCACGCCCATGGTGTGGATCTGGCCGATCGGACCGCCGCGGAAGGGCGGATAGCCCCAGCCGAGGATGGCGCCGACGTCGGCGTCCTGCGGCGAAGTGAGCACGCCCTCCTCCAGGCAGCGCACGGTCTCGATCGACTGGATCAGCATCAGGCGCTCGATCACCTGTTCGAGGGAAGGTTGTTCGGCGCGGACGGGGAAGTGTTCGGCAAGGCCGGGCCAGAGATGCTTCTTCGCGTCGGCCGGGTATTCGTAGAAGCCGTGGCCGCCCTTCTTGCCGAGGCGGCCGAGTTTTTCCACCATGAGCGCGGCGACCTGGTCGGCGGCGCGCGGCGCGTAGCGGTCGCCAAGATCCTTCTTCGTCTGCCTGGCGATCTTGTGCACCAGCTCGATGGAGACTTCGTCGGCCAGCGCCAGCGGCCCCACCGGCATGCCGGCCAGCCGCCCGGCGTTGTCGATCAGGGCAGGCGCGACGCCCTCCTGCAGCAGCGCCATGCCTTCCGACAGGTAGGTGCCGAAGACGCGGCTGGTGTAGAAGCCGCGGGCATCGTTGACCACGATCGGCGTCTTGCCGATGGCGCGGACGAAGTCCATCGCGCGGGCGAGCGTCGCCGGCGAGGTCTGCCTGCCGAGGATGATTTCCACCAGCGGCATCTTCTCGGCCGGCGAGAAGAAGTGCAGGCCGATGAAGTTGGCCGGCCGCGCGCTCGCCTCGGCGAGTCCCGTGATCGGCAGGGTCGAGGTGTTGGAGGCGAAGATCGCGTCGGCCGCAATCACCGCTTCCGTCTGCTTCGTCACGTCGGCCTTGAGGGCGCGGTCCTCGAACACCGCCTCGACCACCAGCTCGCAGCCGGCGAGGTCGGCGTAGTCGGCGGTGGGCTTGATGCGCGCCAGGATGGCCGCGGCGCCGTCCTGCGACAACTGACTTCTGGCGACGCGCTTCTCCAGCAGTTTCGCCGAATAGGCCTTGCCCTTCCCGGAGGCCTCGACCGAGGTGTCGAGCAGCACCACCTCGAGGCCGGCCGTCGCCGCGGCGTGGGCGATGCCGGCGCCCATCATGCCGGCGCCGAGCATGCCGATCTTCGCGAACTTCTGCGCCACCACGTCCTGCGGCCGGCGCGCCAGCTTGTTCGCCTCCTGCATGAAGAAGAACAGGCTGCGGATCATGTTCTTCGCCTCGGGGCTGCGCACCAGGTTGACGAAATAGCGCGACTCGATGGCGAGGCCGGTGTCGATGTCGGTCTGCATCCCCTCGAAGACGCAGGAGAGGATGTGCTTCTGCGCCGGATAGTTGTCGTGGGTCTTCTCGCGCAGCATGGCGTTGCCGGCCATGAAGGTCTGCATGCCGGAAGGCGTCATGACGCCGCCGCCGGGGATCCTGTAACCCTTCTGGTCCCAGGGCTGCAGAACCTTGCCGCCCTTCGCCGCCGCCTCCAGCAGCCAGGCGCGCGCGGCCTCGCGCTCCTTGCCGGCGGGGACGACGGCGTGGATCAGGCCCTGCTTCTGCGCCTCGGCCGCCTTGATGCGCTTGCCTTCGGTGAGGAACAGCAGCGCCGCCTGGATGCCCATCAGGCGCGGCGCGCGCTGCGTGCCGCCGGCGCCGGGCAACAGGCCCAGCGTGACTTCGGGAAAGCCGAAGCGCGCCTTCGGATGGTCGGCGGCGACGCGGTAGTGACAGGTCAGCGCCAGCTCCAGGCCGCCGCCGAGGGTGGTGCCGTTCAACGCCGCCGCCACCGGCTTGCCGGTGGTCTCCAGCACGCGGAACAGCTTGTGCCACTGCTTCAGGTTGTCGCTCATGGCCTGGGCGTCGGTGGCCTTGAGCAGCATCTCGAGGTCGCCGCCGGCGATGAAGTCGGCCTTGGCCGAGGCGACCAGGATGCCCTTCACGGACGTGTCGGCGAGCGCCTTCTGCGCGGCCGCGGCGAAGGCCGCCATGCTCTGTTCGTTGAGGACGTTCTGCGTGCGGCCCGGCAGGTCCCACTCGAGGGTGGCGATGCCTTCGGAATCGACGTTGTAGTTGATCATTCAAGACTCCAGATATTCGATGCGCTTGTTCGTCATTCCCGCGAAAGCGGGAATCCAGGAGCTGCGTGGATTCCGGGTCGCGCTCCGCTTGCCCGGAATGACGGATTCACTCTCACACTCTTTCGATGATGGTGGCCGTGCCCATGCCGGCGCCGACGCACAGCGTGGCCAGGCCGGTGGACAGGTTGCGCCGCTCGAGCTCGTCGAGCAGCGTGCCGAGGATCATGGCGCCGGTGGCGCCGAGCGGATGGCCCATGGCGATCGCGCCGCCGTTGACGTTCATCCTGTCGTGGGCGATGTCGAGCAGGCGCATGTAGTGCACCACCACCGCGGCAAAGGCCTCGTTGAGCTCGTAGAGGTCGATGTCCTTCACCGACATGCCGACCCGCTTCAGCGCCTTCTCGGTGGCGGGGGCCGGGCCGGTGAGCATGATCGAGGGCTCGGAGCCGATGGAGGCGAAGCCGCGCACGCGGGCGCGCGGCTTCAGCCCCAGGCGCTCACCCATCTCCTTCGTGCCGAAGAGGATAGCGGCGGCGCCGTCGACGATGCCCGAGCTGTTGCCGGCATGATGCACGTGGTTGACGCGCTCGACCTCCGGATAGCGCTGCAGGACTACCGAGTCGAAGCCGTACTGCTCGCCCTGCTCGGCGAAGGCCGGCTTGAGCGTGGCGAGCGACTCCAGCGTCGTTTCCGGGCGCATGTATTCGTCGCGGTCGAGGATGACGAGGCCGTTGATGTCCTTGACTGGCACGATGGACTTTCTGAATCGCCCTTCGTCCCAGGCCTGCCTGGCGCGGCGCTGCGATTCGGCGGCGTAGGCGTCGAGCTCCTGGCGCGCGTAGCCCCACTTGGTGGCGATCAGGTCGGCGGAGATGCCCTGCGGCACGAAGAAGGTCTTCGCCGCCACTTGCGGGTCGGTCGGCCAGGCGCCGCCGGAGGAGAACATCGGCACGCGCGACATCGACTCGACGCCGCCGCCGACGACGAGGTCGGACTGGCCGGACATGATCGCCGCTGCCGCCTGGTTGCAGGCTTCGAGGCCGGAGGCGCAGAAGCGGCTGACGGTGACGCCGGCGGCGGTGAGCGCGTAGTCGGCATAGAGCGCGGCGACACGGGCGATGTCGGCGCCCTGCTCGGCGACCGGCTCGACGCAGCCGAGGACGACGTCGTCCACCAGCGAAGTGTCGAGATCATTGCGGTCGCGCAGCGCGCGCAGGGCGGTGGCCGCCAGCGCGATCGGCGTCACGCCGTGCAGCGCGCCGTCCTTGCGGCCCTTGCCGCGCGGCGTGCGCACGGCGTCGTAGATGTAGGCTTCGGTCATGGTCCGGGGTGTCCTATAACGTCCTCGAGATGATCTCTTTCATGATTTCGTTGGTGCCGCCGTAGATGCGCTGCACGCGGGCGTCGGCGTAGGCGCGGGCGATGGGGTATTCCCACATGTAGCCGTAGCCGCCGTGCAGCTGCAGGCAGGCGTCGATCACCTTGCACTGCAGGTCGGTGGTCCAGTACTTCGCCATGGAGGCGTCGACGGCGTCGAGCTTGTCCTGCAACAGCAGCTCCATGCAGCGGTCGACGAAGACGCGGGCGATCTGGATCTCGGTCTTCAGCTCGGCGAGGGTGAAGCGGGTGTGCTGGAAATCCATCACCTCCTTGCCGAAGGCCTTGCGCTCGTGGCAGTAGGCGACGGTCCATCCCAGCGCCGCCTCGGCGGCGGCCACGGCGCCGAGGGCGATCTGCATGCGCTCCCACGGCAGCTCCTGCATGAGGTAGACGAAGCCCGAGCCCTCGTCGCCGAGCAGGTTGGCGGCCGGCACCCTGACGTTGTCGAAGAACAGTTCCGCCGTGTCCTGCGCCTTCATGCCGATCTTCTTCAGGCGCTTGCCCTTGGAGAAGCCGGGCATGGCCGTGTCGACGACGAACAGGCTGATGCCCTTGTAGCCCTTCGCCGCGTCGGTCTTGGCGACGACGATGACGAGATCCGCGTGCCAGCCGTTGGTGATGAAGGTCTTCGAGCCGTTCAGCACCCAGTGGTCGCCATCCTTCACCGCGGTGGTCTTGATGCCCTGCAGGTCGGAGCCGGCGGCCGGCTCGGTCATGGCGATGGCGCCGATCATCTCGCCGCTGGCCATCTTCGGCAGGCAGGTCTGCTTGATGTGCTCGTTGCCGTAGTGCAGCAGGTAGGGGGCGACGATCTCCGAGTGCAGGCTGAAGCCGAGACCGGAGTCGCCGATGCGGTACTGCTCCTCGATCAGCACCGTGCTGTAGAGTTTGTCGGCGCCGACGCCGCCGTACTGCTCGGGCATCGAGGGGCAGAGGAAGCCGGCGGCGCCGGCCTTCAGCCACACCTCGCGGTCGACGTAGCCCTGCTCCTCCCAGCGCTCGCGCTGCGGCTGCACCTCGGTTTCCATGAAGCGCCGCACGGCATCGCGGAACAGCATGTGTTCTTCCGTGAACAGGGTGCGTTCGATCATATCCCTCTCCGATTGCAATGGACGGGCAAGGGTAGTAAAGTGCAAAAACTCTGTCAAGCAAGCAATTGCTTTGTTACATTTCGGAGGCTTTCATGGACGCCAAACATCCGCCATTGATGGCGACGCACGAAGTCATCAACCAGGCCCACGCCCTGGAAAACTACAACGCCTATTCCCGCAACCTTCCCCTGCAGGAAGCCGTCGCCCGCGAAGGCGCCGGCTGGGTGCAGGACTGGCTGACCGCGCGCGGCGCCGAGGTCGGCAGCGCCGAGTGGATCGAGCACGGCCGGCTGGCCAATGTGAACCCGCCGCAGCTGCGTCTCTTCGACCGCTACGGCAACCGCCGCGACGAGGTCGAGTTCCATCCCTCCTGGCACGCCTGCCTGACCTGGCTGAAGGGCAACGGCTGCGACACCGGACCGTGGGCCGAGCCGAAGAAGGGGGCGCATGTCGCCCGCGCCGCCGCCTATGTCATGTTCGCCGAGATCGAGGACGGCTCGCTCTGCCCGACCACCATGACCTACGGCGCCGTGCCGGTGCTGAAGCAGGTGCCGGAGATCGCCCGCGACTGGATGCCGCTGATGCTCTCGCGCGAGTACGACAGGCGCTTCATCCCCGCCACGCAGAAGAAGGGCGTACTGATCGGCATGGGGCTGACCGAGAAGCAGGGCGGCTCCGACGTACGCGCCAACACCACGCGCGCCGAGCCGCTCGGCGATGGCAGCTGGCGCATCGTCGGCCACAAGTGGTTCCTGTCCGCGCCGATGTGCGACGCCTTCCTCGTCACGGCGCAGTCGCCGAAGGGCCTGTCGTGCTTCTTCGTGCCGCGCTGGACGCCGGACGGGCGCCTCAACGAGATCCGCATCCAGCGTTTCAAGGACAAGATGGGCGACCGCTCGAACGCCGGCACCGAGGCCGAGTTCTGGGGCTCGACCGGCTGGCTGGTCGGCGAGGAGGGGCGCGGCATCCCCACCGTGCTGGAGATGGGCGTGTACACCCGCCTCGACTGCGCTATCGGCTCGACCGGCATCATGCGCGCGGCGCTGTCGCAGGCGATGCACCACACCTCGCTGCGCGCCGCCTTCGGCAAGCGGCTGCGGCAACAGCCGCTGATGCAGAACGTGCTGGCCGACATGGCGCTCGAAGTCGAGGCCGCCACCGCCCTGTCGCTGCGCCTGGCGCGCGCCTTCGACGCGCAGGAAGATGAAGCCGAGACCCAGCTGCGGCGCATCCTCACGCCGCTCGCCAAGTACTGGATCTGCAAGCGCTGCCCGACGCTGGTGGCCGAGGCGATGGAGGTGCACGGCGGCAACGGCTACGTCGAGGAAGGGCCGATGCCGCGCCTGTTCCGCCAGAGCCCGCTCAACTCCATCTGGGAAGGCTCGGGCAACGTCATGTGCCTCGACGTGCTGCGCGCCATGGCGAAGCATCCGCGCAGCGTCGAGTTCCTCATGGCCGAGATCGAGCCGGCTTTCGGCAAGAGCGCGGTGTTCGACCGCTGGGTGTCCTGGCTCAAGGACGAGCTGCAGGATCCCGACGCCATCGAAAACCGCGCGCGCCGCCTCGTGCAGGACCTGGCGCTGGCGCTGCAGGGCGCGCTGCTGCTGCGCTTCGCGCCGGACTACGTCGCGCAGGCCTTCTGCGCGACGCGGCTGGCCGGCGACTGGGGCTATGCCTTCGGCACCCTGCCGAAGAACAGCGACTTCGAAGCCATCCTCCAGCGCGCCTGGCCGGAATAAACGAAACCTCTCTTAACGCAAAGATCGCAAAGACGCGAAGGGCGCAAAGATGAATTGGTTTTTCAGGGTTGCTCCTCTTTGCGTCCTTTGCGCCTTTGCGCCCTCTGCGATGAAAGCGGTTTGCCTCAAACGATGAAAACCGTCCGCATCGGCGCCGGCCTCGGCTTTTACGGCGACTCGTGGCGGCCGGTGGCGGCGAGCATCGAGCGCGGCAGCGTGCAGTACATCGGCTCGGACCACCTGGCCGAGCTGACGCTGGCGATCCTGCAGAAGGACCGCATGAAGGAGCCGGCGGCGGGCTACACGCGCGACCTCGTGCCGATGCTGACCACGCTGTGGCCGCTGGCGCAGAAGCACGGCGTGAAGTTCCTGCTGAATGCCGGCGGCCTCAATCCGGAGGGCGCGCGCGACGCCCTCGTCGCGGAATTCGGGAAGCGCGGCTGGAAGGCGAAGATCGCCACCGTCACCGGCGACGCGGTGATCGGGCGCATCGACGCGCTGCGCGCGGCAGGGGAACCGCTCGACCACCTCGACACCGGCGCATCAATCGATGGCGTGCGCGAGCGCCTGCTCTTCGCCAACGCCTACCTCGGCGCCCAGCCGCTGGTGCGGGCCCTCGAAGCCGGCGCCGACATCGTGCTCAGCGGCCGCGTCGCCGACGCTGCGCTGTTCCTGGCGCCGCTGATCCACGAGTTCGGCTGGGCGGCGGACGACTGGGACCGCCTCGCCGCCGGCCTCACCGTCGGCCACCTGCTGGAGTGCTCCGGCCAGGGCAGCGGCGGCAACTTCAATTCCTATCTGCAGAATGGTTGGGAGTCGGTGCCCGACCTCGGCCACATCGGCTATCCGATCGCGGAAGTCAGTGCCGACGGCACGGCGATCCTCACCAAGGCGCCGGGCACGGGCGGGCGGGTGGACTTCGACACGGTGCGCCAGCAGCTGCTGTATGAAGTGCACAACCCGCACGCCTACTTCTCGCCCGATGTCGTGCTCGACATGGGCACGCTGAAGCTCGAAGACCTTGGCGGCGACCGCGTGCGCGTCAGCGGCGCCACGGGCCGGCCGCGCCCCGACAAATTGAAGGTCGTCGCCGGCTATGACGACGGCTGGGCCGGCACCGCCACCATCGGCTATTCCTGGCCCGGCGCCATGCGCAAGGCGCGCGTCACCGAGGCCATCGTCCGCCGTCAGCTTGAGGAGCTGAAGCTCGCCTACGACGAGATCCACGCCGAGTTCCTCGGCTACGACTCGCTGCTCGGCGCGCTCGCCGACAATACACACATCGAGGAGCTCAACGAGGTGTACCTGAAGATGTCGGTGCGGGCGAAGGACCGGCGCCTGGCCGAGGCCTTCCCGCGCCAGTTTCCCTGGCTGGCCCTGTCCGGCCCGCCGACGGCGAGCGGCTTTTCCGGCATCGAGCCGGCGCGGCAGCTCCTCGGCCTGTGGCCGACGCTGGTGCGGCGCGACCTCGTCGAGCCGGAAGTAAAAGTCAGCCTGCAGGAGACGGCGCCGTGACCCGCGTCCGCCTGGTCGACATCGCCCACGCCCGCAGCGGCGACAAGGGCGACCGCTGCGACCTCGGCCTGTTCGCGCCCGACGCGGCGACCTACGCCGTGCTCAAGCGAGAGGTGACGCCGGAGCGGATCGCCCGCCACTTTGCCGGCATGGCCAGCGGCCCGGTCGCGCTGTACCCGCTCGACAACCTGCTGGCGCTGAAGATCGTGCTCAACGGCGCACTGCAGGGCGGCGCGGCGCGTTCCCTGCGCAGCGACAATCTGGGAAAATGCGCGGCCGCCGCATTGCTGCGAATGGAGATAGAACTGCCGCCGGATCTCGTCATTCCCGCGAACGCGGGAATCGTGCGCCCGTGAAGGCGCGCAAACAGCACGGTGTAAGTCCGTGCCGGGGCAAGCCATGACCCCGAAGCTGAAGGTAACTGCGTCGTCGCGAGGCGGGGTGGGGAGCAACCGGAGGCGAACTGGCAGTCCGCAGGATGACGAACTCGATTCGGCGGGGGAGTGACGGCGAGCCAGCGATTCCATGGCGAAGCCTGAAACACACCGGACGCGCTGGAATGGCGGCTAAAGCGATGTACGGGTCACCCACGTGGTTGGAGGCGGAATGTCGGGAAGTTTGCGCGAGACAAGCGGGGAGACCTGCCGTCGAGGTGACGATGGCAGGAGTCAGAGCCTGCGTAGTACCGAAGCGGCGCAAGCCGGGATAGGCGCGGAAAGCAAAGCCGTGCCGAGGGAAGGCGGGCAGGAAGGTGGAGGCGTGAGCGCCGAGAGGAGCGAGAGCATGAATGAAGGAGCGGCAGTGCCTGAGAAGGCTAAGCAAGCTTCGTCGCGCCAGACGGGAAACCGTGACTGGATCGACCGCGCCATTTGGACGGAACGCATGTTGGCGGCGCTGGATAACGGCGTCAAAGGAAACAAATGGTTCAGTCTGATCGACAAAGTCTATCGACCGCACACGCTGGCGGCGGCCTGGCAACAGGTCAAAGCGAATCAAGGCGCGGCGGGCATAGACGGGCAGAGCATCGAACGCTTTGCCGCCGAGGCTGAGCGGTATCTGGGCGAACTGGCCGAAGACCTGAAGGAAGGGCGGTACCAAGCGGCCCCCGTGCGACGAGTGGAAATACCCAAGGCGGGCGGCAAGACGCGCCCGCTGGGCATCCCCACCGTCAAGGACAGGATTGTCCAGGCGGCGGTCAAGCGGGTGATAGAACCGATCTTCGAGAAGGAATTTCTGCCGATGAGCTACGGATTCCGGCCCGGCCGAGGCTGCAAGGACGCGCTGCGGGAAGTCGATGAGTGGCTGAAGAAAGGCTACACGCACGTGGTGGACGCTGACTTCAAGAGCTACTTTGACAGCATTCCGCACACCCGGCTGAAGGAACGGATCGAGGAGCGCATCAGCGACGGCCGCCTGCTGGAACTTCTGGCGGGTTGGCTGCGACAGGACATTGTTCATGGACTGGAGAAATGGACGCCGACGGGCGGCACCCCGCAAGGGGCGGTCATCAGTCCGTTGCTGGCGAACATCTATCTGCATCCATTGGACGTGCATATGACGCGGCACGGCTATGTGATGGTGCGTTATGCCGACGACTTTGTGATTCTGTGCCCAACGGCGGAAGCTGCCGCGAATGCGCTGGAAGAAATCAAGGCGTGGGTGGAAGCCAACGGCCTGACCCTGCACCCGGACAAGACCCACCTTGGGGATTGTCGGATCGAAGGGCAAGGCTTTGAGTTTCTCGGTTATCGGTTTGAAGCGGGGCAGCGCTGGGTGAGGAAGAAGAGCCTGACGGCCTTGAAAGACAAAGTGCGCAGGTTCACACGGCGCACCCGAGGCGACAGTCTTGGGCGGATCATTGCCGACCTCAACCCGATGCTCAGAGGCTGGTATGGCTATTTCAAGCATGCCCATGGGCGCGTGTTCCAGACACTGGACGCGCTCATTCGACGACGACTGCGGGCGCTCCTGCGCAAACGGGAGAAACGTCCGGGCTTTGGCCGGTGCTATGCCGATCATTGTCGCTGGCCAAATGCGTTCTTCGCAATGGAAGGGCTTTTCACCATGGTTGAAGCCCGACAAATGGCGAGCCAATCCCGATGAGGAAACCATCAACTGGAGAGCCGTGTGCGGGAGAACCGCACGCACGGTTCGGAGGGAGGGGAGGGCGAGCGCCCTTTCCTACCCCTATCAGAAAGATGCGTGAGAGATCGCCTTGCGTCTATATTCTGGCAGGCAAGAAAAACGGCACGCTCTATATCGGCGTGACCAGTGATTTGATGAAGCGTGTTTGGGAGCACAAGAACGACCTGGTCGAGGGATTCACGAAAGAATATGGCGTTCATCGGCTTGTGTATTTTGAAATGCTCGAGGACATGGCTTCAGCCATCCAGCGCGAGAAGCAACTGAAGAAGTGGAATCGCGACTGGAAGATCGAATTGATTGAGAGGGACAACCCGGAATGGCGGGACTTGTACGATTCGCTAATTTGATTCGTCATTCCCGCGAAAGCGGGAATCCAGAAACAACCTGGATTCCGGGTTCCGCTCCGCGGCCCCGGAATGACGGGGTCGATCGGGAATGACGTTGATGAGCGTCCGCATCGAAAAGAAGGACCGCGTCACCACGGTGATCCTCGACCGCCCGGAGAAGCGCAATGCCGTCGACCGGCCGACGGCGACGGCGCTGGCCGCGGCCTTCCGTGCCTTCGACGCGGACCCGGAGTCGGACGTCGCCGTGCTGTGGGGCACGGGCGGGCATTTCTGCGCCGGCGCCGACCTGAAGGGCTTCGCCGGCGAGGCAACGCGCAACCGCCTCTCGCCTGAGGGTGACGGCCCGCTGGGGCCGACGCGCCTGCTGCTCTCCAAGCCGGTGATCGCCGCCGTCTCGGGCTACTGTGTCGCCGGCGGGCTGGAGCTGGCCTGCTGGTGCGACCTGCGCGTGGCGGAGGAGAGCGCGGTGTTCGGCGTCTTCTGCCGCCGCTTCGGCGTGCCGCTGATCGACGGCGGCACGCTGCGGCTGCCGCGGCTGATCGGCGCCTCGCGCGCGATGGACCTGATCCTCACCGGCCGGCCGGTCGATGCCGCGGAGGCGCTGGCGATGGGGCTGGCCAACCGCGTCGTCGCCGACGGCACGGCGCGCACGGCGGCCGAGGCGCTGGCGGCGGAACTGGCCCGCCTGCCGCAGACCTGCCTGCGCCACGACCGGCTGTCGAGCCTCGAGCAATGGAGCCTGCCGCCGGCGCAGGCGCTGGCGAACGAATTCGCCCACGGCATGAAAACACTGGAAAGCGGCGAGTGGCTGCAGGGCGCCGCACGATTCACCAAGGGGGAAGGCAAGCATGGCGCGTTCTGAGAAAAAACCGTCCGCACGCAAGGACGCGGCCGCCGACGAGGGTAACCGCCGCGCCGATCTGATCCGTGCGGCCGGCCGGCTGTTCGTCGACAAGGGCTACGACGCCACCACCATCCGCGACATCGCCGGCGCCGTCGGCATGCGCTCGGGCAGCCCCTTCTACCACTTCAAGAGCAAGCAGGACATGCTCAAGGCGGTGATGGTCGAGGGCCTGACGGCGGCGCTCGAAGCGCAGCAGGCGGCGGTGGCCGGACTGAAAAATCCGGAGGAGAAGTTCCGCGCCCTGGTGCAGAGCCACCTGCGCATCATCCTCGAGGAGCACACCGAGTTCCCGGTGCTGCTCTACGAATGGCGAGCGCTGTCCGAGGAATCGCGCGCCGAGGTGATCGCCGTCAAGGACCGCTACGAGGCGGTCTGGCAACCTGTGCTGCGCGAGCTGAAGAAGGCGGGCCGCCTGCGCGACGATGGCAAGGTGACCCGCCTGCTCCTCTTCGGCGCGCTGAACTGGGCGGTGCAGTGGTACCGGGCGGGCGGCGGGCTGAGCCTGGAACAGATCGCCGAGCGCGCCATCGACCTCTTTCTCTGCGACCTGACCGAAAAACGCCGATGATCTTTGCCGTATCCCTGCTGCTGCCCCTGCTGGTACTGGCCGTCTGGGTCTTCTGGCGCCTGTCGCCGCGGCGCCCCGACCCGGGGCCCGTGCGGCTGTTCAATTTCGCCGCCATTGCCCTGGGCGTACTGCTGGCCGCCGCCATCGCCTTCTACGTCAGGCAGAGCATGCAGGAGGGGACGGACCGCAACATGTGGCCGGTGGTGGCGGCCTTTTACGTGATGGCGGTGGTGCCGCTCTGGCTGGCCGTCGCCGGTGGCCTCCGCCGCCTGATCTTCGGCAGCCGCGAGCCGGCGAAACCGCTGGAAATCTCCCGCCAGGACTTCTCGAAAACCCGCTTTTAGGCGACGGCCGGACTGGCCGGCTGCGCGCAGGCGGCGCGGTATTCCGCCGCCAGCCGCGCCACCAGTTCGGCCGCCGGCGGCACGTCGTGGATGGTCGCCACGCCGTGGCCGGCGCTCCAGGTGTCGCGCCAGGCCTTCGCCCCCGAGCCGAAATCCTCTTTGGCATCGGTACTGCCCAGCATCTCCCTGGTGTAGCCGGCCTGTTCCAGGCTCGGCCAGAGGAAATTCGCGTTCGTGCCGGTGATGGCCGGCGTGTAGACGATGTCCTTCGCCGCGCAGTCGAGGAGCATTTGCTTGTAGTCGTCGGTGGCCATCGACTCCCGCGTGGCGATGAATCGCGTGCCCATGTAGGCAAGATCGGCGCCCATCACTTCCGCCGCGCGCACCGAGGCGCCGTCGGAGATCGCCCCGCCCAGCACCAGCGCGCCGTCCCAGAACTCGCGGATCTCGCGCACCAGCGAGAACGGGCTCTGTGTGCCGGCATGGCCGCCGGCGCCGGCGGCGACGGCAACGATGCCGTCCACGCCGGCGGCGATGGCCTTCCTGGCGTGATAGGCGTGGATGACGTCGCTGAATACCACGCCGCCGTAGCCGTGCACCGCCTTCACCACCTCGCCGGGATGCCCCAGGCTGGTGATGACGAAGGGCACCTTGTGCTTCACCACCAGTTCGAAGTCCTGTGCCAGGCGCGTGTTGGAGTGGTGCAGGATCAGGTTCACGCCGTAGGGCGCGACCGGGGCCTTCGGGTCGGCCGCCATCGCCGCACCCAGCTCGGTGTTGATCTGCGTCAGCCACTCGTCGAGCACCTCGATCGGCCGGGCATTCAGCGTCGGGAAGGTGCCCGCCACGCCGGCCTTGCAGGCGGCGATGACGAGGTGCGGGCCGGAGACGAGGAACATCGGCGCGGCGATGACGGGCACGGACATGCGGCCCTTGAAGATATTCGGAATCATGGTCAGTTGCAGAAGAAACGCTGGTTGACGTAATCGATGACGGCCTCCGGCGCCAGATAGGCCTTGAAGGCCCAGCCGGCGGCGAAGGCGGCGAGGGCCACGCCGAGGACGATCAGGAGGAAGCGGGCGGTCTTCATCGGGCGGGTTGGGCTGATAGCCGGGCGAGCGGCCGCTCGTCCACCGGCAGGTTCACCAGCGCCGCCAGCACGCCCAGGGCGATGGAGATCATCCAGACGATGTCGTAGGCGCCGGTCTTGTCGAACACCAGTCCGCCCAGCCAGACGCCGAGGAAGCTGCCGAGCTGGTGGCTGAAGAAGACGAAGCCGGAGAGCATGGCGAGATAGCGCACGCCGAAGATCTGCGCGACGAGGCCGTTGGTGAGCGGCACCGTGCCCAGCCACAGCAATCCCATCGCAGCGGCGAAAAGGGCGACGGAGAGCGGTGTCAGCGGCGCCAGCAGGAAGACGACGATGATCAGGCTGCGCGCGAAATAAAGACCGGCGAGCAGCTTCTTCTTGCTCCAGCGCCCGCCGGCCAGGCCGAAACCGTAGGTACCGAAGATGTTGAACAGGCCGATCAGCGCCAGCGCCAGCATGCCGGTGTTGGCGGTGAGCCCCTTGTCGAGCACGTAGGACGGCAGGTGGGCACCGATGAACACCACCTGGAAGCCGCAGACGAAATAGCCCAGGGTGAGCAGCCAGAAGGCGCGCTCGCCGAAGGCCTCGCGCAGCGCCTCGCCGGCCGACTGGGCGATGGCGGCGGCGCTGCCAGGATGCGCCGCGCGTTCCGCCGTACCCAGCGCCAGGGGCACCATCAGCGTGGCGGCAACAGTCAGTCCCGCGAGGGCGGCGAACCAGCCCATGTCGCTGATCAGGTATTGCCCGGTCGGCACCAGCATGAACTGGCCGAAGGAGCCGGCGGCGCCGACGACGGCGAGCGACATGGCGCGCTTCTCCGGCGCGACGGCGCGGCCGACGGCGCCGTAGATCACCGAGAAGGTGGTGGCCGACAGGCCCAGCCCCACCAGGACGCCGGCGGAGAGGGTGAACATCAAGGGCGTCGTCGAATACGCCATCAGTCCGACGCCAGCGGCGTAGAGGATGCCGCCGCCGAACACCACCTTGCCGGCGCCGAAGCGGTCGGCCAGCCAGCCGGTGACCGGTCCGCCGGCGCCCCACATCAGGTTCTGCAGGGCGATGGCGAAGGAAAACGCCTCGCGGCTCCAGGCAAGATCCATCGTCATCGGCTGCATGAACAGGCCGAAGGTGTGGCGGATGCCGAGCGAGAGCGAGACGACGATGCTGCCGCAGACGAGGAGCAGGGTGGCGGTGCGCGGTGCGGCGGGGGCGTTCATTGAAGGTACAATCGTTGGGTTTTCAACTTAAGACTATACACCGCCGGGCGCGGCCGGAGACCCCGCTGCGAGCGCGTGTTTTTCCAGGATGTTGCCAGCATGAAACTCAACGACCTTGCCTTGTACAGGACGCAGGCCCTCATCGGCGGCGCCTGGTGCGATGCCGACAGCGGCGCCGCCTTCGATGTCACCAATCCTGCCGGCGGCGAGCGCCTCGCGCGCGTGCCCGACATGGGCGCGGCCGAGACGCGCCGCGCCATCGAGGCCGCCGCCGCCGCCTGGCCCGCCTGGCGGAGCAGGACGGCGAAGGAACGCGCCGCCGTGCTGCGCAAGTGGTTCGAGCTGATGCTGGCGCACAGCGACGATCTGGCGCTCCTCATGACCGGCGAGCAGGGCAAGCCGCTGTCCGAGGCGAAGGGCGAGGTGGCCTATGCGGCGAGCTTCGTCGAGTGGTTCGCCGAGGAGGCCAAGCGCGTCTATGGCGACACGATTCCCGCCACCCAGGCCGACAAGCGCCTCATCATCGTCAGGCAGCCCGTCGGCGTCTGCGCCGCCATCACGCCGTGGAATTTCCCGGCGGCGATGATCACGCGCAAGGTGGCGCCGGCGCTGGCCGCCGGCTGCACGGTGGTGGTGAAGCCGGCCGAGCAGACGCCGCTCACCGCGCTGGCGCTGGCGGAACTCGCCCAGCGGGCGGGCTTCCCGGCCGGCGTCTTCAATGTCGTCACCGGCAGCGCGTCCTCCGCGCCGATGATCGGCGCCGAGCTGACCGGCAACCCGATCGTGCGCAAGCTGTCCTTCACAGGCTCGACCGAGGTCGGGCGGCTGCTCATGGCGCAGTGCGCGCCGACCATCAAGAAGCTTTCGCTCGAGCTCGGCGGCAATGCGCCGCTGATCGTCTTCGACGATGCCGACCTCGACGCCGCCGTCGAGGGCGCGCTCGCCTCGAAGTACCGCAACACCGGCCAGACCTGCGTCTGCGCCAACCGCCTGCTGGTGCAGGACGGCATCTACGACGCCTTCGCCGCGCGCCTGGCCGAGGCGGCGAAGAAGATGAAGGTCGGCGCCGGCACCGAGGCCGGCGTGCTGCAGGGTCCGCTGATCGATGCGCAGGCGCTGGCCAAGGTCGAGGAACATGTCGCGGATGCGCTGGCGAAGGGTGCCAGGGTGCTCACCGGCGGCAGGCGCCATGCGCTCGGCGGCACGTTCTACGAGCCGACGGTGATCGCCGACGTCACGCCGGAGATGAAGTGCGCGCGCGAGGAGACCTTCGGCCCGGTGGCGCCGCTGTTCCGCTTCCACACGGAAGCCGAGGCGATCGCGCTGGCCAATGCCACCGAGTTCGGCCTGGCCGCCTATTTCTTCAGCCGCGACGTCGCCCGCTGCTTCCGCGTCGGCGAGGCGCTGGAATACGGCATGGTCGGCGTCAACACCGGCATCATGTCCAACGAGGTGGCGCCCTTCGGCGGCGTCAAGCAGTCCGGCATCGGGCGCGAGGGTTCGAAGTACGGCATCGACGAGTACCTCGAAATAAAATACCTGTGCTTCGGCGGGATCGCCTGAAGCAGAACCGCTTCCAACGCAGAGATCGCAGAGACGCAGAGAACACAGAGATAATCATGTTCTTGCTTTCTCCGCGATCTCTGCGTCTCTGCGTACTCTGCGTTGAAGGAGTTTTATGAAAATCCGCGCCGCCATTCTCGACGAGATGGGCCGTCCCGGCCCCTATGCGCAAACGCGCCCCGTTTCCATCGAGACCATCGAGCTCGATTCGCCCGGCCCGGGCGAGGTGCTGGTGAGGATCACCGCCGCCGGCCTCTGCCACTCCGACCTGTCGATCATCAACGGCGACCGGCCGCGGGTGATGCCGATGGTGCTCGGCCACGAGGCGGCGGGCGTCGTCGAGGAGTGCGGCCCGGGCGTCACCGACCTGCAGCGCGGCGACAGCGTCGCCCTGGTGTTCGTGCCGAGCTGCGGCCATTGCGCGCCCTGCATGGAGGGCCGCCCGGCCCTGTGCGAGCCGGGCGCCGCCGCCAACGGCGCCGGCACCCTGCTCGGCGGCGATCGCCGCCTGCACCGCAGCGACGGCAGCCTGCTCAACCACCAGGTCGGCGTCTCCTGCTTCGCCGAATACGCCGTGGTTTCGCGCGGGACGCTGGTGAAGGTCGATCCGGCGCTGCCGGCGGACGTCGCCGCGGTGTTCGGCTGCGCCGTGCTGACCGGCGTCGGCGCCGTCATCAATTCGGCGCGCGTTCCGCTCGGCGCCACGGTAGCCATCGTCGGACTGGGCGGCGTCGGCCTCGCCGCGCTGCTCGGCGCGCATGCCGCGGGTGCGCGCCAGATCGTCGCCATCGACCGCCTCGACGACAAGCTCGAACGTGCCTACGCACTGGGGGCGACGCATGTCTTCAATGCCGACGATCCGGACCTCGTCGCGCAGGTGAAGGCGGCCACCCACGGCGGCGTCGAATACGCCATCGAGGCGGCGAGCTCGGTGGATGCGCTGGAAATGGCCTACCGCATCACGCGGCGCGGCGGCACGACGGTGACCTGCAGCCTGCCGCACCCCGACCACCGCTTCCAGTTGCAGGCGGTGAACATGGTGGCCGAGGAGAGGACGATCAAGGGCTGCTACCTCGGCTCGGCCGTGCCGGCGCGCGACATCCCGCACTACATCGCGCTGTATCACGCCGGCAAGCTGCCGGTGGACAAGCTGATCACCTCGCGGATTGCGCTGGACGACATCAACGCCGGCTTCGACCGCCTGGCGACGGGCGAGGCGGTGCGGCAGGTGGTCGTCTTTTAGGCGGTTACCGCCGCTTGGCGGCGCTTCGGCCGGCGTTCTCCAGCCAGCACGAAATCCGCGTCGAGTGAACGGATCGGAATATCGAGATCCGCCGGAATGCGGCCCGATACCTGCAATGCCAGGTAGCGCCCGCAGCTGACGCGCAGGAAGGACGTGAAGTTGGCGATATCGCCGCCGGCCTCGGCGAGTTCGTCGTAGAGCCGGGTGATGAGCTGCGTGACGTTCATGCCGTCGCGTTCGCCGATTTCCTCCAGCACTTGCCAGAAAAGATTCTCCAGGCGGAGGCTGGTCGCCACGCCGTGCAGGCGCAGCGAGCGGGATCGGCTGCGGTATAGATCCGGGTCGGCGCTGATGAAGATTCGGCACATGGATCGCCCTCCTCTGATTGGGCGAGGGCAGGGCGCCCTCGCCGGCCAATCTAGCACGTTCAGTGCGTGATGCGCGTACCCAGCACCTGCAGGAACTGGGCGATCCAGTCCGGATGGGCCGGCCAGGCCGGTGCCGTCACCAGATTGCCGTCGGTGGCTGCCGCCGTGATGGCGATGTCGGCGTAGCTGCCGCCGGCGAGTTCCACTTCCGCGCGGCAGGCCGGGTAGGCCGAACATTTGCGCCCCTTGAGCACGCCCGCCGCGGCCAGCACCTGCGCGCCATGGCAGATCGCCGCCACCGGCTTCTTCGCGTCGAAGAAGTGGCGCACGAGATCGAGCACTTTCGGATTCAGGCGCAGGTATTCGGGTGCGCGGCCGCCGGGGATGACCAGCGCGTCGTATTCAGCCAGCTTGATTTCATCGAAGGTCGCGTTGAGGCTGAAGTTGTGGCCGCGCTTCTCGGAATAGGTCTGCTGGCCTTCGAAGTCGTGGATGGCGGTGGCGATGGCGTCGCCGGCCTTCTTGTCCGGGCAGACTGCATGCACCGTGTGGCCGACCGCCTGCAGCGCCTGGAAGGGCACCATGATTTCGTAGTCCTCGCCGAAATCGCCGACGAGCATGAGTATATTTTTGCCTGGCATGTTCCGTCTCCTGTTTATGATCGGGGCACCTCCCGCTGAGGCGTGCCGGTCATTTTTGCAGGCGCGGGAACGGGCAGGGTGGTAAGGGAATACCGCAGCAACCGGCTAGCGGCAGTGAGTGTCGGCCTGCTGCTGCCAGCCGGCGATGAGGCGCCGCCGTTCTTCATCCTCCATGTAGCTGCGCTCGCCTGCCTTGTCCACGCGGTAGAGGGGGCGCTCCCGCTTCAGTAAATCGAGGGCATTGCGTGCGCGCTGGCATTTCTGCTCGGCCTCACGGGCTTTCTGCTGTGCTTCCTGCTGCTGCTTTTCCTCCTGGAAGCGGCGCTCGTTGGCGTCCTGCAGCTGTTCCTGCCAGCTGCGGCTGCGGGGCGGCGCCTGACCACCTTCCAGGGGCGGCTGCGGGGCGACATTGAGCTTCTGGCCGGTCTTGCCGGCGGGCAGCCGGTCCGCGTAGTGCACGACGCCCTTGTCGTCCACCCACTTGTAGAGGCCCTCTGCGCTGGCGGCGAACGGCAGCAGCAGCCACAACAGCAGCGGCCGGCACCTCATGCCTTGCGATAGACCTCGGCGCCGGTCTGGACGAACTCGACGGCCTTCTGCTCCATGCCCTTTTTCAGCGCCTCCTCGTCGGAGACGCCCTGCGCCGCGGCGTAGTCGCGCACGTCCTGGGTGATCTTCATCGAGCAGAAGTGCGGGCCGCACATCGAGCAGAAGTGCGCCAGCTTGGCGCCTTCCTGCGGCAGCGTCTCGTCGTGGAATTCGCGCGCCTTGTCCGGGTCGAGGCCGAGGTTGAACTGGTCGTCCCAGCGGAATTCGAAGCGCGCCTTCGACAAGGCGTTGTCGCGGACCTGCGCGCCGGGGTGGCCCTTGGCGAGGTCGGCGGCGTGGGCGGCGATCTTGTAGGCGATGATGCCGTCCTTGACGTCGTCCTTGTCGGGCAGGCCGAGGTGCTCCTTCGGCGTGACGTAGCAGAGCA
>JAWKYW010000008.1:0-134473 GCA_041396245.1 Rhodocyclaceae bacterium | reverse complement strand
GATTGACCTTGCTGCCGGCCGCGAGGCGCTTGAGCGTCGTCACCGCCACGGTGTGCGGAATCAGGTTGATGGAAAAGTCGGTCTTGTCGACACGGTTCACCGTCAGGCTGACGCCGTCCACCGTGACCGAGCCCTTGCGCGCGATGTACTTCGCCAGCGGCTTCGGCGCGCGGACCACCAGTTCGTGGCTCTCGCCGATCTTCTCGAATTTCAGCACCTCGCCGACGCCGTCGACGTGGCCGGTCACCAGGTGGCCGCCGAGGCGGTCGGCCAGGCGCAGCGCCTTCTCCAGGTTCACCTCGCCGGGCGCATCCAGGCCGACGGTGCAGTCCAGCGTCTCGCGCGAGACGTCCACCTTGTAGGCCGCCCCGGCCTGCTCGATGACGGTCAGGCAGACGCCGCCATGGGCGATCGAGTCGCCCGGCGCCACGTCGGACAGGTCGAGGCCGGCCGCCTCGACGGTCAGACGCAGGCCTTTCTCCAGGGCTTGCAGATGGGTGATCCTGCCGACGGCGGCGACGATTCCGGAAAACACGTTGGGAGAAGGGGGATATATGGAAACGCGGATTTTACCCGCGATCCGCCTGACGGTGTTTGAGGCCCATCAACCGCCCAGGGCGGCATTCACCACCTTGAGGAAGGCCTCTGCCGGCTGGTAGCCGACCACGCGCAGGTTCTTGCGCTCCTGTCCCTGGCGGTCGAAGAAGAGGATGCCGGGCGGGCCGAACAGGCTGAAGCGCTTCAGCAGCGCCTTGTCCGCGTCGCTGTTGGCGGTGACATCCACCTGCAGCAGGGTCATGCGGCGCATCTGCGCCGCCACGCGCGCATCCGAGAAGGTGTACTTCTCCATCTCCTTGCAGGAGACGCACCAGTCGGCGTAGAAGTCGAGCATCACCGGCCTCTCGGCCGCGGCCAGGCGCGCATCCAGCTCGGCCGAGGTTTTCACGCGCTCGAAGGCGACGTGCTCGGCCGCCGCGCCGGCGCTGCGCAGGAAGCCGAGCGGGGCGAGCGGGTCGCGGCTGCCGCCCACGGCACCGACGATCTGCGTCGCGCCGACGAGCAGCAGCACCAGGCCGATGCCTTTCCAGAAGCGGGCCCAGCCGTGCGCCTGCGGCGGCAGCGGGTCGATGGCGCGCAGGAACACCGCCGAGCCGATGGCCAGCGTGCCCCAGGCGCCGAGGTGCGCCCAGGCCGGGATCACCGGCGAGACCAGCCAGATGGCGAGGCCGAGCAGCAGCACGCCGAAGAACTTCTTCACCGAGTCCATCCAGGGCCCGGCATGCGGCAAGAGCGAGCGCGTCGACACGCCGACGATCACCAGCGGCACGCCCTTGCCCAGCGCCATGGCGAACAGCGCCGCGCCGCCGAGGACGGCGTCGCGCGTCTGCGCGATATAGAGCAGGGCGCCGGCCAGCGGCGCCGCCACGCAGGGCCCGACGATCAGCGCCGAGAGCGCGCCCATGGCGGCGACGCCGTGCAGCGAGCCGCTTTTGACGCGGCCCGACTCCTCGGAGAGCCTGCTTTGCAGGAAGGCCGGCATCTGCAGTTCGTAGAAGCCGAACATCGACAGCGACAGCGCGACGAACACCAGCGCGAAGCCGCCCAGCACCCAGGCGTTCTGCAGCGCCGCCGAGAGCATCGAGCCGGACAGGCCGGCGGCGACGCCGGCGGCGGCGTAGGCGACGGCCATGCCCAGCACGTAGGCCAGCGAGAGGACGAGGGCGCGGCCCTTCGAGATATGGTGGCCGTGGCCGACGATGATCCCCGACAGGATCGGGTACATCGGGAACACGCAGGGCGTCAGCGCCAGCAGGATGCCGGCGCCGAAGAAGGTGGTGAGGATCAGCCAGAAGCCGGCGTTCTTCAGCAGTCCGGCCAGTTGCGACGACTCGTCCTCCACGGCGTCGCCCGCGGTTTGGGCGGGTGCGGCGGGCGCACCCCAAGAGTACTTCTTCAGGGCGGCTTCGCCGGCCCTTGCGGGCGCCGTGCTCATCGCCGCGAGGCTGACCTGCAGCGTCTGCGGATTGGGCGGGTAGCAGACGCCGATGTCGGCGCAGCCCTGCGAGGTTGCCTTCAGCGTCACCGCATCGAGCCCGTCCGGCGCCGTGAACGGCAGGCGGACGACCACTTCCTTGCGGTAGGTCTCGACCTTGCCGAAGAACTCGTCCTCCTTGACCTTGCCCGGCGGGAATTGCGGCGCGCCCGCCTTCACCGTCGCCGGTTCGAGGGCGAACTGGAACTTGTCGCGGTACATGTAGTAGCCGTCGGCGATGTCGTAGCGGATTTCCAGGGTGCCGGCATCGAGGGCGCGGGCGGACAGGCGGTAGGCCTTGTCCACTTCCAGCAGCTCCTGGGCGACGGCGGCCAGCGGCAGGCAAAGGGAGAGCAGCAGGAGCAGGCGGCGGATCATGTACGGTTCCAGGCGAATTACTGGGCGGCGGTCGAGACGGCCACCCAGGCGAGATAGTCGGGCAGGCCCTTTTCGATTCCGACAGCCACGATCTCGGGAAGTTCGTAGGGATGGTAGGCGCGGATCGCCGCTTCCAGCGCGGCGTAGCGGGCGGCGTTGGTCTTGATCAGCAGCGGCACCTCCTCGGTATCCTCGATCCTGCCCTCCCAGCGGTAGATCGACTGGCAGGGCGCCAGCACGTTCACGCAGGCGGCAAGCCGCTGCTCGACCAGCTTCGTGGCAAGCACCCGGGCGCTTTCGGCGTCGGGCAGGTGGGTGATGACGAGCAGGGTGTCCATGGCGGGATTTTACTGTAGGTCGGGCTTTAGCCCGACAACCGAGGTTGATCGGGCGCCGGCGTCGGGCTGAAGCCCGGCCTACTTCAGCAGGCGCCGCCGCGCCAGGCCGAGCGCCAGCCAGAAGGCGGCGACGGCGTAGCCGGCCAGCACGGCGACGTGCAGCCAGGCCTGTGCCGGCACTTCCCCCAGGAACAGCGGCCGCGCCAGGCTTACCGCGTGCGACAGCGGCAGCAGCGCCGAGACCGCCTGGAAGGCGACCGGCAGCTGCTCGACCGGGAAGAACACCCCCGAGAGCAGCGTCATCGGCGTGACGAACAGCGTGAAGTAGTACATGAAGAAATCGAAACTCGGCGCCAGCGCCGTCATGGTCAGTCCCAGGGCGGAGAAGGCCAGGCCGGCGAGGAAGGCCAACGGCAGCACCCACAGCGCCAGCGGCGAGGCGACCAGGCCCAGCGCCGCCGCCACCGCCAGGATCGCCGCGCCGGAGAGCGCCGCCTTGCTCGCCGCCCACACCAGCTCGCCCAGCAGCAGGTCGTCGAGCGACACCGGCGCGTTGAGGATGGCCTCCCAGGTCTTCTGCACCTGCATGCGCGAGAAGGCCGAATAGAGCGTCTCGAAGGTGGCGCTGTTCATGGTCGAGAAGCACACCGCGCCGGCGGCGAGGAAGGCGATGTAGGGCACGCCGCCGACTTCCGGCAGCAGCGTGCCGAGGCCGTAGCCGAGGCCCAGCATGTAGATCATCGGGTCGGCCAGGTTGCCGAGGATGGACGGAATCGCCAGCTTGCGCCAGACAAGGAAGTTGCGCCGCCACACCGGGACGAAGCGCAGGCTGAGCGAGGGCGGGCGGAAAGGGCTCATCTCAATCGCGCAGGTCGCGCCCCGTCAGCTTGAGGAACACGTCTTCCAGGTTGGCCGGGCGGTGCAGGTAGCGCAGGTCGTGGCGGTCGGCGAGGTGGCGCAGCAGCGGGCGCGCCTCGGTGAGGTAGCAGAAGGCCGTTTCGCCGGCGACCTCGACGCGGGTGGCGAACTGCGCCGCTTCGGCGGACGCCCACGCGGCGGCGCTCATTTCTCCGGGTTCGCCATAGACCTCGACCACCTCCGGCTCGATGTGCGCCGCGATCACTTCGCGCGGCGAGCCCTCGGCGATGAAGCGGCCGCGGTCCATGATGCCGAGGCGGTGGCAGAGGCGCTCGGCCTCGTCCATGAAGTGGGTGGTGAGGAGCACCGTCTTGCCCTGCGCCAGCAACTGCTTGAGGCGCTCCCAGATCAGGTGGCGCGCCTGCGGGTCGAGGCCGGTGGTCGGCTCGTCGAGGAAAAGGAGGTCGGGGTCGTTCACCAGCGCCCGCGCCAGCGTCAGGCGCCGCTTCATGCCGCCGGAGAGCGTGTTGATCTTCGCGTCGGCGCGGCCGGAAAGTCCGGCGAATTCGAGCAGTTGCGGGATGCGCGCGCGGATGGCCGCGTCGGGCAGTCCGAAGTAGCGGCCGTACACCAGCAGGTTCTCCGCCGTCGTGAAATCCGGGTCGAGGTTGTCCATTTGCGGCACGATGCCGACGCGCAGGCGCGCCTCGCGCGCCCGTTCCGGCACCGGCAGGCCGGCCAGGCGGATCGTGCCGGCGTCGGGCGCGGTGAGGCCGAGGACGCAGCGCAGCGTGGTGGTCTTGCCGGCGCCGTTGGGGCCGAGCAGGCCGTAGCACTCGCCCGGCCGCAGGGCAAAAGTCAGCCCCGCCAGCACGGCGTTGTCGCCATAGGCCTTGCGCAGATCGGTGACGTTCAGGGTGTCCACTGCGCTTCGACGATGCGGCGGATCAGGTGCAGCTTGCGGTGGAAGAAATGGTCGGCGCCGGGCACCACGCTCACCGCCAGCTCGAGCGGCTCGGCCCAGGCCAGCACGTTGGCGAGCGGCACCGTCTCGTCGCGGTCGCCGTGGATCACGATCGTGTCCGGCGCCACCGCCTCGGTGACGTAGCTGCGCGCGCCCTCGACATGGCCGGCCGCGGTGCCGATCAGCACCAGGCGCCGCGCCGGGTCGCCGGCGTCGGCCAGCCGCTTGGCCAGGCGGGTGACGACGTAGGCGCCGAAGGAAAAGCCGCCGAGGTAGAAGGGCCGGTCCGTGCCGAAGCGCCCGCGGGCATAGGCGTGCACGGCGGCGAGGTCGTCCGTTTCGGCGAGGCCGTGGTCGTGCGCGCCTTCGCTGGCGCCGACGCCGCGGAAATTCGGCCGCAGCGTGGCGCAGCCGAGGTCGCGGAAGACCCGCGCCAGCGTGGTGACCACCTTGTTGTCGGCCGTGCCGCCGAAGAGCGGATGCGGATGGGCGATGAGCGCGATGCCGGCCGGGGCGTCCTGCGCCTCGACGAAGACCTCGATGGCGCCGGCCGGTCCGTCGAGCAGGACCCGTTCGTGACGCGACATCAGTCGATCTTCAGGCGCTCGACGACGCGGCCGTTGACGAGATGCTCGTCGATGATCTCGTCGATGTCTTCCTGGTCGACATAGGTGTACCAGACGCCCTCGGGGTACACCACCACCACCGGGCCCGAGTCGCAGCGGTCGAGGCAGCCGGCCGAATTGATGCGCACCTTGCCCTTGCCCTTCAGGCCGAGGGTGGCGATGCGGTCCTTGGCGTAATCCTTCATCCCGGTCGCGCCGTGGGCGTTGCAGCAGAGCTGGCCGGCGTCGCGCTGGTTGCAGCAGAAAAAGACGTGGTGCTTGAAATGGCTCATCGGGTTCTCCTTGGGGATGCGGCCATTATCCTCTGGATTTCCTCCGGTCATAGTTCGTCGTATTTCCTCGCGTTGCCGCGCGCCTTCTCCACCGGGTACTTCAACGCGTTCTTGGCGATCTTGGCGTGCGCCGCGGCGGCGAGGTCGACGCCCAGCGTGTCGGCCAGCTCGACCAGATAGATCAGCACGTCGGCCAGCTCGTCGCGGATTTTTTCGCGCCTGGCGCCGTCCTCCAGCGACTGACTTTCCTCCGGCGTCAGCCACTGGAAGTGCTCGGCCAGCTCGGCCGCCTCGACGATCAGCGCCATCGCCAGGTTCTTCGGCGTGTGGTAGCGGTCCCACTCGCGTTCGCGCGTGAAGGCGCGCAGCGTGTCGCGCAAATCAATCAGCGGATCGTTCATTCTGGGCCTCATTTAATCCACGGCGGGCACGGCGAACAGCACTGCGATCAGTTCGAAGCATCCGCCTGTCGAATCGACCGGGCAAGCCTATCATTTCCCTTCGCGCCGTGTCGCCGTGCCCGCCGTGGTGAAATGCTTTACCGGCTTCATGCGCCGGTTTCATGCCGCGGCCGCGGCAGCATCAGGTACGGCAGCGCGGCGAAGGGCCACAGGCTGGAGACAAGCCGGGTCAGGCCGTTGAAGTTGAGGAAGTGCCCCTGCTGCCAGACGGCGAGCGAGGCGGCGAGGTAGGGGTTCTCCGGGGCCAGGTTCACCAGCGCCGTGGCGAACAGCAGGGCCAGTGCCGCCAGCATGCGCTGCGCCAGCGGCGGCAGGCGGCTTGCCGCCAGCAGGCCGCCCGCGCCGGCCGCCAGACCCGTCATGTTGCCCGGCGTAACCCAGTGGGCGAACTGGGCGTCGTTCACCAGCAGCGCGCTGGCGAAGGCCTTCACCGCCAGCGCCGAGGCGAGCAGCGCCGCCGGCAGCCAGCGGCCGGGCTGGCGCAGCAGCGACCGGAAGATCAGCCCGGCGGCCAGCGCGCCTGCCGCGGCGACGCCGGCCTCGATGACGAAGAAGCGCCGCGCCGAATAGGGCAGGGCAGGCAGTTCCAGCAGGGTGCGCAGGTCGCCGGTGCCGAACAGCAGCAGCTCGGGGTTGAGCTGGGCAAGCAGCCACAGGCCGAGCAGCACCAGGCCGAAATCGGCGGCGCGGCCGGGCGCGACCAGCCGCATGCGCAAATGGTGCAGGCGTCCGCCATCGACCAGCGCACGGCCCCAGTTCATGCCGGCCGCCGTGCCGATCATGGCGCCGATGGCGTTGCAGGCCAGGTCGATGTTGGAGGGCACCCGGCTGGGCAGGAAATGCTGCAGGACTTCCACGCCGAGGCTCAGCCCGCCGCCGGCGAGGACGGCCAGCAGCGCCGCCGCGGTCATGCCGAGGCGCGGCTGCAGCGCCGGCACCAGCAGGAAGCCGAGCGGCAGATAGGCGAGGATGTTGGCGACCAGGTCGAAGCCGGTGTAATAGCGCGGCCACGGCGCCGAAAGGAAATCGAGCAGCGGCGCGCCGGTGTCGCGCCAGCCGGTGAGCGGATGCAGGCTGGCGTAGGCCACCAGCAGCGCGTAGGCGACGGCGAGGTAGCGGGCGAGCGGCGCGGCGGTGCGCTTCATGGGCATGGCCGTACAGGATAGCCTTTCTGCGTGCCTTCGGCGCCGTCCGCCGCAGCGGGAGCGGGCGGGTGGGTGGGTGGGACTTCAGGCGTTGCCGTGCAGTTCAGCCTCGCCGCCCGGGACGATCCATTGCGGCAGCAGCGAACCGGCCAGCATGCCGGCCAGGCTGGCGAGGAAGCCGGCGAACTGGGGCGGGACGTCGCCTTCGGGCGCCGCGATCTCGCAGGCGATCCACACAATCAATCCGGCCAGCGCGGCCAGGATCGCGCCCTGGTTGCTGGCGCGGCGCCAGTACAGCCCGGCGGCGAGCGGCACGAAGGCGGCGACCAGGGTGATCTTGTAGGCGTTCTCCACCATCGCATGGATGCTGCTGTCCGTCATGAGGGCGTATCCCGTCACCAGCACGGTGAAGCCGAGCACGGCGAAGCGGGTCAGGCGCAGCAGCTGGTCTTCGCTGACGTTCTTCATCAGGCCGCGCACGATGTTCTCGGAAAAAATCACCGACGGCGCCAGCAGCGTGCCGCTGGCGGTGCTCATGATGACCGAGAGCAGGGCGCCGAAGAACACCACCTGCGCCAGCGGCGACATGTGGTCGAGGATCAGGCGGGGCAGGATGTGCTGCGAATCGACCTCGGCCAGGCGCGCGACGGTGGCCGGGTCGATCAGCGTCGCCGAATAGGCCAGCAGCAGCGGCACGAAGGCGAAGATGAAATAGGCGCAGCCGCCGAGCACCGAGCCCCACACCGCGATGCGCTCGCTGCGGGAGGTGTTGGCGCGCTGGAACACGTCCTGCTGCGGGATCGAGCCGAATCCCATGGTGATGAGGGCGGCGACGAAGCCGATGCCGGCGACCCAGCCGGTCTCCTCCGGCAGCACGGCGAACTTGCCGGCGTCGGCGGCGTGCCGCACCAGGTTGGTGAAGCCGCCGGCCATGTCGCCGGCGATCGTCATGATGTAGAACAGGCCGAGGACGATGACGATCATCTGGATGAAGGTCGTGATCGCCACCGACCACATGCCGCCGAAGATCGTGTAGGTCAGCACCACGGCGGCGCCGATGAGCATGCCGGCGGTGGTGGAAATGGCATCCTGGGAGAGCAGGTTGAACACCAGGCCGAGGGCGGTGATCTGCGCCGAGACCCAGCCCAGGTAGGAGATGACGATGCACACGGCGGCGATCAGCTCGACCAGGCGGCCGTAGCGCAGGCGGTAGTAGTCGCCGATGGTGAGCAGGTTGAGCCGGTACAGGGGCCGGGCGAAGAGCAGGCCGAACAGGATCAGGCAGAGCGAGGCGCCGATCGGGTCCGAGACCAGGCCGCGCATGCCTTCCTCGAGGAAGGTGGCCGAGATGCCGAGCACCGTTTCGGCGCCGAACCAGGTCGCGAACACCATGGCGGTGACGACGTACAGCGGCAGGTTGCGCCCCGCCGAAATGTAGTCGCGGGCGTTGTGTACGCGGGTGGCGGCGATCAGGCCGATGGCGACCGAAACGGCCAGGTAGAGGGCGACGAAGGTGATCATCATGGCAGAGATGAAAAGTCAGTCTGCGGAGGACGGCGGATTATAGCGAAACCAGTAGCACCAGGAGAATCGCGGCGAGCAGCGCCGCCGCCGCCTTCATCCAGCGCGTCTGCCGCCGCGCCTCCGCCTCCAGCCGCGCCACCTCGGCGTGCAAGGCATCCAGCGGCTTGCGGTCGAGCGCCTCGTGCAGCAGGCGCGGCAGCTGCGGCAGCAGGACGGCCCACTGCGGCGCCTCGCGCTTCAGGTTGTTCACCAGGCCCTTCAGGCCGACGCGCTCCAGCATCCAGCGCTCGAGGAAGGGCTTGGCGGTGGTCCACAGGTCGAGCTCGGGGTCGAGCTGGCGCCCCAGGCCCTCGATGTTGAGCAGGGTCTTTTGCAGCATCACCAGCTGCGGCTGGATCTCGACGTTGAAGCGGCGCCCGGTCTGGAACAGGCGCAGCAGCGTCTTGCCGAAGGAGATGTCCTTCAGCGGCCGGTCGAACACCGGCTCGCAGACGGCGCGGATGCCGGCCTCGAACTCGTCGAGGCGCGTGTCGGCCGGCACCCAGCCGGCGTCGATGTGGGCCTGCGCCACCGCCTTGTAGTCGCGGCGGAAGAAGCCGAGGAAGTTCTGCGCGAGATAATTCTGGTCGACCTCGGTCAGCGTGCCCATGATGCCGAAGTCGAGGGCGACGTACTGCCCGGCCGGCGTGACGAGGATGTTGCCCGGGTGCATGTCGGCGTGGAAGAAGCCGTCGCGGAAGACCTGGGTGAAGAAGATCTCGACACCGGCGCGCGAGAGCGCCTTGAGGTCGATGGCGGCGGCCTTGAGCGCCCCGATCTGGCCGATCGGCGTGCCGTGCATGCGTTCCATCACCATCACCCGCGACGAGCACCAGTCCCAGTGCACTTCCGGCACGGCGAGCAGCGGCGAGTGCAGGAAGTTGCGCCGCAGCTGGGCGCAGTTGGCCGCCTCGCGCATCAGGTCGAGCTCGTCCTCCAGGTGCTTGGCGAATTCGGCCACCACCTCGCGCGGCCGGAGCCGGCGGCCGTCCGGCCACAGCAGTTCGATCAGGCCGGCGCCGGCGTCGAGCAGGGCGACGTCGTGGGCGATCACCCGCTCGATGCCCGGCCGCAGGATCTTCACCGCCACTTCCCGTCCGTCCGGCAGCGTGGCGAAGTGCACCTGCGCCACCGAGGCGCTGGCTTCCGGCTCGGCGCCGAAGCGGGCGAAGACCTGGTCGACGGGTTTGCCGAAGGCATGCGCCAGTACCGCCGCCGCCTGCGCCGAGGGAAAGGGCGGCACCCGGTCCTGCAGCCTGGCCAGTTCGTCGGCGATGTCCACCGGCAGCAGGTCGCGCCGCGTGGACAGCACCTGGCCGAACTTGACGAAGATCGGCCCCAGCGCCTCCAGCGCCAGGCGCAGCCGCTGCGCGCGCGGCGCGGACAGGTCGCGCCAGAAAAGCACGGTGCGCAAAAGGCGTCCCGCGCCTTCGGTCGACGGATGGTCGAGGATCATCTGGTCGAGGCCGAAGCGCAGGCCGACGCTGACGATCTTGAGGAAGCGGAAGAGACGCAAGATGGCGGCGCGTATTGCGTATTGGGAAAGCGTTGATTTTAACTGCATTTGGCGCAAGGCCGGGCATGCCGCCCGGCGCCCGGCGGTATAATCCGTTCTTTCCCGAATTTACCCGCATGGCAGCAGAATCCATCCGTATGGCAGCAGACATCCGATCCGAACTGACGGCCTTGCTGCGCGCGGCGCTGCGATCGGTGGCGCCGGACAGCGCCGGGGCCGACATCCTGCTCGAGCGCCCCAAACAGGCCACCCACGGCGATTTCGCCAGCAACCTCGCCCTGCAGCTGGCCAAGCCGCTCAAGCGCAATCCGCGCGAAATCGCCGGACGCCTCGTCGCCGAGCTGCCGCCCTCGCCGCTCGTCGCCAGGGTCGAAGTGGCCGGCGCCGGCTTCATCAACTTCACGCTCGCCCCGGCCGCCAGGCTGCAGGCGGTGCATGCCGCGCTGGCGCAGGGCGACGACTTCGGCCGCAGCAGGCAGGGCGCGGGGCGCAAGGTGCAGGTCGAGTTCGTCTCCGCCAACCCGACCGGCCCGCTCCACGTCGGCCACGGCCGCGGCGCCGCCTACGGCGCCAGCCTCGCCAGCCTGCTCGACTTCGCCGGCTGGCAGGTGTCGCGCGAGTTCTACGTGAACGACGCCGGCCGCCAGATGGACATCCTGGCGCTGTCGACCTGGCTGCGCTACCTCGAACTGCACGGCTCGACCCTGCCCTTTCCGGGGAACGCCTACCAGGGCGGCTACGTGCGCGACATGGCCGCCGCCATCCACGAGGCGCACGGCGCGCGCTACCGGCGCGAGGCGGCGCACGTGCTCGACGGCGCGCCGGACGCGGCGAGCGATGCCGAGGGCCACCTCGACGCCCTCATCGCCAACGCCAAGCGCCTGCTCGGCGACGACTACGCCTATGTGCACAATTACGCCCTGACCGAACAGCTCGGCGACGCGCGCGACGACCTGGCCGGGTTCGGCGTTCACTTCGACCACTGGTTCTCGGAGAAATCGCTGTTCGACACCGGGCTGGTGGACAAGGCCGTGGCCCTGCTGGAGCGGCACGGCCACCTCTACGAGCAGGACGGCGCCCGGTGGTTCCGCTCCTCCGCCTTCGGCGACGAGAAGGACCGCGTCGTCCAGCGCGAGAACGGGCTGTACACCTACTTCGCCTCGGACATCGCCTACCACCTCAACAAGTACGAGCGCGGCTTCGACCGCATCATCGACATCTGGGGCGCCGACCACCACGGCTACATTCCGCGCGTGAAGGGCGCCCTGCAGGCGCTCGGCCTCGACGCGGGCCGGCTCGAGGTGGCGCTGGTGCAGTTCGCCGTGCTCTACCGCGACGGCCAGAAGACCTCGATGAGCACGCGCTCCGGCGAGTTCGTCACCCTGCGCGAGCTGCGCGGCGAGGTCGGCAACGACGCCTGCCGCTTCTTCTACGTGCTGCGCAAATCCGACCAGCACCTCGACTTCGACCTCGACCTGGCCAAGTCGCAGACCAACGAGAACCCCGTGTATTACATCCAGTACGCCCACGCCCGCATCGCCAGCGTGCTGGCGCAATGGGAAGGCGAATGGGGGGGCGACGTGGCGCATCTCGTCCACGCCGACCTGGCGCCGCTGGCGGGCGAACGGGAATTGGCGCTGTGCGCGCGCCTGGCCGAGTTCCCGGAGGTGGTGGAAAACGCCGCGCAGGAGTGCGCGCCGCACCTCGTCGCCTTCTACCTGAAGGAGCTGGCCGGCGAATTCCACAGTTACTATAATGCCGAGCGCTTTCTCGTCGAGGACGGGAAGCTGCGCGATGCGCGCCTGGCCCTGTGCCTGGCGCTGCGCCAGGCCCTGCGCAACGGACTGCGCATCATCGGCGTCAGCGCGCCCGAGTCCATGTGAGGCACAGATGAACACACGCAAGCAAGACGGCGGCACCCTTCTCGGCATTTTCATCGGCCTCGTCGTCGGCGTCGTCGCCGCCGCCGCCGTCGCCTGGTACATCAACAAGACGCCGCCGCCCTTCCAGGAAAAGATCGCCAGGCCGGCTGCCGGGACGAACGGCGGGCCCCGGCCGGACGCCGTGCCGATCGAGCCGGAACCCCTGCCGGGCAAGCCCGGCGACAAGGTGGAAGAAAAACCGCGCTTCGAGTTCTACAAGATCCTGCCCGGCAGCCAGGAGCCCGTTCCCCAGGCCGAGCCGAAACCGGCCCCTGCGGCGAAACCCGCCGGGGAAGCCCTCTTCCTCCAGGCCGGTGCCTTCCAGAATCCTGCCGACGCTGACAACCTCAAGGCGCGTCTGGCGTTAATGGGGGTGGAGGCCAGCGTGCAGCAGGTGACGCTGGCCGAAAAGGGCACCATGCACCGCGTCCGCATCGGTCCCTATGCCAACCCCGAGCAAATGGCCAAGGTGCGTTCGCTTCTGGCGCAGAACGGAATCCAGGTCGGCGTGGTCAGAGTCAAGGATGGCAAGGACACCCGGGCCGTCGCCAATTAATTCCAAGGAGAAATCATGCACTTGAAGAAATGGCTGGGCCTGGTCGGCCTCACCCTGGCCTTGCTCGCCGGCAGCGCCGCCGCCCAGGGGAAACCCGCCTACAAGCCGCTCGCCAATCCGCAGGCCGTCGACACCGGCGACCGGATCGAGGTGATCGAGTTCTTCTGGTACGGCTGCCCGCACTGCTTCGACCTCGAGCCCGTCCTGGAAAAGTGGACGGCCAAATTGCCCGGGGACGTGGCCTTCCGCCGCATTCCGGCCATTCCCACGCCGCGCTGGGCGCCGAATGCGCGCACCTTCTATACGCTCGAGGCGCTGGGCGAGCTGGAGCGGCTGCACGGCCAGGTGTTCAATGCCATCCACCTGGACCGCGTCAATCTAAACGACGAAAAGATCCAGATCGAATGGATGGCGAAGAAGGGCGTCGACCGCGCCAGGTTCGACGCGGCCTGGAAATCCTTCTCGGTGCAGAGCAAGACCAAGCGCGCCGTCCAGCTCACACGGGCTTACGACGTCGACGGCGTGCCGGCGCTGGTGGTCGACGGCAAATACCTGACCTCCGTCTCGATGGCCGGCAGCCCCGAGGCGCTGCTGAAGACCCTCGACGCGCTGATCGCCAAGGCGCGCGCCGAGCGCAAGAAAAAATAATAACCACCCTTAACGCAAAGCTCGCAAAGACGCAAAGCGCGCAAAGTTGTTGTTCGATATTGGTGCTTTTTGCGTCCTTTGCGCCTTTGCGCTCTTTGCGTTGAAAGTGGTGTAGCTTTTCATGCGCGTCTTCATCACCGGCGCCTCCTCCGGCATCGGCGCGGCGCTGGCCACGCACTATGCCGCGCACGGCGCGCAGCTCGGCCTGGTGGCGCGCCGCGCCGAGGCCCTCGCCGACGTCGCGCGCAAGCTGCCGGGTGACCCTGCCCTCTACATCGCCGATGTCGCCGACGCAAAAGCCATGCAGGAAGCGGCGCGCGACTTCATGCAACGCTTCGGCGTGCCCGACATCGTCATCGCCAATGCCGGCGTCTCCGTCGGCACGCTGACCGAGCACGCCGAGGACCTCGCCGTCTTCGGCCGCGTCATGCAGACCAACGTCGTCGGCCTGGCCGCCACCTTCCACCCTTTCATCGCGCCGATGCGCGAAGCGGGCCGCGGACGGCTCGCCGGCATCGCCTCGGTGGCCGGCCTGCGCGGCATTCCCGGCGCCGGCGCCTACAGCGCCTCCAAGGCCGCCGCCATCACCTACCTGGAAGCACTGCGCGTCGAGCTGCGGCCGAGCGGCGTCAGGGTCGTCACCGTCTGCCCCGGCTACGTCGCCACGCCGATGACGGCGGTGAACAAGTACCGCATGCCCTTCATCCTGCCCGCCGACGTCGCCGCGCGGCGCATCGCCCGCGTCATCGACGAAGGCCGCCGCTACGCCGTGGTGCCCTGGCAAATGGCCCTCGTCGCCCGCGCCATGAAGCTCCTGCCCAACGCGGTGTACGACCGCTTGTTCAAGCACGCCGGCCGCAAGGCGCGCGGGCTGAAGCTGTAGAAAAAGTCAGCCGCCGGAGAGCGGCGCAATGGCATCCGATGGGCGGACCGATTTGAAACGCGACCAGCTGTGTTGTATTGTGTACATCCAATCACATCTGCACAAGCAAGGTGACACCATGCCTGCCTCGACCACTGTAACTATCCGTCTCGAACCCGAGATCAAGGATCGCCTGGACCGCCTCGCCACGGTGACCCATCGCAGCAAATCGTTTCTGGCGGCGGATGCCATCCGGGAATATGTCGATCTGAACGAATGGCAGATCCGCGAGACGCAGGCCGCCATTGCCGAAGCCAATGCGGGCGACTTCGCAAGCGATGCCGCAGTGCGAGCGGTATTCCGCAAGTGGGATGTCGATGCGGCTTAAGTGGCTGCGTACCGCGCTGAGAAATCTGGACGAAGAAGCCGACCATATCGCCGTCGAAGATCCGGCGGCCGCGCGGCTGGAGGTCAGCCGAATTCATTCTGCAGTCACCCAACTGATTGACAACCCGGCGCTGGGGCGCCCCGGCCGGGTGGCCGGCACACGCGAACTGGTCGTTACCAGGACGCGCTACATCATCCCCTATCGCGTTCGCGGCAGCGAAATCCAGTTGCTTCGCGTCTTCCATACTTCGCGCAAACCGCCTGCGAAGTGGTAGGCAATCGGCATCGGCCGATCTTCGTCGCGGGACTGTGCCCGCCGCCGCCCGAGCATGAATGCCCCGCCCCCGCGCCGCATCGCCCACCTCGACATGGATGCCTCCCATGCCTCCGTCGAGCTGCTGAAGCGCCCCGAACTGCGTGGCCGGCCCGTCGTCCGCCGCGGCCGGCGGCATTGCCCGCCTGCGGGACTACAAGGGGCGCGGCGGAACTCGCCCGGTGCATCAAGCAGGCCGTCCGCGAGGCCACCGGCCTCGGCTGCTCGATCGGCATCGCCACGATCGCCGAGGCGACGTAGACGAACCACTTCACCTTGCGCACGCCGACGCCGAGGCTGGCCGAGGCGCGCTCGCTGTCGCGCACTGCGGTGAGCGCCAGGCCGAAGCGCTGTTGCTTCACGGCGGCTGAAGCAGGCGTCCACGCACGTCACCGACGGAATGCGCGCCGTCCTGCAATGGCTGACTTTTCATTACCCGGGACGACCTTCGGTGCATGACCCGCAGGGATTTCCTTCGGTCATCGGGCAGCGCGTGCTTGCCGGTCCGGCAAGGCGGCCGTGGCGCAATGGCGGCGGCGGCCGCTACTGCTGGGTTCCCTCCGGAAAATCGCCGAGCGGGCCGAGCACCATGGCGTCGCGCTGGAACAGCGGCTTGCTGCAGATGTAGTGGTAGAGCAGGTCGCCGAGCGCGACGAGCGAATCGAGGTGGCTGCGTTCCCAGCCGTGCGAGGCGTCGAGCGCAAAGCACAGGAGCGCGGTGCGGATGTCGTTGCCGGCCTCGACCGCGGCGGCGGCGTCGCTGCGGTAGTAGCGGAACACGTCGCGGCTGTGCGCGATGCCGTGCTCGGCGCACAGTTCGAGCAGATGGCGCGTCAGGTGCCAGTCGAAGGGCCCGGCGGAATCCTGCATCGAGACGGTGACGCCGTATTCGCAGGTGTTCTGGTTCGGCGCGATGGTGCCGTTGTCTACCGAAATCAGCTCGGCGACGTCGCCGTGCAGCACGTGCGAGGCGCCGACGCCGACTTCCTCCGAGATGGTGAACAGCAGGTGGCAATCAACCGGCAGCCGCGCCTGGCGCTGGCGCACCGCCTTCGCCACCGCGAGCAGCGTGGCGACGCCGGCCTTGTCGTCGAGGTGGCGCGCGTTGACGAAGCCGTTGGCGTTGAATTCCGGCTGGCTGTCCACCGAGCAGGTGTCGCCGACGTTGATGCCGAGCGCGGCGGCGTCGGCGCGCGAATGGCAGCGCTCGTCGACGCGGATCTCGAGGTTCGCCCAGCCGCCGGGCTGGCTGTCCACTTCCTCGTTGAAGACGTGGCCGGAGGCCTTGCGCGGGAGCAGCGTGCCGCGGTAGCGCCGGCCGCCGTCGCAATGGATCGTGACGCGCGCGCCTTCGGCGAAGCGCGCCGACCAGGTGCCGATCGGCACTGCTTCGAGGCGGCCGTTTTCCCTGACCCGCTTGACCATCGCGCCCAGCGTGTCGAGGTGGGCGACGATGGCGCGGTCCGGGCTGTGCCGGATTCCCTCCAGGTCGGCGCGGATCGCGCCGCGGCGCGTCAGGGCGTAGGGCACGCCGATGGCGTCGAGTTCGCCGCAGACCAGCAGCACCACCTCGTCGGTCATGCCCGAAGGGCTTGGCGTGAGGAGCAGCTTTTCGAGAAGGATGCGCAGGTAATCGAGGTCGATGATGGGTGGATTGCTCATGATGCGTTCCGGGTCTGGGGAAACAGCAGGTCGATGAAGCGCTCGGCCGTCGGCTGCGGTTCGTGGTTGGCGAGGCCGGGCCGTTCGTTGGCCTCGATGATCGCGTAGTCGGGACCGGCCGGATCGGGCACGATGAAATCGAGGCCCGTCACCGGGATGTCGAGCGCCCGGGCGGCGTGTTCCGCCACCTCGCGCAGCGTCGGGTGCAGCTGCGCGGTGACGTCGTTGATGGTGCCGCCTGTGTGCAGGTTGGCGGTCTTGCGCACGGCCAGCCGCGCGCCGGCCGGCAGCACCGTGCCCATGCCGTGGCCGGCGGCGGCGATGCAGCGCTCGGTTTCGGCGTCCATGGGGATGCGGCTCTCGCCGGCAGTGGCGGCGGCGCGGCGGCGGCTTTGCTTGTCGATCAGCGTGGCGATGTCGTGCACGCCGTCGCCGACGATCTCGGCGGGCCGGCGCGTGGCGGCGGCGACCACCTGGTAGTCGATGACGATGATGCGCAGGTCCTCGCCGGCGACCGTTTCCTCCACGACCACGTCGTCGCAGAACTGCCGCGCCGCCGCGACCGCGCGCTCGATCCCGGCAAGGCTGCGCAGGTCGACGGCCACGCCGTGGCCCTGTTCGCCGCGCGCCGGCTTGACGACGACGCTGCCGTGGCGATCGAGGAAGGCGGCCAGTTCGGCGCGATCGCGGGCGTCGAACGGGGCGTGGCCCGCCAGTATCTGCTCGGGCATGCTCAATCCGGCGCCGGTCAGCACCTTGCGGGTGACGCGCTTGTCGTCGCAGCGGCTCATCGCGATCGCCGAGGTCAGTTCGGAGAGCGACTCGCGACAGACGATGCTGCGGCCGCCGAAGGTCAGGCGGAAGTAGCCGTGGGCGGCGTCGATCACCTCGACCGCGATGCCGCGGCGGCGCGCCTCGTCGACCAGAATGCGGGCATAGATGTTGAGTTCGCCGGCCTCGTCCGGCCCGACGTAGAGCTTTTCGTTGATCGGATTCTTGTGCTTGACGCAATAGACCGGCACACGGGCGAAGCCGAAGCGCTCGTAGAGGGCGATGGCCTCGGTGTTGTCGTGCATCACCGAGAGATCGAGATAGGTGCGGCCGCAGCGGCGGAAATGCGTGGCGAGGGCCGCCACCAGGGCGGCGCCGATGCCGGGATAGGGGCACTGCGGGTCGACCGCCAGCGACCACAGGCTGGCGCCATGGTCGGGGTCGTCGAAGGCCACCACGTGGTCGACCCCGGTGACGGCGCCGAGCAGGCGGCCCGCGCCCGCCGCGCCCGTTTCGGCGGCGACCAGGAGCATCACGGCGCCATCCGGGTGCAGGGTGTCGAGAAAACCGGCGCGAAGCGGCACCATCTGGCGCGTGAGGTAGATGCGTTCCAGTTCGGCGGCGTCGCCGGGCGTCGCCGGGCGGACCTCCCAGGCGTCGCCGGCCGTCGCCTCGAGCGGGTGCGCCTGCAGGGCGAGGCGGTAGGTGTGCGAGGGATCGAGGAACAGCGACTGCGGCGCCTGCGCGATCACCACGTGCGGATCGCGGATGTAGAAACCGACATCGCGCTGGCCGGGCGCTTCGGCGCGAAGGGTTTCGGCGAGCCGCTCCGGCTCCTCGAAAGTCTGGCCGAAGATCAGGCGGCCCCAGCCGCAGTCCGCCGCCGCCTCGGCCTTCATCGCGTTCGTCGGCGCATGCTCCAGCGGCTCGCCCCAGTTTTTCAGGGTGCTCATGCGCAACGGATCCATCAGATCGTCGTCCGACGGCGGATCGTTCTGCGGATGGCCCATGTCAGATCCCCCTCGCCTGCAGCCAGAGCTCGAGCAGCGCGACCTGCCAGAGCTTGGAGCCGCGCAGCGGCGTCAGGTGGGCCGACGGATCGGCCAGCAGTTTCTCTATGGCGATGCGCTGGAACAGGCCGCGCTCGCGCGCGGCCCGGCTGTCGAGCGCGCCGCGCACCATGTCGAGCACCGGCCCTTCGATGTACTTGAGCGCCGGCACCGGGAAGTAGCCCTTGGGCCGGTCGACGATCTCGCGGGGCAGCAGGCGGCGGGCGATGGATTTGAGCACCGTCTTGCCGTCGTCGGGCAGCTTGTCGGCCTCGGGCAGGCGCCCGGCCAGCTCGACCAGCTCGTGGTCGAGGAAGGGCACGCGGGCCTCCAGCCCCCAGGCCATGGTCATGTTGTCGACGCGCTTGACCGGGTCGTCGACCAGCATCACCGTGGTGTCGATGTGCAGGGCCTTGTCGAGGGCGCTCGACGCCGGGGCCTGCGCGAAGTGGCGCTCGAGGTAGCGCCGGCTGTGGTCTTCGTCGACATATCGCGGCGCGACGACCCCGGCGTATTCCGCGTAGTCGCGGTCGAAGAAAACCTCGGCGTAGGCATCGGCCGGGTCGGCCGCCGCCGCCAGTTTCGGATACCAGTGGTAGCCGGCAAACACCTCGTCGGCGCCCTGGCCGCTCTGCACGACCTTGAGGTGCTTCGCCACCTCGCGCGACAGCAGATAGAAGGCGATGTTGTCGTAGCTGACCATCGGTTCGGCCATCGCGGCAATGGCGTCGGGCAGCGCCGAGAGCATGTCGGCCGTGGGGATGCGGATCTGGTGGTGGCGCGTGCCGAAGCGCTGCGCCACCAGGTCGGAATACCTGAACTCGTCGCCGGCCTCGCCGCCGGCGGCCTCGAAGCCGATCGAGAAGGTTTCCAGCCCGCCATTGTTGCCTTGGCCCAGCTCGGCGAGCAGCGCGACGATCAGGCTCGAATCGACGCCCCCCGACAGCAGCACGCCGACCGGCACGTCCGCCACCATGCGGCGTTCGACCGCCCGGCGCAGCGCCGCCTCGACCAGGGCCTCGCGTTCGGCGGCGGGCAGGGCTGCCAGGGCGGGGTCCTCGCGCACCGGCAGTTCCCAGTAGGTCGTGTCGCGGCGCCTGCCGTCCGCCTCGAAGACGGCGACCGTGGCGGGCGGCAGTTTGCGCACCCCGGCAAGGAGGGTCAGCGGCGGCGGCACCACCGCGTGCCAGCTCATGTAATGGTTCAGGGCGGCCGCGTCGATGGCGGTGTCGACCCCGCCGCCCGCCAGCAGCGCCGGCAAGGTCGAGGCGAAGCGCAGGCGGCCGGGCTGTTCGGCCAGATACAGCGGCTTGATGCCGAAGCGGTCGCGCGCCAGCGTCAGCCTGCCGCTGTCGCGCTCGACGATGGCGAAGGCGAACATGCCGTGGAAGCGCCGCACGCAGTCCGCGCCCCAGGCATGGAAGGCCTTGAGGATGACTTCCGTGTCGCCCTGGGAGAAGAACGCGTAGCCCAGCCCGGCGAGCTCGTCGCGCAGTTCGCGGTAGTTGTAAATGCAGCCGTTGAAGACGATCGTCAGCCCCAGTTGCGGATCCGACATCGGCTGCTGGGCGTGCTCCGAGAGATCGATGATGCGCAGGCGGCGGTGGGCGAGGGCGAACCGGCCCTGCTGCCAGGCACCGGCCGCATCGGGGCCGCGCGGCGCGAGCGCATCGCCCATGCGGACGACTGCGGTCAGATCGGGGGGGGAAAGGTCGAAGCGCGCTTCGCCGGCGATTCCACACATGAGGAGGTCCTTTTTGTGTTGCCCGGGGGCGAGGCAGACGGATTATGCCATCAACAAAGCGTCGGCGCAACCCCTTTCGTGGAAATTAGCCAATGAAAACAAGGCTTAGCATGCGATATGGGTATTTCAACGGCTTCCCCGCCAGGAGGGCCCGGGCTGCGGAAAAGTCAGTTGCCGGAGTACGGCGCGGCCGGGTTGGCCGGGTGCTAGGGGAATGCGAATTTTGTTTGGCAACCGGAAGGGTTCCAAGAACTTCATCGGGCTTCTTCCGTTCGGCCGAAACGGATGCGCGATCGGGCGGTAGGCAATTGACACTTCCGATCCTGATGGGACCTTCATAGAACAAGTGCGGGCATCTGGTTCTCGGCCTTTGCTGCCGTTGCCAGATCGCACAATGTCTGGCGGCATTGTGCCATTTCCGGTCAGTCAAAGCCGCGTCTCGCTGTCATGGTTTTTGGAGTTTTTATCCGGACACGCAAAATGGCAAACCTTGTCCTACAGGGAATTACGAGTGCATAATCCTTGCAAGGACATCAATTCATATTCGGGCCCCGTGGATCCGATTAATAATTGTTATAAGTAAGGAACTCCATGCGATGTGCAATGACTGGCCAAGAACTTCATGACCCTTCGGAGGGCATCTGGGACGACGGTGAGTGGATCAGTTGGGATTGGATTAACCAACAACTCTACGAACAAGAACGCCAAGTCGAATTTCCCTCTGCCAGCCGAGAGATTCTTGAGATCTTTGATCACCTTGTGGATGTGGCGATGGAATACAAAGCAGTCACCGGCCGCTATCTTCCTCTATGGGGCGAGTTGGGAGAACTCTATGCTGAAATCAAATTCGGGATAAAACGGCACCGCCCCATGGCCCAAGGCTCAGACGGAAAGCTCGGAAACGACTTCGTTGAGATAAAGACGATCTCGCCAGAAAAGCGAGCGGAAAAGGTTCAGGTGAAACGCGCTGGCAATTTCAGCAAGCTGTTAGTGGTCAAGATAACGGAAGATTTCGAGTTTGAAGCGAAGATGATTGACCGTCGCGCATTAAAGAAAGGCAACGGCAAGCACGCTGCAGTGTCTTGGGAGGCCATGCCTAAGTGAAGATGATCCCACGCAGCCCTGTGTATACCCCCTGCAGTCCACCGAACGCTGTGCGATAAAGCCGCGCAGCGCCGATGACTCCCACGTTTGACAGAATTATGCTGCCAGCCCTTAGACTCACTGCGCTACTCGGCGTCCTCGCAACTGAAGCATGGGTGCTTTGGACTCCGAATGGCTGGGAACTTAAGTGGGATGCCTTGGCGGGTTTCTTCGCTGCATTACTCGCCCTATTTTTGCTTGAACGCAAAGACCATCAAGTTTCGCCTCCTAGTTCCTCCGAAACCGAGCGGGTGATGCCCACAGATATTGTCGTGTTTGAGAAAGTTATAGAATTGCTCAAACCCAACGGAGTCATATCGTTCCTCCGCGAGCACGATTTCGGTGGCTCATTTTTGCGTGAGGATATTGCTCCACTGCACACGTTTGTAGCGGTTGGAGGAAATCCAGATAATGAGTTTGTTAATCCTGCGCTTGAGAAAGAACGCCAGCTCTTATTAACGAATGCCAGCGACCTAGCCATGCTGATCGCGAAGTACACCTCGCCGAATTCTGTCGGAAATTTATCGGTATTGCCAAACCATCTTGTGAATTTACCTCGTCCTGATTGGGTTCTGCGAGAAGCCAAGGAGTTAAACGAAGCTGCAAGTGCGTTTGTCGAGATATATGACAATTTCGTCCGGTTCTGCAGAGCCCGAATTGCCAAGAGTGCGGTCTATCCAGACAATCCACCGGTCCGTTTATAGGAAGCGCATCGCGCCACTCGCAAACGCCCGATGATTTTCAACGTTAGAGCTCTCGCTGGTGCCTATAACCATGGAACCAGCTAAAGGGGTCAGCTGACCCCTTTAGCTCGTCAAACATTAGATATTACGATGGTCGCCCTCAACGCAATCGAAGCCAACTCTCGACGCCTCTATCTCGAAGCTCTAGAGGCGCTCGAGGTCAAGCACTTCGCTACCAGCACGGCGTTGGCCATCTTTTCCTTCGAAGAAGCGGCGAAGTACGTCATTCTGAAGCGAGAATCCAAACGACCAGAACTTCCTAAGAAGCGCGTATTCCGACATGAAGTAAAGCATGAGGAGATGGGAGAGTTATTTTGGTACTGGGCAATTTTTTCAGTATTAACGAAGACGTTTGAAGACTTCAAGGCATTTACGAGCACGCTTCCTGAGCCAGACCCAAAGGTGATGAAAATGATAAACGGCCTTTCTGGTGGCGATGCTGTGGACTTCTTGAGGTACAGCATGTTTGCGACGGAAGAGGAAATGCGGGAGCATGTGCGCAAAAAATTTCCGCATCCCGAGTTGTTGAGTGTCGCAACCGCAGGATCCACTGGTCAAATCGAGCTCATCCGAAGGCGTGCGTTGTATGTTGACCCCGCACCTGACCTGCAATCGGTCCTGAGTTCACCTCAGTCGATCGATCAAGAAGAGGCTAAGGAATGGCTGAAAATCGCCTTCTTTGGGCAGGAATACGTCAAACTCGCGAAACGGATTTGGAATGAAATCTAGCAGGGCAATCGACACGGTCGCACAATTGCATCCGTGTGCTTTGCGCACTCCTTGCAAGTGCGCTGTCATTTCCGACGTTGAGTGTCCGCTTTCCTAACCAGGCGACTTCTGCTTTGGGTCGTTAGCAGTCCGTTGCGAATGAGATTGTGTATTTCTGCTTCGGCCGAACTTGAGACGATGGCCACTGCCCGGAATTCGGCCAGGGACTAAACCGGACCGTCGTGATGCCTTCGGCGAGTCGTGCCGCCAGGGTCGGCTCGTCCCTCGACGACCAGAATGCGCATCAACGAGGTCTCTCCCTGGTCGTGCGGTTTATGCGGCTTCCCATCCTTTTCCTTGAAACCAAGGATGGTGCCGTCGCGAGCGTGAATCTTCAGCTTCATCAAGGCGCCTCTTGCGCAACAACTTGATTTCATAAACCCACTCACCCTTTTCCCGGTCGAGTTCAACCTCCATGACCTGGCCGGGATACTCACGTTCTACACGATCAAAGAATGGCGCGCAAGGGCAGCACATCCCCCGCCTCGACGGCTTGGCGCGCACGCTCATGGTCGAGTTATCGGCAGCGTTACTGACTCCCTGTCCCTGACATCGCCAGCATCATCCAAATGGAGCAAGCCTGTCATGGCTTGGCGCCATTGGTTGGTGATTCTCGATGACATCTTAACTCCACAGTTTTCCAGGCTGATCTTAGCTTTGAACCCAACCGCAGATGAACAAGCGATCGAAGACCATTCGTATTGCGGTAGCGCAGCGCGCTCCACAGTCCGATGAACCGCCAGAGAAACGCAGCTGAAGAACATGTTATCACCACCAGGAATAGCCGCCATGATATCAGCACCGCCACCATTGCTGGTTTCATGACCCGCTGGCCCAGCATGCGGCAGCCGCCAAAGCAAGTGGTTTTTCAGCAGTACGTGGTCAGGCTTTGCATACGCAGAGCTTTTCGGGCGGAAAGCCTGATACGCCATCTGCACCGGTCATTTTTGGCAAAGACACCCGGAGTGCCGGACGGGCGCTGACTGGCAAGACCATCGAACCAGTCGCCGTGTCCGTGACGCCAACGCGTTATACCGACCCGGCCAAGGTCGAAAAATGGTTCAAGCGCAATTGCACCGAAGTATTGGGGCGCGTAATGCGCCCGCAAGAGAAAGGTGACTGGCTCACCTTCGTGACTGTCAGTAACCATTCAGAGACTCCCGTGCGGCAGATCTTCAATGCCTCGCTTGCCATCGGCCTGGTGACCTTGGCTTTTTCTGCCCTTGTATTAGCCCGCCCAGGCCGGTGACCGTCATTTCTTCGCGCCGGTTACTGACCCGGTCGTCAAAGAAGAGTGCGGGTAGTTGCCACCGGGCCTTGTCTCCCTCGATGCTCCTGGCGCGATCCTCAGGCAAACGCATGATGCGAATCCGGACAATCATTTCGGGGATAATCGCCAACGCCTGATAGTGCCACCGCCGAGAAGATTACCCGCTATCTCGTCGCCAATGCAGGCGATGCGGGTGGTCAGCGCTACAGCAGCAACGGTTCACAGCGTCTTCACGGGGCGGCTCCACAACGCATCACGGAATTGGCTCTGGCAATAAGCAACGATCGCAAAGTTCCCGACTGGGAGTGGCGCTACGGTGAGGTGCGCACAAAGGCGACCCGTACGCCGCCATACGGCAGCAGAGCAGGCTGGGCTAGCGAACACCACCTTGACACCCATTTGAGCAGGAGGATTTAACCATGCGCACATTAACCATCACAGCATTGCCGCCACCGTTTTCCTTCTCCATGTCGAGTCATGAACCCAGGATGTCCGTTCTGCCAATACCGACAAGGCGAGATGGCTATCGATTCTGAAGTACACGCACCAGGACTGAATCCGCCGGCTATCGAAATATCGAGAAGATTGAGCGTGAAAGCGGCAGCTATGAGATCAAGGCCACCATCAGACGGGCGGCGGATCGTTGTGGTATCCGCAAACGGCGAGAGGTCATCGACCAGCGGCAGCGTGACGTCAAGCGTGACAAACATGATGGCGGGTGGCGTGCGAGCGGCAATCAGCGCACTGACTGCAACCAGCGACGCTGCCGAGATGACTTGCCCCAAACGGGAACCATCCGACCCGCCGGAAAATGATCCATCAGAGTCCTGACATGAAAATCTGCCTGGTCGCTTCTTGCCATCGCCCACAACGGGGAATGACGTAATTGCCACGGGCGGAAGTAGTGTGGCAACTGCCGCGGCCATCCGGCAGCGCCTACCTGGAGTGGGCCCGCTGCGCTCGACTGCTGGATGTGTCGCTGGGCGAGTGCTTTTATCCACACGTCCCGCTTGGTTAGAAACCCCGCTGGGCGGTATGGATCGAGGTCTGGTCGACCGCATAAATGGGCCGGCATTCTCGCGGTGAGCTCGCCGTGGTTCATTGGCTGGTAGAGGAAACGTCGCTGGAGATATTCTGAAAGCGATGGCCGGACGCGAAGGCCGCATACCGAAGGAGCAATTCACCGGCTTCCTGGAAGTAATGCGCGACTAGCTGAAGGACATGGGGGAGTGGGCGTTCTATCTCGTGCTGGCGATGCTGGTCATCACCCTATGGAAGCGGTTTCCTTATAAAACCTGTGCGGCAGCACTGCCATGCCGGAAGCGACCAGATACGCCGCCCTACATGCAATATGTCGCTCCGACTGATTACTGGACCCAGCCGGTCGGCATTCTTATCGCGTTGCTTGGTGCTGGCGGGACCTATGTATCTGCAATGCTGGTCGGTCGCATCGGGAAAGCACGCCGCGCTAAAGTGAGCGTGACAGCCATCGAGCAACCTGCCCCGGATGTACTGTCCGTCAGTTGCCAGCTCGACAATAAATGGCGTGGTCATCGCCCCGGTCAGTTTGCATTCATTACCTTCGACGAGAAAGAGGGGGCGATCCCTTCACGATCGCCAGTGCGGATCAGCAACTGGAGCGTCAGCTTCCAGATCAAGGCGCTGGGTGATTACACCCGCACCCCGGGGCAAGCGACTGGAGGTCGGTCATGCCGTCAAGGTTGGATGGGCCTTATGGTCGCTTCGACAGGCGGGCACGGCAGGATTCGAGCGCCCAACAAATCTGATTGCCGGCGGTATTGGCGATGCCTTTCCAGCATGGCTGGATTCATTGCAGCAGACTCCGAGCAAGGTTTCTTGCGGATCTCCACTACTGCACCCGTGATCGAACCAACGATCCCTTTGTCGCCCGCCGGCGCAACCCGCGCCGCGCGTTCGGCATCCGTCTGCAACATTCAGCGGCGCCCTACAGGTGAAACAATGAGTGCCACAAGATGAGGTGGCGGTTGGCTCACGCCGCCCGGAACCTGGTTCTGAAAACTGCCAGCTTGGCAGAAAGTTCACAGGAACTGGCGTAATGGGCAGCTTGATTCCAGCTTTCACCGGAAGCATCGGTGCCGTGGTGACACCGCTAATCATCCGACCAGAAATGAAATCATGAAAACCATCTCGACCATCCTGCTTGCTCTGTCCATGACGACCGTATATGCCGCTACAGCCCCAGTCCGGGCGGAACCGCGATCAAATCAGGACAGATTCAGGCAGCGCGGTAATGAGCTCGTCTGAATACCTTGCTGTTGGCGTTGGATAAATAAAATGCGCTGTGTTTCACTTTAGCTGATGCGTATCGTGTGGCGGGAAGAGAGGCCCTTCTTGCCCAAGGACGACTGACGTGATCGTCGTTCTAAGGGGCGCGAGCACGAGGATGATCATGATGTCAAACGGATGTTGATTAAGGGTTCCTTAAGCTGAACGTGAAAAGACTGAATAATGACACCACCTGAAATGACCTCTGCCCCCGGGCCCTCTGGATCAATGGGATTACGCCAACTGCCAGCTGAGTACCAGTTTCAGCACATTAACAGACTGGGCAAAGGCGCAGGCGCAGGTCCTTATGGAGAATGCCCGCCCCCGTTGGGCAGATTTTGCCTTCAGCATCCGAGCCGGCATCTGTAGCAGCGTGGAGTGGCTTCAGGCATTTTCGGTTGGGATCGCAAGGAAATTGAGACGGTGCCCAATCAATTGTTCGTTTTACCTGGTACCAGAAGACAAGCAGCCACCTGACGTTCCGCCGGGTCAAATTCCTGACATTTTCGCTCTTCCCGAGATACCCGCGCCCGACGGCAAGACCGAGCAGATCACCCGCCGCTGTCCCGTCGGATGGCACCCGCCAGGACTTCTACCGGGTGTCCGAATAAACCGTACCTGCTCCCACAGGCAGCGCCTATCCCCGCCGTCACGAATTTCTTCACACTCGACATCCTAGCCAGCGACCAACGTCACCAGGAAGTCCGCGCGCCTGGCGGCCACCACATCGACCCCAGGACACCCGTCGTCCCCAGTCGGCGGTGCGCATCGACTACCCCGGTGCTGTCCATGCTCAACTGCGTAGCCGAACAGCCGGGACGGGAGGTCTGGCTTTACTACGGCGTCGTACCAGCAATTAAACCGCACCAAGCGGTCCCATCTCGGCGCTGGCCGCACTTTACCCGAACTTCCATCTGGCGCCCGTGTTTCAGCGATCTCTGCCGGCGACCAACCGGGCAGTGACTATCACCTCATAACGGCGGGAGCGTGGACGTGGCGCCATTCAGGAATGAGAACTTCCCTCAAACCCTACCATTTCTACATCTGCGGACCGACACCGATGATGGAAAGCCTCGTCTCGGTCAGCATCGGGGGCAAAACGGGAGAGTCAGCATCCACATAGCCTTTGGGCCCGGCACGATCAAGCGTTCGGCAAACACGGACAACTGCTGAACCATATGGCAGCAAAACGAAGACATCGTCGTGATCTACAATCCGCGGGGCAGGTACCACCTGGCAACCGGGCATAGCGGAGCTTGCTGGACGGCCGAGGCGAATGGCGTCAAGGCTGTTCAGTTGCCGGGCGGGAAGTTGCGGATGTTGCCAAACCACGATCAAGACAGGCGAAGTGGTTTACGGCCATGCACTGACCTTGATCCCGAACTCGGGAAGCTGCCTGCAGTTGACTTCAGCACGGAAGCAGACTCTGGCGGCCTAGATGACTCAACAACTTCTGGCGCACCAGCATCCTTCCCTTTACGCTACACAGTCTCGCTTGTAAACCTCCAGGGCGAACATCTGCTGCACCGCTTCAACCTGGTCTGGATCGGGCGCTACCTGGGCATTCCGGGCACCTTGCTGACCACTGGTTCCCTTGCGTATTTCGCTGCGTAAGCGTGATGACCGCCATCGGGCAACATGAAATCCTGTTGGCATGCACGAAGTCGGCACCTGGCTGGGTTCCTGATGGTCTTGCTGCATGCCGGCATTCATTTCAACGCCATCCTGCCCTGGCTGGCACGGTAGCAATGGAAGCGGAACGTCAGCGGCACGCAAGGGTGCCGGTTGCTCGCGCGAGCAGCTGTCCCGGGACAGCGTGACCACCACACCCGTGTGGTGTCCAAAGAGGATATCGAGCGCAGGCCTGGGACGGTCACCGGCGCCATGACCAAGTGGCGCAAAGTCCATATCCTGACTTCATCGTCTCTCTCGCTGTCCCGGCACTGGCCACATCATCAGCATCTTTTTGTTCTGGGGCTGGGTATGACGCACACCAGCGGGATCCCATGCCAAACCGATGGTGTTGGCCATTCTGGCTTTCACCATCTCAACGACAGGTCCCAAGTGTTGGGATTCCGGCCATGCGGTAGTAAACCAGCGGACTGCTTGCCTGTCACGCCGCTTTCACCGGTGCCGAATCAGAACGCTGCGTCAGCTGGCCGTGCCGGAGAGTGACTGAAAGCTCCACCAACAGCAGGCCCCACAGTTCAAACCTTCTTCGACGTCGAGCAACCACTACCAGAAACTGGCCGTCTGACCATCGCCTCGCCAGCAGCGATCATGCCGGCGGGGAACGTCGGCCACCGGGCAGTTCAACCACAGGTTGCTGGAAATGGCGACCCGCGAGGCCGCCAGGGCTGCCACAAGCCACCAAGAAGGCCTGCAACGGTGATCACCGGCAACTGCAGTCAATGCCAAGCGTTTCAGATAAACGGACGCCCGCCACCTTTGATCACGCGAAGTATTTCGAACTGGATCGGTACCACAACGTCAAGTGCGCGACCTGCCACGTCCGCAATGATTAAGGCCGCTATACCTGCTACGGCTGCCATGAACATTCACAGCAGAAAAATCCGTCGCGAGCATATCGAGGAAGGCATCCGAGACTTCGATAACTGCGTCGAGTGTCACAAGAATGCCGACGAACACGATATTCGTGCCAGGAAGAGAGCGTGAAGGAAAAGGAAGGCAAAAAAGCACGACGATGACTGACTCCGGGCGTACCCAGCCTGCAACGCCATGCGTGGATTTACTGGTGCGGCAATTGCGACCATCCTGCTCAAGGGGGGGCATGGCATTTAACCTGGACTGGTTGGCTTACCTCGACGCCACGGATATCTTATTAACTGGCGGCGCACTCATGGCCTGACGCCTCGCATTGGCGGAACAACCTGCCGACGAGGATCACCCACACCGGACACGGTGGGCCGAGTATTTCTCCAGCGCCTTCGAGGGTTTCCTGATTGTTCTGGCGGCTGTCAGTATTGGTTATACGGCAATCGAACGACTATAAATCCCCAGCCGATCGAGGCCGCCGGCAATGGATTAATAGTTTCGTTGCGGCCCTCAGTCATAAACCCTTGCTTGTGGCACGCTTGCCAGCCAGCTGCGCAAGCAGGCCGCGAGCACGTAGTCCATTACGCCGAAGCTGATGCCCACCATCTGATGACGGATGTCTGGATCTTCCGTTGGTGCAGTCAGTATCCTTTGGTTGACTTGTTGCGATGTCAGGCTGGAACTACTGATCCGACGATTGCAGTGCTCGTTGCCGCACATTGGTCTGGACGGATGCAAGGGTTGATGCATCGCTCAGCTTCCGGGCTTATGGACACTGCTTGCCGCCAGAGCAAAAGCGCCTCATTACCGAAGTCTTCGACATGTCGAGCATGGCATCGTCTATCACGTTCCCGCGGACACGACAGGCGGGACGACGGTCGTTCATCGCCTCTATGCAGCAGGCTGTGTATCGGTCAGGTTCAGGAGGCCCATGACTGGGTTGAACGAATTGAGCGTGACTCGAGACGGTGATCCGAACCGCCAGCGTTATCACTTCCCATTTGGAGCTGATAGAGGATCCCGTTCAATGGATGATCAGGCCTGACTGGTCAGTGCTTTCAGCCCCGCACAAGGAATAATTCGTTTGAACTTCAGGATAACCAAAGACACCTCAACGAACAACGCCATTTCTGCCCTGGTGCTCAACGCTCTTGCTGATGGCGTCAAGGACGACCAGACCCGAAGAAGAAGCGGCACAGAATCGCCATCCGGAGGGCACTCTGGCCTCGATATGGCCCGCCTGTACTTCAGACGTTCTGTTCAAACGCCTGCCGCTGGGCACTGCGGCAGGGACACCTTCCGATATCGGCAAGCGGTTCCGCCTACGAAATGGCAGCTTGAGGCAGGTCCGGCGAGGCTGACGGGCGCATGAGTCTGGCCGGCGCGCGCTTCCTCAACGAACTCAAGCGCTTCTTAATCTCGACATCGCTGGCCAATCTAGTGCAATCGAACAGGCCACTGATCCGGATCACTTGTTTCAGCCGCCGATTTGCCTGTGAAGCCGCTGGTACCAAGTCGGCCCGGATGTTGAATTGACAAGATGAATCCAAACAGGTTCCTTGCTGAACGGCGCACTCGAATTGCTACCCCAGTCCCGGCATCGATGGCGCAAGATTTTCATTCCGCCCAGATTCGCCAGGTATGGCATCAAGGCCCACGGGGTCGAACTGATCAGGGTACATCAAGGAGTTCATCGCAGCCGCTGGAGCCGCCGACTCGCAGCATTCGAGCAGTTCGGCCGAGGGGCTACTGGGCGCGGTTTGCTGGGCAAGGCCGCAGGAAAACCTTTGGGAAGATCGGTCGCGCTGCTACCGGTGCATGGCTCTTCTCACTGCCACGACCTATGCACTCGGTCAGGTGGCGAAGCGCTATCATGCCGGTGGCCGGACTATGAGCACCGCGTTGTTACAGGAGAGACCTCTCCGGCTCGCTGACCCCCGCCAAGCAGTTGCAGCAGCAGTACCTCCCGCAAAACAGGAACATGCAAGGCGCAGTCACTGGATATGGGGCAGGTGATGAGTTTGGTGCGGGGGTGATCGGTAGTTAGTCGTTTTGTGCTTCCCGAAAACGGTAATCGCTGCTGCAGCCCAGGAAACGCCATTTGGCGAAAAGTTTCTGGCCACGCGTGCGCCGATCACCCGGTGCAATGCCGCCCGAGTTTCGCATCAGGCCCACGGTCGGCATTGGGGTCGACAACCGGCCGCAAACCGCCCGGCCTCAACCTGTAGGAAAGTCAGTCTCCGGAGCACGGCATGCAGCGGAGGAATTTCCTGGACCGATCAGCGATAAACCTCTCGCCGGTTGCCGATGCGCAAAACGCGGACGACGATGCGGCGATCCTGGATGTCGCAGATGATGCGCCAGTCGCCGACGCGGTATTTCCAGTAGTTGCCCAGCTTCGCACCGGCAAGCGCTTCGCCGATCTCGCGTGATTATTCAGTGTGGCCACGCGCTGCTCAGGTAGAACTGACGATCCGCTGCCGGATGGGCGATCCAGTTTTTTTCAGATCCTTCACTGCCTCCGGATCGAACTCGATCTCAAAGGGCCGCTTGTTCACTTCCGCTATCGAATGGTTTTGGCATTTGTCGCGCGCGAGCCTCGGCGAGGTAATAATCTTCAGGAGGTCGGATGTATTCAAGGATCGCTTCCTGCGCCAGCGCGGTCTTGGTACGCCCGGTTTCATTGGCCAGGGCACTCAGGCGCTCTTCAATCGTTTCAGGCAGTCTGATGGCAAGCATGTCGGTTCTCCTGACCGTGTAACGCTATACAAGTATAGCAGCCAGAAGTACGGCACATCAAAGGGTAATAATCGCTGCCGGCCTTGCGCCATGGCTTTGTGGAAGCCAGCTTGCAGGCGATGCCCTTGGGGTATGCGGGGTCCGCATCGCCGCCAAGGCGGCTCCTGCAGGAGGTAAAAGTCAGTCGCCGCAGGACGGCGTCAGGTGTTCGCGGTGGGCGAAGCCGAGCGTGTTGTCGATGAGATGGATGTCATCCGGCACCAGCGCGTACCAGCGGATCCTGTCGAGCGCTTCGAGGATCTTGCGCGGCACGCCGGCGCCGCCGGCGATAAGGGGGTAGCGCTGCTGGTAGAGGGCGCGCACGCGCGCTTCGTCATCCGCGGCGACGGCGCGCACCGTGCCGGAAATCTGCAGGCCGCGGATGCCGGGCCAGTCGTCGTAGTCGCGCTGGATGGTGGCCGCGACACGCGGGTCGCGCGCCAGGTTTTCCGCGTGGCGCGTGTTCGGCGCGGAGAGGAAGTAGAGGCGCAAATCCTCGTGCGCGTAGAACACCGCCGCCGCCCAGGGGCCGTCGGCGCCGACGGTGGCCAGGGTCATGACGTGGTGTTCGCCGAGGAGGGCGAGCACGCGGTCGCGCAGCGCGGCGCTCATGCCGGACTCGCCGTGCCGGCAGCCTTCGCCCCCGGCTTGCCGGCTTCCTTCATGCGCTTGAGGCGGTAGGCGAGCTGCGGCCGCGTGATGCCGAGCAGGCGCGCTGCCGAGGAGAGGTTGCCGCCGGCTTTCGCCACCGCCGCCTCCAGCAGCATCGACTCCACCTCGTCGAGGGTGAACACGCCGTTGAGCACCGTTTCGCAGAGTTTCTCGCCCGGCTGCCAGCCGCGGGCGAGGTCGCCGTGGGCGTCGAGCCCGAGCTCCGGCGGCTGGCGTTCGCGCTCGGCGAGGAACAGGTGCTCGGCCTCGACGCGCGCGCCGTGCGGGGCGAGGATGACGGCGCGCTCCATGACGTTCTGCACCTCGCGGATGTTGCCCGGCCAGGTGTAGGAGAGCAGGGCCCGCTTGGCCTTGTCGGTGAAGCCGCGCAGGCGCTTGCCGTGGAGGGTGGCGTATTTCTCGAGGAAGGCGCGCGACAGCGGCGAGATGTCTTCCTTGCGCTCGCGCAGCGGCGGGATGAGGATCTGATAGGCGTTGAGGCGGTAGTAGAGGTCGAGGCGGAAGCTGCCGTCCTTGACCAGCTTGGCGAGGTCGGCGTTGGTGGCGGCGACGACGCGCACGTCCACCTTGCGCGGGCGGGCGTCGCCGAGGCGCTCGATCTCGTGCTCCTGCAGCACGCGCAGGAGTTTCGCCTGCGCCGACAGCGGCAGGTCGCCCACCTCGTCGAGGAACAGTGTGCCGCCGCTGGCGCGCTCGAAGCGGCCGGGGCGCGAGGACTGGGCGCCGGTGTAGGCGCCCTTCTCGACGCCGAACAGCTCGGATTCGACCAGCTCCGGCGGGATCGCCGCGCAGTTCACGGCGACGAAGGCGTTGCCGGCGCGCGGGCCCATTTCGTGCAGGGAGCGGGCGAAGACTTCCTTGCCGACGCCCGTCTCGCCCAGCAGCAGCACCGGGATCTGGCTGTCGGCGGATTGCTTGAGCAGGCTGTAGGCGGCGCGGAAGCCGGGCGAGACGCCGATCATGTGCTGCGGCAGCGTCTCCTTCTCGCCGATGGAGGAGCGCAGGTGCGACACCTGGGACTGCAGGTCGATCAGCTGGTCGGCGATGGACTCCGGGTTGTAATAGCGCATCTGCGCCTCGGCGTCCTCCCACTCCTCGACCGGCTTGCCGATGATGCGGCAGTTGCCGGCGCCGGCGCCGGTGCATTCCACCTCCTTGTAGAGGATGCGCCGGCCCATGAAGGTCGAGGTGTAGCCCGAGGCGTAGCCGATCTGCGTCCAGCACACCGGCTCGTGGTGGATGCCGAAGTAGTGGCGGTGCCACTGGCCCTCCCAGGAGTGCTCCCAGAGGAACTCGCCGTAGAACTTGCCGCGCGGCCGGTCCATCTCGAGGCGGATCGGCGTCACGCGCACGATGCCTTCCAGCGTATGCAGCTTCGGCCCGGTCATGAAGGCTTCCAGGTCGTCGACGTCCTGCGCCTGCTTGCGCGCCAGTTCGGCGTCGCGCATGCCGGAAGCGTAGCCCATGCGCGTCAGCAGTCCGCGCGCCCGTTCCATGCCGAGCGTGTCGATGAGTTCCTTGCGCAGCATGGCCTGCGCCTCGGCATGCACCAGCAGCATGCGGTGCTCGTGCAGCCAGATCAGGCCGGTCTCGGCATCGAAATGCACATGCGAGCGCAGGTCGTCGGCCGCCTTGGCAACGGATGTCAGCTTTCTCATTCCTCCTCCTGGCCCCGTTCGGCGATTTGATCAAATGGTGAAGCGCCGAATCGGGCTTGAGCCCGCCATTCCGGGGTGGCGTTCCGGCTGGCGGGCCCTGATTGGATCAATTGGTGAAATCCTACTCCAATAAAATGGTGTTTTTATCAAATCGTCAAGCGCCGCGAGGCGGATTGGCTGACCCGCATCTGTTGCACCGCAGTAAAAGTCAGCCTCCACGAGACGGCGCTTTCTTCTGTTTCTCCCTGCGCTGCGGACGCGCCCGGCCCGACCCATGCCGCATGCTGCGCCGCATATGGCACATCGCTTGCGTTATGCCTTCCACACATAACCGGCGCACAAAGCATGCCCGGCACTCATGGATAGTTCGTAATAAAACGATCATCGACTGGAGGAGTAAGCGAAATGAAATTTCCCGTTCCGCACGATGTGAAAGCCGCCACCATTCCCGGCACCGAAGGCTGGGAGCGCATGTATCCGTACCAGTACCAGTTCGTCACCGACGACCCCGTCCGCAACCAGTACGAGAAGGAGATGTTCTGGTTCTACGACGGCCTGCACTATCCCGAGCCGCTGTATCCCTTCGACACCATCTGGGACGAGGCCTGGTTCCTGGCGCTGTCGCAGTACAACAACCGCATCTTCATGGTGCCGCCGGTGCGCGGCGTCGACCATCGCATGATCAACGGCTACGTCTACATCTCGCCGGTGCCGGTGAAGAACCCCGACGAGATCGGCAGCCGCGTGCCGCACTTCATGGAGCGCGCCGGCCACTACTACAAGAACTGGGATGCCCTCGAAGCCAAGTGGAAGGTGAAGATGGAAGCCACCATTCGCGAGCTCGAGGCGCTGGAGATCCCGCGCCTGGCCGACATGGAGGACATTTCCGTGGTGACCGACGCCATCGGCGAGTCGAAGGGCTACCACCTGCTGAAGAACTACGACGACCTGATCAACCTCGGCATCAAGTGCTGGCAGTACCACTTCGAGTTCCTCAACCTCGGCTACGCCGCCTACGTCTTCTTCCTCGACTTCGTGCAGAAGCTCTTCCCGAGCATCCCGGCGCAGCGCGTGACGCAGATGATTTCCGGCATCGACGTCATCATGTACCAGCCCGACGAGGAGCTGAAGAAGCTGGCGAAAAAGGCCATCGAGCTGGGCGTGGACGAGGCCGTCTGCTTCAGCCAGGAGTGGACCGAGGTCGAGGCGGCGCTGAAGAAGCTGCCGAAGGGCGTCGAGTGGCTGACCTCGCTCAACCTCTCGCGCGAGCCCTGGTTCAACGTGTCGACGGGCACCGGCTGGTTCCACCACGACCGTTCCTGGAACGATGCCATGAACATTCCGCTGAACGGCATCCAGACCTACATCGGCAAGGTCAAGCAGGGCGTCAACATCGAGCGGCCGACCGAGCAGGTGCGCGCCGAGCGCGACCGCATCATCGCCGAGTACCGCGGCCTGATCGAGAAGGAAGAGGACAAGAAGCAGTTCGACGAGCTGCTCGGCTGCGCCAGGACGGTGTTCCCCTACGTCGAGAACCACCTGTTCTATGTCGAGCACTGGTTCCACTCGGTGTTCTGGAACAAGATGCGCGACGTCGCCGCCATCCTGGTCGAGCACGGCATCATCAAGGACGTCGAGGACGTCTGGCTGATGCGTCGCGACGAGATCAAGCAGGCGCTGTGGGACGTCGTCACCGCCTGGGCCACCGGCGTCACGCCGCGCGGCACGATGACCTGGCCGAAGGAAGTCGAGTGGCGCAAGGGCGTCATGGCCAAGTTCAAGGAGTGGAACGCGCCGCCCGCCATCGGCACCGCGCCGGAAGTGATCCAGGAGCCGTTCACCATCGTGCTGTGGGGCGTCACCAATTCCTCGCTGGCGGACTGGGCCAAGGTGTCGGAGGTCAAGGACCTGTCCACCGTCAAGGAGTTCAAGGGCTTCGCCGGCAGCCCCGGCATCGTCGAGGGCAAGGCCCGCGTCTGCAAAACGGTGGAGGACATCCGCTCGCTGCAGGAAGGCGAAATCCTGGTGGCGCCAACGACGTCGCCGTCCTGGGCGCCGGCCTTCGCCAAGATCAAGGCCTGCGTCACCGACGTCGGCGGGGTGATGAGCCACGCGGCGATCGTTTGCCGCGAGTACGGCATGCCGGCGGTGGTCGGCACCGGCCACGCCACCAAGATCATCGAGACGGGCATGATGATCCGCGTCGACGGCTCCTCCGGCGCCATCACGGTCTCGCGCTGAGACAACAAATGGCAACAGCAGCAAAAGCAAAACGCATCGACACGGCTTCCGGGGCGGGCTTGTCTTCGGCCCCGGAGCTGTGCTGGTTCGAGGAGGTCTGCAAGGAGGACGTCGCGCTGGTCGGCGGCAAGTGCTCCTCGCTCGGCGAGCTGATCAATGCCGGCGTGCGCGTGCCGCCGGGCTTCGCCCTGACCACCCACGGCTTCGCCCGCTTCATGCGCGACGCCGGGGTGAGCGGGGAGATTCCCGGCATGCTCGAAGGCTGCGGCCACGACGACCTCGACCACCTGGAAGCGGCGAGCAAGGCGATCCGCGAAATGATCGAGTTCCATCCCTTCGCCTGGGAACTCGAAGACGCCATTGCCGAGTACTACCGCAAGCTCTCCGTGCGCTGCATGGTTCCGGCGGTCCCGGTGGCGGTGCGCTCCAGCGCCACCGCCGAGGACCTGCCCGGCGCCAGCTTCGCCGGCCAGCAGGACACCTATCTGTGGATCCGCGGCGTGGACGACCTGCTGCTCCACGCCCGCCGCTGCATCTCCAGCCTGTTCACCGCGCGCGCCATCGCCTACCGCATCCGCATGGGCTTTCCGCACGAGGACGTGGCGCTCTCGGTCGGCTTCCAGAAGATGGCCAACGCCTACACCGCCGGGGTGATGTTCACCTGCAACCCGGCCAACGGCGACCGCTCGGTCATCGCCATCGATTCCAACTTCGGCTTCGGCGAATCGGTCGTCTCGGGCGAGGTGACGCCCGACCATTTCGTCGTGAACAAGATCACCCTCGACATCCTCGAGCGCACCATCTGCAACAAGGAGATCACCTACACGGTCGACCTGAAGACGCAGAAGTCGGTCAAGGTCGAGACGCCCTTCGAGCGGCAGACGGTGCAGTCGCTGATCGACGACGAGATCATCGAGCTGGCGCGCATGGGCAAGGCCATCGAGAAGCACTACGGCCGCCAGATGGACATCGAGTGGGCGGTCGACAAGGATCTCCCCGCCGGCGGCAACATCTTCATCCTGCAGGCGCGGCCCGAAACCGTCTGGAGCGCCAAGCGCGAAAAGGAGTCGGCTGAAGAAGCGCCGAAGGCCACTTCGGCCATGGACTACATCCTCTCCAGCCTGCTGACAGGAAAGAAAGTCACATGATCGTCAGAAACTGGATGCAGCACAACCCGACGCTGGTCGACGGCGACACCCTGCTCGCCGAGGCCAAGCGCATCCTCACCGAGCACAACCTGCAGGCCCTGCCCGTGGTCGACGACGGCCGCCTGCGCGGCGTGGTCACCCGCCAGCACTGCCTGCGCGCGGCGCACTTCGTCTCCCGCACGCAGAGCGCCGACGAGTACAGCTTCTTCGCCAACCGCCTCAAGGTGAAGGACATCATGGTGCGCAACCCGGCCACGGTAAACGCCACCGACACCATGGAGGAATGCCTGCGCCTGGGCCAGGAACTCGGCGTCGGCCAGTTTCCGGTGATGGACGGCGGCCAGGTCGTCGGCGTGATCTCCTCGAGGGAGATTTTTTCGCTGGCCGCGCATTTTCTCGGCGCCTGGGAGAAGCGCTGCGGCATCACCCTCGGCCCGCTGGAGATCAAGCCGGGCACCATCGGCCGCATCGCCGACCTGGTCGAGGGCGCCGGCGCCGAGGTACAGGCGGTGTATCCCATCACGCGCGGCGAGGACGGCGGCAACGGCAAGCCGCAGCAGAAGACGGTCATCGTCCGCTTCCATTCCGCCGAAATGAAAAAGGTGGTGGCCGTGCTGGAAGCCGCCGGCTTCCCGGTCATCGAATCCGTCGACGCCCACTGCCAAGACAAGCATTAACCCAAGGAGAAGAAACGAAATGGACCTGAGGTACTTCATCAATCAATGCGAGGCCGCCGGCGAACTGCACCGCGTCAAGGCCGAGGTGGACTGGAACATGGAGATTTCCCACGTCTCCAAGCTGACAGAGGAGAAGAAGGGCCCGGCGCTGTTCTTCGAGAACGTCGCCGGCTACAAGACACCGGTGTTCACCGGCGCCTTCGCCACCACCAAGCGTCTGGCCATCATGCTGGGGCTGCCGCACGATTACTCGATCTGCGAATCGGCCCAGGCCTGGATGAAGAAGTCGATCAGCGCCGAGGGCCTGATCAAGGCGAAGGAGGTCAAGGACGGCCCTGTGCTGGAGAACGTCATCTCCGGCGACAAGGTCGATCTCAGCATGTTCCCGGTGCCGAAGTTCTTCCCGCTCGACGGCGGCCGCTACATCGGCACCACGGTGTTCGTCGTGCTGAAGGATCCCGAGACGGGCGAGACCAACCTCGGCACCTACCGCATGCAGATGCTCGACAACAAGACCTGCGGCGTGCAGATCCTGCCGGGCAAGCGCGGCGAGCGCATCATGAAGAAGTACGCCAAGATGGGCAAGAAGATGCCCGCCGCCGCCGTCATCGGCTGCGACCCGCTGCTGTTCATGGCCGGCACCCTGATGCACAAGGGCGCCAGCGACTTCGACATCACCGGCACGGTGCGCGGCCAGCAGGCCGAGTACCTGATGGCGCCGCTCACCGGCCTGCCGATTCCCGCCGGCGCCGAGATCGTGCTGGAAGGCGAGATCGATCCCAACAACTTCCGCCCCGAGGGCCCCTTCGCCGAGTACACCGGCTACTACACCGACGAGCTGTACAAGCAGATCAGCAAGCCGGCGCTGGAAGTGAAGCAGATCCTCCACCGCAACAACCCCATCCTCTGGGCCACCGGCCAGGGCCGCCCGGTCACCGACGTGCACATGCTGCTCGCCTTCACGCGCACCGCGACGTTGTGGACCGAGCTGGAGAAAATGAAGATCCCCGGCATCCAGTCGGTGTGCGTCATGCCCGAGTCGGCCGGCCGCTTCTGGGCGGTGGTGTCGGTCAAGCAGGCCTATCCGGGCCACTCGCGCCAGGTCGCCGATGCGGTGATGGCCAGCAACACCGGCTCCTACGGCATCAAGGGCATCATCACGGTGGACGATGACATCCAGGCCGACGACCTGCCGCGCGTGATCTGGGCGCTGTCCTGTCGCTACGAGCCGATGCGCGGTACCGAACTCATCAAGCGCGGCCGCTCGACGCCGCTCGACCCGGCGCTCGACCCGAATTCGGACAAGCTCATTACGTCGCGCATCCTGATGGACGCCTGCATTCCCTACGAGTGGAAGGAGAAGCCGGTCGAGGTGAAGTTCGACGAGGCGACGCTGGAGAAGGTGAAGGGCCGCTGGGCGGAGTACGGCATCGGCTAAGCATCGTCATTCCCGCGGAGGCGGGAATCCACAAAACGCCTGGATCCCCGCTTTCGCGGGGATGACGTGGCGAGAGCAAGGAAGGAAACATGGAAAAAGCAAAAGACATCAAGCTGGTCATCCTCGACGTCGACGGCGTCATGACCGACGGCCGCATCATCATCGACGACAACGGCCTGGAGCAGCGCAACTTCGACATCAAGGACGGCTTCGGCGTGGTCGCGCTGCAGATGACCGGCGTCGACGTCGCCATCATCACCTCGAAAAAATCCGGCGCCGTGCGCCATCGCGCCGAGGAGCTGAAGATCAAGCACTTCCACGAGGGCATCAAGAAGAAGACCGAGCCCTACGAGGTGATGCTGAAGGAAATGAACATCTCAGACGCCCAGGTGGCCTACGTCGGCGACGACCTGGTCGACCTGTCGATGATGAAGCGCGTCGGCCTGCCCATCGCCGTGGCCGACGCCGTGCAGGAGGTGAAGGACGCCGCCGAGTACGTGACCCAGGCGCGCGGCGGCTACGGCGCCGTGCGCGAGGCGGCCGAGCTGATCCTCAAGGCGCAGGGCAAGTGGGACAAGATTCTTTCGAAGATTTGAACTGAATGCCCCCTCTCCCGCCAGCGAGAGAGGGGGTTATGACACCCAGTCGATTACAAGGAGACGAGACGTGGCGGCACCCAGAAGCAACCGTGAGTTCATCGAGGCCTGCGTGAAGAGCGGCGACGCCGTGCGCATCAAGCAGGAAGTGGATTGGGAAAACGAGGCCGGCGCCATCGTGCGCCGCGCCTGCGAGCTGGCGGCGCCGGCGCCCTTCATGGAGAAGATCAAGGATTATCCCGGCTTCTCCTATTTCGGCGCGCCGCTGTCGACCTACCGCCGCATGGCCATCTCGATGGGCATGGACCCGGCCTCCAGCCTGCCGGAGATCGGCAAGGAATACGTCAAGCGCACCAACGGCGAAGTGATCCCGCCGGTGCTGGTGGACAAGAAGGACGCGCCCTGCAAGGAGAACATCCTGAAGGGCGCCGATGTCGACCTGTGCAGGCTGCCGGTGCCGCTGGTGCACGACGGCGACGGCGGCCGCTATGTCGGCACCTGGCACGCGGTGGTGACCAAGCACCCGGTGCGCGGCGACGTGAACTGGGGCATGTACCGGCAGATGATGTGGGACGGCCGCACCATGAGCGGCGCCGTGTTCCCCTTCTCGGACCTCGGCAAGGCCTTGACCGAGTACTACCTGCCGCGCGGCGAAAGCTGTCCCTTCGCCACCGCCATCGGCCTCTCGCCGCTGGCCGCCATGGCCGCCTGCGCGCCCTCGCCGATCCCCGAGCCGGAGCTGACCGGCATGCTCGCCGGCGAGGCGGTCAGGCTGGTGAAGTGCGAGACCAGCGACCTTGAGGTGCCGGCCGATGCCGAGATCATCCTCGAGGGCGAGATCTGCCCCGACTACAAGGTCGAGGAGGGTCCCTTCGGCGAGTACACCGGCTACCGCACCAGCCCGCGCGACTTCCGCGTCACCTTCCGCGTGAACTGCATCACCTACCGCAACAACGCGACGATGACCATCTCCAACATGGGCGTGCCGCAGGACGAAGGGCAGCTGCTGCGCTCGTTCTCGCTCGGGCTCGAGCTGGAGAAGCTGCTGAAGAGCCAGGGCATCCCGGTGACCGGCGTCTACATGCACCCGCGCTCGACGCACCACATGATGATCGTCGGCGTCAAACCGACCTACTCGGGCGTGGCGCAACAGATCGGCCAGCTCGCCTTCGGCTCCAAGCTCGGGCCGTGGTTCCACATGGTGATGGTGGTCGACGACAAGACCGACATCTACAACTGGGACGAGGTCTACCACGCCTTCTGCACGCGCTGCCATCCGGCCAACGGCATCCACATCTACAGGAACTCGCCGGGCACGCCGCTGTATCCCTTCGCCACGCCGCACGAGCGCAAGTATTCGATCGGCTCGAAAGTGGTGTTCGACTGCCTCTGGCCGACGGACTGGGATCCGGTCAACGACGTGCCGACCGTGGTGTCGTTCAAGAACGTTTATCCGAAGGATGTCCAGGAGAAGGTGTTGGGCAACTGGACCGCCTACGGCTACCCCCCCGTGAAGTAAGGAGACAAGACGATGAACCAGTGGGAAGTTTACGTAAACGACGTAAAAGAGCTGACCGAGGACGCCGAGATCGAGCTGACCATCCGCACGCTCAATGCCGGCATCCACAAGTACACCTACAAGCGGGTGAACTGCCAGATCTCCGCCGACCTGAAGAAGCACGCCGACCAGCTGCAGGTGCGCCTCGGCCGCGGCCAGCTGAGCAACGCGAAGTTTTCCATCAAGGTGCTGGGCGAAGTGCAGCGCATGCCGGCGAAATACCTGTAATTGCACATGCCGACGAACGAAACTCCGTCATTCCGGGGCCGCGCAGCGGAACCCGGAATCCATGCAACATCTGGATTCCCGCCTTCGCGGGAATGACGCGCCGGGCGCTCATCACAACATGGCTGATGCGGATCTCAGGACGTTCCTCGACAGCCTCGGCGACGAGCTGATCCGCGTTCGCGAGCCGCTCTCGCCGAAGCACGAGGTCGCCGCGCTGCTCAAGCTGGCGCAGGGCCGTGCCGTGCTGTTCGAGCAGGTGCCGGATTTTCCCGGCGTGCGCATCGCGGGCAACCTGTTCTCCAGCCGGCGGCTGGCGGCGCGCGCCCTGGGCGTCGCGGAGGAGGACCTTGTCGACGCCTACGTCGAGCGCAGTGCGCAAGGCGTGCCGCCGGTGAAAGCGGCCGTGGTGCCGGTGCAGGAAGTGGTGCACCGCGATCCGTCCGACGTCGGTGCACTGCTGCCGCTGCTGACCCATCACGAGAAGGACGCCGCGCCCTTCCTCACCTGCGGCATGGTGCTGGCGCGGGATCCCGTCACGGGCATGCGCGGCATGGGCATCCACCGCATGATGTACAAGGGCGGCAAGCGCTTCGGCATCCTGCTCGCCAATCCGCCGCTGTCGCTCTTCCTGGCCAACGCGGAACGCGAAGGCAGGCCGCTGGAGATTGCGGTGGCGCTCGGCATGGACCCCGCCCAGCTCATCGCCGCGGTGGTCAAGACCGGACCGCTCGGCCCGGACAAGATGGCCATCGCCGGCGCGCTGGCCGGTGCCCCGGTCGAACTGGCCCGCGCCCTGACGGTGGATGTCGAGGTGCCGGCGCGCGCCGAGGTGATCCTCGAAGGCCGCATCCTGCCCGGCCTGCGCGAGCCGGAGGGCCCCTTCGGCGAGAACACCGGCGCCTACTTCACCAACGACAGCCCGGTCATCGAGATCAGCGCCGTCACCCATCGTCGTGATTACATTTTTCCGGCGCTGGCGCCGTGGACCTCCGATGTCGACACCCTGCTCACGCTGGCCGGCGGCGCCGAACTGCTCGGCCAGCTGAAGAGCCTGGTGCGCGGCGTGACGGACCTCGAGCTCGTGCCCGGCACCTGCAGTTTCGCCGCCGTCGTCGCCGTGAAGAACTGCCCGAGCCACGAGGTGCGGCGCCTGATCCACCTCGCGCTCAACCTTGACAGGCGCCTCAAGGTGCTGACGGTGGTGGACGACGACATCGACCTGCGCGACCCGCGCGAGGTGGCCTGGGCGATGTCCACCCGCTACCAGCCCGGCCGCGACACGGTGATCATCGAGGGCACGGAAGGCTATATCATCGATCCTTCCTCCGCCGGGGGCAGCGGTTCCAAGATCGGCTTCGACGCCACGCGCGGCGCGGGCGCCGAGTTCGACAAGATCGCCCTGCCGCCCGCCGCGGCGGCCCGGGCACGGGCGGTGCTGGCAGCGATCGAAAAGGGGCAGGCATGAAGATAGTAGTGGGCATTTCCGGGGCCAGCGGCGCCATCTACGGCATCCGCATCCTCGAGGTATTGCAGAAGGCGGGCGTCGAGACGCACCTCGTCATGAGCGATTCGGCCAAGCGCACCATCGTGTACGAGACCGACTACACCATCGACGGCCTGAAGCAGCTGGCCACGCAGGTGCACGACATCAACGACGTCGGCGCCTGCATTTCGAGCGGTTCCTTCAAGCATGCCGGCATGGTCATCGCGCCCTGCTCGATCAAGACGCTGTCGGCCATCGCCAACTCCTTCAACACCAATCTGCTCATCCGCGCCGCCGACGTCTGCCTGAAGGAGCGGCGCAAGCTGGTGCTGATGCTGCGCGAGACGCCGCTGCACCTGGGCCACCTGCGCCTGATGACGCAGGCGACGGAAGCCGGCGCGGTGCTGGTGCCGCCCCTGCCGGCCTTCTACCACCGGCCGAAGACGCTCGAGGACGTCATCATGCAGTCGGTGAACAAGGCCCTCGACCAGTTCGACCTCGACCTCGATCTCTTCCAGCGCTGGACCGGCAACGAGGAGCGGGAGGCGCTGAAGAAAAAATGAGAACGGGAGGTGCGGCCATGGCGGTGACGGAAACGGAAACCCTGCTGCTGGTGGGCGAAGCCTGCTCCGGCCTGGGCGAAGGGGCGAGCTTCACCGCGCTGGAATGGGTGCGGCGCGAGTTCCTCGCCAGGCTCGGCTTCGAGCCCTATCCGGGCACCTTCAACCTGCGCATGCACGGGCCCGAGTGGGAGGCGGCGCGCATCATCCTGGCGCGCGAGGCGGGCATCCCCATCGTCCCGGAGCCGGGCTTCTGCGCGGCGAAGTGCTTTCACGTCGTGGTGGCCGGCAGCATCACCGGCGCCGTGGTGTTTCCCGAGATCGCCGGCTATCCGCCCGACAAGTTCGAGGTCATCTCCGCCGTGCCGGTGCGCCAGGCCCTCGGCGTGGGCGACGGCGAGCGCATCGCCGTCAGCATCGTCTGCTGAAGCATGGGGCGGCATTGCCGGCACTGCGGCGCCGCCCTGGTGGCGCTGACTTTTCCCGACGGCCGGCGGCGCGAGCAGTGCGAGCGCTGCGGCGAAATCGCCTGGCGCAATCCGCTGCCGGTGGGCATGGCGCTGATCGAGCACGAGGGCGGGCTGGTGCTGATCCGGCGGCTGGCCCCTCCGCTCGCCGGATACTGGGCGCCGCCGGCCGGCTATGTCGAATGCGGCGAATCCGTTGAGGCGGCGGTGCGGCGCGAGGCGAAGGAAGAGACCGGCCTCGACATCGCCCTCGACGGCCTCTTCGAGGTCTACTCGCGCGCCGACGTGGATGTGCTGATCGTCGTCTACCGTGCGCATGTCGTCGGCGGCACCCTCAAGGCGGGCGACGACGCCCTCGAGGCCGGCCGCTTCGCGCCGGGCGCCTGGCCGCAGGAACCGCTGCCGACGAGCGGCGCGGCGATCGACGAATGGCTCTACGGCGTCATCCGCGACGCAACCGCGCGCTGGACCGCGCGGGGAAGCACATGAGCGCCGCCCCCGGGGTGGCGCAGTCAACGATTTGGAGCGGGCAGGGCCCGCGAACCGCCGTCACCCCCTTCCTCGGGAAGGGGGCCGGGAGGAAGGAGGTCACATGATCGGCAACATCACCACCGCCATGCCGGACAAGCTCACCGGCTACCTGCGCCCGGGCGCCCCCGGCCTGCTGCTCACCAGCGGCGCCGACGGCTTCGCCACATCGGCCTTCACCTGGATCGTCGCGCTCGACGGAACCCGCGCGCGCTTCGCCGTTGACGAGGGCGGCTCGACCCTGGCCAACCTCGAACGCAGCGGCCAGGCCTCGCTGCAGGTGATCGGCCAGGGCGACATCAGCTTCCTCGTCAAGGGCCGCGCACGCCGGCTCAAGCCGAAGCTCGAAGGCGCCGCGCCCTATGTCATCCAGCTGTGGGAGATGGACGTGATCGGCGCCAAGGACCAGTCCTGGCCCGGCGTCGCCACCAGCGCGCTGGCCTACGAGTGGCCGGCCGAACAGCGCGAGGCGATGCTGAAGATGGAACAGACCGTGTACAAGGAAATGCGCGACACCCAGTAGCGGACCGAACACAAAGCGGAGAGGCTTTTAACCGGAATCACCATGACGTATTTCGACGAGCGTACCGAAACCCTGCCGCGCGAGCAGCTCGCCGCGCTGCAACTTGAAAAACTCCAGGCCCTGTCCCGCGAGCTGTGGGGCAGGAACCGCTTCTACACCGACAAGTGGAAGGCCGCCGGCGCCGACCCGGGCGACATCCGCTCGCTCTCCGACCTGGCGAAACTGCCGCTCACCACCAAGCACGAGCTGATGGAGGACCAGGCCGCGCACGGCCCCTTCGGCCACAACCTGACCTATCCCATCGACAGCTACGTCCGCTTCCACCAGACCTCCGGCACCACCGGCGTGCCGCTCAAGGTGCCCGACACCGAGGACGGCTGGCACTGGTGGGGCCGCTGCTGGGGCCACGTCCTGGCCGGCGCCGGCGTCACCGCCGCCGACCGCATCTTCATGGCTTTCTCCTTCGGCCCCTTCGTCGGCTTCTGGGCCGCCACCGAAGGCGCGCGCCAGCTCGGCGCCCTCATGATCCCCGGCGGCGGGCGCGACTCGCCCCAGCGCCTCGAACTCATGCGCGACGTCGGTGCCAGCGTGCTCTGCTGCACGCCGACCTACGCCCTGCGCCTGGCCGAGGTCGCGCGCGAGACCGGCTTCGACCTCTCCTCGATTCCCATGAAGGCCACGGTGCACGCCGGCGAGCCCGGCGCCAACGTGCCGGCCACCAAGTCGCGCATCGAGGAGGTGTGGAACGCCAAGTGCTTCGACCACGCCGGTGCCACCGAAGTCGGCGCCCACTCCTTCGAATGCAGCGTGCAGCCCGGCGGCACCCACCTCATCGAGAGCGAATACATCGCCGAGATCCTCGACCCGGCCAGCGGCCGTCCTGTGGCCGAGGGCGAGCGCGGCGAGCTGGTCATCACCAACCTCGGCCGCTGGGGCTTCCCCATCATCCGCTACAGGACCGGCGATATCGTGCGCACCACCACCGCGCGCTGCGACTGCGGCCGCACTTCGCTCCGCTTCGAGGGCGGCATCATCGGCCGCGCCGACGACATGGTCACGGTGCGCGGCGTGAACGTCTTCCCCGCCGGCGTCGAGAACATCCTGCGCAAGTTCACCGAGGTGGACGAATTCCGCGTCACCGTGAACAAGGTGCGCCAGATGGACGAGATGGACGTCGAGGTCGAGCTGTGCGAAGGCGCCGACCCCGCCGTCGTGCACGCCATCGCCGAGCGGCTCGACAGCATGCTCTCCTTCCGCCCGCGGGTGCACAACATGCCGAGGAACGCCCTGCCGCGCTTCGAGCTGAAGGCGAAGCGCTTCCACGTCCAGCGCTGACCGGATGGCGAGCGAAGCGAGCACCCGTCACCCCCTTCCCCGGGAAGGGGGGCGGGGGGAAGGCAGCGGGCTCCAGTGGCGCAGCTACGGCCCGCCGGCGGGCCACCCCGCGCCGCGGGCGACGACGCCCGAAGGCACGGTGGTCTACGCCATCGGCGACATCCACGGCCGGGCCGACCTGCTGCGGGTCCTGCTCGCCGGCATCCGCCGCGATGCCAGCCTGCGGCCGGCGCGCCGCCGCGTGCTGGTGACGCTCGGCGACTACATCAACCGCGGCCCCGAATGCCGGGCCGTCGTCGAGCGGCTGCTGGCGCCCGGCCTCGACGGCTTCGAGATCGTCAACCTCATGGGCAACGTCGAACAGGCGATGCTGCGCTACCTCGACGGCGAGATGGCCATCGCCATCAACTGGCTCGAATACGGCGGCATCGAAACCGCCGCCGCCTACGGCGTCGTCTGCCCGCCGCCGCGCCGCCACGACGAGCACCTGCTCGAAGCCATGCGCTGGCATGACGGCTACCAGGACGCCTACGGCGCCACCATGCCGCCGCAGCCCGAAGAGATCGCCGGCCTCGAAGCGCTGCGCCACCAACTGACGGCGGCCTTCCCGCCCGAGCACCTGGCCTTCTTCCGCGGCCTGCGCACGATGTGGCGCGAGGGCGGCTACTGTTTCGTGCATGCCGGCATCGTCCCCGGCCTGCCGCTCGATGAACAGGCGCCGCGCGACTGCATGTGGATCCGCCGCCGCTTCCTCGATTCCGACCTCGACCACGGCGCCGTGATCGTGCACGGCCACAGCATCGCCGCCGAGCCCGAAGTACGCCACAACCGCATCGGCATCGACACCGGCGCCTACAAGACCGGCATCCTCACCTGCCTCGTCCTCGACGGCGAGGAACGCAGCTTCCTGCAGACCGTCTGACACCATCCCTTCCCCCCTTTGAAAAAGGGGGGCCAGGGGGGATTTGCAGTTCCGTCATTCCCGCAAAAGCGGGAATCCATGGCCGGCGTTAATATCCCCGCATGACCGAACTCCGCGACGCCCTCAACACCCCCCACGCCCCCGCCCGGGGCGAACCCCGCATCGTCAGCCTCGTCCCCAGCCTCACCGAACTCCTCTGCGACCTCGGCCTGGCCGGCAACCTCGTCGGCCGCACCGGCTTCTGCATCCACCCGCGCAACGTCGTCAGGCGCATTCCCAAGATGGGCGGCACCAAGGACGCCGACATCGGGAAGATCCGCGCCGCCGCGCCCACCCACCTCCTCGTCAACATCGACGAGAACCGCCGCGAGCAGGTCGACGAACTCGCCCGCTTCGTGCCCCATGTCGTCGTCACCCACCCCAACACGCCGGACGACAACCTCGGCCTCTTCCGCCTCCTCGGCGGCCTCTTCCACCGCGAGGCCGAAGCCGAACGGCTCGCCGTCGACTACCGCGCCGCGCGCGAGGAACTGCAACGTGCGACGGAAAACCTCACGCGCCAGCGCGTCCTCTACCTCATCTGGAAAGACCCCTGGATGACCGTCTCGCGCGACACCTACATCTCCGCCATGCTCGCTGCGGCAGGCTGGGACACCCTGCCCGGGCAAGGCGAAGCGCGCTACCCGCAGCTCGACGCCGTGTCGCCGGGACTGACTTCTGTGGAGCGCGTGCTGCTCGCCACCGAACCCTACCGCTTCACCGAACGGCACCTCGCCGAAGCCGCCGCCCGCTTCGGCGCCCCGGCGCAGCTCATCGACGGCGAAATGGTCTCCTGGTACGGCAGCCGCGCGGCTGCGGGGCTGCGCTATCTGGCCAGGCTGAGGCAAGGACGCTGAATTCGCCGGCCTGCACGGCTTTTCGCGTGCACCTACAAAAAGCTTGACATGACTCGCTTTCTGTAACCACAATAAGCGCGTGATTGTCTGGGATGAAGCCAAGCGCAAACGAAACCTCAAGGATCACGGTATTGATTTGGCGGAGGTCGCTTGTGTCTTCGATGCCCCGATGGTCACGGTGGAAGACGAACGTGGGCATTACGGCGAACAGCGGCTGCAAAGTTTGGGCTGGTTTCGCAACCGCGTTGTCTTCCTGGTATGGACGGAGCGCAATGACAGCGCCCGAGTAATTTCCTGTCGTTACGGTGACAAACATGAAACGCGCGCCTACTTCGAAGCCCTCGGCCTTTAGCAAGAAGCAGATGGCGGCGGCTATTGCGGCCGCGCCTGACAATGTGAAAGACCCGGAGTGCCCATATGACCCCAACGACGCCGCGTCGGTAAAAGCGTTCTGGGCAAAGGGCAAGGTTCGCCTGCCCGGCCAGCGCGGCCCGCAAAAGCAGCCCACCAAGGTTGCGGTAACGGTGCGCTACAGCCCTGAAGTGCTGGAGTACTTCAGGGCAACCGGCGAAGGCTGGCAAACCCGCATGAATGACGCATTGCGGGCGTATGTGAAGCGGCACCGCACTGCGTAATCGCCCGGCAATTCAGCGGCCCAACGAATGGAGCCGAGCGGCCGCGCCAGATACTGACCCGCTGCCTGGCGCGGTCGCAACAAGCTTGCTGAGCGGACGCAGGCAATCGACCTAAAGGCCAGTCTCTTCGGGGCGGCGACATGTTTCGGGGTGAGAGCTGTCGGCCAGGAGCGGCCGCTCGTTATTGCCATTCCATTTGCGTAGTGGCAGCATGAAGGGGAGCAAGCAGTAAAGGGTGACGCGCTCCATCACATTAGGGCAACAGCTATGTTCGATTTCTTCAAGCGCAAGAAACCAGTAGCCACGGGCGGCGATGGCGGTATGCCTCCGCTTTTCTTTAAGGACGGAACTGCCGCGCTCGAGTACGCATGCAAATTTATGGAATGTCCTCTAGAAAATTGTGTTCTGCCGGCCGTTGTGCTAGACACGACGGAGCTGGTACTTCAGAGGCAGTAAAATTCAAAGCGATGGAAATCAAATAGCAATGCTTCGTGTTGCCTCGGATGATGGCGGATTCTTGGTAGTGGCAGCTACTGCGAACCCAAAAGGTCCGAAACTTCAGCCTGGTCAGCTGGTGGTATGGAAGGCAATGAAATACGTGCCAGATATTGCGAAAGCAGCTTCTGCCAAGGACAAAAGATTCGGTTGGGTAGGACTAATCGTTGGCACCCTGAATCCAGAACATCCAACGGTAGATGGAGCTGCGGTGAAAGATTCTTGCCATAACAAGCGCGTGTGTCGGACTCGCCAGAGCTAAATGGGTTAGCTCAGCTTCGCATTATTCTGGAGCTAAAGGGGTCACTTCGAATTTGCAATAACGTTTGTTGTTAATCTAGGATGAATTCAATTGCCCCCGCTCTCCCGCGTGTTGGATCTGCGGGCAACCGCTGGTACTCGCGAGCATCGAGCAAGGCCTCAGATCTTCGTTCCTTGTTCGGCCTACCCAGCCGAAGAGCCCGCTTTACTTCCACACGGACAAGCGACGGAATCGTCGAGTCGGTAGCGAAATCAGACATCCTGAAGTTCAGTAATCGTATTTGTGAAACGTGTAACAGTGCTACGACCAATTCACGACTATGCTTGGCAGCACTTTTCTGAAGTAGTTCGCGCTCGTGTGCCTGCTGTACGCCCGGCATCTGCGCGACCGAGTCGAATCTTCCCGTACAACTCACGCGCGGCCATGCTAGACGTCCACTTGTACTTCATCCAAGCTTTTCGGCTGCCAGATCATTGAAGGCGGTATCCCGATTGACATTGAGCCATTTGCCGGGCAATCCTTAACGAAAGGCTCAAGACCACGTGTATCTCCGGATTTGGTCCAACTCGCCTGGTGGCGCCACCAATATGGCCGGCGGATCCGACGTCTACGTGGCGAAGCTTGGCGGCCAATGTGCTTTGCCACATGGTTCTACGAGGTCGAAGCCTGTCAGTAAACATCATGTTCGCGATACCCTGAAAGACGCGAGGGCCTCGTGGATGCTTGGCATCCACGCCTGGGGAGCGGATCAAATGAAGGGGCTTCGCGTCGCACGAGTAATTTGTGCGCAATTTTCATAATGGACCAAGACTCTAACCGGCCATCGACCATATCCGAAACTCCACTCTATCGATGAAGATTGGGGGAGACGACGGTCTGCGTTGATCGACATGCCGCAGTCTTTGTACTCGATCCATGAGCATGCAATCTACGCAATGCAGCTTGCCGATCCAGATCGATCCTCAGCGTACAAACGCAGCAGTGCCGAACACAACAGAAAATCCTTTCCCTGGGTGCAAGGGATCCTGAGGTTGCCAGGACCTACCTGACGGCACATAGCCAAGTCGATGCATCTTGGCCAACAATTTGACGAAAAGAAGGCTGTCCAACTGCGTATGAATTCCTCTCCATCATCGCGGCAATGCACGATGCAAGGAACCTTGATGCGGTATCCGGTGGCCATCGAGGGATTTGAAGCTCTGCCAGCCAAAGATCGCGGTTTGCGCCTGCCGGCGCTCGGTGACGTATCGCATCGGTGCGGCGCGTTTACACAGAAGATCGGGCATGCGGTCACGCTCGAAGATGTGGCTTGTCTCTTCTATCCGGGCGAGATTAACAATAAATGGGTCGATTCGTTGGTCACTGAAGAGCACCTTACCGCGCATGCGCGAGACCAGTTCGCCATGGTTGAGCACCACAAGATTCTCTGATTTCTTTATTTAAGCGACAAATATGGAACTTAATGTATGATGCTCATTGCTGAAAGAACTTTGATCAGGACGCTGATTCTGGCGATCGAGCGGGTGCGCGGCGTGATTGGGCTTGGTTCCGATCTACAGTGGCTCCGACTGCATTCGTTGCCTCGACGAAGGCGGACCGCGTACGCTGACCCGAACAGGATCTCTTTAGATGGATCGGAGACGCCGGTGCTTGTTGTGCGTGCGTTGTGGTTGAGTTGATCGAGAATTCCTGAAGCTGGGCGACGCCGTTCGAGATCTGGGGTTTGGCGTGCCTATGCGGGCCGAGCCATTTGCGAACCTTTCCGCCATTGTGCCAACGGAACTTTTTTGGGATATCCGGATTCCTGCCACACGGTGCATGGCAACCTGGGCGTTCGCGGACGACACGTGCAACCCACAATGCGCGCCGGCTGTCTGCACCTCGAAGTGGTTCATTTCGGCAGATGATGAAGTCCAGAACCGACCATCTGTATACCTGCACACAACCGCGCTCTAAAGATCACCCACAGAGGTCGATTCCTGCCAGGCATGCCCTGACGAATCAAATTGGTATGGAGTGCACGACCTTTCAGAAGGTGAAAAACTGCACAAAATCCGAGGCAGTTGTTCAGAAATCCTCTGCCTCATTTTTCCCCTTCCTATTGACTGCTGCCCTCGATGGATCTCCTCATACCGTCTGTCGAGATCCACCCGGGCGAGGAGCCCGCAACAGGCTCTCTCGTCTCGCTAATGGGCCAAGTGCGCAATGCACTTGTCGATGAGGCGGAGCATTTGTTCGGCCTTCTGTGGCGGCGAACATACAGCCGTTCTCTAAGCTCAAGGTCTGTCTGATCGAATTGCCCAAGGAATTGCGTCCGAAATGGAACCCGCATCAGCGCCTGTCATACGGCATCAAGATCAACGGGCAGGTACAGCCCTTAGGATAGTCCGGTCCGGCTATCAGCCCTGCTGGTATCCGTCGCTCTCTGCGATCGCCCAATAAACCGCTCTCTCGAAGCGATCGTGATTAATTGTCGATGGTACGCTCTCAGCCCTAGCGACTTCTTCGGATCGGCTACAGTCACTTGGCTGCGCTGTTACTAGTGTCCGCTTCGGGTCGCAAGTTCGCATTCGCCGTATTCCAGCGACTGACTTTTCTCCCCAATCATTGACCGGCTTGTCATCGGACCGCGGCTCATGCGAGGATGGCGCGGTCTTCATCGGGTCCCGTCCATGTACATCCCCGCTTCCTTCCGCGAGAGCCGCATCGAGATCCTGCACGAGTTCATGCGCGCGCATCCCTTCGGCCTGCTGATTTCCGCCGGCGACGGCGGGCTGCAGGCCACGCCGCTGCCCTTCCAGCTGGAGGTGGACGGCGGCAACGGCATACTGCGCGCGCACATGGCGCGGGCGAATCCGCATGGGCAGACGCTCGCCGGCGCGGCGGAATGCCTGGTAGTGTTCCAGGGCGAGCAGGGTTACGTGACGCCGTCGTGGTACGCCAGCAAGCAGGCGACGGGGAAGGTGGTGCCGACCTGGAATTACGCCGCCGTGCAGGCCCGTGGCCGGCCGCGCGTCGTCGAGGACGCTGCCTGGCTGCGGCCGCATCTGGAGCAGCTCACCCAGGCGCAGGAAGGGCGGCGCGCGCAGCCCTGGGCGGTGGATGACGCGCCGGAGGATTACCTCGTTGCGCAGATGCGGGCCATCGTCGGCATCGAGATCCCCATCGCGCGCATCGAGGGCAAGTGGAAGATGAGCCAGAACCGCGATGCGGCCGACCGGCGCGGCGTCATCGCCGGCCTGCGCGACGCGGGCGACCCGCACCGCGATCCGGCGCTCGCCGATCTGGTTGAAAGGAGAATGCAGGAATGATGCTGCAGTTCGAACCGCTGATGGAGCTCGCCGTCGATGTCGGCGAGATGGTGACGATGGGCGAGGCGCCGCAGGGGGAGCGGCGCGTGGTGGCGATCCTCGGCGGCACGTTCGCGGGCGCACGGCTGCGCGGTGCGATCCTGCCCGGCGCCGACTGGCAGCTGGCGCGCCGCGACGGCGTGCTGGAAATCGACGCGCGCTATGCGCTGCGCGCCGAGGACGGCGGCATCGTGCAGGTGCTCAGCCAGGGCTACCGCCACGGCCCGCCCGAGGTGCTGGCGGCGCTCGGCCGCGGCGAGGCGGTCGACCCATCGACGTATTTCTTCCGCACCGTGATGCGCTTCGAGACCGGTCACGCGCCGCTCGCCTGGCTCAACCGCAGCATCGCCGTCGCCGGCGGCGAGCGGCGCGCGCGCCAGGTGCTGCTGCAGGCCTTCGCACTGCTGTGACGGGCACGCCGCGCCGCCCGGCCTGAAAGTCAGCCGGCGCGGCACGGCGGCAGAGTGGCGCGTCGCCGGCGGCGCGAGTGGTAAAATTGCCGCCACATGAACCCCCGGGCCGCGCGCCTCACGGCGATGGGCGGCTGCACGATGGACATCGCGTTACTTCTGTTCCTCATCCTGCTGAACGGCTTTTTCTCCATGTCGGAAATGGCCGTCGTCTCCTCCCGCAAGGCGCGCCTGCAGCGCCTGGCCGACAGCAAAAGCCCCGGTGCCCAGACAGCGCTGGCGTTGCACTCCGAGCCCTCCAATTTCCTCTCCGCCATCCAGGTCGGCATCACCTCGGTCGGCATCCTGAGCGGCGCCATCGGCGAGGGCGTGCTGGCCGATCCGCTGGCGGCGCGCCTGGCCGAGCTGGCGCCGGTCGCGCCCTACGCCCGCGGCATCGCCCTGACGATCGTGGTGGTGGGGCTGACGTATTTCACGGTGGTGATCGGCGAGCTGGTGCCCAAGCGCCTGGCGCTGCTGGCGCCGGAAGGCATCGCCTCGCTCATCGCGCGGCCGATGATGTGGTTCGCCGAGTCGGTGCGGCCGCTGGTGTGGCTGTTCACGAAATCCACCACCCTGCTGCTGCGCCTGGCCGGCAAACGGCGCACGATCGAGCCGCCGGTGACCGACGAGGAGATCAACGTGCTGATGGAACAGGGCGCCGAGGCCGGTGTCTTCCACGAGAGCGAGCAGGAGATCGTCTCCAACGTGCTGCGCCTCGACGAGCAGCGCATCGCGGCGATCATGACGCATCGCAACGACATCTACCTGATCGACCTGGCCGAGCCGGAGGAGGACATCCGCCGCCGCATCGCCGAGAGCCCGTACACGCGCCTCGTCGTCTGCCGCGACGGGCTCGAGCACATCGTCGGCCTGCTGCGCACCTCCGACCTGCTCAAGGCGGCGCTCGAGGGCGCGCCGCTCGACGTCGAGGCGCACCTGCGCGCGCCCCTCTACGTGCCCGAGGGCGTCACCACCACGCGGCTGCTGGAGAGCTTCCGCAAGGCACGCGCGCAGTGCGCGCTGATCGTCGACGAGTATGGCGAGCTGGAGGGGATGGTGACGCTCACCGACGTGCTGACCTCGATCGTCGGCGACCTGCCGTCGTCCGACATCGCCGAGGAGCAGGACGTGGCGGCGCGCGAGGACGGTTCCTGGCTGATGGACGGCAGCGTGCCGGTCGAGCGCCTGAAGTCGGTGCTGGAAATCGAGGAAGACCTGCCGGGCGATGAGGACTACAACACGCTGGGCGGTTTCGTCATGCACGTGCTGGGCCGCATCCCCGCCGTCACCGACAGCTTCGAGTCGAACGGCTGGCGCTTCGAGGTGGTGGACATGGACAGGAAGCGCGTCGACAAGGTGCTGGTCGTCCGTGTCGCGCCGCCGGAAGGGGCGGCGGACGGGGCGCCGGACGGGGTGCCGCAGGCATGAGGCGGGGGCAGGCCTGCAAGCGGCTGGCTTCGCTGGGGGCGCTGTGTTGCCTGCTGGCGACGGCCGGCTGCGTGACGTCGTCGCCGTTCGGCCTGGCCGGGCCCGATGGGTCGCATGGGTCGAAGGTGCCGGTCGAGCCGGCGCCGCCGCCGCGGCCCGAACCGTCCGTTGCGGCGACGGCAGCGACGATCGGGCCGACCGTCGCGCCGCCGCCCGCGCCGCAGCCGGACGCCGTGATCAAGGTCAACCCCGGCAGTGTCGTGCTGACGGACGAAATGGAAGCCCGCCTGGCGACGATCGCGCGCCAGGCCAATGCCGATGCCCGGCTCATGCTGCGCCTGGAAAGCTACGTTCCCGACGGCGGCAGCCCCTCGCTCAACCTCGGCCGGGCCGAGCAGACGCTGCAGGTGGTGCGAAAGCGCCTCATGGACCTGAAGGTCTCGCCGCGGCGGATCGTCCTGGCGCCGTTCGGCGGGGAGTTCACCACCGCGCGCGATGCGCGCCGGCACTGGGTGGAGATCTACCTGATCAGGCCGCGCCTGTAGCCGCCGTGCGCGCGCGCAGCTGGCCGCAGCCGCCGTCGACGTCCTGCGCGGCGGAGCGGCGCAGCTTGGCGAGGATGCCGCGCTCGTACAGCGCCAGCGACATCGCCTCGGCGCGCGCGTGCGACGGCCGCCGGTAGCCGGGGCCGTCCACCGCGTTGTACGGAATCAGGTTCATCACGGCGTACTTGCCGGCGAGCAGGCGGGCGATGCCGTCTACCTCGGCTGGCGTGTCGTTTACGCCTTCGAGCAGGGTCCACTGGTACTGGATCGGATAGCCGGTTTCGCGCGCGTAGGCCTCGGCCAGCGCGACCAGCTCGTCCGGGTCGATGCGCGGCGCGCGCGGCAGGAGTCGTGCGCGCAATTCGGCATTGGTGCTGTGCAGCGACAGCGCCAGGGCCGGCTTCACGGCGCCGCGCGGCAGCCGTTCGAAGACGCGGCGGTCGCCGACGGTGGAGAAGACCAGGTTCTTGTGGCCGATGTCGCCGAGCGTGCCGAGCAGTTCGATCGCTTCCAGCACGTTGTCGAGGTTGTGCGCCGGCTCGCCCATGCCCATGAAGGCCACTTTCTTCACCGCACGCCGGCTGCGGGCGAGCGCCACCTGGGCGACGATCTCGGCGCTGCCGAGCTGGCGCAGCAGGCCGTCGCGTCCGGTCATGCAGAAGGTGCAGCCGACCGCGCAGCCGACCTGGGTGGAGACGCAGAGGCCGCCGCGCGGCAGCAGCACGCTTTCCACCGTCTGGCCGTCGGCCAGTTCGAGCAGCAGCCGCACGCCGTCCGCGCCGGGGTGCGCGCTGCGCAGCCGGGCGAGGCCGCGCAGTTCCTCCGCCATGGCAGGCAGGGCCTGGCGCAGTTCCCGCGGAAGGAAATCCTCCGCCCGGCTGCGGCCGGCGTCGAGCGGCAGCGCCCGCGTCCAGTTGCGCAGCACGAGCGCCTCGTGCGCCGGCTTGGCGCCGTGGGCGCGCAGGCGCTGGCGGAGGGGATCGATGTTCATGGAGGCGGAATGCTAGCATCAGGCTTGTTCGTTTGGGAGGAGGCCATGGGGAACATCATCAGAACGGTCGTTTTTGACTTCGAGGGCACGCTGGTCGATTTCCAATGGCGCCTGGCGGAAGCGGAAACGGAATTGCGCCAGGCCTGCGCCGCGCAGGGCTTCGGCACGGCCGGCAACTACGCCGAGCTGTGGAACGCGGCGGCGGACGTTGCGGCGTCGCCGGGGCGCATCGTGGAACTGCGCCGCGTGCTGGGGCCGATCTACGACCGCTGGGACGCCGACGCGCTCGCGCGCTGGTCGCCGCGTCCCGGCGCGGCGGCGCTGCTGCAGCAGCTCGCCGAAGCCGGCGTCAGGACGGCCATGGTGAGCAACATCGGGCGCGCGGCGCTGAAAGCCGCGCTCGGCCGCTTCGGCCTCGACCGCCGGCTCGCGCCGGTGGTGAGCCGCGACGACGTGACCTTCATGAAGCCGCGCCCGGAAGGCACGCTGCGCGTGCTGGCGGAACTGAAGGCGGTGCCGGAGGAGGCGCTCTTCGTCGGCGACAGCCGCGCCGACGTGCTCGCCGCCCGCGCCGCCGGCCTGCGCGTGGCCATCATCCGCGGCGGCGAATGCGACGAATCCGCCTTCGCCGAACTGCCGCCCGACCATTTCGTGTCGCGACTCGAGGAGATCGCCGCGCTGGCCGGCTGCTAAGCCCAGGCCGTCATCCCCGCGGAAGCGGGGATCCAATATGCCATTGCGAAGGACTGGATTCCCGCTTCCGCGGGAATGACGGGGCTAGGATTTCTTCTGCTGGTCCAGCCGGAACTTGACGAAGGAGCCGGGCGCGTCCTCGAGCGGCTTCAGCTTGCCCTTGGCCGGGTCGCGTGCCGGCACCCAGACGTTGCCACCCCCGCCGCCATTCAGTCCGTCGATCCACTGCTGCCAGTCGCTCCACCACGAGCCGGGGTGCTGCGTCGCGCCCTCGAACCAGTCGTCCGGCGTGGCCGGCAGCGTCTTGGCCTCGTTGGTCCAGAAGTGGTACTTGCTGGCCGCCGGCGGATTGACGATGCCGGCGATGTGGCCGGAGCCGCCGAGCACGAAGCGCACCGGGCCGCCGAGGCGCGTGGCGCCGAGGTAGGTGCTCTTCCACGGCGCGATGTGGTCTTCGATGGTGGAGATGAAGTAGGCCGGCACCTTCACCTTGGAGATGTCGATGGGCACGCCGTTCAGTTCGATGCCGCCCGGCTCCTTCAACAGGTTCTTCATGTACATGTTGCGCAGGTAGAAGCTGTGCATCCTGTACGGCATGCGCGTCGAGTCGGAGTTCCAGAACAGCAGGTCGAAGGGGAAGGGCTCCTTGCCCATCAGGTAGTTGTTCACCACGAAGGACCAGATCAGGTCGTTGGAGCGCAGCATGTTGAAGGTGGTGCCCATCTCCGAGCCTTCGAGGTAGCCGCGCTCCTGCATCTTCTTCTCCAGGCTGGCGACCTGCTGCTCGTCGATGAAGACGCCCAGCTCGCCGGGGATGGAGAAATCCAGCAGGGCGACAAAGAAGGTCGCCGAGACGATGCGCTTGTCCTTCTTGACGGCGTTGTGGCCCAGCGTCGCGCCGAGCAGCGTGCCGCCGAGGCAGTAGCCGATGAGGTTGACCTCGTTCTCGCCGGTCTGCCTGCAGACGGCGTCGAGGGCGGCGAGCGAGCCTTCGGTCATGTAGTCGTCGAAGCCCTTCTCGGCCAGGCGCGCGTCGGGGTTCACCCAGGAAATGACGAAGACGGTGTGGCCCTGGTCGGTGGCCCACTTGATGAAGGAGTTCGACTGGCGCAGGTCGAGGATGTAGTACTTGTTGATCCACGGCGGCATGATCAGCAGCGGCCGGCGGTACTGCTTCTCCGTCGTCGGGTTGAACTGCAGCAGCTGGATCAGATCGTTCTGGAACACCACCTTGCCCGGCGTAACGGCGACGTTGCGACCCAGCTCGAAGGCGGTCGGGTCGGTCATCTTGACGCGCAGCTGGCCGTCGCCCTCCTCGATGTCGCGCAGCAGGTTGTTGAAGCCCCTGAGCAGGTTCTGGCCGTGCGACTTCACCGTCTCGCGGAACACTTCCGGGTTGGTCAGGGCGAAGTTGGAGGGCGACAGGGCGTCGATGTACTGGCGCGTGAAGAAGTTCACTTTCTTCTCGGTTTCGACGGGCAGACCCTCGACATTGGTCACCACGTCGTGGATGTGGCGGGCGGTGATGAGGTAGCTCTGCTTGATGAAGTCGAAGAGGAAGTGCTCCTCCCACTGTTCGTCCTTGAAGCGGTTATCGCCCTTTTTCGGTTCCGCCACCGGTTTCGTGTCGAGGCCGGAGAAACGCATCATGGCGTGCTGCCACAGCGAAAAGTAATCCCACACCAGGTTCATCTGCGCCTGGGCCAGCTTGTAGGGATTGGCGAGCAGCTTGGCCATCATGTCCATGAAGGCCTGGGCGATGCCGAGCTCGTCGCTCGGCGCGGCGACGCCGTGCTTCATCTGCCGCTGCATGTGCTCGGTGATGAGCTTGGAGGCGCGCTGGGCGACCTCGGCGTAGGTTTGGGCGACCTCCTTCGGGTCGGGCAGGGCGGGCTTCCCGGTTTCCTTTTGCTGCGCAGGCATCGATCCTCTCCTTGTTTGCTACGGGGCGACGAAGCGGAACACGCCGTCGGCGCCGGACGCGCGGCGCACGCGGCCGGCGTGTTCCAGGTAATTCAGGTGGGCGATGGCTTCGCCCATGGCGAACATGGTCTGGTGCGCGTCGAGCTCGCGCTTGAACAGCGTCGGGATCAGCTCGCAGGCGCTTTTCGGTACGTCGCAGGCGGCGACCAGCGCATCGAAGCGCTCGCGGTGGTGTTCGGCGAGCTGCGCGACGCGGGCGCGGATGCCGCGGAAGGGCTTGCCGTGCGAGGGCAGCACCAGTGTCTCCTCGGGCAGCGGCGCGAAGCGCGCGATCGAGTCGAGGAAGAGCCGGATCGGGTCGCCGTCCGGGTTGGACGACATGACGCTGACGTTGGTCGAGATGCGCGGCAGCAGCATGTCGCCGGAGATCAGCACGTTGCGCTCCGCGCAGTAGAGCGAGGCATGCTCGGGCGAGTGGCCGTAGCCGACGATGACGCGCCAGTCGCAGCCGCCGATGCGGACAAAGTCAGCCTCCAGGAGGCGGCGGTATTCGATCGGCAGGCCGTCGACGCGGCCGCGGTAGGTCGGGCCGCGATCGAACAGCATGTCGGCGCGCGCCGCGTCGAGGCCGTGGCGGCGGAAGAAGCCGACCATGCCGTCGACGTCGTAATTGGGCAGCTGGTGGAACCAGGCGTAGGCGTTGAGCATCTCGCCCTGCGTGATCCAGGTGCCGGCGCCGGTTTTCTCGCCCAGCCAGCGGGCGAGGCCGAGGTGGTCCGGGTGGCAATGGGTGACGACGATGCGCTTGACCGGCTTCTCGCGGCAGTGCGCGGCGAGTACGGCCTCCCAGTTCGCCTTGATGTCGTCGAGGTTGAGGCCGGTGTCGACGAGGGTCCAGCCGTCTTCCTCTTCCAGCAGCCACAGGTTGATGTGGTTCAGCTCGAAGGGCAGCAGCATGCGCACCCAGCGCACGCCGGGGACGAGTTCGATCGCTTCGCCGGGGCCGGGCTGCTGCGTGAAGGGATAGGTGATCGGCTCGAACGGCTCCAATTGATTAAACCCGGGAAAAATGATTAACTCGGCTCGTCGCCACGACGCCATGTTGCAGCGCACAACATTTTAACCCTGAATATGCCCCGGGAACAGACCTTCACGATCACCGAGCTGGCGCGCGAATTCGACATCACGCCGCGCGCCATCCGCTATTACGAGGATCAGGGCCTGATCAGCCCCGAGCGCGCCGGCCAGAGCCGCGTCTATACCAAGCGCGACCGTACTCGCCTGAAGCTCACCCTGCGCGGCCGCCGGCTTGGCCTGTCCCTCGCCGAGATTCGGGAACTCATTGATATGTATGACGTTGGCCGTGACCAGCGGACCCAGCTGTCGAAGTTCCTCGCCGTCCTGGCGCGCCAGCGCGCCGCCCTTGAACGGCAGCGCGAGGACATCGAGGCGGTGCTGGAGGAGATCGTCTCGCTGGAAAACCGTGCCCATGCCCTGCTGGGCGAGGCGGGCGGGAAGGCGGTCCGCAAAAAAAATTTGGCGAAGGGCTGACGTTGACGTCAACGTCAAAGGCCCCTAAGATTGGTTGACGTTAACGTCAACGTCAACCAGACGGAAACTGGCTGAACCTGGCTGAATTTGGCAAAACCGACCTGGCCGGAGGAACCATGCCCCATCGCGTACGTCCCGAGCACAAGGCCCCTGCGCCGCGCAACCCGGACTGGGAAGCCACGGTGCGCGCCAGCTTCGCCCGCCAGGGCGTGATGGACCTGATCGGCGCCGGGATGGGCAGCCTCTCCCCGGGGCACTGCGAAATCCGCCTGCCCTACCGCACCGACCTGACCCAGCAGAACGGCTACTTCCATGCCGGCATCACCGCCACCATCGTCGACAGCGCCGGCGGCTATGCCGGGCTGACGCTGATGCCGGCCGGCGCCGAGGTGCTGACCGTCGAATTCAAGCTCAACCTGCTGGCGCCGGCCGACGGCGATCTGCTCGTCGCCGAGGGCCAGGTGCTGAAGTCCGGCCGCAACCTCGTCATCACCCGTGGCGAGGTGTATGCGATCCGCGACGGCCGGGCCGTCCACTGCGCCACCATGCAGCAGACCCTCATGACCATGCATCCGAAGGAAAGCAAATGATCGGACTGAATTTCGACCTCGGCGAAGACATCGACCTGCTGCGCGACGCCGTCTGGGATTTCGCCAGGAACGAGATCCTGCCGCGCGCGGCCGACATCGACCGCGACAACCTGTTTCCCGCCGACCTCTGGAAGAAGTTCGGCGAGATGGGCCTGCTCGGCCTCACCGTCGAGGAGGAGTACGGCGGCACGAAGATGGGCTACCTCGCCCACATCGTCGCCATGGAGGAGATCTCGCGCGCCTCGGCCTCGGTCGGACTGTCCTACGGCGCGCATTCCAACCTGTGCGTGAACCAGATCCGCAGGAACGGCAGCGAGGCGCAGAAGAAGAAATACCTGCCCGGGCTGGTCTCCGGCGAACACGTCGGCGCGCTGGCGATGTCGGAGCCGGGCGCCGGCTCCGACGTGGTGTCGATGAAATTGCGCGCGGATCTCAAGGGCGACCGCTATGTGCTGAACGGCTCGAAGATGTGGATCACCAACGGCGGCGACGCCGACACGCTCGTCGTCTACGCCAAGACCAACATCGACGGCGGCGCCAAGGGCATGACCGCCTTCATCGTCGAGAAGGGCTTCAAGGGCTTCTCGAAGGGCCAGCACCTCGACAAGCTCGGCATGCGCGGCTCCAACACCTACCCGCTGTTTTTCGACGACTGCGAGGTGCCGGTGGAGAACGTCCTTGGCGGCGAGGGCAACGGCGCCCGCGTGCTGATGAGCGGCCTCGACTATGAGCGCGCCGTGCTCTCCGGCGGGCCGCTCGGCATCATGGCGGCCTGCATGGACGTGGTGCTGCCCTTCGTGCACGAGCGCAAGCAGTTCGGCCAGGCCATCGGCGAGTTCCAGCTCATGCAGGGCAAGCTGGCCGACATGTACAGCACCTGGCAGGCCACCCGCGCCTATGTCTACGCCGTCGGCAAGGCCTGCGAGCGGGGAGACCACGCCCGCACCCTGCGCAAGGACGCCGCCGGCGCCATCCTCTATTCCGCCGAGAAGGCGACCTGGATGGCCGGCGAGGCGATCCAGACCCTCGGCGGCGTCGGCTACACCAGCGAATACCCGACCGGGCGGCTGTGGCGCGATGCCAAGCTCTACGAGATCGGCGCCGGCACGTCGGAGATCCGCCGCATGCTGATCGGCCGCGAACTCTACAACGAGACCATGCCATGAGCCGGGAGACGGAAGCCTTGCAGCAGGAGTGGCTGGAGGCGGAGAAATCCGTGCGCGAGAAGGTGCAGGCGTCCGGGGTGCTGCCGCTTTCGGCGATCCGCGATTGCAGCGGGCTGGAGATCTTCCAGCGCATGCTGCGCGGCGAACTGCCGCCGGCGCCGATTGCCGAAACCCTGGACTTCGCCCTGGTCGAGGTGGAGAAGGGGCGGGTCGTCTTCCAGGGCCACCCCGCACCGGCGCACTTCAATCCGGTCGGCACCATTCATGGCGGCTGGCAGGCGACGCTGCTCGACTCCTGCATGGCCTGCGCCGTGCAGACCCAGCTCGAGGCAGGCCAGGCCTTCACCTCGCTGGAGATCAAGGTGAATTTCCTGCGCGCCCTGACCGACAAGGTCGGCCCGGTGCGCGCCGAGGGCCGGGTGATCCAGGTCGGCCGCCAGATCGGCATCGCCGAGGGCAGCCTTTACGACGCCGCCGGCAAGCTCTATTCCCACGGCACCACCACCTGCCTGATTTTCGACGTCGAACAGATGAGGCGCCCATGATCGAGACCGCCCGCGGCACCGTCCATGAATGGCAGCGCGACCACATGGGCCACATCAACGTCCGTGCCTACCTGGAATTCTTCGACCACGCCGCCTGGCAGACCTACGCCGCGCTCGGCCTGACCGCCTCGCTGCTGCGCAGCGGCGCCGTGAACCTGGCGGCGGTGCAGCAGAACGTCAGCTACAAGAAGGAGCTCTATCCCGGCGACACCATCGCGGTGCGCACCGGCGTGCTGGAGCTGCGCGAGAAGGTGGTGCGCTTCCGCCACGAGCTCTACAACACCGAGACCGGCGAGGTGGCGTCGACCTGCGAATTCACCATCGTCTGCCTCGATGCGAAGACGCGCAAGTCCTGCCCGTTTCCCCCGATCGTGGCCGAGCGCGCGCGCGACCTGATGACGGAGGAGAAATGATGGCGGAAATGGTGGAGACGTACCGCGGCACGGTCTATCCCTGGCATTGCGACCACATGGACCACATGAACGTCATGTGGTACGTCGGCAAGTTCGACGAGGGCACCTGGAACTTCTTCTCCATGCTCGGCGTCACGCCGAGCTACCTGCGCGACAACGGCCGCGGCATGGCGGCGGTCGAGCAGCGCATCGCCTACAAGCGCGAGCTGCATGCCGGCGACACGGTGGCGGTGCGCACCGGCGCCATCGAGGTGCGCGACAAGACGATCCGCTTCGTACACGAGATGCGCAACGCCGAGAGCGGAGAGATTTCGGCCATCACTCTGCTCACCGGCGTCTTCCTCGACACCGCGGCGCGCAAGGCCTGCCCATTTCCGCCGCACTTCCGCGAACGCATGGAAAAGCTCAGAATCGACTATGAACTTCCCTGGAAAGACTAGGAGCAAAGAATGAGTGACCCGATCGTCATCGTTTCCGCCGCCCGCACGCCAATGGGGGGCTTCATGGGGGATTTCGCCTCGCTTGCCTGCGCCCAGCTCGGCGCTGCCGCCATCAGGGCCGCCGTCGAGCGCGCCGGCATCCGCCCGGAGCAGGTCGAGGAAGTCGTCATGGGCTGCGTGCTGCCTGCCGGCCAGGGCCAGGCGCCGGCGCGCCAGGCTTCCCTTGGCGCCGGCTTGCCGCTCGCCACCGGCTGCACCACGGTGAACAAGATGTGCGGCTCGGGCATGCGCGCGGCGATGTTCGCCCACGACATGCTGGCGGCCGGCACCAACGACATCCTCGTCGCCGGCGGCATGGAATCCATGAGCAACGCGCCCTACCTGCTGCCCAAGGCGCGCTCGGGCATGCGCCTCGGCCACGGCCAGGTCTATGACCACATGTTCCTCGACGGCCTCGAAGATGCTTATCAGAAGGGCCGCCTGATGGGCACCTTCGCCGAGGAGTGCGCCGAGAAATACGCCTTCACCCGCCAGGCGCAGGACGAGTTCGCCATCCGCTCGACGACGCGGGCGCAGCAGGCCATCAACGACGGCTCCTTCGCCTGGGAGGTCGCGCCGGTGACAGTGGCCGGCAAGAAGGGCGACACGGTCATCGACCGCGACGAGCAGCCTCTCAAGGCGCAGCTCGACAAGATCCCGACGCTGAAGCCGGCCTTCAGGAAGGACGGCACGGTGACGGCCGCCAACTCCAGCTCGATTTCCGACGGCGCCGCGGCGCTGGTGATGATGCGCCGCTCAACTGCCGAGAAGCTGGGACTCAAACCGCTGGCCGTCGTCGTCGGCCAGTCGACCCACGCTCAGGAGCCGGGCTGGTTCACCACCGCTCCGGTCGGCGCCATGCAGAAACTTTTCGCCAGGACCGGCTGGACGACCGACAGCGTCGACTTCTACGAGATCAACGAGGCCTTCGCCGTGGTGACCATGGCGGCCATGCACGATCTCAAGCTGCCGGCGGAGAAGGTGAACGTGCACGGCGGCGCCTGTGCGCTGGGCCACCCGATCGGCGCCTCCGGCGCGCGCATCCTCGTCACCCTGATCGGCGCGCTGAGGAAGTACGGCGGCAAGCGCGGCGTGGCCAGCCTGTGCATCGGCGGCGGCGAAGCCACCGCCATGGCGATTGAACTTTTATGATTCGGTGAACGGGGAGCGGTAAGCGGTGAGCGGTAAAACCCTCACTACTTTCCGCTCACTACTCACTGCTTACCGCTCACCAATATGATTCTCACGCAAGAGCAGGAAATGATCCGCGACGCCATGCGCGATTTTTCGCGTGAGCGCCTGGCGCCCTTCGCCGCGGCGTGGGATCGCGAGTGCACCTTCCCGCGCGAGGCGCTGGCCGAACTGGCGCAACTGGGCGCCTTCGGCATGGCGGTGCCCGAGCGCTGGGGCGGGGCGGGCATGGATTACGTCTCGCTGGCGCTGGCGCTGGAAGAGATCGCCGCCGGCGACGGCGCCACGTCGACCATCATCAGCGTCAACAACTCGGTGGTGTGTGGCCCCATCCTCGCCTTCGGCACGGACGCGCAGAAGGAGCAATACCTCAAGCCGCTGGCGAGCGGCGAGAAACTCGGCTGCTTCTGCCTGACCGAGCCGCACGTCGGCTCGGACGCCGCGGCGATTCGCACCAGTGCCGTGAAGGACGGCAACGACTGGGTGCTCAACGGTGTCAAGCAGTTCATCACCTCGGGCAAGAACGCCCAGGTCGCCATCGTCTTCGCCGTCACCGACAAGGCGGCCTCTAAGCGCGGCATCTCGGCCTTCATCGTGCCGACCGACGCACCCGGCTACATCGTCGCCCGCATCGAGGAGAAGATGGGCCAGCACGCCTCCGACACGGCGCAGATCCTGCTGGAGAACTGCCGCATCCCGGCGCAGAATCTGCTGGGTGCGGAAGGCGAGGGCTACCGCATCGCGCTCGCCAACCTCGAAGCCGGCCGCATCGGCATCGCCGCCCAGTCGGTCGGCATGGCGCGCGCGGCCTTCGAGGCGGCGCTGAAGTACGCCCAGGAACGCGAGGCCTTCGGCAAGCTCATCATCGAGCACCAGGCGGTGAACTTCCGCCTCGCCGACATGGCCACCCGCATCGAGGCGGCGCGCCAGCTGGTGCTGCACGCAGCGAGCCTGCGCGATGCCGGCAAACCGTGCCTGAAGGAGGCCTCGATGGCCAAGCTGTTCGCCTCCGAGATGGCGGAGGACGTCTGCTCCGACGCCATCCAGATCCACGGCGGCTACGGCTACGTGGCGGACTTCCCGGTCGAGCGCATCTACCGCGACGTGCGCGTGACGCAGATCTACGAAGGCGCCAGCGACATCCAGCGCCTGGTCATTGGCAGAAACCTGACGTAAGCGAACACAACTCCCCCCTTTGAAAAAGGGGGGTCGGGGGGGATTTAGAAAGGCGGTCGAGAGCCGACAACGCATGCTGAAATACAACACCAGCCTGAAGCAACCCGCCCGAAAGCTGCGTACCGACATGACAGACGCGGAACGTTTGCTGTGGTCACGGTTACGCGGCAAGCAGGTTCTCGGCGTACAGTTCTACCGGCAGAAGCCGATTGGCCCGTACATCGTGGATTTTCATTCGCCGGCGGCGAAACTTGTCGTCGAAGTGGATGGGTCGCAGCATTTCGAGGAGGCAGGTCAGGTGAGTGATCGGAGGCGGGATGCTCATCTTGGATCGCTTGGGCAGCGCGTGCTGCGTTTTGACAATTTGCAGGTGTTGAAGGAAACGGAAGCGGTGCTTGAAACGATATTCAGGGTGGTGGCGGAGCGGGTTAAATCCCCCCCGGCCCCCCTTTTCCAAAGGGGGGAGTAGTCACCATGAGCGAACCGATCGAGTTCTACTTCGACTTTTCCTCGCCCTATTCCTATCTTGCCTCCGAGCTGATCGACGACCTCGCGGCGAAGTACGGGCGCAAGGTGAAGTGGCGGCCGATGCTGCTCGGCGTGGTGTTCCAGAAGACCGGCCAGCCGCTGCTGGTCAATGTGCCGCTGAAGGGCGAGTACTCGCTGCGAGACTTCTCCCGCTCGGCGCGCTACTTCAATGTGCCGTTCAAGTTCCCGGCGAAGTTCCCGCTGTCCACCGTCTCGGCGGCGCGCAGCTACTACTGGCTGCACGGGCAGGACTGCGCCAAGGCACGCCAATTCGCCCATGCCGTCTTCCGCGCCTACTGGAAGGATGGCCGGGACATTTCCGAGCTCGCCGTGCTGCAGGACATCGCTGCCGGCCTCGGCGTCGACGGCGCGGCGCTGGCCGCCGGCATCGGCACGCCGGAGATCAAGGAGCGGCTGAAGGTCGAGACCGATACCGCCCTCGCAAAAGGCATGTGCGGCGCGCCGTATATCGTCGTCGACGGCGAGCCCTTCTGGGGCGCCGATCGCCTCCCGCAAATCGAGAAGTGGCTCGCCACCGGTGGATTCTGAACCATGACCGTCATCAAATCCCAGCTCAACCCCCGTTCGGACGAATTCCGCGCCAACGCCGCCGCCATGCGGGCGCTGGTCGACGACCTGCGCGCGAAGACCGCGGAAGTCAGTCTCGGCGGCACGGCGGAACACCGCAAGAAGCACGTCGCCCGCGGCAAGCTGCTTGCGCGCGACCGCATCGACGCGCTGCTCGATGCCGGCACGCCTTTCCTCGAACTCTCGCCGATGGCCGGCTGGGGCATGTACAACAACGAGGTCGCCTCCGGCGGCGTCGTCACCGGCATCGGCCGCGTGCAGGGCGTCGAGTGCATGATCATCGCCAACGACGCCACGGTGAAGGGCGGCAGCTACTTCCCCATCACCGTCAAGAAGCACCTGCGCGCGCAGGAGATCGCCGCGCAGAACCGCCTGCCCTGCGTCTACCTGGTCGACTCCGGCGGCGCCAACTTGCCGACGCAGGACGAGGTCTTCCCCGACCGCGACCATTTCGGCCGCATCTTCTTCAACCAGGCCAACATGTCGGCCGCGCGCATCCCGCAGGTGGCGGTGGTGATGGGGTCGTGTACCGCCGGCGGCGCCTACGTGCCGGCGATGTCGGACGAGGCCATCATCGTCAGGAACCAGGGCACCATCTTCCTCGGCGGCCCGCCGCTGGTGAAGGCTGCCACCGGCGAGGTGGTCAGCGCCGAGGACCTCGGCGGCGGCGACGTGCACACGCGCATTTCCGGCGTCGCCGACCACCTCGCCGAGAACGACCACCATGCCCTGCACCTCTGCCGCAGCATCGTCGCCAACCTCAACTGGCGGAAGGAAGTCAGTCTCGACGTGACGGCGCCGGAAGACCCGCGCTACGACCCCGAGGAGATCTACGGTGCGGTGCCGCTCGACACGAGGAAGCCGCTCGAGGTGCGCGAGATCCTCGCCCGCATCGTGGACGGTTCGCGCCTCGACGAGTTCAAGTCGCGCTACGGCACCACGCTGGTGACCGGCTTCGCCCGCATCCACGGCTACCCGGTCGGCATCGTCGCCAACAACGGCATCCTCTTCGGCGAGTCGGCGCAGAAGGGCGCCCACTTCGTTCAGCTGTGCGCGCAGCGCGGCATTCCGCTGCTGTTCGTGCAGAACATCACCGGCTTCATGGTCGGCCGCAAGTACGAGAACGCCGGCATCGCCAAAGACGGCGCCAAGATGGTCACCGCCGTGGCCTGCGCGAATGTGCCGAAGTTTACGATGATCATCGGCGGCAGCCACGGCGCCGGCAACTACGGCATGTGCGGCCGCGCCTACAGCCCGCGCCTGCTGTGGCTGTGGCCCAACAGCCGCGTCTCGGTGATGGGCGGCGAGCAGGCCGCCAACGTGCTGGCGCAGATCCGCCGCGACGCGATGGCGGCGCAGGGCAAGGCCTGGCCGGCCGACGAGGAAGAGAAGTTCAAGGCGCCGGTGCGCGCCCAGTACGAGACGCAGGGCCACCCCTACTACGCCACGGCGCGGTTGTGGGACGACGGCATCATCGACCCGGCGCAGTCGCGCCGCGTGCTGGCGCTGGGCATCTCCGCCTCGCTCAACGCACCGATCGAAGCGACGCCGTTCGGCGTGTTCAGGATGTGATTTTGTAGGTCGGGCTTCAGCCCGACAACAACCGCAGCCGTCGGCCTGAAGGCCGACCTACAGGGAGAGAACATGAGCGACACCATCCTGACCGAAATCGACAACGGCGTCGGCATCATCACGCTCAATCGCCCCGAGCGGCACAACGCCTTCGACGACGCGCTGATCCGAGAGCTGTCGACGGCCCTGGTCAGGATGGACACCGACCACGACGTGCGCGTCGTCGTGCTCTCCAGCACGGGAAAAAGCTTTTGCGCCGGCGCCGACCTCAACTGGATGAAGAAGGCCGCCGGCTACAGCGCCGAGGAAACCCAGCGCGACGCCATCGAGCTGGCAGGCATGCTGCGAATGCTCAACGACATGCGAAAGCCCACCATCGCCCGCGTGCAGGGACCGGCCTACGGCGGCGGCGTCGGCCTGGTGGCGGCCTGCGACATCGCCATCGCCGCCTTCGACGCGCAGTTCGCGCTGAGCGAGGTCAGGCTCGGCATCATCCCGGCGGTGATCAGCCCCTACGTCATCGGCGCCATCGGCGAGCGCAAGGCGCGCCGCTACATGCTCACCGCCGAGCGTTTCTCGGCGGCGGAGGCCTACCGCATCGGCCTGGTGCACGAGATCGTGCCGGGCGAGGCCGAACTCGACGAGGCCGTCGGCGAGATCGTCGACGCCCTGCTTGCCAATGGACCCGTCGCGCTGGGCGAATGCAAGTCGCTCATCAAGGCCGTCGCCAACCGGCCGGTCACCCAGGACGTGATCGTCGACACCGCCCGGCGCATCGCCCGCGTGCGCGCCTCGGCCGAGGGCCGCGAGGGCATGGCGGCGTTCCTCGAGAAGCGCAAGCCGTCGTGGATTGCAAAGCAGTGAGCCGCTTTAAACGCAAAGAGCGCAAAGGCGCAAAGGACGCAAAGAGAACAGAATCCTTGTTGTTTTTCTTCGCGGTCTTTGCGTCTTTGCGTCCTTCGCGATGAAGGAGTTTCGATGTTTTCCAAGATTCTCATAGCCAACCGCGGCGAGATCGCCTGCCGCGTCATCAGGACGGCGCGGCGCCTCGGCATTCGCACCGTCGCCGTCTATTCCGAGGCCGACGCCGGTGCGCGCCACGTGCGCCTCGCCGACGAGGCGGTGCTGATCGGTCCGGCCGCGGCGCGCGAGAGCTACCTCGTCGCCGGACGCATCCTCGACGCGGCGCGGAAGACCGGCGCCCAGGCCGTGCATCCCGGCTATGGCTTCCTCTCCGAGAACGACGCCTTCGCCGAGGCCTGCGCCGCCGCCGGCATCGCCTTCATCGGCCCGCCGGTGGCGGCGATCCGCGCCATGGGCTCGAAGAGCGCGGCGAAATCGCTCATGGAGCAGGCCGGCGTGCCGCTGGTGCCCGGCTACCACGGCGACCAGCAGGATGCCGCCTTCCTCGAAAAGGAGGCCGGCCGCATCGGCTATCCGGTGCTGATCAAGGCCAGCGCCGGCGGCGGCGGCAAGGGCATGCGCATCGTCGACAAGGCCGCCGACTTTGCCGCCGCGCTCGCCTCCTGCAAGCGCGAGGCGGCGTCGAGTTTCGGCGACGACAAGGTACTGGTCGAGAAATACCTCGTCCGTCCGCGCCACATCGAGATCCAGGTGTTCGGCGACGCGCAGGGCAACTGCGTCCATCTCTTCGAGCGCGACTGCTCGGTGCAGCGCCGCCACCAGAAGGTGCTGGAGGAGGCGCCCGCGCCCGGCATGACGCCGGAGCGACGCGCCGCCATGGGCCGCGCCGCCGTCGATGCGGCCAAGGCCGTCGGCTACGTCGGCGCCGGCACGGTGGAATTCATTGCCGAGCGGGAATTTGCCACCACGGGAAAGTTCTACTTCATGGAGATGAACACCCGCCTGCAGGTCGAGCATCCGGTGACCGAGATGATCACCGGCCTCGACCTCGTCGAGTGGCAGCTGCGTGTCGCTTCAGGCGAGCCGCTGCCGCTGGCGCAGGAGCAGATCGCCTTGCGCGGCCACGCGCTGGAAGCGCGCATCTACGCCGAGGACCCGGAGAAGGGCTTCCTGCCGTCGACCGGAAGGCTGATCCACCTCGCCCCGCCGGCCGAGTCGCTCAACGTGCGCATCGACACCGGCGTCGAGGAGGGCGACGAGATCACGCCGCACTACGACCCGATGATCGCCAAGCTCATCGTCTGGGACGGCAGTGACACAAATGCGCGCGAGCGAGCCCTGTCGCGCATGCTGCAGTCGCTGGCGCAGTACCGCGTCGTCGGCGTCGCCAGCAACGTCGACTTCCTTTCGCGCCTGGCGGCCTGCCCGGCCTTCGCCAGCGCCGACCTCGACACCGGCCTCATCGAGCGCGAGAAGGCGTTCCTCTTCCCCGAGGGCATGGAGACGCCGCGCGAGGTGTTCCTCGTCGCTGCCCTGGCCGAGCTGCTGCGCGAGGAGGAGGCCGCCCGCGCCGCCGCCGCGCGCGACCGCGACCCGCACTCGCCCTGGCACCTGCGCGACGGCTGGCGCCTGAATGCCTCGCATCGCCGCACCCTGCTGTTCCGCCACGGCGAGACGGAGAAGACCGTCTCGGTCGGCTACGCCCGCGGCGGCTACGAACTGGAACTCGACGGCATCGGCACGCCGGCGTGCGGCGAGCGCACCGGCAACAGCACGCTGCGTATCGAACTCGGCGGCATGCGCCTGCCGGCGACGGTGATCGCCGCCGGCGAGAAGCGCCACGTCTTCCTGCACGGCCGCGCCTGGCAGCTGGCCTGCGTCGACCCGCTCTACCATGCCGGCGAAGGCGTCGGCGAGGGCGGCGGCCTCGCCGCGCCGATGCCGGGCAAGGTCATCGCCCTCATCGCCCGGCCGGGCAGCGAAGTCGAGCAGGGGGCGCCGCTCTTGATCCTCGAAGCGATGAAAATGGAACACACCATTGCCGCGCCGGCGAAAGGAACGCTCAAGGCCTTCCGCTTCGGCGTCGGCGATTCGGTCGCCGAGGGCGCCGAGCTGGTGGACTTCGAGCCGGCGAAGTGAGCGCCAGCGAAATCCTTCCAGCCGACGCGCCGGAATGGATTCCGGCCGTGCGCGAACTGTTCGAGGAATACGCGGCGCAGCTCGGCGTCGACCTCTGCTTCCAGAACTTCGCCGAGGAGTTGGCGACCCTGCCCGGCGCCTACGCCCCGCCGCGCGGCGGCGTCTGGATCGCCCGGGTAGACGGCCGGGATGCCGGCTGCGTCGCCCTGCGGCCTTTGCGCGAGGGGGACGCCGAATTGAAGCGGCTGTATGTGCGCGCGGCTTTCCGCGGTTACGGGCTCGGCCTGCGCCTGACGCGCACGGCCCTCGATTTCGCGCGCGCCGCCGGCTACCGCAGGGTGCTGCTGGATACGCTGCCCGAGATGACCGAAGCGCAGGCCCTTTACCGCCACCTCGGCTTCAAGCCGGTGCCGGAATACGCGCCGCATCCCGTTCCGGGTACCATCTGGATGGAACTTGCATTCGAGGACGCACAGGCATGACGCTGCCCAGCAAGGTGAAGATCGTCGAGGTCGGCCCGCGCGACGGCCTGCAGAACGAAAGGCAGCTCGTGCCGGCCGCCGCCAAGGTCGAACTCATCGACCGCCTGGGCCAAGCCGGCCTGAAGGTCATCGAGGCCACCGCCTTCGTCTCGCCGAAGTGGGTGCCGCAGATGGGCGATGCCGCCGAAGTGATGGCGGGCCTGCCGCGCCGCGCCGGCGTCAGCTACCCGGTGCTGGTGCCCAACCTGAGGGGCTTCGAGCAGGCGCTCGCTGCGGGCGTCGAGGAGATTGCCGTCTTCGCCGCCGCTTCCGAGGCCTTCTCGCAGAAGAACATCAACTGTTCCATCGCCGAATCGCTGGCGCGCTTCCGCCCCGTCCTGGAAGCGGCGCGGCAAAACAACATCCGCGTGCGCGGCTATGTCTCCTGCGTCCTCGGCTGCCCCTACCAGGGCGAGGTGCCGCCGGCCGCCGTGGCCGAGGTGGCGGCGCGCCTGCTGGAAATGGGTTGTTACGAGATCTCGCTCGGCGACACCATCGGCGTCGGCGCGCCGGCCGCCGTCCAGCGCATGCTGGATGAAGTGGCGCCGCGGGTGCCGGTCGAGCGCCTCGCCGGCCACTACCACGACACCTACGGCATGGCGCTGGCCAACATCTACGCCTCGCTCGAGCGCGGCGTCGCCGTCTTCGACGCCTCGGTGGCCGGCCTCGGCGGCTGCCCCTACGCCGCCGGCGCCTCGGGCAACGTGGCGACCGAGGACGTGGTGTACCTGATGAACGGCCTCGGCATCGAGACGGGCGTCGACCTCGAGCGCCTGGTCGATGCCGGCGCCTGGATCTGCGCCGAGCTGGGTCGCGAGCCGTCCTCGAAGGTTGCAAGGGCCACTCTTGCCAGGAGGCGCAAGCCGTGAGCGTCGCCTCGCCCTGCATCGACGTCTGCCGCATGGACGCGACGAGCGGGCTGTGCGAGGGCTGCCTGCGCACGGTGGACGAGATCGCCGGCTGGGCCGCCGCCCCGGACGAGCAGAAACTTCGGATCCTCGCTGCAATCGCCCAGCGCCGCGCCGCTTCTACCTCCCCCTTTGAAAAAGGGGGGCCGAGGGGGATTTCAAGGGGCCGGGGGATGGGGGGTCGTCTCCCCCCTTTGAAAAAGGGGGGCCGGGGGGGATTTGACGGCGGTGAATCATGAAACCCGCCGACTGGTATTTCGACTTCATCTCCCCCTTTGCCTACCTGCAATCCGAAGTGCTGCAGCGCTTCGACGGAAAGCTCGACATCCGTCCGGTGCCGGTGCTCTTCGCCGGCCTGCTCAGGCACTGGGGCCAGAAGGGCCCGGCCGAGATGGCGACCAAGCGCCGCTTCACCTACCGCCAGGTGCAGTGGGTGGCCGAGCGCAACGGCATTCCCTTCCGCTTTCCGCCGCAGCACCCCTTCAATCCGGTGCGCGCCCTGCGCGCCGCCGTGGCGCTCGGCGGATCGATCGAGACAATCCATGAAATCTTCCGCTTCATCTGGCGCGAGGGGCGCGACATCAACGCGCCGGAAGAATGGGCCGAGCTGGCGCGGCGCCTGAACGCGCCCGACCTCGATGCGCGCTGCAACGACGCCGCCGTGAAAAGTCAGCTCCTGCAGCACGGCGAACAGGCGCTCGCGGCCGGCGTTTTCGGCGTGCCGACGCTGGCCATCGGCCCCGAGCTCTTCTGGGGCTTCGACGCCACCGGCATGGCGCTCGATTACCTCGCCGAGCCGGCGCTGTTCACACGCGGCGAGTACCCGCGCATCGACAGCCTGCCGGTCGGCGCCGCCCGAAAAGAAATCGCATGAGCTTGCTGCCAAAACAGATCCGCGTCATCGAACGCGGCTGGCTTTCCGCCAACAACATCGTCTTCCACGAAGGCGCCGAGGCGACGCTGGTCGACTCCGGCTATGTCACCCACGCCGACCAGACGCTGGCGCTCGTCGAACGCGCGCTGGAAGGCCGCAAGCTCGTGCGCCTCGTCAACACCCACTCGCACTCCGACCACATCGGCGGCAACGCCGCGGTGCGCCGCGCCCACGGCTGCCGCATCCTCGTGCCCGAGGGCATGGCGCCGGCGGTGGCCGACTGGGACGAGGACGCGCTGCTGCTCTCCTCCGCCCACCAGCAGGCCGAGCCCTTCGAATTCGACGCCACCCTCGCCCCCGGCGACGAGCTGGAGATGGGCGGCCTGCGCTGGCAGGCGCTGCATGTGCCCGGCCACGACATGCACGCGCTGGCCTACTACGCGCCGCAGGAGCGCATCCTGATTTCCGGCGACGCGCTGTGGCAGGACGGCTTCGGCGTGATGTTCGCCGAGCTGCACGGCGACCGCTCGGGACTCCCGGCGCAGCGGCGCACCCTGGAAATGCTGCGCGAGCTGGACGTGGACGTCGTCATCCCCGGCCATGGCGCGCCCTTCGCCGATTACCAGGCCGCCGTGGCGCGCGCCCTGCAGCGCCTGGCCGCCTTCGAGGCGAGCCCCGAACGCATGGCCAGGAGCGCCATGAAGGCGCTGTTCATCTTCACCCTGCTGGAGAAGCGGCGCATGCCGCGCGCCGGCATCGGCGACCATTTCGCCCGGGTCGCCATTTTCCGCGACGTCTCGCGGCGTTTCTTCGGCAAGGAGCCCGCCGCCGTCGCCGCCCGGATCATCGATGAACTGCTCAAGGCCGGCGTGCTGATCGAGCAGGACGGCGACCTCGTCGCCCGCGGCCACTGAGCGGCCGATGAACCCACCGACGGGACCCACCCGCGCCGGCTGGATCGCGGTGCTCGCCACCCTCTGCATCTGGACCGGCTTCATCCTCGTCAGCCGCCACGGCGGCAAGGGCACGCTGACAGGCTGGGACGTCACCGCCCTGCGTTTCGGCGTCGGTGCGCTGGTGGCCGTGTTCTTCCTGCCGCGCGTCGCGCTGCCGCCCCTCAGGGTGATCGCGCTGTTCTCGCTCTTCGGCGGCATCGGCTACGCCACCGCCGTCTATGCCGGCTTCCGCCTGGCGCCGGCGGCCCATGCCTCGGTGCTGCTGCCCGGCGCCCTGCCTTTCGCCACGGCCGTCATCGCCTGGCTGTGGCTCGGCATGAAGCCGACGCGGCCGCAGCGCATCGCCCTCGCGCTCGTCTTCGTCGGCATCCTGCTCACCGCCGCCGACACCTTTTCGCACGGCCCGCGCCTGACCGGCCTGCAACTGCTGGGCGACGTCCTCTTCCTCTGCGGCTCCTCGTCGTGGGCGGTGTTCACCCTGCTGCTGCGCCGCCACCCGATGGCGCCGCTGGCGGCGACGGTGGCCACCACGCTGGGCAGTGCGGCGGCCTACCTGCCGCTGTGGTTCTTCTTCCTGCCCAGTACGCTGGCGCAGGCGCCCGCCGCCGAGATCGCCCTGCAGGCGGTCTACCAGGGCGTGCTGGTGGTTTTCATCGCCATGATTCTCTACACCTTCGCCGTGCGCCAGCTCGGCGCCCAGACCGTGGCGCTGTTGATGGCCTTCGTGCCCGGCCTCTCCGCCGTCGCCGCCGTGCCGATCCTCGGCGAGCCGCTGTCGCTGCTGACGCTGGCCGGCCTCGGCGCGGTGACGCTGGGCGCGGTGCTGGGCGCGCGCGCCGTTCCCGGCGGCGGACCGGCGCGCTGAGCAAAGTCAGCCGCCGTGGTCCGGCGGCTGACTTTCGGGTTGCGTTGCAGCCGTTTGTTTGTTTGTAGGTCGGCCTTCAGGCCGACTTTGGGGGTCACACAGGCGCCCAGGTCGGCCTGAAGGCCGACCTGCAAGCCATGGCCATGGCCGCTCCTGGCCGAATCCGGCCACCAACGCCTTGCGTCGCCGTATTGCAGTGACTGACTTTTACCGCCACCCCCGGGATGCCCCGGCCCCTTTACAAACGAATGCTCGTTCGCTACGATGCGAACGAGCATTCGGAGGCCCCATGTCCCCACCTTCACGCGATTCGGAATACCTCGGCCGCTTGCAGGACTACTTCGCGAAGCACCGCAGCCTGCCCGCGTTCTCGCACATGGCGCGGCTGCTCGGGCTGCGCTCGGTGGCCTCGGCCCATGCCGTGGCCGGCCGGCTCAAGCTGGCCGGCTTCCTGCAGGCCACGCCGGACCGGCGCCTCGCCCCCGGCCCGCGCTTCTTCGACCGGCCGCTGGCCGATTCGGTGCGGGCGGGGCTCCCCGCCGCCGCCAACGATGCCTCGGCCGAATCGCTCACCATCGACGAGTTCCTGGTGGATGCGCCCAGCCGCACCCTCCTGCTCACCGTCAAGGGCGACTCGATGATCGACGCCGGCCTGCAGCCGGGCGACTACATCGTGGTGGACAAGGCCCGCCCGGCCCGCGTCGGCGACATCGTGGTGGCCATCGTCGACAACGAATTCACCCTGAAGTACCTCGCCCGGGACAAGCGCGGCATGTACCTCATGGCCGGCAACCCGGCCTACCCGCCGATCCGCCCGCAGGGCCATCTGGAAATCTTCGGCCGCGTCACCGGCAGCTTCAGGAAGTACAAGTGAACGACGAACGGAGGGCCGTATCTTGCATATACGTTGACATATGTCGTTTCATGCATATACTGAGGCATATCCAATGATGCTGGAGAGTACCTGTATGGACCGTACCGCCAAGATCTTCCTGAACAATCGCAGTCAGGCCGTCAGGCTGCCAAAGGATTATCAGTTCAACGTGAGCGAGGTCTTCATTCGCAAGCAGGGTGAAGACGTTGTTTTGTCGCCGCGCCCTTCCAGTTGGGACGCCTATCTCGCAAGCGGCCCCGTGGCACCAGCCGATTTCATGGCCGGGGTCGAGGATCTGCCGGTTCAGGAGCGCGATTTCTGATGGCGCGCTACCTCCTCGATACCGATATCTGTTCTTACATCATGAAGCGCTCGCATCCGGCGTTGCTGGAGAGGATCCGCTGCGTGCCCATCGCTGACCAGGCGCTGTCCGTCGTGACCGCGTCGGAACTTCTGTATGGCGTGAAGCTGTCGACGAAACAGAAACAGGCACGCGAAGCCTTCAATGCCTTCGTGCGGCATCTGGAAGTGATGGAATGGCCGGCGGAGGCCGCAGAGGATTACGCGGACATTCGGGCCAACCTCAAGCGTCGCGGCGAAATGATCGGGGCCAATGATTTGCTGATTGCCGCCCACGCTCGCAGTCTCAAGGCCATTCTCGTGACGAACAATGTTCGTGAGTTCGGTCGGGTGAAGGGGCTTAAAGTGGAAAACTGGACCGCGTGATCTTCGTTCCCGCACCCGAACCCATGCGGGTTGCGCGCCCGCTCTTCCGCTCCCGCGTGCCGGCCGGGCTGCCCGCTGCCGCCGAGGATCACATCGATGGCTGCCTCGACTTGAACGAGCATCTTGTCGAACACCGCGAGTCGACCTACTTCATTCGCGTGCAGGGCCAGTCGATGAGCGGCGCCGGCATCCAGGACGGCGACCTGCTGGTGGTGGACCGCGCCCTCGAAGCGCGCGACGGCGACATCGTCGTGGCGCTGGTGGACCACGAGCTGACCCTGAAGCGCCTCTTCAAGCGCAACGGCCAGGTCCGCCTGCTGCCGGAGAATCCCTGCTTTCGCCCGATCGAGCTCGCCGACGGCCAGGAGCTGTCGGTCTGGGGCGTGGCGACCAGCGTCGTGCACCGCCTCAAATAGGGCGCGCCCGCCCGGCACCTCGCCGGCGGAAGTCGGCATCACTTCAGCGTTTCGATCCCGGAATCGGCTCGCCCGAATCGCGCAGCCGCACCGCCTCGTGGAAACCATGCGCTTCCGAGTAGGCCTTGAACCACATGCCCTCGGGCGAGTGGCGGGTGATGCCGTCGAAGAGGGTGGCGATCATCTGCGTGGTGCCCAGCCCCATGTTCTCGTAGGCCTGGTTGATCATCAGCTTCTGCATCATGAGCTGGTTCTTCGGCACGCCGGCCATGCGCTCGGCCAGCGCGTCCACCGCGGCATCGAGTTCGGCCGCCGGGACGGCGTCGTAGACCAGCCCCATCGCCTTCGCGGTGCGACCGTCGACGAGGTCGCCGGTGAGCAGCATGCGCTTCGCCTTCTCGGCGCCGATGCGGAACACCCACATCGCCGTCGTCGGGCAGCCCCAGACGCGCGCCGGCGGGTAGCCGATCTTCGCGTCCTCGGCCATGAGGACGATGTCGGCGCACAGGGCGATGTCGCTGCCGCCGGCCACCGCGTAGCCGTGCACCTTGCAGATCACCGGCTTGTAGGAACGCCAGAGCGAGAAGAAGTCGTCGGTGCACTGCTTCATGAAGCGGTAGTCGACCATCGGGTCCCACGGCATCGACTGCACGCCGGGGTTCTCGCCCGCCGTTTCGGCGAAGGCCTTCAGGTCGTAACCGGAGCAGAAGCCGCGCCCGGCGCCCTGAAGAATGATGACGTGGATGCCGTCGTCGGCGTTGGCGCGCTCGACGGCGGCGCGGATCTCGCCGGGCATCTTCTCGTCGATGGCGTTGAGCCGCTCCGGGCGGTTGAGGGTGATGCGGGCGATGCGGCCGGCGGTTGCGTAGTTCAGGGTCGTGAAAGTCATGGAGGCCTCCGGGGTTTTCTCCGGCGAATGATGGCAAGAAGCGGGGCTTTTGGCTATGCTTGGCTTCCCCGTTCAACCGTGACATCGCATGCAGCTCGTTCTGATCAGCGGCCTTTCCGGCTCCGGCAAGAGCATCGCGCTGCGCGCCCTGGAGGACGCCGGCCACTACTGCGTCGACAACCTGCCGGCCACCCTGCTGCCGCCCTTGGTGCGCCAGTTGCGCGAGGAGGGCTGCGAGCGCGTGGCGGTGGCCATCGATGTGCGCGCCGGCGCCTCCATCGCCGCCCTGCCGCAGCAGCTGCGCGACCTGCAGGCGGCGGGGGTGCCGACCCGCTTCGTCTTTATCGAAGCGCGCGACGAGACGCTGATCGCGCGTTTTTCCGAGACGCGCCGCGGCCATCCGCTGTCGGACGATCGCACGACCCTGGCCGAGGCCATCGTGCGCGAGCGCGGGATGCTGGAGAACGTCGCCGGCCTGGGCAACCGCATCGACACCAGCAACCTCAATCCGAACGCGCTGCGCAGATGGATCCTCGACTTCGTCCAGCCCGCCGTCCCGCAGGGACTGACTTTGCAGTTCGAGTCCTTCGGCTACAAGCACGGCATCCCGCTCGACGCCGACCTCGTCTTCGACGTGCGCTGCCTGCCCAACCCGCACTACGATCCCCAGCTGCGCCCGCTCACCGGCCGCGATGCCGCGGTGGCGCGCTTCCTCGAGACGCAGGCGGAAGTGCGCAAGATGACGGAGGACATCCGCCGCTTCCTCGCCGAGTGGCTGCCGTCCTACGTGCGCGACAACCGCAGCTACCTAACGGTGGCCATCGGCTGCACCGGCGGCCAGCACCGCTCGGTGTACCTGGCCGAGTGGCTGGCGGGGCAGTTCCGCGAGCAGGCGCGCGTCCTGGTGCGCCACCGCGCCATCACGTGAAATCCTTCCTGCGCTTCATGAAGCCCGGCGACTGGGCCGTGCTGTTCGCTTTCGCCGCCGCCACCGCCGCTCTGGCACCCATCGCCTTTTCCGGCGGCGCGGCGGAAAAGGCCGTGGTGCGGCGCGACGGCGTCGTCGTCGCCGAGCTGCCGCTGACCCAGGCGCGGCGCATCGAGGTCGCCGGCGCGCTCGGCATCAGCGTCATCGAGGTGCAGCCGGGCCGCGCCCGCGTCGCATCCGACCCCGGCCCGCGCCAGTACTGCGTGCGCCAGGGCTGGCTCTCCCAGCCCAACGCCATCGCCATCTGCGCGCCGAGCCACATCAGCCTGTCCATCGCCGGGCGCGCTTCCAGCCATGACAGCCTTTCGTATTGACCGTCGCGAAGCGACTCACCAACCTCCCTTCTCCCCTGGCGGGAGAGGGGTGGGGGGTGAGGGGGAATGAATGCCCGCCAGCATTGAACTCGTCCCCAGCGCCGACGACCACCGCATCGCGCGCTACGCGGCGGCGGCCATCGCCCTGTCGGTGGTGGAGGCGGCGATCCCGCTGCCGCTGCCGGGCGTGAAGCCGGGCCTGGCCAACATCATCACGCTGGTTGTGCTGGCGCGCTACGGCTGGCGCGACGCCGCCTGGGTGACGCTGCTGCGGGTGGTGGCGGGCAGCCTGCTCATCGGCCAGTTCCTCGCCCCGGGCTTCTTCCTCAGCCTGGCCGGCGCCCTGGCCAGCCTCGTCGCGCTGGGCCTCGTCCTGCACCTGCCGGCGCGCTGGTTCGGACCCGTGAGCCAGAGCCTCGTCGCCGCCTTCGCCCACATCGGCGGCCAGCTGGCCGTGGCGCGGCTGTGGCTGGTGCCGCACGACGGCCTGTTCTATCTCGTGCCGTTCTTCGCCCTCGCTGCGCTACTATTCGGGCTGGCCAACGGCCTCGCCGCGGCGAAGCTGCTGGAGGAACAGCCGGCCTCCGCCCCGTTCCGCATTGCCGAAGAAAACGACAGATCCTGATCCCGCCGATGTTCAAACTCCCCCCGCGGCGCGCCGCGCCGCCGCAAGCCGCCGAGCTGCCGCTGTTCCCCCTCAATGCCGTGCTGTTTCCCGGCGGCACCTTGCCGCTGCGCGTCTTCGAGCAGCGCTACATGACACTGGTGAAGGACTGCTTCAGGCAGGAGAGCACCTTCGGCATCTGCCTCATCGCCGAGGGGGCCGAAGCCGGGGCGCCGGCGCTGCCGCATCCGCTCGGCACCGAGGCGCGCATCGTCGCCTGGGACATGGTGCAGCCCGGCATCCTCAACATCACGGTGCGTGGCGAGGAGCGTTTCCGCATCCTGTCGAGCGAAGCCGACGCCGCCGGCCTGCTGCGGGCGCGCGTCGAACCGGTCGCCGCCGAGGCGTCCCTGCCGGTGCCGGCGGCGCTGGCGGCGCTGGTGCCGCTGCTGCAGGCGCTGGTGGCGGATGCCGGCGCCGTGCATTTTCCCGAGCCGCACCGCTTCGACGACGCGGCCTGGGTCGGCTACCGCTTCTGCGAGCTGCTGCCGATCCCGCCCATCGCGCGGCAGAAGCTGCTCGAACTGGAAGACCCGGCCTCGCGGCTGGAGATCGTCTTCAAGTTTTTGTCGCGGCGGAACCTGGTCAAGTAACGATCTACCCCCCCCGATCCCCTTCCGGCGGAAGGGGGCGGCGGCAGTTCGCCTCGCGCCGTGTTTACGCGAGGCTTTCGAGGATTTTCCGGATCGGCGCCGGCAAGGGCGCCGTGTCGAGCCGCCTCAGGCTCAGCCAGACGCCGTCCGGCGCCGTGTCCCGACGACTGACTTTGCACACGAGCGGCGTGATGTCGAGGCGGAAATGCGTGAAGGCGTGGCGCAGCACGGGCAGTTGCACGGCGCCGGCGTAGCGGCGCGGCATTTTCCCCGGCGGCAATTCGGGCAGCGACAGCAGCCCGCCCCAGATGCCCTGCGGCGGCCGCTGTTGCAGCAGCACGCGGCCGCGGTGGCGCAGCACCAGCAGGGTGACCGCGCGCTGCGGCACGGCGCGCCGGGCGCGCGGCGTCGGCAGTTCGGCGACGCGGTCCTCGCGTCGCGCCACGCATTGCGCGGCGACCGGGCAGTCGCCGCAGCGCGGCTTGCTCCGCGTGCACAGCGTCGCGCCGAGGTCCATCAGCCCCTGCGTGTAGGCAGCCAGCTCGCGCTGCGGCAGCAGCGATTCGGCCAGCGCCCACAGGCGCGCCTCCACCGCCTTCTCGCCGGGAAAGCCTTCGATGCCGAAGGCGCGCGCCAGCACGCGCCTGACGTTGCCGTCGAGGATCGCCGCGCTCGCGCCGAAGGCGAAGACGGCGATGGCGGCGGCGGTCGAGCGGCCGATGCCCGGCAGCGCCGCGATGTCCTCGATGCGCTGCGGAAAGCGGCCGCCGTGCCCTGCGACGATTGCCTGCGCCGCCTGCTGCAGGTTGCGCGCCCGCGCGTAGTAGCCGAGGCCGCTCCAGAGCGCCATGACGTCTTCCGCCGGCGCCGCGGCGAGGCGGGCGAGGTCGGGAAAGCGGGCGAGGAAGCGCCGGTAATACGGAATCACCGTCGCCACCTGCGTCTGCTGCAGCATGATCTCGGAGAGCCAGATGCGGTAGGGATCGGCGCGGCCCTGCTGTTGCCAGGGCAGGTCGTGGCGGCCGGCGCGCTTCTGCCAGCGGATCAGGCAGGGCGCGAAATCGGCGGAGGGACGATTGGCCATGACGAAGAAATGGATTTGCTGTCGCGAAGGGTTTGCTTGCCAGAAGAAGGTGCGGCGGTTAGTCTGATCCGATTCTAAAGGAACTGCCGCCGCCATCCGTTATCGAGCCGATGAACAAGCCCTGCGAACCGCCCGACGCCAGCCCCTGGTGCGGCGCCGAAAATGACCATCGCGACCTGCGCGACGCGCTCGGTGCCTTCGCCACCGGCGTCGCCGTGGTGAGCGCGTGCGACGCGGACGGCCGCGCCATCGGCCTGACCGTGAACTCCTTCAACACGGTGTCGCTCGATCCGCCCCTGATCCTGTGGAGCCTCTCGCTTGCCTCGCCCAGTCTCGCGGCCTTCCGCGCCGCCAGCCACTTCGCCGTGAACGTGCTGGCGGCCGACCAGCAGGTGCTCTCGGAGCGTTTTGCCCGCCGCGGCGCCGACAAGTTCGCCGGCCTCGACTGGCAGCCCGGACTCGGCGGCGCGCCGCTGCTCGCGGGCTGCTGCGCCGCGCTCGAGTGCCGCAACGAGGCACAGCATGCCGGCGGCGACCACCGCATTTTCATCGGCCGGGTCGAACGCTTCGGCCGGTGCGAACGGCCACCCTTGATCTACCATGGCGGACGCTACAGGACGCTGAAGGATTAAACCTGAAACCCGCATTTGAACCACGGCGGACACGGCGTGAAAACAAAAGCGTGACATTTGCGGTCGCATCACCCGAATGGTGATTTGCGAGATGGATGCAAGGCGCTGTTTTTTCGCCGTGCACGCCGTGGTGAACTGCCCTTCCCAGGAAAAAAGCCGGCTTGCGAGCCGGCTTGATTGTCCTGGAGCGGGTGAAGGGAATCGAACCCTCGTATGCAGCTTGGGAAGCTGCCGTTCTGCCATTGAACTACACCCGCGAACGGCACCATTCTACCTGTTAGAATTCCCGCATGGAAATCAGCGTCAACGGCGAGCAGCGCAGCGTGGCGGAGGCGCTTTCGGTGGCGGAGCTGCTGCGCGGGATGGGCCTTGAAGGCCAGCGCCTGGCGGTCGAGAGGAACGGCGAGATCGTGCCGAAGAGCGCTCACGCCGCCGCCCGGCTCGCCGCGGGCGACCGCATCGAAATCGTCATCGCCGTCGGCGGCGGGTAAGGGAATCATGCAGAACGACCAGCTCATCATCGCCGGCAAGGCATACAACTCGCGTCTGCTCGTCGGCACCGGCAAGTACAAGGATTTCGACGAGACGCGAAAGGCCATCGAGGCCTCGGGCGCCGAGATCGTCACGGTGGCCATCCGCCGCACCAACATCGGCCAGGAGCCGGGCCAGCCGAGCCTGCTCGACTACCTGCCGCCGTCGAAATACACCCTGCTGCCGAACACCGCCGGCTGCTATACGGCGGAGGACGCCGTGCGCACCCTGCGCCTGGCGCGCGAGCTGCTCGACGGCCACGACCTCGTCAAGCTGGAAGTGCTGGGCGATGCGCAGACGCTGTTCCCCGACATGCCGCAGACGCTGGCGGCGGCCGAGACGCTGGTGAAGGACGGCTTCAAGGTGATGGTGTACTGCGCCGACGATCCGATCCAGGCAAAGCGCCTTGAAGAAATCGGCTGTGTCGCGGTGATGCCGCTCGCCTCCCTCATCGGCTCCGGCATGGGCATCCTCAACCCGTGGAACCTGCGCCTGATCATCGACAACGCCAAGGTGCCGGTGCTGGTCGACGCCGGCGTCGGCACCGCGTCGGATGCCGCCATCGCCATGGAGCTGGGCTGCGACGGCGTGCTGATGAACACGGCGATTGCCGGGGCGCAGAACCCGGTGCTGATGGCCTCCGCCATGAAGAAGGCGGTCGAGGCCGGGCGCGAGGCGTACCTGGCCGGGCGCATGCCGAAGAAACTGTACACCGCCTCGCCCAGTTCGCCCACGGGCGGCATGATCGGCAACGCCTGATCAGGCCGCCAGGGCGGTTTGCCCGTGGCCGAGCACCCGCTCGGCCAGTTCCGCCGCCGGCAGGGGTTTCGAAAACAGAAAGCCCTGCATCTCGTCGCAACCGCAGTCGACCAGGAAGGCGCGCTGCGCTTCCGTTTCCACCCCTTCCGCCACCACCGACAATTCCATGCTGTGCGCCAGCAGGATGACCGAACGCGTGATGGCCATGTCGTCGGCGTCGTTCGGAATGTCCCGGACGAAGGAGCGGTCCACTTTCAGGCAGTCAACCGGAAAGCGCTTGAGCACCGCCAGGGAAGAGTAGCCGGTGCCGAAGTCGTCGATGGCGATGCGTATGCCGGTCTGACGCAACTCCTCCAGCATGGCGATGGCCCGCTCGACGTTCTGCATGACCATGCTTTCGGTGATCTCCAGTTCAAAGTATTCCGGGCGGAAGTCCGGCTGGTCGATCAGTGTCCGGATGCGCTCGGCGAGATTCCTGCTCTGGAACTGGCGGGGCGAGAGGTTGACGGCGATGCGCAGCGGCGGCAGGCCTTGCTCGCGCCAAAGGCGCCACTGGCGGCAGGCGCGCGCGATGACCCATTCGCCCACCTCCAGGATCAGGCCGTTCTCCTCGAGGATCGGGATGAACTTGTTGGGCGGCACCAGGCCGTGCTGCGGGCTTTGCCAGCGCAGCAGCGCCTCGACGCCGGTGATCCTGCCGCTCTTCAGGTCCACCTTGGGCTGGTAGTGCAGTTCGAACTCGTTGCGCTGCAGGGCGTGGTGCAGTTCGGAACCCACCTCCAGCCAGTTGGCGGCGGCGCGGTTCATCTCGGGATCGAAGAAACGGTACTGGCCGCGGCCGGCCTGCTTGGCGGTGTACATGGCCTTGTCGGCCGACATCAGGAGGGACTGCAGGCTGTCGCCATCCTGCGGGTAGAGGGCGAAGCCGAGGCTGGCGCCGGGCACGATCTCGCGGCCGCACAGGTTCACCGGCGGGGTGAGCGCCTCGAGCAGCTTCTGCGCCACGACGGTGGCGTCTTCCGGGCGCGTCAGGTCGGTGAGCACGACGACGAACTCGTCGCCGCCCTGGCGCGCCACGGTGTCGCAGGCGCGCAGCGAGCCGGACAGGCGGCGGGCGATTTCCTTCAGCAGCTCGTCGCCGGCATCGTGGCCGAGCGTGTCGTTGATGACCTTGAAACGGTCGAGGTCGACGAAGCCGACCGCCATCAGGCCGTTGTTGCGCCGGGTGTGGGAGAGGGCCTGGCCGAGGCGGTCGTTGAGGAGGTTGCGGTTGGGCAGTCCGGTCAGATTGTCGAAGCTCGCCATCTCGGAGAGCTTCTGCTCGAATCGCTTGCGCTCCGAGATGTCCTGCAGGACGCCGGTCATGCGCAGCGGGCCGGTATCGTGGTATTCCATCTCGACTTTGACGTGTACCCAGCGGATATCCCCGTCGGGCGGCAGGATGCGATAATCCAGCGCAGAGGACAGCGTTTCTCCGCTGGCCACGTCGTGAAGGCTGGCTTTCAGGGCGGCGCGGTCGTCGGGATGGGTGCGCGCCATGGCCAGGTCGGTGTCCGGTTCGACCTCATAAGGCTCGAAACCCAGGATGCGGTAGGTTTCTTCCGACCATTGCAGCTCCTGGGTGCGCATGTCCCATTCCCAGCTGCCGACATGGGAGAGTGCTTCGGCACGGCCGAGCAGGGCCTCGTTGCGGCGCAGGTCTGCTTCCGTCTGGTTGCGGCCGGCTTCGGCACGCAGGGCGGCAAGGGAATGGCCGACGTCCTGCGCGAGTTCCTGCAGCAGGACGCATTCGGCCTCGCCGAAGGTGTCGTTGGTGGCATAGATGACCAGCGCGGCCTCGATCCTGCCCTCGACCGGAAGCGGAAAGGAGGCGCAGGCGTTGAACTGCATTTCCAGCGCGAAGTCGAGCCAGGGTGCGTAGAGCGGATCGGTCAGCACGTCGCGCACGATGCAGGGCTCGCCGCTGCGCAGGGCGCGCCCCACCGTGCCATGGCCCCTGGCCTGGTCTTCGTCCCAGGTGACGATGCCGCTGTTCAGGCGGGCATGCATGGCCGGATTGCCGGTGCCGGCGAGCAGTACCGCACGTTTCCCGGCCCCATGCTCCTTGCCGGCGATCCAGGCGAAGGTATAGCCGCCCGTCTCGACAACGATGTCGCAGGCACGCTGCAGCAGGCCGGCCTCGGTGACCGCCTCGCGCCCCGCGCGGGTGACCGCGGAGAGCATGCGCAGGGCGCGGTGGGTGCGCTGCTGCTCGATTTCGCGTTGTACCTGCTCGGTGACGTCCTGAACAGAGCCGATCATGCGGGACGGCCGGTCTTCGACGAACTCCATTTCGCACAGCATGTGCACGTGACGGACCTGACCGTCCGACCAGACGATGCGGTGGTCGATCTCGATCGAGGACAACTCGCCCTGGACGAGGTCGCGCGCCATCCGCGCGACCCGCTCGCGGTCCTCAGGGTGGGTGTGGCCAAGAATCCTGTCCAGGCTGGCCCGGACCTCGCCGGGCTCGTAGCCGAATATCCGGAACAATTCCTCCGACCAGTACATGTCCTGCGTGATCAGGTCGAACTCCCAGCTGCCGATGTGGGCGATCTGCTGGGCGCGGTCGAGGATCGCCTCGCTGCGCCTCAGCGTCTTGTCCGTGAGGGCGCGCTGCTCGGCCGCCCGCAGGGCGTTGATGCCATGGCCGATGTCGGCGGCGAGGCTCTCCAGCAGGGCGCATTCCTCGGCGCCGAAGGCGTTCTCGTTGGCGGCATAGATGACCAGCGCGCCGGTGATGTCGCCGGCACGCAGGGGGAAGGAGGCCATCGAGGCATAGCCGCGCTGGAGCAGGGCGAGTCGCCACGGCGCGGCATGCGGATCGCGCGCCGCGCTGCGGATGACGAAGGGCCGGCCGCTGCGGATGGCCATGCCGGCATTGCCCTGGCCGTTGGGCGAGGCCTCGTCCCAGGAAATGAAGGCCTGGTCGAGAAAACCGTCATCGAAGCCGGCAGAAGCCACCGGCGTCACGGTTTTCCTGGCATCGTGTTCGGCATAGCCGATCCAGGCAAATCGATAGCCGCCCGTCTCGATGATGACGCTGCAGATGGCGTCGAGCAGCTCGATCTGGCAACCGGCGCTGCGCATGGTCTGGTTGGCGGCCAGGATCATGCGCAGGGCGCGATTGACGCGTTGCAGTTCCCGTTCAGTTTCCATGACCGCCGATCGTTTCCGGCAGAGTGCACCGGACAGCCGTGCCCTTCCGCCCGCGCCAGGGCAGGCCGCTGGAACGCGAGGGTCGGTGTGCACCCGTGCACGGCGAGGTCAGGTTTGGGTCGGTCATGGTGTTAAACTGCCAGCGTCCTTGTTTTATCGGCAGTTTTCTTCCGATCTTGAGCCCTGATCGACACGATGCGTCGAGCCCGTCCGTCCAGCCGGATGAGCGCCGCCCCGTGCGCAGTTTCGTCCTGCGCCAGGGCCGCCTCTCGCCCGCGCAGGCGCGCGCACGGGAGACCCTCCTGCCCCGTTACGGAATTGATTTTTCAGAAAAATTTATTGACCTGGATGCCGCATTCGGGCGCCAGGCCGCGAAAATCCTGGAAATCGGCTTCGGCATGGGCGAGACGACGGCGGCGATTGCTGCAGCGCACCCTGAAAACGACTACCTCGGCATCGAGGTGCATTCGCCCGGTGTGGGCAGCCTGCTCAAGCTGATCGACGAGCGCGGCCTCGCCAACCTGCGCCTGATCCAGCACGACGCGGTGGAAGTGTTGCGCGAGATGATCGCGCCGGAAGCCCTCGACGCCATCCATGTTTTCTTTCCCGACCCCTGGCCGAAGAAGCGCCATCACAAGCGCCGTCTCGTCCAGACTGACTTTGTCGCCCTGCTGGCGAGCCGGCTCAAGCCCGGGGGAATCCTGCACCTGGCGACCGACTGGCAGGAATACGCCGAGCAGATGCTGGCGGTGCTCTCGGCCGAAGCGCAGCTCGAGAACACGGCGGACGGCTACGCGCCGCGGCCGGACTACCGGCCGCAAACCAAATTCGAGGCGCGCGGTCTCAGGCTCGGGCACGGCGTCTGGGACGTGGTCTTCTGGAAAACATGAATTACGACGAGCACTACATCGCGAGCGTCACGGCGCTGGGCGACACGCACGAGGTGGTCGCCAGCCAGGCGGTGTTTACCCGCAACGGCATCGAGCTGGTCGGGCGCGGTACGCGCGTCAATTCCGCACTGCGCGAGAAGCTGGTGCAGCACAAGCTGCAGCCGCCGATCGACCAGTGCCTCACCGTCGCCGGCGGCGTCACCCAGGCCGCCCTGCGCGACCGCGCCCGTGAAATACTCGATGACGAGCCGCGCTTCCAGCTCCTGCGCACCGCGCTGCCCGGCCTCGAGCGCCTGCTCAATGCCTTCTACGCCATGCCGCTCGTGCCGGCGCTGGCCTTCAAGCTGACGGTCGCGCGCGAGCAGCGGCCGGAAATCTACGCGCACAGCGTGCAGATGACCCTGATCGCGCTGTTCCTCGCCATCAAGAGCCGCCTGCCCGATCGCGACCTCGCCAGCGTCGCCGCGGCCGGCATGCTGCACGACATCGGCGCGCTGCACATCGATCCGGAGCTGCTGCGTCCGGGGCGCCGCCTCGAAGCGGACGAGTTGCGCCACGTCTACGCCCATCCGATGACGGCCTACCTCATCCTGCAGGAATATCCGCAGTACCACCCGGAGATCAGCACGGCCGTCTTCGAGCACCACGAGCGCCTCGACGGCAGCGGCTATCCGCGCGGCCTCAAGGGCGAGGAGATCGGCCCGATCGGCCAGATCCTCATGCTGGCCGAGGCGGTCACCACGCTCTTCGAGAAGAGCTGGCGCACCCATGGCGCCTCGCGCCTGTCGGTGATGCTGAAGATGAACCGGCGCAAGTTCAGCCGCGAGCTGGTCGACCACCTGATCGGCCTGCTGCACGGCGGCCAGCCGCAGGGCCTCGACAGCATGGGCGAAATCTCCGCCGAGGCGGTGGTGGCCCAGCTCGACCAGATCGCCGAAATCTTCCGCAGCTGGCACGGCGCCTTCCAGTCCTGCACGGTCGACACGCCCGAGGTGGCCGAGGCGCCGCTGGTGGCCTTCGTCGACGGGCGCATCAACGGCCTCGAGCGCGCCCTGCTGGAAACCGGCTTTCACCCCGACGAGCTGGCCTCGCTCACCGCCGGCATCGAGGACGACGCCGTGGCGCTGGCCGAGATGCAGCTGATGGTGCGCGAGTCGCGCTGGCAGGTGAGCGACATCCTGAATGAAGTGGGGCGGCGCGGGGCGGAACTCGCGGCCGACGCTGCCGGCCGCGCCCTCGTCGAGGGCTGGATCAAGCGCACCGGCAGCCTGCTCAAGGACTGATCAGTCCTTCAGGAAGATCTGCAGCAGGTCGTTGAGGAAGCGCCGGCCGCGCCGCGTCGGCGCGATGCGTTCGGCCGAGACCTCGAGAAGTCCCCGCGAAACCGCCGCCTCCAGCAGCGGGTGGATCGCCGCCAAAGCCAGTCCCGTCCGTTCGGCGAACAGCCGAGCCGGAAAACCCTCCGCCAGCCGCAAGGCGTTCATCATGAATTCGAAGGGCAGGTCGGCGTCGTCGACGGCGTGCGTCTCCTGCACGGCATTTCCGTCCTCCGCCGCTTCCATGTAGGCCTGCGGGTGGCGCTGCCGCATCTCCCTGACGAGGCCCTCCGGCGAGGAAATCTTGCCGTGGGCACCGGCGCCGATGCCGAGGTAGTCGCCGAACTGCCAGTAGTTGAGGTTGTGGCGGCACTCGCTCCCTTTGCGGGAGAAGGCGGACACCTCGTAGTGCACGTAGCCGCGCGCGGCCAGCGCGTCTTCCACCGCATCCTGCATCTGCGCCGCGAGGTCGGCATCCGGCAGCGGCGGCGGGGCGCGGTGGAAGGCGGTGTTCGGTTCCAGCGTCAGGTGGTAGGCGGAGAGGTGCGGCGTGCCGAAGTCTGCCGCCGCCCCGATGTCGGCGCGCGCCTCCTCGAGCGTCTGCCCGGGCAGGGCGTACATCAGGTCGAGGTTGACATTGTCGAAGTGCTTCAAGGCCAGTTCGACGGCGCGCCGCGCCTCGTCCGCGTCGTGGATGCGGCCGAGCGCGGCGAGGTGGCGCGGGTTGAAGCTCTGCACGCCGACGGAAAGACGATTCACGCCGGCGGCGCGGTAGCCGGCGAAGCGCGCCGCCTCGACCGTGCCCGGGTTGGCTTCCAGCGTGACCTCGGCATCGGGCAGCAAAGTCAGTCGCGCCCGCACGGCGGCGAGCAGGGCGTCGACCGATTCGGGCGAGAGCAGGCTCGGCGTGCCGCCGCCGATGAAGACGCTGGAGACCGTCCGGCCCCAGACCCGCGGCAGCGACTGCTCCAGGTCGGCGATGAGCGCGGCGAGGTAGCGCGCTTCCGGAATGCCCTCGCGCGCCTCGTGCGAGTTGAAGTCGCAGTAGGGGCACTTCCTCACGCACCAGGGAAAATGGACGTAGAGCGAGAGCGGCGGCAGGCTCGCCAGTCCGGCCGGCGCGCCGCGGCGACCTTCTGCAGCGATTGGAATGACGCGGCGCGTCACGAAAGGAATCAGAGCCCCGCGCGCAGGCGCTCGGCGAGCCTGGCGAAGGCGAGGGCGCGGTGGCTGATGCCGTTCTTGGCTTCCGCCGTCAGTTCCGCCGAGGAGCAGTTCGCCGAGGGCACCAGGAACAGCGGGTCGTAGCCGAAGCCGCCCGTGCCGCGCGGGGCCGTGAGGATTTCACCGTGCCATTCGCCCTCGGCGATGACCGGCTGCGGATCCTCGGCATGGCGCAGCAGCACCAGCACGCAGACGTAGTGGGCGCGGCGGTCGCTGCGCCCTTCGAGCGCGGCGAGCAGTCTGGCGTTGTTGCGGGCGTCGCGCGTCATGCGGTCGCCGTCGCGGCCTCCGTAATAGGCGGAATGCACGCCCGGCTCGCCGCCGAGCGCCGGTACGCACAGGCCGGAGTCGTCGGACATGGCCGGCAGTCCCGACAGTTTGGCCGCGTGGCGCGCCTTGGCCAGGGCGTTCTCGAGGAAGGTGCAGTGCGGCTCCTCCGCCTCGGGAATGTTGAAGGCCGACTGCGGCAGCACCTCGATGTCGAAGGGCGCGAACAGCGCGGCGAACTCGCGCAGCTTGCCGGGGTTGTTGGAGGCGAGGACGAGTTGCTTCATGCGGTGGCATCCGTGAGGTAAAGGTATTTCTGGAAGCCGGCGAACACGCGGCCGATATCCTCGGGCTGGCCGAGATCGGCCACGGCGTCGGCGATGGAGTCGTGGTACTTCAATTTCAGCAACGGCGTCAGCTTGGCCTGATCGAGTTCTTCCACGCCGATGCTGATGTAGTGCGCCAGCACGAAGTCGAGAAACGCGCGTTGCCTGTCGTTGAAATGCGGGTCGATCAGCATCCTGGCATGGTCGGCCCGCTCCCTGCGGGTCAGTGGCTCCAGGGCATAGGCGACGTGGGCCAGCACGTCGAACAGGTCGCTCTGCTCGGCGTCGATGAGCTTCTGCATCTCGGCCAGCTGATCGTGGCCGAAGCCCTTTTCCGCCAGCCCTTCGAGCAGCTTCCGGCGCGTGTCGGGCGCGCTCCACAACCGGCGCAGTTCCTCCTCGTCCCTGAAGAATTCCGGCAGCCTGCCGAACAGCGCCTCCATGAATTGCACGGCCGACATCGGTGTGCCGTCGGGATGCCAGAAGCTCGTCGCCATCATGTGCTGGATGTGGCGCGCCTTGCCGTCGGCGAGCTTCACCTTGACCTTGCGGCGCGGCGGCGGGCGGTCGTCGGGGTCCGGTTCGCGCGCCTCCGGCGGCGGGCGGGGCGTCGGCGAAGGATAGGCGACCTCCGGCTCCGCGGGTTCGCCGTCCCATTCCGGGTCGCTGAAATGGTGGTGCGCCCGGACGAAGTCGTAGATGGTGAAGTAGTCCTTGCCCTCGTAGAGCCGCGTGCCGCGGCCGATGATCTGCTTGAACTCGATCATCGAATTGATCGGCCGCAGCAGCACGATGTTGCGCACGTTGCGCGCATCCACGCCGGTCGACAGCTTCTGCGAGGTGGTCAGGATCGTCGGGATGGTCTTCTCGTTGTCCTGGAAGTCGCGCAGCCACTGCTCGCCGAGCGCCCCGTCGTCGGCCGTGACACGCTGGCAGTAATTGGGATCGCTGCTCACCTTGATCTGGTTGACGAGGTCACGGATCACCAGCGCATGCGTCTGGTTGGCGCAAAACACCAGCGTCTTTTCGCGCTGGTCGATCTGGCCCATGAAAATCTCGACGCGCTTCCTTTCGCGCTCGCGAATCTCGATGACGCGGTTGAAATCCTTTTCCTCGTAGCGCTTGCCGGTCTCGATCTCGCCTTCGACCACGGTGTCGTCGGGCGTGAACACGTAATCGTCGAGCGTGGTGGCGATCTGCTTGACGCGGAAGGGCGTCAGGAAGCCGTCGTTGATGCCGTCCCTGAGCGAATAGACGAACACCGGCTCGCTGAAGTAGGCGTAGGTGTCGACGTTGTCCTTGCGCTTCGGCGTCGCCGTCAGGCCCAGCTGCACGGCCGGCGCGAAGTAGTCGAGGATGCCGCGCCAGTTGCTCTCGTCGTTGGCGCCGCCGCGATGGCATTCGTCGATGACGATGAAATCGAAGAAGTCCTGCGGGTACTCGCCGAAATACGCGCTTTCCCCCGGCCCGCTCATGAAGGTCTGGAAGATGGTGAAGAACAGGCTGCCGTTCTTCGGCACCTTGCCCTTCTTGCGGATGTCGTCCGGCGCGATGCGCACCAGCGCATCGTCGGGGAACGCCGAAAACGCGTTGTAGGCCTGGTCGGCGAGAATGTTGCGGTCGGCGAGGAACAGGATGCGCGGCCGGCGCGTCGGTTCGCCGCCCAGGTTCCAGCGGCTGTGGAACAGCTTCCACGCGATCTGGAAGGCGATGAAGGTCTTGCCCGTGCCCGTCGCCAGGGTCAGAAGGATGCGATTGCGCCCCCCGGCCAGCGCCGCCAGCGCGCGCTCGACGGCGATGTCCTGGTAGTAGCGCCCCTGGAAGAAGCCGCCCCGGTCCTCGAAGGGCACGGCGGCGAAGCGGTCGCGCCAGGCGTTGGCCGTGGCGAAGGCGAGGTTCCAGAGCTCGTCGGGCGTCGGAAAGCCGGCCCGCTCGCCTTCCGCGCCGGTCTGCATGTCGATGCCGTAGACGCCCTGCCCGTTGCTGGCGTAGGCGAAGCGGACCGCCAGCTTGCCGGCGTAGTCCTTCGCCTGGCCGGCGCCCTCGGTGAGTTCCTTGTCCCAGGCCTTGGCCTCCACCACCGCCAGCCGGGTGTTGCGGTATTCGAGGACGTAATCCGCGCTCAAGGCCTTGCCGCGCCGGCCCGCACCCTCCAGCCGCCCGGGCGTGATCGGGTATTCGCGCCGGACGCGGCTGCCCTCGACCCGGCCCCAGCCGGCGGCGGCGAGGGCCGGGTCGATGTGCTCGGCGCGGGTTTCGGCTTCGTTCATGCGTTCTTCTGCGCGAAGGATGAGTCAAGTATCAGTCAAGTTTCGTGTCAAGCCGACCCGAAAAGTCAGTGCTGGCGGGACGGCGATCTGATTTCATGTGCCAGGCGAAATCTTTTACAATTAATCCCAAAGTGGGTTGGGAGTTCCCGGCCGGCGTCATGGCCTCGGTGAGATCACCGGGGCCTTTCGCTTTCGGTGGCAGCCAATCATATCGGCTCGCTGGACCATCATCAAAACCCGATCAAGAAAATTCCGCCGCTCAGTTGTTTCGTAATCAACTGATTTATAAGGAATTGATAGTCTAGAGCCTGGATTTCGGACAGCCATATTCAAAACCCGATCAAGAAATGGCGGCTACGCCCAATGGGGCAGATAACCCGCCCGAGGGTGTTCCGGGTCCGCAATGCGGATTCGCCCTGCCTTGAGCGTCTTGTTGATCACCGCCGTAACTTGCGCGGCATTCTTCGAGGCCACACCCAGTCGGGCGCAAAGCGACGCATTCTTCATCCTGTCGCCACCAAGGAATTTCAGCACGGCATGGAAGTAGCAGGCCCGAACCCGTTCTTCCGGCGTCATTTCGGCGAAGCTGCGCGGCCCGTAAAGAACCACCTGGGTTGAATTGCCTTCGCTACGGAACAGCGGCGCAGGAAGCTGGAAGATCTCAACCTGTTCGACAACCTTGTCCAGCCCGCTGCCCTGTTCCTCGCACATATTCATCCGGCGCATCAGCGAGGCCAGTGCCTCGTTTCTTGAACGGGGCGGCAGGTCAATCATCCGCTCCGGATTGACCAAGGGAGCGCCGGGATTGCTGATTTCGATCCGGTCGCTGAACAATTCGATCTGCGGCCCGGCGCCGCTGACTGTCATGTCCTGGTGAATCAGCGCATTGGCGACCAGCTCACGAATGGCCAGTTCGGGAAACAGGGGGTGCGTCTCTCGCAGCGCCGAGCCGATGTGCTCGTTTTTCGGCAACAGATCGTTTAGGTAGCCGACCAGCCCCTCGAAGCCCACGGCGTAGCCCTTCTGTCCATCGTGTCGATGCGTCACCGTGGCAGCACGATTTTTCCCGCCATAAGCAACGAAGCGGACCGCCTTGCGCGCCAGGCTGGCTTCGAAGTCAGGCAACCGGTTGGCGAACAGAATCGCGCCGAGATTGGTGATGTTCCAGCGGTCGCCCACGTCGCGAACGATCAGCCGGTCGCCTTCCAGCTTGTCGAAGATGCCGGCCCGATTGTCGGGCAACGGCTGTTTGGTCAGACGGAAATACTGGCTGTAATCGAGCAGATGCAGGACATCGTCGCCGCTGGCGTACTGGCGTGCGATACCCTGCTCCCAGCGGTAAGGCTGCATGCGCTCGATCAACTGCTGGTATCGCTCCGGATAATCGGTCAGCTTGGGCGTGGCGCTGCCGATGCGAATGTAGGCGATGCTGTTGAACGCGACGGGGGTTCCGGTAGCCGCCGGAATTTCGAGCAGCACGACCTGCCCCTCCGGATGGGCGACGACACGAAAGCTGAATGTGATGCTCGGCTGCAGGCAGTTCGCCAGCCAGAGCTGGAGAATCTGGCCGTGGGCTTTGTGCGTCTCCGGATTGAAATCGGTCCCGATCACGGCATGGCTGCCGTCCTCGATGCCCCACAGCATGTAGGCAAAGTCCTTGCCTTCGATGCGTGCGGCATTGGAGAGGGCGGAACAGCGCTTGCCGATCATGTCCGGGTCGGTGTTGCTGCCCTTGAACTCCACCCACGGCGCTTCCGCCGGCAAGGCGCGCAGTTCATCGACCAGCGCAACGTCACGTGCCGAACTCATGCCATCGCCTCCCTAACCGTATGCTCGGTAAGTTTGCCAGTGAAAGCCTGATGCAGAAGGGATTTCTTCAACTCGTCCAGCGCCGCGAGCTTTTGTTGGTAGAGGGATTCGAGGCGGCGGGTTTCGGCAGTCAAATCGTCGAGAAGCGAAACAATCTTATCCTGAATGGATAGAGGTGGTATCGGTAGGACACGGCGTTCCATTGAGCCTTTGCTGACGTGAAGCATGGTTGTACCGGCACCATATGCTTTCTTGATTTGCTCGACATCCCACTCAAAAAGATATAGCAGAAACCGCTTTTTTATCTCCTCTTCGTTCGGCAACACTTTCCAGATGTGATAGTGGTAGATAACTTTTCCCCCCTCCCAAATCCGCGGACCGAAAGAAGCTGACCAAGCGTAGAGCAGATCACCGTTGTCGCAGTATTTATCCGGCTCCAATTCAAGATCTGAGTAATACCAATCTCTGTTTGTAAAAAAGTTACCTACTCGTAGCAGCTGGTATTTCCCAGTTGCCAGCATTTCGTGCTTCTTATATGCACGGCCGTTGATTAGCTCACAGACGGTAGCAAGTGGTAAGTCCACCCACCCGTCCCCACGCTCCGTAAATACCTTCTGCAAATGGCTCTCGAACAAGGCGCGGGCGTTCTGAAGGTTCTGTTCGGCGTTGGCCTTGGCGGTGGCGATACCGTCGAAGGCTTCGTCGAGGATGGCGACGATGCGGTGTTGTTCAACCCTATCGGGATACTTGATCTCCAGTTCCTTAAGCAGCTTGTAATGACGCGCATACCCAAGGGAATCAAGTTGCGCCGTCTGTAGCTGATAGTAGAAAAACTTGGGGACCAGAAATTCTTTCGGCGGTATCAGCTTGACGCCATCCGCACCGAGGACAAAGTCAAAGTCGATGTACTTCAGCACCTTGGTATGGTCACCAAAAACCACTACCGGATTTGCAACCCGAAACAAGTCGTCTTCGTTGTCCCAGTAGCCGTTTATGAAGGCCTCTTCCTGAGAGACAACGGGATAAGCGCCAACATCCAGGAAATCCTTGCGCTGAACTTTTGTTGTGTAGGTGACCTTTTCGATGCAGTCCTCGAAAGGTTTGGATTGCCACCCAGCCTTCACAGCATCGCCCTGATCTTTGCCAGCACCGTCGCGCTTTCGGCATCCAGCGCGGCGATTTCGTCCATGATGTCCTGCGGGCTACGGTGGGCGACAGCCTCGTTGCCGTTGGGGTTCTTCACCGAGAGGTCACAGGTCGCCGTATCGACGGCACTGACTTTTACGCTCCAGCTTTTCGGCGAGTCGGCGGAGGTCTTTTGCAGTTCGACGAATTCGGCGAGGTCGGCGTCGTTGAGCGGGTTGGTCTTGCCGAGGTTGCGGCCGGGGTCGAGCTGGTAGTACCAGATGCTGCGCGTCGGGGCGCCTTTCTCGAAGAACAGCACGACGGTCTTGACGCCGGCGCCCTGGAAGGTGCCGCCGGGGCAGTCGAGAATGGTGTGCAGATTGCAGCTCTCCAGCAGCAGCTTGCGCAGGCTCACCGAGGCGTTGTCGGTATTCGACAGGAAGGTGTTCTTGATGACCACCGCGGCGCGGCCGCCGGCCTTGAGCATCTTGATGAAGTGCTGCAGGAACAGGAAGGCCGTCTCGCCGGTGCGGATGGGGAAGTTCTGCTGCACTTCCTTGCGCTCCTTGCCGCCGAAGGGCGGATTGGCGAGGATGACCTCGAAGCGCTGGCTGTCCTGCACGTCGGCGAGGTTGAGCGCCAGCGTGTTGGCATGCACGATGTTGGGCGTCTCGACGCCGTGCAGGATCATGTTCATGATCGCGATGACGTAGGCGAGCGACTTCTTCTCGATGCCGTAGAAGGTGCGCTCCTGCAGGGTCTTGAGGTCGGCCGTGGTGAGCTTGCCGGCCTTGAGGTAGTCGAAGGCTTCGCAAAGGAAGCCGGCCGAGCCGCAGGCGCCGTCGTAGATGCGCTCGCCGATCTTCGGCCGGACCACCCGCACCATGGCGCGGATCAGCGGGCGCGGGGTGTAGTACTCGCCGCCGTTGCGCCCGGCGTTGCCCATGCGCTTGATCTTCTCTTCGTAGAGCGCCGAGAGTTCGTGCTTCTCGGCCTGCGAGCGGAATTGCAGCTCGTCGATGTGGTCGATGATCTCGCGCAGGTTGTAGCCGCTGTGGATCTTGTTCTTGATCTCGCCGAAGATCTCGCCGATCTTGTATTCGATGGTGTTCGGCCCGGCGGCCTTCTGCTTGAAGGCGTGCAGGTAGGGAAAGAGCGTGCGATCGACGAAATCGCGCAGGTCGTCGCCGGTCAGCGTCTTGTTGTGGTCGAGCTTGCCATCCGGCCCCTTCGGCGCGGCCCAGCTTTCCCAGCGGTAGGGCGGGGCGAGGATGTAGCTGTATTTCTTTCCTTCCAGCGCCGCCTCGGCCGCCTTGTCCTGCTCCAGGCCGTCGAGGTATTTCAGGAACAGCAGCCAGGAGGTCTGTTCGGTGTAGTCGAGCTCGGTGGTGCAGCCGGCTTCTTTCCAGAGGACGTCGTCTACGTTCCTGAATGCCTGCTCGAACATGCCCGGTTGCCGCTTATCGCCGTTCCGCCAGGACTGACTTTTGTTCCGCGATGAGCTGCGCGATGCCGCGCTCGGCCAGGCCGAGCAGGGTGTCGAGTTCGGCACGGCTGAACGGCGCGCCTTCCGCCGTGCCCTGCAGTTCGATCATGCCGCCGGAGGCGGTCATCACCACGTTCATGTCGGTGTCGCAGGCGGAATCTTCCGGATAGTCGAGGTCGAGCACCGGCAGGCCGTCGTAGATGCCCACCGAGACGGCGGCGACCAGCTCGCGCAGCGGATGGCGCGCGATGGCGCCCTCGGCGACGAGCTTCGAGAAGGCGTCGTGGGCGGCGACGCAGGCGCCGGTGATGGCGGCGGTGCGCGTGCCGCCGTCGGCCTGCAGCACGTCGCAGTCGATCTGCACGGTGCGCTCGCCGAGCGCCTCGAGGTCGGTGACGGCGCGTAGCGCCCGGCCGATCAGGCGCTGAATCTCCAGCGTGCGCCCGCTCTGCTTGCCCTTGGCCGCCTCGCGCGCGCTGCGCGTGTGGGTCGAGCGCGGCAGCATGCCGTATTCGGCGGTGAGCCAGCCCTGGCCGAGGCCGCGCAGGAAGCCCGGCACGCCGGCTTCGACGCTGGCGGTGCACAGCACTTTCGTGTCGCCGAATTCCACCAGCACCGAGCCCTCGGCGTGGCGGGTGAAGTTGCGGGTGAGGCTCACCGGGCGCAATTCATCCGCCCGGCGCCCGCTCGGTCTGCTGCTCGATGTCATTTCGAATATTTCCGGATGGCTGCGTTGATTTCCTGGATGGCCTGCTCGATGTCCTCGTCGGACAGGTTGGGCAGGGGCTGGGCGCCCTTGCGCGCCTTGGCGAAGGCCTCCATCTGCGTCGTGAAGGAATCGATCGGCATGGTCTTGGTCGACACGCTGCCGAGGGTGTCCTCGGCATAGCTGTCTTCCCAGCGGATGGCGATCATCGACAGGTTGTCGGCGTTGTCGCCGCCGCGGGTCTCGGCCTGGTTGAGCAGCGCCGGCGCCGCCTGCAGGACGTTGCCGGTGCTCATGGCGCGCGGGATGACGTCGCTCGGCAGGGGGCCCCACACGCCGTCCGAGCAGAGCAGGACGACGTCGCCGGTCATCAGCGGCGTCTTCTTGGAGAAGTCGATCTGCGGCGCACTGCCGCCGCCCAGGCAACTGAAGATGCGGTTGCGCGCCGGATGGCGGGCGGCGGCCTCGGCGGTGATGAGGCCGTCCTCGATCATGCGCTGCACGCGCGAATGGTCGCGCGTCTGGGCGAGGACGCGTCCGCCGCGGATGGCGTAGAGGCGCGAATCGCCGGCGTGCGCCCAGTAGGCGATCGAATCCTGCACGATGCAGGCCACGCAGGTGGTGCGCGGCGCTTCCGGCAGGAAGCGGTCGGAGGCGTAGTCGAGGATGGCGTGGTGGGCGTTGGTGAGCGCGCCGGAGAGGAACAGGAAGGGATCCTTCAGCAGCGGATGGGCTTCGCGCTGGAAGGCCTCGGTGATGTACTGCACGGCGATCTGCGCCGCCACCTCGCCGGCGAGGTGGCCGCCCATGCCGTCGGCGACGACCATCAGCAGCGCGTCGCGCGAATAGCAGTAGGCGATGCGGTCCTCGTTGGTCGGGCGCTTGCCCGGCCGGCTTTCCTGATAGATGGTGAATTTCATTTTATCAGCGACCTGACTCTCTTGCGCAGGTTGCCGAGCAGGGTCTGCCTCGGTACGCTGCGCGCCTTGTCGGCGAGCGCCTTCTGCAGGGCGAACACGCTCTGCGGGCGCTCGAGGTAATTGAGCCGCATGCACCAGTCTACGGTCTCCAGCAGCTGTTTCGAGTATTTATCCGGCCAGCGCCTGACCGCCGGCGCCAGCTGGTCGCGTTCGAGACGCTTGTCCGCCGCCTGCGGCGCCGCCGCCGCCATGCAGGCATACATGCTGGCGCCGATGGAGTAGATGTCGGTCCAGGGGCCGAGCAGCTCGCGCGGGGTATTGTTGTATTGCTCGGGGGCGGCGAAGCCCGGGGTGTACATCGGCTTGAGCAGCGGCGTGTCGGTGGCCAGCGTCTGGCGGGCGGCGCCGAAATCGATCAGCACCGGCTGCCCGTCGTTGCGCAGATAGATGTTGGAGGGCTTGATGTCCAGGTGCAGCAGCTTGCGCGTGTGCACCTCGCGCAGGCCGTTGAGCAGGCGGGCGAAGACGGTGCGCATGAAGCTCTCGCGGATCTCGCCCTTGTGCTTCTGGATGTGCTCCTGCAGTGTGCGGCCGCGCTCGTAGTGCATCACCATGTAGACGGTTTCGTTGGCGCGGAAGAAATTCAGCACGCGCACCACGTTGGGGTGGGCGATCCTGGCCAGCGCGCGGCCTTCCTCGAAAAAGCACTTCATGCCGTAGCGGAAGGTCGCCACGTTTTCCTCGGCGATCGAGGGCAGGGCGTCACCCTCGGCGCGCAGCGCGAGGGAATTCGGCAGGTATTCCTTGATGGCGACCGGCGTATTTTCCCTGTCCAGGGCCAGATAGACGATGGAGAAGCCGCCCAGGGAAAGCTGTCGCTCGATGCGGTATTCGTCGAGCTGGTAGCCCGGCGGCAGCGGTACGTTGGTCTGGGGAGGCATGCCGGGGTGGCGGTCGGCCGGTGTGCGGCGGCGGGAGTTCGGTTAAGATAAGGCCCGATTGTCTTAATTTATCGCCGCGCTGTAAAGGCGCGACGCGGGAAAACGCAATGATCCACAGCATGACCGGCTATGCCGCCCAGATGCGCGACATCGGGCGGGGCATTCTGCACCTCGAACTGCGCACGGTCAATTCGCGCTACCTCGACATGAACTTCCGCATCGCCGAAGAGGTGCGCGTCGTCGAACCGGGGCTGCGCGAGCTGATTTCCGGCCGGCTCAACCGCGGCAAGGTCGATTGCCGGCTCAACCTGCTGCCGTCGGCGACGGCGCCGCGCGAGGCGAGCCTCAACCGCCCCCTCCTGCAGCAGCTGGCCGACCTGCAGGCCGGCGTGCGCGACAGGCTGCCCGAGGCGTCGCCCCTGTCCGTGGCCGAGGTGCTGCGCTGGCCCGGCATGCTGGGCGACGACCAGCTCGCCCCCGACACCCTGCAGGCCGAATGCGCCGCGCTGGCGAAGAGCGCCCTGGACGAGCTGGTCGCCACGCGCCGGCGCGAGGGCGCCAAGCTGGCCGCCATGATTTTGGAACGGGTCGAACGCATGCGCGCCCTGGTGGCCGATGCCGCGCCGAAGCTGCCGCAGGCCCTGGCCGACTACCAGGAACGCATGGCGGCCCGCCTGCGCGAGGCGGCGGCCAGCCTCGACGAGGAGCGCATCCGCCAGGAAATGGGCCTGTTCGCCACCCGCGTCGACGTGGCGGAGGAGCTGAACCGCCTCGCCGCCCATCTGGACGAGGTGGCGCGCGTCGTCGACAAGGGCGGGGCGGCCGGCAAACGGCTGGACTTCCTCATGCAGGAACTCAACCGCGAGGCCAACACGCTCGCCTCGAAATCGGTCTCCGCGGACATTACCGCCATCGCCGTGGACATGAAGCTGCTCATCGAGCAGATGCGCGAACAGGTGCAGAACATCGAATGAGCGCCATCCGCCGGGCCGCCCCGAGGATGGGCGCAGTCAACAATGTGGAGCCGTGCTGCGGCGAACAACCGTCACCCCCTTCCTCGGGAAGGGGGCGCGGGGGGATGGCGGTCTGATGGCAGGGGCGCTCTTCATCGTCGCCGCCCCCTCCGGCGCCGGCAAGACCACGCTGGTGAAGATGCTGCTCGAGCGCGATGCCGGCATCGGGCTCTCCGTGTCCTACACCACGCGGGCGCCGCGGCCGGGCGAGCAGAACGGGCGCGAATACCATTTTGTGGACCTGGCGGCCTTCCTCGCCATGCGTGAACGGGGCGAGTTCCTCGAAAGCGCCGAAGTGCACGGCAACCATTACGGCACCTCGCGCGTCTGGATCGAGCGGCAGATGGCGACCGGGCAGGACATCCTGCTGGAGATCGACTGGCAGGGCGCGCAGCAGGTGCGCAAGGTTTTTCCGGGCTGTGTCGGCATTTTCGTCCTGCCGCCGTCAGTCGAGGAGCTCGATCGGCGCCTGCACGGACGCGGCCAGGACAGCGCGGAAACCATCGCCCGCCGCACGGCGGCCGCCCTGGACGAAATGCGCCATGTAAACGAGTTCGATTATGTTATTATTAACAACAAGTTGCCGGAGGCCGTCGAAGACCTCCTGAGCGTGGTGCGGGCGGTTCGCCTGCGCACCGCCTCGCAGCGCGACCGCCACCGCACGCTTTTCGCGTTTCTCGAACAGGATACATAGGAAAAAACATGGCCCGCATTACCGTAGACGAATGCATCAAGAGGATTCCCAACCGCTTCCAGCTGACCCTGGCCGCCACTTACCGGGCGCGCCAGATCACCCTCGGCGCCGCCCCCCTGCTCGATGCCGGCAAGGACAAGCCGACCGTCATCGCGCTGCGCGAGATCGGCGCCGGCCTGGTCGGCCTGGAAGTGCTCAACCGCGGGCAGGCCTGAGTGCCGCCCCGGGAGAGGAAGGTGAGCCATGCACGCCGCCGTTCCGTCTCCCGCCCAGCAAACCCCGCAAGCCTACGACACCGAGCTCGCCCTTCGGCTTGAGAAGCTGAGGGAGCTGCTCGGCACCTACCTCAAGCCCGAGGACATCGAGCGCGTCGCCGCCGCCTTCCTCTTTTCGGCGGAGGCGCACAGGGGCCAGTTCCGCATCAGCGGCGACCCCTATTTCTCCCACCCGCTCGCCGTCGCCGGCATTCTCACCGGCTGGCATCTCGACGCCCAGGCGCTGATGGCGGCGCTGCTGCACGACGTCACCGAGGACACCGAGATCTCCCTGGCCGAGATCGGCGAGAAGTTCGGCAAGGTGACGGCCGAGCTGGTCGATGGCGTCTCCAAGCTGGACAAGATCGAGTTCCAGTCCATCGAGGACGCCCAGGCCGAGAACTTCCGCAAGATGCTGCTGGCGATGGCGCGCGACGTGCGCGTCATCCTCATCAAGCTGGCCGACCGGCTGCACAACATGCGCACGCTGGACACGCTGCGGCCCGACAAGCGCCGCCGCATCGCCCGCGAGACCCTCGATATCTACGCGCCGATCGCCAACCGGCTCGGCCTCAACAACCTCTACCGCGAACTGCAGGAGCTGGCCTTCCGCCACGTCTGGCCCCTGCGCTATCGCGTGCTGGCCAAGGCCGTCAAGTCGGCGCGCGGCAACCGGCGCGAAGTGGTCGGCAAGATCCTGAAGGGCATCAAGGCGCGCCTGGCCGAGGCGAACATCGAGGCCGAGGTGATGGGCCGCGAGAAGCACCTGTACGGCATCTACCGCAAGATGCGCGGCAAGTCGCTGTCCTTCTCGCAGGTGCTCGACATCTACGGCTTTCGCGTCATCGTCAAGGACGTGCCGACCTGCTACCTGGCGCTCGGCGCGCTGCACGGCCTCTACAAGCCGGTGCCGGGCAAGTTCAAGGACTACATCGCCATCCCCAAGGCCAACGGCTACAAGTCGCTGCACAGCACCCTGATCGGCCCCTATGGCACGCCGGTCGAGGCGCAGATCCGCACCACCGAGATGCACCACGTCGCCGAGTCGGGCGTCGCCTCGCACTGGCTCTACAAGGATTCCGAGCTGGCCTTCTCCGAGCTGCAGCAGATGACGCGCAACTGGCTGCAGTCGCTGCTCGAGCTGCAGTCGGCCTCGGGCGATCCGGCCGAGTTCCTCGAACACGTCAAGATCGACCTTTTCCCCGGCGAGGTGTACGTGTTCACGCCGGCCGGCAGGATCCTCGCCCTGCCGCGCGGCGCCACCGCGGTGGACTTCGCCTACGCCGTGCACACCGACATCGGCAACCGCTGCGTCGCCTGCCGCATCAACCAGGAACTGATGCCGCTGCGCGCCGAGCTGAGAAACGGCGACCAGGTCGAGATCATCACCGCCGCGCATGCCAATCCGAATCCGGCCTGGCTCGCCTACGTCAAGACCGGCAAGGCACGCTCGCAGATCCGCCATTTCCTGAAGACCATGCAGCAGGCCGAGTCGGCCCGCCTCGGCGAGCGCCTCGTCCAGCAGGCGCTCGCAGGCCTCAACGCCGACCTGTCCGCCGTGACGGAGGCGAGCTGGGAGAAGGTGCTGCGCGAGTCCGGCGCCAAGACGCGGGACGAGGTCATGACCGACATCGGTCTCGGCAAGCGCCTCGCCCCGGTGGTGGCGCGGCGGCTGCTGCTGCACGGCGAAGCGCAGCCGGACGAGGTGCGCGCGGCGGGGCCGGTGCCTATCCGCGGCAGCGAGGGCATGGCGGTGCAGCTGGCGCGCTGCTGCCGGCCGATCCCCGGCGATCCGGTCGTCGGCTCGATCAAGAAGGGCCAGGGCCTGATCGTCCACGTCTTCGACTGTCCGAGCATCATCAAGTCGCGGGTGCAGGAGGCCGACAAGTGGCTCGACATCGAATGGGCGCCGGAGAGCGGCCGCACCTTCGAGACGCGCATCCGCGTGGTGGCGCAGAACGCCCCCGGCGTGCTCGCCAAGATCGCCGGCGGCATCGCCGAGGCCGGTTCCAACATCCAGAACGTCAACATGGACGAAGAGCGCGACGCCTACACCGCCCTCTACTTCACCCTGCAGGTCGGCAATCGGGTGCACCTGGCCCGCATCATGCGCACCCTGCGCCATATTCCCGAAGTGGTGCGCATCACCCGCGTGCGGGAGTAAAATCGCGCCTTTGGCAAGCCGAAGGCACCGACATGGCCCAGTACGAATCCGAACACACGAAATTCATGCGCGAATGGCTGGCGCAGCATCCCGAGGAAATCGAGGAGCAGAAGACCGGCCGCGCCCTCTGGTGGGACAAGGGGCCGCAAACACCCGACGAACAGCAGCGCCTGAAGGAATCGAAGGTGCCGCAGAAGCCCTACGTCTACCGATGAACGGCCGGCTGGTCGGGCTTCCGCCCGACCCGGCGGCCGATCGACCGCCCAAGCCGGCCTGAAGGCCGACCCGCGGCCCGCCCGCATTCCCTTGCTCGCCTCTTCCATCGTCTTCGTCGACCTCGAGACCACCGGCGCCAACCCGGCGTTCGACCGCGTCATCGAGGTCGGCATCGTCAAGGTGAGCGGAGGCGAGGTCGAGTACGAGTGGTCGACACTGGTCGATCCGGGCCAGCCGATCCCGCCGATCATCCAGGGCTTCACCGGCATCAGCGACGCCATGGTGCGCGGCGCACCGCGCTTCGCCGACATCGCCGAAGAAGTCTTCGGGCGGATCGAGGGCAGCCTGTTCGTCGCCCACAACGCGCGCTTCGACTACGGCTTCCTCAAGAACGAATTCAAGCGCCTCGAGCGCGCCTTCCAGCCGCGCGTGCTGTGCACCGTCAAGCTCTCCCGCGCCCTCTATCCGGAACACCATCGCCACGGCCTCGATGCCCTCATCGCCCGCCACGGCCTGCCCTGCGACGCGCGCCACCGCGCCCTCGGCGATGCCCGCGTGCTGTGGGACTTCGTGCGGCTGGCGCACGCCGAGAAGCCGCCCGAGGCGATCCAGGCGGCGCTGAAGAAGGCCATGAAAACGCCCAGCCTGCCCTCGGGCCTGGAGGCGACGGCGGTCGACGCCGTGCCGGAGGCGCCGGGCGTGTATCTCTTCTACGGCGAAAGTTCACGCTCGCCTGGCGGCTCGGGTGACCTGCCGCTCTACATCGGCAAGGGCATCAACATGCGCGCCCGCGTGCAATCGCATTTCGCCGCCGACCACGGCAGCGGCCGCGCCATGCGCCTCGCCCGGGAAACGAAGCGCATCGACTGGATCGAAACCGCCGGCGAGCTCGGGGCCCTGCTGCTGGAGGCGCGCCTGGTCAAGGAGCGCCAGCCGGTCCACAACCGCCAACTGCGCAGAAACGACGAGCTGTGCGCCTTTCGCTTCGTCGAAGGCGGCGACGTGGCGCTGGAATGCGTGCCGCTGGCCGGCGCGTCGCCGGACAGGCTCGGCGAACTCCACGGCCAGTTCAAGTCGAGGCGCGAAGCCCACAACACCCTGCGCGAGCTCGCCGGCGAGCACGGCCTGTGTCTGAAACGCCTCGGCCTCGAGCAGGGCAAGGGCCCCTGCTTCAACCACCAGATCCGGCGCTGCAAGGGCGTGTGCGCCGGCAAGGAGGATGCCCTGGCGCACGACCTGCGCCTGAAGACGGCACTGGCCGTGCTCAAGCTGCGCGCCTGGCCCTTCCCGGGCCGCATCGCCATCCGCGAGGGTGACGAATGGCATCTCTTCGAAAGCTGGTGCTACCTCGGCACGGCAAAGAGCGAAGCCGACCTGGCTGAAGCCATGCAGACCCGCTTCGAGCCCGCCTTCGACCTCGACACCTACCGCATCCTGCGCCGCGAACTGGAGAAGCGGGAAGGCGTCATTGACATTGTTCGTCTCACTGAAAGGCTTTAACCACGGCGAACACGGCGGCACGGCGATATATTCGGGCTTTCGCCGTGTCGCCGTGCCCACCGTGGTGAAAAATCAAGGCTCGTTATGGAAAAAGTCCGCATCTCCAAACTGATGTCCGAGCAGGGCCTCTGCTCGCGCCGCGAGGCCGACGCCTACATCGAGCGCGGCTGGGTCTTCCTCGACGGCGAGCGCGTCATCGAGCTCGGCAGCCGCGCGCTGCCGACGCAGAAGATCACGCTCAGCAAGGAGGCAAAATCGAACCAGCTTGCGCAGGTGACGATCCTGCTCAACAAGCCGATCGGCTTCGTCTCCGGCCAGGCCGAACAGGGCTACAAGCCGGCCGTGACGCTGATCACCGCCGCCACCCATTACGCCGGCGACAAATCCCCGCAGCGCTTCAATTCCGCCCACCTCAAGGGCCTCGCCCCGGCCGGCCGCCTCGACATCGACTCCACCGGCCTGCTGGTGCTGACCCAGGACGGCCGCATCGCCAAGCTGCTCATCGGCGAGGACTCGCGCATCGAAAAGGAATACCTGGTGCGCGTCGAGGGCAAGCTCGACGCCAAGGGCCTCGCCCTCCTCAACCACGGCCTCTCGCTCGACGGTCAGGCGCTGAAGCCGGCGAAGGTGAGCTGGCAGAACGAGGACCAGCTGCGCTTCGTGCTGCGCGAAGGCAAGAAGCGCCAGATCCGCCGCATGTGCGAGCTGGTCGGCCTTAAGGTAACGGGCCTCAGGCGCATCCGCATCGGCAGCGTCAAGCTCGGCGACCTGCCGAGCGGCAAGTGGCGCTACCTGCGCGAGGACGAGCGGTTCTAGTGAGACATCACGGCAAAATTCGGAGCCATCCGCCTTCGGTTGCATTCACGGGCAATCGGACAGACGGCTCTGGAGTGTGTCAGAGCGACGGCCGAGTTTGATCGTTCGTCATCCCAGAGTTAGCGTCCCGGAGAAAACCTTATGGCGTACTTTCCTGCCTGCCCCAATCCCGTCAAATTGCTGTTGCTTGCTTCTATGGCAGCGTTTGACCCATCAAATGCAGCGGAAGATATATCGCAGCGTGTCGACTACCTCAGCTTCGCTCAGGGTGCCGTCCCGGTCGCATTCGCGGGCGATGCGAAAGCATTGGGGGTGGGATTGGAGCATGCACTTCTGGCGATCGATGGCAACGCCGGCAGTTACGTGCTGACGCCAAAGCCCGGGGGGGCGCAAACCAGGATTACTTTTGTATACAAGTTGCCTGCCTTGACGACGTTCAATGCGCTTTTCGTTCCCAACGTGCTGGAAACGCCGAGCCCGTCGCAGACGTTTGTCAGGAAGGTGGAGATTGCCGGGTCGGACAGCGGGCCCGAGGGGACGTTTCACGTGCTCGGCGGTGCGACCCTCGACACGCACCCCGCGAAGGGGCGCACGACCGCAATCCCAATCGCCGTCGAAAAGCCTGTCCGCTGGGTGCGGGTCACCCTGGAAGGCGGGATCGATATCCGGCGCGACAAGACGTTTTTCGAGTTCAGCGAGATCATCGGCCACGGGACTCAAGAACCCGTGCCCTTGTCGGAAGCCTTTCGCGGAAAATGGAAGGGTCGCGGCGTCTTGCTGGAACTCAAGCAGGAGGGCGCCAGCGTCTCCGGCTGCTACGACGGCGAGGGCGATATCAAGGGCACCGTCAGCGGCAACCTTCTGCGAGCGACAGGAAAAACCCGCATGGGCGGCATCCCGAGCGCGTTCGTGCTGGCAGTTGGGGACAATGGCGGGATCACCGGTGTTCGATCAACCAACGGTGCGCCGTTCCGGCGCTACTCGGGTGTTGCCGCACCCGGCATACGGACAGAGTGTTCCGGGCAAGGTGTGCAGCCTCTCGGTTGCGGCTCCATCATTCATGGCATCAACTTCGATTTCGACTCTGCGACGATCAGGCCGGAGTCCGGCAGGCTTCTGGAAACACTGGCCGCCGGGCTGCGGGCATCGGCGGCATCGGCAATCACGGTGATAGGCCATACATCGAGCGAGGGGTCGGACGCGTACAACGATACGCTGTCGCGGCGCCGGGCCGAGGCAGTCGCCGCCGCCATTGCCGAACGCGGCATCGGAGCGGGGCGCGTCTCGGCAAAGGGCCGTGGCGAGAAGCAGCCAATCGCGGACAATGTGACTGAAGCGGGCCGCTCACTGAATCGTCGTGTGGAAATCGCATGCCGCTGATCGCATCCGGTGTACTGCAGTTCTTTTCTTTGCCATGCGGATGATGTCCGGCATCGCGCTTCTGTGGCGCCGCCTGCGCGAGGACGAGTTTAAAGTTCGGCGACGATCGCCTGCAGCGCTGCCGCCTCCATGACGATGCCGACGTGCGTGATGCCGGGCAGCACCTTCACGCGGAGTTGCGGTTGCAGGGGTTCGAGCAGCGGCGCGTAGCGCTCGGCGACGAACAGTTCATCTTCCGCGCCCACCAGCAGCCGCGTCGGCCGGCTGATGCCGCGCACGTCGGCCAGATAGTCCTCGTGCGGGCGGAAGCTCGATTGCAGGCGGTAGGAATAGGTGGCGGTCGTTTTCGCGGCGGCTTCGGGCGGAAGCGCGAACGCCAGTACCGGCAGATGCTGGAACCAGGGCAGGCCGAGGCGGTCGAGGATGCCGAGGGCGATGATGCGCGGCACGAAAACCTTGACCCAGCCGCCGGCGTCCGGCCGCGTCGTCGGCGCCGACTGGTGCAGCATCGGCGCCAGCAGCAGGTATGCGTCGAACAGCTCGCGGTTGCCCCCGCCGGCGGTACGCAGCGCGAATCCGCCGCCGGACGAATGCCCGATCAGGGTCAGGCGCGCGCCGGGATGGATGCCGCGCAACACGGCCGCGAAGTCGGCCAGATCGTCGTCAAGCTGCCCCGTGTAGTCGATGTCGCCGCGCCGTCCCGATGAGCCGTGGCCGCGCATGTCCAGCGCGTAGGCCGTGATGCCGGACGCAGCCAGGGCGCGGCCGACGGCATGCATGGCGTGGCTGTCGCCGGAAGAGCCGTGGATCAGCACGGCGACGCGATCGCCGCCGCCGGCGCGATAGGCGCGGAAGGCGAGTGGCGCCCCGTCGCGCGCTGAATAGCGCTCCAGCGGCGGCAGCCCGGAATAGTCGGCCGCCCTGAAGGCCCGGGTGACCGCGGCCAGCGGCGGCGGCGGATCGGCGGCGCCGAAGGCGATCAGCCCCGCCAGCACCAGCCCCGCCAGCGCCAGGGCACCGGCGGCAAGCCCGCCGAACAGCCGGGGCAGCGGGATCCTGTCGTCATACGACCGCACGCGGACGCGCTGCGGCTGCTTCGCCAGACGCCACAATCGCAGCGCGCGGCCGATGAACACACCGCTGAACGCGCCATACAGTGTGGCCACCGAAACCGTGAAGCCGTCATCGTGTGCCACAGCCGGCCGCATCGCCAGCATCACGCCAACCACATACTTGGTGAAGAATATCCCCATGATCAGCAGCAGGGGCAGCCCGCTGCCGGGCAGGGAGAAGCGGCGCAAGGCCGCGTCGTAGCGGGTGCGCGCGGGCAGCGGACGCCGTAGCACCAGCGGGACGGTCATGCCGGCGGCGGCGCACCATGCCAGCAGCGCCGCTGGGGCGGCGCCGAAGGCGGAGAGAAGGCCGTAGAAGGCCAGGCCGGTCATCGCCGCCGGCAGGATCATCACCCGCCCCAGGCCTGCCGTGCGCGAGAACATCTGGCTGATGCCGAGGGCGAGCAGGGCGGCCAGCAGGCCCCAGACCCAGGGGGGCGTGTTTTCGAGAATTCGAAGCATCATGGCGTGGCAGGGTTCCGGAATCGGCTGGAATGACTCTACCATCGCCGCCCGTCCGCGGGCTGCGCCAAACGACGAAATGCCGCCGGTCGACTCGTGCGGCGATAGGCGCGGGCCGGCTTCTGGCCTTCGGCCACCTGTGCCGATACAATCGATCGATAACGGATAACGGCCAGCCCGAGCGGATTCGCCGCACAAAAATGCACAAGCCCGACGCCCCCTCCTGCGCACACAACCGCGAGCCGATTCTCGCCGTGCTGCGCGAGCACTTCGCCGACCGCCGCCGTGTGCTTGAGATCGGCAGCGGCACCGGCCAGCACGCCGCCTTCTTCGCCGCCGCGCTGCCTCACCTGGTATGGCAGGCCTCCGACCGCGCCGGGAACCTGCCCGGCATCCGCGCCTGGCTCGACGAGGCGGCCCTGCCCAACACGCCGGCGCCGCTCGAATTCGATGTCAACGGCGCCTGGCCGGCGCGGCGCCACGACGCGGTTTTCAGCGCCAACACCCTGCACATCATGAGCTGGGCCGAGGACCAGCGCCTTTTCGCCGGCCTGCCGGACGTGATGACCGACGACGCCAAACTCGTTGTCTACGGCGCCTTCAACTACGGCGGAAAATTCACCAGCGAAAGCAACGCCGCCTTCGACGCCTGGCTCAAGGCGCGCGGCGCCCACCAGGGCCTGCGCGACTTCGAGGCGGTGGATGCCCTCGCCCGCGGCGCCGGCCTGCGCCTCGTCGAGGACCGCGCCATGCCTTCCAACAACCGCTGCCTCGTCTGGCAACGCACGCTCGCTCCCCCCCTTTGAAAGAGGGGCAGGGGGATTTCTCCCGTCGCCATGCAGCCGCAAATTCTCGAAAGTGCCGACGACCTGCCCGATGCCGACTGGCAGCGCCTCGCCACCGGCAACGACCCCTTCATGAGCCGCGCCTTCCTCGGCGCAGCCGAAGCCAGCGGCGCCGCCGGCGAACGCATGGCCTGGCGGCCGATGCACCTGGCCCTGCGCGACGACGCGGGACAACTCGCCGGCCTGCTGCCGCTCTACCTGCGTGGGCACTCCTTCGGCGACTTCTCGCGCGACTGGAACTGGGCGGCGGCCTGGGAACAGAACGGCCGCGCCTACTACCCCAAGCTCGTCAGCGGTGTGCCCTACACGCCATCGCCCGGGCCGCGCCTGCTCACGGCGCACGCCGCGGCGGCGGACGTGAAGCCGGCGCTGGTCGAAGCCGCGCTGGCGCTGGCGGGCGAGCTCGGCGCCTCGTCCTGGCAGTGCCTGTTCGTGCGCGAGGCGGAAAGTCAGCCGCTGCGGGACGCCGGCCTGCTCCTGCGCCGCGGCGTTCAGTTCCACTGGATCAACCGCGGCTACCGCGACTTCGCCGACTTTCTCTCCGGATTCACCGCGGAGAAACGCAACAAGCTCAAGCGCGAGCGCCGCGCCGCCGCCGAGGCCGGGCTGGAGATCGAGGTGCGCCATGGCGACGCAATCGATGCGCCGCTCTGGCACGCCATCCACCGCCACTACCGCGATACCTTCCAGCGCCACGGCAACCACCCGGCCTTCCCGCCGGAATTCTTCAGCCGCGCCGGCCAGGCACTCGGCCGTCGCATGGTGGTGTTCCTCGCCTGGCAGGGCGAACGCCCGGTCGCCTCCGCCCTCTGCTACCGCGACGATGCCGTCCTCTACGGCCGCCACTGGGGCACCGACATCGATTGCCCGGGGCTGCATTTCGAGCTGTGCTACCACCGCGGCATCGAATACGCGATCGAACACGGCCTCGCCCGCTTCGAGCCCGGCGCGCAGGGCGAGCACAAGCTCGCGCGCGGCTTCGAGCCGGTGCCGACCTGGTCGGCCTACTGGATCGCCGACCCGCGCATGCGCGGCATCGCCGCCAGCTTCCTCGCGCGCGAAGACGCGGCAATGCAGGACTACCAGGCGGAGACGGCGCGGCATCTGCCGTACAAAAGTCAGTCGCCGTGAGACGGCGATGAAGTGCGGGCAGGGCTGGACGCGGCCAGGAGCGGCCGTGGCCATGGCTTGCAGGTCGGCCTGAAGGCCGACCTACAGACATACGGCCACAACGGGTCGGGAGTTCGCGCTCGCCGTCTTGCAGTGACTGACTTTTTCAGTCTCCCGCCGCCTTAACGCAAGCCGGACTTGAGGTCGTTGAGTGTTTCCAGCAACGTGGGGATGTCGTCCCGCACGATACTCCACAAGGTGTCGTTGTCGATGCCGAGATAGCCGTGGATCAGGCGGTTGCGCGTGGCGATGACTTTCCTCCAGGGAATCTGGGGATGGCCGATGCGTATCGCCTCGGGAATATGGGTCGCCGCCTCGCCGATCAGTTCGAGGTTGCGCACGGTTGCGTCGTAATTCAATCCACCAGCGATGAAAGCCGCTTGGTCGAGGCCCTTCGTGTAGGCAATTACCTTGCCGGCGAAGGCAATCATGTCATCGATGTAGAACCGCCACTCGCGCGGGGCGGCCTCAGACATGAATCGCCTCTCTCTCAATGTAGGGGCGGAGTTCCGCGCGCAAGGCTTTTTCGGTGACCAAGTCGACCGGGCAGCCGAACAGGTCTTCGAGGTAAAACTGCACGCCGAAATAGCGCGCAGAAGTTGCCGGCCCGTCGAAAGCGACCAACACATCGACATCGCTCCCCATGCCGGCGCTGTCACGGGCAGTGGACCCGAACAGGGCGAGGGCGGTGACGCCGTAGCGTTCCGCCAGAACAGGCTTGCTCCGCGCAAGCAGATCAATCGCGTCGGGTCGTTTCATTCTTGTTCCATCCGGAAAGGCCGGGGGCATGAACCATGGCGCCTATTATCTCGCCATGTCCTGCTTTGGGAAAGGCTGTCTGTTTCCATGGATTCCGCCTGATTTGCCGTATCGGGGAGGCTGACTTTTCAAAAACGACAGCATGGACGGGATCGATCTGGCCATCGTCCGACCTCCTCGCTACAATCAGGCAGTGAATTAGGCTTGAGCTGTGGAGGATGCAACGATGAGGTTGAAGAAGTTCCTGCTCGCAGCGCTGGCGGCGGCCGCGCTGGCCGGCACCGCCGTCTGGTTCAGCCTGGACAAGGAAACGCGCGGCTTCCTGAAGGCGATGCCCACCAACCGCGACGTGCTGTTCTGGAGCCAGTCGCAGCGCGATGCGGCGTTTCGCGCGCTCGACCGATTGCCGGTGCTGGCCAAGGCGCGCGCCATCCCCGCCGGCGGCACGCACAGGCCGCTGCCGCCCGGGCTGCCGCTGCCGAAGCTGGCGGCCGATGTCGATGCCTTCATGGCCAGCCAGCGCAACGCGGCGCTCCTGATCGTGCACGACGGCAAGCTGCGACTGGAGCGCTACGGCCTCGGCTTCGACGCGGCCGGACGCTGGACGAGCTTCTCGGTGGCCAAATCGTTCACCTCCACCCTCGTCGGCGCAGCCATCGCCGACGGCCACATCAAGAGCATGGACGACAAGGTGAGCGCCTACATCCCACAGATGAAGGGCTCGGCCTATGACGACGTGAGCCTGCGCCAGCTGCTGACCATGACCTCGGGCGTCAAATGGAACGAGGATTACGGCGACCCCAATTCGGATGTCGCCCGCTTCAACAACCATGCGCCCGAGGACGGCGTGGAGGCGCTGGTCAGCTACCTGCGCCGGCTCCCGCGCGAGGTGCCCGCCGGCAAGCGCTGGCACTACAGCACCGGCGAGACCAACCTCGTGGGCATCGTCGTGGCGCAGGCGGTGGGCAAGCCGCTCGCGGAATACCTGTCGGAGAAGATCTGGCGGCCCGCCGGCATGGAGCAATCGGCAACCTGGATCCTGTCGCGCACGGGCCGCGAGATCAGCGGCTGCTGCATCCAGGCCGCCACGCGCGACTTCGCCCGCTTCGGCCTGTTCATCCTCGACGGCGCGCAGGTCGAAGGCAGGAGCATCGTGCCGGCGGGCTGGCTCGCCGAGGCCACCTCCGAGCGCGTCGGCATCGGCCAGCCGGGGCGAGGCTACGGCTACCAGTGGTGGACGTTCGCCGACGGCTCGTTCATGGCGCGCGGCATCTTCGGCCAGGGCATCTTCATCGACCCGAAGCGCAAGCTCGTGATCGCCTCCAACGCCAACTGGGCCGCCGGCGCCAGCGACAAGCCCACCAGCGAGGCGCGGCACGCCTTCTACCGGGCGGTGCAGCAGGCGCTGGACGAAGAGGCGGCCGCAGGAACGCCTTCCAGCCCGTCGGCCGGCCGCTGACAGGCCGGCCGCCGGCGCGAAGGCGGCTTATTCCGGCCGCGGCTCCCACGGCATGAGGTGAATGCTCTCGGCGAGCAGGGTGACGCGCGCCGGCGCGCCGGGCGCGATGTCGTTGCGTTCGGCGACGTGGGTGGGCACCGAGAAGGCGAGCGGCTCGCCGCCGCCGTCGGGGACGAGGCGGATCTGGGTGAAGGGGCCGAGGCGCACGCTGTCCTGCACGGTGCCCGGGACGGGGTTCTCGGCCTCGCCGCGCGAGGGGCGCTCGCGCCGGTGCAGCAGCACGCCTTCGGGCGGGATGACCCAGCTGACGCGCTCGCCCGGCCGGCCGGCGATGCGCGCCACGTCGAGCCGGTGGCCGAGCCACGCCAGCTTCAGCCCGCCGCCTTCTTCGACCAGCACGCCCTCGAAGAGGTTGTGCAGGCCGACCAGGCGCGCGATTGACGCATTGGCCGGGCGCGTCATCACTTCGTCGGGCGGGCCGGCCTGCAGCGTCCTGCCCTTGTGCAGGATGACCATGCGGTCGGCCAGCATGCGCGCCTCGTCGAGGTCGTGCGTCACCAGCAGCATCGGAATGTTGAGGTCGGCGCGCAGCCGCGCCAGCTCCTGCTGCAGCTTGCGCCGCGTCACCTGGTCCACCGCGGAGAAAGGCTCATCGAGCAGCAGCACCGCGGGGTCGCGCGCCAGCGCCCGCGCCACGGCGACGCGCTGCTGCTGGCCGCCGGAGAGCGCGGCCGGCTTGCGGTTTTCCAGGCCGTCCAGGTGCACACGTGCGAGCCATTCGCGCGCCCGCGCCGTGCGTTCGGCCAAAGTCAGTCCGCCCAGGGCGGCGGCGACGTTCTCCAGCGCGGAGAGGTGCGGGAAGAGGGCGTAGCTCTGGAAGACGAAGCCGACGCGGCGCGCCTGTACCGGCCGGCTGAGGCCGGCGCCGGCGTCGAACCAGGTTTCGCCGTCGCAGCGGATGCTGCCCTCGGCTGCCGCGTGCAATCCGGCGATGCAGCGCAGCAGGGTCGACTTGCCGCTGCCGGAGGGGCCGACCAGCGCCAGCAATTCCCCCGGCGCGCAGGCGAGCTCGGCCTCGAGCGGGATCGGCGCGCGCTGGCCGAGCCGGGCGTGCAGTCCCTCAGCCACGATGGCCCACCCGCCTGCCGAGGATGTTGATGGCCGCAATCGCGGCGAAGGAGAAGGCGAGCAGGGCCGCCGACATGATCGCCGCGCCGTGGTCGTCGAAGGCCTGCACGCGGTCGTAGATGGCGATGGCGACGGTGCGCGTCTCGCCGGCGATGTTGCCGCCGACCATCAGCACGACGCCGAACTCCCCGAGCGTGTGGGCGAAGGTCAGCACGATGGCGGTGAGCAGCCCCGGCCAGGCCAGCGGCAGCTCGACCTGCCACAGCGCCTGCCAGCGCGTCATGCCGCAGCACCAGGCCGCCTCGCGCACCTCGCGCGGAATGGCGTCGAAGGCGCGCTGCACCGGCTGCACGGCGAAGGGCAGGTTGAAGACGATCGAGGCCAGCAGCAGGCCGTCGAAGGTGAACACCAGCGCGCGGCCGGTGAGCGATTGGTAGAACCGGCCCAGCGCCGAGGCGTCGCCGAGGGCGACCAGCAGGTAGAAGCCGAGCACCGTCGGCGGCAGCACCAGCGGCAGCGCCACCAGCGCCTCGACCAGGCTTTTCCCCCTGAAGCGCCGCCAGGCCAGCGGCCGCGCGATGGCCACCGCCAGCGGCAGCAGGATCAGCGTCGTGGCGAGCGCGAGCTGGAGCGAGAGCGAGAGCGCGGGCCAGTCCATGGCTATCGGGGAGTAAATATGTCGGCGACGGACACCCGGTCATTCCGGGCAAGCGAAGCGCGACCCGGAATCCAGGCGGCTTCTGGATTCCCGCTTGCGCGGGAATGACGAGTCAAGTGTCGGCACACGTCACGCATTTTCGGAATTGCCGAAAATTATTGCGTGCCGGCGGGCGGCAGCACAAATCCGTGCTTCGCGAAAATCGCCCGCGCTGCCGGCGACTGCAGGAAGGCGTAGAAGCGCCGCGCCGCCTCGCCGGCGCCCTTCGCCAGCGCCATGCGCTGCCGCAGCGGCGCGTGCCAGGATTCCGGCAGGGCGACGAAGCCGCCGCGCGCCGCCAGTTCGTCGGCGCGCGCCAGCGACAGCGGCACGATGCCGGCCTGGGCCGAACCGCTCGAGGCGAAGCGCGCCGCCTGGGCCGCGTTCTCGCCCAGCACCAGCCTGTCCCGCAGCGCCTCCCAGGCGCCGACATGGCGCAGGGCCTCGCGCGCGGCGCGGCCGTAGGGGGCGTGCTCGGGGTTGGCGATGGCGAGCTTCTTCAGCCGCCCGTCCCGCGCCGCGGCGGCGAGATCGTGCAGCGTGTCGTCTGCCTTCAGCGGCGAGCCGTGCGGGAGGTAGAGGACGAGGCGGCCGATGGCGTAGCGCACGCCGGGGCCCTCGAGTCGGCCTTCCGCGACGAGCGCGTCGACATAGGCCTCGTCGGCGGAGAGAAACAGCTCGAACGGCGCCCCCTGCGCGATCTGGCGGCGGAACGCGCCGGAGGAGCCGAAGCTCAGGCTGACCCTGCCGCCGCCGGCGCGCGCATGCGCCGCGGCGATTTCGGTGAGCGCGAACTTCAGGTCCGCCGCCGCGGCGACGTTGGGCACGTCGGCGGCACGGGCCGGCGCGACGAAGGCCAGGACAAGGGCCAGCAGGACCGTGGCGAGCTTCATGATGGGCGTGGGTGGCGGGGTACCGGCAAAACTGTATCACGCGTTCGGTGAAAGCATTTGCCGGGACTCGGCCAGCGCTGTTCATGGGCGGGCCGCGAAGGCGTAAAGTGTGGCCATGGACACGCGCCTCCCGCATGGTGCCCTGTCGCGGCGGGCCTTCGTCAAGCTGATGGCGGCCGGCCCGGCCGGGCTGTGCCTGCGCCGGGCCTGGGGCGCCGCGGCGGCGCCCGACAGCGGGCCCATCGACCGCAGCCTCGGCGAGATCGCGCCGGCGGCGTTCTCCGGCGACGATCCGCGCCGCGCCCATCGCATCCTGTGGGACAAGCCGGCCTGGCTGGCCGCGCACGGCGGCCGCTATCCGGCGCCGGCCGAGCGCGTGCCGCTGGCGGTGGTCGGCGGCGGGCTGGGCGGCCTGACGGCGGCCTATCTGCTGCGCCGCCACCGGCCGGTGGTGCTGGAACAGGCGCCGCGCTTCGGCGGCAATGCCAGGGGCGAGTCCTGGCGCGGCATGGATTACGCCATCGGCGCCGCCTACTTCACCGCGCCGGCCGAAGGCTCGCCGCTGGCGGCGCTGTATGCCGAGCTGGGCGTCGACCGCCTCTGGCGCAGGAAGACGGAAGGCCATCCGGTCGCCCTGGGCGGCCGGCTGGTCGAGGATTTCTGGCGGGGCGAGACGGTGCCTGCCGCGCAGCGTCGCCAGTTCCGCGAGCTCGCCGCCTATTTCCGTCGCCTCTACGACGAGGAAGGCGGCCTGCGCTATCCGCAGATTCCCGCCGATACCCGGGAGCAGCGCGCCCATGTCGATGCGCTCGACCGGGTCAGCTTCCGCGGGCACGTCGCGACGGTCCTGCGCGGCCGCCGCCTGCATCCGCACATCGCCACCGCCTTCGAGCATTACTGCTGGTCGTCGTTCGGCGCGTCGTTCTCCGAGGTCGGCGCGGCGGCCGGCCTGAACTTCTTCGCCGCCGAGTTCGGCGACATCCTGGTGACGCCGGGCGGCAACGCCGCCATCGCCGAGCGCCTGCACGCGCGGCTCGGCCGCGAACTGCCGCCGGACCGTCTGCGCGCCGGCGCACTGACGGCGAACGTGCGCGCGGTGCCCGGCGGCTTCGAGGTGGCCTGGGAGGATGCCGCCGGCGTCCTGCGCTGCCTGCATGCCAGGGCGGTCGTCATGGCCTGCCCGAAGTTCGTCGCCGCGCGGCTCATCGAGGATCTCGAGCCGGCGCGGCTCGACGCCATTCGCCGCCTGCGCTATCGCAGCTATCTGGTGGCGAACGTGCTGCTCGGGCGCCGGCTGGCCGAGGCGCCCTACGACCTCTATTTGCTCGGCAGCGGTGATACCGACCGTCGCGACATCCGCGCCGCGGCAGAGCGGCAGGGCGCCACCGATGTCGTCTTCGGCCAGTTCGTCCATCCCGACGCGGCCGCCTCGGTGCTGACGCTGTACCGGCCCCTGCCTTACGACAGCGCCCGCCCGGCGCTGCTGGAGGAGGCGGCCCATGCGCGCGTGCTGGGCGAATTCGAGGCCCAGGTGTTCGGGCGCATCCTGCCACTGCTCGGCCTGCGCCGCGAAGATGTCGCCGGCCTCCGCCTCGCGCGCTGGGGCCACGCCCTGCCGGTGGCCGAGACCGGCCTGATCGCCGGCGGCACGGTGGACCGCCTGCGCAAGCCCTTCCGTGACGGCCTGTTCTTCGTGCAGCAGGACAACTGGGCGCTGCCCGCCATCGAGACCGCCACCGCCGAGGCTTTCCATTGGGCGCCGCGGGTGGAGAAATACCTGGCGGGCTGAGCGCCGTGCCGTGGAATACGGCGAGCGGCTGCTGCTTACTCCTCATGAATATCGTGACCGGCGTCTCGTAAGGCCTTTGCCCAGCGACGAATGGTTGCGCGCAACGTTCGCTGCGCCTTGTCGTCGATGGGCATGGTCGGCACCATCTTCAGCACCTGCGCCGGTGTAACGTAACCATGTTCGAGCAGCGCCATGCAGAATGCGCGATCCTTCTCGCGCCCGGCCACTGCCTTCGAGAGAAAGAGGTCGTGCACGTCCAGGCAGTAGCCCACCCGATCCCGGGTGTTGCCGTTCTGGACACGCCGCACTCGTTGCATCCAGTTCATCGGCAACGTCGCCGTGCCCGGCGCCACGCCCTGGGCGTAGTAGCCAAATTTCTGGTGGAACGGCGAGCCTTCGCCGATGGCGCCGTCGATCTTGTCAGCCAGTTCGGGGGCCTGGAGCGGGTAGATGTCGGCCTCCATCGACACCGTAAACACCGCTTCCGGATTGGGCACGGAGCCGAGCAGCGACTGGCTCCCGACGATCACGAACTCGTACTGGTCCGTGATGTCGCGCGCTGGCGCGGATGATATGTTCGAGTTCTTCCTGTGTCATGGCGACTTCTTCTGGCCTTGCTCGTCCTGCGGCGTTCCCGGAGCGCCGCCGATCACGATCCCGTTTTTGAGATGGCTCACTTGCTCCAGGATGCGCTGACGCACCGCTTCCGGAAGGAGGGTGACGAGCGGCGAGGCCTGCCGCAGTTGCTGGGCGTGTCGCGTGCGGCCGAGCGCCTTGCGCCAGGCGCCGGCAGACAGGATGCGCTGCCACTCGCGCCACAGGCTAGCGGAGCGTGCATCGCCGGTGGCGAGCCAGCGCCTGACGGTTTCCTGGGCCTGCAGCACCAGGGCCGGGTCGGCCTTGGCGAGCCGCACCGCCTCCTCGTGGAGCGCCAGGCTTTGCAGGTCCTGAAGCCGGTGGCTTGCGTCGTCCGCCGAAACGCGCACCTGCACGATCGGCGCCGCACGCCGGGATCGCGCCGCGGCGGAATCCGCCGGCGGTGGCTGCAGGGTGTCTCCGGCCAGCAGCGCCAGCTCGCCGCTGATGCCGAGGAGGGACATGACACGCAGGTAGGTGCCGATGGCGGGAGCCGGATCGCCGGCTTCGACTGCCCGCAGGGTATTGCGGGCGATCCCGGCGCGCGCGGCCATCTCGACCGTGCCCACTCCCTGCGCTTTTCGCATTCGCTTGAGCCGGTCACCCAGTTGCAGCAACAACTGGCGTTCCAGGACGGGGCTGATTTCGGAAGTGCTCATTTGGTCATTATATTAACCATAACATGATGTATTGGTCAATATATTGCTCAAATTATCGGCCTTATGCGATCCCACCGGAAGCCCGCATATGGCCTGTATCTCCCCACGAAGCATATCGCCGTCCTGCGGAGGCTGACTTTGCCGGCTCAGGCCTCGTAGCCGACCAGGGTGACGTCGGCCGCCTGTTCGCGCAGGGGGATCAGCGCCTGGTAGGCCGGCGATTCGAACCAGCCGCGCAGGGAGGCGGGGTCGGGAAAGCGGATCACCACGGTGTCGGTGTGCGCGTGCTCGCCGCCGAGCACGGCGAACTTGCGGCCGCGAAACACCAGCTCGGCCTGCCAGGGCGCCAGCGTCGCCGGCACCTGGTCGCGGTAGGCCGCCCACTTCTGCGGGTCTTTGATGGTGATATGGCCGATCAGGTAGGCGGCCATCGCCGTGGTCAGACCAGGCGCGCCGCGGCCAGGCCGACGGCGAGCAGGATGCCGTGCAGCATCGCCGCGCCGATGGTGGCGCGGATGGCCGGCACCAGTTGCGCGGGTTGCGCGGCGTGGGCGAGCAGGCCCTTCGTCGCGGCCAGCGCCGGCGCCAGCGCGACGAGCGCGACGAGCGCGGTCCACGGCAGCGCACCCAGGATGACCGAACCGAGCAGCCAGCCATAGGCCGTGCCGACCACCAGCGGATAGCCGTAGCGCGCGCGCCGCGGGCCGAGGCGCACCACCCAGTTGCGCTTGCCGGCCGAGGCGTCCGCCTTGTAGTCGGGGAACTGGTTGATGAAGAGCACGTTGGCGACGTGCAGGGCGTAGGGCAGGCCGGCGACGAAGGGCAGCGCCGAGAAGGCGCCGCGCTGGACGTAGTCGGCGCCGACGACGACGATGAGCCAGCCGCAGGCCACGGCGAACTCGCCGAGGCCGCGGCTCATCAGCTTGAAGGGCGGCGCCGAGTAGGCCCAGCCGACGAACATTCCGGCCAGGCCGATCAGGATCAGGCCGCCGGCCGAGCTCCAGGCCAGCCACAGGCCGGCCGGGACCACCGCGGCGAGCAGGGCGTAGCCGAAGAGGCCGGCGGCGCGCTGGCCGATCACGCCGTTCTGGATGAAGCGGCTGCCGCCGGTGAAGGGGAACTGGCGCTCGGTGTTGGCGGCGTCGCTGCCGTTGAGCGCGTCGTAGTAGTCGTTCAGGACATTGATGCCGGCGTGCGCCACCAGGGCGAAGAACACCGTGAAGAAGGCGGCGGCGGGGCGCAGCATGGCGCCGTCGAGGGCGGCCGTGGCCAGCCCGACCAGGCAGGCGGCGAAGGTGACGCTGAGGAAGGCCGGGCGGGTGGCCGCGACGTAGCGCAGGATGGGGTTGGGAAAGGCGGCGAGGGTCGGTTCGGCGGATGGCGGCATGTCAGGGCTTCAGCAGCCGGGCGGCGGCGGCTTCGATCTCGGCGTGGTTCATGGCCCCCAGTTTACTGCCGATCACCTCGCCCTTGCGATCGATGACGAGGGTGAAGGGCACCACCGCCCTGGCGTTGCCGAGCGCCTGCATCAGGGCGATGCCGCCTTCCTTGGCCAGCAGCCCGGTGTAGCCCATCTCGTAGGCCCTGGCGAAGTCGCGCGTGGACTCGACCTTGTCGTCGAGGGCGATGCCGACCACCACGAGGCCGCGCCCGGCGTGCTTGTCGTGGGCGGCGGCCAGTTCGGGGATTTCCTTCTTGCAGGGGCCGCACCAGCGCGCCCAGAAGTTCACGATGAGCGGCTTGCCGCGCAGCTGCTCGAAGGCGAAAGGCCTGTCGTCAAGATCGTGCAGTGTCGCGGCGAACAGCGCCGCCGCGTCCGCCGCCGCGGCGGCCAGCGGCAGCCACAACAGCGCCGCGACCACCAGCCACTTCCGATTCCCGATCATGGCAGGTCGCCGCGGCGGAAGAATAAATAGCCGGCAAAGGCGCACAGCGCGCCGACGGCGGTCGGATAGAGCAGGGCGAATACCTTGTAGCCCGTCGCGCCGAAGGTGTCGAGGATGACGAAGGCCGAGGGCCCGAGCACGATAAGCTGCGGATCGAACAGCGCCAGCGCAGCGGTGCGGAACACCTGCAGCGGATTGGCCAGCGCGATGCCGACCGCCACCTCGGGCGCGACCTGGCCCTGGATCATGACGCCGAGCAGGATCAGGTCGAGGAACAGCAGCAGCGTCAGCCACACCATGAAGGCCAGGCCCTGGGCGACGTCGGTGCTGCGCGCCAGCGCCGAGATCAGCATGGCGATGCCGAGGAAGCACCAGCCCATGACGGCCAGCAGCGCCGTGTAGTAGGCGAACATGCCCCAGGGCACCTCGATGCCGCGAATCAGCGCCCACAGCACCGCGCCGGCCATGGCGGCGAACACCGGCAGGAAGATGACCAGGTAGCGGCCGAGGATCTTTCCCCAGAACCAGGCGCCGAGGGACACCGGCAGCGAGAGCAGGTACTCGAAGACGCCGGCCTCGCGGTCGCCCGCCACCGAGCGCACCGTGGTGATCAGCACGAAGATCGGCAGGATGGCCATGGTGAGCTGGATGAAGGTGACGAGCAGGCGCGACAGGCCGATGAAGCCGAGCACGCGCGACTCGGTCAGGCCGAAGACGAACAGCAGCGCCACCAGGCCGCCGAAGACCAGGGTGTAGATGAGGAACCAGCGCGCGCGCAGGCTCTCGACGATGTCCAGTTTCGCGGTGAGCCAGAGTTCTTTCATGCTCGAAATCCCAGTTGAAACCGCCGAAAACGCAAAGGGCGCAAAGGGGCAAAGATCGCAAAGAATTCTTGTCTTTCGATTTCTTTGCGCCCTTCGCGTCTTTGCGGTCTTTGCGTGGATAGAGATTTTGTTTCATTCTTCACGACTATTTCCCTTTCGCCAGCACCTGCTCGCGCATCGCCTCGAAAGTCAGGCTGCCGGAGGCGGCATCGCGCACGGCGGCGAAGTTGTAGCCCATCGGCGAGAAGCGCCCGCCGAGGTAGCGGGCCTGGCGCGGGTCGAGCCAGGTGGTGCCGCGCAGGTCGGTCGAGTCGGCCACCCACAGGCGCGTCGCCGCGTCCGCCATCCAGGGAAATTGCGCCGCCTTGTCGCGCAGCCAGAAGACCAGGCAGCCGATGTCGTCGAACTTGAAGACGACATCCTTTTCGCCCCCGCGCATCTCGGCGGCGAAGCGCGGGTCGGAGATCACCATGCTGCAGCGGACGCAGGTGTCGCGGTCCCATACGATCGGCTGCATGCCGGGCGGCCACTTGCCCGCCTCGCGCTCGCAGCCGAGGGCGGCGGCGAGCGCCGCGCCGCTGCCGAGGTACAGAAAGCGGCGGCGATTGATCATTTCGCTCCCTCCGCCAGCCGGGTCGCAACCCGGCGTCCGCGCAGCCGGTCGCCGGCGCCCTTCGCGGCCGGTCGCATCCCCGCACAGCGGGGCCCCTGCTCCCTGCTCATGTCGCCGCCTCCCGCAGACTGACTTTTTCCGCCTCGGCCAGCGTGAGGTCGGCGATCAGGGCAACGTAGCGGCTGGTCATGCCGAGGAAGCGCAGGCGGTCGGGGCCGGCCACTTCGCCCGTCCATTCCAGCCCGTCGGCGGAGGCGCGGAAATCCCAGGCCGTGAGCGCCTTGGCGAAGGCCGGCTCGCTGCGCTTGACGCGAATGCGGCAGTCGAGCACGCCGGAGAGCGAGACGTCGTCGGCGACGCGGTCGTCGAGCACCACGCGGCCCATGTCCAGCTCGACGACGCGGTTGACCAGCGAGGCGACCTCGTTGAGGCGGTGGCTGGAGATCAGCATGGTGGCGTCGTGCTGGCGTTCGGCCAGCAGTTCGAAGAAGATCTTGCGTGCTTCCGGGTCGAGGTTGGCGGCCGGCTCGTCCATTACCAGCACCCGGGCGTCGCGGCCGAGGGCGATGGCGATGAGGATCTTCTGCTTCTGCCCGCCGGAGAGCTTGACGAAGGGCTGGCCGCGCACTTTCTCCACGTCGAGGCCGAGGCGCAGGGCGATCGCCGCGATGCGCTTCTCGTCGGAGCCGCACAGCGCGGCGGCGAAGCCGATCAGCTGGCCGACCGGCATCTTCAGCGGCGGCGGCAGCTGCGGCACGAAGCCGACTTTCGCCAGCACCTGCGTGCGATGTGTGCGTGGGGCGAGGCCGTCGATCGCCACCTCGCCCTCGTGGGTGTACTCGCCCAGCAGGCAGCGGATCAGCGTCGTCTTGCCGGCGCCGTTGGAGCCGATCAGGGCGACGCGCTCGGAGAGGCCGATGTCGAGTCCGATGCCGTCGAGGACGCGGTTGCGCTTGAAGGTCTTGGAGACGTTTTCGAAGTGAATCATCAAGGATTTACCACGGCGCACACGGCGACGCGGAAAAGACATTTTCTTTTGCGCCGTGTCGCCGTGTGCGCCGTGGTGAAATGGTTTCTGGATTATACGGTCACAGCAGCTTGGAAAGCCCCTTCACGTCATAGGTCAGCGAACCGGTCGGGCAGACGTCCACGCAGAGGCCGCAGCGCGTGCAGTCGGGGCCGATCGGCACTTCGGTGTGCACGGCGCGGCCCTTGATGACGGTATCGAGGACATGCGGCACCAGGCACACCTTGCGGCAGTTGCCCTCGTGGAAGCAGCCTTCCAGCGTGTACTTGATGCGCACCGGCGAGAAGATGCCGACGATGCCGTAGGTGAGCCCGATCGGGCAGGCATAGCGGCACCAGGCGCGGCGCGAAAAGAACACCTCGAACACCAGCAGCGCCAGCACCCACAGCATGGCCAGGCCCGGGCCGTAGATGAGGGTGCGCGAGACGATGCCGGTGGGCGAAATGGCCTCGTAGACCGTGTAGCCGGTGGCCACGGCCAGCAGCGCGAAGACCAGCCAGAACACCGTGCGCAGGCGGCGGTCGACCGGCGTATCGGTCACCAGCTTTTCCCTGACCAGCCGCAGATGAATCTTCTCCGCCCACTCCGCCAGCAGGTGGTAGGGGCAGACCCAGGAGCAGAAGGTGCGCCCGCCGAACAGGATCCACAGCACCAGCACGGTGCCGGTGCCGATGAGCAGGTTGGTGATGATGTGCTTGTGCGCCAGCATCACCTGCAGCGCGGCGTTGAGGTCGATCAGGTGGAAGCCGACGAAGCGCGAGGCGGTCAGCGCCCCTTCCAGGATCTGGATGTCGTAGTAGTACGAAACGACGAAGAACAGGTTCACCAGCGCCAGCACCGTCCAGCGCCGGTTGCGCCACTTGTGCGAGGTGCTCATGTGCGCCTCGGCGTGCGCCGCGGCGGCCTGCAGCTTCTCCTTGTTGCCGGTGCGCTTGAGCAGGTGGATCTGCTGCGCCTCCTCGCCGATGGCCTCCGGCTTCTTCGGCTCGCGGCCGAACATCACCAGGATCTGCTCGAAGAAGCGCTTTCTCAGGAACGGATTCATGTTCTCCACACCTCTCGGGGGACAATTTCGATGCTGCCCGGCTCGGTCGGGCAGATCATCTCGCAGACGCCGCAGCCGACGCACGGCTCATGCACCACCGGCGACTTGCGCAGGTTGCCGTCCGGCGTGTAGACCGTCTCGATCGAGATGGCGCCCCTGATCGGGCACTCGCGCACGCACAGGTCGCATTCCTCGAGGTCGTAGCGCACCCCGGCAATGGGCACGGGCTTCCAGCGGTCGATGCGGACATAGCGCATCTTGCCGCGGAAGGTGTGGCCGCGCGCCGGCCCATTGATGCCCTGGCCCTTGATCGCCAGGCAGGTCTCCGGCCGCGTCAGCCGCGCCACCCCCATGCGCTCGCCGAGGTTGAGCGTCGGCTCGGGGTCGTTTTCCTTGGCGATGAGGATCGGCTTGGCGGCCAGCCGGGCGCCGGGCCGCACTTCGAGGAAGGCCGGCTTGTTGTAGGTGAGCGAGCCGGTCGGGCAGGCGAGGATGCATTGCACCGCGTCGCAGGAGAAGTCGCAGGCCTGGTCGCGCGCCTCGATGTAGGGCACGCCGACGCCGAAGCCGTCGACCAGGTCGGCCAGCTTGATCGCCTCGACCGGGCAGACCTGCACGCACTGGCCGCACTTGATGCAGGAGGAGAGGAAGTCCTTTTCCTCCAGCGCGCCGGGCGGCCGCAGGCGCTGCCGGCGGGCATAGACCATCGGCAGGAAGCCCGACAGGCCCGCGCCGAGCACGCCGCCGGTGAGCAGCACGGTGCGCAGGAACTTGCGCCGCAGCTCCTGCCGCCGGCTGCGGGAAAGCGGCGGCTTGGCCTTGCCGGCCGGCTTCGCGGCCGGGGCGGGCGCCTGGTCTTCCGGTTTGTCAGCCTCGCTCATGGACGTTCCTTTCCGGTTTCCTGAACCGCGGGGTCTCGTCGCGCAGCATCAGGTCCGGCGACGAGAAAGGCGCCAGCCGCTCGAGGAAATCGAGCACTTCCAGCGCCGGTGAGGTCTTGAAGAAGCGCGCCTGGGGAATCTCTATCCAGATGCGGTCGGTGAAGGCGTACAGCTCGTAGGGGGTGTCGCCGGCGTCGTCGCCGTTGCGGTCGAAGCCCTCGTAGTCGTCCCAGTGGTTGCCGCGCCATTCGTTCAGGCCGTTGGTGTTGCGGCCGGCCTGGGCGACGTGGGTGAGGTTGCCCTCGAAGGTGTTGCCGGCGGCGACGTTGCCGCCCAGTTCGGAGGTGAACAGCATGCCGATGCCGTTGTAGGCGATGCGGTTGTCGCGGAATTCGATCTTCGTGCCGGGCTGGAAGGGCGACAGGTCGGACTGGATGCCGACGGCGCAGTAGATGATCTCGTTGCCCTCGATGACGGCGGCCGAGGCTTCCTTGAAGCCGATGCCCATGCCGGTGGCGCCGGTGGCGTGCGAGATGACGTTGCGCCTGACGTTCACGCCTTCCGTGTACATCAGATACACGCCGACGGCGTTGTCGTGGAAGCGGTTGCCCACCACCTCGTTGTCGTTGGCGAACATGAAATGGATCGAGTAGCGGCTGCGCCGGCCGACGTTGGCCCTGAACAGGTTGCCGCTGGAGTACCACACCACCATGTCGCGCGAGTCGCTGATTTCGTTGCCTTCGACGCGGTTGTCGCGGCTGTACCACAGGCGCAGGCCGTCGCCGCGCACGCCGAGCGGCAGCGGCTTGGAGGAAATGCGGTTGCCGCGCACGATATTCCCGTTCGACTGCTTGAGGTCGATGCCGAACAGGCAGTCCTCGACCACCAGCCGCTCGATGACGTTGCGGTGGCCGCGCACGTCGAGGCAGGAGTCGTCGGTGTCGTGCGAGTCGCCCGAGCCGCGCAAAGTCAGCCCGCGCAGCACGGCGCCATCGGCCTGCAGCAGGAACACCGTGCCCTTGCCGCCGGCGTCGATGGTCACCTCGCCGCCGCCGTCGATGACGAGAGGCCTGGTCAGTGTCACCGGGCCGGCGTAGCGGCCGGGCGGCGGCGTGAGGGTCGAGCCGGCGGGGGCGGCATCGACCAGTTCCTGGAAGGGCTTGAGGCCATGCACGCGCTTGTCGCGCTGGTGCAGCATGAAGGTCGGCTTGGGGCGGTCGACGTCGGCGCGCACGCCGCCGTGGGCGGCGGCGTCGATCTGCCGCCGCGGCAGCTCGACGTCTTCGAGCGCCGCAGCGGCGACGGCCGTCGTCAGCAGCGCGATCAGCGCGGCCGCGGGTTTCATCGCGCTACTCGGCCGTGCCTTCGCGCATCTGCTTGCGGCGGATCAGCAGGGCCAGCATCAGCGTGACGAACACCAGCAGCAGCAGGGCGTAGCCCCAGTAGGGGTAGGAGTAGGTGGAGAACTGCGCCACCTTGCCCTCGCCGAAGACGGTGGGCATGAACGGCTTCACGGTGAAGGCGCCCCAGGGATGCAGGTTGTGGCCGAAGAACCACAGCCAGCCGGCGTAGTCGATGACGAAGTAGATCGGCAGCAGCGCCGGCACCAGTGCCAGCAGCAGCGAGAAGCCGCGAAACTTCCACACGCCGAGGACGACCACGACCATGGCCGCGGCCAGCCCGGCGATGGCCGCGTACGTGGCGAACTTCAGGTTCGCCACCCATTGCGCCAGCACTTCCGGCTGGTTGAAGAAGGCGGCCGCCTCCTTGTAGTAGTAGTCGGCGAACGTGGCCAGGCGGCCCAGGACGATCTGGTCGACCACCATCCATGCGGCCACCGCGGCGAATCCCGCGCCCAGGATCATCAGCCGCTGCCTGCGCCGCGGCGCCATGAAGCCGAGCAGCATCACGGCGAAGAAGCCGAAAATGAATTTCGACAGGCGCAGCTCGACCGGGGAGCCGGTGGCGATGGGATACATGCCGACGTAGTGGTTGATGGTGTTCATCTCGTGCACGCAGTCGAGGCCCTGGGCATCCTTGTTGATGTCCTTCTTCTTGTCGAGAACCGGGTTGTAGCGCTCGTCCTCGTGCGAGAGATCCTTCTGGATGATCTCCTCGGCCATGCGCGTGCCCTTGCCGGCCGCCTTGCAGCCGTTGTAGACGCCGTCGAAATGGAAGTGGATGCGGATGCCGTCGGGGAAGGCGTCCTTCGGGTAGTTCGGCGCGGTGAGCGAGACCCACCAGATCGGCGCGAAGTAGGCGGCGATCATGGCGACGAGGGCGATGCCGGTGAGCGCGGCGACGATGAAATTCGGTTTGTTCTGCGCGTCCATGCTGGGTTCTCTGTCAGGTCGGGCCGCGCGCCGCATGAGAGGAATGCCGGCCTCTCATCCTCCCCCTGCGGGCGGCGAGCGTGTTATCGACTGCCGCCCGGTCGAGCGGGCGGCAGGGTGCCGTGTCGGCTGGTCCGGACTGGCCTAGCGCCTCCGCTTGCGCCCGGCCCCCGGCTTGCACATGGCGCCGGGCATCGACAGGCTGGCCTGGTAGGCGGAGATCGCCACCAGCTGGTCGTTGGTGTAGGGCTTGATGACCTTCACCATGTCGGGGTTGGCGTTGCGGCGGTGGCCGTCGCGGATCTCGGTCATCTGGCGCAGCAGGTACTTGTAGTGCTGGCCGGCGATGACGGGATAGAACTTCTCCTTGTTGCCCTCGCCGTTCTTGCCGTGGCACTCGACGCACTGCTTTTCGTAGAGGGCCTTGCCGGCGGCGATCTGCTTGGCGGCGTCGGCGCCCTCGTACTTGCCGTGGTCGAGCGGGATGCACAGGCTCTGGATGTAGGCGGCGGTGTCGGCCAGGTCCTGCGGCTTGGTCATTTCCTTGGCGAAGGGGTACATGGTCGGGTTGTCGCGCAGGCCCATGCGGATGTCGGCCATCTGCTTGATCAGCACCGTGGTGTGCTGGCCGGCCAGCTGCGGGAAGGTGCCGTCGGGACGGCCGGCGCCGGTGGGCAGGTGGCAGGCGCCGCAGATTTCGTAGGTTTCCTCGCCGCGCTTGACGTCGCCTTTCTTGGCCAGCGCTTCCTTGAATTCGCCTTCCATCTTCGCCCACTGGTAATCCTTGGACTCGATGCCGGCGGCTTTCGGCGCCGGCGGACCGGCCAGCACCAGCGGCGAGGACAGTGCCAGCACCAGGGCCCATGCGATTTTCTTCATCTCGATCTCCCACAATGGAATATAAGCAATCGCTGAATTATCCCCTTCTTGCCCGAAGCGGACATTGACATGCATCAACGATTGGCAGCCGCCCGCGGCGGCTGCCCGGGCCTCATTTCAGCTTCGAGAGGTACTCGGCGAGGGCCTTGATTTCGGCATCGTTGACCAGGTGCATGACGCCCTTCATGGCGGCGCTCTGGCCGTTGGCGCGGGCGCCGCTCTTGATGTCCTTCATCTGCTGCTCGGCGTAGGCGGCGTTCTGCCCGGCCAGCTTAGGGTAGGCCGGCGTCAGCGGCTTCTTGGCGTCCTTGCCGTGGCAGGCGACGCAGGTTTTCTCCTGGTAGAGCTTGGCGCCGTCGAGGGCGAGGGCGTTGCCGGCGGCGAAAGTCAGTCCGGCCAGGACGGCGATGAGGGAAAGGCTTTTCATGGGAATCTCCTGAAAGGAAAAAATCGGGGAGCATGTTGCCACGCTCCCCGCTTAACGCGCTTGCGCAATAAAGGCTTACTTCACCTTTTTGGCGCCGTTCTGTTCGAGGTAGGTCTTGGCGCGCAGGCCAAGGTCGGCCGTCTTGACCTGGTATTGCCAGATCTGCTCGGCCCACAGGTTGGCGTTCTCCCAGTCCTTCTTGGCGGCGAACGCCTCGTGCTTCTCCTTCAGGCCCTTGGTCTTGCCGAGCTGGTCGAAGGCGTCTTCCACCATCGCCACGACATCCGGGAAGTCCTTGTAGTTCACCGACGTGATGTAGGCCACCACGGAGTCGATGATCGCCTGGGTGTCGGCCACCTTCTTCACCGTCGCCTTGTAGTCGGCTTCCGTATAGCTGCCCTTGGCCAGCGCCTTCGCCTTGCCCGGCTTCCAGCCCTTCGGCTTGACGAGGAGATAGCCCTGCATCTCCAGGTGCAGCGCCGAGCAGAACTCGGTGCAGTAGTAGGGATAGACGCCCTCCTTGTCAGCCTTGAACTTGACCGTCACGGTCTTGCCCGGCTCGACCGAGGCATGCACGTTGTAGGTCGATACCGTGAAGCCGTGGGTTTCGTCCTGGGCGCGCTCGAGGTTGGTCAGGTGGATGATGATCTCGTCGCCGACTTCGGCCTCGATGGTCTCCGGCGTGATGTGCGAGCGGATCAGCGAGCCATACACCGTCACCGTCTTGCCCTTCCGCACGGTCTCTTCCTCGCCGGCGCGGGTGGCGCCCTCATGCGGCTTGTCGGTGCGGCTGTCGGTGCCTACTTTGTAGCGCACGCCCGGCTTCAGCTTCTTGGCGTCGATGGCGACGACGTAGTGCGGTTCACCCAGCGGCAGCGGCATGTCGTAGAGCAGCTGCATCTTGTCGTTCGAGATGTCGATCAGCTGGTGGTTCTGCGGATGCAGCGGCCCCACCGGCACGAAACGGTCGATGGCCAGCTTGTTCAGCGCCACGAGGTACTTGCCGGCCGGCTTGGTGGAATCGCCCTCCATGGTCATCAGGTGGCCGATGTTGTAGTGCACGCTGATCTTGTCGAGCACCTTGCCGGCACAGTAGTCCCACTTGGCGACCTGCGAGTCGACGTAGAGCGAGGTGTAGGCGACGCAGGACTTGGCGTCGTACTGCGTGTGCAGCGGGCCGAGGCCGAGCGGCACCTGCACGTGCAGGGCGTCCTTCATGCCGATCACCGGAATGCCGTACGGATCCTTCGATTCGAACTTGCCGGCCTTGATGGCGGCCTGGATCTTCTCGAAGCTGTACACCGAGACGTGGGTGTCGAGCTTGCCCGAGACGATCATGAACTTGCCGTCGGGCGAGACGTCGACGCCGTGCGGCGACTTCGGCTCCGGCACCAGGAAGAGGATGCCTTCCTTGACGGCGGTGTCCATCATGATGACGTTGTGGCCGTTGATCTTCTTCGCCTTGCCGGCCTTGACGATTTCGGCGGCCTTCTTCCAGTTGACCACGTGCAGGTAGTCGGTGTCCTTGGCCGAGCAGCCGGCCTCATACGGCGGGCGGCCCTTCTCGATGCCGCCGACGTAGCGCTCGGAGCAGAACGAGTTGGTGAACGACCAGCCGTCGGAGGGACCCTTGCCGAAGTCGGAAAGATCCTGCGAGTAGGGCGGCAGTTCGAGGGAGAACGACTCCTTGGCGTTGATGCGGCCTTCCTTGCGGTCGAATTTCCAGTAGGTGACGCCGCCGCGGTATTTCTCGTTGAACTCCTCGAGCGGGAAGAACTTCTTGTTCTCCAGCGGGGCGGCGTACTGGGCGGCCTCGATCACGTAGTCGGTATTCGGGCTGACGAAGGCGCCGCCGTGCTCGGACTTGAAGATCGGGTTGACCACGATCTGCTTGGTCTCGAAGTCGCGCAGGTCGATCACCGCCAGGCGCGGGTTGGCCTTGTCGTTGATGAAGAGGAACTGGCCGTCGTACTCGCCGTTGGTCTCGGAGATCGCCGGGTGGTGGGTGTCGCCCCAGGTGATCGACTTGCCGTCGATCTTGCCCTGGTCGAGCACCGCCTTCGAATTCTCGTCGAAGCCGTAGCCCTGCCAGGGCTCGGGGGTGAACACGCCGATGTACTTGAGGATGCGCATCGACGGAATGGCATAGACGATGACCTGGCCGCTCTGGCCACCGGAACTGAAGGCGACGAACTCGTCGCGCTTGCCGGTGGGCACGTAGGTCTTGGCCGCCGCCAGCAGGTCCTGCTGGGACAGGTTGCGGCGCTTGAGCACGTCCTGCAGCGTTTCGGGCGCCGCCGAGGCTGCCGCCGCCGACAGGCCGAAGCCCGCCGCGAGCAGCAGCGAGACGGCCCGCTTGTTCAATTTCTTCATCATGATGGTTCTCCCTTGAATGAAAAAGCCCTGCTTCCCCGTGAGACAGAATTCGTTCGATTCGCCAGGGCGCGGAATCGCGCACTGCGACACATTGTCGCAGGCACTTTATTCCGTTTTGATTTCTATTCTTTGATTAATGTCAAAAATATTGTGCACAGCGGCAGAGTGATGGCAGAATGCGGTTCTCCCGCCACTCGGCGGGCGCCGGACAATAAAACCTGTTGCTATATTGATCGCAAATATCTATGCAGCATCGCCTAACCGCATCCTCGCGCAGCAGGGCCGGCGACTCGGGAAATCCTCGTGTCGTGGCTTTGGTCATCCTGGCGATGGTGCTGGTCGCCATCGCCGGCCACTACTGGCTGCCGAAGGCCGAAGTGCAGGTCGGGCTGGTGGAGAACTGCCGCCTGGACCGGCAGGCGGCCTGCGCTGCCGACCTGCCCGGCGGCGGTCGCATCGAGGTCGGGATTGCGCCGCGGCCGGTGCCCACTTCGCAACCGTTCGATTTTCGAGTCGACCTCGCCGGCATCCGCTCGCGCGATGTCGAAGTGGTGTTTACCGGAGTCGAGATGAACATGGGCGTCACCCGGCAGCGCCTGGAGGCCCTGGGCGACGGGCGCCATGCCGGGCGGGTCACGCTGCCGGTCTGCGTCACCGGAGGCATGCTGTGGCAGGCGACGGTGCTCATCGACGTCGACCGCGGCCGGATCTCGGTGCCGTTCCGTTTTGAAAGCCGCCATGGCTGAGGGGCCGCCAGCGCCGGCCCTGACCGGCAACAGGCCGTCGGGCGCTTGCGCAGAAAGTCGGCCCGATTGCTGCAAGAGAGGAACCTGAACCATGACCTCCGACCGCATTACCGTTGCGATCCGGGGCGCGGCCCTGGGCATGGCCCTGCTGGCAGCTGCCGGGGTCGCCCGGCCGGCCGCCCCGGCCGGCGATTCCGGCCAGGACATCAACGGCGTTTGCGCCGCCTGCCACGGCGAGTTCGGCCAGGGCGGCAAGCGCGGCGAATACCCGCGCCTGGCCGGTCAGCGCGCCGCCTACCTGAAGGACCAGCTCATGGCCTTCCGCGCGCGCAAGCGCATCAACCTGCCGATGTACCCCTACACCCAGGAGCGGGAGCTGTCCGACGAGGACATCGAGGCGGTGTCCGAGTACCTGGCGGCGATCGAACTGCCGACCCGGTGGCCCGAGTTCAAGGACAGCGACGATGCCCTGACGCGCCTGGAGGCGATGGAGAAGGTGATGATCATCCCGCGCGCCGAGGGCGACATCGGCAACGGCAAGGCCGTCTACCAGAAGGAATGCTTCTCCTGCCATGGCCGC
>JAWKYW010000007.1:0-149772 GCA_041396245.1 Rhodocyclaceae bacterium | reverse complement strand
GCCGTCAATGTCCCTCTCGATGCGCTGCCGCGCTTCCTGAAAAAACTGCCGAAGGAACAGGAGATCGTCGCCTACTGCCGCGGCCCCTACTGCATGCTGGCCTTCGAGGCGGTGGAAAAGCTGCGCAAGAAGGGCTATCGTGCGCGCCGCCTGGAAGAGGGCTTTCCCGAGTGGAAGGCCGGCCGGCTTCCGGTCGACGGGGGCAGCGGGTCCTGAGTCCCGGGTCTGGCGGGACGCCTGCCGGGCAGACCGCTCGCCGCATCCCGATCATGCCGTCCTTCGAAGCCGGCGAGGCCGACCGCAAGACCCCCTTGCCTACCTCTTGAGTCTTCGTCAGCGTTTCGGCCGTGCCAGGGGTTTCCAGACCACCGCGATGACGCCGGTTCGGGTGCTGAAGGCCTTGGCGCTCAGATCGCCGAGGGAGATGCGCGGGCCGCCGTCGGGAAGGGCCGTCAGCATCAGTTCGGACAACTCGTCCTCCGACGGGTTGAGGGTGCCGTGCGATTGCCAGAGCTTGATGCCGCCGCAGCTGTCGCGGTCGATGAGCAGCGCCCGGTCCGGGCCGAGGGCCGGCAGGCGGACCAGGATCCCGTTCGGCGTGTCGAAGGCCTGCGCCAGTCCCGCCGCCGTCACGATCTGCCTGCTCCCCTCCGGAATTGCGGCGGCTTCGAGCGCCAGGACTTCCTCTTCGCCGAGCGGTGCGGTACCGCCGGCATGCCAGACCGCATAGCCGCCGTCCGGCCTGAGCTGGATGAGCAGCGCCGTGTCGTCGGCGGCCGCGGCAAAAGCGGGCAGGGCGACGAGGGCGGCGAGGGCGAAACGACGGAGCACGATCATGAAACGCCTCTGAAATAAAGCCGGGCGGGAACGGGCCGGACCAGGGTAGCTTGCCATCTTTCAGTGCCGGGGCTATTATTCAAACAATCATACGAATATGTTATCTCACCCGCCAGGAGCCGTCCATGCAAACCTACCTGATCATTCTCAACGACCCGCCCTACGGCACCGAGCGCAGCTACAACGGCCTGCGCCTGGCCCGGACCCTGCTCAACACCAACGAAGCCGAGGTGAAGGTCTTCCTCATGGGCGACGCCGCCGCCTGCGCCAAGGCCGGGCAGAAGGTGCCGAGCGGCTTCTACAACATCGGCGACATGCTCGGCGCGGTGATCCGCCGCAAGGGCGAGGTGTCGGTGTGCGGCACCTGCATGGATGCGCGCGGCATCGGCGACGCCGACCTGGTGCCGGGCGCGACGCGCGGCACCATGGACATCCTGACAGGCTGGACGCAATGGGCGGAAAAGGTGCTGGTATTCTGAGCCTGGCGTTCGGCACAATGCGCCCATGTCGCCGGAACGATACGATGCCTGGTACGCCACCCCGCGCGGCGCCTGGATCGGCGATCTCGAATATGGCTTGCTGCGGGAAATGGTCGCGCCGCGACCGGGCGAGACGCTGCTCGACGTCGGCTGCGGCACGGGCTATTTCACGCGGCACTTTGCCGGGGCGAACGGGATCGGATGGGTCGCCGGTGCCGACCGGGATGCGGGCGCGGTACGTTTCGCCGCGGACAGGGGTGGAGCGGCCTATCTTGTCGCCGACGGCTTGCGGCTGCCCTTCGCCGATCGCAGCTTCGATCTTGCGGTTGGCGTGACGTCCCTGTGCTTCATGCCGGACGAGCGCCGCGCCCTGGCCGAAATGCTGCGCGTCGCCCGCCGGCGCGTCGCCCTCGGCCTGCTCAACCGCCGCAGCCTGCTCTGGCTCGACAAGGGTCGCGGCGAAGGTCGGGGCGCCTATGGCGGCGCGCACCCCGGCGCCGCGGCGCGAGATCCTCGAATTGTTCGCCTGTAAGCCGTGGCCTTGCAACCTGTCGCTGCGCAGTGCGGTCGTGCTGCCGTGCGGCGGTGGCCTGGCGCGGCGGGCGGAGCCGCTGCTCGGCAGGCTGACGCCGCGCAGCGGCGCCTTCATCGGCGTGGCGGCGGATGTCGCGCCGCACGCAGGCTGACGACCATGTGCGAACTCTTCGGCATGAGCGCCAGCCAGCCCGTGACGGCCGGCATGGCGCTGGAAAGGCTGCGTCAGCGCGGCGGCCGCGAGGCGGACAACCCCGACGGCTGGGGCCTGGCCTGGCGTGAAGGCGGTGGCTTCGAGATCCGCAAGCGTCCCGCGCCGGCCTGGCGCAGCAGGCAGTTCGCCCGCCTGTGCTCGGAAACGCGGTCGGATCTGATCCTGGCCCATGTCCGCAAGGCGCGCCACCCGCCCGTGCGGACGCTCGCCAACACCCACCCGTTCCGACGCCGCTGTTGTGGCAGGGAGTGGATATTCGCCCACAACGGGCTGGTGCCGGAGATCGTGGAGATCGAGCGCGGCAGCCTCAATCCGGTCTGTCGCCCGACGGGCGAGACGGATTCCGAATTCGCCTTCTGCCACCTGCTCGGCCACATCGCGCGGCATTTTGACAGCCATGAAGATGCCAATCCGCTTCCAGGCATCGAAGGTCTGGCGATGGTGAGCAATCTGATCGTCTCGTTCGGCAAGTTCAACTTCCTGATGTCGGACGGCGAGCGCCTGATCGCCTACGGCCATGACCGCCTGCATTATCTGGACCGGTGCAATTATCGAGGGATGGGCGGCAACCGTGAATCCCTCGCTATGGTGGCAACCGAACCGCTGGATGCAGATGACCCCTGGATCCCGTTCGAGCCGGGAGAATTGCGGATCTACCATCACGGCCTCCTGCAAGACAGTTCGGCGATCCCTTGGACGTCGCCCGATTCCTGACAATATTCATCCCGTTCTGTTCAACCGTTGTTCGCAAAAGGAGAATGAAGTGAAGAAGATAATTAATGCGCTCGCATGCTTGGCCCTTTTTTCGCTTTTGATCAATGCCCATGCTGCTGAATCTGCCAGGCACGAAGGGCTCGAAAATGTCCAGGTCGGGCGGGTCGTTTGGGATATCAGTTTGTCGGATCCCAAGAAGCTGCTTCCGAATTTCCGCGTGATGCGCCAGACTTACGACGATCTCGAAAAGAGGAACATCAAACCGGAAATGGTTTTCGCTTTCCGCGGGCCGGTGGTCAAGCTCCTGAGCGAGGATTTGGCGAACGTGGCTGCGGAAGATCGCCAGGCGGTTGAAGGCATACAGCAGATCGTCAAGGATATCGGGAACCGAAAAGGGGTGAGCGTGCTCGCCTGCGGTCTTTCCACGAAAGCCATGGGTGTAAATCAAAAGCTCTTGCCGGAAGTCGAAACTGTCAGCAACAGCTTTCTGACCTTGATCGGCTATCAGACCAAAGGCTACGCGTTGATTGCAATCCGGTAAGCAAAAGTGACGGGGCTACCTGAAGTGGAAGCGGCCAGGCGAAGCAACATGCTGCGCCTGGCCGCTGCCCAGGCCTTGATGCTATCCGCCATCGTCATGTCGATGGCGCTGGGAGCGATTATCGGCGCCATGCTGGCGCCTGATCCGGGCTTGTCGACGCTGCCGATCGCAGCCATGGTGGTGGGTACGGCCGTCGCCTCGCTTCCGGCAGCCATGTTGATGCGCCAGCTGGGACGGCGTGCAGGTTTTCTGCTCGGTACGCTGCTCGGCATCGGTGGCGGCCTGCTGTGCGTATGGGCACTGAGGGAATCCTCATTCGTCCTCTTCGTCGCCGGGCATTTTCTGATCGGCAGCTACCAGGGTTTCGCCAACTACTACCGCTTCGCCGCCGTCGAGGCGACCGGCCCGACGCTGGCCGCTAAGGCCGTCTCTCTGGTGGTGGCCGGCGGTGTCGTTGCTGCCTTTCTCGGCCCGCAGCTCGGCCAGTGGGGACGCGACTGGTTTGCCGGGCAGGCGTTTGTCGGATCCTACCTCGCCCAAGCTGCGCTGGGCATCGTCGCAATGGCGCTGCTTTTCGGATTGCGACTTCCTGCCGTGAACGTCGCTCAGGGCGGGAAGCCTCGCCCGCTGACTGAAATCCTGAGCCAGTCCGTCCTTCGCGTGTCGGTGTTCGGCACGGCGGTCGGCTACGCAGCGATGATCATGGTCATGACCGCCACGCCGCTGGCGATGCTCGGCTGCGGCCTGCCCGGCACGAGCGTGACGCCGGTGATCCAGTGGCATGTCGTGGGAATGTTTGCGCCGTCATTCTTCACAGGCAATTTGATCAAACACTACGGCGCGCCGCGCATTATGCAGGCCGGCTTTGTCCTGCTGCTCGGACACGTGGCGGTCGCGCTCTCCGGGATTGAGTTCCTGCATTTCCTGTCCGGCCTGATCCTGCTTGGCGTCGGCTGGAATTTCGCTTTTATCGGCGGCACCACGCTGCTGACCCAGACCTACCGGCCAGTCGAACAATTGCGCGTGCAGGCCATCAACGAGTTTGCGGTGTTTGGGTTGGTCGCCCTGACAACGCTTTCGGCCGGCTGGCTATATGCCCGCTTCGGTTGGCTGATACTGAACCTGGCTATCGTCCCATTATTGGTCACCGCGCTGCTGGCAACCATCAGGCTGGAACGAATCGGCCATCCCGCGAGGCAGGGGTTATGAAACCGCAACGCCGATTCATGGGAAAATCGAACCGATTTCCCGGTTTTCGAATGCCCAAAACAGGATGCGAGCCGTATGCGATTCCGATATGCCCTTTTGACGGGACTGTTCCTTGCTGCATTGACTGGCTTTCCGCTGGTTGAATGGGCGATCGCGGCGGCTTCGGCGCAAAGTCAGTCCCCGTGGCACGGCGCGCGCGCCGGCGTCGCAGTCAAGGCCACGGCCCTGACGCGGCCGGCCGTGCTGGCCTTCTACCAGGCGCGCGGCTTTTCGGCGGAGGCCATCGCGCCGTATGCCGATGCCTGCGTCTTCTCCTTCGAGGTGCGCAATGCCGGCAAGGGGCCATTGCGGCTGCGCCTGGCCGAATGGCGCGCCGCCGGCGGGCCGGGCGGCATGCGCTTCCGGCTGCCGGAGGAATGGGACGCAGACTGGGAAAGGCAGGGCGTGCCGCAGGCGGCGCGCATCGCCTTCCGCTGGGCGCAGTTCCAGGCCGAGCAGGAATTCGCGCCGGGCGACTGGATCATGGGCATGGCCGCGCTGCGGCCGCGCCCGGCCGGCCCGTTCCGCCTGGTCACGGTTTTCCATCGCGGGGATCGAAGACATGAAATCGCCATCGACAACGTCGCCTGCGCCCCGTAGGAAGCGCTCTTGGGGTGTGCCGCACTCGACTGAGCGGCGCCGCGCCCTGGGCCGGCTCGCCGGCCTGGGCTGTCTGCTCGCCGCCGGGCCGCTCGTCGCCCAGGGCGGCGGCATGACGCCGGTGGCCGGCCGGCCGCCGGCGCCGCCCCTGGCCTTGCCCGACATCGACGACAAGCCGGTGGACCTGGCGGCGTATCGCGGCCGTCTGGTGCTGGTTAATTTCTGGGCCACCTGGTGCCCGCCCTGCCGGCGCGAATTTCCCTCGCTCGGACGCCTGCAGAAAAAGTTCAGGCCGGACGAACTGGCCGTGCTGGCGGTGAATGTCGGCGAGGAGGCCGAGACCATCTTCTCCTTTGCCGGGGCCAGCGAGGTCACGATCCTGCTCGACCGCGATTCGGCCGCCATGCGCCACTGGCCGGTGAAGGGCCTGCCCACCACCTTCATCGTCGACCGCCAGGGGCGGCTCGCGCTGCGCGCCGTCGGCGGGCGCGAATTCGACGACGCGGCCATCGTGCGGCAACTGCGCGCCCTGCTCAAGAATGCCTGAAAGGAGAACCGGAATGAATACGAAACAGGGACTGTCCACGCGCTGCGTGCACGAGGGCGAGATTGCCGACGCCCACGGCGCGCCGCATACGCCGATCTACAACACCACGACCTTCAAGTTCGCCTCGACCGCCGACGTGCTCGATGTCGTCGACGGCCGCAAGGCGGGCAGCCTGTACACCCGCTACGGCCTCAATCCGACCCTTTTCGCGCTGGAAGCGAAGCTCGCCAGCCTGGAGGGGGCGGAGGCGGCCTGGGCCTTCTGCTCGGGCATGGCGGCCGAGGCGGCGCTGTTCATGACGTACGGCCGCGAGGGCATCGCCTGCATCGGCGATGCCTACGGCGGCACGCTCGAGCTGCTCGGAAGTCAGTTGCCGCAGTACGGCGTGCGCACCCACCTGCTGCTCGGCAGCGAGCTCGACCTGCTGGAAGCGCGCCTGCGCGAGGGCTGCGGCCTGGTCTTCCTCGAGACGCCGACCAATCCGCGCATGGAAATCTTCGACATCGCTTCAATCGCCGAGCTGGCGCACCGCCACGGCGCACGGCTGGCGGTGGATAACACCTTCGCCTCGCCGGTGAACCAGCGCCCGCTGGAACTCGGCGCCGACTTCGTCGTGCACAGCGCGACCAAATACCTCGGCGGCCACAGCGACATCACCGCCGGCGCGCTGATGGGCGGCAAGGAACTGCTGGCGCCGGTGTGGAACTGGCGCAAGAACCTCGGCCAGATGATCGCGCCGGAGACGGCGGCGCTGCTCTCGCGCAGCCTGCGCACGCTGGTGGTGCGCGTCGAGCGGCAGAATGCCACGGCGCAGGCGGTGGCCGAGGCGATGGCGAAGCATCCCCGGGTCGAGCGCGTGTTCTATCCGGGGCTTCCCGGTTTCCACGGCCACGCCCTGGCGAAGCGCCAGATGAAAGGCTTCGGCGGCATGCTCGGCATCGAGGTCAAGGGCGGCGGCGCGGCGGCGACGCGCGCGGCCGACCGCCTGGCGCTGTTCGCCCTGGCGCCCAGCCTGGGCGGTACGGAGAGCCTGGTGACGCAGCCGACCACCACCACCCATCACGGCCTGACGCCGGAGGAGCGCGCGCGGCGCGGCATCTCGGACGCCATGCTGCGCCTCTCGATCGGTTTGGAAGACGCGGCCGACCTCATCGCCGACCTCGACCAGGCCCTGGAGGAGTGACATGAAACACATCGCCATCATCGGCACAGGCTTCGCCGCGCTCGCCGCGGCACGCAAGCTGCGCCGGATCGACAGGCAGGTCGGGATCACCGTCATCGGCCCGCGGCCGGAACTCATCTACCTGCCCAGCCTGATCTGGCTGCCCTCCGGCCTGCGCAAGCCGGAGGACCTGCGCATCCCGCTGCAGAATTTCTTCTCCCGCAATGCCATCCGCTTCCACGCCGGTGAGGCGACCGGGCTGGAGAACGGCGGCCGCACCGTGCTGACCACGGACGGGTCGGTGGACAACGACGGCCTCGTCATTGCCTGCGGCGGCCGCTTCATCAAGAAGCTGCCCGGCATCGAACACGCCATCACGCCCTGCGAGGGCATCGCCGCGGTGGAGCGCCTGCGCGAGCGCGTCGCCGCCCTGCGGGAAGGCACCATCGCGCTCGGCTTCGCCGGCAACCCGAACGAGCCCTCCGCCATGCGCGGCGGTCCGATCTTCGAGTTCCTCTTCGGACTCGACACGCAGCTGCGGCGCGAAGGCCGGCGCGACAAGATCGCCCTCACGTTCTTCAACCCCATGCCGAACCCCGGCAACCGCCTCGGCGAGAAGGCCGTCGCGCGCCTGCTCGGCGAGATGCAGCGGCGCGGCATCGCCACCCGGCTCGGGCACAAGCTCACCGGCTTCGAGGCGGACAAGGTAAAGACCGAAGGCGGCGAGTTCGCCGCCGACCTCATCGTCTTCATGCCTGGCATGACCGGCAACGCCTGGTTCGACAATACCGACCTGCCGCGCTCGCCGGGGGGGCTCATCAAGTCGGATGCGCACTGCCGCGTCGAGGGGCGCGAGTGCGTCTACGTCGCGGGCGATGCCGGCAGCTTTCCCGGCCCGGACTGGATGCCGAAGCAGGCCCACATGGCCGATTTGCAGGCCGAGGCGGCGGCGGAGAACCTGCTCGCCGAGCTGAACGGCGGCACGCCGGAAAAAACCTTCAGGATCGAGCTGCTCTGCGTCGTCGACAGTCTCGACGCCGGCATGCTGGTCAAGCGCACGCCCGAGGGCGGCTATGCCCTGCCGCCGCTCGGCCTGATGCACAACGCCAAGGCCTTTTTCGAGTCCTGGTACCTGCGGCGCTATCGCTGAGCGCCGCTTCAGGCCGTCCGGCGGCGCTCGCCCCGGCGTATCAGCAGGCCAAGCAGGATGCCTAATAGCGCGGCGCTGCCGGTGACGAGCAGCGCATCGCGCCAAAGCCCGCTCGCCGTCACCAGCAGGGCGATCAGGGGCGGGCCGACGAAGGGGCCGATCTGGCCGCCCTGGATGAACAGTCCCTGCAGCGTTCCGATCTGCTTGGGCGTCCGGGCGAAGCTGGCCGAGGCGGAAAGCACCGAAGCCGGAATGAGACCGCCGACAAAGGACAGCAGCAGGCACAGCGCGTAGCGCAGCAGGTCGGGCAGTCCGTCGAGGAATATCCCGATGCCCGACAGGCCGGTGACCAGGCTGGCGAAGGCGATCAGGTTGCCGCGATGGAAATTGCGATGCAGCAGACTGCCGCCCAGCAGGTTGCCGGGCACATTGACCAGCACCATCAGGCAGGTGAGCAGGGCCACCGGGACGGGCGCCATGTTCCGTTGCTCCAGCAGGTAGGTCGGCAGCCAGATGATCAGGGCGTAGTGCTGGAGGGTCCAGCTCGCCATCGCGAACGCCAGCAGCCAGGGTTCGGCCTGCGACAGGGCTTCCCTGGCGACCGCGAAAGGATGTGGCTCAGGTTCCGAAGCCGGAGGAAGGCGGTAGGCGGGGCGGGCGCGAAAGACGGCCAGGGTCGCCAGCAGGATGGCCGCCAGGGTCAGCAGCCAGAGGCTGCGCCAGCCGCCGAGCGGCATGAGCAGCGGCGCCAGCAGCATGACCAGGCCGACGCCGGCCGGCAGATAGCCGCTCCAGATGCCCAGGGCGAAACGCCGGTCGAGGGGATTGCAGGCTGCGCTCAGCAGCGCCGGCGCTGAAACGGCCACGGCGACCACGCCGGCGCCTTCGGCAAAGCGGGACACCAGCATCATGGCCTCGCTGCCGGCGAAGAGCGCGGCCACGCCGCCGAGGGCGCTGACGAGCAACCCGCCCAGGCACATCCGGAGCGGGCCGATGCGGTCGCCGAGCAGGCCGAAGAGCAGGGCCGTGGTCACGCCCAGCATGTTGATCATCGACGACACCCAGCCCGCCGCGACGAGCGACAGGCCGAATTCGGTCCGCAACTCGGCCAGGGCAATCGGCACCTTGCCGACGTTCATGGCGACCGCCACGCCGCACAGCACCGTCGCCATGACGGCCTGCCAATCGGTTCGCGGGGGCACGGGGACGGAGGTGTAAGATGCGGAGTTCGTCATCGAAGCGGAATCGGGCAGCGGAGGCGGGATCGCAATGGCCTGTCGCCAGCCGGCGCGGCGTGCGCCGCCTTGCGGGATGCCGGCAAATCTGTTAAAACCATTATGTTAGAATGCCAATCATCAGTAACACAACATAAGTAGCGCAACATAACACAAGAGCGTCCGAGCGCCCAAATCCATCGATCCATCCATACAGGAAAGCGAGGAGGCAACATGAAATTCATAGGCAAGCTGCTGGCGGTCGCCATCGGGGCCGTCGTCTGGCAGGCGGCGCACGCCGCCGACGTGACGCTGCGTTTTCACCAGTTCCTGCCGCCGCAGGCGACGATTCCCTCGAAAGCCATCGTGCCGTGGGCGCAGAAGGTCGAGAAGGAAAGCGGCGGCCGCATCAAGGTGCAGCATTTTCCGGGCATGCAGTTGGGCGGCAGGCCGCCGGCGCTCTTCGACCAGGCCAAGAGCGGGGTCGCCGACATCGTATGGACCGTGCTCGGCTACACGCCGGGCCGTTTCCCGAAGGCGGAGGTGTTCGAACTGCCCTTCTCCAGCGGCCTCGCCGAACCGGCCTCGCGCGCCTTCCAGGAATACGTCGAGAAGCACGCGATGGATGAGTTCAAGGACGTCAAGGTCATTGCCGTGCATGTTCATGGCCCCGGCCTGATCCACAGCAAGACGCCGGTCACCCGGCTCGAGGACCTGAAGGGCATGAAGGTGCGCGGCGGTTCGCGCATCGTCAATATCATGCTCGATCAACTCGGCGCCACCCCGGTCGGCATGCCGGTGCCGGCCGTCAGCGAGGCGCTGTCCAAGGGCGTCATCAGCGCCACTACGATTCCGTGGGAAGTGGTGCCGGCGCTCAAGGTGCAGCAGCTCGTCAAGAACCACACCGGCTTCGCCGGCGAGCAGGGCCTGTATACGCAGACCTTCGTGGTGGCCATGAACAAGGCTTCATACGACAAGCTGCCGGCCGACCTGAAGAAGGTCATCGACGCCAACAGCGGCATCGAGACGGCCGCCCTGTTCGGGCGCGCCATGGACGAGGGCGACAAGCGCGGCCTGGCGCTGGCGCAAAAGGCCGGCAACACGATCCACATGCTCGATGCCGTGGAAACCCAGACCTGGCGCCGCACCGCCGCCGCCGTCCGCGGCATCTGGTACAAGGAAGTGTCGGCCAAGGGTATCGACGGCCCGAAACTGGCGGCCGAAGCCGAAGCGTTCATCGAGAAACACAGCAAGAAAAAGAAGTAACGCCACTCATGGCCGATCAGCGGCGCGGCGGCCCGGTGCCGCCGTGCCGCCAGGCCGTCTGACGACTTATGAGCAAGCTCCTCTATGATTTGAGCCGGGCCATGGCCTGGTTCGGCGGCGCCGCGCTGACGCTGGTTGCGCTCCTCAGCGTCACCAGCATCGCCGGACGTTCCCTCAGTTCCTTCGGCCTCGGACCGGTGCCGGGCGATTTCGAACTGGTCGAGGCCGGCACCGCGCTGGCCGTGTTCTGTTTCCTGCCCTGGTGCCACCTGCGGCGCAGCCATGCCGATGTCGGCATGTTCTGGCACCTTTATCCGGCGCCGATGCGCCGCGGGCTGCAAATTTTCAGCGACCTGCTGATGCTGGCGCTCTGGCTGCTGCTGATCTGGCGCATGGGCGCCGCGATGCTGGACTACAAGTCCAACGAGGAAGTGACCTTCATCCTGCAGATGCCGGTCTGGTGGGGCTATGCCGCATCGCTGCCGCCGGCCGTGCTCGGCTGCGCCATCTACGCGCTGCGACTGCTCGAATCGCTGGGCCTGGCGACGGCGCCGGACGGCTTCGCGGCGGTCAAGGAGCATTGATGGATCCGCTGGCCCTCGCCGCCTGGTCGTTCCCGGCCCTGCTGGTGCTGATTTTCCTGCGCGTGCCGATCGGCCTGTCGATGCTGCTGCTCGGACTGATCGGCTCCTGGCTGGTCTATGGCAGCGCCGGGCCGCTGCTCAACCAGATGAAGACGCTGGCCTACGGCCAGTTCTCCAGCCATTCGCTGTCGATCGTGCCGCTGTTCCTGCTGATGGGCCAGTTCGCCGCGCTCGGCGGCATGTCGCAGTCCCTGTTCAAGGCGGCCGAGGCCTTCCTCGGCCACCGCAAGGGCGGTGTCGGCATGGCCGCCATCGGCGCCTGCGCCGGCTTCGGCTCGATCTGCGGCTCCTCGCTCGCCACGGCGGCGACGATGGGCCAGGTGGCGCTGCCGGAACTGCGCCGCGCCGGCTATTCGGGAGCGTTGTCGACCGGCCTGCTCGCCGCCGGCGGCACGCTGGGCATCCTCATCCCGCCCTCCATCGTGCTCGTCATCTACGCCATCCTGGCCGAGCAGAACATCGCCAAGCTGTTCGCCGCCGCCTTCGTGCCGGGCATCCTGGCGGCGCTCGGCTACATGCTGGTGATCAACATCTACGTGCGCGTCGTGCCCGGCTCGGCCGGGCACGTGGCGCCGATGCCCTGGCCGGAACGGATGCGCGCGCTGCGGGCGGTGTGGCCGGTGGCGGCCATCTTCATCGTCGTGATCGGCGGCATCTATGCCGGATTCTTCACGCCGACCGAGGGTGCGGCGGTCGGCGCGGCCTCGGCCGGGCTGCTGGCCTGGCGCAACGGCGGTTTCGCCGGGCGGGGCCTGCTGCGCGCCTTCGAGGCCACCGCCGGCGGCACCGGGATGGTGTTCATGATCGTGCTCGGTGCGGCCGCCTACAACAACTTCCTCGCCCTGTCGATGCTGCCGCAGGAACTGGCGACGTGGGTCGGCGAGCTCGGCCTGGGCCCCTATGCCGTGCTGGGGCTGATCCTGTGCTTCTACCTGGTCTTCGGCTGCGTGATGGATTCGCTGTCGATGATCCTGCTCACCGTCCCGATCTTCTTTCCGATGGTCTCGGGGCTCGATTTCGGGCTGCCGCCCGAGGAGACGGCGATCTGGTTCGGCGTGCTGGTGCTGATCGTCGTCGAGGTCGGCCTGATCACCCCGCCGGTCGGCATGAACCTCTTCGTCATCCAGTCGATGGCCTCCGGCACCACGATCCGAGAAACCTTCCGTGGCGTGCTGCCCTTCGTCGCCAGCGACCTCGCCCGCGTTGCCGTCCTCGTGGCCTTCCCGTCCATCACCCTGTTCGTGCTGAGGCTGTGAGCTTGCGGCGCGGCGGTACCGCCGCGTCCAGCAGGCCCTGGCCCCGCCCCAGCGGCTCCCGCAACACCTTCACCAAATGCGCGGCGATGTCGGCCGCGCCGCGCTTGCCCGGCCGGTACCAGGTGCGCGTCCAGTTGAGCGCGCCGAGCAGCTGCAGGCGCAGCAGGCTGCGGTCGATGCCCGGCGGCAGGGGCAGGTCTTCGATGAGCCGCCGGTAGATGGCCTCGAAGCGGTCGCGCTCGGCGCGCAGCTGCCTTTGCATTTCCGGCGATTCGAAGAGGAAGAGGCTGGCACCGGTCCAGATGGTCAGGTCGTTGCCCGAAATATGGTGGCGGATGTGCACGGTGCAGGCCGTCTCCAGCCGCTCCCAGGGATCGTGCAGGCGTGCGATGGTGGCTTCCATCAGGCGCGTCATCTCGCGCATGCCGGCCGTGTGGGCGGCGGCGAACAGATCGTCCTTCGAGGCATAGTGGTGATACACCGAGGCCGGCTGGATGCCGGCGGCGCGCGCGATGTCGCGGATCGAGGTGCGGGCGAAGCCGCGCCGTGCGAATTCGCGCACCGCGACGCCCAGCAGGTGCTCGCGCGCCCCGCCCGGCGCCGAGCCGCCAAGCCCGCCCGAGCGCCGCCTGGCGATGCGCGCCAGCGCCGCGCGCTGGGCGGTGTCGAGGCGGCCCGCTTCGAGCTTCTTCAGGGCCGCCGCCCGTTTTGCGGCGGTTTCCAGATGGTGGCGTTGCCAGATCCAGCGCACGCCCGCGGGCGAGATCCGGAGCCCCTTGCGCCACACGGCTTCGGACACGCGCGCCTGGCCCCAGTCCGGATGCTCGCGGGCATGGCGCAGCACGGCGCGCTCGATTTCCTGGCGGTTGCGTGCGGTGGAGGCGATTCTCGGCATGGCGCGACTGTAGCAGAAAACTGACTAGTCGAACCAGTGTTAGAAATAGTCAGATTATGCGGCGTATCTTTTCCTCGCACCCACAATCATTACAAACGGAGGAGACCATGAAGATCCGCAAGCTCGCCCTGTCGCTGTCCCTGTTGTGCGCCGCCGGCACCGCCCTGGCCGACATCACCGTCGGCGTCAGCGTCTCGGCCACCGGCCCGGCCGCCTCGCTCGGCATCCCGGAGAAGAACACCTTCGCCCTGCTGCCGACCACCATCGCCGGCGAGAGGGTGAAGTGGGTGGTGCTCGACGACGCCACCGACACCACCACCGCCGTCAAGAATGCCCGCAAGTTCGTTTCCGAGGACAAGGCCGACGTGCTGATCGCCGCCACGGCCACGCCGACCTCGATGGCCATCCTGCAGGTGGCCTTCGAGACGAAGACGCCGCAGATCGCCATGGCGCCGCTGCCGCCCGCCAAGGAGAAGGCCCCCTGGGTGTTCACCACGCCGCAGAACTTCGGCCTGATGGCGGTTGCCATCGTGGACCACATGGCTGCGAACGGCGTGAAGACCGTCGGTTTCATCGGTTATGCCGATCCCTACGGAGAGCTGTGGCTGAAGGCCCTGCAGGGGGCGGCCGGCGCCAAGGGTATCGAGCTGAAAGCGGTCGAGCGCTACCAGCGCAATGACACCAGCGTCACCGGCCAGGCCCTGAAGATCATCGCGGCGAAGCCGGACGCGGTGCTGGTAGCCGGTTCCGGCACGCCGGCCGTGCTGCCGCAGGCGACGCTGATCGAGCGCGGCTACAAGGGCCGCTTCTACCAGACGCACGGCATCGCCAACCGCGACTTCCTGCGCGTCGGCGGCAAGAACGTCGAGGGCACCATCTTCCCGGTCGGGCCGATGCTGCTGGCCGAACAGCTGCCGGACTCGCACCCGTCGAAGAAACCGGCGCTTGAATACGTCAAGCTCTACGAGGCCGCGCACGGGCCGAACAGCCGCAGCACCTTCGGCGCGCATGCCTACGACGCTTACCTGCTGCTCACCCGCGCCGTGCCGGAAGCGATGAAGAAGGCCAAACCGGGCACGCCCGAGTTCCGCGTGGCGCTGCGCGATGCGCTGGAGAACGTCAAGGAGCTGCCGGCCACCCACGGCGTGTTCAGCATGACGCCGGGCAACCACAACGGCTTCGATGGCCGCGCCGCGGTGATGGCGACGGTGTCGAACGGCGACTGGAAGCTGCTGAAGTGAGCGCCGTCCGCCGGGCCGCCCCTGGGACGGCGCAGCCAGCGCACGGAGTCGCGATGCGGCGTACGACCGCCACCCCCTCGCCTGGCGAGGGGGCCGGGGGGAGGGGCCGATGAGCAAGGCGCCCTTCGCCAGCCTGAACCTGGCGCCGGCCGCGGTCGACGTCGAGCGGCGCGCCGGCGGCGTGCAGGTGCTGCGCTCGCCGCAGTCCTTGCAGCCGTACGCGCGCTGCCTCGGCGAGCATCTCGAGCGCTGGGCGCGGGAAGCGCCCGACCGCGCCTTCCTTGCCGAGCGCGACGGCACCGGATGGCGGCGGCTGACTTTTGCCGAAGCGCTGGCGCAGGCGCGCGCCATCGGTGCCGCGCTGCTGGCGCGCGGCCTTTCCGCCGAACGGCCGGCCATGGTGCTCTCCGACAACGCCATCGATCACGCCCTGCTGGCGCTCGGCGCCATGCATGTCGGCGTGCCGATCGCGCCCGTGTCGCCGGCCTATTCGCTGATGTCGAAGGATTTCGCCAAGGTCAAGGCCATCGCCGCCCTGCTCAAGCCGGGCCTGGTGTATGCCGCCGACGGCGCGAAGTTCGCCGGCGTGCTTCAGGCGGTGGACTTCGGCGACGCCGAGATCGTGCTCGGCGCCAATCCGCCGGCGGGCGTGAAGGCGAAGGCCTTCGCCGAGTTGCGCGAGACGCCCGGCGCCGAGGTGGATCGGGCCTTTGCCGCCGTCGGTCCCGACACCATCGCCAAATTCCTGTTCACCTCCGGTTCCACCGGCGAGCCGAAGGGCGTCATCAACACCCAGCGCATGCTCTGCTCGAACCAGCAGGCGATCGTCCAGGCCTGGCCCTTCCTGAAGGAAAGGCCGCCGGTGATCGTGGACTGGCTGCCGTGGAACCATACCTTCGGCGGCAACCACAATTTCAACATCGCGCTCGCCAACGGCGGCACGCTCTACATCGACGAAGGCAAGCCGGTCCCCGGACTGATCGAGAAGACGGTGGCGACCCTGCGCGAAGTGTCGCCGACGATCTATTTCAATGTTCCGCGCGGCTACGACGCGCTGATTCCCTTTCTCGAAGGGGACGACGCCCTGCGCAAGCGCTTCTTCGCCGAGCTGCAGATGATCTTCTATGCCGCCGCCGCCCTGCCGCAGAACCTGTGGGAAAAGCTGGAGGACCTCTCGGTCCGCGAGCGCGGCCGGCGCACGGTGATGATTTCCTCCTGGGGCGCGACCGAAACCGCGCCGATGGTGACGGCCGTGCATTACCTGATCGAGCGTGCCGGCGTCATCGGACTGCCGGCGCCGGGTACGGAGCTGAAGCTGGTGCCCAACGAGAACAAGCTGGAGATGCGCGTGCGCGGCCCCAACGTCACGCCCGGCTACTGGCAGCGGCCGGACCTGACGCGAGAGGCCTTCGACGAGGAAGGCTTCTACCGCATCGGCGACGCCGGCCGTTTCGCCGACCCCGACGATCCGGCCAGGGGCATCGAGTTCGACGGCCGCATCGCCGAGGACTTCAAGCTGATGAGCGGGGTGTGGGTGCATGTCGGCGCGCTGCGCATCAAGGCGCTGGCCGCGCTGGCGCCGCTGGCGCAGGACATCGTCGTCGCCGGGCATGATCGCGAGGAGGCGGGCTTTCTCGTCTTCGCCAACCCGGCCGGCTGCCGCGGTCTCTGTCCCGACCTGCCGGCGGACGCGCCGCTGGAGCTGGTGCTGGCCGATGCGCGCGTCGTGGCGCGCCTGCGCGACGGGCTGGCGCAGCTGAAGCGGGAGGGCGGCGGCAGCTCGACCTACGCCACCCGTGCGCTGCTCATGGCGGAACCGCCTTCCATCGACGCCAACGAGATCACCGACAAGGGCTACATCAACCAGCGTGCGGTGCTGGCACGCCGCGCCGCGCTGGTCGAACGCCTGTATGCGGAGCCCGCCGACCCTGCCGTGATCCGTATTTAAAAGTCAGCCTCCGGAACACGGCGACAAAAGCCGAAGCCGGCCGCCGATTGGGCGGCAAGGGAGTCATTTTTCGTCAATTTTTTGCAGGAGCCAGGCTATGAGCGAAGTTGTGAGCTTATCGATGCAAGGCGAGGTCGCCGTCGTCACGGTCGACAGTCCGCCGGTCAATACCCTTTCGCGCGAAGTGCGCGCCGGCCTCATGGTCGCTTTCGAGTCGCTGCGCGGCCGGGTCGAGGCAAGCGAGGTGAAAGCCGTCGTGCTGGCCTGCGCCGGCAAGACCTTCCTTTCCGGCGGCGACATGCGCGAGTTCGAGACCGGCGTGCAGGCGCCCGGCTACCACGAGGTGCTGCGCCTGATCGAGGACAGCCCGGTGCCGGTGGTCGCCGCGCTCTACGGCACGGTCATGGGCGGCGGCCTGGAGACGGCCATCGCCTGCCATTTCCGCGTCGCGCAGGAGGATACGAAACTCGGCCTGCCGGAGATCACGCTGGGCATCATTCCCGGCGCCGGCGGCACGCAGCGCATGCCGCGCCTGATCGGCCTCGCGCCGGCGCTCGACATGATGCTCTCCGGCAAGCCGCTCACGGCGGCACAGGCGAAGGAAGCCGGTCTGGTGGATACGGTGGTCGAGGCGGACGTGACCGGCGCGGCGATCGCCTATGCGCGCGAACTCGTGGCCACCGGCAAGGGTCCGCGCCGTACGCGCGAGCGGGACATCGACGGGGCGGACAAGGCCGGAGAAATCCTCGCCGCGCGCCGCGCGCAAGCGGCCAGGACGATGAGAAACCGCACGTCGCCCGCTGTCCTGTTCGACGCCGTGCAGGCGGCGGTCGAGCTGCCCTTCGACGCGGGCATCGCCCGCGAGCGCGAGCTGTCGAACGAGGTCGAGCGCGCCGTCGAGGGACGCGCCTTCCGCCACCTCTTCTTCGGCGAACGAGAGCTGCGCAAGATTCCGGGCCTGCCGGCAAACGTGAAAGCGCGCAAGGTGGCGAAGGTCGGCATCGTCGGCGCCGGCACCATGGGCGGCGGCATCAGCATGTGCTTCGCCAATGCCGGCATTCCGGTGACGATTGTCGATACGGCGCAGGCGAACCTCGATCGAGGCCTGGCCACCATCCGCAAGAATTACGAGCGTTCGGTGTCGCGCGGCAGCCTGAAACCCGAGCAGATGGCGCAGCGCCTGGCGTTGATCGTGCCGACGCTCGACTATGCCGCGCTGGCCGATGCCGACCTGATCGTCGAGGCGGTGTTCGAGAACATGGCGCTGAAGAAGGAGATATTCGCGAAACTCGACGCCGTGGCCAGGCCCGGGGCGATCCTCGGCACCAACACCTCGACGCTCGACATCGACGAGATCGCCGCCGTGACCAGGCGGCCGCAGGACGTCATCGGCCTGCACTTCTTCAGCCCGGCCAACGTCATGCGGCTGCTGGAGATCGTCCAGTGCGCGAAGACCGCGCCGGACGTGGTGATGACCGCGCTCGACATCGCCAAAACGATCCGCAAGGTCGGCGTGGTGGCGAAGGTCTGCTACGGCTTCATCGGCAACCGCATGATGGACCCCTACGGCCGCGAGGCCGAGCGCTGCGTCATGGAAGGGGCGACGCCGGAGGAAGTCGACGGCGCGCTGGAGGACTTCGGCATGGCCATGGGCATCCTCGCTGTGTACGACATGGCCGGCATCGACATCGGCCATCTCACCCGCGTCGCGCGCGCCCACCTGCTGCCCAAGGACCCCACCTTCTACCGGCCGACAGCGCTGCTCACCGAGCGCGGCTGGCTCGGCCAGAAGAGCGGGCGCGGCTATTACCGCTACGACGGCGCCGAGCGCAAGCGCACGCCCGATCCCGAGGCCATCGCGATGTTCGCCGAGGAGGCCAAGCGTCTCGGCGTGCCGCAGCGCAAACCCTCGAAACAGGAGATACAGGAGCGCTGCCTCTACGCCATGATCAACGAAGGGGCGCTGCTGCTGGAGGAAGGCATTGCCGTCCGCGCTTCCGATATCGACATCGTCTACACCGCCGGCTACGGCTTCCCGCGCTACCGCGGCGGCCCGATGTTCTACGCCGACACGGTCGGGCTGAAGGTCATCTACGACAAGATCATGGAATTCCAGAAAACCCTCGATCCGCAGTACTGGCAGCCGGCGCCGCTGCTGGAAAAGCTGGCCAGGGCCGGCACCAGCTTCGCGCAATGGCAGGCCGAAAGAATGTAGGTCGGGCTTCAGCCCGACTGCCGCTGTCGGCCTGAAGGCCGACCTACTACACCCACAGGAAAATCATGGCAAACGCATTCATCCCCTACGGCAGCTACTGGAGCACGCCCTTCGCCAAGTGGCAGGGCGCGCTCGCCAACCTGAACAGCATCCGCCTCGCCGCCGAAGTCGGCCGCAGGTTCCTCGAAGCGAAGCGCATCCCGAAGGAGCGCATCGACCTGGGCATCCTCGGCATCACCAATCCGCAGCCGGGCAGCTTCTACGGCCTGCCCTGGCTTACCGGCCTGCTCGGCCTGGAAAGCGTGCCGGGGCCGACCGTGCAGCAGGCCTGCGCCACCAGCGCGCGCGCGCTGCAGATGGCGGCGGCGGAAGTCGCCCAGGGCTGCGCCGGCTGCGCCCTGATCGTCTGCGCCGACCGCATGTCCAATGGCCCGGTGGTGTACTACCCGGACGCCACGGCGCCGGGCGGCAACGGCCTGACCGAGAAATGGACGCTGGACAACTTCGGCCACGATCCCTACGCCAGGAACGCCATGATCGACACGGCGGAGAACGCCTCGACGCGCCTCGGCATCGGCGCCGCCGAGCTGAACGAGGTGACGCTGGCCCGCTACGCCCAGTACCAGGCCGCGCTTGCCGACGACCGCGCCTTCCAGCGCCGCTACATGCTCGAGGCGCCGCTCTCCGACTCCGGCTTCCGCAGGCAGACCGGCACGCTCGCCGCCGACGAAGGCATCTTCCCGACCACGGCGGAAGGGCTGGCGAAACTCAAGCCGGTCAAGCCGAACGGCACCCACACCTTCGGCACGCAGACCCATCCGGCCGACGGCAATGCCGGCATGATCGTCACCACGCGCGAGATGGCGCGAGAACTCTCCGCCGATCCGGCCATCGTGGTCGAACTGCTCGGCTTCGGCCAGGCGCGCGTCGAGAAAGGCTACATGCCGCTGGCGCCGGCGCCCGCCGCGCAGGTGGCGCTGAAGCAGGCCGGCCTGTCCATCAAGGACGTCGATGCGGTGAAGACGCACAACCCCTTCGCCGCCAACGACATCGCCTTTGCCCGCGAGACCGGTTTTCCGCTGGAGAAGATGAACAACTACGGCTGCTCGCTGATCTGGGGCCATCCGCAGGGCCCCACCGGCCTGCGCTCGACGATCGAGCTGATCGAGGAGCTGGCGCTGCGCGGCGGCGGCGTCGGCCTGTTCACCGGATGCGCCGCCGGCGATTCCGGCATGGCGCTGGTGCTGCGGGTGAAGGAAGCCGGAAGGGCGTGAGCGTCGCGCAGACGACTCGTTCGAGAAAACACCAAAAGCAGAACTGGAGGAGGGGAAATGAAAAAAGCGGCACTGTTGGCTTCACTGTCGTGTGCGGCCGGTCTGGCATGCGCCGAGCCGGGAGTGGACGAAAGCAAGGTGATCATCGGCCAGTCCATCGGCCTGACCGGCCCCGTGGCCGCCGTGTCGCAGGACATCACGTCAGGTCTGGCCGCCTATGTCCATCATGCCAACAGGCGCGGCGGCATCAACGGCCGTCGTCTCGAGCTGAGGACGCTGGACGACGGCTTCGTGCCGCCGCGCACCGGCAAGAACGCGCAGAAGCTGGCGGAGGAGGCCTTTGTGCTCGCCGCACCCCTGGGCACGCCGCATTCGGTGGAGTTGCTGAAGGCTGCCGCCGGCGTGCCCACGCTGTGCCCGTTTACCGGCGCGGAGCGGCTGCGCATCACGCCCAACCGCCAGCTGTTCCACATCCGCGCCGGCTACAGTGACGAGATCGAGAAAATGGTCGAGCAATCAACTACCCTCGGCATCAACCGCATCGCGCTGTTTCGACAGAACGACGCCTTCGGCGAGGAAGGTCTGGAGCATCTTGAAGCCGCACTGGCCAGGCGAAACCTGAAGATGGCGGCACACGCCAGCTACGAGCGCGGCAGCCTGGACGTGGGCGATGCGGTCAAAACGCTGGCGGCGGCCGACCCCCAGGCGGTCGTCATGTTTGCGGTGTCCCGTGCCGCCGCGGAGCTGGTCAAGCGCATGCGGGAGGCCGGGCTGACGCCCCAGTTCCTGACTCTGTCTCTCAACAGCAACGGGGATTTCGTAAAGGCTCTGGGTGAACACAAACGCGGCGTAGGCAACACCCAGGTGATGGCCCACCCCTGGAACGCCTCGATGCCGCTGGTGAAGGAGTATCAGCAAGCCATGCGCGAAACGGGACGCCAGCAGTTTTCCTACAACAGCCTGGAGGGCTACGTCTGCGGCAAGGTGATCGGGGAGGGCCTGCGGCGCGCTTCCCGCAACCTGACCCGGGCCCGCTTCACCGAGGCGCTGGAATCCATGGACCATTTCGATGCCGGGGGCTTCGAGGTCTCCTATTCGGCCCGCCGGCACGTCGGCTCGAACTATGTCGACATCACCGTCATCGACGGCAGGGGAGCATTCCTCAGATGACGGATACGCGGTAGATTGCGGCCATGGACCTGCAGATCGCGCTGCTATTGGGGCAGGACGGCATCGTCAACGGCGCCATTTATGCGCTGCTGGCGCTGGCGCTGGTGCTGGTGTTCACCGTCACCCGGGTCATCTTCATTCCACAGGGGGAATTCGTCGCCTACGGTGCGCTGACGCTGGCGGCCCTACAGACCGGCAGGACGCCGGGCACGTTGTGGCTGCTGCTCGGCGCCGGCGCGCTGGTCGCCCTCGTCGATGGCGTGATGGCCGTGCGCGCCGGCCGGCTGCGGCGTCTCGGCCGCATCGCCTTGTGGAACCTGGCTCTGCCGGGGGCGGTCGCCGGCCTTGTCCTGTGGCTGGAGCCGGGCCGGTTGCCGCTGGCCGCCCAGGTGGCCCTGGCCCTGGCCATCGTCGTGCCGCTCGGGGCGATGGTCTATCGGCTCGCCTACCAGCCGCTGGCGGAGGCTTCGGTGCTGGTGCTGCTCATCGTCTCGGTGGCCGTGCACTGGGCACTGGTCGGCCTGGGCCTGCTGTTCTTCGGCGCCGAGGGGTCGCGTACCACGCCATTCAGCGAGGCGCAGTTCGACCTCGGCGTGCTGACCGTGAACGGCCAGACGCTGTGGGTGGTCGGCGCCAGCGGCGTGCTGATCGCCGCCCTCTACCTGTTCTTCGGCCGCAGCCTCTACGGCAAGGCGCTGCGCGCCACCGCCATCAACCGCGTCGGGGCGCGCCTGATGGGCATCTCCACCACCCTGGCGGGCAAGCTGTCGTTCACCCTGGCGGCGGGCATCGGCGCGCTCTCCGGCATCCTCATCGCGCCGATCACCACCGTCTACTACGACACCGGCTTCCTCGTCGGCCTGAAGGGCTTCGTCGCCGCCATCATCGGCGGCCTGGCGAGTTATCCGCTGGCCGCCGCCGGCGCCATCCTCGTCGGCCTGCTCGAGGCCTTCTCCTCCTTCTGGGCCAGCGCCTTCAAGGAGGTCATTGTGTTCACCCTGATCATCCCCGTCCTGATCTGGCGCTCGCTGACCTCCCGCCACGTGGAGGAAGAGGAATGATCCGGCGCCTGCCGCTGCTGGCGTTTCTCGGCCTGCTGGCGGCCGCTCCGGCCTTCCTGTCCGAGTACCACGTCACGCTGCTGAACTACATCGGCCTGTATGCCCTCGTCGCGCTGGGACTGGTGCTGCTCACCGGGGTGGGCGGGCTGACGTCCTTCGGCCAGGCGGCCTTCGTCGGCCTGGGGGCCTATACGACGGCCTACCTGACCACCGCCCACGCCGTGTCGCCGTGGCTGACTTTGCTGGCCGGCCTGGCGGTGACCGCCGCGGTGGCGCTGCTGCTCGGCCTGCTCACCCTGCGCCTGTCGGGCCACTACCTGCCGCTGGGCACCATCGCCTGGGGCATCAGCCTGTATTTCCTGTTCGGCAACCTCGGTTTCCTCGGCGGCCATAATGGCCTGACCGGAATTCCCTTCGTCGTGCTGTTCGGCTGGACGCTGGATGGCGGCCGCGAATTCTACTGGCTCATCTGGGCGACGCTGCTGTGCGCCATGCTGGCAACGCGGAACCTGCTCGATTCGCGCGAGGGGCGCGCCATCCGCGCCCTCAAGGGCGGCAGCCTGATGGCCGAGAGCATGGGCGTCGACACCGCCCGCAGCAAGACGCTGATCTTTCTCGTCGCGGCCCTCTTCGCCTGCGTGTCGGGCTGGCTTTACGCCCACCTGCAGCGCTTCGTGAACCCGACCCCCTTCGGCCTGCACATCGGCATCGAGTACCTCTTCATGGCCGTGGTGGGCGGCGCCGCGCACGTCTGGGGCGCCCTGGTCGGCGCCGGCCTGATCACCGTCCTCAAGCAATGGCTGCAGGACGTCCTGCCGAAGATCTTCGGCCACAGCGGCAATTTCGAGGTGATCTTCTTCGGCATCCTGCTGATCCTGGTGCTGCAGCGCGTGCGCGACGGCATCTGGCCGCGGCTCGTGCGCTTCGCCCCGGCCGGGCCAGAACGGCGAACGCCGGCGGATGCCGCGCCGCTGCCGTGCCGGCCGCGTCCGGCGGCCGGCACGGTGCTGCTGGAAGCGAGGGACGTGCGCAAGGAATTCGGCGGACTGGTGGCCAACAACGCCATGAGCCTGACCGTGAAGTCCGGCGAGGTGATGGCGCTGATCGGACCCAACGGTGCCGGCAAGAGCACCCTCTTCAACTGCATCTCCGGCGTCGATCCGGCAACCTCGGGCGAGGTCCGTTTTCTCGGTGCCCGCATCGAGAAGCTGGCCTCGCGGGACCTCGTGCGGCGCGGCATGGGGCGCACCTTCCAGCATGTGCGGCTGCTGCCGACCATGAGCGCGCTGGACAACGTCGCCCTCGGCGCACATCTGCGCGGCAGCCGCGGCGTGCTGGCGGCCGCCCTGCGGCTGGAGCGCGCCGAGGAGGCGCGCCTGCTGGCCGAGGCCAGGCGCCAGCTGGAACGCGTCGGCCTGGGCGGCCATCTCTTCGACGAGGCGGGCAGCCTGCCGCTCGGTCAGCAGCGCATCCTGGAAATTGCCCGCGCACTGGCCGCCGACCCCTGCCTGCTGCTGCTCGACGAGCCGGCGGCCGGCCTGCGCTACCTGGAGAAGCAGGCGCTGGCGGAACTGCTGATGAAGCTGCGCGCCGAAGGCATGGGCATCCTGCTGGTGGAACACGACATGGACTTCGTCATGGGCCTGGCCGACCGGGTCGTCGTGATGGAGTTCGGCGAGAAAATTTCCGAGGGCCTGCCCGAGGAGGTGCAGAAGGACCCCGTCGTGCTCGAAGCCTATCTTGGGGGGGTGGAGTGATGGCGGCCCCGATCCTGGAGGTGCGCGGCCTGTGCGTGGCCTACGGCAAGGTCGAGGCGCTGCACCACATCGACCTCAAGGTCGAGGCGGGCACGATCGTCACCGTGATCGGCCCCAACGGCGCCGGCAAGACGACGCTGCTCTCGGCTATCATGGGCCTGCTGCCCGCGCAGGGCGAGGTTGCCTTCCTGGGCGAAGCGGGGCGGGACGCCGAAGTGGAGGATCGGGTCGCCCACGGCATGACCCTGGTGCCCGAGAAGCGCGAGCTGTTCGGCGAAATGAGCGTCGAGGACAACCTGCTGCTCGGCGCCTTCCAGCGTCGCCGTGCCGGCGCGCGCGACGAGGCACGGACCATGGACGAGGTATTCGCCGTCTTCCCGCGCCTGAAGGAACGTCGCGCGCAACTGGCCGGCACCCTCTCCGGCGGCGAGCGGCAGATGCTGGCGGTGGGCCGGGCCCTGATGGCCAAGCCCAAGCTGCTCATGCTCGACGAGCCGAGCCTGGGCCTCGCCCCGCTCATCGTGCGCGAGATCTTCCATATCGTCGCCGGCCTCAGGCAGACCGGCGTGGCCGTGCTGCTGGTCGAGCAGAACGCCCGCGCTGCCCTGCAGATCGCCGACTACGGCTACGTGCTGGAGACGGGCAGCATTGCCCTCGAAGGGCTGAGCCGCAATCTGGCGGACGATCCCCGCGTCGTCGAAACCTATCTGGGACTGGGCGGCGGGGGACGCTGAGCGCTCACCGCCCGATCCCGCTCAGGCGGCGACGAAGTCGCGCTTGAGATTCAGCGTTTCCATGAAGGCGTCCACCCGATTCTGCGCGCGCACCATGTCGAACTCGCGCTCATCGCCCATGTTCCCTTCGTAGGTCATCACCGGAATGCCGGCGGCGGCCAGGCCGAGGCGGTTCTCCATGATGCCCATCGACAGCCCCTCGCAGCCGCGGTTCATGTGGATCATGACGCCATCGACGTCCCAGTGCTTGACGATGTACTTCATCATTTCCGTCTTCAGCGAGGGGTCGAAGAAGTGCTGCCACAGCGGCTTCGACAGGTTCCAGTCGGCGTACAGGCGCAGTGCCGTGTCGCGGTCGTTGATCTCGATGCCTTTCTTCCACGGCAGGGTGCGCGGCATCCAGCTGCCGTCCTCGCGCGTCTCCCAGGTGCCCTCCAGGCCGAAGGTGTACAGCGAGCCGATGGAGACGGCGCCGAACTCCTCGAGATAGCGGAAGATCTTCAGGAAGGCCCAGGGCGGCTGCGTGTCGGACATGACGCGGCAGCGCTCGTTGGGAACGGCGGCGATGCCGCGGGCGACGCGGTCCTTCACCTCGTCGAGCAGCTCCTGGTAGAAGTCGGCGCACCACTGCGAGGACTTGTGCAGCACCGCCAGAACGTAGAGCGAGTACATGGTCTTCTCGTCGAGCGGGGCGGGGCGCGTCTGGTTGAGCAGGCAGACCTCGGCCCAGAGCGAGGTGGCGCGCATCTCGTTCTTCACGGCGCGGATCAGCAGTTCGTCGTCGCATTTCCGCCCGGTGACCTTCTCGACGAACTCGATCGATTCGTGCAGCTGGTTGGTGACGTAGTCGAGGCGGGACTCGTCGATGTCCTTGTAGGCGCCGATGCTGACGTCGACGTAGAAATCCGGCACGCCCTCGTACTTCGAGGCGTGCTGGTACCACTTGGCGTGGGAGCAGCAGATCTGCGTCTGGAAGTTGAAGTCGGGCACGGGGAACTCGCCGCCGTAGAGGTATTTGTTGAGGTGCATGCCGCCCCAGTAGAGGCGCATGTAGGCGCACAGGTCGCGGGCGAAGCCGGCGGCTTCGGCGGCGTCCAGGCATTCCTTGGCGAACTTGCGGTCGAAGGCAATGCTGGCGCCGTAGGGCTCGCCGGTAAGGGGATGGACGTCGTCGCCGAAGGCCGTCGGGATGGCGTCGAAGGACCAGCCGGCCGCGCCCCAGCGGATGCCGCCGTTTTCCTTGGCGCGGGCGTAGTTGATGTAGTACTGCTCGCGCAGTTCCTTGGCCTTCTTCCAGCACTTCAGGGGTTCGGTCGGGTACTTGGCCATGTCGGTTCCTTTCAATGAGACATGAATGAATAATCATTCAGTAAGGGAGGAGGATTCGGGCTGCGAGGAGCCATCTGGCGCTTACGCTCCGGAGGCCTGTTCGTGGGCCGCCAGCGTCTGGCGGGCGATGATGAGCTGCTGCACCTCGGTGGCGCCCTCGTAGATGCGCAGCGCGCGGATCTCGCGATAGAGCTTTTCGACCGGATGGCCGCTGACCACGCCGAGGCCGCCCCAGATCTGCACGGCGCTGTCGATCACCTGCTGCGCCGTCTCGGTGGCCGTCATCTTGGCCATGGCCGCCTCGCGCGTGACGGTGCGGCCCTGGTCGCGCAGCCAGGCGGCGCGGTAGGTGAGCAGCGCCGAGGCGTCGATGCCGGTGGCCATCTGCGCCAGCTTGGCCTGGGTGATCTGGAAGTCGGCCAGGGTCTGGCCGAACATCTTGCGCTGGGTGGCGCGGCGCAGCGCCTCGTCCAGCGCCCGGCGGGCGAAGCCCAGCGCCGCGGCGGCGACGGAGGTGCGAAAGATGTCGAGCGTCTGCATCGCCACCTTGAAGCCCTGGCCGGGCGCGCCGACCAGATTGTCGCGCGGGATGCGGCAGTTCTCGAAGCGCAGCAGGGCCAGGGGGTGCGGCGCGATCGTCTCGATGCGCTCGGCCACTTCGAAGCCGGGCGTGTCGGCCTCGACGATGAAGGCGGAGAGGCCGCGCGCGCCGGGCGCTTCGCCCGTGCGGGCGAAGACGACGTAGAAATCGGCGATGCCGCCGTTGGAAATCCAGGTCTTCTCGCCGTCGAGGACGTAATGCCCGCCCTCGGCGCGCGCGCTGCAGGCCATCGCCGCCACGTCGGAGCCGGAGCCCGGCTCGGAGAGGGCGAAGGCGGGGATGGCCTCGCCCGTGGCAACCTTGGCCAGGTAGCGCAGTTTCTGCGCCGGCGAGCCTTGCAGGGTGAGGGCGCCGGAGCCCAGACCCTGCATGGCGAAGGCGAAGTCGGCGAGGCCCGAGTGGCGCGCCAGCGTTTCGCGCAGCAGGCAGATCGCACGGGTGTCGATGGCGTCGAACTTGCCGCCGTTGGCCGTGCCGCCGACGGCGTAGCGCAGCCAGCCGTCGCGGCCGAGGCGTCCGACCAGGTCGCGGCAGGCGGCATCGACGTCGTCATGGCTAGCGCTGTCGAGGTTTTGCCCGGCCCAGGTTTCCAGATCGCCCGCCAGCCGGCGATGGGCCTCGTCGAAGAAGGGCCAGTCGAGATAGGTCTTGTCGCTCACGAAGCCCCCGCATCGAGTGAAGTGCGCATCATGATGCCGGATTCCGCAGCATTTCGCGCAGCCGGTAGCGCTGCATCTTGCCCGTCGCCGTCTGCGGCATCTGCTTGAGGAAGCGGATGGTGCGCGGGCACTTGTAGATCGACAGCGTGGACTTGAAGGTCTGCAGCAGCGTTTCGCTGAGGGCCGCCTGGTCGGCTTCGGGATCGCGCGGTATGGCGAACAGCGCGATCCGCGTCAGGCCGTCTTCGTTGGGATAGCCGACGACGGCCACTTCGGCCACGCCGGGCACCGTCAGGGCGCAGGCCTCGATCTCGGCCGGGCTGACCCACTGGCCGGAGATCTTCAGCATGTCGTCGCCGCGGCCCATGTGGTACCAGCGCCCTTCGGCGTCGAAGCGGAACATGTCGCCGGGGAAATACCAGCCGTCGCGCAGCGCCCGTGCGGTCACTTCGGGCAGGTTGCAGTAGCCGACGAACTGGCAGGGCGTGCGAATGGCAATCAGCCCGGGCGTGTCCGGCGTGGTGATGTCCTTGCCGTCCTCCCCGACCAGCCGCACCTCGGCCCAGGGCACCGGACGGCCGGAAGAACCGGCGCGGGAATCCTCCGGCCGGTTGACCAGGAACAGGAACACCGTCTCCGAGGCGCCGATGCCGTCGAGAATCGGCTTGCCGGAGAGATCAAGCCAGTCACCGTAGAGCGACTCGGGCAGTTTCTCGCCGGCGGAGACGAAGTGCCGGATGCGGCGGAAGGCGGGATTCGCCGGCGCGCCCTCGCGCAGCAGGTTGCGGTACATCACCGGCGTGCTGAAGAAGACGTCGGGCTGGTGGCGCTCGACCGTGGCGATGATCAGACGGGGTTCCGGCCAGGCCGGCGAGAGGATGATGGTGGCGCCGCATTGCAGGCCGCCCATCAGGGAATGGCCGAGGGCGAAGCCGAAGAAGATCTTCGAGGTGGTGAACACGCGGTCGCCGGGATGCACGCCGAGCAGTTCGCGTTCCAGGCAGTCGGCCACCCGCGCGGTGCGGTGCGGGTGCATCACCGCCTTCGGCTTGCCGGTGGTGCCGGAGGAATACAGCCAGAAGCCGACTTCCTCGGGATCGACCAGTGTCGATTCGAGCCGGTCGGGTTGTCCGGCGAGGAACTCGGCATGGCCGAGATAAGGGGGCGCCGACGACTTGCCGAGGAGGATGGCCAGCGGCGGCGCGGCCATGCCCTCGACGGCGCTCTCGTAGAGATCGAGGAAATGGGCATCGACGAAGATCGCGCTGCAGGCGCTGTCTTCGATGACGAAGCGCAGGTCGCGCGGCGCCAGGCGCACGTTGAGGGCGACGGCGACGGCGCCGATGCGCAGCGTGCCGAGGTAGGCGGCGACCAGTTCGGGCGAATCGTCCATCAGGAAGAGCACGCGCGCGCCGCGTCCGATGCCCTGCGCCTTGAGCGCGTTGCCGTGGCGGTTGACCTCCGCCTCCAGCGCCGCAAAGCTGACCGTGCGGTCGCCGCACAGGATGGCCGGTTGCCCGCCCAGGCCCATGGCCAGGGGCCTGCCAATGATCTCGTCCGCAGCGTTCATGAAACCCGACATGCTCCCCGTCCCGAAATGGTTGGTCGTGCAATGATTGAACACTCATTCATCTTGCTTGTCAACGCTTCCTTGTCAAGTCGTGCCGATCCGCTCGTCGATCGATTGCGGAGGTGATAAGGCTTGACACCTGAAAATGAATGAGCAATCATTCAGGCAACTGGATCGATTGGCCGGCGGCGTTCCGCCGGCTTCGCCAGGCTTCATTTTGGAGGCGTGAATACAATGAAACTGAAGGACAGGACAGCGGTGGTCACGGGCGCCGCCTCGGGCATCGGCCGGGCCACGGCGGAGACCCTGGCGGCGGAAGGCGCCTACGTGTTTCTCGGCGACATCGACGAGGAGAAGGGGCGGGCGGCCGCCGCCGAGCTGAGCGGGCGCGGACTGGGCGCGGAATTCGTCCGCCTCGACGTTACCGACCTCGAGTCGATCGCGCAGTGCAAGCAACAGGTCTATGCGCGGCGCGGCCACGCCGACATCGTCGCCAACGTCGCCGGCTGGGGCCGGATCCAGCCGTTCATGGAGAATACGCCGGAGTTCTGGCGCAAGGTGATCGATCTCAACCTGCTCGGACCGGTGGCTGTCACCCACGCCTTCCTCGACAAGATGATCGAGCGCGGCAGCGGCAAGGTGGTCGTCGTGGCGAGCGACGCCGGCCGCGTCGGCAGCCTCGGCGAGACCGTCTATTCCGGCGCCAAGGGCGGCGCCATCGCCTTCTGCAAGTCGCTGGCGCGGGAAGTGGCCCGCTACAACATCAACGTCAACTGCGTCTGCCCCGGCCCGACCGACACGCCGCTGCTGCGTGCCGTGCCGGAAAAGCACCAGGAGGCCTTCGTCAAGGCCACCCCGATGCGCCGCCTGGCCAAGCCCTCCGAGCTCGCCGATGCGGTGCTGTTTTTCGCCAGCGACCAGGCCAGCTTCGTCACCGGCCAGGTGCTCAGCGTGAGCGGCGGCCTGACCCTGGCGGGCTGAGCCCCACCCCCTTACCGAATCGACAGGAGAACCGAATGTACAAGCTGAAAGCCGCCGAATGGCGTCCCGAGCACTTCAAGCTGGAAGTAGCCGATCGCGTCGCCACCATCACCCTCAACCGTCCGGAACGGAAGAACCCGCTGACCTTCGAGAGCTACGCCGAGCTGCGCGACACCTTTCATCGCTTCCAGTATGCGGAGGACGTGCGTGTCGTGGTCATCACCGGGGCAGGCGGCAACTTCTGCTCGGGTGGCGACGTGCATGAAATCATCGGGCCGCTCACCAAGATGAACATGAACGACCTGCTGGCCTTCACCCGCATGACCGGCAACCTGGTGAAGGAGATGCGCACCTGCCCGCAGCCGATCATCTCCGCGGTGGATGGCATCTGCGCCGGCGCCGGCGCCATCATCTCGATGGCCTCGGACCTGCGCTATGCCACGCCGGAAGCCAAGACCGCCTTCCTCTTCGTGCGCGTCGGCCTGGCCGGATGCGACATGGGCGCCTGCGCCATCCTGCCGCGCATCATCGGCCAGGGCCGCGCCGCCGAATTGCTGTACACCGGCAGCACCATGAGCGCCGCGGACGGACTGGCCTGGGGCTACTTCAACGGCGTCGTGCCGCAGGCGGAACTGATGGACAAGGCGCGCAAGATGGCGCTGTCGCTGGCCGACGGGCCGGCCTTCGCCCACTTCATGACCAAGAAGTGCCTGCACCAGGAGTGGAACCAGACCATCGAGCAGGCGCTCGAGACGGAGGCCGAGGCCCAGGCGATCTGCATGCAGACGCAGGACTTCACGCGCGCCTACAACGCCTTCGTCGCCAAGGAAAAGCCGAAGTTCGAGGGCAACTGACGTAGGTCGGGAAAGCCTCGCCCGATGCGATTCCATGGCAGACTCCGCGCCATGACCGATGAACCGGAGGGAAACATGAGTGCTGCCGGAGATGTGCTGGCCCAGGTGAGCGACCCCAGGCTCGTCGAGGAGCGGCGCGGCCAGATCGTGCGCGCGGCGGTGAAGCTGTTCTCCGAGGAGGGCTACTATCCGACGACCATCCAGAGAATCGCCCGGGCGGCCGGCGTCAGCACCGGGCTGATCTACCAGTATTTCCGCGACAAGGACGACATCCTGTTCCTGACGCTGAAGCTGGTGCTGGACACCTACGAGCACGACATCCCGCCGCAGCTCGAGGGCGTCGTCCATCCCGTCGAGCGGCTGTGCACGGCGGTGTGGACGTACTGCCGGATCGTCGATGGCCTGCTCGATGCGACGGTGCTGGCCTATCGCTCGACCAAGACGCTGCGCGCCGACCGCCGCGCCCTGGTGAAGGACGCGGAAACGCGGACCAACCGCCTGATCGAGGCCTGCGTCGACGACTGCGTCGAGGGCGGCCACATGCGGGAGGTAAACGCCTACCTGCTGGCGTACCAGCTGGTTGCCTTTGCCCATGCCTGGGCGCTCAAGCAGTGGTCCGTCGGCCGTCGCTATGCCCTGGCGGAGTATGTCGCGGAAGGCATTACGCTGCTGGTCGAACCGTTCCTGACGGCCAAGGGCCGGCGTGCGCTCGAAGCGATGCGGGTGCGCACGGATGCATTCGGCAGCCTGGGCCGCAAGGCCGGGCGCCGTGCGCCGGCAGGCGGCAAGCGGACGAAATAGAACCATGGAACAGACTGTTTCCCTCTCGATTGAAGGCGGCGTTGCCACGGCGACGCTGTGCCGCCCGCCGGTCAACGCCATCAACGAAACGTGGGTGGATCGGCTGGGCCAGGTACTGGACGAGGTGGCGCAAGCGAAGCAGGTCGGGGTTCTCCACATCCGCAGCAGCGAGCGCGTCTTCTGCGCCGGCGCCGACCTGGCGCTGATGCGCGGCCTCTTCGCCAGCGCGGCCGGGCGCGAGCGCATGATCGCGCTCACCCGCCGCATGCAGGAGGTCTTCGCCCGGCTGGAGGCCCTGCCCAAGGTGACGCTGGCCGAGATCGGCGGCGCGGCCATGGGCGGCGGCTTCGAGCTGGCGCTCGCCTGCGACCTGCGCATCGTCTCGGACGCCGCGCGGATCGGCCTGCCCGAGGCGCGGCTCGGCCTGCTGCCGGCCGCCGGCGGCACGCAGCGCATGACGCGCCTCTGCGGCGCGGCGATGGCGCGGCGGCTGATCCTCGGCGCCGAACTCGTCCCCGGCACGGAAGCGGTCGGTCTCGGCCTGGCGCAGTGGTCGGCGCCGTCCGCGGAACTCGAAGCCCGGGCGCTGGCCCTGGCCGCGCGCCTGGCCGAACTGCCGCCGCAGACCCTGGCCGCCAACAAGCATTGCATCGACGTGGCGGCACGCGGTGGCGAGGATGGATTCGAGGCGGAGCTGGCCGGCAGCGCACTGCTGCTCGCCGAAGCCGAGACGCAACGGCGGGTGACGGCCTTCCTCGACAAGAAGTAATTCCGCAGCGCCGTCCGGCGCGGACTGACTTTTGCGGCAGCGAGGGTCTGCGGCCGACACCCAGGTCACGGCCACCCGGCTGTGCTGAAGGAATTGGGATACAGGAATAGGAATAGGAGCGGGATCTATCGGAGGAAACGACGGCGTTTCAACAACAGGCTGCACAACTAGAGGGGGGAGATTTATGGATAAGAAGAATCGCGTGCATCGGGCCTTGTGGAGCGTGCTGGCGCTGTCCGCCATAGCACTGCCATCCCAGGCCGATCTTATGCTGGCGCACATCGCGCCGATGAGCGGGCCCGTGGCGGCTGCCGACGGCCAGGCCTACAATCTCGGCATCCGCGTGGCGCTGGCAGCGGCGAACGCAGGCGGTGGCGTCCTCGGGCAGAAGATTGCCCTGAAGACGCTGGACGACCGCTACACGCCCGACAGGACGGTCGAACTCATCAACAAGGAGGCGGCGGCGGGGACATTGGCGCTGCTGCTGCCGGTGGGTTCGGCTTCCATGGCCAAGGTCCTCAAGGAGAAGGTACTGGAATCGGCGAAGATGCCTATCGTCGGCGTGATTCCGGGTGCCGAACCGTTACGGTCGCCGGTCAATCCTTACCTCTATCACGTTCGCGCGGGCGATCTCGATCAATATCGCCGTATCGTCGAGCACACAACGACCGTAGGCATGAAGCGGCCTGCCGTCGTGTATGCGAACATTCCGTTCGGCAAGGCCGGCATGGCTGCCATCGAGTCGCTATTGAAAGCCCGCGGAGCCACGCCTGCGGCAGGGGTTCCCTTTGCCCTGGGGCCCAATATCGATTTCTTTGGAGTCATGAACCAGCTGCGCCAGGCCGCACCCGATGTCGTCGTGCTGATCAGCCCGCCGGAACCGGCGGGGGCGTTCGTCCGCGAGTACCGCAATGCAGGTCTTGGCATGCCGATCATGACTTTGTCGTATGGGGCGGCGGAAACGATGTGTGCCGTGGCTGGCATGGACAAGATCAAGGGCGTCAGTGTGGTTCAGGTGGTGCCCAATATCAACAGCCCGACCATTCCGATCTCACGCCTGTTCCGGGATGACTTCAGGAAGTACGCGCCAGCGGACGCCGCGCCAACCCAGAACATCTTCGAAGCCTATGTTACGACCCAAGTCCTGCTCGAGGCGCTCAAGCGGGCCGGATCAGCGCCGACTCGGGAGAAACTGGTGAAGGCGCTGGACAGCATGAAAGAAGTAGATGTTGGCGGCTTCTATGTCGACTTCTCACCCACACGGCATACGGGTTCCCGCTTTACCGATATCAGCATCGTCAGCAGCAACTGCAGGTTGGTGTTCTGAGCGGAGAGAAGGGCGCCGCGCCGGAAATGTTCCGGCCTTGTCCGGTATTCGGGCGCGCGCCTGCCCTACGCCCGCCGAGGCTCGGGAAAACTGTGTTGATGCAAGCCGTGCCGACCTTACCGAGGTCGGCTGAAATGGCGCCGTCCTGCACAGGCTGACTTTTGCGGCAGCGCCTAAGTTCTGCGGCCGACGCGCAGGTGCAGCGGCCAGCGCAGCACCTTTTTCCGCTCCGGCTCGGGCCAGAGCGCCAGCAGGCGTCGCTCGAACTCCCCGAGCGGATCCCTGCCCGTTGCCTTGACATAGGCCCGGGTCGCCGACCAGGTACCGAGATAGCCGAGCAGGTCGTCGCGCGACCATTCCGTGCGGATCACGAATGCGGGCGGCGCGATCGGCGCGAAGGGGAAGGGCAGCGAGCGGTAGCGGTCATCGACCATCCTGCGCTCGGGCGGCCAGTAGGGGCCGACCACGTTCCGGTAGAAATCGGTCAGAAGTTCGTCGATGCCGGCCTCGGCGTCGAGCAGGGTGTAGGTCCACGCGGCGATGACGCCGCCCGGCTTCAGCACCCGCCGAGCCTCCGTGTAGAACTTCTCCAGATCGAACCAGTGGAGGGCCTGGGCCACGGTGACCAGGTCCGCGCTCGCCGTCTCCAGCGGTCCGGCTTCCGCCGCAGCCTGGCGGTATTCGACCCGCGGGTGCGGTTCGGCGTGGGCCAGCTGGCTTTGGCTGGGATCGGTGGCGATGACGTGCGCGAAATGCGCCGCCAGCCCGACCGCGGCCTGGCCGCTGCCGGTGCCGCAATCCCAGGCCAAGCCCCGCGCCGGCGCAAGGCCGGACAGCCAGGCGAACAGTTCGTCCGGGTAGTACGGCCGAAAGCGCGCGTAATCCGTCGCCTGGGCCGAGAAATGGTCCTTGAACGTCATGTTCATGAAAGGGAGAAGTAGAACGTGGCGCCCTTGTCGATCTCGCCCTCGGCCCACACCCTTCCGCCATGGCGCTGGACGATGCGCTGCACGGTGGCCAGGCCGATCCCGGTGCCGGAGAACTCCTTGACACCGTGCAGGCGCTGGAAGGCGCCGAACAGCTTGTCCGCGTATTTCATGTCGAAGCCGGCACCGTCGTCGCGGACGAAATAGGCGATGACGCCGTCGGCCTGCCCGGCGCCGAACGCGATGCGGGCGGTACTTCTGCGGGCAGTGAACTTCCAGGCGTTCGAGAGGAGGTTGTGCAGCACGACGCGCAGCAGGCGCTTGTCGCCACGCGCCTTGATGCCGGGGGCGATGCTGATCGCCACCTTCCGCTCCGGCTCGGCGGTCTGCAATTCCTTCACCACCGCCCGTGCCAGGCGCGACAGATTGACCTCGGCCGGGTGGATCGGTTCGCGCGTCAGCTGGGCCAGGTCGATCATGCCGTCGATCAGTTCGCTCATGCGCAGGGTGGCCGCGCAGATGCGGCGCAGGTACTCCTTGCCCTGTTCATCGAGGCGGTCGCCGTAGTCGTCCAGCAGCAGGCGAGAGAAGCCGTTGATGCCGCGCAGCGGCGAGCGCAAATCGTGCGAAACGGAGTAACTGAAGCTTTCCAGTTCCCGGATGGAGGCCTGCAGGTCGGCTGTGCGCCGGCTGACATGGTCTTCCAGCTCGAGGTTCAGCCGGCGCAACTGGTCCTCGGCGTGCTGTCGCTGCTGATTGTTGCGGTAAGCCTCGATCAGGACGGCGCAGGTGGCCATGAAGGGCTGAAGATGTTCGACCAGCGCCTGGTCGTAGCCGGCAGGACGATTGGCGACACCCACCATGCCGACCAGCCGTCCGCCGCGATAAAGCGGCAGGCCCATGAAGGCATCGAGGGACGGGTGGCCGGCGGGCAGGCCGCCACTGCGCGGATCGCGGGCGGGATCGTTGGAGAGGACCGGCTGGCCGCTGGTCATGACATGGCCGAACAGCGTGCTCAGGTTGCGGAATGCGAAGCCGCCGCTGACATAACTCCGGTAGAGCTGGCGCGAGGCGTCGTCCCAGGAAATGTCGGTGATGGCATGGGGCTTCAGGTAAGGGGTGCCGTCCCGTTCGCGGAAGACCTCGCCGATGAAACCGTAGCGGCTGTCCGTGATGTCGAGCAGGTGGGACAGCAGGCGGTCGAAGGTCGGATGGGGATCCGCATCCGCGATGAAGTCGGCCTGGGCCTCGCTCACGGCCTGCAGCATGCGGTTCTTCTCGAGGATGAGTTGCTCGATCTGCTTTCTGTCGCCGATATCCCGGGTGACGGACAACATGCAGGGCTCGCCATCCAGCTCGATGATGCTGGCCGAGAACAGGCTGTCGAAAAAGCGCCCCGATTTGTGGCGGAAGCGGACTTCCTCGTTGATCAGTTCGCCCTGCCCATGCAACTGGTCGACGATCCTTTTGCGATCGGCCGGTTCGGACCAGACGCCGACCTCGACGGCCTTGCGGCCGATGACGTCATGCGGCGCGAAACCGAACACGCGCTCGAAGGCGGGGTTGACGTCCACGTAGCGGCCGTCGGCCAGCGAACTGATGGCGATGGCATCCGGGCTGGCGGCGTAGATGCGCGAGAGCTTCTCCTCCGAGAGGCGCAGCGCCGACTCGGTCTGCCTGTGCTCCTGGCTGATCCGCTCGAGGAGCGCGTTGTGCGCCCAGGCCAGCTCGGCCTCGTGCGATTCCAGTTCGGCGACGCGCTGTCTCAGGGCAGCCAGCTCGGCCTGCGGATCGGGTACCTGGTCGGGGGGGGAGGCCATGTTCTGCAGTGACGAAAAATCCAATTATCCATTCTCCGCCGAATCGGAGCCCGCCTCAAGCGCAGACGGAACGCAGACGGAACAACAAGCGGGTGGATCGACCGCGGGCGAAAAAAAGGCGGCCATCAGGCCGCCTTGATGAAAGGGACCGGCGGCTACTTGGGCCGCTTGTCGATGACGCGCTTGGCCTTGCCGATGGAGCGCTCGATGGCGGACTGGCCGACGACGCGCACCTGGGTCGACACGCCGATGTAGGATTTGATGTGGTGCTGCAGGTCCTTCGCGGCAGCCTGCTGCTCGGCGACGGGCAGCTGGGCGAACTCCGGCTTCATCTCCACCAGCACGTCGAGCTCGTCCATGTGCTCGGGGCGGGAGACCTCCAGCACGTAGTGCGGCGCCAGCTTCGGCTGCTTGAGGATCATCTCCTCGATTTGCGAGGGGAAGACGTTCACGCCGCGGATGATGAGCATGTCGTCGGAGCGGCCGGTGATCTTGTCCATGCGGCGGAAGCTGCGCGCCGTGGGTGCGAGCAGGCGGGTGAGGTCGCGCGTGCGGTAGCGGATGATCGGCAGCGCTTCCTTGGTCAGCGAGGTAAACACCAGCTCCCCCGTGGCGCCGTCGGGCTGCACCTCGCCGGTGACCGGGTCGATGATCTCGGGATAGAAGTAGTCCTCCCAGATCACCAGGCCGTCCTTGGTCTCGATGCACTCGCAGGCGACGCCCGGGCCCATCACCTCGGATAGCCCGTAGATGTCGATCGCGTCGATGCCCATGCGGCGCTCGATTTCCGCGCGCATCTGGTTGGTCCACGGTTCGGCGCCGAAGACGCCGATTTTCAGCGAGGACTCGGCCGGATCGTGGCCCTGGCGCTCGAACTCGTCGGCGATGGCCAGGCTGTAGGAGGGCGTGACCATGATGATGTCGGGCTTGAAGTCGATGATCAGCTGCACCTGCTTCTCGGTCTGCCCGCCGGACATCGGGATCACCGTGCAGCCGAGGCGTTCGGCGCCGTAGTGGGCGCCGAGCCCGCCGGTGAACAGGCCGTAGCCGTAGGCGACATGCACGATGTCGCCGGGCCGGCCGCCCGAGGCGCGGATGGAGCGCGCCATCAGGTCGGACCAGATGTCGATGTCCTTCTGCGTGTAGCCGACCACGGTCGGCTTGCCGGTGGTGCCGCTGGAGGCATGGACGCGCACCACCTGCTCGCGCGGAACGGCGAACATGTCGAAAGGGTAGTTCTCGCGCAGATCCTGCTTGGTGGTGAAGGGAAACTTCGCCAGGTCGGACAGCTGTTTCAGGTCCTCCGGCTTCACCCCGGCGGCGTCGAACTTCTTGCGGTAGTGCGGGACGTTGTCGTAGGCGTGCTTGAGCGACCATTTCAGGCGCGTGAGCTGCAGTGCGGCGACTTCGTCGCGGCTGGCCGTCTCGATCGGCTCGAGTTCGCCCGGCTTCGGCATTTTCGATGTCATGGATGTCTCCTCCTTTGTGGCTTGATGCTCTCCCGTGCTTTTACCTACACGCGCTCGATGACGAGCGCGATGCCCTGGCCGACGCCGATGCACATGGTGCACAAGGCGTAGCGGCCGCCGCTGCGGTGCAGCTGATACAGCGCCGTCGTCACCAGGCGCGCGCCGCTCATGCCGAGCGGGTGGCCGAGCGCGATGGCGCCGCCGTTCGGGTTGACCTGCGGCGCGTCGTCGGCCAGGCCGAGCTCGCGCGTCACCGCCAGCGCCTGGGCGGCGAAGGCCTCGTTCAGCTCGATGACGTCCATCTGCGCCAGCTTCAGGCCCAGCCGGTCGAGCAGCTTGCGCGTGGCCGGCGCCGGGCCGATGCCCATGATGCGCGGCGGCACGCCCGCCGTGGCCATGCCGAGGATGCGCGCGCGCGGCGCGAGGTTGTGACGTTTCGCGGCATCTTCGGAAGCGAGCAGCAGGGCGCAGGCGCCGTCGTTGACGCCCGAGGCGTTGCCGGCCGTCACGGTGCCGTCCTCGCGCACGATGGGCTTCAGCTTCGCCAGGCTCTCGAGGCTGGTGTCGGCGCGCGGATGCTCGTCGGCGGCGACGATCTTCGGCTCGCCCTTTTTCTGGGCGATCTCCACCGGAATGATTTCATCGTCGAAGCGTCCGGCGGCCTGGGCCGCCGCGACGCGCTGCTGCGAGCGCAGGGCGAAGGCGTCCTGGTCGGCGCGGGCGATGCCGAGTTCCGTGGCGAGATTCTCGGCCGTGTCCGGCATGGCGTCGGTGCCGTAGCGCTTTTTCATGAGCGGATTGACGAATCGCCAGCCGATGGTGGTGTCGAAAATCTGCGCGCTGCGGGCGTAGGCCGCGTCGGCCTTGCCCATGACGAAGGGCGCGCGCGTCATGCTTTCGACGCCGCCGGCAATCATGAGGTCCGTGTCCCCGGCGCGGATGGCGCGTGCGGCGGAACCGACGGCGTCCATGCCCGAGCCGCACAGGCGATTGACGGTGGCGCCGGGAACCTCGAGCGGCAGCCCGGCGAGCAGCGCCGCCATGCGGGCGACGTTGCGGTTGTCCTCGCCGGCCTGGTTGGCGCAGCCGTAGATGAGGTCGTCGACGGCCTGCCAGTCCAGGTCGGGATGGCGCCGCATGAGCGCCAGGATCGGCAGGGCGGCGAGATCGTCGGCGCGCAGCGAAGCGAGCGCGCCGCCATAGCGTCCGATGGGCGTGCGCACGGCATCGCAGATGAAGGCTTCGTTCAATTCATTCTCCTGTGGGGCGCTGGACGGTTTCACCCTGGATGCGGTGCGACTTGCCGCGAAACACCGCGATCAGCTTGCCGTCCTGGTTGCGCACGTCGATGTCGTAGATGCCGCTGCGGCCGGCGAGGGCGCGCTCGTCCGCGACGGCGGTGAGGTTGTCGCCGACCTGGGCCGGCGCCAGGAATTCGATCGCGCAGCCCGAGGCAACGGCATTGTGGTTGTGGCTGTTGCAGGAATAGGCGAAGGCCGAGTCGGCCAGGGTGAAGATGAAGCCGCCGTGGCACATGCCGTGGCCGTTCACCATGTCCTCCGTCACACGCAGGCTCATGCGGGCATGGCCCGGGCGAATCTCGTCGAGGGCGATGCGCAGGAACTGCGAGGTGCGGTCCTTGGCGTACATTTCGCGGCCGACGGCCTCGGCCAGTTGCTGGGATTTCTCTTGCGCGGTCATGGCGGAAGTTTACTTGCCCTTGAAGACGGGCGGGCGCTTTTCCATGAAGGCCGTCACGCCCTCGCGGTAATCCTCGCTGCGACCCAGTTCGGCCTGGGCGTCGCGCTCGAGGTCGAGTTGCCGTTCCAGCGTATTGTTGGGGGAGGCATGGAGGTTGCGCTTGATGGCGGCGTAGGCTAGCGGCGGGCCGGCGGCGAAGCGCGCCGCCAGTGCCTCCGTCTCGGCCATCAAGCGGTCGTCGTCGACGCATTTCCAGATCAGCCCCCAGGCTTCGGCCTGCTCGGCGCCGAGCGTCTCGCCGGTCAGGGCCAGGCCCATGGCGCGCGCCGAACCGGCCAGGCGCGGCAGGAACCAGCTGCCGCCCGCATCGGGCACGAGCCCCAGCCGGCAGAAAGGCTGGATGAAGACGGCGGAACGCGCTGCGATGACGATGTCGCAGGCCAGGGCGAGGTTGGCGCCGGCACCGCCGGCGGCGCCATTCACCGCGGCAATGACCGGTATCGGCAGGGCGCGCAGGCCCAGCACCAGCGGCTTGTAGAAGGTTTCGATGGATTGCCCGAGGTCGGGCGGCGGAGCGCCCGGGGGCATCACGCGCTCGGTCAGGTCCTGGCCCGTGCAGAAGGCGCGGCCGGCGCCGGTCAGGACGAGGCCGCGGGCATCCTGCAGCCGGCCGTCCCGTAGGATCTGCAGGAGTTCGCCGCGCATGGCCGTGTCGATGCTGTTCAGCCGCTCCGGGCGGTTGAGCGTGATGCGGGCGATGCCCTCGCGCAGTTCGAACAGGACCGGATTCATGATGAAAGAGAGGGTGGCGTTGGTGATACCAGGAACTGTTTGATCTTGAAAACTGCGTATCATTTTACATCTCAGGCGCCATGCTACATAATTCAGGCAACCCGGACAACCTGCAACATTCTGCCTTATGGTGAAAGTCTACTCGATCGAGGGCGTGACACCGGTGGTGCATCCTTCGACCTATGTGCATCCGTCGGCCGTCCTCATCGGCGATGTCGTCATCGGCCCGGATTGCTATATCGGCCCGAATGCCTGCCTGCGTGGCGATTTCGGCCGCATCCTCATCGAGCGTGGCGTCAATATCCAGGATTGCTGCATCATCCACGGCTTCCCCGAACGCGACACCGTGGTCGAGGAGAACGGCCACATCGGCCACGGCGCCGTACTGCACTGCTGCCGCATCGGCCGCAACGCGCTGGTCGGCATGAACGCCGTGGTGATGGACAAGGCCGAGGTGGGCGAGGCCGCCATCGTCGCCGCCATGGCCTTCGTCAAGGCCGGCACGCCGGTGCCGCCGCGAAGCCTGGCGGCCGGCATCCCGGCCCGGGTGGTGCGCCCGCTCACGGAACAGGAAATGGCCTGGAAGCTGGAAGGTACGGTGCTCTATCAGCATCTGGCACGGCGTTCGCTCGCCACCATGACCGAGACCGAGGCGCTGACCGAGATCGAGCCCGGGCGCAAGCGCATCGACCTGCCCGACATCAAACCGCTCATCGAAGCCAAGGCCGAATGGGCCGAGGCGGCCGGCGATCTTCCGGAAAAATAGCCCGCCAATCGTCGTCCGGACGCCTGTTTCCCCTCTGAAGAAAGGCCATAATGTGATATTATGGCGCGCTCGATGAAACCTATGAGGTTTCACTGAAAGGTGCCGCGCCGCTGCGCGCGATCCGCCCCGCTTCATCAGCATCAACCAGCAAGGAAACAGCATGAAAATCCATGAATACCAGGGCAAGGAGATCCTGAGGAAATTCGGGGTCGCCACGCCGCGTGGCAAGGCCTGCTTTTCCGTCGACGAGGCGGTCAAGGCGGCCGAAGAACTCGGCGCTCAGTTGGCAACTAAGGTATGGGTCGTCAAGGCGCAGATCCACGCCGGCGGCCGCGGCAAGGGCGGCGGGGTCAAGGTGGCGAAATCGCTGGAGGAGGTCCGCCAGTACGCCGGCCAGATTCTCGGCATGCAGTTGAAGACGCATCAGACTGGGCCGGAAGGCCAGAAGGTGCGCCGACTGCTGATCGAGGAGGGCGCCGACATCAAGAAGGAGCTCTACGTCGGCATGGTGGTTGACCGCGTCACGCAGAAGGTTTGCCTGATGGCGAGTTCCGAGGGCGGTATGGACATCGAGGAAGTCGCCGCTCACACACCGGAAAAAATCCACAAGGTATTCATCGATCCCGTCGCCGGCCTGACCGATGCCGAGGCCGACGACATCGCCCGCAAGATCGGCGTGCCGGACGCTTCCGTATCGCAGGCCCGCGCCGTACTGCAGGGGCTGTACAAGGCCTTCCGGGAGACGGATGCCAGCCTGGCCGAGATCAACCCGCTGATCCTCACCGGCGACGGCAAGGTCATCGCGCTCGACGCCAAGATGAATTTCGACTCCAACGCCCTCTTTCGCCACGAGGATATCGTCGCCATGCGCGACCTCGACGAAGAGGACCCGGCCGAGGTCGAAGCCTCGAAATTCGACCTGTCCTACATCTCGCTCGACGGCAACATCGGCTGCCTGGTGAATGGCGCCGGCCTGGCCATGGCCACCATGGACACCATCAAGCTGTTCGGCGCCGAGCCGGCCAACTTCCTCGACGTGGGTGGCGGCGCCACCACGGAGAAGGTGACGGAAGCCTTCAAGCTGATGCTGGCCAACCCCAAGGTCAAGGGCATCCTGGTCAACATCTTCGGCGGCATCATGAAGTGCGACACCATCGCCACCGGCGTGGTGGCCGCGGCCAGGGAAGTCCATCTTTCCGTACCGCTGGTGGTGCGCATGCGCGGCACCAACGAGGACATCGGCAAGCAGATTCTCAAGGATTCGGGCCTGCCCATCATTTCCGCCAGCGACATGGCCGATGCGGCGCAGAAGATCGTCGCCGCGGTCTCCGCGTAGGTCCGACTGCAGGTCCGGTGGTCGTGGTCGGCCCGAGGCCGACCTACATGCAAAGGAATAGACACATGAGCATTCTGATCAACAAGAACACCCGCGTCGTCACGCAGGGCATCACCGGCAAGACCGGCCAGTTCCACACCAGGATGAGCAAGGAGTACGCCAACGGCGCGAACTGCTATGTTGCCGGCGTGAATCCGAAGAAGGCCGGCGAGTCCTTCGAAGGCATTCCCATCTTCGCCTCGGTCAAGGAGGCGAAGCAGCAGACCGGCGTCAACACCTCGGTCATCTACGTGCCGCCTCCCTTCGCCGCCGCGGCGATCTGGGAAGCGGTCGAGGCCGAACTGGACCTCGTCATCTGCATTACCGAGGGCATCCCGGTGCGCGACATGGTCGAGGTGAAGGACAAGATGCGCAAGGCCGGTTCGAAGACCATCCTGTGCGGCCCGAACTGCCCCGGCATCATCACGCCGGAAGAGATCAAGATCGGCATCATGCCCGGCCACATCCACATGAAGGGACGCATCGGCGTGGTGTCGCGCTCCGGCACCCTGACCTACGAGGCCGTGGGCCAGCTTTCCGACCTCAAACTGGGCCAATCGACGGCGGTGGGCATCGGCGGCGATCCGGTGAACGGCCTCAAGCACAAGGACGTGCTGGAACTGTTCATGAACGACCCCGACACCGACGCCGTCATCATGATCGGCGAAATCGGCGGCTCCGACGAGGAAGCCGCGGCCGAGTGGTACGCCAAGGAGTGCAAGAACAGGAAGCCGGTGGTCGGCTTCATCGCCGGCGTTACCGCACCGGCCGGCAAGCGCATGGGCCATGCCGGCGCCATCATTTCCGGCGGCAAGGGCACGGCACAGGAGAAGCTGGCGGTGATGGAAGCCTGCGGCATCCGGACCACCAAAAATCCTGCCGAGATGGGAAAACTGCTCAAATCCGTGCTCTGAGTTTCCGCCACGCAGGCAACGACGCCGCCTCACCGGGCGGCGTCGTTGTTTCGGGCCCGCCAAGACTTCCGTATTCCCCCGCGTTTTCCCCTGCCAAGAAATATTTGACTATCTTCATGCTTACCTGTAAGAATTACGATTAAATAACTGTTTATACGCAGAATGAAGTAAAAATGAAGTAGCGGGTCGGGAGGATCCTTGCAGCCTGCGGCCTGAATATGAAGCTGTGCGCAAGAAGCGGCGGCCATGGCATACCGCATTCGCATGGTCGCTTCTCCCATGAATCATAAAGACAACATTGGCAGGAGAGGGCAGCGCAGCGTGTCGAAGCGTTTCTGGAAAACGGACTGGTTCATCGGTGTTGTCGTGAGCGTGGTCATGCTCTTCGCGGGCGGCGGCGAATTGCTGCAGAGCCTGGAGCGCAAGGCCTACGATCTCGGTGTCGGTGCCGTCACGCGCGAACCGAGCGACAAGGTCGCCGTCATCGCGATCGACAAGCAAAGCGTCGACAACCTCGGCCGCTGGCCCTGGTCGCGCAATGTGCACGCCACGATGATCGACGGCCTGGCTGCATCCAGGGCCAAGGTCATCGCTTCCACCATTTTCTTCTCCGAGCCGCAGATCGATCCGGGGCTTGACTATATCAACAGGCTCGTCGCGCTTTACGGCCAGGCTCAGGGCGCGGGCGCCCCCAGGGAAGCCCCCGCCGCCGCCGGGGAAGCCGCCCCCGCCCCCGAGGCCGTTGTCGCGCAGCCTGCGCCGTTGAGCCAGTTCGGCGCCATATTGGCGGAGGCCGAGCAGGCGCTCAATTCCGACCGGCGCATGGGCGAAGCCGTCGCCAAGGCGGGCAATGTCGTCCTGCCCATGCTTTTCCGGCTGGGCGAACCGCGCGGCCGGCCCGACAGCCCGCTGCCGGATTTCATCAAGAAAAACGCCGTGACGCAGGTCGAGCGGGGAGAAGAGCCGCCGCTGCTGACCTCCGATGTCGAGGCGCCGGTGGTCGAGACCCTCGGCGTCAGCGCGGCGGCCATAGGCCACCTCAACGTCAACCCCGACGTTGATGGCGGCATCCGCACCGAGCCCCTGGTGCTGGCCCACTTCAACGAGATCTATCCGTCCCTGTCCTTGATGATCGCGGCGAAGAGCCTCAACCTCGGCGTCGACGACATCAAAGTCAGCCTGGGGGATTCGGTTCGGCTCGGCAACCTGCGGATCGGCACCGATCCGGCCATGCAAATGAATACGTTTTTCTATCAGGATCGCGACGGCAAGCCGGCTTTCCAGGTGGATTCGTTCTTCGATGTATCCAGCGGCAAGATCCCGCTGGACAAGTACCGGGACAAGATCGTCCTGATCGGCCCGACGGCCGCCGGCATCGGCAGCGTCTTCGTTACGCCGGTATCGCCGGCCATGCCGGCCGTGCTGATGCAGGCCCATGCGGTCTCCAGCATCCTGCAGGAGCATTTCTTCGTCGTGCCGACCTGGGGCTGGATGGCCGAGAGGCTGGCCTTCCTGCTGGTCGCCGCCTACCTGATTGCCTTGCTGCCGCGCCTCAAGGCTGGCATGGGCGCGGGCGTGACGGCCGGTTTGCTTGTCGTTCTGGTCGCGGCGCATTTCGTGCTCATTACGACGCAGCTGATGTGGCTGCAATTGATGGTGCCGGCCACCCTGCTGCTGGTGGGCCATGCCCTGCTCACCACCAAGCGCTTCCTCGTCACCGAGCGGGGCAAGGAAAAATCGGAGGCGGATTCGGCCGAGTCCAACCGCATGCTGGGACTGGCCTTCCAGGGGCAGGGGCAGCTCGACATGGCCTTCGACAAGTTCCGCAAGTGTCCGATGGACAATGCGCTGATGGAGAACCTCTACAACCTGGCGCTGGATTTCGAGCGCAAGCGCCAGTTCAACAAGGCCGAATCGGTGTTCCGATACATGGCCGATTTCAACCCCAAGTTCCGCGACCTGGAGCAGAAGCTTACCCGCGCCAAGGCCATGTCCGAGACGGTCATCCTGGGCGGCGGCGGCCGCTCGACGTCACAGGGGACGATGATTCTGGAAGGCGGCCAGGTGGAAAAACCGATGCTCGGCCGCTATCAGGTCGAGAAGGAACTCGGCAAGGGCGCCATGGGCGTGGTCTATCTGGGACGCGACCCGAAGATCAACCGCGTCGTGGCCATCAAGACCATGGCCCTCTCGCAGGAATTCGAGGAAGACGAACTGAAGGACGTCAAGGAGCGCTTCTTCCGCGAGGCCGAGACGGCCGGGCGGCTGAACCACCCCAATATCGTGACGATCTTCGATGCCGGCGAGGAACACGACCTGGCCTACATCGCCATGGAGTTCCTCAAGGGCAAGGACCTGGTGCCGTACACCAAGCCGGGCAACCTGATGCCGCTCGCCAAGGCGATGGATGTCGTGGCCCGCGTTGCCGATGCACTGTCCTATGCCCACCAGAACAATGTGGTTCACCGCGACATCAAGCCGGCCAACATCATGTACGAACCGGAATCGGATTCCGTCAAGGTGACCGACTTCGGCATCGCCCGCATCACGGACTCGTCGAGGACGAAGACCGGCATGGTGTTGGGCACGCCCAGCTACATGTCGCCCGAGCAGCTGGCAGGCAAGAAGATCGACGGCCGCTCGGACCTCTTCTCCCTCGGCGTCATGCTGTTCCAGATGGTTTCCGGCAAGCTGCCCTTCGAGGGGGACTCGATGGCCCAGCTGATGTTCAAGATCGCCAACGAGCCGCACCCGCACGTTCGCGAGCACAACCCGCAGGTGCCGGAGTGCCTGGCTGCGATCATCGACCGCGCCCTGGCCAAGGACAACGGACAGCGCTACCAGACCGGCGCCGAGATGGCAGCCGACCTGCGTGCCTGCATGGGTTTGGGCGCGGCCGGCGGCAATTCCGTGCCGCAGGTCGACTTCAATCTTTGAGACATCCATGGCTCTCCACGCTCATATTCGTTCGCTGCCCCCGGTAGGGGCGCATGCCCATCCCGAGACGACTCGCCAGGAGGCGCGGTGATGGATCTCAGCCAGGCACTGCAGATGGTCGGCCGCACGGATGCCGGCATGGTTCGTTCGCACAACGAGGATGCGGTCTTTTCCAGTCCCGCGCTGGGCCTGGCCATCCTCGCCGATGGCATGGGCGGCTACAATGCGGGCGAGGTGGCGAGCGGCATGGCGACCGCCCTGCTGGGCAGCGAGCTGCAGAAAGCCTTCGGGAAAACGCCGCCCCACCAGCTGGACGCTTCCGGCAAGCTGTGCTCGCACAGCGTCCTCGAGGCCGAGATCGCCAAGGCCAACACGGCCATCTACCAGGCTGCGCAGAGCCAGCCCCAGTATGCCGGCATGGGCACGACCCTGGTGGTGGCCCTGTTCTACGACAACATGATGACCGTCGCCCACATCGGCGATTCCCGCCTCTACCGGCTGCGCGGCGAAGCGTTCCAGGCGATCACGCGCGATCATTCCCTGTTGCAGGAGCAGATCGACAGCGGCATGATTACGGCGGAAGACGCGCGCCACTCCCAGAACAAGAACCTGGTGACCCGGGCCCTGGGGGTGGACCCCGCGGTCGAGCCGGAAATCCGGGATTACGATACGATGCCGGGAGACGTCTACCTGCTGTGCTCGGACGGGCTCAACGACATGGTCGAGGACGAGGAGATCGCGCTGACGCTGCAGGCGCTCTCCGCCAACCTCGAACTGGCGGCGACACAGCTGATCCAGACCGCGAACGACAGCGGTGGGCGGGACAATGTTTCGGTGGTGCTGGTGCGCATTGCGCGCGAATATCCGGTGGCGCGCAGCTGGTGGGCGCGGTTGCTGCAATGGTTCAGGTGATTTGACGAGAAGGACCCAACATGGCTGCTAAGTTAATCCTAAGCATGGACGGCCTGGTGCTCAAGGAGATTCCGCTTACCAAGGAGCGGACGACGATCGGGCGCAAGCCGCACAACGACATCCAGATCGACAACCTGGCCATCAGCGGCGAGCACTCGGTGATCGTGACGATCCTCAACGATTCGTTCCTCGAGGACCTGAACAGCACCAACGGCACGTATGTGAACGGCCAGCCGGTCAAGAAGCATTTTCTGCAGAACAACGACGTCATCGAGCTGGGCAAGTACAAACTCAAGTACATCAACGAGACGCCATCGCAGACGACGGCAGCCGATTTCGAGAAGACGATGGTGTTGCGGCCCGACCTGATGAAGAAGACGGTGGAACAGGCGGCCGCCAAGGCGCCCGCGATGAGCGACACCCAGGTCGGCATGAAGGCCGTCGACACCCAGGCCGGCCTGGCGCCGCCCCCCGCCGCAGCCGCCCCCGCGGCGCCGCCTCCGCCGCGGGCCACCGCGACCGGATTCATCCAGATCCTGACCGGCGCCAATGCCGGGAAGGAGCTGGAATTGACGAAAAACCTTACCACCCTGGGCAAGCCGGGCGTGCAAGTGGCCGTCATTACCCGCAGGCCGCACGGCTACTTCATCACCCACGTCGAGGGCACCGACTTTCCGGTCGTCAATGGCACCGTGCTGGACGCCCATCCGCACGAACTGAAGGACCACGACGTCATCGAACTGGCCGGCGTCAAGATGGAGTTCTTCTTCAAGGCCTGAACGGGGCCGGCCCCGCCGGCGTGAATTTGTTCCTACCCATGACCTGCGAAGGGCGCTAAGCTTGCCCGTGGCGTGTCCAGTCGAAAAGGGGCGGTCTTGAGGCAGCACATCGTCAGGTATGCACTGGGGGTCGTGGTCCTGCTGGTTCTGCTGGGCCATGCCTCGCGTTTCTACCAGCTCGGCTTCATCAATCGTCTCGACGCCATCTTCTACGACACGAAGGTGCGCCTGACCATGCCGCAGGGCGTGGACGATCGTGTCGTCATTCTCGATATCGACGAAAAATCCCTTGGCGAGGTCGGTCGCTGGCCCTGGGGGCGGGACCGCGTTTCACAGCTCATCACGAAGCTCTTCGACCAGCACGGCATTGCGCTGCTCGGATTCGACGTGGTATTCGCCGAGCCGGACGACAGTTCCGGGCTGAAAGTGCTGGAGAATCTGGCGCGGAAGGAACTGGGGGACAACCCCGCCTTCCAGTCCGCCTTGAAGGAACTTCGCCCCCGCCTGGACCACGACGGGCGCTTTGCGGAAACCCTCAAGGGGCGGCCGGTGATCCTCGGCTACTACCTTTCGGGACGCAGCGACGGCGTATCCAGCGGCGCCCTGCCTCCACCCGCATTGCCGAAAGGCAGTTTCACAGGGCGGAGCATCCCCTTCACCGTCTGGGCCAATCACGGCGGCAACCTGGCCGAGTTCCAGCAAGCGGCCCTGTCAGGCGGCCATTTCAATCCCGTGGTCGACTTCGACGGCATTTCGCGCCGGGTTCCCCTGCTGGCCGAATACAAGGGCGAATATTACGAGGCCCTGTCCCTGGCCATGGTGCGGGCCCTGATCGGCCAGCCGAAGGTGGTGCCCTGGTTTCCTGAAGAAAACTGGTTTTCCAGCAGGAGCTACCAGGGCATGGAGGCCATCGACCTGCCGACGGAGCGCGGCACGCTGCGCATTCCGGTAGACGAGAACGTTGCCGCCCTGATTCCCTACCGCGGCTATCAGGGCAGCTTCCGATACTATTCGATTGCCGATATCCTCGCCGACCGGGTCAAGCCGGGCGAACTGAAGGGCAAGGTGGCGCTGGTCGGCACGACCGCGCCGGGCCTGCTCGACCTGCGCGCCACTCCGGTGGGCGAAGCCTATCCCGGCGTGGAAATCCACGCCAACCTGATCACCGGCATGCTCGATGGCGCCATCAAGCTGAAGCCGCCCTATGTTCTTGGAGCGGAAATCATGCTGCTGCTGCTGGCCGGCCTGGTCATGGTGCTGCTGCTGCCCGTGCTCTCACCGCTGCGCGCCACCCTGGCATCCCTGGTGGTCCTGCTCTTCGTGGTGACGGTGAACCTCGCCTTCTGGCACTACGGCAACCTGGTGCTGCCGCTCGCTTCCGCCGTGCTCCTGGTACTGACTTTGTACGCGCTCAACATGTCCTACGGCTATTTCGTCGAGTCGAAGACCAAGCGCCAATTCACCGAGTTGTTCGGCCAGTACGTGCCGCCCGAGCTGGTGGAGGAGATGAGCCGCGATCCCGAGGCCTACAGCATGGACGGGCGCAAGGCCGAGCTGACGGTGCTGTTCTCGGACGTTCGCGGCTTCACCACGATCTCCGAGGGACTGGAGCCGGACGAACTGACCCGCCTGATGAACGAATACCTGTCGGCCATGACCGAAGTGGTGCGGAGGAACCGCGGCACGCTGGACAAGTACATCGGGGACGCCATCATGGCCTTCTGGGGCGCTCCGGTCAGCGATGCCCAGCACGCCCGCCAGGCCGTCGTCACGGCCATGCAGATGCAGGCCGCGCTGCCGGCCGTCAACAAGGCCTTTGCGGCCAAGGGCTGGCCGGAAATCAAGATCGGCGTCGGCGTCAATACCGGCGACATGACCGTCGGAGACATGGGATCGGTGGTGCGCAAGGCTTATACTGTCATGGGCGACGCCGTCAACCTCGGCTCCCGGCTCGAGGGCATCACCAAGCAATACGGCGTCGGCATCCTGGTGGGGGAAGAAACGCGCAAGGCCGTCAAGGACATCGTCTTCCGCGAGGTGGACCGGGTGCAGGTGAAAGGCAAGGACGAACCGGTCGCCATCTACGAGCCGCTCGGCCCCGAAGGCGAGGTGGGCAAGGCGGTGCTGGAAGAGGTCAAGCTGTGGAACCAGGCCCTGCGGCACTACCGCGCGCAGGAGTGGGATCAGACCGAAGTGGCGCTGCTCAATCTGTCGCGCATGGCGCCCGGTTGCGGGCTCTACGCCAAGTACATGGAGCGGGTGGCCCACCTGCGCAAGGCGCCGCCCGAACCGGACTGGAAGGGCGTGTGGAAATTCGAGACCAAGTAATGAGAATTCAACGATGAAGGTCAGGGTTCTCGGTTGCAGTGGCGGCATCGGCGGGCGGCACCTGCGCACGACCTCGCTGCTGGTCGACCACGACATCCTGATCGACGCGGGAACCGGGGTCGGGGACCTGTCGCTGGCCGAGCTGGCGCTGATCGATCATGTCTTCCTCACCCACTCCCACCTCGACCACGTCGCCTGCCTGCCGTTCATCGTCGACACCGTCGGCGACATGCGCAACAAGCCGCTGACGGTGCATGCCACCCAGGCCACGCTGGAAATCATCCAGGCGCACATCTTCAACTGGGCCATCTGGCCCGACTTCTCGGAGATACCCGATCGCGACAGGCCCTTCATGCGCTATGCCGAAACCCGGGTCGGCAAGACGGTCAAGCTGGACGGGCGGGAAATCACTCCCTTGCCGGCCAACCATACCGTGCCGGCGGTCGGCTACCGCATCGATTCCGGGGAAGGCAGCCTGGTCTTCAGCGGCGACACCACGGTCTGCGACGAACTGTGGAAGGCCGTCAACAAGATCCGCAACCTGCGCACGCTCATCATCGAGACCGCCTTTTCCAACCGCGAGCGGCAACTGGCCGTCGCCTCGAAGCACCTCTGCCCCGACCTGCTCAAGGAAGAACTGCTCAAGCTGCAGCGCGAGGCCGACATCTATATCACCCACCTCAAGCCCGGCCAGATCGAGCTGACCATGCAGGAGATCGAGGAGTTCATCGGCGAATACAAGCCGCGCATGCTGCAGAACAACCAGGTGTTCGAACTCTAGGCCCGACGATGAGCGCCCAAACGATTTCCCCCGAACTGCTGGGCAAACTGGAACCGCTCGGCGCCCTCTCGCCGGACAGCCTGCGCGAGATATCCCGCATGTGCTACCTCGAGAAGATCAGCCGCAACCTCGATCCGTTCCGGCTGAAGGGCCTACAGGGCCAGGCGGTCTATCTCGTCAAGGGGGAACTGAAGCTCGACAACCCCGACGCCAGCTCGGAAATCCTCGTCGGCGGCACCGAGGCGGCCAGGGGTTCCCTCGACAGGCGCAAGCCCCCTTTCACCGGCGCCAAGGCGATCACCGATGTCGAGCTCATTCGCATCGACGAGGAAATCCTCGACATCATGCTGACCTGGGACCAGCTCGCCTCGCCGGCCGGCTCGGCCGCCAGGAAAACCGACGAGACCGCGGACCGGACGGACTGGCGCACCATGTCCGGCATGTTCGCCGCCGAAAACCTGACCAGCGGCATTTTTGCCAATCTGCCCGCCGCCCATATCGAAGAACTTTTCCGGCGCTTCGAGCGGGTCAAGGTTGCCCGCGGACAAAGCATCGTGCAAGAGGGCGGGGAGGGCGACTTCTACTACGTGATCGAAAGCGGTCGCTGCCAGGTGACGCGCCAGGTCGGCGGCGCCAGCATGGAGCTGGCCGAGCTCAAGGGCGGCGATGCCTTCGGCGAAGAGGCCCTGGTGGCGAACGCCAGGCGGAATGCGACCGTCGTCATGAAGACCGACGGCGTCCTGCTCCGGCTGGCGAAGGCGGATTTCGTCGAACTGCTGAAAGAGCCCCTGATGCGCCGACTGTCGCGGCGGGAGGCGGAGGCCAGGGTGGCGGACGGGGCAATCTGGCTGGACGTGCGTTTCGCCGCCGAGCACAACGCCGACAAGCTGCACGGCGCGATCAATATTCCGCTCAACGAGATACGCAACCTGTTCGGTTCGCTCGATCGCGAGAAGGAGTATATTGTTTATTGCCAGAGCGGACGGCGCAGTTCGGCGGCGGCGTTCCTGCTCTCCCAGCGCGGCTACAAGGCCTATCTGCTCGAAGGCGGCCTGCGCGGAATCGCGGCCTGAACGCCGCTCTCCATGGCTCAGAGAGGGTATTCGGAATGAGTGCGGTACTTGGCACGACGCAGGATGCGGGCGGGGCGGCGGACGTCGCCAGCCGCCTGACGTTCTTCAAGAACCTGCAGACGGTCACCAACAAGATCCATGCGACGTCGAACATCGACGAGATCATGCTCGAGCTGTCGCAGGACATCTGCACCCTCTTCAACGCAGACCGCCTGACCATCTATGCGGTGAGCGAGGACAAGTCCTCGATCGTCTCCAAGATCAAGACCGGGCTCAACTCCTTCAAGGACCTGCGGCTGCCCATCGCCGACCAGAGCATCGCCGGTTTCGTCGCGCTGTCGAAAAAAATCGCCAACATTCGCGACGTCTACGACGAAGCCGAACTGAAGTCGCATACGCCCAGCCTGCGCTTCCTGCAGGAAGTCGACAAACGCACCGGCTACCGCACCAAGCAGATGCTGGTGGCGCCGATCACCGATGCCCACAACGGCGAGCTGCTCGGCGTCGTCCAGCTCATCAACAACAAGGGCGGCGCACCCTTCTCCCAGGTAGCCGAGGAGGGGGTCAAGGGCCTGTGCGAGACGCTGGCCATCGCCTTCGCCCAGCGCCAGAAGCCGGCCCACGTCGTCAAGTCGAAATACGACCACCTGGTCGCCGATGCCGTCCTCTCGGCTGCCGAGTTCGACCTGGCCACGCGCTCGGCGCGGCGCAAGGGGCAGGACATCGAAACCGTCCTGCAGGCCGAGTTCCAGGTCAAGCTGGCGGCCATCGGCGCCGCCCTGTCGAAGTTCTTCGGCGTGCCCTACGAACCCTACAAGAACGACCGCATCAAGCCGATGGACCTGCTGAGGAACCTCAAGCGGGAATACGTCGAGGAGAACCAGTGGCTGCCGATCGAGGAGACGAAGGAAGGCATCGTCATCCTGACCATGGACCCCGAGCAGGTGAAAAGCTCGCGCATCGTCAACAACGTCTTTCCCAAGAGCAAGCTGGTCTTCCGCGTCACCACCATCCAGGAATTCAAGCAGTCCCTCGACCAGTTCTACGGGGCGGCCGCCGACTACGGCTCGGTCGGCGACCTTCTGTCCGACATGGACGAGGGCGACGAGGGCGTCAGCGACGTCAGCAGCGAGGACCTCTCGGCGGCGGCCGACAACGAGCTGGTCAAGCTGGTCAACAAGATCATCATCGATGCCTACAGCCAGGGCGCCTCCGACATCCACATCGAGCCGCGGCCGGGCAAGGAAAAGACCATCATCCGCTTCCGCAAGGACGGCTCGCTGGCCAACTACATCGAGATTCCCGCCAGCTACCGCAACGCCCTGGTGGCGCGTTTGAAGATCATGTGCGACCTCGACATCTCCGAGCGCCGCAAGCCGCAGGACGGCAAGATCAAGTTCAAGAAGTTCGGTCCGCTCGACATCGAGCTGCGGGTGGCGACGATTCCCTCCGCCGGCGGCGTCGAGGACGTGGTGATGCGCATCCTGGCCGCCGGCGAGCCGATTCCGCTCGAGAAGCTCGGCATCCTGCCGAAGAACCTGGAGCGGCTGAAATCGGTGGTCGAAAAGCCCTACGGCCTGTTCTTCGTCTGCGGTCCGACCGGTTCCGGCAAGACGACCACGCTGCACTCCGTGCTGAAGCACCTCAACACGCCGGACACCAAGATCTGGACGGCCGAGGACCCGGTCGAAATCACCCAGAAGGGCCTGCGCCAGGTGCAGATCAACCGCAAGGCCGGGCTCGACTTCGCCACCATCATGCGCGCCTTCCTGCGCGCCGACCCGGACATCATCATGGTCGGCGAGATGCGTGACAAGGAGACCGTCTCCATCGGCATCGAGGCCTCGCTCACCGGCCACCTGGTGTTCGCCACCCTGCACACCAACAGCGCGCCCGAGTCGATCACCCGCCTGCTCGACATGGGCATGGACCCCTTCAACTTCGCCGACGCCCTGCTCGGCATCCTGGCCCAGCGGCTGGGCAAGCGCCTGTGCGGCGAGTGCAAGCAGGCCTACGCGCCGCCGCCGGACGAGATGAAGAGCCTGCTCACCGAGTACTGCGAGGAGCTGCTCAATACGGACATCTTCAAGAAGAACGCCAAGGCCGCCTACGAGGATATCTACAAGGAGTGGGTGAAGGACTATGCCGACGGCAAGGGGCAATTCACGCTGTACCGGGCCAAGGGCTGCGAGAAATGCGGCAATACCGGCTACAAGGGCCGCGTCGGCCTGCATGAGCTTCTTGTCGGCTCAGACACGATCAAGAAGCAGATCCAGGAACATGCCCGGGTGGCGGAATTGCTGGCGACCGGACTGAACGAAGGCATGCTCACCCTGAAGATGGACGGCATCCAGAAAGTCCTGCAGGGCATCACCGACATCAAGCAGATCCGCGCGGTCTGCATCAAGTAGGCGCCGATGGATACCGTCGAGGACCTGTTCCGGCGCTTCGAACAGCTCAACGAAATCGGCGCCGCCCTCTCCCACGAGCGGAGCATCGACAAGCTGCTCGAGAACATCCTCGTCGCGGCGAAGACCATCACCCACGCCGACGGCGGCACGCTCTACAGGATGACCGAGGACGAGCGCAGCCTGCGCTTCGAGATCGTCCGCAACGACAGCCTCAAGATCGCCATGGGCGGCACGTCCGGCAAACCCATCCCGTTCCCGCCGCTGCCCCTCAGGACCGAATCCGGCGAGCCGAACAACTCGATGGTGGCCGCCTATGCCGCCATTCACCAGGAAACGGTGAGCATCGCCGACGCCTACGAGGCGGAGGGCTTCGACTTCTCCGGCACCCGCAAGTTCGACGCCAGCACCGGCTACCGTTCGCAGTCCTTCCTCACGGTGCCGATGAAGAACCACGAGGGCGCCGTCATCGGCGTGCTCCAGCTCATCAACGCCATCGACCCGGACAGCGGCAAGGTCACGCCCTTCTCCGCGGCCGACCAGCGCCTGGCCGAATCGCTCGCTTCGCAGGCCGCCATCGCGCTCACCAACCGGCAACTGATCGACCAGCTGGAAAAGCTGTTCGAGTCCTTCATCCAGCTCATCAACGTCGCGATCGACGAGAAGTCGCCCTACACCGGCGGCCATTGCGAGCGCGTGCCGGTGCTGACCATGATGCTGGCCGAGGCGGTGAACGACACCCACGAGGGTCCGCTGGCCGACTTCGGCATGACCGACAAGGACCGCTACGAACTGAAGATCGCCGGCCTGCTGCACGATTGCGGCAAGGTGACGACGCCGGTGCACGTGGTGGACAAGGCCACCAAGCTGCAGACCCTGTTCGACCGCATCCACCTCGTCGACACCCGCTTCGAGGTGCTCAGGCGGGACGCCCAGATCGCCATGCTGAAGGCCAAACTGGCCCTGCGCGAAGCGCGCGACACGCGCGCCGAGGCCCAGCTCGAGGAAGGCCTGGCCCGCCACCTGGCGCAGCTCGAATCCGACCGCGCCTTCCTGCGCCGATCCAACATCGGCTCGGAAGCCATGACGCCCGAGGACCAGGAGCGCGTCCGGAAGATCGGTACCGGCTACCGCTGGATCGGTGTCGACGGCAAGCCGGACAGCTTCCTCAGCGACGACGAGTTGGAAAACCTCAGCATCCGTGCCGGCACCCTGACGCAGGCCGAGCGCGAAACGATCAACTACCACATCGTCGCCACCATCAAGATGCTGGAGCAGCTGCCCTGGCCGAAGCACCTGAAGAACGTGCCGGAGTACGCCGGGGGCCACCACGAGCGCATGGACGGGAAGGGCTACCCGAAGGGACTCACCCGCGAGCAGATGAGCGTGCAGGCCCGCGTCATGGGCATCGCCGACATCTTCGAGGCGCTCACCGCCCGCGATCGCCCCTACAAGCGCGGCAAGACCCTGTCGGAGTCGCTGGAGATCCTCGGCAAGTTCAAGCTGGGCGGCCACATCGACCCGGACCTCTTCGACGTCTTCGTGCGGCAGAAGGTGTATCTGAAATACGCCGAGCAGTTCCTCGATCCGGAGCAGATCGACGAAGTCGATGAGGCCAAAATTCCGGGATACAGCGCCTGAGAGACTGTGAAGAAATCTGCAAGCCTGCCCATCATCTTTGTAGGTCGGGCTTCAGCCCGACAAGCAACGCCATCTGTCGGCCTGAAGGCCGACCTACATTGGACATGCTCCTGCGCAATGCGGTGAAGTAAGCCCCCTTGGGCGATATGGCGGAAAGCCTTACGATGGGCAGGAATCATGTAATTGTGCTATCCGGTTTTCATGATTGAACGTCGTGGGCCGCATCGTTATACTGAAATTGTGTTCAACGATTGACAGAGAGGTGGGGCCATGGGCGACCAACTTGTGACCATTGATCCTGAAATTCTCGGCGGAACCCCCGTTTTTACCGGCACTCGTGTTCCGATCGCGGTTCTCTTCGAGAATCTTGCTGACGGACTGACCCTCGACGAGATTATCGAGTCGTATCCCACGCTTCGTCGGAGCATGGCAATCGAGGCGTTGCATCAAGCCGAGTCGCTCCTTGAGCTTCGCAAGGCCGCATAGGCAGGGCGGCAGTGCGAATCCTGATCGATGGGTGCCTGCCGAAGCAGTTGAAGGTGTGGCTGGCCGGCACACACGAGGCCGTGACCGTTCAAGAGGCAGGATGGGCGAACGTCAAGAACGGCAAGCTCCTGCGGCTGGCTAATGATGCTGGCTTCGATGTCTTTATCACCGCAGACAAGAACATGTACTACCAGCAGAACTTCGCTGGTTTGCGCATTTCGGCAGTAGTCATTCCGAGCAACCGGAAACTGCTGGTGCAAAGGAGCGTTCCCGCCCTTCTCCAGTCGCTTGCGCGCGCGCAGCCAGGAGAGAAGGTCGTCATGGATCTGGGGTCGAATGCGGACATCTGGCAGTCGATGACCCTGGATTACGTCGAGCAGGAGGAATACCACACCACGCATGTCTTCAAGGCTCCCGACCGGGGCAGATAGCGATGCCGGCCTACATTTGAATTGGCTGGTCGAGCGCATGGACGGGAAGGGCTACCCGAAGGGACTTACCCGCGAGCAGATGAGCGTGCAGGCCCGCGTCATGGGCATCGCCGACATCTTCGAGGCGCTCACCGCCCGCGACCGCCCCTACAAGCGCGGCAAGACCCTGTCGGAGTCGCTGGAGATCCTCGGCAAGTTCAAGCTGGGCGGCCACATCGACCCGGACCTCTTCGACGTTTTCGTGCGGCAGAAGGTGTATCTGAAATACGCCGAGCAGTTCCTCGATCCGGAGCAGATCGACGAAGTGGACGAGACGAAGATTCCCGGTTATCCGCCCGCCAATGCTGCACAGCAGCAAGGGTGACGATAATCGTCACATCATGCCTTTGCACTCCAGGAGGGATTCCCCTGCTATTCTCTTGGAGCCACGAAATCAGGGGGTTATGTACATGCCGACTTGGCACGACTGTTGCATGAATTAAAGTGTGCGCCTCGGAAACCGTAAATCACTTCCGGCCATGCATTTCAACCGTAAAAGGAGATCCATATGAAACAGATTCAAAAAGGCTTCACCCTGATCGAACTGATGATCGTTGTCGCGATCATCGGCATTCTGGCTGCCGTCGCCTTGCCGGCGTATCAGGACTACACGGTCCGCGCCAAGGTGTCGGAAGCGATTCTGGCGGGCTCGACGGCCAAGACTGCAGTCAGTGAGACCTATGCAAACGCTGGCCAGATGCTGCCGAGCGCTGCGTCTATGGGTGTCGAAAACCAAACCTCCAAGTACGTAGGTGGGGTTGACTGGGTTCGGACGGATGCATACGGTGGTTTTGTTGTTATCACCACATCTGCTGCCACTGATTTAGGTACTGCAGCCAATACGACTTTCGTCCTCCGTGCTGAGGATGCTGCCGGTAGGGCGGCGGGCGCCTCGACAGGCAAGGTTGGCTGGGATTGTGGCAAACGGGGGGCAGATACCATGCCCGCCAAATACCTCCCCGGTTCATGCAAGAATACATTGTAAGGATTATTAAGTAATTGCCGTATTGAAAGCACCCTTGGGTTAATCCCAAGGGTGCTTTTTCTTTTCAGGGAACATGGCTATATTGAAATCTGCTTCGTTATGGCTAGCTGTGCTGTTAGTTGCCGTAGCCATTTACCTGCCAGGGCTTGAAGGCAGTTTTTTCTTCGACGACGAGCCCAGCATTCTATATGCGGAGGGGGTTCGCCTCGACAGTCTGAACGTCGAATCCCTGCGCGAGGCGCTCGCCAGCGGCCGTTCCGGCCCCTCCGGCCGTCCTGTTGCCCAACTGAGTTTTGCCCTCAACCACTATTTCAGCGGATTCGATCCCTTCGCCTTCAAGGCGACCAATCTGGCCATCCATCTGCTTTGCGGCATGCTGGTGTTCTGGTTGGCGCTGCGGCTACTAGCATCGCAGCGCCCGGAGGTTCGCGGACGCCAGCCAATAGTCTATTCAGGCTTGGTGGCCTTGCTATGGCTGCTGCATCCCATCCAGCTCACGCCCGTACTGCATGTCGTGCAGCGCATGACAAGCCTTTCTGCCCTGTTTCTCCTGGCCGCGCTATTGCTCCATGTCATGGCGCGCGAACGAGGCGGTCTTGCCGGCGTGCCGGGCCTGGCGATCGCCTGGGGGATACTGTGGCCGCTGTCTTTCTTCAGCAAGGAAACCGGCGCGCTGTTTCCCCTCTTCGCCCTGGCTTGGGAGTTGATCCTGCGGCGCAGCCATCGGGGCGGTCTGGACGGCTTCGCGCGCGCCTTCGCCGTCCTGTCGGGGCTGACTTTCATCGGAGCAGCCGTCTATCTTGCCGTGCCCGCCGGCGCCTGGCTGTGGGCCGGCTATGCACTGCGCGACTTTTCTCCCGTAGAGCGGCTGCTCACCGAAGGGCGCGTGCTGTGGTTCTATCTCGGCCTGATCCTGCTTCCGCGACTGGAGGCACTCGGGCTTTATCACGACGACATTGCCGTTTCAACTGAGCTGTTTATACCCTGGACGACGCTGCCAGCCTGGGCGGGCCTCATCTTCCTCGTCTGGCTGGCTTGGTGCGTCCGGCAGCGCATGCCGCTGACGGCCTTCGGTGTGGCCTGGTTCCTCATCGGCCATGGCCTGGAATCCACCTTCCTGCCGCTGGAAATCGCCCACGAGCACAGAAATTACGTGCCGCTGCTCGGCATCCTGCTGGCAGGCGTGGACGTCCTGGCGCGTATGCAGGCTAAAGGCGGCCCGCTGCGTGTGCTTGGTTTAACTCTGGCGGTAGCAGCGCTGTTTTACTTTTCGTTTGTCACCCTGTTGCGCTCGAACCAGTTCGGCGAGGAGGTCAGGCGCACACAGATCGAGGCCCAGCACCACCGTGGGTCGGCGCGCGCCCAGTATGAGGCGGGGCGCGTCCTGGCCGGGCAGGACGAAGCCGCATTCTCAGAAACGCCTGTGTACTCTTTCGCTCGGGCCCACTTCGAGCGAGCAGGAGAAATCGACGGCAACTTCAAGCTGGGCTGGCTGGGCTTGATATATCTGAACTGCCGTGCCGGCATGGCAGCCGAGCCGGCCTGGATCGATGAACTGGCCCGCCGCCTTCGCAATGCGCCCTTCGGCCCGGGCGACAGCGGCGTGTTGCTGGCGCTGAAAGAAATGGCGATATCGGGAAGCATCTGCCTCAAGCGCAAGGATGTCGAATTCCTTTTTTCCTCTGCGCTGGCCAACCCGACCGCCGCAACGCACAGTCGTACCGACCTTCATTCGTGGCTGGCGGATTATTTTGTGTTGGGCGCGCGCGACCCCGCTGCTGCCCGTATCGAACTGGACCGCGCGCTGGCAATCGCCCCGTATAATTCAGGCAACCTGCTGAAACTGGCGCAGCTTGCCATCTTGCAGGGCCGCGGTGAAGAAGCCCGAAATATGCTGCACCGAGTGGAGAAACTGCCGTTGAAGCGCGCCGACAGGGAACTGCTGGCAGAATTGAGGCGCTGCTTGGCCAACGGAAGCGCCGGCCCGGCCTGCGTCGGAAAATAAGGCGACTTGGCCATGGAAACACGCATCTCCGTCATCATTCCCGCCCGCGACGAGTCGCAAGCGTTGCCGGACTGCCTGCGCGGCGTGCTCGCGGCCGTGCCCGGTTGCGAACTGATCGTTGTGGATGATGGTTCGTCGGATGGCACCGCCGCCATTGCCGCAGAGCTTGGCGCGCGTGTCATTTCGCACCCCTACCCCAAAGGCAACGGCGCGGCGGTGAAAACCGGCGCGCGCGCGGCGACGGGCGAGATCCTGGTTTTCATGGACGCGGACGGCCAGCATCGGCCCGAGGACATCCCGCGCCTGCTGGCGAAACTGGAAGAGGGCTACGACATGGCGGTCGGCGCGCGCGGCATGCAGGATCACGCCGGCGCGCACAGGGGATTCGCCAATGCCGTCTTCAACCGGCTGGCCAGCTGGATGGTGAACCACCGCGTGGATGACCTGACCTCGGGGTTCCGCGCCGTGCGCGCCGAGCGCTTCCGCCGCTTCATCTACCTGCTGCCGAACAGCTTCTCCTATCCAACCACCTGCACGATGAGCTTCTTCCGCGCCGGCTTCGGCGTCGCCTACGTGCCGGTCAGCATGCCGCCGCGCATCGGCAAGAGCCACATCCGCCCCTTCCGAGACGGCATACGCTTCATCCTCATTATCATCAAGATCGGCACGCTCTATTCCCCGATGAAGTTGTTCCTGCCGGTTTCCGGCGCGTTCTTCGCCACCGGCCTCGCCTATTACACCTACACCTATCTCACGGCACATCGCTTCACCAACATGAGCGCCTTGCTGTTCATCACCTCGGTGCTGGTTTTCCTGATCGGACTGGTGTCCGAGCAGATCACGATGTTGACCTACAAGGACAGTGACCAATAATCCCACCGGGGAACGCACCCGACTGCTTGTGCTGACTTCGACCTTTCCGAGGTGGGAGGGTGATGCGGAGCCGGGCTTCGTGTTCGACTTGTGCCGCCGCCTTGCCGAGTCGCACGAGGTCACGGTGCTGGCGCCCCACGCAGCCGGGGCAGGGCGGCAGGAAACGCTAGGTGGCGTGAGCGTGATTCGCTTCCGCTACGGGCCCGAGCGATGGGAAAAGATCGCTTACAACGGCGGTATCATGGCCAATCTACGCAGGAATCCGCTGCTTTACTGCATGCTCCCCATCTTTTTCCTTGCCCAGCTGATCGCTTGCCTTGGTCTGATGCGCCGCATGCAGCCGGTCGCGGTGCATGCGCACTGGATCGTGCCGCAGGGCATCGTGTTGGCGGCGGCACGGGCTCTGAGCCGCACGACATCGATAACGGTTTGCACGGCCCATGGCAGCGATGTGTCCGCCCTGCGGAGCGGTTTCTGGCGGCGCCTGAGAAAGTGGGTGGCAGCGCGCTGCGATCGCATCGTGGCGGTGAGCGAAACGCTGAAATCACAACTGGTTCGCGAAGGAAGTTTCGCAGAACGGATCGCGGTGATTCCCATGGGGGCCGACCTGCGCGGCCTGTTCGTGCCGGACGGCAGTCCGCGCAGCCGGGCAGAAATCCTTTTTGTCGGGCGCCTGGTTCCGGGCAAGGGGGTGGATGTCCTCTTGAACGCCCTGCCGGCCATACTGGCCAGGCAGCCGGATGCGATGCTGACGGTGGCAGGCGGCGGGCCCGAGGGGGAAAACCTGGCCGGAATGGCGCGGCGTTTGGGTGTGGATCAGCGCGTTTCCTTCATCGGCCCGGTGCCCCATGCTTCCCTGGCAGATCATTATCGCCGCGCGGCACTGCTGGTGCTGCCCTCGCGCGAAGAGGGATTCGGCCTCGTTCTGGCGGAGGCCCTGGGTTGCGGCTGCCCAGTGGTGGCCAGCGACCTGCCGGCCATCCGCGACTTGTTAAATGATGGGGAGGGTGGACGCTTGTTCCGGACCGGAGATGCCGAGGGTCTGGCGACGGCCGTCGTCGAACTGCTGGAGAATGACGCGTTGAGAAACGCTCTGGCGGAAAAGGGACGGCAACGCATTCTGGCATGCTGCGACTGGCATGCCGTGGCGAATCGCTATGCATCCCTGCTGGCGCCAGACAATACGTCTGGACTAGAAGGGCCGGGCCATGCGTGAAGCGCTCAGACGATTCCTGCGTGACCCCTTTGGCGTCCTGGCGCGCGCCTGGGACAAGCTGCTGATCGCGCCGCGGCGTTATGCCGAGGACGGCGATTACAATGCGGCGCGCTATTGGGAGGACCGCTTCCGCAAGCGCGGCCCCTCGCTGCGCAGCGTCGGCGACGAGGGCATGACCGAGGCCGAGATCGGCGAGGCCTATGCCTCGCAGTCGCGCGAGATTTTCGACATGCTGGACCGTGCCGAGGTCGATCTTGCCCGTGTTCGCCTGCTGGAGGTCGGCTGTGGCAACGGCTACTACGCGGAGCAGCTGCGCAAGCGCGGCCTGGCGCACTACCAGGGATTCGATATCACGGACGCCTTCTTCCCCCTGCTGCGGCAGCGCTTTCCGGGCTATGACTTTGCCCGTGGGGACATCACGGCAGACAGAGTGGCCGGCGAATTCGACCTGGTGCTGATGATCGACGTCATCGAGCATATCGTCACCGAAAACAAGCTGATGTCGGCCCTTGCCAACGTTAGCGTCATGATGGCGAAAGGCGGAACGCTCGCGCTGGCGCCCGTGGCGCCGCGCAGCCGGCGCTCCCTGTTCTACGTCCGCTTCTGGACGGAGGAAGACGTGCTGCGCGGCCTGCCGGGTTTCCAGGTCGTGGAGCGTCGCGGCCGTGCCCTGCTCCTGAGGAAAACGTGAGCGCGACAGGCATGCCGGCGTCCAAGGACGGCACGGTTTGTTCCGTCTGCATCGCCAATTTCAACGGCATGGGCCTGATCGATGCTTGCGTCGAATCGGTAAGAAAGCAGGACTGCGAGTTTCCCGTGGAGATCATCGTGCATGACGACGCTTCGACCGATGGCTCTGCCGCGCATATCCGCGACAGACATCCCGACGTGCGGCTCATTGAGAGCAACGAAAACGTCGGCTTCTGCGTCGCCAACAACCGCATGGCTGCGGCGGCGCAGGGCGACTACCTGTTACTGCTCAACAACGACGCCACGCTGTTGCCGGACGCGCTGGCGACGTTGCTGGCTGAGGCCGGTCGCCTGAAGGTGCCGGCCATCCTTTCCCTGCCGCAATACGACGCCGGCAGCGGGGACTTGCTGGATATCGGCAGCCTGCTCGACCCTTTTTTCAATGCCGTCCCCAACCTTGATCCGCAGCGCCAGGACGTGGCAATGGTGGCAGGGGCCTGCCTGTGGATACCGAAGCGCCTGTGGGGCGGCCTGGGCGGATTTCCCGAGTGGTTCGGCTCCATCGGCGAGGATCTCTACTTGTGCTGCCGCGCAAGGCTGGCAGGCTATCCGGTGCGCGCACTGGGAAGGTCAGGCTATCGGCACGGGGTCGGCGCCAGTTTCGGCGGCGGCATAGCACGCGGCGGGAGACTGGAGACGACTTTCCGGCGGCGCGCCCTGTCGGAGCGCAACAGGACCTGCGCCATGGCGATGACTTGCCCGAGCCCGGCGGTGCAATTGCTGCTGCCTCTGCATCTGCTCTCGCTGGTGCTGGAGGGCGCGTTGCTGTCCCTGCTGAAATGGGATAGGGCCTATCTCGCCAGGATTTATTTTCCCGTGTTCGGGGCGCTCATGCGGCAGCGCAGGCAGGTGCAGGCGGGGCGGCGTGCCTGCATGGCGAAACGCAGCCTCGGGGTTGTAGAATTCTTTTCGACTTTTGTGGCAATGCCGCACAAGCTGAGGATGCTGCTGCGGCATGGCCTGCCGCAGTTGAAATGATGCGGGCTGGATATTTCACCGCCCGCCGTTCAGCACCCATCTGACCAATCGGCGCAGGCGGGGGTAGCCCTTCAGCCATCCACTCAACCTGCCGAGCAACAGGTAGGTGTGATAGGTCAGCACGGCCTGCAGGTCAGTGAAAAACCTTCGTTGGGCGTGGTTTGACAGGGCGGGATCGGGAACGTCAATGAATTCTCGCGGCCGCGCAGGATCGTTGCGTGCACTGAGAGTTGCTTCCAGGTAGCGGCGCTGGTATTTCCGGTCGGGTTCCAGATGGCAACCCTCGGCCCATTCGTTCCAGGCGTTTATGAACACCAGCCGCTCCCGACCGGGGAAGTCCTGCATGGTTTTGTGGATGGCCTGCGCCAGCCAGGCCTCGTAATTCTCGGGCGAACTGCCGAGCACGATGACGCCACGGTTGCCTGTGCGGGGCGTGTTGTCCCAGGCGGGGAACACGCCCCTGAACACATTCGCGTCGCGATATTGCCTTGCCAGGTAGGTCTGGGCAATTTCAGGGTATTCCACCGTGTAGCCGCTGAAGGGCTCGTGGAAGGCGATGTTCCTTGCCACATTGCGTGACTGGAGATTGTGGGGCGGAAATTCCACGCCGCTGTCGAAGCCGAACTGGGCAAAGTCCATGTTGCCGTGGGTCAGCGCCGCGCAGATGTGGATTTCACCGATGCCGGTCGTGCGGCAATAGTCCCGCCAGACGGCGGCCGTTTTCCTGGCGTCGTGCAGATGCTGGGGACGGTAGACGATCAGGAACGGGGCGCCGTCCACGCGGATGTAGCGCGGGTCGGAGAAGAAGGGCTGCAGGCTCTGGATGAAGTTGAGGTCGTCGTCAGGCAGGTAGCGCTGGGCGATGAGGATCTCGTGCTCTGCCGCATCCCATCGCCGCGTCCAGTTCTCGTTGGCCCAGCACAGGCAGAAGGGCATGTCGCTGTCCGGGTCGGCCAGCATGTCGTCGAGCGGCTGGTTGAGCAGACGCGTTCCGGAGAACCAGTAGTAGTGATAACAGAAGCCGTCGATGCCGTATTCCCTCGCCATGCGAATCTGGTCGTGGCGGGTTTCGCGCACGCGCAGGTCGTAGAAGCCGAAATCGGACGGCAGGTGGGGCTGGTAATGCCCGTCGAACAAGGGCTTCGCCTTGGTGACATTGGCCCACTCGGTGAATCCCTTACCCCACCACTTGTCGTTTTCCGGGATGGGATGGAACTGCGTGAGGTAGAAGGCGATGAGCCGCGGCATGTGCGGTCCGTGGGTAGCCGGCGCTTCGTCGCGATTGGGCTTGCCGTCGTTCATCAGAGGCGAATGCCCATGCGGTGCAGCAGGCGGGAAATCCTGGCGCGCGTGTCCAGGCTAAGGAAGGAGATGAAGTACCCCAGGACGCGGCAGCCGTGCGCGCCGGCGCTGTAGGACGTCGCCTTGGGCGCAGGCGCAGCCTGATCTTCCAATCGCAAGCCGATGCCGGGCGTAGTATCGGGGATGGCCTTCACCACGACCTGGTAAACATTGCCGAAGCGGTTCCAGGCCAGGGCCTGCCGGACATTATTGGGCAGCTTGCGCCATCGGGAGGCGAATTCGGTTTGTTCCGGAGATCTGATGACGTAATCCACCTCGATGATCTTGAAACCGGCCTCGTCGAATAGCTTCTGGATGTTCTTCAAGCCCCAGAAGCGGATATGGGTCTTGTCCAGCAGCCCCCAGGGCTGATACTCGAAATCCTCAGTGAGCAGGCAGGCCACGACGGCGCTGTGGGCCACGTGGGGCAGGGAGATGACCACGCAGCCATCCTCCGCCAGGAGCGGCTTCAACTTTTGCAACGTGGCCCATGGGTCGTAAAGATGCTCCAGGACGTCTCCCGCAACGATAGCCGAGAATTGCCCCGCATCGCTCAGCAGGCGGGGCCATTCGGTGTCGTTCAGATCGCAGGGAATGACGCGCTCGCAGAATTCGCCGACGATTGCAATGGCGTCTCCGTCGAGCTCCAGCGCGGTGACGCGGCAGCCGTTGTCCTTCAGATGTCGGGTGATCGAGCCAGGGCCTGAGCCCAGTTCGAGCACCCGCCTGTCCGCGCCGACCAAGCGGATCACCTTGGCTGCGGCGGTGTCGGGATTTACGGCGTATTCGTACTTGTGACGCTGATTGCTTGTGTTCATATGTCCTGTCGTACTGTGGCCTTGCCATCGGGGTCCGCGCGATCCGCCTGCTGCTGCCGCTGCCGGATGCGCCCATTGAGTTGTTTCCCATAGCGGATCCCCGGCACTTCGATCAGGCGATAGGTTACCTCGGACAACAGCAGAAGGGGCAGCAGGACTGCGACGGCGCAGACGAAATAGGCAGATGTACCAAGTGCGGGCGTCAGGGCGCCGTAGAGCATCTGGATCGGATTCTTCAGCAGCATGATCACCACTGGATGCAGCAGGTAAACGCTGTAGCTGCGCTCGCCGACATGCTCGAAAAAGCGATTGGCGCACCAGCGCCCCGGCCACTTGCCCTGCCACAACGCCAGGGCGGCGAGGCCGAAGCCCCACAGGATCGGGTCGGCATGCATGCCCAGCGGCCTTCCGGCGAATAGCAGGGTGCCGAGCAGCAGCACGGCGAAGGCAGCCAGGCTGCGGCGCAGGACGACGGCCCCTGCGGCGGCTTCGCTGGCGATGCGGTATGCATACATGCCGAGGGCGAAATAGCACAGGTTGGCGGGAAACGAAAAATAGGACCAGTTGTAGCGATACTGGGCGACGGTATGCCCGAAGTGGGCCTGCAGCACGCTGCTGGAGGCATACGATACGAGAATGCTCGCCACCACCAGCCACAGCGTACCCATGCGCGTGCGAACCGTCAGCAGGAGGATGGGCAGGATGGCGTAGAAGAGCATTTCCACGCCGACCGTCCAGCCGGCCCAGACGATGCCTGTCCAGGGCGCGAGGCCGAACGTGAAGGTCAGGTTCAGTACCAGGTGCTGGATATTCACGGCCAGCGCATGGGACTTGATCAGCGGCCACAACACCATGCCGGCGAGGATGCAGTAGAAGAGCGGCGCGATGCGGAAGAAGCGCTTGACGAAGTACTCCTTCGCCCAGGTGGGGCGGTGCAGGGTGTGCTCCGTGGAGTGCATCAGGGCGTAGGCGCTGAGGATGAAGAACAGGTGAACTCCCTTGCCGAAATCCGTCGCGATGAAGGTGAACGCCTTGGGCACGGCGATTCCGGCGAGATGTACCAGGTGGAACAGCACCACCGCGAGCGCGGCGATTCCGCGCAGGCCGTGGATGCCGGGCAGCAGGCGTTCGGCGGGGATGGTGGCGGACTGGAAGGCGGTGGATGACATCGTGCGATCGCGGCGCCGCCGTCCTCAGGCGGCTGACTTTTGCCAGAACACGCCGACGCCGTCTATTTCGACGATTTCGTCGCTGATGTCCCGGCGCGCGCGGAAGTCGTCGACCGCCTGGCGGCAGCCATCCACCACGCGATAGTCATCGACGATGACGTAGCCGCCTGCCGACACGCGGTCGTAGAGGTGGCTCAGTGCATCCATGGTCGACTCGTACATGTCGCCGTCCATGCGCAGGATCGCCAATGGCCCGGTCTGACTGCCGGGCAGGGTGTCCCGGAACCATCCCTTCAGAAAGACGACCTGGTCGTCGAGCAGGCCATAGCGCGCGAAGTTGCGTTTGACCGTCTCCAGGGATACGGCCAGTTCACTGTAGGTATGGAAAGCGTCCCCTGCATCGGCCGGGTAGGCCTCGGCATCCGGCGGCGGCAGCCCCTCGAAGGAATCCGCCGCCCACACGCGCCGGCCCTTGACGCCATAGGCCTCCAGGATGGCGCGCAGGTAGATGCAGGCGCCGCCGCGCCACACGCCGGTTTCGATGAAGTCGCCCGGAATGCCTTCGAAGAGCACGCGCTCGGCGAGCAGGCGCAGGTTCTCCATGCGCTTCCTGCCGATCATCGAATGGGCCATCGACGGCCAGTCCCAGCCGTACTCGCGCAGCGTCGGGTCGAACTTTTCGCTGCCAAGGGTCTTGAGCGGCGGGTCTTCGTAGATGCTGCCGGTGAGGCAGTCCAGCATGAGGCGCAGGTAGCGATCGCGCATTCTGCGCAGGCTTCCTAAATGCCGGTACGCGATTAATGCCACCGCTTGCCTGCGCAGTTCCGCGAGAATCAGCCTGCACGATTTCGCAACCCCGATTCTGCGCACCTTGGCCACCAGTTGTTTGATGTGGTTGCTCACCACCACCCCCTACGTTTGGTTTGCCGCGAGGCGGAGAAATGTGTCCGGGCGTATTCATACAAGGCGCGATCGAGCACGGTCAGGTCATCCAGCATTGACTTGATTTCGGGAGAAAGCTGCTTTACCTCAGGCCGTTTCGGGGTCGCATTCATGCGCGGCATTGTCCGGGCATTCGGCAGCCCGAGCGCCTTCAGTATCTCGGCTGCGTCTTCGTCGAAGGTCTCGGTGAAGCCGACGCAGGAAAACCGGGCGAGATGCGCCTTGGCCATATCCAGCAGCTCGGCTTCCCTGAAATCTTCAATGCTTCGATCATCGAGATGGCCATAACCATGGGCAAGTTGCCACACCTGGTTGTTCCAGATGTTCTTGCGCACGCAGTGGTCGGTTAGCCCCGCTTCGAGGAAGCCACCAAGATCCAGGTCATGCGCTTTCCTGTAAATCTCGAACTCATCCGGGTTGCGTCCCTGGCAGAAATAGTACATTGACAGGATCCTTTCCGCAGGATTCCGCAGAAATGTGAATGTATATCGGTTCTCCATCAGTGGACGGGCGAAGTGGTAGCCGATATGGCCGGAGATGAAACCGATGTGGCTCAACTCCTCGGGGGTTCTTCCCCAGCACTCTCCATGGCTGGTGATGCGTTCCCCGTAGAATTGCCTTGCCAGATGGACAATCGATGTGCCGGCAGTCTTCTGAATGTGCAGGAAGAGGGCAGGAACCGTTCCCGGCGAGGGGCTTTTTCTGGACAACCGCATCTAACCAGCCCCGCTGCCGGCAAGGCGAACGTCAGAGCGGCAGTTGAAGTCGATTGCGCCGATGGCGGTGTCCGCGCGGTCCGCATCCTTCTCGACCTGGAATCGCAAGGCACTTTGAATGCCGTGCAACGCGTACTCGACCCCGCCCTCACTTGCGAATGCCGAAACACTAAGCAGATAGGTACCCGGATTGAGCAGGCAGCTGAAGCCGAACTCAACCTCCGCTAGCGTTCCCTCGGCGATGCGCGGGATGCCGGCTTGCGCCGCAGGCGCCGTCAATGCGCCTCCTAGGCGCAAACCATCCTGCGTCTTGATCAGCAAGGCGCAGCGAACGAGGGCAGCGTCCTGCGTGAAGCGGACGCGGAAAAGGCACCGGTAAGTCTGGCCTTTCCTGAGCAGGCGCGCATCCTTCCCGGCATCGTCAAGGAGGCGGACGTTCTCGATCAGCGCGCCATTGGAATCGTATGCGACGGCCGTTTCGGCATCCGGCGGGAGGTCGGGAACGGGCTCGCCCGCCTGGCGGTTTTCCTCGTCCGGGCGCGCGGCGGAGTGCAACGTGATCTGCTTGCGGAGCGCATGGCGCCTTTCCGCCCCCGCATTCTGCAGGCGCAGGAAATGCGCAACGATCGATTCCGTATCCGACTCGCTGCTCGCCAGTTGCTCGCCCTCATCAAGCAGCATGATCCGGCTGCACAGCCTGACGACCTGCTCCATGTCATGCGAAACGAAAAGAATCGTGCATCCGGCGCCACGGAGCTCGCCGATGCGGCGGAAACAGCGCGAACGGAAACCGGCATCCCCCACCGCCAGTGCTTCGTCTACGACGAGGATATCGGAATCCACATTCACGGCTACGGCGAAGGCGAGCCGCAGGAACATGCCGCTGGAGTAGATGCGGACCGGCTGGTCGATGAACGAACCGATGTCGGCGAAGGCGGCAATGCCATCGAAACGCGCGTCCATCTGCTCCCGGCTCAGCCCCATCAACGCGCCCTGAAAATAGACATTCTCGCGCCCCGTGAATTCGGGATTGAAGCCGGCGCCCAGTTCCAGAAGCGCAGAGACGCGGCCGTTCACGGCGATGGTGCCGGCAGTGGGCTTGAGGATGCAGCATACGAGCTGTAGCAGGGTGCTCTTGCCCGAGCCGTTGCTGCCGATGATGCCGACCGTCTCGCCCTTGCGGATGTCGAAGCTGATGTCCTTCAAGGCGGTGAATTCGCGGTGGTATTGCCTCAGTCCGAGGCTGAAGAACTGTTTGATGCGGTCGCCGGGATGGCCGAAGAGCCGGTAGGTCTTCGTCAGGCCGCGCGCGGAGATGACGATGTCAGAGGGCATGGCCTTCGCCGCCTTCCGCAATGATGCAGCGCTCGCGCAGAAGGGACAGCACTGCGCTGACGGACGTCTGGATGTCCGTGCGATCCGTATCCAGCACCAGGTCCGGCTCCGGAGGCGACTCGTACGGCGCGGATATGCCCGTGAAGCGTGCGATCGCGCCCGCCCTGGCCTTGGCGTAGTTCCCCTTTTCGTCGCGCGCTTCGCAGACCTCCACCGGGCAGCGGCAGAAAACCTCGATGAAGCTGTCCGCACCGACCAGCGCGCGCACGGCCTGCCTGTCCGCCGCGTACGGTGAGATGAAGGCGGCCAGGGTGATGATGCCGGTGTCGAGGAACAGATTGGCCATTTCGCCGATGCGGCGTATGTTCTCGGCCCGATCCTTTTCTGCAAAGCCGAGATCGCGGCACAGCCCGTGACGAACGTTGTCCCCATCGAGCACGTAGGCGGCGCAGTGGCCGGCAAACAGCTTCTCCTCCACGCCATGCGCCAGGGCGGATTTTCCCGAACTGGGCAGGCCCGTAAACCACACCAGGGCGCTGCGGTGGCGGTTGCGCGACTCGCGCATGCCGCGGGTATCGAGTTGCTGGTGACAACGGACGTGCGGGTCGGCCGATTCCGGTTTCATGGCGGATATGTCAGAGGGCATCGGCGAACTCGTCGCGGCTGTGCTGGAAGAAGGCGTGGCCGAGGAGCGCGGCCGCTGCGCCGAAGGCGAGCGCGGCGGCCCAGGCGATCCACGGCACCGGCTGGCCAATCATGGCGGCGCGCGCCGCTTCGATCACCGCGCCGAGCGGATTGACGTTGTAGACGAAAGTCAGCCCCGGCGGTACGGCGGAGACCGGGTAGAAGACGGGCGAGAGGAACAGCAGCATCTGCACGAAGAGCGGCACGATCTGGCTCATGTCCTTGATGAACACGCCCCAGGCGGCAAGGAACCAGGCGGCGCCGATGCCGAGCAGCACGGCGGGCAGGAGCAGCAGGGGGAAGAGCAGGATGCCGGCGGAGAGGTGTCCGCTCCAGGCCAGCGCCACCGCGAGGACGATGAAGTTGAAGGCGGCATGCACCAGCGCCGCGCCGAGCGGCACCAGCGGCAGGATGTTCACCGGGAAAATGATCTTCTTGACGTAACTGGGAAAGCCGCGCACCGCTGTCGGCGCGCGCGCGACGGTTTCGCCGAATACGTTGAAGACGATCAGCCCGGCATACAGCATCAGCCAGAAGGGGAGTCCGTCGGGCTGGTTGGGCCAGCGCGACTGGAAGATGTGGCCGAAGACGAAGGCGAAGATGGCCAGCATCAGCAGCGGGCTGAGGAAGATCCACAGCACGCCGAACAGCGCGCCGCGGTAGCGCAGCAGCACGTCGCGCTTGACGAGCTGGCCGAGCAGGTAGCGATGGCGCGCGAGGTCGGCGGCGATGGCAAGGGGGTTGAAGGCCTCGGTTCGCATCGTTATGCGGCCAGTTCCGCCAGCCAGCGCGCCGCCGGCTCGACTGCGACCCTCCCGCGCTGCTCCGGCTGGCGCAGATCGCGCACGAGCTGGACGGCGCCTGCCGTCGGGAAGCGTTCGGCGAGCGTCGAAAGAAAGGGGGTGACGGCCGGGTCGGCGAACTTGCATTCGGCGAAGCCGAGCGGCTTGCCGTTCTCGCAGACCGTGAAATCCACTTCCCGCCCTTCCTTGTCGCGGACGTAATGCAGGGAAACCCGGCGCCCTGCCACGTCCTGAAGATAGTGCACATGCTTGTGGAGCATGGCCGCGCAGGCGTTCTCGAAGCGGGCGCCTTCGCCGGCGCGAACCAGGCCGGTATCGAAGAAATACACCTTCGGCTCCTTGAGGATGGCCCGGGCCATGTTGCCATGAAACGGCCGCACGACGAAGATGATGAACAGCGCCTCCAGAATGCCGAGGTACTTGCCCAGTGTGGTCGGCGACAGCTGCAGGTCGCGGGCGAGCGAGGCAAGGGAGAGCGGCGAGCCGACCCGCTCGCGCAGCATGTCGACGAACAGGCGCATGGCCCGCAACTCGTGGATGCGCGAGAATTCGAGGATGTCCTCGCGGACCAGGTCTTCCAGATACTGGTTGCGCCAGCGCTCCGCATCGGCGGGTTGCTCGGCGAGAAAAGGCTCCGGGAAGCCTCCCCGTTCGAGCAGCCTATCCAGGGCGGCGTCCGGCGTGGCGCCCGATGTCTGGCACCATTCGTGCACCGAGATCGGGTGCAGGCGCAGCGCGAAGTAGCGTCCCGCCAGCGATTCGCCCGACTGGCGGAAAGTGTCGAGGCGGGCGCTGCCCGTGACGAGGATGGCCTGGCCGTCCGTCCGTCCGTCGAAGGCGCCCTTGAGATAGGCCTTCCAGTCGCGCATCTTGTGGATCTCGTCGAGGATGACCAGACTTGCTCGCGGACTCCAGGTCTGCCCGATCAGCATCCTGCGGTCGTTGGCGACATCCCAGTTGAGGTACTGGGCTCGCGGGTACTCTGCCATCAATGCCTTGGCAAGCGTGGTCTTGCCGACCTGCCGGGGGCCCGTGAGAAAGACCATCTTGCGGCCGAGATCGGTCCGCACGACGGAATTGAGGTAGCGCTGCATTCTGACTATTTTCTATGACTGTGGATAATAGTCAAGACTATCTTCCAATTTCTTGATGAGATCGGGCAGGTCCGCGAAGCGGTCGAGGCGCAGGCTGTCGGTTTTGATCCCGGCGGCGCCGTAGCCATAGTTGGCGTGGATGAAGCGCAAGCCGCTCTCCCGCGCGGCGGCGGCGTCCTCGTCGGAGTCGCCGACGAAACAGGCGCGTGCCGGGTCGATGGCGTAGCGGGCAAGGAGGCGGGCCGTGACGGCGGCCTTCGACGAGGCCGGCGGCGCGGTCTCATCGCGGGTGTGGATGCCGACGAAGTGCTGCGCCAGACCGAGCGCCTCGAGGATCTTGCGTGTCGGCACCATGCGCTTGTTGGTGACGATGTAAAGCCGATGTCCGGCCGACGCCAGTTGCGCCAGCCATTCCGCCACGCTGGGGAAGATATCCGTGGAGCGGTAGCCTTCGCTGTCGTAGTCGGCCTTGAACGCCTCGACCAGATGCCCGAGCAAAACCTCGTCATCGGTGCCGCTCACCTGCGCGAGCGTCACCGCCAGCGGCGGGCCGATCAGCGAGGCTTCGAGAGGCACCGCCGGCGCGAGGCCGTGCGCCGCCAGCACGCGGGCGAAGGAGGCAAGGATGCCCGGCGAGGAGTCGATCAGGGTGCCGTCGAGGTCGAAGAGGATGTCAGTAGGCATCGATTTGCTCATCGCCGTCTCGATAGATGTCGGCGTCGATCATTTGCTGCAGCCCTCGTAAGCCATTTCACGCAGGCGGTCCCAACCGGTATCCCGCATACTGGGCTGGAGTCCATTTCCCTTGGAACCGGCACGGCGAAGGCAGAATTCCGCGGATTGGTTCCTTTCGGCGATAACATTGCGCAAGCCCTGTTCGACGAGGGCGCCCAGTGTGGTGTGCTCTCGTGCGGCGAGCCGGCGCGCCTGCTCTAGAAGGGCGTCGGATATCTCGATAGTCGTTTTCATAAGGGTGCGATCAATCACACCAGATCGGGTGCGATCACCGCGCGCAGCACGGTCTCCACCTGGCCGCCGCGCAGCCGCCGGGAGAACCACCAGAGCGCACCCTTGCGCACGCTCCATTCGGCGGCGTCCCCGGTAAGCAGCTGCGCCGCGGCGCGGCCCAGCGTCGGCTGGTGGCCGACGATGACCACGGTGCCGCCGGCATGGGGCCAGCCGGCGGCGCCGAGCAGGCTGGCGGCGCTGGCGCCCGGGCCGAGCTTGCCTGGCGTGTCGAAGGGCAGGCCGAGCGCTTCGGCCGTCTGCACGGCGCGGACGGCGGGGCTGGCGAGGATGCGGGCGCCGGCGGGCAGGCGCTTGCCGAGCCAGCGCGCCACCTGTTTCGCCTGCTTGCGGCCGCGCGCGGTGAGCTTGCGCTTGGCGTCGGGCAGGCCGTCCTCGGCCTCGGCGTGGCGCCAGAGGATGAGGTCCATCGTTCCTTCGTTCGTTGCCGGGGGCGCCATCAGTTTCTCCAGAATCGTTCGAGTTTGCGCAGGCGGCGGATGCCGCGAAAAGTCAGTCCGCGCAGGACGGCGTGGCGCGGGCCGTGCCAGCCGCCGGCCAATGCCACCGCCTCGCGCAGCGCCGGGTCGTCGTCCATGCACTGCGCCAGCAGCGGGCCGGCGCGGGCGAGGTCGTTGAGCGCGCCGAGGCTGTCCTGCAGCGCGGTGAGGGACGCGAGCGCCTTGCGCGTTGCGCGCCCGCCGTGGAGCGGGGCGAAGAATTCGATGGCGTAGCGCAGCCTTTTGACGCCGATGCGCAGGGCGTGGAGGCTGGCGGGGTCGTCCCCGGCGGCGGCTTCGGCCAGTGCCAGCGCCTTCTTGTGCAGCCGGTTCAGGCGGCGGGCGGCGAAGGCCGTCAGCATTTCGGGTGCCGCGGCGGGCGGCGCCGCGGCCGCGCGCTGCAGGCGGGCGCCGAAATCGAGCAGGACGCGGGCATGGTCCGGCGCGACCAGCGCCTCGCCCACGGCTTCGCGCGCCCGCCGGCGCGCCCGCTCGACGGCTTGCGCCAGCGCCGCCAGTCGCGCGTCGTCGGCAAACGCTGCCTGGGCCGGCCCAATGATGTCCCCGGCCAGCACGTCCCAGTCGCGGGCGCTGCCGAGGGTGCGCGACAGCGCCCGCAGGGGCGGCGCCACGGCCTGCTCGAAGCCTTCCGGCAGCGCCTTGCGGAAGGTGCGCAGGGCCGAGCGCAGCCGGCGCAGGGCGACGCGCATCTGGTGGATGAATTCCGGATCCGCCTCGCCGGCGCCGAGCGCGTTCCATTCCAGCTGGGCGAGGCAGGCGGCGGCCAGGCCGCGGAAGGCCTGCAGCGGGGTCTGGGAAGCGTCCAGTGGGGAGGGGAGGGCCTTCGCCGGTTGCAGCGGCTCGCCCAGGCGCAGGCGGAAGCCGCGTTCGGCCTTGGAGCGGATTTCGGGACGCAGCGGCAGGTCGGCGGCCAGGGCGAGGGCGAGGTCGAACAGCGCCGCCGCCTCGCCCGCCTCCAGCTCGATCTCGATCTCGGAAAGGGCCTCGCGCCGACCGTCCGCAGCGACCCAGCCGCGGTCGAGCAGGAGGAGGGCGCGGGTGCCCGGCGCCGGCGCGAGGCGCCAGGCGCGGCGCGTGAAGACGGTTTCGAAGGCCGGCTCGAGGTGCGCGCGGCTGTGCTGGCCTTCGAGCAGCCGGCGCACTGCGGCGTCATCGATGGCGGAGAAATCGAAGCGCCCCAGATAGGGCTGCTCCCACTCCGGCCGCACGGCGAGGCCGCCGCTCGCCGTCCCGGCGCACTTTACCGTCTGCAGCCAGCCGCGCCCCATCCGGCGCGTGCGCAGGGCAATGCCCTGGCGGCGCAGGGCGAGGTCGGGCGTGTCGTAATAGACATTGACCAGCCTGCGCGTCGGCAGCCGTTCGGCCTGCTTCAGCAGCGGATGGCGCAGGAAGGCGCGCTGCGCCGATTCCGGCAGGGACAACTTGATCTCGACTTCCAGAGCCATGATGGACACATTATCGCCGAATCAAGAACACTCTGAACCTCTTCCAACGCAAAGGACGCAAAGACGCAAAGTTCGCAAAGGAATACAGCTTTTTCCCCGATTCTTTGCGGCCTTTGCGTCTTTGCGCGCTTTGCGTTGAGGGCGGTTAGGTTGGTGTTTATTGGTAGCGCAGCGCCTCGATCGGGTCGAGCCGCGCCGCCTTTTTCGCCGGATAGAAGCCGAAGAAGATGCCGACGCCGGCGGCCACGCCGAAGGCCGTGAGAATGGAGCTGCCGGAGACGACGACGGTCATTTTCGCGAGCTGGTTCACCAGCAGGGCGCCGCCGACGCCGAGGAAGAGGCCGATGGCGCAGCCGATCACCGAAATGATGATGGCCTCGAGCAGGAACTGGGCGAGGATGTCGCGCTCGCGTGCGCCGATCGCCATGCGGATGCCGATCTCGCGGGTGCGTTCGGTGACCGAGACCAGCATGATGTTCATGATGCCGATGCCGCCCACCAGCAGGGATACCGAGGCGATGGCGCCGAGCAGGAGCGACATGACGCGCGTCGTCTCCGCCGCGGTGTCGGCCACGGCCGTCAGGTTGCGGATGGTGAAGTCGTTGTCGGCCCCCTCGCGCAGGCGGTGGCGCTGGCGCAGCAGCGCTTCCATGGCTTTCTCCACCGCCGGCATGGCCTCGGCCGAACCGGCCTTGACTAGGATCTGGCGCACCGAGCCCTGAAAGGGCGTGCCGAACACCCGGCGCTGGGCCGTCGTGATGGGCATGATCACCAGGTCGTCCTGGTCGCGCCCGTCCAGGTTCTGTCCCTTCGGCGCCAGCACGCCGAGGACGACGAACGGCGCCAGGCCGATGCGGAAGGTCTTGCCGACCGGGTTCTCGTCGCCGAACAGGTTCTGCGCGACGGTGCGGCCGACCAGCGCCACCCGGGTGGCGGCGCGCACGTCGGAATCGGTGAAGCTGGCGCCCTCCGCCAGCGGCCAGGAGCGCGCGTCGAGGTAGCTCGGCGTGGTGGCCTGCACCCAGGCATTCCAGTTGTTCGAGCCATGCACCATCTGTACCGAGCCCCAGTGCACCGGGGCGACGGTGTCGACGCCGTCCAGTTCGGCGATGGCGTTGGCGTCGGCGACGGTGAGCGTCGGCGCGTTGCCGCTGCCGTGGCGGACGCCGCCGGTCGCGGTGAAACCGGAGAGCACCACGAAAATGTTGCTGCCCATCGAGTTGATGGTCTGCGCCACGGCGTATTGCGCGCCCTGGCCGATGGCCATCATCAGCACCACGGCGCCGACGCCGATCACCATGCCGAGCATGGTCAGCAGCGTGCGCAGGCGGTTGGCGCCCATCGCGCGCCAGGCTTCGTGGAGCATGGCGCCTAGCATGGTGGTCCTTCCCCCCGTCCCCCTTCTTGGGGAAGGGGGTGAAAGGAAGTGCCATCCCCCTGTCCCCCTTCCCCGGGAAGGGGGTGACGGGTGCTCGCTTCGCTCGGCAAGGCGTGCTGCGGCCCGGTGGGCGCGTCGTGCACGATCTCGCCGTCGAGGAAGCGCACCTGGCGCCGGGCGAAGGCCGCGATGTCGGGCTCGTGGGTGATGAGGACGATGGTGATGCCCTCCTCATTGAGCGTGCGGAACACGCTCATGATGTCGTGGCTGGTATGGCTGTCGAGGTTGCCGGTGGGCTCGTCGGCGAGGATCAGGCTGGGCCGGTTCGCCAGCGCCCGGGCGATGGCGACGCGCTGCTGCTGGCCGCCGGAGATGCGGCTGGGCAGCGAGTCGGCATAGCCGCCGAGCCCGACCTTGTCGAGCATGGCCTGGGCCTGCTCGCGGCGTTCGGCGTGGCCGATGCCGGAGTAGACGAGGGGCAGCGCCACGTTGTCGGCCAGGCTCATGCGCGGCAGCAGGTTGAAGCCCTGGAAGACGAAGCCGATGGTGCCGTTGCGAAGCTGCGCCGTCTCGTCCTTGCCGAGATCGGCCACGTTTTTCCCCGACAGGTAGTAGCGGCCCTCGCTGGGCCGGTCGAGGCAGCCGAGGATGTTCATGAAAGTCGACTTGCCCGAGCCGGAAGGTCCCATGATGGCGACGAACTCGCCGGACAGAATGGTCAGGTTGACATCCTTCAGCGCCTGGAATGGCCCGGCCGCGGTGTTGTAGGCCTTCGACAGCGATTCCGCACGGATGACCTCGGCACACCCTTCCCCCCGCCCCCCTTCCCGGGGAAGGGGGTGACGATTGTTCGCGGGCTGTGCCCGCTCCACGTCTTTAGCTGCGCCCCCTTGGGGCACCCCAGGAGTACTTCCTCGGGGCGGCTTCGCCTGCCCCCCAGGGCGCGGCCCGGCGGGGACGCTCATCAGAACATCCTCAGGCGGAACGTGCTGGACGAAGCGGGTGCGGACGAGTTCGGCAGGGCTTCGCCGACGATTACGCGATCGCCTTCCTTCAGTTCTTCGCCGGCGACCTCTGTGAATCGGGAATCCGTGATGCCGGTGCCGACCTTGACCTGCCTGACTTCGCCGCCGGCGAGGACATACACCGTGCCGCTGCCGCTGTCGCGTCGGCGCTTCTCGCCGGCTGCTCCCGGCTGGCCGCCGGGGCGGCTGCCGTTCGCGGACTTCGCGGGCTCGCCGTTGGCCTTCCCGCCGGCCATGACGACCTTGTCGGCCTCGGCCGGCTTGAAGCGCAGCGCCGTGTTCGGCACCAGCAGCACATCCTTTTTCTGCGCCACGGCAATGCTGACATAGGCCGTCATGCCGGGCAGCAGAACCTGCTCCGGGTTCTCCACGGCGACCACGACGTTGTAAGTGACGACGTTCTGCTGCGTCGTCGGATTGAGGCGGACCTGCTTCACCTTGCCGCTGAAGCTGCGGTTGGGGAAGGCGTCGACGTTGAAGCGCACCGGCTGGCCGACGCGGATGGCGCCGATGTCGGCCTCGGCGAAGGTGGTGTAGATCTGCATCCGCGTCAGGTCCTGCGCGATCTTGAACAGCGTCGGCGTCTGGAAGCTGGCGGCGACGGTCTGGCCGACATCGATCTGGCGGTCGACCACCACGCCGGATACCGGCGAGCGGATCACCGAGTAGCCGAGGTTGGCGCGGTCGCGGTCGTTCTGCGCCCGGGTCAGCCGCGCCTGCGCCTCGGCCGCGGCGCGCGCCTGCACCGCCTGGTCGAGTTCCTGGCGCGAGACGTACTCCTGCTGGAAGAGCGACTTCATCCGGGCCTCGTTCGCGCGCGCGAGCTGCAGCGAGGCCAGTGCGCTGGCGACGCTGGCATCGCTCTGGCGCACCTGGGCCGAGTAGATGGCGTCGTCGAGTTCGGCGAGGACCTGGCCGGCCTTGACCTGGTCGTTGAAGTCAACATGCAGCTTCTTCACGGTGCCCGAGACCTGGGTGCCGACGCTGACCAGCGTCACCGGGTTGAGCGTGCCGTTGGCGGAGACGGTCTGGGTGACGTCGCCCTTGGCCAGCGCCTGCGTCTTGTAGCGCTTCTCGGGATCGGTGGCGCCCTGCTTCTGGAAGGCGAAATAGCCGAGGCCCAGCGCGCCGAGGACCGCTGCGAACAGGGCGATGCGTTTCATTCGAGTCATGGCGAACCTTTGCTCCCGCCGGCGGGAGAGGAATCGGGAGAGAGGACGGACAGCAGTCCGGCGTCCAGCGCGCCCATGGCCTGGGCCAGGCTGGCGCGCGAGACGTACCAGTTGGTGCCGGCCTGGATGCGGCTCTGCCGCGCGCCGGCCAGCGCCGCCTGCGCGGTGAGCAGATCGAGGATGCTGCCGACGCCGGCGCGGTAGCGGCCGGCGGCGACGCGTTCGGACTGGGTGGCGCTTTCCAGCAGCTCTTCGGCGGTCTTCACCGATTGGGTGGCGGTGGCGAGGTTGGCGTGGGCGTTCCACACGTCGAGCGCGACCTGCAGGCGCAGCTGCTCGCGCCGTGCCGCCTGGACATCGGCCTGGGCTTCGGCCGCGTGTACCTTGTAGGTGGTGGAGAAGCCCGAGAACAGCGGGATGCGCAGCGTCAGGCCGATGCTGGAGCTGTCGTAGGCCGGCTGGCCGGCGATCTGGCTGCGGCCGGCACCGACGCCGAGCGAGAGCGTCGGCAGGTGGGCGGCCCTGGCGGCGTCGACATTCGCCTGCGCGGCGCGGAATTGGGCTTCCGCCGCGGCGAGGTCGGGCCGCCGCGTGCGCGCTTCCTCGATCAGCCGCGCGACATCGGCCTCGAAGCCGGCGCCCGGCACGGCGGGCGCGAGCGGCGCCAGCGCGAGCGGGCGCGTCGGGTCGACGCCCGTCACGTTGGCGAGCGCGCCCTGCGCGGTCTTCACCGCGCCTTCGGCGCCGATGCGGTTGAGCACGGCCTGGGCGTGCGCCGTGCGTGCCTGCAGGCGGTCGGCCGGCGTGGCGACGCCGACCCGGTAGCGGGCTTCGGCGGCGTTCAGCGATTCCAGGGCCGCCTTCTCGGAGCGCTGCGCCGCGTCCAGCGTGGCAGACGCGGCCTGGCGCTGGAAGAAGGCCTGCACGGCGGCGAGGAAGACGCCCTGCACGGTGGCGTCGCGCGAGTACGAGGCGGCGGCGAACAGCTGGCGCGCGTTTTCCAGGCTGGCGGCACGGGCGCCGAAATCGAACAGCACCCAGGACAGGTCGGCGTCGGCGGTCCGTCGCGTGGTGGTGCTGTCCCCGGCCGCGCTTTCGCTGCGCACGCGGCTGACGCCCGCGCTGGCGGAGATCGAGGGCAGGTAGGCCGACTGCGCCACGCCGACCTGCGCCGCCTGGACGCGGGCGGTCCCCCAGGCCTGGCGAGTTTGCGGATTGTTGCAGAGGGCGAGATCGACCACCTCGGCCAGGTCGAGCGATTTGGCGAGATCGGCTGGCTGGCAGGGGACGGCTGCGCCCGCCAGGCCGGCGATGGGGGGCACGGCGTCGGGCGCGTCCCACGGGGACTTCCCCTTGTCGCCGAAGGGATCGGCGGCCTGCGCCGGCAAGGCCGCCAGCGCAGCGATCAGAAAAGCCCTGCTCAAGGTGCAGGAAAAGTCAGCTTCCATGGCACGGCGAATTCTACCGCGCCGTGCCGCAGGGTCATGTAATGGATTGTTACCGCCGGATTGTAGCGCCGTGCTGGCGGGACTGACTTTCCCAATCGCTCAGCCGATGCCGGGGTTGCCGGCCATGCCGACGAGCTTCGGCATGTTGAGCTGGCGCGGCGTGACCGTCTTCCGGTCGCGCAGCCACTTCGCCACGACATCCCAGATCGGCTCGCCCGAGGCGCCTTCCGCCACCGGCGCCCAGCCGGCCACCTTGTAGGTCTTGCCGGCCTCGATCGGTTTGCCGTCGAGGCGCATGTCGCGGATGCGGCTGCCCATGGCGGCATTGGGATCGCAGGCGTAGCTCATGCCGCCGACGCGCACCATGTCGCCGCCCTGCTGCTTGTAAGGATCGGGATTGAAGAGGTTGTCGCAGACGTCCTCGAGGACATTCTTGATCGTCTCGCCGCTCATGTCGCTGAGCGTCGAGTAGGGGTAGGTGATGGCCGTCTGGTCCATGAGGTGCTCGAAGGTGATGGCCTGGCCGGGCAGGATGCTGGTGCCCCAGCGGAAGCCGGGCGAGAAGGCGATCTGCGCGCCCTTCACTTCCATCATGGCGTCGAGGATGAGCTGGTCCCAGCTGCCGTTGAAGTTGCCGCGGCGGTAGAGCAGGCCCTCGGAGACGGCGAGCGTTTCCTCCAGCTTCCCCTTGTGCGGCGCGCGCATTTTTTCGAGGTACGCGGCCATTTCCCGGTCGGCCGGCAGCAGGTTGGAAAAGATCGGCAGCAGCTTGTAGCGGAAGCCGCGGATTTTCCCGCCCCTCTTGCCAACGCTGACGTCGAAGTCGAGCACCGAGAGGAACTTGCCGTTGGAACCGGAGTTCATCACCAGCGTACTGCCGCCGGCGTTCCTGACGACGGTGGGCGCCGGCACGCCGTCGTGGGTGTGGCCGCCGAGGATGGCGTCGATGCCGGTCACCCGGCTGGCCATCTTCAGGTCGACGTCCATGCCGTTGTGCGAGAGCAGCACCACGACCTGGGCGCCCTTGCCGCGCGCCTCGGTGACGACCTTTTGCATCTCCTCGTCCTGGATGCCCATGGTCCAGTCGGGGATCATGTAGCGCGGGTTGGCGATCGGCGTGTAGGGGAAGGCCTGGCCGAGGATGGCCACCGGCACGCCGTTCATCTCGCGGATGACGTAGGGCTTGAACACCGGGTCGCCGAAGTCGGTCGTCTTGACGTTCTGGGCGAGGAACTCGATCCTGCCGGCAAAATCCTTGTCGACGATCTCCTTGACCCGTTCCGCGCCGAGGGTGAATTCCCAATGTCCGGTCATGATGTCCACGCCGAGCCGCTTGCAGGCGTCGACCATGTCCTGGCCCTTCGTCCACAGTGCCGTGGCCGAGCCCTGCCAGGTATCGCCGCCGTCGAGCAGCAGGGCGCCGGGGCGCGAGGCGCGCAGGCGCTTCACCAGCGTGGCGAGGTGGGCGAAGCCGCCGACCTTGCCGTAGGTTTTCGCCGCCTCGGCGAAGTCGAGGTAGGTGAAGGCATGCGCCTCGATGCTCTTCGGCCGGATGTTGAAGCCCTTCAGCAGGTGCTCGCCGACGAGATGCGGCGCCTTGCCCCGTGCTCCGGCCACGCCGAGGTTGACGTTCGGCTCGCGGAAGTAGATCGGCATCAACTGCGCGTGGCAATCGGTGAAGTGCAGGAAGTGCACGTTGCCGAAGCGCGGCAGGTCGTACAGATTTTGACTGCCCTGGGCGGCGAGCAGCGTGCGCGAGTCGAGGGCGAAGCCGGCGGCCGAGGCGGCAGCGAGGATCTGCAGGAACTCTCTGCGGTTCATGTTGGTGAGCGGTGAGCAGTGATCAGTGAGCAGTGAGCAGTGAGCGGCAACGGTGAGCGGTTTTTTTCCGCTCACCGCTTACCGCTCACCGCTCACCGATTTACGGGCGACTGCGGGTCGAGCAGCAGGGCGACGAGGTTCTTGATCTGCTGCTCGCTCAGCGCGTTGACATGGCCGAAGCGCGGCATGGCAGAGCAGAGGTTGAAGGCCTTGGAGTTGTAGACCTTGGCGAACACGTACTTCTGCATGTCCGGGCCGCTGCCGCGCGTCTTGCCGAACTGGTAGAGGCTGGGGCCGATGGTGCCGAAGGAGGTGACCAGAGGGGAAATCTGGTGGCAGTTGTAGCAGCTGCCGCCGCCGGGCACGCCGGCCTTGTCCTTCCAGGTCATGCCCTTGCCGCTCTGCGCCAGCTTTTCGCCGGCCTTCCAGTCGCCCATCAGACTGCCGTCGGCCGGATACCTGACGCTGTCCAGCTGGTCCTTCTGCAGGCGTTCGGCGATGTCCTTGGGCGGGTTGTCCCCGGTCCGGTTGCAGACCGCCTGGACGCCGTCCTCGTGCAGGCGGTCGGCGGTGGCAATGCCCTTGGCCTTGAAGTCGCGCTTCATCATGGCGATGGCTTCGGCGCGGTAGTTGCGGACCTCGTCGGCGAGGACGGCGCCGCAGGCGAAGGCGGCGGCGAGACAGGCGGCTGTGGTCTTGATGGCGTTCATGTCGTGGTCTCCCTTAGCGCTTGATGCCCGGGCCCTTGTACGTCTGGCCGTTGGCGGTGGCTGTCATGTAGGTCAGCAGGGCGGTGATGGAGTCCGACAGGTAGCTCGGCTCGGGGAAGCGCTGCTGGCGGAAGCAATCGTTCATGCGCCACTGCTGGGTCAGCATGAAGCCGCCGGTCATGCGATAGCCCGGCCAGCCCTGGTAGGCGCGGATGGCCTCGGCCGGCTTGGTCAGGTTGGGCAGGTCCTGGGTGCGGATGCGCATGCCATCGACGCCATGGCAGGTGGCGCAGGAGAAGTCGTAGGGGCCGGCGCGGTAGGCGAAGATCTCCTTGCCGACGTGGTAGGCCTCCTTCTCCTTGGGGTGCTTCTGCGGCGCGGCGATCTTCATGTTGCGTGATTCGGCGGCGACGTAGGTGATGACGGAAACGTGGTCGGGCGTCTTGTTGACGTTGCTGAAGGGCTGCTTGCGGATGTCCGCTTCCTTGTAGCCGAGGTACTTCACCATGCAGTGCACGACGCGGCGTTCCGCATCCATGACCTGGCCGACGTCGGCGAAATAGCGCGGCATCTGCACATAGGCGCCCTTCACCACGCCGGCCCCGAGGCCGAGGTCGCACTGCGCCATCGAGGTGCCGCCCGGCCCCTTCCTGTTCTTCCAGATGTCCTCGCCCTTGGCCTCGAACAGTTCGGCGGGGTTGTCCTCCTCGAGGACTTCGCGGAACTTCTCGAATTCCTTCGAGATGGTGCTCTTGGCGGGCGCGGCTTTCTTGGCGGACTGCTGGGCATGCACGGCGAAGGCCGCCGTCAATGCCGCGGCAGCCAAAAGCGTGCTCAGGCGCTGCTTCATGATAGATCCTCCTTGTTGGTGCTGCTGCTTCCGGTTTCTTCCGGAGCGGGCCGGGCCGCTCCGCTTGTTCTTATGCTGGCCTGTCTGTCGGGACGGCCGTCCCTCCGCTTCCCGCCCGCGGCTGCCGCTGCGGGGGCCGCAGCAGGCAACGGCAGGCGCACGGCTCATTCCCTGATCGTGGTTTCGTCGGTACGTTTGTCGCCCTTGTTGTCAACCCAGTTGATGACCACCTTGTCGCCGGCCTTGGCGCCCATGACCTTGAAGCCGAACACCGGGTTGCGCGACACGGCCGGGCCGGTCTGCCCCTCGATGACGCGCTTGCCGGCGACGTCGAGGGTGATCGACCTGATGTAATGGGCCGGTACGAGCTTGCCGTCGCCGCCCTTGCGCTGGCCGGTCTCCATCGGGTGGCTCATGAGGACGCGGATGTCCGCGATGTCGCCCTTCATCTGGGCGCGGATTTTCATTGGATCTGCCATGTCTTTCTCCGTATTCGTATTCGTTGTGTTCTCGGTTTGCCGGCGTTCCCGGGCGGACGCTAGCCGCCGCAGCCGCCGACCGTGACCTTGACTTCCTTCTTGGCGATGTAGTACTTGCCGTCGGCGGTCTTGGCCACCGCCTCGACGAGGGAGGTCTGCCCCATCTTTACGCGCAGGGCCACCTGGGGCAGGGCGCCATTGCTGAAGACGAAATCGGCGGTCAGCGGGGAGGGATTCTTGTCCACCAGGACGGAGAGGGAAACGGTGTTGGGAAGGGTGCTGCTGACATCGATCGGCACGACGGCGCCGTTTTCGGCGATGTCCGGCGCCTTGATGGCGACCCCCGTATTTTCCGACGCGTTGTCGGCGCCGATGCCCTTGAGGGCGCCGGCCAGGTCCTTGGCCTCGAAGGCGGCGCGGTTGTATTCGGCCGCCAGCGCCTGCGAGGGCTTGAGCACGCCGGCCGCCATGGCCGCCACGACCGCTCCGGTGGCGCCCGCTCCTTTCAGCAGGGTTCTGCGCAATGCATCCATCCGTATGACTCCTTAGGTTTGTGAACTCGCCCGGCCGAACAGGGCGAGGCGATGAAATTACGTGATTCGGTCCAAAGCTGACAGGTTTCCGGGCAACCCGTAGTTGCGGAGCATGGCGCGCCAAGGACTTGCCCCGACTCTATATTGGAACGCGAAACCGGACAACTCTTTGGTATTGATTGGAAAATAAGTCCCGCCAATGTCAGTGCGGCCTAATATTCCGGGCGGGCCGGGCAAATTTCAACCTGCCTGCCAGGGCCCGCTCTTGCCGCCGGCTTTTTCGAGTAGACGGATGTTCCGGAAAATTATTCCACGATCGACGGCCTTGCACATGTCGTAGAGGGTCAGCAGGGCGACGCTGACGGCGGTGAGCGCCTCCATTTCCACGCCGGTGCGGCCGACGGTTTCGACGGTGGCCTCGCAGTCGACGCAGGCGCGCTCGTGGTCGAGGGTGAATTCGACGCCGACCCGGGTCAGGGCAATCGGGTGGCAGAGCGGGATCAGGTCGGCCGTGCGCTTGGCCGCCTGGATGGCGGCGATGCGCGCCACGCCCAGCACATCTCCCTTTTTGGCATCGCCGGACGCGATCAGGGCCAGGGTGGACGCTTGCATGAAGGCCGTGCCGGCGGCGCGGGCGATGCGGCGGGTTTCGCCCTTTTCCGCCACATCCACCATGTGCGCCTGGCCGCCGGCGTCGAAATGCGTAAGCGGGTTGGACATGGGGTAGAGGGTCAGGCGGGCGGCGCGGCCGGCGGGGGAATGTTCAGGTCGAGCCAGTAGCGGCCCAGCAGTTCGACCGTCTCGCGCAGCCGGCCGTAGTCGAGCGGTTTGCGTACATAGCTGTTGGCGCCGAGCAGCGCCGCGGCGCGCACGTCGCGCTGTTCGGACGAAGCGGACAGGACGACAACGGGAAGCAGCCGGGTGCGGGGGGTTTCGCGCAGTTCGCGCAGCACCTCCAGGCCGTTGATCTTCGGCAGGTTCAGGTCGATCAGGGCCACGCCGGGCAGGTCTTCGCTGCTGCGCCCGGCATGGGCATTGCGGGCGAAGAGGTAATCGAGCGCCTCCACCCCGTCGGTGCACAGGGCCACCATGTCTTCCTGGACGACGGGTTGCAGCGCATTCAGGATCAGCCGGGTGTCCTCGGGCGAATCCTCGGCCAGCAGCAGGGCATGTGTGCTCAAGAGAACCTTTTCGGATCGGGTCGATCTATTCGGAATGTGGGCCATTCTAGCGGAAACCCCGGATTTCCGATAATACAGGCCGATTCCACTCCTTTATCATGGCGACAATGAACATGCGCATTCCCCTTTTGGTGGCGGCCCTCGCCCTTGCCGTGCCGGCGCCCGCCAGTCTCGCCGACGGACTGCCCGACCTGGGCGAAACCTCGCAGGCCGATCTGCCGCCGCACCTCGAACGGCGCATCGGCGAGTCGATCATGCGCGACATCCGGCTGCGCGAGCCGGGCTATATCGACGACATCGAGGTGGGCGCCTATCTCAACACCCTGGGTGCCCGCCTGTCGGCGGCGACGCCCGAGGCAGGCCGGCATTTCGAATTCTTCGCCCTGCGCGACACCACCCTGAACGCCTTTGCCCTACCGGGCGGCTACATCGGCGTGCACAGCGGCCTCATCCTGGCGGCGCAGTCGGAATCCGAGCTGGCCGGGGTGCTGGCACACGAAATGGCCCATGTCACGCAAAAGCACCTGGCCAGGCTGATGGGCAAGCAGAACCAGGCCCAGATCACGCAATGGCTGGCGATGGCCGTGGCCATCCTGGCGGCGCGCTCGAATTCCGACGTCAGCCAGGCGGCGATGGTCGCCGGCTCCGCCGCCGGCGTGCAGACGATGCTCAACTATTCGCGCGATTTCGAACAGGAAGCCGACCGCATCGGCATCCGGATCCTCGACCTGGCCGGTTTCGACGTGCGCGGCATGGCGGCCTTTTTCGAGCGCATGCAGAAGTTCGGGCGGCTGTACGAAAACAACGCTCCCGGCTACCTGCGCACCCATCCGCTGACCGTCGAGCGCATCAGCGACATGGAAAACCGCATCCTCAAGGCGAAGTACCGCCAGGTCGCCGATTCCGTCGAATTCCAGCTGGTGCGCGCCAAGCTGCGTGCCACGCAGGGTGCGCCGCAGGATGCGGTCGCCGGCTTCGAGACGCAGCTGGGCGAGCGCAAATACCTTTCCGAAGCCTCGACCCGCTACGGCCTTGCCGTGGCGCAGATGCGGGCGAAGAATTTTCCCGCGGCCGAGCGCCAGGTCGCCGAGCTGCGCCGCCTGAAGCTGGCCTCGCCCATGGTGGACGCGCTGGCCGCCGAGCTGCGGCGGGCGCAGGGCGACTTCGCCGGTGCACTGGCGATCTACCGCGAGGCGCGCAACCGCCATCCCCGCAACAAGGCCCTGCTACATGGCCAGGTCGAAGCGCTGCTGGCCGACGGCCGGACACAGGAGGCGCTCGAGGCGACGACCGCCGAATTGCAGCTGACGCCCTCCGACGCGGCCTTGCACGGACTGCAGGCCAGAAGCTACGCCGCCCTCGGCAAGCGCCTGCAGCAGCATCGCGCCCAGGCCGAGCTGTATGCCCTGCAGGGCCAGCTGGTGGCGGCGGTCCAGCAGCTGGAACTGGCGCAGAAGGCGGGCGACGGCGATTTCTTCGAGCACTCCCAGGTCGATGCCCGCCTGCGCGAACTGAAACGCCGGCAGCAGGAGGAGGCGAAGCAGAAGCTGCCGCTGTGAGGCCTCCGGGCGACCGGCTTCCGTTGATATAGATCAAAAAATCGACCCCCCCTATTTCGTAATAAAAATAAACGATTATTTGCCCTTCGGCGAAATGCTAGCCTTCGCACCTTCGACAAGAATCCATTGGGAGGAGAAGGCATGGCATTGGTCAATCCGCACGGCGGAGGGCAGCTCAAGCCCCTGTTGCTGCAGGGCGAGGCGCTGAAGGCCGAACTGGCGCGCGCCCGGACGCTGCCGAAGATCAAGGTCAGCTCGCGCGAGAAGGGCGACATCATCATGCTGGGCATCGGCGGCTTTACCCCGCTCGAGGGCTTCATGACGCACAGCGACTGGCAGGGTGTGTGCGACGGCATGAAGATGGCCAACGGCCTGTTCTGGCCGATTCCCATCACGCTGTCCACCGACGAGGTGGTGGCCGACGGCCTCAAGACCGGCGCCGACGTGGCGCTGATCGATCCCGACAGCGGCGAAATCCTCGCCACCATGCAGATCACCGAGAAGTACCGGATCGACAAGGCGCACGAGTGTGCCATGGTCTTCAAGACCACCGACCTCGAGCATCCCGGCGTCAAGATGGTGATGGAGCAGGGCGACGTGAACCTCGCCGGCCCCGTCAAGGTGCTCTCGCAGGCCGAGTTCCCGTCGAAGTACGGCGACCTCTTCATGACGCCGGCGCAGACCCGCGCCCTGTTCGAATCCTACGGCTGGTCGAAGGTTGCCGCCTTCCAGACGCGCAACCCGATGCACCGCTCGCACGAGTACCTGGCCAAGGTGGCCATCGAGACCTGCGACGGCGTGCTGATCCATTCGCTGCTCGGCAACCTCAAGCCAGGCGACATTCCCGCCGACGTGCGTTCCGATGCGATCGCGACGCTGGCCGAGCATTATTTCGTCCAGAAGACCGTGGTGCAGGCCGGCTATCCGCTCGACATGCGCTACGCCGGACCGCGCGAAGCGCTGCTGCATGCCCTGTTCCGCCAGAACTACGGCTGCTCGCACCTCATCGTCGGCCGCGACCACGCCGGCGTCGGCAGCTACTACGGCCCCTTCGACGCCCACCACATTTTCGACGAACTGCCGAAGGGCGCGCTGGAAACCCAGCCGCTGAAGATCGACTGGACGTTCTGGTGCTACAAGTGCGGCGGCATGGCCTCGGCCCGGACCTGTCCGCACGGCGACGCCGACCGCCTGCTGCTCTCCGGCACCAAGCTGCGCAAGATGCTCTCGGAAGGCGACGAGGTGCCGGCGGAGTTTTCCCGGCCGGAAGTGCTGGAAATCCTGCGCACGTACTACGCGGGACTGACTGAGAAAGTGGAGATCAAGCTGGCCGGTCATTCGGCCCGGTAGGTTTTTGGATTGCGCCGGCACACCAGTGACGGCGTCGTTTTTTAGGAGAAGGAAGATGCCAACTTTTGTACGTACCGAAAAGTGCGATGGCTGCAAGGGTCAGGACAAGACCGCCTGCATGTATATCTGCCCGCATAACCTGATGAAGCTGGACAAGGACGGCTCCGAGACGGGCCATGCCATGAAGGCCTTCAACCAGGAGCCGGAGCAGTGCTGGGAGTGCTACTCCTGCGTCAAGATCTGTCCGCAGAACGCCATCGAGGCCCGCCACTACGCCGACATCGTGCCGCTGGGCGGCTCGGTGCAGCCCCTGCGCGGTTCCGACTCCATCATGTGGACCATCAAGTTCCGCAACGGCACCATCAAGCGCTTCAAGTTCCCCATCCGCACCACCGCCGAGGGCTCGATCGACCCGTACGGCGGCAAGCCGATGCCGAAGATGGCGGATCTCGACAAGCCCGGCGTCTTCACCAAGGACGTCATGGGCGGCTACCGCGCCGGCAAGGCCGACGAACTGATCTGCGTGAAGTAGGTCGGGCTTCAGCCCGACGGGATGTCGGCCTCAAGGCCGACCTACATTGAACCGATTTAACGCAAAAAGGTGATTGCAATGTCTGGAACTTTTGACAAACCCGAGATCGTCCAGGAAGAAGTGGACATCCTCCTCATCGGCGGCGGCATGGCCTGCTGCGGCGCCGGCTACGAAATCATGCGCTGGGCCGAGGCCGTCAAGGCCGAGACCGGCACCGAGCTGAAGATCAAGCTGGTCGACAAGGCCGCCATGGACCGCTCCGGCGCCGTGGCCCAGGGCCTCTCGGCCATCAACACCTACATCGGCTCCGAGCAGGACCCGGCCGACTATGCCCGCATGGTCTCCAACGACCTGATGGGCATCACCCGCGACGACCTGGCCTACGACCTCGGCCGCAACGTCGACGACTCCGTGCACCTCTTCGAGGAGTGGGGCCTGCCGATCTGGAAGACCGACGCCGAAGGCGTGCGCCACGACGGCGCCGAGGCGCAGCGCGAGGGCCTGCCCGCCCTCAAGGACGGCGGCAAGCCGGTGCGCTCGGGCAAGTGGCAGATCATGATCAACGGCGAGTCCTACAAGTGGATCGTCGCCGAAGCGGCCAAGAAGGCCCTCGGCCTCGACCGCATCCAGGAGCGCGTCTTCATCGTCAAGCTGGTGAACGACAAGAACGATCCGTCGCGCGTCGCCGGCGCGGTCGGCTTCTCCGTGCGCGAGAACAAGATCTATGTATACAAGGCCAAGGCCATCCTGCTGGCCGCCGGTGGCTGCGTGAACCTGTTCCGTCCGCGTTCGGTGGGCGAGGGCACGGGCCGCGCCTGGTACCCGGTGTGGAACGCCGGCAGCACCTATGCCATGGCCGCCGAGGCCGGCGCCGAGCTGACCATGATGGAAAACCGCTTCGTGCCGGCCCGCTTCAAGGACGGCTACGGTCCGGTCGGCGCCTGGTTCCTGCTCTTCAAGGCCAAGGCCGCCAACGCCTACGGCGAGGACTACATGGTCAAGAACAAGGAGATGCTCAACGACTACCCGCCCTACGGGCAGGCTGCCGTGCCCGCCTCCTGCCTGCGCAACCACCTCATGCTGAAAGAGATGAAGGAAGGCCGCGGCCCGATCTACATGGACACCGTCACCGCGCTGGCCAAGCTGCGCGAGTCGCTGACGCCGAAGGAAGTGAAGCACCTGGAAGCGGAAGCCTGGGAAGACTTCCTCGACATGTGCATCGGCCAGTGCGGCATCTGGGTCGGCGAGAACATCGAGCCGGAGAAGAAGATGTCCGAGCTGATGCCGACCGAGCCTTATCTGCTCGGCTCGCACTCCGGCTGCTGCGGCATCTGGGTGTCCGGCCCGACCGACGTCGGCGCGCCGACCGCCGAGGAGCTGCCGGGCGTGCCCGACCACCTGCCGAAGGGCTGGAACTGGGGCTATCGCTCGATGACCACGGTCAAGGGCCTGTTCACCGCCGGCGACGGCGTCGGCGCCTCGGGCCACAAGTTCTCCTCGGGTTCGCACACCGAAGGCCGCCTGGCCTCGAAGGCGATGGTCAGGTACGCCCTCGACAACAAGGACTGGAAGGTCGAGCTGGACACCGATCCCGATACCCTCGCCGAGGAGATCTACAAGCCGGTGCGCAACTTCCTCGAGCACAAGGACTACTCCACCGCCATCGACGTGAACCCGCACTACATCACGCCGAAGATGCTGCAGTTCCGCCTGCAGAAGATCATGGACGAGTACGTCGCCGGCGTTGCCACCTACTACAACACCAACGACAAGATGCTGGCCGTGGCCGAAGAGAAGCTGGAGATGCTCAAGGAAGACGCCGCCAAGATGCGCGCCAAGGACCTGCACGAGCTGCTGCGGGCCTGGGAGAACTACCACCGCATCCTCACCGCCGAAGCACACATGAAGCACATCCAGTTCCGCGAGGAGAGCCGCTACCCGGGCTTCTACTACCGCACCGACAAGAACTTCGTCGATGAGGAGAACTGGCACTGCTTCGTGAACTCGGTGTACGACAAGCAGTCGAAGAAGTGGACCTGCTTCAAGCGCAAGCACGTCGACCTGGTCGACAAGTCGAAGCTGTTCAAGGCGGCGGCGCACTAAGCTGTCATCCGGCTGTTGCAGTGAAACCGGGCGCCGCAAGGCGCCCGGTTTGTTTCCGGTTTGGAGTATTGTTACCCGATGTAGGTCGGCCTTCAGGCCGACAAAGGCGGTCACCCTTGCACCGCAGCCGTCGGCCTGAAGGCCGACCTACAGGAGCTTTGGCGCATGTGCGCTTCAACCCGAAACCGAGGTAAAACTATGGACACCTACATGGCGAAGGACCTGCCCTTTCCCGAGAGCCCGGTCGTGCCGGAGATGGTCGAGGGCGGCAAGGTCATCCGGTTCCAGTGCCGCAAGGGCATCGCCTGCTGGAACGCCTGCTGCAGCAACATCGACATCTCGCTGACGCCCTACGACATCCTGCGACTGAAGCGACGCCTGGGTCTGGCCTCGGCACAGTTCCTGCAGCAGTACGCCGTACCCTACGAACTGGAGAAGGACGGCATCGCCGGCATCAAGCTGAAACCGGTTGCCAACGGCAGCGCCTGCCAGTTCATGACGCCGGAGGGCTGCAGCGTCTATGCGGATCGTCCCACAGCCTGCCGCTACTACCCGGTGGCGCTGCTTTCCATGCGCAAGCAGGACGAGTACACGGACACCCATTCCTATGCCCTGGTCAAGGAGGAGCACTGCCTCGGCCACAACGAGCCGCGCAGCCTGACCATCGACGAATACCGCGCCGAGCAGGGGCTGGGCGAATACGACGAGCAGGGCCGCGGCTGGCGCCAACTGGTGCTGAAAAAGATGTCCTCCGGCCCCACCGTCGGCAAGCCCTCGGTGAAAAGCCGCCAGCTCTTCTTCATGACCTGCTACGACCTCGACACCTTCCGCGCCTTCGTCGATTCGGGTCCCTTCAACGAGCTCTACGACGTGCCGGCGGCCGAGCGGCAGGCCATGCTAGGCGACAGCCTGGAGGCCGAAATGGCGCTGCTGCAGTTCGGCTACCGCTTCCTGCGCCAGGTGCTGTTCGGCGAGGAAACCATCGCCCTGCACCAGGCGGCGGCCGAGCAGCGTCGCGCGCAGGCGCGCGAGAAGGCGCTCGCCGCCGAGCGCGAGGCCGCCGAGAAGCTGGCGCGCGAGGAAGACTTCCGCGACGAGGGCTTCGACGACTGAGGGTTTCAGTCCGACCCGGAAAAAAGAGGGAAGAAATCGCGGTCCGCCCGGAACAGGTGGCGCGCCACGACCTCGACGGCAAGAAACTCGATCACGCTGCCGGGGCTGGCGTCGCCTTTCTCTATGTCGCCGCGCAGGCCCCGTGTGCGCTCGAGCAGCCTGGCGTGCATGCGCCGATGGGCTTCGAGACCGGCATAGGCCCGCTGCTCGAGCAGGGCTTCCTCTGCCGAGAAATGCGCCGCGACATGCGCCAGCAACCGGTCGTAGGCCGGAGCGATGCGCGAGAAGTCCTTGCCGTCCGAGAGGAAGGCGTCGATCAGCGCGTTCGACAGGTCGAACAGTTCGCGGTGCTCGCGGTCGATGGTCGGCTCGCCGCACTCGTAGGCCTCAAGCCAGACCAGATGCAGCGCCGACGTCCCGTGCGTCGCCGCCCACAGGTCGGAGTTGCCGCGGGCGTCGATGTGCACCGCGTTGCGCCCGGCGCGCTTGGCGGCATAGAGCATGGCGTCGGCGCGCGCGAACCACTCTCCGGCGCTTTCGGATGCCAGGTGCTCGGCCACGCCGAAGCTGACCGTCAGCGCACCGACGACGGGGAAGGCATGGGCGGCCAGCTGGCCGCGCAGGGATTCGGCCAGCCGTGCCGCGCCGCGGTGGCCGGTGGCAGTGGCCAATACGGCGAATTCCTCGCCGCCCCAGCGGAAGATCGCGTCGGAGGAGCGGATCGTCGCGTTGGCGACGATGGCGAGCTCGCGCAGCACCTTGTCACCGGCCTGGTGGCCGAAACTGTCGTTGATGTGCTTGAAGTGGTCGATGTCGAACAGGATCAGCGACAGCGGCTGCTTGTGGCGCAGGCTGCGGTCGAGCTCCGTTTCGACGACATGATCGAAATGGTCGCGGTTCCACAGGCCCGTCAGGGCATCGGTGGCGACCCGCTTCTCCAGCTCGGCGAGGCGCTCGCTCAGGAGGATGCGGGTCGTGCACTGCTCGGGCGCCTGGCAGGTGACGGGGATATCGGGCGAGGCGTGATTGGGGGGCATCATGAAAATTATTCCTTCCGCAAACGGGGGCCTGGTTTGCCATCAGGGATATAGTCCGCTGCCGCAATTCCTTGAGCAGATCAGAGCGTAAACAGGAAGGTCGCCCCTTCGCCCGCCCGGCTTTCAGCCCAGATGTCGCCGCCGTGGCGATGGACGATACGGGCCACGGTGGCCAGGCCGATGCCGCTGCCGGGGAACGCCTCGGCCGAATGCAGGCGCTGGAAGGCGCCGAAAAGCTTGCCGGCGTGCGCCATGTCGAAGCCGGCGCCGTTGTCGCTCACGAAGAAAGCCCGCTTCCCGGAATGTTCCTTCAGGCCGAAGGCGATGCGCGTCCTGGCCTGCCGGGAAGAGTACTTCCAGGCATTGTCGAGCAGATTCCGCAGCGCGACCCTGACAAGCCCGCGGTCGCCCATGGCCGTGATGCCCGTGGCGATATCCCAGTCCGCCTGCCGATCCGGCTCGCTTGCCTGCAGTTCCGCCGCGATCTCGCGGGCCATGGCCGAGAGGTCGACCGCTTCGAGGGCCATCTCCTGCCGCGACAGTTGCGACAGCTTGAGCAGGTCGTCGATCAGCGCGGCCATCCGTTCCGAGCCGGCGCGCACCCGTGACAGATAGTGCCGGCCCTCGTCGTCGAGCAGGCGGCCGTACTCCTCCTCCAGGGCATGGCTGAAGCCGTTGATGGCCCGCAGGGGCGCGCGCAGGTCGTGGGACACCGAATAGGAAAACGCCTCCAGTTCCCGGTTGGCCGTCTGCAGGGCATGCGTGCGTTCCGAGACGCGCTGTTCCAACTCGGCGTTGAGGCGCTGCATCTCCCGCTCGTGCGCCTTGCGTTCGCTGATGTCGGTGACGAAGGCCAGCACCGAGCGCAGGGCGCCGTTCTCGTCGAACAGGCCGGTGGCGCTGAACTGAACCGGAATGTTGCGGCCGTCCCGGTGCCGCAGGGCGATCTCGTAGAGGCGCCTTTGCTTCAACCTGCGCAGATTTTTCTGCGCCTCGAATATGGCCTGGTTCTCCGTGTCGGCGAAATCGGTCGGCGGCTTGCCGAGCATGTCCTCGCGCGCATAGCCGAGCAGCCTGCACAGGCGCTGGTTGACCTCGATGGTGAGGGTGTCGGCGCCGATGATCCAGATGCCCTCGGGGGCTTCCTCGAACATCGTGCGATAGCGCTGCTCGCTGTCGCGCACGGACTGCTCGGCGGCAACGCGCTCGCTGAGATCGGTGAAGACGCCGACGTAGTTGGTGACCTCGCCGCTGTCGTCGCGCACGGCGGAAACCGAGAGCCATTCGGGATAGGGTGTGCCATCCTTGCGTCTGTTCCATATCTCGCCGCTCCAGTGTCCCCGGGAAACGATATCCCCCCACATCGCCCGGTAAAAGGCGGCATCCTGCCGGCCGGACTGCAGGAAACGGGGGTTCTGACCGATCGCTTCCTCGGCGGCAAAACCGGTTATTTCGGTGAAGCGCGGGCTGACGGTGACGATGCTGGCGTCGGCATCGGTGATGACGATGGCCTCGTTGGCGTGTTCGAAGACGCTGGCGGCCAGACGCAGTTGCCGCTCCTGTGCGATGCGGGCGGTGATGTCGGTCAGGATGCAGTGCGTGCACCGGAAGGCGCCGTCGCCATCGCGCGAAACACGCCCGTTTACCGCCACCAGCCGCCTCTCGCCGTCGCCGCGCACGATCTCGAAGACGTTGCCCTCGGTATGGTTGTCGCGCACGAAGCTGGCGAAGCGTTCGCCGAGGACGGCCTGCGAGGCTTCGGTCAGGAAGTCGCCAATGAATCGGCCGATGACCTCGCCGCGGCTGCGCCGGAACAGGTCGAGCCAGGCGGCGTTGACCTGCCGGATCATGCCGGCCGCGTCGAGCGACTGATAGGCCAGCGGCGCCAGTTCGTACATGTCGCGGAAAAGCCGCTCGCTCTCGATCAGCGCCTTCTGCTCGCCGGCCGGCATGCCGCCTGCCAGGCGCACGAGCGGCATGAGCAGGTGCATTCGCAAAGCGGAGAGCAGGCGGATCGGCATGGTCTGGGCTGAATCCGTGTAATGAAAGAGTAACGGGGCCAAGCCTGAAAGCTTGAACCGTTACTGTGTCCTATGCAGTATACACATTCTATCTATCTGTAAACACGAAGAAGTTATCACTAAGGCGCGAAAACTTTCGCATGCGGCCCACTGGTTGCACCCGATCGCGCAGGAGCCTTGCTCCCGGCCTGTCGGCAACGAGGAATGGGGCGAAAACCTTGACAGAGGAGCAGGCGGGGTTGCATGATCTAGCCAGATCAACTGGACAGGAGATGGACCGTGCGCAAGAGCGCCTGGCAATTGCAGGATGCCAAGAATCATTTCAGCGAGGTGGTGGATGCCGCCCTGCAGGGCAGGCCGCAGCATGTCACCCGGCGCGGCCGCGAGGCGGTGGTGGTGCTGGCGACGTCCGACTTTCGCCGCCTGACGCGCGCCGAGCGCGGCGCGGCGGAGAGTTTCGTCGCCCACCTGCTGGCCGTGCCCAAGGGCGGCGGCGAGTTCGAGCGCATGGAACTGGCGCCGCGCGACGTGCACCTCTGATGTTTCTGCTCGATACGGTCGTCATTTCCGAGCTGCGCAAGCGGCGGCCGGCCAGGTCGGTGGTTGGCTGGATCGGCAGTCAGGATGAAGGCGGCCTGTTCCTGAGCGTGGTGACGGTGGGCGAGATCCAGCGCGGCATCGCCGGCAAGCGAAAAAGCGAACCGGCCTTTGCCGACGAATTGGCGCGCTGGCTGGACTCCCTGCTGCGGTTTTATGGCGACAGGATTTTGCCGATGAATGCCGAAATCGCCCGCCTGTGGGGCGACCTGTCCTGGCAGGCCGGCCACTCCGGCGCCGATCTGCTGATCGCGGCGACAGCCCTGCATCACCGCCTCACTGTTGTCACGCGGAATGTGCGGCATTTCGAGCCGCTGGGCGTTTCGCTGTTCAATCCCTTTCATCGCGCATCATGAAGTCCATGGAAGCCATCGCGCCGCAACTGGCGCGCATCGAAAGCGAGCCCTATTACCAGCCCGTCGGCGACGAAATCGCGCTGTTCGAATCCGCCCATCGCCGCCGCCTGCCGGTGCTGCTGAAGGGGCCGACCGGCTGCGGCAAGACGCGTTTCGTCGAGTACATGGCCTGGCGCCTCGCGCGACCGCTGGTGACGGTGGCCTGCCATGACGACCTCACCACCGCCGATCTGGTCGGCCGCTATCTCATCGTCGGCAACGAAACCGTCTGGGTGGACGGCCCGCTGGCCGCCGCCGTGCGCGCCGGCGCCCTCTGCTACCTCGACGAGATCGTCGAGGCGCGCAAGGACACCACGGTGGTGATCCATCCGCTCGCCGACAGCCGCCGCATGCTCGCCATCGACAAGCGCGGCGAGCTGGTGGCCGCCCCCGACGACTTCATCCTGGTGATTTCCTACAACCCCGGCTACCAGAGCGTGCTGAAGGAGATCAAGCCGTCCACGCGCCAGCGCTTCGTTGCGCTCGAGTTCGACTATCCCGAGGCCGCCGTCGAGGCCGGCATCGTCGCCACCGAGGGCGGCGTCGACGCCGACACGGCGCGCCGCCTGGTGAAGCTGGCCGAACTGACGCGCAACCTGAAGGGCGCCGGGCTGGACGAGGGTGCCAGCACGCGCCTGCTGGTGCATGCCGCCCTGCTCATTGCCGACGGCGTGCAGCCGGCGACGGCCTGCACCGCGGCGGTCGCGCGGGCGCTCAGCGACGATCCCGAGATGGCGGGGACGCTGGATGACCTGGTGCGGGCGGTATTCTAGCGGCGCGATGAAATCCTTTCGATTGCAGGCCGGGCTTCAGCCCGACTCCACGGCCGAAGTCGGGCTGAAGCCCGGCCTGCAAGGCCTACCTGCGGAGCCGGAATTGGCAGTCCCATCCTCGTAAGGTATGCTTCCCCCACGCTCAGGAGACATTGATGAAACCATCCGAAGCACTCGAAGCCCACCGTGCGGCAATCCGCGAGATCGCCGCGCGGCATCGCGTGCGCAATGTGCGCGTGTTCGGTTCGGTGCTGAGCAGGACGGACATCGAGGGCAGCGATCTCGATCTCCTGGTCGATCCCACCGACAAAACGACCTTGTTCGATATCGGCGCCATCAAGCATGAGCTTCACATGCTGCTAGGGGTGGAAGTCGACGTGCTGACCCCGAAGGCCTTGCCTGAGAAATTCCGCGAACGCGTCATCGCCGAAGCCGTGCAGGTATGAGCGTGGGCGATCCGCTTCGCATTCCTGACTACCTTGATCACATCCTTGAGGCAATCGCGCGGATTCACCGCTACGTCGGCGACATGAAGCAGGAGGACTTTCATGCCGACGAGAAGACCCGGGATGCGGTGGTGCGCAATTTCGAGATAATCGGAGAAGCCCCCCGAAATATCGATCGCCATCACCCCGACTTCACAGGACTTCATGCGGAAGTGCCGTGGGGCAGCGCCTACGAAATGCGTAACGCCCTGGCGCACGGCTATTCCAAGGTGGACCTGGACATTGTTTGGCGCACCATCAAGGACGACCTTCCCGGACTGGAACGGCAGATCAAGGAACTCCGGGCGAGCTTTTAGCTTCGGTGAGCCGCAAACTCTTCTCCGACGAACTCGAAGGGCGTCTCGACGAGCTGCTCTTCGCCTCGCCCTCGCACCGCTCGACGAAGAGCATCGCCGTCGGCCTGGAAGAACTCGGGCGCGAGCAGCAGGAACGCGTGCTGCACTGGGTCGGCGTCGCCGCCCAGTCGTACGCCGAGGTCGGCTACCTGATTGCTTCGCTGGCGCCGCGCGCGCTCGGGCGGCTGGACGCCGCGGGCTTCGAGGCCTGGGTGCTGGCCGGGCTGGACGCCTATGACCGCCGGGGAGGCCAGGCGGCGATGGCGCTGCTGCGCGACCTCGACGGTTTCTGCGCGGCGCGCGAGCATGCGCCGGCGGCGGCACGGTTCGCCGACATCGAAGTGCGTCTTGCGCGCTTCATTCAGGGACTCTCCGGCCGTGCCCTCGCGCTTTCCGCAGGCACCTTCCCGCATACCGACACAGAGACCGTCTTCCTGCCGGAGCAGCTGGCGACGCTGCCGACGGCGGCGGACAACCGCCGCCTCTACAAGGCGACGGCCGCGCTGCTGTGGGCGCAGACGCGTTACGGCACCTTTGGCTCGTCGGCGGTGGATATCCAGTCGGCACTCGCGCGCTGGCCGGATCGCGAGCGGGCGCTGCGCTGGTTCGCCGCGCTGGAGGCGGTGCGCCTCGAAGCGGTGCTGGGCGCGGAGCTTCCCGGTCTCGCCGCCGAGATTGCCGCGCTGCGCGGCCCCTGGCCGCAGGAATTGCGCCCCGCCGTCGAACGGCTCGGCCGCCCCGATGCCGCCGTGTCGCAGACACTGACTTTTCTCGCCGAATGCATGGCCGGCGATGCGGAACCGCCGCCGCTGCCGCACGCCGGCGCGATCGATCTCGATGCGGCGCTGCGCGTGCGCGCGGCACGCCTCGCGCGCGAGGCGGAGGTCGTGCGACGCGCGCTGGCCACGCTGAAGGGTTTCGGCGGCCGCCGGGGCGCCGGCGAGCAGGCGCCGGCGGTGAATCTGGAGGGCGGCAAGCTCGAATTCAGCTTCGATGGCGAGGCCGTGGCGCTGCCGCCCGAGGCGCAGGCGGCGGCGCAGTCGCTGCTGCAGGACCTGGGCGAAGTGCCGCCGGAATGCCTGGTCCCGGCCGGGCCGGGCGCCTGGCAGCCGACCGAGCGGGAGGGGGCTGGCGAGGATGCCCTGACCAGCCATCGCGCGCCGCACCGGTACTACGACGAATGGGACTACCACCGCCGCGCCTACCGCCGCGGCTGGTGCCACCTGTTCGAGGTCGGGCTGCCGCCCGGCGACCCGGAGTACGTGGCAAAAGTCAGCCTGCGCAATGCGGCGCCGATCCGCCGGATCCGCCGCCGTTTCGAGATGCTGCGCGGCGAGGACCGCCTGCTCGGGCGCCAGCCGGAGGGCGAGGAGGTCGACGTCGACGCACTGGTCGAGGCGGCCGGCGACCGCGCCGCCGGCGCCGAGCCGGGAGCGCGGCTGTACAGCCGGCGCATCCGCAGCGAGCGCTCGCTGGCGGCGATGTTCATGGTGGACATGAGCGGCTCGACCAAGGGCTGGGTGAACGACGCCGAGCGCGAGGCGCTGGTGATGCTGTGCGAGGCGCTGGAGACGCTGGGCGACGCCTACGCCATCTACGGTTTTTCCGGCTGGACCCGCACGCGCTGCGACATCTATCCGGTCAAGCGTTTCGACGAGCGCTACGACGCGGCGGTGCGCGGCCGCATCGCCGCCATCGAGGCGAAGGACTACACGCGCATGGGCGTGGCGATCCGCCACCTGACGCAGCTGCTGCAAGCGCAGCCGGCGCGCCACAGGCTGCTGGTAACGCTTTCCGACGGAAGGCCGGACGATTTCGGCGACGAGTACCGCGGCCACTACGGCATCGAGGACACCCGCCGCGCCCTGCAGGAAGCGCACGAGCGCGGCGTGCGCAGCTTCTGCATCACCATCGACCGCCATGGCGCCGACTACCTGCCGCGCCTCTACGGGCCGGCGCGGTATGTCGTGCTGGACGACGCGAAGAAGCTGCCGCTGAAGGTCGCCGACATCTACCGCCGGCTGGCGACCTGATCATCCGCTGCGGGGCCGGCCAGCGCCGGCGGCGCGAGCCCCAGCGTTGTTTCGACCCAGCCGTCGTCGCGGTCGGCCAATTCGAGCGCGGCGCCGGCGGCGGGCAGCAGGCTGCGCACCAGCACCAGCCCCGTGCCCAGTCCCAGGCCGGCGGCGAAATCCAGCCTGTCGGGCAGCCGGCCGCGGTTGCGCAGGCTCAGCCGCGCCCCCGCTTCGTCGCATTGCAGCGCGCAGACCGGCGCGGCGGCGCCGTCGCCGTGGCGCAGGGCGTTGGTGAACAGCTCGTTGAGCACCAGGGCGAGCGGCACCGCTTCTTCATGGCGCACGGCCCAGCGGCAGGCGTCCGTCGGCAGGCAGGGGCGGGCGCGGAAGCACCGGCCGGGCGCCTCCTCCAGCGCGATCGCGGTGCCGGTAATGCCGTGCAGGAAGGCGGCGATGTCGGCGACCAGGCCGCGCAGGCCGATGCGCCCGCCCGCGTCGCGCCCCTGCAGGCCGTGCACGACGGCGATGGCGTTGATCTGGGCGATGCTTTCCTCGAGCAGCGGTTTCAGTCCGGCGTGGCCCGACATCTGCCGCCGCAACAGCCCGGCCAGGCCCTGCAGGTGGTTCTTGATGCGGTGGTGCACCTCGCGCACCACGGCATCGCGCTGCGCCCGCGCCGCAGCCAGCGCGGCGGCCTGCTGCGCCAGCGCCAGCTCGCTGCGGTTGCGGCGCCAGGCGAGGAGCATCGTCAGGCCCAGTGCCAGCGCCAGCAGCGCCGCCAGCCCGCCCGACCAGAGCGCCTGCCGCCCGGCCGGGGCAAGGACCTCGTCGCGGTCGAGTTTCGCCGCCACGAACCAGGGCAGGCCGGGCACCCGGCCGATGGCCGCGAGCACCGGCACGCCGCGGTAGTCGAGGCCCCCGGCCACGCCCTGCTCGCCGCGCGCCGCCATGGCGGCCGGCAGGACGGGCTCGTCGGCGCTTCGCCGCAGGCGCTGCGCATCGGCATGCCGCAGGTCGGTGAGATAGACGATTTCCCCGGCGCGGGCTTCGACCAGAAAGGTCTCGCCGCTGGCGCTCGGCGCCGGCCAGAGCCTGAACAGCGCATTCAGGTGCAGCCAAGGCTTCGCGCACAGCACCACGGCGCCGAGCGGCTTGCCGCCGTCCAGGACGGGCGCGGCGATTTCGACGAGATGGCGGCCTTCGGCGTCGACCAGGCCGCTGGTGGCGAGGATGGCCGTGCCGGTGGCCAGGGCGGCACGCGCCGCCGCCGCGTCTTCGGCATGGCGCGGCGCATCCTCCGCCGCGGCGGCCACGAGGCGGCCTTCGGCATCGAACAGGAGGGCGGCGTCGTAACGATACAGATCGCGGGCTTCCTGCAGCATGGCCTTGAGCGCGTCCTGGCGGGAAAAGTCAGTCCCGGCGGGACGGCGCAGCGCCTGCGCGACCAGGGGGAGCCGGCTCATGAGTGCGGCATCGTTGCGGCGTTCCTGCGCCCAGATGCGGACGAACTCGATCTTCAGCTCGGCGATGGCGGCGAGCTCGCGGCCGCGCTCGCGCAGGAGGGCCGAGCGGTAGGCGTCGATCGAGAAATGCCAGATCGCGCCGATCAGGCCGGCGAGCAGCAGCCACAGCAGCGCCCACTGCCAGGCGGCGAGGCGGCCCGCCGGCGGCGCGGATCCGGTCCGTGCGCTTGTCATGACGGGATTCTACCCTCCGCCGCCGCGCCCGCAGGCGGCGGCTTTGCGGGTAAAATCCCGCACTCGCTTTTGCCGGCCCGCTGCCGGCGTGCAACGAACAGGAGCCAATCAAGTGCAGCTTGCGTGTCTGGACCTCGAAGGCGTGCTGGTCCCCGAAATCTGGATCGAGTTCTCGAAACGCACGGGCATCGCCGAGCTGGCGCGCACCACGCGCGACGAGCCGGACTACGACAAGCTCATGCAGGGGCGCCTGGCCCTCCTTGCGCAGCACAGGCTCGGCCTGCCCGACATCCAGCAGGTCATCGCCGAAATGGGTCCGCTGCCCGGCGCGCGGGAATTCCTCGACTGGCTGCGCGAGCGCTTCCAGGTGGTGATCCTCTCCGATACCTTCTACGAGTTCGCCATGCCGCTGATGCGCCAGCTCGGCTACCCGGCGCTGCTCTGCCACAAGCTCGAAGTCGGCGCGGACGGTTTCGTCAGCGGCTACGTCCTGCGCCAGGCGAACGCCAAGCGCGAGTCGGTGAAAGCCTTCCGTTCACTCAACTTCAGGACCATCGCCGCCGGCGATTCCTACAACGACACCGCCATGCTGGCCGAGGCCGACGCCGGCATCCTCTTCCGCCCGCCGCAGAACGTCATCGACGAATTTCCGCAGTATCCGGTCACGCGCAACTACGAGGAATTCGCCGCCGCCTTCGTCTCGGCCTCGTCCCGCATCTAGTTCGCCGATCGTCCGGCAGGACCGCTTTTCCGGGCGGTTGTTGAGCATTCTTCCATTCGGTGGCACCATGCCAGACGAATCGCATTCCCGGGGAGAAGCCCATGGCTGAAAAGCAAGCACCCAACAAGCTCCTGCTCGCCGTCGGCGCCATCGCGCTGCTGGCGGCGGGCGGCTGGTATGCCTGGCAGCAATTCATGACGGAACCGCCGCCTCCACCCCCCAAGGCGGCCGCCAGGCCGGAAGCAAGACCTGCCGCGAAACCCGCCGTCGCCCCGGCGCCGGACCAGGACAAAATCGTCGGCGAACTCATGGTCGTGACCGGCCTCGACCATGCGGTGGTGCGCCTGCCGGAAACGATGCTGGAGGGCATGCGCCAGGCGGCCCGGCAGGACAAGAGCGGCAACCTGAAGCCGGCGGACCTGGCCGAGATGGAGCGCCTGATGCGCCAGTCGTACACTACCGACGGTTTCAGGCGGGGCGTGACGGCGGGGCTGAAGAGGAATTTCCACGCCGGGCACTACCAGGCCGTGCTGGCGGACAGTTCGACGCCCCTGGCCAGGCGCCTCACCGAGCTGGAAAAGCAGGAACCCGGACAGGCCGAGCTCGCCGCCTTCATGAAGACCCTTGAGGCGAAGCCGCTGTCCCCCGCCCGTGCGCAGACGCTGGCGCGCCTCGATGCCGCAAGCCGCGGCAGCGAAGTGGCCCTCGAGAGCATGCTGTCGGGCATGAAGGGCATGGCGATTGGCTTTTCAAGCGCCGACCCGAAGCAGCAGGCCGACGCGGAGCGCGTAATCGAACAGCAGCGAACGGCCATGGCCGATACGGTGCGCAACGGCATACTGCTGTTCTTCGCCTTCATCTACCGCGATGTCGGCGACGCAGACCTGGCCGAGTATGCGCGCATGCTCGAGAAGGACAGCTCGAGGTATTTTCAGCAGCACGCCTCGGCGGCCCTGATCGAGGAAATCCGCGCCGGCGGCCAGCGCTTCGGCGCCGGTCTGGGAAAAATGGCCAAGGCCCGCTTCGCCAAGGATCTGGCGGCGGGCGTGAAAGGCCAGATGAGTCCGCCGGTGCCAGCCGGCAAGGCGCCCGCCCCGCCGGTCATGGCATCCGCGGAGCCGCGCAGGGAATCGCGACGCGGCGGCGATGCACGCGAGTGCCTGCGCTTCGCAGACAACCTGAAAGTGATGGGCTGCGCCGAGCGCTACCGGTGAAATGCGAACGGCGAGGCCAGGGCCTCGCCGTCCTGTGCAAGCTGACTTTGCCCGGTATTACTTCCTGGCGATCTCTTCCAGCTTCGTCGCCTTGATGAGCTGGCCGTCGAGGCCGGCTTCCTTGGCCGAGCCGCCGTAGGCGACGGTCATCAGCTGGCTGTAGTAGAGCACCGGCATGCTGAACTTGGTGCCCTGCTTCTTGTTGATCTCGCTCTGGTAGATCTCGACGTTGGCCTGGCACAGCGGGCAGGGCGTGACGATCATCTCGGCGCCGTGGTCGTAGGCCGATTCGACGATGTCGCGGATCTGCTTCTGCGACTTGTCCGGCTCGGAGAAGGCCAGGGCGCCGCCGCAGCAGGTGACTTTCTGGTCGTAGGGCACGGCCTCGCCGCCGACGGTCTCCACCAGCTTGTCGAGGTACACCGGGTTCTCGAAGGATTCGCCGGCGATGCCGAAGGGGCGGTTGGTCTGGCAGCCGACGTAGCCGGCGAACTTGATGCCTTGCAGCGGCTTCACGACAGGCTGCTTGAGGGCGTCGTAGCCGAGGTCCTCGATCAGCACCTCGACCATGTGCCGCACCGGTGTCGTGCCCTGGTATTGCAGGCCGGCGGCGGCCAGCGCCTCGTTGGTTTCCTTGAGCAGGGTTTCGCTGTGGTCGATGCGCTCCTTCACCTCGCGCTGGGCCAGCCAGCAGGCGGCGCAGGTGGCGACCATTTCCTTGCCCGGCATGTGCGTCTCGGCCAGGGCGAAGTTGCGTGCCGAGAGCGCCAGGCGCGGCAGTTCGCCGCCCTCGGCATAGCCGATCGAGGCGCCGCAGCAGTTCCAGTCGGGGATTTCGGTGAGGGTGACGTCGAGCTTGTCGCACATGGCGTTCACCGACGTCAGGTAGTTCGAGGCGGAAGCGCCCTTTTGCGAAGAGCAGCCGGGGTAGAACGCGTATTCCTTCTTTGCCATTTATTCTCTCCATGTAGGTCGGGCTTCAGCCCGACACCTACGTTTGACAGGCCGCCGTTGCCGGCCTGAAGGCCGACCTACAGCCCGACCCGAATCATTTTGCGAAGCCCTTCTTGCGGTCCTCGATCTCGCGCGCCTTGGCGATCATGGCGTGGAGGCCGGACTGGTCCTTGACGCCGTGGCCGCCGAGGATTTCCATCGGGTTGAGGCGCCTGGCTTTCATGAGTCCGAGGCCGACCGCCTGCATGTTGAGGGCGTTCTTGATGCCCTGCACGAAACCGTCCTTGAAGTAGAGCGCGAGCGAGAAGGTCAGCTCGTTCACGCGACCCTTCTTCACCAGGTTGTTCCAGAACAGCGTGGCGGTGGCCTGCGTTGGCTGGCCCTTCGGCGCCAGGCCGAGGCGGTGGGCGTAGTTGGCGAGGCCGTGCATGATGTGGGTGATCGGCAGCTGGCGCGGGCAGCGCACGACGCAGTTGTAGCAGGAAGTGCACATCCACATCGAGTCGGAGGAGAGCACTTCCTCGCGCTTGCCGGCGCGGATCATCATGAAGAGCTCCTGCGGCGGATGCGCCCAGGCTGGCCCAAGCGGGCAGGAACCGGCACAGACGCCGCATTGCATGCACATGCGCACCCAGTGGCCTTCCTCGACGTTGGCCTCGACTTCCTTGAGGAAGTTGTTCTTGTACTTGGCGATGGCGGTATGGTTCGCGGTGGTCATTCTCTCAATCCCTTTCATGGAAGCCGCGCAGCGGCTGAACCTTCGTCACCCCTTTCCACGGGAAAGGGGCCGGGGGATAGGTAGTCCATGGTTAGCCGAAACCCTTCATCGGGGACAGGCCGATTTCCTTGATCTGGTCGACGTACTCGTTGATCAGCTTCACCACGCGGGCGTTGTCGGTGATCGCCACCTCCAGCGTCTGCACGCGCTCGGTTTCGAGGCCGAGCTGCTTCAGCGTGTCGTCGATCTTGCTCATGCGGTAGAAGGCCATCTCCGAGCCCTTGACGAAGTGGCACTGGTAGTCGTCGCCCTTCTTGCAGCCCATCATCATCACGCCGTCGTAGCCGGAGTTGAGCGCGTCGGTGATCCAGATGGTATTGACCGAACCGAGGCAGCGCACCGGGATCGCCCGCACGTAGGCCGAATAGGTCATGCGCTGGATGCCGGCCATGTCGAGCGCCGGGTAGGCGTCGTTCTCGCAGGCGAGGATGAGGATGCGCGGCTTTTCCTCGAACTCGTCGGGGATGTTGACGGCCTTGATCTGCATGCCGACGGTGTCGCAGGAATAGTTCTCGAAGGAGATGACGCGCACCGGACAGGCGCCCATGCAGGTGCCGCAGCGGCGGCAGCGTTCCTCGTTGAACTTCGGGAAGCGCTTCTCGTCCTCGTCGATGGCGCCGAAGGGGCATTCCACCGTGCAGCGCTTGCACTGCGTGCAGCCTTCGAGGCGCGCCGTGGGGAAGGACAGGTCCCAGGCGCGCGGATGGGCGGCGCGGCCCTTCTCGACGTTCTCCACCGCCTGGATCGCCTTCAGCGCGGCGCCGGTGGCGTCCTCGGTGGCCTGCAGCATGTCCATCGGCCGGCGCGTCGGGCCGGCGGCGTAAATGCCGGTGCGGCGGGTTTCATAGGGGAAGCAGATGAAGTGCGAGTCGGCGAAGCCGTACTTGAACTGCGGCATGTCCGGGCCCTGGCGGTAGTCCAGGTTGAGCACGGAAACCTTCTGCAGTTCGCCCTTCTTCAGCTTCGCCGCCTCGTCGCCGCTCTCGGCGGCGGTGACGGTGGCGGTCCACTCGTCGAGGTTCACGCCGGCGTTCGGCACCTGGCCGGTGGCGAGCACGACGAGGTCGGCGTCGATGCTGGCGTCTTCATTCAGGATGAGGTCCTTGAAGTCGACCTTGCAGCTCATTTCGCCACTGAGGCCGCCGCTTACCTTGGACGCCTTGCCCTTGGTGAAGACGACGCCCTTGTCCTGGGCGCTGCGGTAGAAGTCCTCGCCCATGCCCGGCACGCGCAGGTCCTGGTATATCACCACGGTGTCGATGTCGGGGTTCCGGTCCTTGAAGTAGGTCGCCTGCTTGATGCTGGTGGCGCAGCAGTGGCCGGAGCAGTAGGCCAGGTGCTGGCCAGAGGTGTCGCGCTGGCCGGCGCACTGCACGAAGACGACCGACTTCACTTCCTTGCCGTCGGCGCGCTTGATCGGCCCGCCGTCGGCTTGCTTGGCAAGCGCTTCCAGCCCGGCCTGGTCGACGACGTTGGGCTGGCCGCCGCCGAGCTCCGGCAGCCTGGCGAGGTCGTAGGGGGTGAAGCCGGTGGCCTGGACGATCGCGCCGCAGAGTTCCTCGGCAACGGACCCCGATTCCTGGGCGATCTTCACGACGAAGCGGCCGGGCGCGCCGGCCGTCTCGGCGACGGTCGAATTCAGGTGCACCTTTATCTTCGGGTTGGCCGAGACCTGCGCCGCCAGTTCCGTCGCACCGACCGGCTGGGCCTCGGCATAGGGCGCGGCGAAGGGCACGCGCTTCCACAGATTGTTGGCAAAGCCGCCGAGGGTGCCGGATTTCTCGACCAGCGCCACCTCGTAGCCGGCTTCGGCCGCGGCCAGCGCCGCCGTCATGCCGGACATGCCGCCGCCGACGACGAGGATCTTCTTGCTCGAGGCTTCCTTGACGTTGCCGGCCGGCACTTTCATCTTCCTGACTTCGGCGCAGCCCATGCGCACGTAGTCCTCGGCCATTTCCTGGCGCACCTCGTCGTGCTCGGACCCTTCGGCGACGACCCAGATCACGCCTTCGCGCAGGTTGGCGCGGGAGACGGCGGCTTCGGGGAAGCTGAAGGCCTCGGCCTTGGCGCGGCGCGAGCAGGCGGCGATGCACAGGTGGGTGACGCCGTCGTTGGCGATGTCGTCGCGGATCATCTGCACGCCTTCGGCGTTGCAGAGGAAGGAGTGGCTTTTCACCACCGCCATCTTGCCTTCCTTCTGGGCGATCTTCTCCAGCATCGGGACGTCGAGCTTGTCGCCGAGGCCGCAGCCGGAACAGATGTAGGCGGCGTATTTGGGCGTTGCGGGGGCGGCAGGGGTATTCATGCGGCCTCCGTCGAAGCAGTCTTGTGGATCACTTGAATTGCCTTCAGGCTGGCTGCCGTGGCGCTTTGCACGGAGCGGTTGACGTCGAGCGGGCTCGCCGCGCTGCCGGCGCCGAACATGCCGCCGCTCTTCGAGCCCTCGATGAAGTTCGAGGAGTCGAGGACGATGTCCTCGGGCAGTTTCACACCGGTGACTTCGGGCTCCATGCCGACGGCCAGCACGACGAGGTCGTGCTCGGTGGCGTAACGGTTATAGCCCTCGGTGTCGACGCCGTGCAGCACCGGGCTGCCGGTTTCTTCGTTCAGGGCGATGCGCGCGACCTTCGACTTGACGAAGCTCACCGTCGGGTCGTTCTGCACGCTCTGGTAGAAGTCCTCGAAGCGGTCGATGGCGCGGATGTCGATGTAGTAGATCGTCGACTTGCCCTCGTCGCCGCAGGCCTCGCGCACATAGTGGGTCTGCTTGAGGGAAGCCATGCAGCAGATGCGCGAGCAGTGGCGCAGGTGGTTCTCGTCGCGCGAGCCGGCGCACTGGATGAAGGCGACGTTCTTCGCCTCCTTGCCGTCGGCGCGCAGCAGCTTGCCCCCGGTCGGGCCGTGCGGATCGGCCATGCGCTCGAACTCGAGGCTGGTGACGACGTTGGGGATGCGGCCGTAGCCGTAGGGCTGGATCTTCGCCGCGTCGTAGGGCCGCCAGCCGGTGGCCCAGACCACGCTGCCGACCTTCAGCTCGACGGTTTCCTCCTGCATGGCGAGGTCGACCGCGCCGACCTTGCAGGCGGCCTTGGCCGCTTCGCCGTCGGGTGTGCCGACGATGGAGGGGTCGATGACGTAGCGCTGCGGGTAGGCCATGCCGTGCGGCAGGTAGGCGGCCTTGATCCTGTCCAGGCCGTAGTTGGCCGGGTTGGGAATCTCGGCCGACACCGCGCTGCCACAGTCGCCGCAGGCCGTGCAGTTCTCATTCACGTAGCGCGGCTTGACCTTGAGGGTGACGGTGTAGTCGCCGCGCGTGCCGCTGACCGCGGCCACCTCGGTCATGGTCATGACGCGCAGGTTGGGATTGCCCTTGAGGCGCTTCAGGTTGATCTCGAGGCCGCAGGTGGGGTGGCACATCTTGGGAAAGTAGCGGTAGAGCAGCGCCGTGCGCCCGCCGAGGGTGGGCAGCTTCTCGGCGAGGATGACCTGCTTGCCGCACTCGGCGGCTTCGAGCGCCGCCGTCATGCCGGAGATGCCGCCGCCCACGACGAGGATCGTCTGGCTGGTAGCGATGGATGCTGACATCGAGCCTCCCGGAAACTGGAATTCTTGTTGAAGAACAGAAACGGATTCTAATCAACAACGCGCTGATTCTCGTCTCAATTTCCCTATGTGAAGATTGAAAGACTCAATCCCGTATTCAAGGGAAGCTTGACGCAAATCAAACCACTTGGGTTGATGGGGTCAAACGGTCTGCATGGCGAGCGGACGGATGGCGAATTCCATCGTTGCCAGGTCGCCCAGCACCCAGGTAGCCGCCGGCGCACCGAGGCCGGCCACGGTGCCGGGGTTCACCAGCCAGGATTCGCTGCCCCTGACATTCGGCTGTTGCGCAATTTCAGGCTTGTGGCTGTGGCCGCAGCAGACCAGGTCGTAGTCGCCGGTGCAGGCCATGGCACGGCCGTAGTGCGGATAGTGAACGAGAAAGATTTTTCGCCCGCCCAGTTCGATCGATGCGTCGCCGCCGTGGTAATGCAGCAGGCCACCGGAGCGGGTCGCCATCTGGCTGATGGCGGTGAAATCACCGAGGTTGTTGCCGTGGATGACGTGGGTCGGCAGGCCGATGGCGAGCAGGGGCTTGAGGGTATTGGGACCGATGATGTCGCCGCAGTGGAGGACGGCCTCGGCGCCCAGCGACTTCGCTTCCTCGACCGCCGCTGCCAGCATGGGGCCGCGGTCGTGACTGTCGGAGACGATGCAGATCTTCAAAAGAAACCTCTCTCAACGCAAAGGGCGCAAAGGCGCGAAGGACGCAAAGAAAGCAAGAACGAAATGCTTTTCATCTTTGCGCTCTTTGCGTCTTTGCGATCTCTGCGTTCTTAGGCGGTTAGGGTGTTTGGATCACACTACGATCGGGCCGTGGTAATCGTCGTCCGGGCCGAGGCCGGGGTTGGACATGATGGCGCGGCGTTTCGTATCGTGGTCGACCTGCAGCTGGAGCAGGTTGCGCACGCAGTCCTCGATGACCTCGTAGTCCTGCTCGCCGATGCGGTACTGCTTGTCTTCGCTGTAGAAGAAATAGGAGCGGTAGTGCCGGTCGGGCAGCTTGCAGACGACGAACTGGACGTTGCGCTCGTTCCAGTAAATGCCGGGTACGGTGGTCAGGTCTTCGGAACCGGGCACCAGGCGAACCTCGACGTCGGCTTCCTGCAGGTCGACGAGCTGGCCGTAACGGTAGATCATGGCGGCTTCGACGGCGCGCCGCTCGGCGGGATTGAATGCGGGAATGTCGTTCATGGCTGGCCTGAAAATTGTAGCTGGGCTTGTAGGTCGGGCTTCAGCCCGATGACCAAAGGAAATCCCTGTGGGACAACAACCGCAATTGTCGGCCTGAAGGCCGACCTGCGTAAAGCTTACACCGACCCATAAGTAGAGCAAGAGTAGGCTACTTATGGTGAAATAAAAACAATTGGCTTGAGGACTTGGCGCAAAGCCCGAAGAATATCAACAACCGCTAATATATTTAACTCCAAACCATGTCCGCTTCGACTCCGTCCGTGCAGGAGGTCAAGAAAACCACCTGCTACATGTGCGCCTGCCGCTGCGGCATCCGCGTGCATCTGGTCGACGGGCAGGTGCGCTACATCGACGGCAACCCCGACCATCCGCTCAACCAGGGCGTGATCTGTGCCAAGGGCAGCTCCGGCATCATGAAGCAGTATTCGCCGGCGCGGCTGACGCAGCCGCTGCTGCGCAAGCCGGGCAGCGAGCGCGGCGCGGGCGAGTTCGAGGCGATTTCCTGGGAGCAGGCCTTCACCCTCCTGACGGAGCGGCTGGCGAAGATCCGCGCCACCGATCCGAAGAAGTTCGCCCTGTTTACCGGCCGCGACCAGATGCAGGCGCTGACCGGCCTCTTCGCGCGCCAGTTCGGCACGCCCAACTACGCGGCGCACGGCGGCTTCTGCTCGGTGAACATGGCCGCCGGCATGATCTACACCATCGGCGGCTCCTTCTGGGAGTTCGGCGGGCCGGACCTCGACCGCGCCAAGCTGTTCGTCATGATCGGCACGGCGGAGGACCACCATTCCAATCCGCTCAAGATCGCGATTTCGAAATTCAAGCGCAACGGCGGCCGCTTCGTCTCCATCAACCCGGTGCGCACCGGCTATTCGGCCATCGCCGACGAGTGGGTGCCGATCCGCCCGGGCACAGACGGCGCGCTGCTGCTGGCGATCATCCACGAGATCATCGCCCAGGGCCTCTACGACCGCGACTTCCTGGTGCGCTACACCAATGCCGGCCAATTGGTGAACCTTGACGAGAAGAGCGACGAGTTCGGCATGTTCCTGCGCACCGAGGTGCCGGAGGAAGAGGGCTGCTTCGATCCGCAGAACAAGCTGTGGTGGGATCGTGCCGCCAACAAGCCGGTGGTCACGCACACCGAGGGCTGCGATCCATACCTTTTAGGCGAGTTCAAGCTGGCCGACGGCACGCCGGTGAAGCCGTCCTTCCAGCTGCTGCAGGAGCGGGTGAAGGACTACACGCCGGAATGGGCCGAGGGCCTGACCGGCATTCCCGCCGCGACCATCAAGCGTCTCGCCTATGAGATGGGCGTCACGGCGCGCGACCAGAAGATCGAGCTGCCCATCGCGTGGACGGATTCCTGGGGCAAGGAACATGACACCGTCACCGGCAACCCGGTGGCCTTCCATGCCATGCGCGGCCTGGCGGCGCACTCCAACGGCTTCCACACCATCCGCGCGCTGGCCATCCTGATGTCGCTGCTCGGCACCATCGACCGGCCGGGCGGCTTCCGCCACAAGGCGCCGTTCCCGCGGCCGATCCCGCCCTGCGCCAAGACGCCCAACACGCCGCTGGCCGTCAAACCCGATTCACCGCTCGACGGCATGGCGCTGGGCTGGCCGGCCGAGCCCGACGACCTGTTCGTCGACGACGCCGGCAAGCCGGTGCGCATCGACAAGGCCTTCTCCTGGGAGTATCCGCTCTCGGTGCACGGCCTCATGCACAACGTCATCACCAACGCCTGGCGCGGCGATCCCTACCGCATCGACACCCTGCTGATCTTCATGGCCAACATGGCGTGGAACTCCACCATGAACACGGTGGAGGTGAGGAAGATGCTGAACGACAAGGACGAGCAGGGCGAATACAGGATTCCCTTCATCGCCGTCTGCGATGCCTTCCAGTCGGAGATGACGGCCTTCGCCGACCTGGTGCTGCCGGACACCACCTACCTCGAGCGCCACGACGTGATGTCGATGCTCGACCGGCCGATCTCGGAATTCGACGGCCCGGTGGATTCGGTGCGCATCCCGGTGCTCGCGCCGACCGGCGAGTGCAAGCCCTTCCAGGAGGTGCTGATCGAATTGGGCACGCGCCTGAAGCTGCCGGTGTTCGTCAACAAGGACGGGACGCGCAAGTATCGCGACTACCCGGACTTCATCACCAACTACGAGACCGAGCCGGGCTCCGGCATCGGCTTCCTCGCCGGCTGGCGCGGCAAGGGCGGCGAGAAATTCATGCGCGGCGAGCCGAACCCGCGCCAGTGGGAAATGTATGCGCAGAACAATTGCGTTTACCATCACGAGCTGCCGCGCTCCTACCAGTACATGCGCAACTGGAACCAGGGCTACCTCGAATGGTCGCAGCGCAGCCGCATCACGCGCTACGCCGAGCCGATCCTGATCCACCTGTATTCCGAGGTGCTGCAAAAATTCCGCCTCGCCGCGCAGGGCAAGGGCATCACGCGCAAGCCGCCGGAACACCTGAAGCAGCGCATCGAGACCTATTTCGATCCGCTGCCCTTCTATTTCGATCCGCTCGAAGTGCAGGCGACCGACACGCACAAGTATCCGCTCGCGGCGGTGACGCAGCGGCCGATGGCGATGTACCACTCATGGGATTCGCAGAACGCCTGGCTGCGGCAGATCCATGCGCACAACTACCTGTTCGTGAATGCGCGCACGGCGCGGCTGGCCGGCATCGACGACGGCGACTGGATCTGGGTCGAGTCGCAATGGGGCAAGGTGCGCTGCATGGCGCGCCACTCCGAGGCGGTGGAGCCGGGCACGGTGTGGACCTGGAACGCCATCGGCAAGGCCGCCGGCGCCTGGAACCTGACGCCGGATGCGAACGAGTCGAAGCTGGGCTTCCTGCTCAACCACGTCATTTCGGAGGAGCTGCCCGCTGATCGTCTCCCCTCTCCCCCGCGGGGAGAGGGGCAGGGGGAGAGGGGCATGTCATTTGTCTCGAACTCCGACCCGATTACCGGCCAGGCCGCCTGGTACGACGTGCGCGTGCGGATTGCAAAAGTCAGCCCCGGCGAGACGGCGGAAACATCGCCTCAGTTCGAGCCGCTCAAGCCCTATCCGGGGCAGGAAGAGCGCAAGAGCCTGTGGGATTACTTCGCGGGGAGGCGGCCATGACACACGTAGGTCGGGCTTCAGCCCGACATGAAAGGTTGATCAACCGCCGCAGTCGGGCTGAAGCCCGACCTACGGAGGACTGCGCATGACGCAACTGGCCCTGGTCATCGACCTCAACGTCTGCGTCGGCTGCCATGCCTGCGTGACGAGCTGCAAGGAGTGGAACACCTCGGGGCAGGCCGGCCCGATGAGCGACTTCAATCCCTACGGCGCCGATCCGACCGGCACCTTCTTCAACCGCGTGCAGACTTTCGAGGTGGGCGAGTTCCCGAACACGGAAACCGTGCACTTCCCGAAGTCCTGCCTGCATTGCGAGGAGCCGCCCTGCGTGCCGGTGTGCCCGACCGGCGCCTCCTACAAGCGGGCGGAGGACGGCATCGTCCTCGTCGACTACGACAAGTGCATCGGCTGCAAGTACTGCTCCTGGGCCTGCCCCTACGGCGCGCGCGAGATCGACGAGCAGCAGAAGGTGATGAAGAAGTGCACGCTGTGCGTGGACCGCATCTACGACAAGTCGCTGGCGGAACGCGACCGCAAGCCGGCCTGCGTCCTCGCCTGCCCGACCAGCGCGCGCCTGTTCGGCGACGTGCACGATCCGGAATCCGAAGTGTCGCAGGCAATCCGCGAGAGCGGCGGCTATCCGCTCATGCCGGAGTGGGGCACGCAGCCGGCCAACCATTACCTGCCGCGGCGCAAGACCAAGCTGCGCATCCACGAGGACGAACTGGTGCGCGCCGACAACCCGCTCAAGGTCGATGGCAAGCTGCCCAAGCCGGCCAAGGCCGAGCCTTCGCTCGACGACGTGACCTCCTGGTAAGCACCATGCACCCCGCGTTTTCCGTCATCTTTCTCACGACGCTGATCGGCGTCGGCCAGGGGCTGTTCCTCGCCCTGTTTACCGTCGAATCCTATGCCGCCTTCGGCCTGCTGCCGGCGCAGCCGGGGCGCTTCTATGCGTTGGGCGGCGCCGTCGCGCTGGGCTTCCTCGTTGCCGGGCTGGTCGCCTCCTTCTTCCATCTCGGCCGTCCCGAGCGCGCCTGGCGCTCCGCGGCGAAGTGGCGCACCTCCTGGCTGTCGCGCGAGGTGATCGTGCTGCCGGCCTTCATGGGCCTGGTCTTCCTCTACTGCGCGGCACACTTTTTCGGCTTCAACCCGGTGGTGGCGACGCTGCCCTCCGCCGTGCCGGTGGGACTGACTTTGCTCCTCGGCGTCGCCGGCACCGTGCTGGCCTTCGCGCTGTTCGTGTGCACCGGCATGATCTACGCATGCCTGCGTTTCCTGCAGGAATGGCACACGCCGCTGACGGTGATCAACTACACCCTGCTCGGCGGCGCCTCCGGCTTCGTGCTGGCGACGGCCTACGCGGTCGAGGCGGCGCCGGAACTGGCCGCCTTCCTCGGCGGCTGGTCGCTGATCCTGACGGTGCTGGCCCTGATCGGCCGCGCCGCCGCGCTCGTGCGCAACGCGCGCCTCAGGCCGAAGTCCAGCTTGCGCACGGCCATCGGCGTCAAGCACCCGCGCATCGTGCAGAAGGCGCAGGGCGCCATGGGCGGCTCGTTCAACACACGGGAATTCTTCCACGGCCGGTCGGCGGCCTTTCTGCGCCAGGTGAAATGGATATTCCTCATCCTGGCCTTCATCCTGCCCATCGGACTGCTCGCGTCCGGTTTCGCCGCCGCCGCCTTCGTCACGCAGTACCTCGGCCTGCTGGCCGAGCGCTGGTTCTTCTTCGCCCAGGCCAACCACCCGCAGAACCTGTACTATCAGGCGGTTTCGTGAATCGTGCGAAAAGGAAATTCGATGCCGGACATTGCCCTCGACTGGTTGCGCCGGAGAGGGGGCGAAAGTATATTAGGCAGGTCTGAAATGCAGGCGCGACGACCCACCTAACGCTAAGGAGCAACAACCATGAATTTCGACAAGGAACTGGATGCCAAGGGCCTGAACTGCCCGCTGCCGATTCTGCGCGCCAAGAAGGCGCTGGCCGACATGACGAGCGGCCAGGTGCTGCGCATCCTGGCCACCGACCCGGGTTCGGTAAAGGACTTCGCCGCCTTCGCCAAGCAGACCGGCAACGAACTGCTGTCGACTGCCGAGCAGGGCAAGGAGTTCGAGTTCTTCATCAAGCGGAAATAGACAGGCAGTCTCCTTCGCCGAAGCGGCCCGGGGAATGAACCCGGGCCGTTTTCATTTGGAATTCTGCATCGCAACATACGCAAACGATATAGGCCAATAAGGAGAATCGTCTGGCGGCAAAGGGAACCTTAGAACATCATTATTCGGTAATGATTCAATATAAGGACGGGGCGGGCGTGCCAACGACATTCCGACCCTGCCGGCAAATCGAGGAGCCCACCGCATGAACATGCCCACCGACCAGGCCGCCCTGGATGCGCTGATCAGACAGCGCATCGACGAAATCCTGCCGCAGAAACTCGAGGAGCTGAAGGCCGCGAAGACGCCTTCGATGGCCATCATCGCCACGCGCGGCACGCTCGACTGGGCCTACCCGCCCTTCATCCTGGCCTCGACCGCCGCGGCGCTCGGCTGGGAAGTCAGCATCTTCTTCACCTTCTACGGACTCAACCTGCTGAAGAAGGACGTCAGCGACCTCAAGGTCAGCCCGCTGGGCAACCCCGGCATGCCGATGAAGATGCCCTTCGGGCCCGGCTGGTTCAAGGGCATCGACTGGAACAAATTCCTGATGCCGAACCTCATCCAGTCGAACCTGCCCGGCTTCGAGTCGGTGGCGACGATGCTGATGAAGCAGACGATCAAGAACAACGGCGTCGCCGACATCGCCGAACTGCGCAGCCTGAGCCTCGAGGCCGGCGTGAAGTTCATCGCCTGCCAGATGACCGTCGATCTTTTCGGCTTCACGCACGACGACTTCATACCGGAAGTGACCGAATACGCCGGAGCGGCCACCGCCCTGCCGATTGCACAGCAGTCGGATGTCAGCCTGTTCATGTAAGAGAAATCAGCACCCATAAACACAAGGAGGGGAGAAACATGGAATTCAAGACCAGGATCAGCGTTGCCGCTCTTGCGCTGGCATTCACGCCTGCCGCGTGGGCAACCAACGGCATGAACATGGAAGGTTACGGCCCGGTCGCCACGGGCATGGGCGGCGCCTCCTACGCCTACGACAACGGCACGGCCGGACTCATCAACAATCCGGCGACGCTCGGCCTCATGAAGAGCGGCACCAGCCGCCTCGATGTGGCGGTCGGCGGCCTTCATCCCGATGTGACCACCAAGATGACCGGCATGCCGAATGCCGACTCCGGTGGCAATGCCTATTACATGCCGGCTGTCGGCTATGTACGCAAGGACGGCAAGCTGACCTGGGGCGCGGGCATGATGGCGCAGGGCGGGATGGGAACGGAGTACGGCCGGACATCCTTCCTGAGCAGCGGATTGTCGATGATGGGCACGCCGTACATGTCCGGCCAGGAAAACCGGTCCGAACTCGGCATTGGCCGGGTGATGGTCCCGCTGGCCTTCGATGTGACCGATAATTTGCGGATTGGCGGCACGGTCGACTACCTGTGGGGCGGCCTCGACCTGCAAATGGTCATGAGCGGCCAGATGTTCGGGGCCTTCACGGCAGGCACGTCGCCGCTCGGTTCGGCGACGGGAACGATGGTGACCACGCTGGGCGGCTTCATGCTGGGCGGTTTGATAACCGACGTCGGTTGGGCCCAGTTCGACTTCTCCGAAGGCAGCAACGGCATGAAGCAGAAGTTGAAGACCGACGGCTGGGCCGGCAACCTCGGCTTTGTCTGGCAGGCGACGCCCAAGCTGTCCATCGGCGGTGTCTACCATGCCAAGACCAGCCTCGGAGACATGGAAGGCCGGGGCACGCTCAAAATGAACGCAACCGGCCCGATGCTGGTCGGCACGGCAACGATACCGATCACGGGCAAATTGAAGGTCGTCGACTTCCAGTGGCCCGAGACCTTCGGCATCGGCATGGCCTATCAGGTGAACGATAAATTCATGCTGGTGGCGGATTACAAGCGCATCGACTGGTCCGATGTCATGAGCGACTTCCGTATGGATTTCGTGGCCGATGCGGTTCAGGCCAATCCGATGGCGGCAGGCATGGTCGGTGCAGGCGCTACCGCCATGAATGCGATCCTGGTTCAAAAATGGCGCGACCAGAACGTGTTCATGTTCGGCGGCTCCTACAAGATGACCGATGCCTTCACGTTGCGCGCCGGCCTCAACCTCGCCAACAACCCGGTGCCCAACAAGTACATGCACCCGCTGTTCCCGGCGATCATCAAGAACCATGTCACGCTTGGTGCCGGCTATGTCTTCAACAAGGCATCGTCGCTCGATTTTTCCCTGACCTATGCACCTGAAGTCAGCGCTACCAACGCCAATATGGGGGGCGTCAAGACGACGCACAGCCAGACCAACTGGCAGCTGATGTACAGCCACCGCTTCTGATCCGGGGCGGTAGCCGAAACCGACAGGCCGGTGGCGCAGACGCGACCGGCCTTTTTTCTGCTATCCGCGTCAAATAATCCGTTCGACCACAAGGAGGAGAGATATGAGAGAAATTCTCAGGGGGGCGCTTTGCCTGTTTTTCGCACTCGGCGCTGCCGCAGCCCAGGCGCAAGATGTTCTGCTGAAGCCCTTCGTGCTGGCTTCGCGAGGACCGGGCGAGGTGGAGCAGAAGGTCAAGGCGGCCCAAGCGGCTTTGACCGCGAACGGATTTGCCGTCGTCGGCAGTTATGCGCCTTATCCCAACGCCACGATCCTCGTCGTCACGAACGATGAACTGAAGGCGAATGCCGCCAAGTCGGAACATGGCGGCTTCGGCGCCGCCCAGCGGGTGGCGGTGACGAAGGTCAAGGACGAGGTGCAGGTTTCCTATACCAACCCGGTCTACATGGCCCATGCCTACCGCATGACCGGCGACCTGAAGGGCGTGGCGGCGAAACTGCGGACAGCGCTGGGCAAAGTCGAGGAATACGGCTCGTCGGGCCACTTCCCCGATCAACTGCGCCGGTATCACTACATGATCGGCATGGAATATTTCGATGAGCCGAGCCTGCTTGCCACCCATGGCAGCCATGACGAAGCCGTGAAGGCCGTCGAGGCCGGCCTGGCTGCGGGCAGGCAAGGTGCGACCAAGGTCTTCCGCATCGATGTGCCCGGCAAGAAGGAAGTCCTGTTCGGCGTCGCCATGAAGGGCGACGGCGAGGACGGCAAGTTCAAGGATGACCGCTACATCATGAGTGTGATCGACTTCAAGGACATGAAATCCACGGCCCACCTGCCCTACGAAATGCTGGTCGTGGACAACAAGGTCCAAGCGCTGTATGCGCGTTTCCGCATCGCCATAAACTTCACCGACCTTTCCATGATGGGGGACAACAGCTTCATGAGAATCAAGCCGGCGCCCGAGGCCATCCGCAAGGCGCTGCTGCTGACGGCAGGCGGCAAGGAGGAGTGAAGCAAGTCCCGGTTGGCGGTGCGGCCGGCCTGCTCAGCGCCGCACGAAGTGCGGCTCGAGCAGGCCCTGCATGATCTTGAGGCGGCTGGCGAAGCCGGCGGCGCCGAGGAGGCAGGCCAGGCCGCCCGCCGCCACCGTGGCGGCGGCGCCGAAGCGCTCGGCGAGCAGGCCGAAGGCGAGCGAGCCGAGCGGCATTACGCCGAGGAAGGCGGCGATGTGCAGGCTCACCAGCCGCCCGCGCATGGCATCCGGCGCCACCAGTTGCAGGATGGTGTTGGCTGAGGCAGCAATGGTGATGATGCCGAAGCCGACCAGCGGCAGCAGGGCGAGCGAGAGCCAGAGCGTGGTGGACTGCGAAAACAGGATGAGCCCGATGCCGGCGCTGAATCCCGCTGCGGCGATCAGCCGCTCCAGTCCCGCCGCGCCGCGCCGCCCGGCGAGATACAGCACGCCGGCCATGGCGCCGGCCCCCGACGCGCCGACGAGCAGGCCCAACGTGCGTGCGTCGCCGCCCAGCAGGTCGCGTGCGAAGACCGGCATCAGCGAGGCATACGGCGTCGCCACGAAACTGACGAGGGCCACCAGCCCGATCAGGTAGCGGCTCGGCGCGAAGCGCCAGGCGAAATGCAGTGCCTCCCGCAGCCCAGCCAGCCAGTTCTGCCTGCTCCTTGGCGAAGGCGTCGCGTCCAGCCGCATGGCGGCGAGCGCGGCGAGCATGGCGAGGTAGGATGCGGCGTTGAGCAGAAAGCACCAGGCTTCTCCCGCGGCGGCCAGCACCACGCCGGCCAGCGCCGGCCCGATCAGGCGCGAACCGTTCATCATCAGTGAATTGAGCGCGATGGCGTTCGGCAGGTTTTCCCGCGATCCCACCATCTCCAGCAGAAAGGCCTGGCGCAGCGGCGTGTCGAAGGCGTTCACGACGCCGAGAAAGGCCGCCGCGGCGAGGAGATGCCAAACTTCGATCTGGCCGGCAAAAGTCAGTCCCGCCAGCACGGCGGCCTGAATCAGCGACAGGGCCTGTGTAAGCATCATGGCGCGGCGGCGGTTCAGCCGGTCCGACCAGACGCCGCCAAAAGGCGCGAGAAAGAGGATGGGGATGTTGCCTGCGAAGGTGGCCAGGCCGAGCATGAAGGGCGAGCCGGTGAGCCGGTAGATCAGCCAGGCCAGCGCGATCTGCTGCATCCAGGTGCCGACGAAGGAGGCGCCCTGTCCGATGAAGTAGAAGCGGAAGTTGCGCTGCCCCAGCGCGCGCAGGAGGTGCTTCATCGGATGTTCATGGCAACGGTTTATTTGAGTAGGTCGGGCTTCAGCCCGACAAATGCGGTGACTGATGCGCCGCTGTCGGGCTGAAGCCCGACCTACAACCGCTCGAGTTGCGCACGCAGCTTGTCGACGAGCGAGCCGAAGTTCGCCAGCCGTTCCTTCTCCTGCGCCACCACGGATGCGGGGGCGCGTGCGACGAAACCCGCGTTGGCGAGCTTGGCGCTCGCCTTGGCGATCTCTCCATCGATGCGGGCGATCTCCTTGGCCAGGCGCACACGCTCGGCGGCGACGTCGATCTCGATCTTCAGCATCAGGCGGAAGTCGCCGACGATCTGCACCGGGGCGTCGCCGGGCGGGAGCTCGGCGCCGGTGGGGGTCACTTCCGACAGGCGCGCCAGGGCGGCGAGGTAGGGCGCGAAGGCGCCTACCCGGTCGCGGTCGCCGGCGGCCAGCAGCGGCACCTTCTGCGCGGGGGAGAGGTTCATCTCGCCGCGCAGGCTGCGGCAGGCATTGATCATCTCCTTGAGCAGCGCCACCTCGGCTTCGGCCTTCTCGTCGATGCGCGACGGTTCCGCCAGCGGGTAGGCCTGGAGCATGATGCTCTCGCCCGCGCGCCCCGCCACGGGGGCGACCTTCTGCCACAGCTCCTCGGTGATGAAGGGGATCAGCGGGTGCGCCAGGCGCAGCACGGTTTCCAGCACGCGCACCAGGGTGCGGCGGGTGCCGCGCTGCCGCGCCGTGTCGCCGGTCTGGAGCTGCACCTTGGCGAGTTCGACGTACCAGTCGCAGTACTCGTCCCAGACGAACTCGTAGATGGCGCGGGCGAGGAGGTCGAAGCGGTAGTCGGCGAAGTGCTGTGCCACCTCGGCCTCAGTGCGCTGCAGGCGGCTGACGATCCAGCGATCGGCGGATCCGAAGACGATGTCGGTGCCGCAGGCATGGCCGTCCTGCAGGCCGCAATCCTGGCCCTCGCAGTTCATCAGCACGAAGCGCGTGGCGTTCCACAGCTTGTTGCAGAAGTTGCGGTAGCCCTCGCAGCGGGACAGGTCGAACTTGATGTCGCGGCCGGGCGAGGCGAGGCTGGCGAAGGTGAAGCGCAGGGCATCGGTGCCGAAGCCGGGGATGCCGTCGGGGAATTCCTTGCGCGTGCGCTTCTCGATCTTGGCGGCATCCCTGGGATTCATCAGGCCGCCTGTGCGCTTCTCCACCAGGGCGTCGAGGCCGATGCCGTCGATGAGGTCGATCGGGTCGAGCACGTTGCCCTTCGACTTCGACATCTTCTGGCCCTCGGCGTCGCGGATCAGGCCGTGCACATAGACGTCCCGGAAGGGAATCTTTCCGGTGATGTGCTTCGTCATCATCACCATGCGCGCGACCCAGAAGAAAATGATGTCGAAGCCTGTGACCAGCACCGAGGAGGGCAGGTAGAGGTCGAGCGCGGTGTTCGATTGGTTGGGCCACTGCGGCGTCCAGTCGAGCGTCGAGAAGGGCCACAGCGCCGAGGAATACCAGGTGTCGAGCACGTCCGGATCGCGCTCCAGCCCGCCCGTGTAGCCGTCCTGGCGGGCGAGCGTATAAGCCTCGTTCTCGTCGTGGGCGACGTAGACGCGGCCGTCGTCCGAATGCCAGGCCGGAATCTGGTGGCCCCACCAGAGCTGGCGCGAGATGCACCAGTCCTGGATGTTGTTGAGCCACTGGTTGTAGGTGTTCACCCATTGTTCTGGCACGAAGCGGATCTCGCCCGAGGCGACGCATTCGAGCGCCTTGCCGGCGATGGAGCTGCCGTCGGTTCCCGGCTTCGACATGGCGACGAACCACTGGTCGGTGAGCATCGGCTCGATGACGGCGTGGGTGCGATCGCCGCGCGGCACCATCAGCTTGTGGGGTTTGGTCGACGCCAGCAACCCTTGCGCCTCCAGATCGGCGACGATGACTTTTCTGGCGTCGTAGCGGTCGAGGCCGCGATATTTTTCGGGGCCGTGCTCGTTGATGCGGGCATCCAGCGTGAGGATGGAGATCGGCGCGAGGCCGTGGCGGTGGCCGACCTGCCAGTCGTTGAAGTCGTGCGCCGGCGTGATCTTGACGCAGCCGGTGCCGAACGCCTTGTCCACGTAGCTGTCGGCGATGATCGGGATGCTGCGTCCGCAAAGCGGCAGATGGACGTGCTTGCCGACGAGGTGTTGATAGCGCTCGTCATCCGGATTCACGGCGACGGCGACGTCGCCGAGCAGGGTTTCGGGTCGCGTCGTCGCGACGATCAATGCCCCATCTCCCTCGACGAAGGGGTAGCGGATCTCCCACATGAAGCCGTCTTCCTCTTCGCTGACGACTTCGAGGTCCGACACTGCGGTGAGGAGCTTGGGGTCCCAGTTCACCAGGCGCTTGCCGCGGTAGATCAGCCCCTCGCGGAAAAGCCGCACGAAGGTCTCGGTGACGGTCTTCGAGAGGCCCGCGTCCATGGTGAAGCGCTCGCGCGACCAGTCGGGCGAGGTTCCGAGGCGGCGCATCTGCCGCGTGATGGTGCCGCCGGAATATTCCTTCCACTGCCAGACGCGCTCGAGGAACTTCTCGCGGCCGAGGTCGTGGCGGCTGACGCCTTCCGCGTCGAGCTGGCGCTCGACGACGATCTGCGTGGCGATGCCGGCATGGTCGGTGCCCGGCTGCCACAGCGTGTTGGCGCCAAGCATGCGGTGGTAGCGCGTGAGCGCGTCCATCAGCGTCTGGTTGAAGCCGTGGCCCATGTGCAACGTGCCGGTGACGTTGGGCGGCGGCAGCAGGATGCAGAAATTATCGGACTTGGACGTGTCGGCGCCGGCGGCGAAATAGCCGCGCGACTCCCACAGCGGGTACCAGCGGCGCTCGATGTCGGCCGGCTCGAAGGATTTGGCGAGTTCCATCCTGGGAGGGAAAGGGGGATGCGGAAAAGGGGAAATTATACCGGAGCGACCATCTGCCCCGGTGCGTCTTACTTGTCTTGCCGGGTTCTTTCCTGTGCCGATCGGATCAGGTCGGAAATGAGCAGCGGCAGGGTTTCGCGCAGGGCCGCGCCGACTTCCTCGGCGACCTGCTCGGCGATGCCGTCGAGCCGCCGCGCAACCAGACGCGGCAGGGTGGCGACCAGCCAGTTTTCCACGGCGCGGGCGATGTCCGGCGGCAGCGGCGCGAGCAGGTCGCGCATGCGCTCGGCCAGCTGTTCGGCGCCCGGACTGCCTGACAGGGCCGCCGAGAGCGCCGGGACCGCCTGGCTCGGATCGACGACTTCGGTGAGCACAGGAATGTCCTCGGCGGTCGGCTCGCTGCGGGTGCCGCCGGCGACGAAGGCGCGGCGTTTCATGAGCGCGTCGGCCTTGCCGAAGATGTCGTCGCTCACGGCTCAGGCGTCCTTGAGGTCGTGTGCGGCGATCGCATAGCCGCGGTCGCGGTAGAACTTGAAGCGCGCCCGCGCCGGTCCGCGGTCGGCCTCGTCCGTGCCGACGATCTCGACCACCCGCTCGAAGCGGGAGAACGCCGGCGGCAGTTCGCCGTCGAGATTGACCAGTACGTCGTGGTGGGCCGCGTCGTCGAGGGAACCGCCGATGACGACCGGCGTTTCCACGGCCAATGCATCCTCGATTCGGCAGTGCGGTACGAAGCCCGTCGCCGGCTGGACCCACAGCTGACGATCCACCTGTGCGGCCACGCTGTCCGCCGGCGCATAGACCAGCACCCTGCGGCCCTCGGCATACAGCCCCCCGATGAGGCGGCAGGCCGCCTGGATCTTGTCGCCGGCGCCGTGGTGGAAATCGATGCGGGTCACAGCCTGCCTGCGCGCTTCAGCAGGAAGTGCGCCAGCAAGGGGACGGGCCGGCCGGTGGAACCCTTCTCCTTGCCGGAACGCCAGGCCGTGCCGGCGACGTCGAGGTGTGCCCAGCGGTATTTCTTCGTGAAGCGCGCCAGGAAGCAGGCGGCGGTAATGGTGCCGGCGCCGCGGCTGCCGCTGATGTTCGGGATGTCGGCGAAATTGCTCCTGAGCATCTCCTGGTACTCCTCCCACAGCGGCAGTTGCCAGGCGCGGTCGCCGGAAGCCTGGCCCGCTTCCAGCAATTCCGAAGCGAGGCCGTCGTCGTTGGCCATCAGGCCGGAGGCGACCGCGCCGAGGGCGATGACGCAGGCGCCGGTGAGCGTGGCGACGTCCACCACGCACTCCGGCTCGAAGCGCTCGGCGTAGGTCAGGGCGTCGCAGAGGATCAGGCGGCCTTCGGCGTCGGTGTTGAGGATCTCGACGGTCTGCCCCGACATCGAGGTAACGATGTCGCCGGGCCGGGTTGCCGCGCCGCCCGGCATGTTTTCCACCGCCGGGACGAGGCCGACGACGTTCAGCGGCAGCTTCATGGCCGCCAGGGCGTGAAAGGCGCCGAGCACGCCGGCGGCGCCGGACATGTCGTACTTCATCTCGTCCATCTCGGCACCCGGCTTGAGCGAAATGCCGCCGGTGTCGAAAGTGATGCCCTTGCCGACCAGCACGATCGGCTTCGCCCCGGCCTTGCCGCCGCGGTATTGCAAAACGATGAAGCGCGGCGGCTGGTGAGAGCCGCGTCCGACCGCCAGCAGCGATCCCATGCCGAGTTTTTCCATGCGGGCGCGGTCGAGCACCTCGCACTTCAGCTTGAACGCCTTCGCCAGCTTTTGCGCCCGCTGCGCCAGGTAGGTCGGCGTGCAGATGTTGGCCGGCAGGTCGCCCAGTTCGCGGGCGAGGTTCATGCCCTTGGCGATGGCCTCGCCCTGCGCCAGCGCGACGGTGGCGGAATGAACGTCGCCGGCCGCGACGGAGAAAGCGATGGCGGACAGGGCGGTACCGCCATTGTCCGGTTTCGACTTGAGCTGATCGGGGCGGTAGAGCGTGTCGTGGGCGACCAGCGCGCCCTGGCGCACCCGCCAAGCGGCATCGCGTTTTGCGACAGGCAGCTCGCTCAGGGTGACGTGGATGCGTCGGCTGCCGGTGCCCTTCAACGCGCGCAGCGCCGCGACCAGTGCCTCGCGATAGGCCTTCTCGCCGAATGCCGTTTCCTTGCCGAGGCCGACCAGGAGCACCCGTTCGGCGGCAATGCCCGGCACGCCAGGCAACAGCAGCGCCGTGCCGCCCTTGCCGTCCAGGTCGCCGCGGCGCAGGAGGGCGGCGAGATGCCCTCCTGCGGTTTTGTCCACTTCCCGCGCCGGCGCCGACAGCTTGCGCGACTCGAATACGCCGACGACGATGCAATCGCACCTTGCCTTGTCCGGGCGACTGCTTTTTATGCTAAATTCCACGCGCTGCTCCTCTTCGACCAATCAGGCTCCGATTATCCCTGTTCCCCCGAGAAAAAGTCAAAATGGCGCGCGGGCTCACTTTCGAGCGTGCGGTGATCAGGGAGTTCACCGGTACGGCTGGCGCAACCTTCGTTGCCCTGTTCGCGATCCTGCTGACGACCCAGCTGATCCGCCTGCTGAACCAGGCCGCCGGCGGCAAGCTGGCGTCCGAGGCCGTCGTCGCCCTGCTCGGTTTCGGCGCGCTGACGCATCTGCCGGTCCTGCTTTCGCTGACCCTGTTCATCGCGGTCCTGCTGACCCTGTCGCGCAGCTACCGCGATTCGGAAATGGCGGTCTGGTTTTCCTGCGGCCTGCCCCTGACGGCCTGGCTGAAACCGGTCTTGAAGTTCGCGGCGCCGCTGGTAGCCGCGATCGCCGTGCTGTCACTGCTGCTGTCGCCCTGGGCGCAGTCGAAGAGCGTCGAATACCGCCAGAGCATGGAATCCCGTGACGACGTGGACCGCGTCTCACCGGGGGCATTCAAGGAATCGGCCAGCGGCGAGCGGGTATTCTTCGTGGAAGCGGCTTCGGGCGATGCCGGCGCCGGCGAGGAGGGCAGGGTCAGGAACATCTTCATCAGTTCGATGCAGCACGGCCGGCTCGGCGTGATGATGTCCACCGACGGGTATACCGAAAGCATGGCCAACGGCGATCGTTTCGTGGTGCTGGTGAACGGCCGCCGCTACGAGGGCACGCCGGGATCGCCGGAGTACCGCGTCATGGCGTTCGAGCGCTACGCCGTGCGCATCGAGTCGAAGGAGGCGCGCGGCATCGAGGTGACGACGAAGAACACGCCGACGTGGACCCTGATCCAGAACAGGAACAACGCCAGCAGGGGGGAGATCCTCTGGCGCATCGGCCTGCCGCTGGCGGCACTGAATCTGGCCCTGCTGGCCATTCCGCTCAGCTTCGTCAATCCGCGCGCCGGGCGCACCAATAACCTGATCCTGGCCCTGCTCGCCTACATGCTGTACAGCAACCTGATCTCGGTGAGCCAGGCCTGGGTGGCGCAGGGCAGGCTGTCGTTCCAGTTCGGCTGGTGGCTGGTGCACGCCGCGATGTTCGTCGTGCTCATCCTGCTCTTCTTCAAGCAGCTGTCGGGATTTTCCTGGGTGAGGCGACGCAAGTGAAGGTCTACCAGCGCTACCTGGCAAGGGAGATCTATTCGGCGGTGACGCTGGTCCTCATTGCCTTCCTGATGCTGTTCGCCTTTTTCGACTTCATCAATGAACTGGAAAGCCTGGGCAAGGGCAACTACCAGCTTCGCTACATGGCGTATTTCGTGCTGCTGACGCTGCCCGGACATGTCTACGAGCTGGCGCCCATCGCGGTGCTGATCGGCACCCTCTACGCGCTGACGATGCTGGCGCGCCATTCCGAAATCACCGTGTTGCGCGCCTCGGGCCTGTCGACGGCGTCGATCCTGGGGACGCTGGCCAAGGTGGGGCTGCCCTTCGTACTGCTGACGTTCATCGTCGGCGACTTCATCGCGCCGCCGGCCGAGCGCGCCGCCAAGCAACTGCGTCTCGAGGCGACGGCGCAGGTGGTCGGGCAGGAGTTCCGCTCCGGCCTGTGGGTCAAGGACGATCTGAGCTTCATCAATGTCCGCACGGTACGGCCCGATTCCAGGCTGGAAGGCGTGCGCATCTACGAGTTCGACAAGAACCATGTCCTGCGCTCGGTATCGGAGGCCCGGGAGGGCGAATACCTGCCGCCGGGAAAATGGCGCCTCCTGGATGTCGCCCAGACGGTTTTCGAGAAGGAGCGGGCCAGGGTCAACCGCCTGCCCGAGGCGGTCTGGCAGTCCGCGATCAATCCGGAAATCCTCAGCGTGCTGCTGGTCATGCCCGAACGCATGTCGGTGGCCAGCCTCTATCGCTATGTCCGCCACCTCAGGGACAACCAGGTCAAGACGCAGCGCTACGAGATCGCCATGTGGAAAAAGCTGGTCTATCCGCTGGCGGCGCTGGTCATGATGGCGCTGGCGCTGCCGTTCGCCTACCTGCAGGATCGCATGGGGGCCGTCAGCGTCAAGGTTTTTGCCGGCATCATGCTCGGCATCACCTTCCACATGCTCAATGGCCTGTTTTCCAATCTTGGCGCCATCAACAGCTGGCCGCCCTATTTTTCGGCCATCACGCCCAGCGCGCTTTTCCTGCTGGCGGCCACCGGCATGATCTGGTGGGTCGAGCGCCGATAGCGCTCACTGAAGCCGGACGAGACGGGTTCCGGCCAGCCGGTCGTGCAGGAACTGGCGGTCGCGATCGACCAGCGCCCACAATACGCCAAGACCGCACAGCAGCAGGCTCGGCCAGGCCAGCATATAGCGCAGGACGATCTGCCGGTTGGTCAGCGCGCCGCCGCCTGCGGCCACCAGCCTGATTTTCCAGGTCTGCATGGCCAGGGTTTGGCCATTGCGCTTCCAGAGCCAGGCGAAGTAGGCCAGCAGGACGACGAATACATGCAGCCAGAGCAGGGCACCGGGGGTGGCAGCCTTGAGGGTGAGGCCGAGCAGCAGGTGGGGCAGGACGAACGCGACGCTCAATACGCCGACCAGGAGGAAGGCCTCATAGATCATGCTGGCGAGCCGCCGGCGGATGCCGGCCGAGGTTGCGGAGGTGGCCGCGGCCTCCGCCAAGGCAGGACTACTGCTGCTGCGCGGCATTCGCCCCGGTATCGGATAGCGACTCGGCCCTGGCCGGAACAGCAGGGTCGGGCAGGTAGCCCAAACCGGTAACGGGTTTCTTTTGCGCCGACCGGCCCGTCCCTGCCTTGGGGGCGGGGCTTCTGGCAGCCTTTTTCTTCAGACGGTTTTTCTCGTCGTCCGGCAGTTCCTTGTATTCCCCCCACTTTTCCTTGATGTCCTGCTTTTGCACGGGCGGAGCGGTTTTCAGGTTCTTGTAGCGCGTCCGCGCCTGGGCGCGCTGCTCCGGCGTCAGGCGGGCCCAATCCTGCATGCGTTTGAGGATGCGCGCCCGTTCTTCCGGCTTCATCGTCGGGTAGCGCTTGGCGATGGCCAGCCATTTCTGCTTGCGGGCGCCTTCCATCCGATCCCAGTCGCGGGCGAGGGGAGCGAGGATCCGCTTCTGTTCCGGGTCGAGTTTGGCCCACGACGGCTGACCGACTTCAGGAACAACGGCCTGGACCGGGGAAAACGGGCTGAGGAGGAGAATCAATCCTGCGACGAGCGCTCGGACAGCCATGCCTGAAAACCCCTGTCGATGTAGGCGTTGATCGGCAGATCGTCGGCGAGCAGGGCGCTGTCGATCTGCCCGAGTTCATCCGCCTTGCGCAGATCGTTCCAGGCGGAGATGCCGAAGACCCCGAGTACCAGGCCCAAAACAATTGCAAGATGGCGAGCATGGGACAGGATCATGCCCGTGGAAAGGTGGCCGGATCCGGCGAGGCTCAACCTGGCACCGGCGGCCTTCTGGTGGGAAAGCGCGCCTTGACGGGCGACGAACAGTTTCTCGGCAATATCGCGATCGATTGCGTCCGTGCCCAGATTGAGGTGATGGCGAACCTTGTAGGCGAATTCCCGTTCCTGTTCCTGCTTCATAGCTCGATGCCTCTTGCCTTCAGTGCCGTGGCCAGGGAATGGGTGGCCCGGGAACAATGTGTCTTGACGCTGCCTTCCGAACAGCCCATTGCCGCTGCTGTCTCGGCAATGTCCATATCTTCCCAGTAACGCATGAGAAAGGCCTCGCGTTGACGCGGGGGAAGCCTTTTCACCTCTTCCTCGATGATGGCAAGGGTTTGCGCCTGCTCGAGGTGCGCATGGGGCGTTGCCGGGGAGTGTGACCCCTGTTCGACCTCCAGGGTTTCCAGGGGGTCGGCACTTTCGTCGTCAGGCGGGGCAAAAGACGAAAGCAGGGTTGTCCACGTCGAGCGGGTTTTTTGCCTGCGGTAAAAGTCGCGGATGGTGTTCTGCAGGATGCGCTGGAACAGCATCGGCAGTTCTGCCGCCGGTTTGTCTCCATACTTTTCCGCCAGTTTGAGCATTGCATCCTGAACGATATCCAGGGCCGTTGCGTCGTTGCGCACGGCAAACAGGGCCTGCTTGTAAGCGCGCCGCTCGACGCTGGCAAGAAAATCCGACAGTTCCGTTCTCGCGGCCAGGATTCAGTTTTCCATCTGCGGCGAAAGGGTTTGCCCGTCGCGAAATGCCTTGACCAAAAAGGGGGGAGTAAGTAAAGTCACAGGTTTTTCAGCCGTTTATGCGAGTCTTCTGGGTGCAACAATGGTTTTGACCGGTGCGGAAATTGTAATCAGGTGCCTGCAGGAAGAAAAGGCCGAATATGTCTTCGGCTATCCCGGCGGGTCGGTCCTGTTCATTTACGACGAATTATTCAAGCAGGACAAGGTTCGCCACGTACTGGTGCGCCACGAGCAGGGCGCCGTGCATGCTGCTGACGGTTATGCGCGCTCGACCGAGAAGGTCGGCGTGGCGCTGGTGACGTCCGGCCCCGGCGTGACCAATGCCGTGACCGGCATTGCCACCGCCTACATGGACTCCATCCCGATGGTGATCATTTCCGGCCAGGTGCCCACCGCCTACATCGGTCAGGATGCCTTCCAGGAGGTCGATACCGTCGGCATCACGCGTCCCTGCGTCAAGCACAATTTCCTCGTCAAGGACGTCAAGGATCTCGCCTCGACCATCAAGAAGGCTTTCTACCTGGCCAAGAGCGGCCGTCCCGGCCCGGTGCTGGTGGACATTCCGAAGGACATCTCGGCGGCAAAGTGCGAATACGCCTACCCGAAGTCGATCACCATGCGGTCCTACAATCCGGTGGTCAAGGGGCACCAGGGCCAGATCAAGAAGGCCGTGCAGCTGCTGCTCGAGGCCAGGCGGCCGATGGTCTACGCCGGGGGCGGGGTTGTCCTTTCCGATGCGGCCGACAAGCTCGCCAGGCTGGCCCGGCAGCTCGGCTTCCCGGTGACCAACACCCTGATGGGCCTGGGCGGCTACCCGGCGACCGACAGGCAGTATGTCGGCATGCTCGGCATGCACGGCACCTACGAGGCCAACATGGCCATGCAGCATTGCGATGTGCTGCTGGCCATCGGCGCGCGCTTCGACGACCGCGTGATCGGCAACCCGGAGCACTTTGCCGAAGTGCCGCGCAAGATCATTCATGTCGACATCGATCCGTCCTCGATCTCCAAGCGTGTCAAGGTGGATGTGCCCATCGTCGGCGATCTGCCCGAGGTGCTGGAGGACATTGCCAAGATGCTGTCGGCAGGCGGCGACCGTCCCGACGAGAAGGCGCTGAAGGCCTGGTGGAAGCAGATCGACGAATGGCGCGGCAAGGACTGCCTCAAGTACGATCGCAAGAGCAAGATCATCAAGCCGCAGTTCGTGATCGAGAAGTTGTACGAAGTGACGAAGGGCGAAGCCTTCGTCTGCTCGGATGTCGGCCAGCACCAGATGTGGGCGGCGCAGTACTACAAGTTCGACAAGCCGCGGCGCTGGATGAATTCCGGCGGGCTCGGCACGATGGGCTTCGGCCTGCCGGCGGCGATGGGCGTGCAGCTTGCCCACCCCGGCGCGCCCGTGGCCTGCGTCACCGGCGAGGGCAGCATCCAGATGTGCATCCAGGAGTTGTCGACCTGCAAGCAGTACCGTCTGCCGCTGAAGATCGTGCTGCTCAACAACGGCTACCTCGGCATGGTGCGCCAGTGGCAGCAGTTGTTCCACGGCAACCGCTATGCCGAATCCTACGTCGATGCCCTGCCGGATTTCGTCAAGCTGGCCGAATCCTATGGCCATGTCGGCATGCGCATCGACAAGCCGGCCGACGTGGAGGGCGCCCTCAAGGAGGCCTTCAAGCTCAAGGACGAACTGGTCTTCCTGGACTTCGCCATAGACCCGAAGGAAAACGTCTATCCGATGGTGCAGGGCGGCAAGGGCCTCACCGAAATGATTCTCTCGGAAGAGTTATAAATGCGTCACGTCATCTCACTCCTGATCGAAAATGAAGCCGGCGCGCTCTCGCGCGTGACCGGGCTGTTCTCGGCACGCGCCTACAACATCGAATCCCTGACAGTGGCGCCGACCGAGGACCCCTCCATGTCGCGCATCACCATCGTCAGCGTCGGCTCGGACGACATCATCGAACAGATCACCAAGCAGCTGAACAAGCTGATCGAGGTGATCAAGGTGGTGGATATCTCGGAGGCGGCCCATATCGAGCGCGAGCTGATGCTGGTCAAGGTGCGCGCCACCGGCAAGGACCGCGAGGAAATGAAGCGGATGTCCGACATTTTCCGTGGCCGCATCATCGATGTGACCGAAACCACCTACGTCGTCGAACTGACCGGCAATACGGCGAAACTCGATTCCTTCATCGAGGCCATCGACCGCTCGCTGATCCTGGAAACGGTTCGCACCGGCGTCTGCGGCATCGGTCGCGGCGACAGAATCCTGAAGGTTTAGGCCGGGATCCGGTTCGCCGCGCGGTACAGCATGGCGCCGGCCCGCAAACACACACGTCATTCCGCAACGAAAGGACTCAACATGAAAGTCTATTACGACAAGGACGCCGATCTCTCGCTCATCAAGGGCCGCAAGGTCACCATCGTCGGCTATGGCTCGCAGGGCCACGCCCACGCCCTCAACCTGCACGACTCCGGCGTCAAGGTCACCGTCGGCCTGAGGAAGGGCGGCAGTTCCTGGGACAAGGCGAAAAAAGCCGGTCTGACGGTGAAGGCGGTGGGCGAGGCGGTGAAGGGCGCGGATCTCGTCATGATCCTGCTGCCCGACGAGAACATCGGCCAGGTCTACCGTGAAGACATCGAGCCGAACATCAAGAAGGGCGCGGCGCTGGCCTTTGCCCACGGCTTCAACATCCACTACGGCCAGGTGCAGCCGCGCGCCGACCTCGACGTCATCATGATCGCGCCGAAGGGCCCCGGGCACCTGGTGCGCTCGACCTACGTCGCCGGCGGCGGCGTGCCTTCGCTCATCGCCGTGCACCAGGACAAATCGAAGAAGGCGCGCGACATCGCCCTCTCCTATGCGGCCGCCAACGGCGGCACCCGCGGCGGCGTCATCGAGACCAGCTTCCGCGAGGAGACCGAGACCGACCTCTTCGGCGAGCAGGTGGTGCTGTGCGGCGGCCTGACGCAGCTCATCCAGAACGGCTACGAGACCCTGGTCGAGGCCGGCTATGCCCCCGAGATGGCCTATTTCGAGTGCCTGCACGAAGTGAAGCTGATCGTCGACCTGATCTACGAGGGCGGCATCGCCAACATGCGCTACTCGATCTCGAACAACGCCGAGTACGGCGACATCACGCGCGGGCCGCGCATCGTCACCGAGCAGACCAAGGCCGAGATGAAGCGCATCCTCAAGGAGATCCAGTCCGGCCAGTACGCCAAGGAGTTCATCCTGGAGAACCGCGCCGGGGCGCCGACCCTGATCGCCTCCCGCCGCAACATGGCCGCCCACTCGATCGAGCAGGTCGGCGCCAAGCTGCGCGACATGATGCCGTGGATCAAGAAGAACAAGCTGGTCGACCAGACGAAAAACTAGTGTCCTCTTCCTACCCGCATCCGATCATTGCCAGGGAGGGCTGGCCCTTTCTGGCGATTTCAGTCGTGGCGGCGCTGGCCGTCGCCTGGCTGGCCGGCTGGGCATGGTCGGCGCCCCTGTGGCTATGGGCGGTCTTCGTCCTGCAGTTTTTCCGGGATCCGTCGCGGCCGGTTCCGGGCACTTCGAAGAGCGTGCTCTCGCCGGCCGACGGCCGCATCGTCGCCATCCAGAACACGCGCGATCCCTATCTCGATCGCGAGGCGCTGAAGATCAGCGTCTTCATGAACGTCTTCAACGTCCATTCCAACCGCAGTCCGGTCGACGGCGAGGTAAAGGGCTGCTGGTACCACCCCGGCCGTTTCCTCAATGCCGACCTGGACAAGGCCTCGCTCGAAAACGAACGCAATGCCGTCTGGCTGCGCACGCCCGACGGCCTCGACATCACCAGCGTGCAGGTGGCCGGACTGATCGCCCGGCGCATCCTGTGTTACGTGAAGGATGGGGACGTGCTGGCCCGCGGCCAGCGCTACGGCTTCATCCGCTTCGGCTCGCGCGTCGACGTTTACCTTCCCCCCGGGGCGCAGGCCAGGGTGACCATCGGCGACAGGGTGTCGGCCTCGGCGACCATCCTGGCCGAACTGCCCTAGCCGCGGCGGGCTACAATAGGCGCATGCCCGAAATCCGCTCCCGCAAGGCCCTGGTCAACCCCGAGTTGAGGCGACGCGGCATCTACATTCTGCCCAACCTGTTCACCACGGCTGCGCTGTTCGCCGGCTTCTACGCCATCGTGCAGGCCATGACCGGCCGCTTCGAGCACGCCGCGGTGGCGATCTTCATTGCCATGGTCATGGACGGTCTGGACGGCCGCGTGGCGCGCCTGACGCGCACCCAGAGCGCCTTCGGCGCGGAGTACGACTCCCTCTCCGACATGGTCTCCTTCGGCGTGGCGCCGGCGCTGGTGATGTTCGAGTGGGCCATGAAGGGCATGGGCAAGTGGGGCTGGATCGCCGCCTTCATCTACTGCGTCGGGGCGGCGTTGCGCCTGGCGCGCTTCAATACCAACATCGAGGTGGTGGACAAGCGCTTCTTCCAGGGTTTGCCCAGCCCGGCGGCGGCGGCGCTGGTGGCCGGCTTCGTCTGGGTGCTCATGGATCTCGGCTACACGGGCGAGGAGATGCGCTGGTTCGCCTGGACGCTGACCGTCTTTGCCGGGGTGACGATGGTGAGCAATCTGCGCTATTACAGCGGCAAGGAAATCAACCTCAGGCGCAGCGTGCCCTTCATCGCCGTGCTGGCCATCGTGCTGTTTTTCGTGCTGGTGTCCAGCTATCCGCCGGGCATCCTCTTCGCGCTGTTCCTCTGTTACGCCTTCTCCGGCTATGTCATGGCCGCCCTGGGCTGGATCCGGCGATGCAAAACGCCGGCCTGACCCCCTCTTGCACTGACCTCGGAATCTGGCTATAGTCGGCCCATGCTTCAAATCGCGCTCCTCCTGACTGCAACGCTCCTTCTCAGCGGCCTCCTGCCCGCGCGGCTCGCTCTGCGCGCCACGCTGCGGCCGCTGCTGCGCCGCGCGCGCTAAACTCCCCAATACAAAATTTGAGCAGTACCCGGCCGACGAGGGCATGACCCCCGATCGACTTTTTTGACGCATCCCATTCGGAGACGGACATGAACGACCACCTGGTGATATTCGACACGACCTTGCGCGACGGCGAGCAGAGCCCCGGCGCCTCCATGACCAAGGAGGAGAAGCTGCGCGTGGCGCGCCAGCTGGAGCGGATGAAGGTCGATGTCATCGAGGCCGGCTTCGCCGCCGCTTCGCCCGGCGATTTCGACGCCATTCGCAGCATTGCCGAGACAGTCAAGGAGTCCACCGTCTGCTCCCTGGCACGCGCCGGCGAGAACGACATCCGCCGCGCCGGCGAGGCCATCAGGCCGGCCAGCTCCGGCCGCATCCACACCTTCATCGCCACCAGTCCGATCCACATGGAGAAGAAGCTGCGCATGACGCCCGACGAGGTCGTCGTGCAGGCGGTGAAAGCCGTGCAGTGGGCGCGCGAGTATACCGACGACATCGAGTTTTCCGCCGAGGATGCCGGCCGCTCCGAGCTGGATTTCCTCTGCCGCATCTTCGAGGCGGTGATCGAGGCCGGCGCCAGGACGATCAATGTGCCCGATACCGTCGGCTACAACGTGCCGGGCCAGTTCGCCGCCACCCTCCGCAGCCTGCGCGAACGGGTGCCGAATTCGGACAAGGTGGTCTGGTCGGTACACTGCCACAACGATCTCGGCCTCGCCGTGGCCAACTCGCTGGCTGCCGTGATGGAGGGTGCGCGCCAGGTCGAATGCACCATCAACGGCCTGGGCGAACGCGCCGGCAACGCCGCGCTGGAGGAGATCGTCATGGCGGTGCGCACCCGCCAGGACGTCTTCGGCTGCACGACGCGCATCGACACCACGCAGATCGTGCCGGCCTCCAAGCTGGTCTCCGGCATCACCGGCTTTCCGGTGCAGCCGAACAAGGCCATCGTCGGCGCCAATGCCTTCGCCCACGAGTCGGGCATCCACCAGGACGGCGTGATCAAGCACCGCGAGACCTACGAGATCATGCGCGCCCAGGACGTCGGCTGGACGCAGAACAAGCTGGTGCTGGGCAAGCATTCGGGCCGCAACGCCTTCAAGACGCGGCTGGCCGACCTCGGCATCGTGGTCGACAGCGAGGAGCAGCTCAATGTCGCCTTTGCCCGCTTCAAGGAACTGGCCGACAAGAAGCACGAGATCTTCGACGAGGACCTGCAGGCCCTCATGTCCGACGAGGCGGTCACGCCCGAGCAGGAGCATTACAAGCTGGTGTCGTTGCGCGTCTGTTCCGAAACCGGCGAGACGCCGCATGCCCGCCTTACGCTGTCGGTCGGCGGCGCCGAAAGTCAGTCCGAGGCGGACGGCGACGGGCCGGTGGATGCCTGCTTCAAGGCGCTCGAATGCATCGCCGGGAGCCAGGCCGGACTGCTGCTCTTTTCGGTCAACAGCATCACCGGCGGCACGGACGCCCAGGGCGAGGTGACCGTGCGCCTGGCCAGGGAAGGGCGTGTCGTCAATGGCCAGGGCGCCGATACCGACATCGTCGTCGCTTCGGTCAAGGCTTACATCAACGCCCTGAACAAGCTGGTTTCCAAGCCCGAGAAGGTGAACCCGCAGGTGTAGCGGCGCGCATGTGCCGGCACGCCTCCTGCCGCAAAGAAGATATTGCAAGGATGCGGGAGGGGTGCTATTAGTCGACCCGTATCAAGAAGCAGCCTGGCCTCCGCTGCCCTGGGACGCCGCGACCCTCGTTGCGGTCGCCGTCCTGCGATATCCCCGACGCCCTGCGCCTGCGCGGGAACCGCTCCCGGTGTCCCAGTCTTCGGTACGTCCCTTGCCGGTTCGGCACGCTGGCGCCGCGGGTCTGCCGCGGCTCTTCGTGGGCGCCGGTTCTTTATTTCCGCCGGGCAGCCCCCATTTGTCGCTGGAGGGCTGATGAAACGCTCCGTCAATCACCTCGCCGAACGCCAGGAGGGCATGCATGCAGGAAGCACAACAGACTCAACCCCGCAAGGTACTGCTGGTCGACGACGACCGCCTGGTGCTGGCCACGCTCGCGAGCGGGCTCGAGCAGGCCGGCTATGCGGTGCAGGCATGCGCCTCGGCCGAAGAAGCGAAGCGGGTGCTTGCCCTGGACGTTCCGGACATCGCGGTGCTGGACGTACGCATGCCGGGTGCCTCCGGACTCGATCTGGCGGGCGAACTGGCCGAAGCGGGGGGTATCCCCTTCATATTTCTTACGGCCTACAGCGAGGCCGATATCGTGATGAGGGCCGCCGAGCATGGCGCCCTCGGCTACCTGGTGAAGCCGGTGGACATGCCGCAACTGATTCCGGCCATCGAGGCGGGGCTGGCCCGCGCAGCCGATCTCAGCAAGTTGCGCCACACCGGGCAGCAGTTGCAGAACGCCTTGAATGAAAGCCGGGAGGTGAGCATGGCGATCGGCTTGCTCATGGAGCGCTATCGGCTCGACCGGCAGCAGGCCTTCGAAGCCCTGCGCGGCGCGGCGCGCACCCAACGCCGGAAGATCGGCGAGTTGGCCGAAGACATGCTGGCGGCGGCGGAGCTGCTCAATGCCGGCAAGGCCCCCTAGCCCGCCCGTTGCCCGAACGCTTGGGCTGTACCGCGCCCGCTCCCTCCGGGGCGCCGTGCTTCAGCGACTGACTTTGCGGGTGGCCCGGGCATAGCCCACCGCACTGCCGAAAAGCGCGAGGGCCAGAACCGTTTCGACGGCGGCGAGCCGGGCGGAAGGCCCCGGATCGCTTGCCGCGCGCACGACGCCTTCGGTGAAATAGGCCAGCGCCAGCAGGGTCACCCACTGGTGCGTATAACGCCGGCCGCGCAGCAGGCCGGGAAGGGGCGCCAGCAGCGGCAGCGCCTTCAGCGCCAGCCACGATCCTCCCGGACGCAGGGGCGCCCACCACAGTTCCCAGGCCAGGCAGAGGAACAGCAGGACTACCAGGCTGATCGTTGCGGCTGAATTGAAGTGGCGGGCGGCTGGAGCCATGGATGCTTCCGGTAGAATCGCGGCATTCTATCGGAACGGATCGTCCCGATGCGCCTGACCGGCTCCTTGCCCGACTTCCTCTCACGCTGCATCGCCCGCTTTCGCGAAGAGCGTTGCGCCCAGGCCGCGGCCAGCCTGGCCTTCACCACTCTCCTGGCGCTGGTGCCGCTGTTGACGGTGGCACTGGTGCTGATATCCCATTTCGAGCTTTTCTCGGGACTGGGGATGGCTTTGCGGAAGTTTCTGCTGGCGAACATGCTGCCGGAAAAAGCCGGCAAGGTCATCGCCACCTATGCGTTGCAATTTACCCAGAAGACGGGACGATTGACGATCCTGGGCACGGGCATGCTGATCCTGACCGCGCTGTTGCTGATATTCTCGATCGACCGCGTGCTCGGCCGGATCTGGCGGGTGCGGCAGCCGCGGCCGATCATACGGCGCATTCTTGTCTATTTCGGCGGGCTGGTGGTGGGGCCGGTCGTGCTCGGGGCCAGCGTGGCGGCAGCGACCTATCTGATGACGGCTTCGCTCGGACTGGTCAACGAACCCGTCTGGGTGAACGAACTTGTCCTGCGAATGCTGCCGGCGCTGCTGCTGGCGGCGTTGTGCGCCCTGATCTATTACGCCATGCCGAACCGCCCGGTGGCGCCCCGGCATGCTGCCGCCGGCGGCGTAGTGGCGGCACTCGGCTTTACGCTCGTCCAGCGCGGATTCGGCGTGTACGTGGCGTCTTTCCCGAACTACACGCTGATCTACGGCGCTTTCTCCGCCCTGCCGATCTTCCTGGTCTGGCTCTATCTGTCCTGGCTGGCGGTACTGGCCGGCGCACTGACCGCGGCGGTGCTGGGGGAGATGCGCGCGGTGGGGGAGTGAGCCCGACCGCCGCCAGCAAATACCCCCGGCTTTGCCGGAAGATAGTTACGTCGGATAGGGATCGTCCTCGAACTGGAACAGTTCGATGGCGCCCGTCTGCAGGTCGAGGCCGAGCAGGCGTCCCTGCATGACGTGGGTCCTGTCCTCGCCGGAGACGATGAAGAAGCGCCGCGCATTGAAGGCGCCGGCGGGTGCAAGCAGGGCAGGGTGTTCGCGCAGGGCCGGCAGGGCCGGCAGCAGCAGCCCGGGCGTGGGCAACTGGTCCTGATCGCCATTGCGGAACACGATCTTCACCGAGCGGGCGGCAGGGGCGATCAGTTCCAGGCCCAGTTCGATATGCTCCGGGTTGTCGCTTCTCATCCAGCGCACGACGCATATGCTCCAGGGCTTGTCCGGCGCCGGACGCAAGGCGATGGCGCTGCCCGGCACCAGCCCCTCGACCTCGCCGGCGACATGCATCACCGCATAACCCGAAGGGCCTTCGTTGAGCACCATCCACTCGGTCGTGCGCGGTTCGCCCATCTCGGCGCCATCCGGCACTTCGCCGTGCTCCAGCAATTGCCACAGTTCGCTGAGACCGACGCAGACCTGGGCGCGGGAATGGATGTGCCGGCGCGGATGCTGGCGATGGGGGGGGTGCGCCCAGTGCGCCCGCAGACGCTTCAGGGCGGCGATGCCGCCGTGCCCGGCAGCGCGTTCCGGCAGCCGCAGATTGCCTGCCGGCATGCCGCCTTCGAGGGCGGAAACCTGTTCGCCGAGCAGCCGGGCCAGCATCTGAAAGGAACAGTAGAGAAGGTCGCCGTGGTCGGGCGGAATGCGGCGGTTGGGGGGAACCGGGCCCATGTCGCGGCTGCCGTCCACCCAATACCAGGAGCCCTCTTCCTCCTGGGGCGGCGAAGGCTGCAGATTGACCGCAGCGGAGAACTGGGCGAGGTATTCGCTCGCCAGCGCGATTTCTTCCGGGGAAAACCCCTCTGGCTGGGCGGCGGCCAGGGCCAGCAGGCCTTTGTAGATCTTCTCGGCATCGAGCGAAAGGCCTGGAATTACCGTGGCGGCAGGTTCGAAATGGGTCCGCGCCGATCTGGCCAGGGCATGGGCGCGCTGCCACAGGCCGGACGGCGGCGGGCCGGCGACCATGCAGCTGGTTTCCAGGGCCTCCGCGAGGCTCCGCAGGGCGCGGCCGGCAACGGAAACGGCATTGCGGCGCTTGTCGCGGGCGAGGCGGTCGGGGTCGAGCAGCATTCGCTCATAGCCGGCTGCGATGCCCTCGTGCACGCCGATCAGCAGGGCCGCCATGGCGCGAAACTCCTTGTCGAGCGGCAGGCCGGCTTCGGTGAGGTGCGTCTTCAGGGCGCGGGAGAGCCGCTGCGCCCGGTCGTAGAAGAGGTCGAGAATGCGATGGTAATGGGCATCCTCCAGGCGGGCGCGGCCTAGCGCGGCCAGTTCGCCATTCAGCTGGGCCAGATCCTGGGCCGGATCTTCCGGGATGGGCGAGGCAAGCCAGTCCAGGACATCGGTGATGTCGTCGGGCGGATGGATCTGGCGGGCGGGAGCGGTGTGTGACACGGATGCTGCGGGCCGCGGGCGGCTCCATGAAAATTGGAATCGGATCATTGTAGAGGAATCGGCCGCCCGGGCAAGGGATGCGCTGCCCGCCTCGCCTCCGTCTCATCCGGCTTGTGATTGTTTTTCAGGCGATTTTCCATTACCATACTGCCCTTTTGGCTTCGGCTGTTTCACTTCGGGTTTCCCATTCGAGTCCGTCGTGGAGCGTCTCTTTATCGATTTCAACCAAGGGTTAAGCACATGGTCGTGATTCGACTTGCCCGGGGCGGCGCCAAGAAGCGTCCGTTCTACAACATGGTCGTCGCCGATTCGCGCAAGCGCCGCGACGGCGCCTGCATCGAGCGTGTCGGCTACTACAATCCCGTCGCCGGCGAGAAGGAGCAGGGACTGCGCGTAGATATGCTGCGCATCGAGCACTGGACGAGCAAGGGTGCCCAGCTGTCGCCTACCGTGGCACGACTGGTCAAGCAGTTCGCCGCCAAGCCCGCCGCCTGACAGAGATGATCGTCCTGGGGCGCATCTCCGCCCCATTCGGCGTTCGCGGCTGGGTCAGGGTTCGGGTTTTTGGAGACGACCCGCAGGCGTGGGCGGACATGCCGCGCTGGTGGCTCGGCAGCGAGGAACAGTCGGCGGACGGCGACTGGCAGGCGAGGCAGATCGCGGAATGCAAGCCGCATGGCAAGGGGCTGGCCGTGCGTTTCGAAGGTGTCGAGGATCGTGATGCGGCCGACCGGCTGTCCGGGCTGTACGTCGGCGCGCCGCGCGAGGCGCTGCCGAAAACGGCCGAGGACGAGTTCTACTGGACGGAACTGGTCGGCCTGGATGTGGTGAATGAGGCGGGCGTGCCGCTGGGGCGCGTCGCCGGGTTGGTGAGAACCGGGGCGCACGAGGTGCTCGACGTGCGCGACGAGACCGGAAAGCAACGTCTGCTGCCCTTCGTTTCAGCGGTCATCATGGAGGTGGACCTGGCTGCGCGCCGGATCCGGGCGGACTGGGGGCACGACTGGTGAGCATCGCTTTCGATGTCGTCACGCTGTTCCCCGGGATGTTTGCCGCGCTGACCGATCACGGCATCACCCGGCGGGCGCGCGAGAACGGCCTGTGGCGCCTGGCGTTGTGGAATCCGCGCGATTTTGCGCTGGACAACTACCGCACCGTGGATGATCGGCCCTATGGCGGCGGCCCGGGCATGGTGATGCTGGCCGAACCGCTGGAAAAGGCGATCGCCGCGGCCAGGGAAAGCCGGCCCGGCGCGAAAGTGATCTGCCTGTCGCCGCAAGGCCGACCGATCGGGCATGAGCGAGTGGTCGAGATGGCGCAGGGATCCGGAGCGATCCTGCTCTGCGGACGCTACGAAGGAATCGATGAGCGCCTTATCGAGCGATGCGTCGATGAGGAACTGTCGCTGGGCGATTTCGTCATTTCCGGTGGCGAGATCGCGGCGATGGCGCTGATCGATGCAGTAGTGCGACAACTGCCTGGCGCGCTCAACGATGCGAATTCGGCGGCGGAGGAATCCTTTGCCGGCGGATTGCTCGATTGCCCGCATTACACGCGGCCCGAGGTCTATGCAGGGCTGCCGGTGCCGGCGGTGCTGCTTTCCGGTCATCACGCCGATATCCGGCGCTGGCGACTGAAGCAGGCGCTGGGGCGCACCTGGCTGCGGCGGCCGGAACTGATCGAACGCCGGCAGTTGAGCAAGGAAGAATCCGTCCTGCTTGAGGAATTCAGGCAGGAACAGGTGAAATAGCAGGTTTATCAACGAAAAACGCGCGCATCATGCCACGGCATGCTCTGCGCACAAGGCCAAAGGCCATTCGACTTAGGAGCAAGGCAATGAATCTCATCGAGCAACTGGAACAGGAAGAAATCGCCCGCCTGGGCAAAACCATTCCCGATTTCGCCCCCGGCGACACGGTGGTGGTGAACGTGAACGTCGTCGAGGGCGAGCGCAAGCGCGTCCAGGCCTACGAAGGCGTGGTGATCGGCAAGCGCAACCGCGGCCTCAACTCCGCCTTCACGGTGCGCAAGATCTCCTCTGGAGAGGGCGTCGAGCGGACCTTCCAGACCTATTCCCCGCTGATCGCCAGCATCACGGTGAAACGGAAAGGCGACGTGCGCCGCGCCAAGCTGTACTACCTGCGCCAGCGCTCCGGCAAGTCGGCACGCATTCGCGAGAAGCTGGTGTCGTCAGCCAAATCGGGCGAATAGGCGATCGACCGGATGAAAGAAAAGCGGGGCGCCCTGGCGCCCCGCTTTTCGTTTGCGCCCGCCTCAGCCCGCGAGCTTGTTGCGCTCGATGAGGGCGTAGGCGGAATGATTGTGAATCGACTCGAAGTTCTCCGACTCCACCGCATAGGCGTCGATGCGCGGCTCGCGATTGAGTAGCGCCGCGACGTCGCGCACCATGTCCTCGACGAACTTCGGATTGTCGTAGGCGCGTTCGGTAACGTATTTCTCGTCGGGCCGCTTGAGCAGACCGTAGAGTTCGCAGGAGGCCTGGCTTTCCACCAGCCGCACTAGTTCCTCGATCCAGAGGAAGTCATTGGTCGTCGCCGTGACGGTGACGTGCGAGCGCTGGTTGTGGGCGCCGCGCTCGGAGATCTTCTTCGAGCAGGGGCACAGGCTGGTGACCGGCACGACCACCTTCATGGTGAAGCGGTAGGTGCCCCCGTCGAGGATCTCGCCGACAAAGGTGACCTCGTAGTCGATCAGGCTCTGCACGCCGGAGACCGGGGCCTTCTTGGCGATGAAGTAGGGAAAGGTCATCTCGATGTGGCCGGTTTCGGCCTCCAGCCGCTTCACCATCTGGCGCAGCGTCGGCTCGAAATTCTCCACGGAAATCTCGCGCTCGTGGCTGTTGAGGATTTCGACGAAGCGCGACATGTGGGTGCCCTTGAAGTTGTGGGGCAGGCCGACGTACATGTTGAAGACGGCGATGGTGTGCTGCACGCCGCCGCCCTGATCCATCACCTTGACCGGGTGGCGGATCGATTTGATGCCGACCTTGTTGATGGCCAGCTGGCGGGTATCGGCGGAGCCTTGGACGTCGGGTATGGCCATGGTGTCGTTCAATCTCATCTTTTCTCTCGGGGTCTGGAAGCGTCTATTAGCATTTACTTTTGAACGCATCCTACCATTCCCGACAGAATTACTCAAGTATTGCCTGCCTGACCCTTTCCGCGATGCCATTGGCGTCCAGTCCCAATTGTGCCAGCAGGATGGCGGAATCGCCGTGCTCGGTGAATCGGTCGGGCAGGCCGAGGCGCAGCAGGCGCGTGTTCAGGCCCTGTTCGGCCAGTGCGCGCGCGACTTCCGCTCCGGCGCCGCCGATGACGGCATTTTCTTCCAGGGAAACGAGCAGATCATGGCCGAAAGCCAGTTCCCGGATCAGGTCGCGGTCGAGCGGCTTGACGAAGCGCATGTTGGCGACGCTGGCACCGAGCAGGTCGCCCGCTTCCAGTGCCGGGGCCAGCAGGCTGCCGAAGGCCAGCAGGGCAATGCGCGCTCCGCTGCGACGGATTTCCCCCTTGCCGAGAGGCACGGAAGTGAAGTCCTTTTCCAGGGGCGTGCCGGGTCCGTGGCCGCGCGGATAGCGCACGGCGCTGGGGCCGTCGTGGCGGAAGGCCGTCGTGAGCATCCGGCGGCACTCGTTCTCGTCGGCCGGCGTCATCACGACCATGTTCGGCACGCAGGTCAGGTAGGAGAGGTCGAAGGCGCCGTTGTGGGTGGCGCCGTCGGCGCCGACCAGGCCGCCGCGGTCGATGGCCAGCATCACCGGCAGGTTCTGCAGGGCAATGTCGTGGATGAGCTGGTCGTAGGCCCGCTGCAGGAAGGTCGAGTAGATCGCCACCACCGGCTTGATGCCTTCGCAGGCCAGGCCGGCGGCAAAAGTCAGGGCGTGCTGCTCGGCGATGCCGACGTCGTGGAAGCGCTGCGGGTATTCCTCGGCGAAGCGCACCATGCCCGAGCCTTCCTTCATGGCCGGCGTCACGGCAACGAGGCGCGCGTCCTGCGCCGCCATGTCGCACAGCCAGTCGCCGAAGACCTGGGTGTAGCTGAGGCGGCCGCCCTTGCCCTGCTGGATGCCGTTGGCGTGGTCGAACTTCGACACGCCGTGATACAGCACCGGGTCGGCCTCGGCCAGCTTGTAGCCCTGGCCCTTCTTGGTGATGACATGGAGGAACTGCGGGCCCTTCAGCTCGGCGATGTTGCGCAGGGTCGGTACCAGCGAATCCAGGTCGTGGCCGTCGATCGGGCCGATGTAGTTGAAGCCGAACTCCTCGAACAGGGTGCCCGGCGTGACCATGCCCTTGAGGTGTTCCTCGGTGCGCTTGGCGAATTCCAGCAGCGAAGGCGAGACGCCGAGCACCTTCTCGCCGGCGCGGCGCGCGGCGTTGAAGGCATGGCCCGAGAAAAGCCGCGCCAGGTACTTGTTGAGCGCGCCCACCGGCGGCGAGATCGACATGTCGTTGTCGTTGAGGATGACGAGCAGGTCGGCATCGGCCACACCGGCGTTGTTGAGCGCCTCGAAGGCCATGCCGGCGGTCATGGCACCGTCGCCGATGACGGCGACGACGCGCTTCTGCTCGCCCTTGTCGCGTGCGCCGATGGCCATGCCCAGCGCCGCCGAGATGGAGGTGGAGGAGTGTCCCGTGCCGAAGGTGTCGTAGGGGCTTTCGTCCCGGCGCGGGAAACCGGAGACGCCGCCCAGCATGCGCAGCTTCGCCATGCCGTCGCGGCGGCCGGTAAGCACCTTGTGGGCGTAGGTCTGGTGGCCCACGTCCCAGACGATGCGGTCTTCCGGCGTGTCGAAGACGTAGTGCAGGGCGATGGTGAGTTCGACCGTGCCGAGGTTGGAGGAGAGATGGCCGCCCGTCTTTGAAACCGACTCGATGAGGAACTCGCGCAGCTCGAGCGCCAGTTGCGGCAACTGCTTGCGCTCGAGCCGGCGCAGGTCGGCCGGGTCGCCGATGGTATCGAGGAGGGGATAGGCCGACATCAGAATTTCCGCGTGACGATGTAGTGGGCAAGCTCATGGAGCCGACGGCCGCGATCGCCGAAGCCCTCGATGGCTTCGCGGGCATCCCGGCGCAGGCCGTCGGCCATTTCGCGCGCCTCGGCGAGGCCCATGGCGCTGACGTAGGTGGCCTTGCCCTGGGCGGCATCCTTGCCGGCGGTCTTGCCCAGCGTCGCCGTGACACCCTCGGCATCGAGGATGTCGTCGACCACCTGGAAGAGCAAACCGACGCGCTTGGCGAAGTGGTCGAGGCGGGCCAGCTCCGCCTCGGGCAGCGGCGCGCCGCATTGGGCGCCGAGCAGGATCGCCGCGCGGATCAGCGCGCCGGTCTTGTGCACGTGCATGAATTCCAGTTCGGCGCGCGTCAGTTCCTGGCCGGTGCCCTCGATGTCGATCATCTGGCCGCCGGCCATGCCGCGCGAGCCCGCCGCCTGCGCCAGCAGGCGCAGCATGGCGATCTGGTGCCGCGTGTCGTCGGCCAGCGCATGTTCGGAGAGCAGCAGGAAGGCCTGCGATTGCAGCGCGTCGCCAACCAGCAGCGCGGTGGCTTCGTCGTACTCGACGTGGCAGGTCGGCTTGCCGCGGCGCAGGACGTCGTCGTCCATGCAGGGCAGGTCGTCGTGCACAAGGGAGTAGGCGTGGATCAGCTCGACGGCGCAGCCGGCGATGTCGAGCCGCCGCGGATCGGCTCCGGTCAGTTCGCCGGCGGCGTGGCAGAGCAGCGGGCGGATGCGCTTGCCGCCGCCCAGGGTGGCATAGCGCATGGCCCCGTGCAGGCGCTGCGGGGCGATGTCGGCGGCGGGCAGCAATGCCTCGAGCGCACGCTCGATGCGCTGCTGCACGGCAGTCATCCAGCTCTGGAAATCCATTCTTGAAGCGATCAGTTCCCGGGGGTCGGCAAATCCTGCAACTGGCCCGCCTCCAGCACCTGGATTTTCTGCTCGGCAGCGGCCAGCGCAGACTGGCAGTGCTTGAGCAGCGCCGCGCCGCGCTGGTAGGCGGCGAGCGACTCTTCCAGGCTGAGCCTGCCGGTTTCCATGCCCTGCACGAGGGTTTCCAGTTCGGCCAGCGCGGCTTCGAAGGTGGGCGGTGGCGGGGGGTCTTCTGCCTTGCTCATGTCGGGGGCTTGAATCCAAAAGGCAATGATAACCGATGGCCGGCAGCTTGATGCGGATCCGCGGGCCGCGTGCGCCATTCGGACGGGATTGCTATAGTAGGGCTCGGATGCAATCAGGGAGCGAAACATGATCGTCACCGACCACAAGGACAAGCTGGTCACTGTCACCGTGTATGGAGAGTTTGCCCTCGCCGACTACAAGGAATTCGAGGAACTGGTCAACTTCAAGGTCAGGTTCGAGGGGCCGGTCAATCTGCTGTTCGACCTGCGCCAAATGGCCGACTTCACGCTGGACATGGCCTGGGAGGAGATCAAGTTCTCGCGCACCCACAGCCACGATTTCGGCAGGATCGCCGTGCTGACCGATTCGCAATGGGTGACCTGGAGCGCCTGGCTGTCGCAGATCTTCGTCGACGCCGACCTGCGGGTCTTCGCCGACGAGCAGGAAGCGCGCGACTGGCTGCAGGCATGAAGGTTTTCACCACCCTCGTCGACGTCGAGGCCCTGGCGCATCACCTGCACGACGCGCGCTGGCGCGTCTTCGACTGCTCCTTCGACCTGGTGCATGCCCATGCCGGCGAGCTGGCCTACCGCGAGGTGCACATCCCGGGGGCGATCTACGCCCACCTGGAACGCGACCTGTCCGGCCCGCTCACCGGCAGGAACGGCCGCCATCCGTTGCCCGACCCGTCGCGCTTCGCCGCCAAGTTGGGCGAGTGGGGCGTCGGCAACGACACCCAGGTGGTGGTCTATGACGACGCCGGCGGCACCTACGCCGTGCGCCTGTGGTGGATGCTGCGCTGGCTCGGCCATGACGCGGTGGCGCTGCTCGATGGCGGCATCAATGCCTGGGAGGCGGCCGGCCACGAGACGACAGACGCCGCGCCGCAGCATGCCCATGCCGTCTTCGTGCCGCGTCTGCGGCCGGAGATGACGGTCGATGCGCGCCTGGTGGAAAGTCAGTCGCCACAGGACGGCATCCGGCTGCTCGACGCCCGCAACCCCCAGCGCTTCCGCGGCGAGAACGAGACGCTCGATCCCGTCGCCGGCCACATTCCCGGTGCGGTGAACCGCTTCTTCATGGACAACCTGCTGCCCGACGGACGCTTCAAGCCGGCCGAGGTGCTGCGCGCCGAATACCAGGCCCTGCTGGCCGGGCGCGCCGCCGTCGAGGTGGTGCACTCCTGCGGCTCCGGCGTCACGGCCTGCCACAACCAGCTGGCGATGGAGGTGGCAGGACTTGCCGGCTCGCGGCTCTATCCCGGCTCCTGGAGCGAGTGGTGCGCCGATCCGGCGCGGCCGGTGGCAACCGGTCCCTGAGGCCTTGCCGATCGGCGCGCACGTGCTGGCCGATCTCCTCCTCGTCGTCCATTTCTGCATCGCCGCCTTCATCACGGCCGGCTTCGTGTTGATCCCCCTGGGCGCCGCCGTCGGCTGGCGCTGGGTGCGGCAGCGCCGCCTGCGCCTGCTGCATGCCGGCGCCATCGCCTTCGTCGCGCTCGAATCCCTGGCCGGCATGGCCTGTCCGCTGACGGTTTGGGAGGCCGCCCTGCGCGGCGAAACGGCAGGCGAGACGGGCTTCATAGGCCGGCTGCTCTACTGGGATTTCCCGCCGACGACATTTACCCTGCTGTATGTCGCGCTGGCGCTGCTGGCAGCCTGGCTCTGGCGCCGGGTGCCCCCTCAGGCGGACTGACGCGCCAGCGCCCAGGCAACATGCTCGCGCACGAGTTCGGACGGGTGGTCGCGGCGCGATTCGAGCGCCGCGACGATGTCGGGCGCGCTCGGGGCATTGCCCAGCGCCACGGCTATATTCCGCAGCCAGCGCTCGTGGCCGATGCGATAAATGGTGCTGCCGGCCAGGCGCAGCTTAAATTCCGCTTCGGTCCATGCGAACAGCTCGACCAGGCCGGCGCTGTCGAGTCCATGGCGCACTGCAAAGTCAGTCTCCACGGTACGGCGCGCGTAGCGGTTCCACGGGCAGGCGAGCTGGCAGTCGTCGCAGCCGTAGACGCGGTTGCCGACCAGCGGCCGCAACTCAACGGGGATGCTGCCCTTCAGCTCGATGGTGAGGTAGGAGATACAGCGCCGCGCGTCCACCGTGTAGGGCGCGACGATGGCCTGCGTCGGGCAGACGTCGAGGCAGGCGCGGCAGCTGCCGCAGTGCTCCGCCTGCGGTGCATCGACCGGCAGCGGCAGGTCGGTGTAGATCTCGCCGAGGAAGAAGTAGGAGCCTGCTTGGCGCGTCAGCAGCAGCGTGTGCTTGCCGCGCCAGCCGAGGCCACTGATTGAAGCCAGCGCCACTTCCAGCACCGGCGCGGAGTCGGTGAACACGCGATAACCGAAGGGACCGATCTCCGCGGCGATGCGCTCCGCCAGCCTCTGCAGCCGCGCGCGCAGCAGTTTGTGGTAGTCGCGGCCGAGGGCGTAGCGTGAGATGGCGGCGCGCGTGCCGTCGGCGAGCACCGTTTCCATCGGCGCCGCCTGCGGCAGGTAGTTCATGCGCGCCGTGATGATGCTCACCGTGCCGGGCACCAGCTCGTCCGGGCGCGAGCGTTTGGTGCCGTGGCTTGCCATATAATCCATCTCGCCGTGGAAGCCGGCTTCGAGCCACGCCGCCAGTTCGGCTTCGGCGGCGTCGAGCGCCGTATCGGCAAAGCCGATGGCATCGAATCCCAGCTCTCGCCCCCATTGCCGGATGCGCGCGGCGAGTTCAACCCCGTCGATGGAGCGTGCGTTTTGCATTCTAGAGCTCATCTCAATAGTATCCATGAGATGCGTTGCAGCCAAAAGCGCTGGTTGCTAGGCGCGCGTCGCCGCCAATGGCCACCCCTTGGCAAGACGCGCAACGCCGCAGCCGGCGCTTTTGGCTGCAACCCCTTGGGACGGGCCTGCTCCGGGCGCATGGCGGCGTTGC
>JAWKYW010000006.1:0-165971 GCA_041396245.1 Rhodocyclaceae bacterium | reverse complement strand
GCCACGTCGTGTAATAGAGAGTAACAGCCTGGCCGTTTTTACGTACATTGTTTTTCGAGGTGCCGAGCGCGTCCCTGATGCTCTGGAGGACTTCTGCGGGCGTCTTTCCTTTGATGTGCTTCCCGTAGTGAAGCACGAGGACGGCGTCCACGTCGGCCGTCTCCTTTAGTGCCGTAAAGCGTTCCAACGACCCACTACCGAAGGAGTCGAGCACATCAAACTTGTTCCCCAGGAGCGTCAGCAGGTGTTCCTTGCGATTGTTCGCGGTTGTCCTGTGGTCGCCATCGAGGTTAATCGACTGGTAGTAGGCGTCGAAAGCAGCTTGTACGGTGTATGCCATGTCTGAATGTCAGCCTATACGGTTAGTTCACGCCGGTCGTTGGTTGAGCAATTGATCGAATACTTTTGCCAGTCCAGGATGCACATCACGCACTCCGGCAACAACCTCTGCTGACCAATCAAAATATTCCTGCTTACGCTCAATCGACCAATCTGCTGGTGGCGACGCAAGAATGTCGCGCAGATTGCAAATCTTGTCTGCCAGTTTCACCAACTTGGCCTGCGGCGACGCATGAGCAGCATGCTCGATTTGTAACCGCTTCCGCTCCGCTTTCGGCAAGGACTTATCATCGGTCACCTCCAGCACGATACCAGTCACGGTATCGCCAAAGATCCCTCGTAATTCACCGGCCGTGGTCTCGGTATCCTCGATCGTGTCATGCAGCAACGCAGCGCAAAGTACATCTGGATCAGTTACATTGCCTTCATTGGCGAGCACATTGGCCAGCGTAATTGGATGATTGATGTATGGCGAGGACTCGGCGTCCTTTCTCCTTTGGTCGCGGTGTTTCTCGGCGGCAAATGACGCCGCCTTGAGAATTACGCCCAGATCGGTTCCTGCTGTCATCCCATCGTCCTCCTGCTTTCCCTGCAATTCGCCTATTTTGGCATCCAGAGGTAGCCCTGCAACCACAACCGGCCCTCGATGTCCTGGCCGACTTGGGGCGGCGCTTCGCCCGACCAGGCACGCCGGGTGATCAGAATATCCAGATCAGCATCCTCGTCACCGAAGCGCATCACCGTAGCGCGTACCCGCCAGCCATCCTGACCCAGCCAGTCCTTGAATTCGGTTACCGACTTCACCGGTGCGTGGAAGCTGTAGTCATCGACGTCCCAACCGCTGACCGGCAGAAACATTGCGGCACCGTCCATGCTGATGGTGCAAGCGGTCTCATGGGGCTCCTCGCCCTCTTTCAACCGCTGATTCATCCAAGCCACCTCATCGGGATGACGGTTGATCTTCCACTCATGCTTCTCGGCTGGGCCAGCGTTGTAGGCCATGCCGGAGAAGATGAAGTCGTACTCCTTGCCCATTTCGTACCAGACCCGATTGATCAGGTACTGCGTATCGAAGAACGTCACTTCACCTTCGCCCCAGCTGGCAGTGATCTGGGCTTCCAGTCCGCCCTCCCAGACGCTGACATCGCGCAAGGTCAGGGTGTGCTGGCTGCCGGTTGCAAAGAAGGGGAAGAGGCTCACGAGCATGTTCGCCTCTTTCTCAACACGGATAATCATCGCCATCCCTTGCACCCGCAGTGGCCAAACCAACTGGAGCCCCTTGGGCCAATCATCTGGTAATGATCGATCCGGTTTGCGATTTTCACCGTACCCCGTTTGCACCAGCGCATTTGGCAGGATTTCCGGCAGGCGGCCCATCAGCTCCTTCGAGTCTTCGACAAACGGATCCCAGTGCGAGCCGAGGTAATGTTGAGCATCTTCCCCCTCGGGAATAAAAGTTGATCCGGGCCAGGGAAGCGTTTCGCGGACAGGTTCCTGCTGCTCAACGACAGCGGGGACTTCCTTTTCCAGTGATTCGCGGCGAATCAATGCCTCGCCTTCGCCATCAAAGGCGATACCGAGGTAATCGGTACCCACGAAAGTGATGGTTCCCGATCCATGCAGCCCGTGCTCGATACGACTGCCGACCCGCAAATTTCGCGTATCCATTATTTTCACCCCTTCACGCACACCACTTGCTTCAGGGTATGCAGCGTTTCAGTCAGGTCCTTCTGGTTCTCCATCACAACATCGATATCCTTGTAGGCGCCTGGAATTTCATCGATGACGCCACTGTCCTTGCGGCAGATCACCCCATCGGTCTGCCGAGCGAGATCGGCTTCGGTGAACTGCTTTTCTGCGGCAGTGCGGCTCATGCGGCGCCCGGCGCCATGGGCACTGGACGTGAAGCTTTCCGGGTTGCCCAAGCCGCGAACGATGTAGCTGCGTGCGCCCATGCTGCCCGGGATGATCCCCAGGTCACCCTCGCGCGCCCGGATAGCCCCTTTGCGGGTCACCCAGACGTCCGCGCCGAAGTGATGCTCGCGAGCCACATAGTTGTGATGGCAGTTCACCACCTCGCTGGTCACCCCAAAGGGCGGCAAGTGGCGCTTCAGCGCGGCTAGCACCAGATCAACCATGCACTGCCGGTTCTGCAGCGCATATTCTTGTGCCCAATGCACGGCCTCGACGTAGTCGTCGAAATGCTCAGTACCTTCCGGGAAGTAGGCGAGATCGCGATCCGGCAACTGAATCATCCAGCGTTCCATGTCCTTGCGGGCCAGCTGGATGAAGTATTCGGCCATCGCATTGCCTATACCGCGACTCCCCGAGTGCAGCATGATCCACACCTGGTTGGATTCATCGAGGCAAACCTCGATGAAGTGATTGCCGCCGCCGAGCGTGCCGAGTTGTTTGACCCATTTGGTCGTGCCGCAGATGGTCTTTTCCAGTACCGGATGCTTTTCCAGAATCCGGTTAAGGCCAGTCGCAAACGGCAGCGCTTGATCCTCGAATGACCTTCGGTTGTTGTGCATGCCCCGACCAACGGGAACATCCCGACTGATCTGGTCAAACACGCCCTTCAGGGATTTCTCATCGAGATCGTTTGCTGTGATGGAAAGCCGGCAGGCCACCATGCCGCAGCCAATATCGACGCCGACGGCAGCAGGAATGATGGCTTTGTGGGTCGCGATGACTGAACCGATGGTCGCGCCGATGCCCAGATGTACGTCCGGCATGGCGGCGACGTGGTGATGAATGAACGGCAGGCTGGCGATATTGGTCAGCTGCTTTTTCGAATTGTCATCGACCTCATCGGTCCAGATTTTGACCGGTATCCGCTGGTCGGTCAGAACTTGCTTGATCGGCATACATCACTCCCCTTCGTCGCTCCATTAACCAGTGCGAGCATTGTCGAGGAGCAAGTGGCTCAAATACTGCGCCTCATGAACTGATCAAATGGCAACCGTGGTACGTCGCCGCCAGCTCCGCCACTTCGTCGGCAACACTTCGGCGTAGCGATTGCGGCGCCTCGACTTCCACATGCCGGCCATGTCGCATGATGTCCATGAGCAACTCACGCTCATCCGCGTAGGGCACCCGCAAGCGATAACTGCCGTCAGGAAGCATTTCCGACTGCTGCTCCCCATGCCAGCGTTCGGACTGAACCCAGCGCGCTCGCTCCGGCGAGAAACGCAGCACTGCCCAATCCTTCGGCTGGCCGGCAAAAATGCCGTAGGCCGAGGTGAAATGGCTGTCCAGCTTGGCTAACGCCACATTCTTCGCCTTCTCGCGCAACACCTTCACCCGCTGGATCGCATCCATCGAGAAGCTGCGCAGGTCATTGCGCAGATGGCACCAGGCATCCACATACCAGTTGTCCCGGTAATGAACCAAGCGCTGTGGCGAAATCGTTCGGGTATTGGTCTCGTTCCGCCCCCGGTTCCAGGCATCGATCTCCAGGCGCTTGCGTTCCAGCAAGGCAATAGTGATGTCAGTGAAGAAACGGGACTCGACCGTGCGTTTGGCCATCGAGAGCAGACGAACCCGCTGGGTAATCTCTGTGGCAGAGTGGCCCGACGCCTCCAGAAGCGCAGCCAAACGTGCCTGCAGCGGCGCGACATGGGAGGCCAGAATGCCTGGCTCGATATCGCCCAACAGCTTGTGCGCGGCCAGCAAGGCATACAACTCCCCTGCTGAAAACCAGAGGCCGGGCAGCTCGTAGGCGGGGCCTGTGGTTTTGACGTTCTCGAAGTGGTACCCCCCGGCGTCCCGATCCCAGACGATCGGGGCATGGAGCCGGTCTCGCATGTATTCTATGTCCCGCTTGAAGGTGGCGCGGGAAACGTCCAGCTCGTTCATAAACACTTCGATCGGCACTACCCGCCGCTCGTGAAGCATCTGGTCGATTTTGTAGAAGCGCTCGGTGCGGTTCATCGGGTCTCGGGCCGAAATGGGGATTGTAGTGGCTCATATTTTGCGCCACACTGGTGAGATAATGCCATCTGCACAACAAATAACAATAGACAGATAGGTCCATTTTGCATGAGCGTCTGACATGAATGAAGTCTGTCCGTTTTGCCTGCCGCCACCAGTGCGCATCATTGCCGCCGATGAATGGGCATTCGTCGTCCGCGACGCGTTCCCAGTTTCACCGGGTCACACGCTGATCATCCCGCGCAGGCATATTGGCTCATTTTTTGCGATAACACAGATAGAACGCGAAAGCCTGCTGTACCTTCTTGAGCAGACGAAGGCAGTGCTGGATCGCGAACTCCACCCCGCCGGCTATAACATTGGCATCAACGATGGCGCGTCTGCTGGACAGACCGTTCCGCACCTGCATATTCATCTGATTCCTCGCTATATGGGTGACTTGCCTGATCCACGCGGAGGGGTACGCTGGGTGATTCCCGGCAAGGCAAAATACTGGAAATGAATCGAGATCAAATTCTTCACGCATTCGACAGCATCCGCGTCTGGCAACAGGGCGATCGACGCGCCGTGCACAAGCCGTTGCTGGTTTTGTTTGCGCTCGGTAAAGTCGGCGCTGGCGAGACGGCGATGCTTGATTGGAATGATGCCGAACCGCACCTGAAGGAGTTGCTTGAGGAATTTGGCCCTGATGGAGCAAGCAAAAATCGACACAACCCGTTCTGGCATTTGCGTACCGACAATCTTTGGGTGCTGGAAGGCCCACCGAGTATCCTCGGGCGTGCACCGGGAGCAACTCCCACGCTCACCGAGTTACGCATAAGTCACGTTCGTGGCGGATTCCCTGCCGCGCTGTATTCGGCGCTTAAACGTGACCCAGAGCTTGTCGCCACCATCGCCCAGCGCATTGTCGAAGCGCACTTCCCGGAATCAATTCGCTCTGACGTCCTTACTGCCACAGGGTTATCGATTGAGACATCGGAATCAGTAGCCCGCTCTGAAAATGTTCGTCGGCGAGATCCTGTGTTCCGCGAAAAGGTCCTGCTTGCCTATCAATACCGATGCGGTGTCTGCGGTCACGATTTGCGGCTAGGCCGGCAGATCATCGGCCTAGAAGCCGCACACATCAAATGGTTCCAAGCCAATGGCCCGGACATCGTGCCGAACGGTATTGCCTTGTGCTCGCTACACCACAAGGTATTCGACCTTGGTGCCTTCACCATCTTGACAGGCTCGTATCAGATTGCATTCAGTCAGCATCTAAACGGAAGCGACGACGCGACAGCAAGAATGCTGGCGCATCACGGTGCCGGATTGATATTGCCGCAAAGTCGTGAGTATCTGCCGCAGCCGGAGTTTCTTTACTGGCATCAGAAAGAGGTTTTCAAAAATCCCTTAAGAACCTGATTTCACACGAAACGAAACGTCGGTGACCATCCTCTTCGGAGGATCAGGCTCACTATCCGTGACGGTTGCTATTCCTCGGAGCCGTCATGAAGAACCTCGAACTTGCATCACCCTCGGAGATGTCATCCAGTGCCCGTGCTGGTGAAATCACTTCCATCCTTGCGGCCGTCATCGTCCGCACACTTGTCGCCGATGAGCCGAAACAGAGAGAAGTTGGCCTTGGCTTCCTGCCCGACCAGCGCGTTCATACAACCCCCTATCAAAAGGAGAAGTTGTGATGAACGAGAAACAAGCATCCGTCGCGGCACGGATTGCCGATCTGGCCTGTCTGCCGATGTCTGAGCTCTGGACAGTATGGGATCGGTACTTTCCACGTCGCCCCGACTACCCAAACCGCACGCACGTCGAGTCGCGCATCGCCTACAAACTGCAGGAGGAAGCCTTCGGCGGCCTCGCCCCCGAGACGAAGCAACGGTTGGAAGCCATCGGCGCAAAGCACTCCAAGATCAAACTGCGCGCCAGCAAGCGTGAGTTCAATTTCGCGCCGGGCACGGTGATTTTGCGCGAATGGGGCGACCGTGATCACCGGGTGACGGTCACCGCCGAGGGGCGCTTCGAGTATGAGGGACTCACCTTCAAGAGCTTGACGGCGGTGGCCCGGCACATCACGGGCGCGCACTGGTCGGGGCCGCTGTTCTTTGGCCTGAGCAAGGGAGGTGCGCGATGAGCGAGATTGCCAGCACCAAGGCCCGCAAGCGCTGCGCCGTCTACTGCCGGGTGTCCTCGGACGAACGTCTCGATCAGGAGTTCAACTCCATCGACGCCCAGAAGGAGGCGGGCCACGCGTACATTGCCAGCCAGCGCGCCGAAGGCTGGATTCCGGTCACCGACGACTACGATGACCCAGGCTTCTCCGGCGGCAACACGGATCGGCCCGCATTGAAACGCCTGCTGGCGGACATCGAACGCGGCCTGATCGACATCGTCGTTGTTTACAAGATCGACCGCCTGACACGCAGCCTCGCCGACTTCGCCAAGATGGTGGAGTTGTTCGACCAGCGCGATGTGAGCTTCAGCGCCGTCACGCAGCAGATCAACTCGGCCACCTCGATGGGCAGGTTGATGCTTAACGTCCTGTTGTCCTTCGCCCAGTTTGAGCGGGAGGTCACCGGCGAGCTCATCCGCGACAAGATCGCGGCCGCCAAGCGCAAGGGAATGTGGATGGGCGGTGTGCCGTCCATCGGCTACGACGTTGTGAACCGGCAGTTGGTTATCAACGAGGCCGAGGCTGCAGTAGTGCGCCGCATCTTCGAGGAGATGCTGACCATCGGCTCGCCGACGCAGATCGCCGCCAACCTGACCGCCGAGGGCATCACCACCAAAGCCTGGACAACGCAGGAGGGCCAAACCCGCAGCGGCACGCGCATCGACAAGAAGTACCTGCACAAACTGCTGCGCAACCGTATCTACCTTGGGGAGTTGTCGCACAAGGGAAATTGGTACCCTGGCGCGCACCCGCCGATCATCGATCAGGCGCTTTGGGACAAGGTTCACGCAGTGCAGGCCAAGGACGGCCATGCCCGGTCGGTGGAAACCAAGATCAGGTCGCGCACCGACGCCTTGCTGCGCGGCCTGCTATACACGCCATCGGGCGAGCGGATGTACCCGACCTACTCGAACAAGAGGGGGCACAAGTACCACTACTACGTGTCCAAGTCGGAAAGCCGCTTCGGCGCACCGGGCAAGAGCTACGAGCGCCTGCCTGCACCGGAGATCGAGGCAGCGGTGGTCGCCCAAATCCGCACAGTGCTGACCAGCCCGGAATCCATTGCCTCGGTGGTTCGCCACATTCAGCGCAACGGGGCCCAGATCGACGAGGCCAGCACGGTGATGGCGATGGGTCGTCTTAACGACGTGTGGGATCAGTTGTTCCCAGTCGAGCGCCACCGTATCGCCAACCTGATGATCGAACGGATTGACCTCGTCCATATCGGAGAGGTGCAAGGCATCAAGGTGAAGTGGCGTGAGTTGGGCTGGGACAAGTTGATCGGCGAGTTCGCGCCGAGGGAGATCGGCGCGGAACTGGTGGAGGCCGAGGCCTGATGAACAGCTCGCTGGAAACTTTCGTGCCCCTGCACTTCAAGCGGAAGAAGGGAAAACTGCTGGTCGACGGGCGGGAATCCGCGCACGACGTACGCATTGTCGAGGCTGTGGCCCGGGCGATGCACTGGCACGCCCTGCTCGACACGGGCGCGTTCAAGAGTGTGGTCGAGATCGCCAAGGCCGAAGGGCTGATGCCGACAACGGTCGGCCGGCTGCTGAGGTTGGCGCGGTTGGCTCCCGACATCATCGAGCAGTTGATGCAGGGATGCCAGCCCCGAAGGCTGACCCTGCTGTGGCTGATGCGCAACGACATCCCGGCCCTCTGGCCTGATCAGCGCCAGATGCTTGAACGATTCCGGTAGGAGGCGAAATGACCAGCAAGAAACACTATGGCAAGCAGACAGGCCGCCCGGTCACCTATGAACTCCCAACCCCCGCCGGCGGTGTACGACTGGAGACCTTCGTCCCCTGGACGCTGGTAAGGCGAGGGTTGAAGAAGCGGGTCATCACGTCATTGGACGCGCCGCAGGAATTCTTGGCAGAGGCCAAGCGGGAGCGCGCGGCTCAAGCGGCGGCGCAGGACACCGCGCTGATGCGCGCACTCGGCCTTGCGCACCATTGGCAGCGGCTGCTGGACGAAGAACGCTTCGCCTCGTTGACCGAGATCGCAGTGGCCGAGGGTATCGACCTTGCTCAGGCCAGCAAGATCATCCGCCTGACACAGCTGGCTCCTGATCTGGTCGAAGGCATTGCCCACGGGCGCATCAAAGTTGGCGTCAGCCAGTTGCTACGCGGCAAGCTGTTTGCGTCCTGGCGGGCCCAGCGCAAGGCACTGAACGCTGATATTTGCTGACCATTCTGCATTACCGGCATACCGCCGCAAGGCGGTTTTTTTACGTCCGCAGCAGGCTCGGTCGCTTTCTCTGGGCAGTTGCCAAGTAAAACCGGCAGCCCGCAAACCCTTATAGATACAGGGTTGGCGCTCTTGGGTGCTCAAGAGGCGAGCAGATAAAAACGGAGACAGAGAGGTGTAAACCGGGTGAAAATCGACGGGTGCAGGGTAGCCGTGCTCAAGAGGCCATGCCCGGAATCCGCGCCAGTACTGGCGGGTACAGGCGAAAAAAAACCAACCGATAAGGGTTGGTTTTTGGAATTTTGGTGGCCAGGGGCGGAATCGAACCGCCGACACGCGGATTTTCAGTCCGCTGCTCTACCAACTGAGCTACCTGGCCAAAATTCTTCTGCTGCTTCGCCGGCCGCGGATTTTGACTCCGGCCGCGGGGGTCGAGTCATTCCTTCGGGCCGGCGAAAGAGGCGGAATTATACTGTTTTCGGAAAGGCAGGCAAAGCATCGCGGCTGCAATCCTTCTGGCCTGGCCAGCACCGCCGGGCCGCGCGCTTGCCGAGCCGGCTGCCGCGCCCTGTGTAAGCCTCGTGTCAGTTTCCTCCGACGATAATGCGGGCGGGCCCGGGCCGTCCGTCCGGATGGCGCCGAGGATTTGTCGAAAGGGGATGGCGCTTCGATGCAACTGACCGAGAAGCACAGGGAATACTGGCGGCGAAACCTCGGCATCACCGGCGCCCTCTTCGCGATCTGGTTCCTGTTTACCTTCGTCACGGCATGGTTCTCCCGCGAACTGAACGAAATCAGCTTCATCGGGCCGCTCGGATTCTGGTTCGCGGCGCAGGGCTCGCTGGCGATCTACGTGGCGATCATCGTGTATTACGCCAGGACCATGAACCGGCTGGACGAGGAACTCGGCGTCGATGAGGGACAAGGCTAGCGCCGGCCCGGTTTCCGCATGTCAACGGTCCAGTCCCGCTTCAACGCCCAGCTGAAAAAATACTACGGCCTGTACACGGCCGGCTTCCTGCTGTTCATCCTCTCCGTCGGCGCCCTGGAGTGGCTCGGCGTGCCGCAGCGCATTCTCGGCTACGTCTTCCTCTTCGCCACCATCCTGCTCTACGCCGGCATCGGCTTCCTGTCGCGGACGGCGGAAGTGGCCGAGTATTACGTCGCCGGCCGGCGCGTGCCGGCGCTGTTCAACGGCATGGCGACCGGCGCCGACTGGATGAGCGCGGCCAGCTTCATCGGCCTGGCCGGCACGCTCTACCACACCGGTTTCGACGGGCTGGCCTTCGTCATGGGGTGGACCGGCGGCTATTGCCTGGTGGCGCTGTTCCTCGCGCCCTACCTGCGCAAGTTCGGCCAGTTCACGATCCCCGACTTCCTCGGCGCCCGCTACGGCGGCAACATTCCCCGCTTCGTCGGCATCGTCGTCGCCATTACCTGCTCGTTCACCTACGTCGTGGCGCAAATCTACGGCGTCGGCATCATCACCAGCCGGTTCACCGGCCTGGAGTTCAGCATCGGCGTGTTCGTCGGCCTGTCCGGCATCCTGGTCTGCTCCTTCCTCGGCGGCATGCGCGCGGTGACCTGGACCCAGGTGGCGCAGTACGTGGTCCTGGTCGTCGCCTACCTGATTCCGGTGGTCTGGCTGTCGCTGAAGCACACCGGCTCGCCCGTGCCGCAGATCTCCGCCTACACCGCGGCCCTGCCGAAGGTGGCGGCGCTGGAGCGCGAGTTCAACGACAAGTCGACGCCGCGGGGCGCGGCTGAGGATTCGGTGCGGCACATCCTGCGCGAGCGCAGCGCGGCCGCCGGGGCCCGGCTGGAGCACCTGGCCGCGGACGGCGCGGGCTACCTCGCGGCGGAACGGAACAAGCTCGCGGCCGAGGCCGCGGCGCTCAGGACCGGCAAGGCGCCCGATCTGCGGGCCATCACGACGGCGGAAAGGGCCGTCCGGCAATATCCCACGGACCCCGCCGTGGCCGAAGCGGCCTGGGCGCGGGAGCGGACGGAGGCCGCCGCCCGGGCCGAGCCGGTCAGGCCGCACGCCGAGCCGTTCGCCGGCAAGGACGACGCCGAGCGCGCCGTCAAGCGCAAGAACTTTCTGGCGCTGGTGTTCTGCCTGATGATCGGCACGGCGGCGCTGCCGCACATCCTGATGCGCTACTACACGACGCCGTCGGTCAAGGAGGCGCGCAGGTCGGTCGGCTGGTCGCTGTTCTTCATCTTCCTGTTCTATTTCACGGCGCCCGCGCTGGCCATCCTGGTCAAGGCCGAGGTGTACGGCAACCTGGTCGGCATGAGCTTCGCCGAGTTGCCGGCCTGGGTCGGCAACTGGGCGGCGGTGGACAAGGCGCTGATGGCGATCACCGACATCAACCTCGACGGCATCGTGCAACTGGCCGAAATCACCATCGACGGCGACCTCATCGTGCTGGCGACGCCGGAGATCGCCGGACTGCCCTACGTGATTTCCGGCCTCGTCGCCGCCGGCGGCCTGGCGGCGGCGCTGTCCACCGCCGACGGCCTGCTGCTGACCATCGCCAACGCGCTCTCGCACGACCTCTATTACAAGATGATCGACCCGCAGGCGTCGACGGTGCGCCGCATCGCCGTGTCGAAGGGACTGCTGCTGGCCGCCGCGCTCGTCGCCGCCTATGTCACCCTGCAGAAGCCGGGCAGCATCCTGTCCCTGGTCGGCGCGGCCTTCTCGCTGGCCGCCTCGGGCTTCTTCCCGGCCCTGGTGCTCGGCGTGTTCTGGCGGCGCGCGAACAAGTGGGGCGCCATCCTCGGCATGTCCGCCGGCCTGATCGTCTGCAGCGCCTACATGGTCATGACCTACCCGTTCTTTGGCATCAACGCCCCGCTCTGGTGGGACATTGCCCCGATTTCGTCGGGCATCTTCGGCGTTTCCGCCGGTTTCGTCGGCGTCATCGTCGGCAGCCTGCTCACCGCGCCGCCGCCGCAGGACGTGCAGGAACTGGTCGACCACGTCCGCTACCCGAAACTGGCGGGCGAAATCGACATTCTCAGCCGCTAGGGCACAGGAACTACGAGGAGGGGGGAAACCCCTTTGAGCCCGCCGCAAGGCGGGCTTTTTTTTGCACGGCAAGGCCGTCGCGGCGGCGGACGAGGAATGGCCTCGGCCCCGGACGGGCATAATGTCGCCGGAATCCGATCGCCGAGACGATGCCATGAGCCACCCCGACCTGTTCGCCATCACCGTCCTGCGCGCCCTCGTGGAGGTGGCCCTGCTGGCCCTGCTCGGCCAGGGCGTGCTGGCCCTGCTGGCGGGGGGCCGCCGCCAGGGCAATGTCGTCTACCAGTTGTTCCTCGTCGTCACCCGGCCGGTGATCGTCCTCGCGCGATGGATCGCGCCGAAAGCGGTGATCGACAGGCACCTGCCCTTCGTCGCCTTCCTCCTGATGTTCTGGCTGTGGATCCTCCTCGCCTGGATTCGGCGCGAGCTGTGCGCGCTGCACGGCCTGGCCTGCTGAGCCGGCCCGCCTACAGGCTCGGCTGGAACTTCTCGGGAGACTGCGCCAGCAGGGCGGAGATGGTGAAGCGGCGGCGCGGAAACACCGCCTGCGCCAGCGTGCCGCGGCCGCCGGGGGCGGGCTTGAGCTGGACGCTGCCGTGATGCAGGTCGGCGATCTCGCGCACGATCGCCAGGCCCAGCCCGCTGCCCGGCACTTCATTGCCGAGCACGCGGTAGAAGCGCTCGAAGATCAGGTCGCGCTCGCTCTCCGGAATGCCCGGCCCGTCGTCCTCGATTTCCAGCACCGCGAATTCCGTGGCGCGCACGCGCACCGTGATGCGGCCGCCCGGCGGCGTGTACTTCACCGCGTTGTCGACCAGATTGACGATCAGTTCCCGCAGCAGCAGGGGATTGCCGTTCACCTGCAGGGGCCAGCCGCTGCCCTCGAAGCCGAGGTCGATCTGCTTGGCCATGGCGGCGGGCGCCCACTCCAGGCTGATCTCGCGCGCCAGGGCCTCGAGGTCTACCTTCTCGATGGCGTGCGTCTTGCGATGGCTGGATTCGGCGCGCGCCAGCGCCAGCAACTGGCCGATCAGGTGGGCGGCGCGGTCCGCGCTTTCGGCGATCTGGCGCAGGGAGGCGCGCATCAGTTCCGGATCGGATTCGCGCAGCGCCAGTTCGGTCTGCATCTTCAGGCCGGTGAGCGGGGTGCGCATCTGGTGCGCGGCATCGCCGATGAAGCGCTGCTGCGCCTGCAGGTTCTGTTCGAGGCGCGCCATCATGTCGTTGAAGGCGCGCACCACCGGCTTGACTTCCTCGGGCACGCCGGCCGTCGGAATCGGCGACAGGTCGGTCGGCAGGCGGCGGCGGATCACGCTGCCGAGCCGGTTGAGCGGCGCCACCCCGCGGCTGAGGCCGACCCACACCAGCAGCACGGCCAGCGGAATGATCGCGAACTGCGGCAGCGTCACGCCCGAAATGATGCGGCTGGCCAGCGCCTTGCGCTTGTTGCGCGTCTCGGCCACCTGCACCAGCAGCGGCGGGCGGTCCGGCAGCGGCGCGATGTAGAGGTAGGCGACGCGGATCTGTTCGCCCCGGACGTCCTCGTCGCGGAAATAGGCCTGCCCGAGAATGGTTTTCGGCGGCGGCTCCACCCATGGAATGATCGGATCCCCGCCGACGAGCTCGTTGCCGAAGCCGAGCACCTGATAGTAGATCATGTCCGTTTCGTCGGCATGCAGCACGCTGTGCGCCTGCGGGGTGAGGCCGACCTCGACCCGGCCCTTGTCCACCGAGACGAGCTGGGCGATGGTCAGCGCGCTTTCGGCCAGCGCCTTGTCGTAGGGGTCGTCGGCGATGTCGTTGGCCACGCCCTGGATGAGCACCACGCTGAGCGGCCAGATGAGCAAGAGCGGCATCAGCATCCAGTCGAGGATTTCGCCGAACACCGACTGCCGCTCGGCCTCCTCGGGATGCCGCTTGAGCAGCCTGTCGCTAAGCGCCATCCGAGCGATCCAGGCAGTAGCCGAGTCCGCGCACGGTGCTGATGCGCACGCCGCCGCTCTCCAGCTTCTTGCGCAGGCGGTGCACGTAAACCTCGATGGCGTTGGTACTGACCTCCTCGCCCCAGCCGCAGAGGTGGTCGACCAGTTGTTCCTTGCTCACCAGGCGGCCGGCGCGCAGCAGCAGGATCTCCAGCAGGGCCAGTTCGCGCGCGGACAGGTCCACCGCCTGCCCGTCGATGCGGGCACTGCGCTCGGTCTGGTCGTAGGTGAGCGGCCCGAATTCGATTTTCGTCGGGTTGCCGGTGCCGCGCCGGGTGAGCGCGCGTACGCGCGCCTCGAGTTCCGGCAGGGCGAAGGGCTTGGTGAGGTAGTCGTCGGCGCCGGCATCGAGGCCGCGCACGCGGTCCTCCAGTCCGTCCTGCGCGGTGAGGATCAGCACCGGCAGCGGCGACTTGCGCGCGCGCAGCCGCTTGAGCACCTCGATGCCGTTCAGTTTGGGCAGGCCGAGATCGAGAATCAGCAGGTCGAACTGCTGGGACAGCAGCGCGGCATCGGCATCGCTGCCGCTGGCGACATGGTCCACGGCGAAGCCGGACTTGCGCAGGGCGCGCACCAGCCCGTCGGCGATGATGCGATCGTCTTCGGCCAGCAGGATGTGCATGAATAAACCGCTGCGGCATGGGGCGACTGCAAGCCGCGCAGTCCGGCCCCTTTCCGCCGTTCTCCTTGTATTCGTTTCGCGTTCGTGCCGTCAGGGGGCCGCGCCGGCGGCGGCCCGCCCGCCGCCCTCAGCCGGGCGGCAGCAACGGCTCGACCCCCGCCCAGAATTCATCCGCCTTGCGCGGGTTGCCCATCGACTTCAGGATCTGGCGCGCCTGCTCGACCCGCGACCGCAATTCCGCCGCCGTCTTGCACTTCTCCAGCGACATGACCAGCTGATCGGCGTTCGGCCCCAGGTTGTCGGTGAGGTAGGATCGCGCGAAGGCGACCGCTTCCTTCACGGACGGCTGTGCCGCCACCGGAGGCGGCGCGGCGGAAGCCGACGCCTCGATGAAGCCGCCGTCGATGAGCTTGGCCAGCAGCCCCGGCGGATCCGGCATGTGACGTGCGCGGGCGAGCAACTCCGCGGCGGTCGTCTTGCCATCGACCATCACCAGCAGGGTGCGCTCGCGCATGCCGAGCGCCGTCCGGTGAGCCATCTCCTCCAGACCTTTTTGGGTTTTTCTGTAAATGGCGTTCAGGTCCATATAGCCTCCACCCTTATTGCTTTAGTGATAAGACTATAACACTCCGCCCGCGGGACAAGAAAGCGTCGAGGCCGGCCCCAAAAAAAGACCCCGCCGAAGCGGGGCCTGATTTGCAAGGATGGGGGGTAACAGGGGAAACCTCGGTTTCCCCTGTTCCTATTCTTTCGGGGTGGATATGCGATCGGCTCCGCCGATCACATATCCATGCCCATGCCGCCCATGCCGCCCATGCCGCCCATGCCGCCGGGCATGCCGCCGCCGGCCGGCTTGTCTTCGACCAGTTCGGCCACCATGCAGTCGGTGGTGAGCATCAGGCCGGCCACCGAAGCGGCGTTCTGCAGCGCGGTGCGGGTGACCTTGGTCGGGTCGAGCACGCCCATCGCCACCATGTCGCCGTACTCGCCGGTGGCGGCGTTGTAGCCGAAGTTGCCCTTGCCCTCGTTGACCTTGTTCACCACCACGCTCGGCTCCTCGCCGGCATTGGCGACGATCTCGCGCATCGGCTGCTCCAGGGCGCGCAGCACGATCTTGATGCCGGCTTCCTGGTCGTGGTTGTCGCCCTTCAGCTTGACGCCGCGGGCGCGCATCAGCGCCACGCCGCCGCCGGGAACGATGCCCTCTTCCACCGCCGCACGGGTGGCGTGCAGGGCGTCCTCGACGCGGGCCTTCTTTTCCTTCATCTCGACCTCGGTGGCGGCGCCGACCTTGATCAGCGCCACGCCGCCGGCCAGCTTGGCGACGCGTTCCTGCAGCTTCTCCTTGTCGTAGTCGCTGGTGGCTTCCTCGATCTGGGCACGGATCTGCTTGACGCGCGCCTCGATGCTCTTGGCTTCGCCGGCGCCGTCGATGAGGGTGGTGTTCTCCTTGCCGATCTCGATGCGCTTGGCCTGGCCAAGGTCGTTCAGGGTGGCCTTCTCCAGGGTGAGGCCGACTTCCTCGGCGATGACCTGGCCACCGGTGAGGATGGCGATGTCCTCGAGCATGGCCTTGCGGCGGTCGCCGAAGCCCGGCGCCTTGACGGCGCAGGTCTTGAGGATGCCTCGGATGTTGTTCACCACCAGGGTGGCGAGCGCCTCGCCCTCGACGTCCTCGGCGATGATCAGCAGCGGCCGGCCGGCCTTGGCCACCTGCTCCAGCACCGGCAGCAGGTCGCGGATGTTGGAGATCTTCTTGTCGAAGAGCAGGACGAAGGGGTTCTCCAGGACGGTGATCTGCTTGTCCGGATTGTTGATGAAGTAGGGGCTGAGGTAGCCGCGGTCGAACTGCATGCCCTCGACCACTTCCAGCTCGTTGTTGAGGCTCTTGCCGTCCTCGACGGTGATGACGCCTTCCTTGCCGACCTTGTCCATGGCATCGGCGATGATCTTGCCGATGTCGGCGTCGGCGTTGGCGGAGATGGCGCCGACCTGGGCGATCTCGGTCGAGGTGGTGCAGGGCTTCGACAGCTTCTTCAGCTCGTCGACGACGGCGATGACGGCCTTGTCGATGCCGCGCTTCAGGTCCATCGGGTTCATGCCGGCGGCGACGAACTTCATGCCCTCGCGCACGATCGACTGGGCCAGCACGGTAGCGGTGGTGGTGCCGTCGCCGGCGACGTCGGAAGTCTTGGAGGCGACTTCCTTCACCATTTGCGCGCCCATGTTCTGGAACTTGTCCTTGAGCTCGATTTCCTTGGCGACGGAAACGCCGTCCTTGGTCACCGTCGGGGCGCCGAAGGAGCGCTCCAGCACGACGTTGCGGCCCTTCGGGCCGAGCGTGACCTTGACCGCGTCGGCCAGGATGTTGACGCCTTCCACCATGCGGTGGCGGGCGGAATCCCCAAATTTGACTTCTTTAGCAGGCATTGTGTTTTCTCCTAAACGATTCCGTTACTTGCCTTCAACGACACCCATGATGTCTTCTTCGCGCATGACGAGGAGCTCCTCGCCCTGCACCTTGACGGTCTGGCCGGCGTATTTGCCGAACAGCACCTTGTCGCCGACCTTGACGTCGAGGGCGATGTGCTTGCCGCTGTCGTCGCGCTTGCCGGGGCCGACGGCCATGATTTCGCCCTGGTCGGGCTTCTCGGCGGCGGTGTCGGGAATGACGATGCCGGAGGCCGTCTTGCGCTCCTCTTCGAGGCGCTTGACGATCACACGGTCATGCAAAGGACGAATTTTCATAGAGTTATCTCCTCTCTACAGAATATGATTCATGAAAGTGAGCGGTCGCTCACATGGCATTCCTCAAGCCAACTTGTTAGCACTCAAAGCTTGCGAGTGCCAATAGTAATGGCGAACCGATGATTATTCAAGGGGGGGCTGGCTACAATGCCGGGGTGAACCGTCTTTTCCGCTGCATTTGCATCAGTCTGCCGTTGTTCCAGTGGCTCGCGCCGGCCCACGCCCAGGAAGCGGAGCGCCTGCCCGTCCCGGTCGCCCGCGCGCTGAAGGCGGCCAAGGTGCCTTCCTCGGCCGTGGCGCTGGTAGTGCAGGACGTCGGTGCGCGCCTGCCGCGCGCAAGCTTCAACGCCGATCGGCCGATGAACCCGGCCTCGGTGATGAAGCTCCTCACCACCTACGCCGCACTGGAGCTGCTCGGCCCGGCCTACACCTGGAAGACCGAGGCCTACGTGAGCGGGCCGCTGGCGGCGGGCGTGCTCGAGGGCGACCTGGTGCTCAAGGGCGGCGGCGACCCGAAGCTCGGCTTCGAGCAGTTCTGGCTGCTGCTGCGCCAGCTGCGCGCCAGGGGCCTGCGCGAGATCCGCGGCGACCTCGTGCTCGACCGCGGCCGCTTCGCGGCCGAGCCCCACGATCCGGCCCGCTTCGACAGCGAGCCGCTGCGGCCCTACAACGTCGGGCCGGACGCACTGCTGCTCAACCACAAGGCGATCCGCCTCGCCTTCGCCCCCGACGCGGCAGCGCAGGCCGTCACCGTACACGCCGAGCCGGCGCCGTCGCAGCTCGACGTGGTCAACCTGCTGACCCTGGCCGAGGGCGGCTGCGACCCCGCCTGGTACGACGCCATCCGCATGGATCTCGCCCACACCGGGGCGGCGGCGCGCCTGATCCTCACCGGCCGCTATCCCGCCGCCTGCGGCGAGAAGCAGCGCCATGTCGCCGTGCTCGACCACCCGCAGTACGTCGTCGGCGTCTTCCGCCAGCTGTGGGGCGAGCTCGGCGGCACGCTCTCGGGCGGCGTGCGCGAGGGCACCGTGCCGGCCGGCGCCACGTTGCTGGCGCGCGCCGAGTCGCCTCCCCTGGCCGAGGTGGTGCGCGAAATCAACAAGTACAGCAACAACGTCATGGCGCGCCAGCTCTACCTCACGCTCGGCGCGGAAAGCGCCCGGCAGCCGGCACGCGCGGCGGATGCCGAGGCGGCGCTGCGCGCCTGGCTGGCGCAGAAGGCGCTCGCCATGCCGGAACTCGTCATCGAGAACGGTTCGGGGCTGTCGCGCGCCGGACGCGTCAGCGCGGAGAACCTGGCGCGCCTGCTCGCCGCCGCCTTCGCCAGCCCGGTCATGCCGGAATTCCTCGCTTCGCTGCCGCTGGCCGGCGTGGACGGCACCATGAAGAAGCGCCTGAACGGCAACGGCGTCGCCGGCCAGGCCCACGTCAAGACCGGCTACCTCGAGGGCGTGCGCGCGCTGGCCGGCTACGTGCTCGACCGCCGCGGCAGACGCGTCATCGTGGTGTTCCTCGCCAACCACCCGAATTCCGCCGCCACCAAGGCGGCGCAGGACGCGCTGCTCGGCTGCGCCTACGAACGCAACTGCTAGGGTCTGTCCACATTCATTCTGTCGGACCGAATGGATGTGGACAGACCCTGGGGAAAAGTCAGTCGCCGCAGGACGGCGGCAGGGACGCTTCGCCTGCCGCCTGCGGCAGGATCAGCCGCACTTCCAGGCCGCCGCCGTCCCGGTTGCGCAGCGCGAGGCGCCAGCCGTTGGCCTCGGCCAGCTGCAGGGCGATGGCCAGGCCGAGTCCGCTGCCGCCGGTGGCGCTGCTGCGCGAGGCCTCGATTCGGTGGAAGGGCCGGAACACGGCCTCGAACTGATCGGGCGCGATGCCGGGACCGCGATCCAGCACGCGGATGACCGCTTCGCCCGCTTCCTGCCCGCAGTCGATCCCGGCCCGGCCGCCGCCGTAGCGCAGGGCATTGCCGATCAGGTTGTCGAGGATGCGCCGCAGCGCGAGCGGACGCCCGTGCGTACGGCAGGCGCAGGCCGCCGGCGCTACGACATCGACGTCGGCGCCGGCGGCGCGCGCCGCCGCCACCGCTTCCGCCACGACCGTGCCGGCATCGAAGGCGCGGCCGCCTTCTTCCTGCAGGCCGCGCGCCAGGGCGAGGAATTCGCCGATCAGCCGGTTCATGTCCTCGAGGTCGCGTCCCATGCGCGCGATGAGCTCCGGCCGCGGCTTTTCGGCGAGCATCTCCAGCGCCAGGCGCAGCCGCGCCAGCGGCGTGCGCAAGTCATGCGAGATGCCGGCCAGCAGCGTGGTGCGGTTGTCGAGCAGTTCGCGTACCTGGCGCGCCATGCGATTGAAGCTGCGCGCGAGCGTGGCCAGCTCGCGCGAACCCGTCTCGGGCAGCGGTGCCGGTACCTCGCCGCCGCCGACGCGCTCGACGGCCTGCGTGAGGCGCTCCAGCGGTCGCGTCAGGCGGCGCACCAGCAGCAGGGCGGTGAGGAGGCTCAGCAGCGTGCCGATGCCGAGCACGAGCGACAGGGCGAGGAAAGGCTGCGCGCCGATGCGCCGCTGCGGAATGCCGACAGGAATGCGCGCGCCGCCGGCGGGAATTTCCGTCCACAGCCAGAGTTCCTCCCCCTGCGCCAGCGTGACGCGGACGGGCGTGCCGGTGCGCTTCTCCAGGGAGGCTTCGAGCAGCTGCGCGTAGGGCGGGCGCACGCCGCCGTCGGCAGGCGGCACTTTTTCGCCGAGCCAGATCTGGTGGTTGGAGGCCAGTTCGGTCCTGAAGTCCGGCCGCGTGCCGGGCGGCAGTTCCACCCAGGTCTGGGCGGCGAGCACGAGGAGCGCCGCCAGGTCGTCGGCGGAGCGCTGCGCCATCGGGCGCATGACGGTGAAGAAGGCCACCGCCAGCACCAGCGCCTGCATGAGGATGAAGGCGGCGGCGACGGTGAGGGCGGTCCTGCCGAACAGGCTGGGCGGGAGGCGCATCAGCCCTGCCCCGCCTCGGGCGTGAACAGGTAGCCTTCGCCGCGCACCGTGCGGATATACACGGGATGCGCCGGATCGGACTCGATCTTGCGGCGCAGGCGCGTCACGCGCACGTCGATGCTGCGGTCGAAGGGATCGCGCTCGAAGCCCTTGAGTCGATCCATCAGCTGGTCGCGCGAGAGGACGCGGTGCGGGTGTTCGGCGAAGATCCGCAGCAAGGCGAAATCGCCGGAAGTGAGCGGCAGTTCCACGCCGTCGCGCAGCAGGCGCTGGGCGCGCAGGTCGAGCCGCAGGCGGCCGAAGTCGATGACCTCGCTGGCGGCGCCTGCGGGCTGCGCCGCCACGTTCGCGCCGCGGCGCAGCACGGCGCGGATGCGGGCGAGCAGCTCGCGCGGACCGAAGGGCTTCGCCAGGTAGTCGTCGGCGCCCACTTCCAGCCCGACGACGCGGTCGATCTCCTCGCCGCGCGCGGAGAGCATGACGATGGGCGGACCGCCGGCCGCCTTCAGCCGCCGCGCCAGCGACAGGCCGTCCTCGCCCGGCAGCATGAGGTCGAGCACGATCAGGTCGACGGCATCGGCCTTCAGATAGGCGTCCATCGCCATGCCGTCGGCCACCGCGCCGACGCGAAAGCCGTGGCCGGAGAGATAGTCCGTCAGCAGTTCGCGCAGGCCGGCATCGTCGTCGACCACCAGGATGTGCGCAGCGTCCCTGTCCATGCGGAGAATAGTACAAGACCGGGCCGCTCTTTCGGGCTGCGGTAACGTTCGGTAACACAGCGTTGCCGGCGGTTGCAGGGCGGAAATGCCGCGGCAACCGGGCGGGCGGAAGATGGGCACCGCGCCAAGGGAAGCGCTACGATCCCGCGGCGCGGTCCCTCAACCACGCAAGGAGCGCAGCATGAACGCATTCCGTTTCATCGAACTCGCCACTGCCGGTCTGGTCCTGCTCGCGGCGGGCGCCGCGACGGCGCAGGAGACGCCGCCGGCCGTCGATCCCCTGCAGTCGCGCGAACAGGCGCGCCACATGACCGCCGAGGAGCGCAGCGCCTGGCGCGAGCAGCAGCAGGAACGCGTGCGCAACATGACGCCCGAGGAGCGGGCGCTGATGCGCGACACCTCGGTCGATGGGCGCGCGCGCATGGAAAACCGCAACGGCCAGGGCAGCCAGGGTGGCGAGGGTGCGCGCGAACGCCGGCGCGACGGCAGCGGCCAGGGCGGCGGCTACGGCCAGGGCTACCAGAGTCGCCAGGGGCAGGGGGGTAGCATGGGAGGCGGCATGGGTGGGGGTCGTGGCGGCCGCGGCCGCTGATCCGCTCCGCCATGCCGATCCTCGAACACTGGCTGGTGTATCTGGCGCTGTCCGGTCCGGCGGCAACTGGCGTGCCGCCGGTCGTGCCCGATGCGTTGGAAGCGAAAGCCTGCCGGAGGGTGGAGGCGCCGCCCTCCCCATCGGTCAAGGGCCGGGCCCGCGCCGAGATGCCGCCCGTTTCCGCCTCGACCCAAAGAAAAACCTCGTTGTAAGGAAGCAGACATGCAAAACAAGACAGTGCGCATCATTCTGACCGCCGTTGCGGCCGTTGCCATTCTGTTCGGCGTAATGACCCTCCTGTCCGGCGGCAAGGTGCTGTTCGGCGGCGAGGCGGCGCGCCAGCAGGCCGGCAACTACGTTCCGTTCGTGCTGTGGTTCAACTTCCTGGCCGGTTTCGCCTACATCGCCGCCGGCGCCGGGCTGGCCCTGATGCGGCCCTGGGCGGCGTACCTGGCCCTGGCCATCGCCGGCGCCACCGCGCTGGCGTTCATGGCCCTCGGCGTGCATGTGTTGAGCGGCGCGCCGTTCGAGCCGCGCACCGTCGCCGCCATGACACTGCGCACGGGGCTGTGGGCCGGCATCGGGCTGCTCGCCTGGCACTTTCTCGCCCGCGCCAAAACCGGCAGGAGGATCAGTTTGTGAGCGACGACGGGTCCCGTGACATCCCTGCCGCCCATCTGGCGGCATGGCGCAGGGTCACCATTGCCTACCTGTCTGCGCCGGGCGGGACGATCCCCGCCAGCGCGGTCGCGGAAGAGGCCCTGCCCCACCCCGTTTCCCGCAAGCGGATCGGCCGCGGCGTCCTGCTGTCCTGGGCCTACCGCGCGCTGCTGCATCTGCTGGGGCGCGCCGCGCGGCTCGAGGAAAGTCCCCTGAAGACGCTCGAAAGCGCCTTCCGCCTCCAGGTGGCATTCATGGCGAAGCATCCCGCCGTGCCCATGAAGCTGCTCGCCTGGTATGCGCAGACGGACGATCCCCGCGCGCGCCGCCGCATCAGGCAGGCCATCGGCCGCTACGAGTCGCGCATCTCGCGGCTGATCCAGCTGGCCAAGCAGAAGGGACAGGTCGATTCGAATATCGATGCCCCGACGGCGGCCGCCTTGTTCGTCGGCATGGTGCAGGGCCTCGTCCTGCGCATGAACGCCGGCCTCTCCCATCCGTCCCGGCTGCCGCGGGAGGCGACGGACGCCTTCGCGGTTTACCTGCGCGGCATCGGCGATGCCGGCGCGCCGGGCCTGACGGCCTGCCCATGACTACCACGCTCGCCCGCCGAATCCTGCTGGCCGTCGCCGTGCTTGCGCTCGCCGGCTGCGCCCACTATCCGCCGAACGACCGGCTGGCGCAGCGCGATCCGGCGCAGGGCTATCGCTTCACCGGCCTGTCCGGCCCCGACAACTCCGACAGCCTGCTGTTGATACTCACCTTCTCCGGCGGCGGCACGCGCGCCGCCGCGCTCGCCTACGGCGTGCTGGAGCAGCTGGCGGCGACGGAGATCGTCTGGGAGGGCCGGCGCAAGCGCCTGCTCGACGAAGTCGACATCATCTCCGCCGTCTCCGGCGGCAGCTTCACCGCCGCCTACTACGCGCTCTACCGGGAACGCATCTTCAGCGACTTCGAGGATCGCTTCCTGAAGCGCGACGTGCAGGGCGAACTCGCCCGCAAGATGCTCAATCCCGTCAACCTGGCGCGCGCCGCGTCGCCGAAGTTCGGCCGCATCGACCTGGTGGCGGAATACCTCGACGAGGCGCTGTTCGACCGGGGCACCTATGGCACGCTGCTCGAGCGCGGCGAGCGGCCGTTCGTCATCATCAACGCCAGCGACATGACGCTTGGCACGCGCTTCGAATTCACGCAGGACCAGTTCGACCTGATCTGCTCGGACCTGGCCGCCTTCCCGCTGGCGCGGGCCGTCGCCGCCTCGAGTGCCGTGCCCGTCGTCTTCAGCCCGGTCACGCTGCGCAACTATGGCGGCACCTGCCGCAACGATTCCGCGGCAATGCCGAAAGCCGCCTTCGGCGCGGTGCCGTCCGCCCGCCGCATGTTCAAGGCGGCCGAGACCTCCTCGTACCTCGATGCCGTCGCGAGGCCGTACATCCACCTCCTCGACGGCGGCATCACCGACAACATCGGCCTGCGCGGCCTGCTCGACCGGCTTGCGGTCGAGGGCGGCCCGGCCGGGATGGCCCGCGCCCTCGAGCTCGACGGCCTGCGCAAGGCGGTGATCATCGTCGTCAATGCCGAAACGGCGCCCGACTATGCCCTCGACAGGCAGGAAGACGTGCCGACCGTCAACCAGGTCATGCGGGCGATCCGGGACATTCCGATCAACCGCTATTCCTTCGAGACGACGGAACTGCTCAGGGCGAATTTCGAGCACATGGCGGACAGGCTGCGCACGCGGCGCGGCGAAGTCCGGGCAGGTGCCGCGGATGCCGAATTCGACTACCATCTGATCGAGGTCACCTTCGACGCCATCGCCGACCCGCAGGAGCGCGCCTTCTTCCACGCCATTCCGACGTCGTACAGCCTGCCCGCCTCGACCGTCGACCGACTGCGGCAGCTCGCTCGCAGCACCCTGGAGGCCTCGGCCGATTACAGGCGCTTATTGCGGGATACGGATTCCCGCTGACACGGGCTCCCCTCAGGAAATACACTGATGACATACCAAGCCAAGGAGAAACGGACATGAAGGGAAAATGGCGCAGCTACGCCTTCGCCGCGGCGGGCCTGGCGGTCTTCGCCGCGCTGGCCTGGCTGGCCTTCTCGCGCGGGCCGCTTGCCGCCACCGAAGTCAGTGTCGCGACGGCGGCGCAGTCGGACCTGCAGCCCACCGTCTTCGGCGTCGGCACGGTCGAGGCGCGCCTGGCTTACGCCATCGGGCCGACCCAGGCCGGGCGCGTGCTGCGGGTGCATGTCGATCATGGCGATGCCGTGCGCGCCGGCCAGCTCGTCGCCGAAATGGATCCGGTGGATCTGGCCGAACGCGTGCGCACGGCGGAGGCGCAGGTGCGCGAGGCGGACAGCCGCGCCCGCACCGCCCGCGCCAGTTACGCCCGCTACCAGGACCTGGCGGCGCGCAAGTTCGTCAGCGCCGAGGCCGCCGAGGCGCGCCGCAACGAGGCCGATATCGCCGCCGGCGCGCTGGCGGCGGCGCGCGCCGCGGCGCAGGGCGCGCGCGCGCAGTTCGGCAACGCGCGGCTGCTCAGCCCGGTCGACGGCATCGTCGTCGCGCGCGAGGCCGAGCCGGGCAGCACCCTGGTCGCCGGCCAGGCGGCGCTGCGCATCGTCGATCCCGCCAGCCTGTGGGTCATGGCGCGCATCGACCAGGGGCGGGCGCGCGGCCTGCGCGTCGGCCAGAAAGCCGCCGTCGAGCTGCGCTCGGCACGCGGCCAGGTGCTGCCGGGCACGGTGGCGCGCATCGACCTGCAAAGCGACGCCGTCACCGAGGAGCGCCTCGTCGCCGTCCAGCTCGACGCGCCGCCGGCGGCGCTGTTCCTCGGCGAGCTGGCCGAGGTGACGGTGCGGCTGCCGGCCTTGGCGGGTGCGCTCGTCGTGCCGAGCGCCGCGGTCAGCCGCCGCGGCGGGCAGACCGGCGTCTGGCAGGTGGCGGACGGCAAGGTGCGCTTCGCCCCGGTCGTCACCGGCGCGCAGACCGGCGACGGACTCACGCAGATCGTCGATGGCCTTGCCGCCGGCGATGAAGTGGTCTCGCACAGCACGGCGCTGCTGCAGGAAGACATGAGCGTGCGGGTCAGGAAACCGTGATCAACCTCGCCCGCCGCGACATCGCCCACAACCTCGGCCGCTTCGCCTTCACCGGCGTCGGCCTCGGGCTGCTGATCGGCGTCACCCTGACCATGGCCGGCGTCTATCGCGGCATGGTGGACGACGCCAAGGTGCTGCTGCGCGCCATCCAGGCCGACGTCTGGGTGGTGCAGCAGCACACCCTCGGTCCCTTCGCCGAGCCCTCCAGCCTGCGCGACGACCACTACCGCGGCATCCTCGGCCTGCCCGGCGTGGCGCAGGCGGCGAATGCCGCCTGGCTGACCATGCAGGTGAAGCAGGGCGGGCGCGACGTGCGCGTGATGGTCGCCGGCTTCGAGCCGGGAGAGCCGGGCGAGCCGCCCTTCCTCGTCGAGGGCCGCCCCATCGCGCGCGCCCATTACGAGGCGGTGGCCGATGTCCGCACCGGCTTTCGCGTCGGCGACACGCTGCGCATCAAGCGGCAGGAATTCACCGTGGTCGGGCTGACGCGGCGCATGGTCTCCTCCGGCGGCGACCCGATGCTGTTCGTCACGCTGAAGGACGCCCAGGAGGCGCAGTTCACCAAGGACGTCGAGGCCATCCGCAACGAGCGCGCGCGCGTCGCTGCCAACCCGGCCTTCAACCGCCCCGGCGTGCCCGGCCTGCTCGAGGCGGTGCAGGCCAGCCAGACCACCAGCCGCAACGTCAACGCCGTGCTGGTGCGCGTCGCCCCCGGCGCCGACCCGGGCGCGGTGGCGGCGGAGATCCGCCGCTGGAAGCATCTCACCGCCTTCACCGGCGCCGAGATGGAGGAGATCCTGGTGCAGAAGCTGATCGCCACGGCGGCCAGGCAGATCGGCCTGTTCCTCGTCATCCTCGCCGTCGTCAGCGCCGCCATCGTCGCCTTCATCATCTACACCCTGACCATGGGCAAGATCAAGGAGATCGCCGTGCTGAAGCTGATCGGCACGCAGAACCGCACCATCGCCGCCATGATCCTGCAGCAGGCGCTCGGCCTCGGCGTGATCGGCTTCGTCGTCGGCCGCGTCGCCGCCATGCTGTGGGCGCCGGTGTTTCCCAAGTACGTGCTGCTGGAGGCGGGGGACGCCGGGCGCGGCTTCGTCGCCACCATGGTCATCTGCGCCCTGGCGAGCGTGCTGGCCATCCGCGCCGCCCTGCGCGTCGATCCGGCCGAGGCCATCGGGGGATGAGCGGCGCGGGCACCTATATGAGCACCAACGCGGACGCCAACGTGAACACCAACGGAAATGCCGCCCTGGCGGCCGGCACCGACCAGGGGCCGCCGGCGATCCTCGTCGAGGGCCTGACCAAGCGCTACGGCAGCGGCGAGGCGGCCGTCGATGCGCTGAAGGGCGTCGACATGGCGGTCTGGCCGGGCGAGGTGGTGGGCCTCATCGGCCCCAGCGGCTCGGGCAAGTCGACGCTGCTGAAATGCCTCGGCGCGGTGATCGAACCGAGCGCCGGCCGCATCACGCTGGGCGACGAGCTGATCTACGACAACCGCTGGCTGACGCAGGACCTGCGCGCGCTGCGGCGCGACCGCATCGGCTTCGTCTTCCAGGCGCCGTACCTGATCCCCTTCCTCGACGCCACCGACAACATCGCCCTGCTGCCGATGCTGGCCGGCCGCCCCAACGCCGAGGCGCGCCGGCGCGCGCTGGAGATGCTCGAGGCGCTCGACGTGGCGCATCGCGCCGGCGCCCGCATCGCCGAACTCTCCGGCGGCGAGCAGCAGCGCATCTCGATCGCACGGGCGCTGGCCAACCGGCCGCCGATCATCCTCGCCGACGAGCCGACGGCGCCGCTCGACTCCGAGCGCGCGCTCACCGTCATCCGCATCCTCAACCGCCTGGCGCGCGAGTACCGCACGGCGGTGATCGTCGTCACCCACGACGAGAAGATCATCCCCACCTTCCGCCGCATCTACCACATCCGCGACGGCCGCACCGAAGAGGAGGCGGGCGAGGGCCGCAGCGTCGAATAGCAGCAAAGTCAGTCGCCGCGGGACGGCGCCCGGCATCCCGCTGCGACACTGTGTCGCAGGGATGGGTGCGCAGGCTTCCCTAGAATGTCGCCCTTTGCCGACATTCACAGGAGCCTTGCCATGAAGTTGCGCCCCCGCCTCCGCCCGCTGCCGGTTCTGCTGGCCGCCCTGCCCCTCGTTGCCCTCGCGCAGGAGACGACGCTGAGTCCCGTCGTCGTCAGCGCGCAAAAGGAAGGCACGCTGCCGGCCGGCGCCGAGAACGTCGGGGCGCGGACGCTGCAATCCCTGCGCCCCGCCACCAGCGACGCCGCCAGCCTCTTGCGCGACGTGCCCGGCATGAGCCTGCAGGGTTCGGGCGGCGTCTCCAGCCTGCCGGTCCTGCAGGGCCTGGCCGACGACCGCCTGCGCATCAAGGTGGACGGCATGGACCTGCTCTCCGCCTGCCCCAACCACATGAATCCGCCGCTGTCCTACCTCGACCCGTCGCAGGTCGGTTCGCTCAAGGTCTACGCCGGCCTGGCGCCGGTCAGCGTCGGCGGCGACAGCATCGGTGGCGCCATCGTCGCCGAGACGGCCTCTCCCGTGTTCGCCGCGCCCGGCCAGGGCAGCCTCGTCAAGGGCGAGGCCAGCGCCTTCTACCGCAGCAACGGCCATGCAAAGGGCGCCAACCTCTCGGCCACCTATGCCACCGAATCCGTCAGCGTCAGCTATACCGGCGCCACCGCCCAGTCCGGCAACTACGACGCCGGCGGCAATTTCAAGGAGCGGATATTCGGAGCGGGCAACGATCCCGCCTACACCGGCCGGCCGGGCCACCCCCTGTCGCGCGACGAAGTCGGCTCGACCGCCTACGAGACGCGCAACCACACGCTGGGCGTCGCCCTCAGGGGCGGCAACCATCTCGTCGAAGCCAAGCTGGGCTTCCAGGACATGCCCGAGCAGCTGTGGCCGAACCAACGCATGGACATGCTCGCCAACGACCAGAAGCGACTGAACCTGCGCTACCTCGGCCAGTTCGACTGGGGCGCGCTGGAAGCGCGCGCCTATCACGAAGACGTCGATCACTTCATGGATTTCGGCGACGACAAGAAATTCTGGTACCGGGCCGGAACGCCCGACTGGTCGGGCGCCCCTTGCGGCGGGCCAAGCGCCGCCTGCGCCACCGGCATGCCGATGTACACCGCCAGCAAGAACACCGGCGCCACTCTCAAGGCCGACATCCATCTCACCCGGCAGGATCTGTTGCGCGTTGGCGGCGAACTGCAGCGCTACCGGCTCGACGACTGGTGGCCGGCCTCCGGCGCCGGCATGTGGCCGAACACCTTCTGGAACATCCGCGACGGTGAACGCGACCGCAGCGCCCTGTTCGGCGAGTGGGAACGGCGCATCGATCCGCAATGGATGACGCTGGCCGGCCTGCGCTTCGAGCGGGTCGTCATGGACGCCAATACGGTGCATGGCTACAACCTCGCCACCTACCCGACCACTCCCGCCCCGGCCGGCCCCGGCAACCAGACCCGGGATGCGGCCAACTTCAACAACGCCGACCGCAGCAAGACCGACCACAACTGGGACATGACCCTGCTGGCGCGCTACACGCCGGGCCCGACCCAGGACATCGAGTTCGGCTTCGCCCACAAGACGCGCTCGCCCAACCTGCACGAGCGCTACACCTGGTCCACCTGGGGGATGGCGGAGGTAATGGTCAACTGGGCCGGCGACGGCAACGGCTATGTCGGCAATGTGAACCTCAAGCCCGAAAAGGCCAACACCGTCTCCGCCACCTTCGACTGGCATGCCGCCGACCGCAGCTGGGAGTTCAAGGCGACGCCCTACTACACGCGGGTGACCGACTACATCGACGCCATCCAGTGGAATGGCGCGACCAACACCCCGCGCACGGTGCCGCAGACGAACCGGTTCACGATGCTCAAGTTCATGAACCAGGATGCCCGCCTGTATGGCCTCGACCTCTCCGGCAAGCTGCCGCTCGGCAGGACCGGGGCCGGCGCGTTCGGCCTGAAGGGCCTGCTCGGCTATACCAACGGCAGGAACCGCGACACCGGCGACGGTCTCTACAACATCATGCCGCTCAACGCCCGGCTGACGCTGACGCACCAGCTCGGCGGCTGGGACAACGCGCTCGAACTGGTGATGGTGAAAGGCAAGAACGGCGGCTCCGACGTCCGCAACGAGATGGACACCCCGGGCTATGCGCTCGTCAATCTGCGGGCGAGCCATTCCTGGAAACAGGTGCGCCTCGACTTCGGCATCGAGAACCTCTTCGACAGGCTCTACTACCATCCGCTCGGCGGCGCCTACATGGGCCAGGGCACGACGATGAGCACCAGCACCACGGCCGCCACGACGCCGAAATGGGGCACGCCCGTTCCCGGCCCGGGACGTTCAATCTACGCCGGCCTGACCGTGAAATTCTGATAGCCTGTCCGGCATGCGCCTCCTGGCCCTCTTCCTCGCCGCCTTCGCCTGCATGCTGCTGATCATCGTCTCGGTGCAGACGGCAGTGGCCTGGTGGCGCGGCGAGGCGGCGCTGACGGCGCTCGACTACGCCCTCGTCGGCGCGCTGCCGCTGCTGCTGTGGGTCTGGTTCCGCTACTTCTCGATGGGCGGGCGCTGCGCGAAGGATGCCTGCGAACTGCCCGAGGCAGGCGGCGGCCCAGGGCGGGACTCAGGCGCCTGAGGGTCGCAGCAACTCGATCTTCAGTCCGTCCTCGTAGGGCGGCACGCAGCATTCGACGACGTCGCCCGCCGCCACCTGCAGCTTGACGCCGACGATGCTGGCGCGGATCGGCAGCTTCGCCACGCAGCGGTCGGCGAGCACGGCAATGCGGATCACCGGCGCACCGCGCCGCGACAGATAGGCCAGCACGCGGGCCAGCGAATGCCCCTCGTAGAGCACGTCATCCACCACCAGCACCGTGGTGCGCGCAAGGTCGCGCGCGGAGAACTCGGCGTTCTCGGTGAGCTCGGTCTCGGGATGCAGCAGGGTCAGGTCGTCGGCGTAGCGCTTGAGCTGCAGGCCATAGCAGGGCAAGTCCAGGCCATGCCGCCGCCTGAGGCGTTCCTGCAGCATCTGCGCCAGCGGCACGCCGCGGCGGAGGATTCCCAGCAGCAGCGGATCGGGCTCGGCGGCGAGGAAGGTCGCCGCCTGGGCCGCCATGCGGTCGAGCACTTCCTGCAACGCGGTCGTGTCGTAGAGGCAAAAGCGTTCGCCGGCCGGCTTGTTTCCGCTCATTCCGGCATGCTCTTCTCCGACAACAGCCGCAGCCAGCCACGGGCGATGCGGTAGAGCACCCACAGGCCGGCCAGGACGGCAACGATCCAGGCGAACGGCAGGCCGACCACAGTCAGTCCCGCCAGCACGGCGACCACCACCCACAGCAGGGCGAACCAGAAGGTGCGGATCTGCCAGCGGAAGTGCGATTCGAGGAAGGTGCCGCGCGTCTCGCTGCGCTTCACGTAGTTGAGCACCACGGCGATGATCGACGGCCAGCCGCTGAGGAAGGCGGTGACGACGAAGGCCGTGCCGAGCAGGCCGGTCACGGCGCTGAAGGCGTGCAGGCCGTAGATGATGTGGGTCAGGGTCACCAGCCCCTGCGGCGGCCGGGCCTGGCCGGTGGCGTGGTCGATATCGGTCATGGTTCCTCCGTAGGTCGGGCTTCAGCCCGACAGTATGCCCTAGCGTCCGCCCAAGTCGGCCTGAAGGCCGACCTACAAACCCAGGTCTTTCCAGAGTTCATCCACGCGCCGCTTCACGTCGGCGTCCTGCACGATGGCGCGGCCCCACTCGCGGCCGGTTTCGCCCGGCCACTTGCTGGTCGCGTCGATGCCCATCTTGCTGCCCAGCCCCGCCACCGGCGAAGCGAAGTCGAGGTAGTCGATCGGCGTGTTCTGCGCGATCAGGGTGTCGCGCGCGGCGTCGACGCGCGTCGTCAGCGCCCACACCACTTCCTTCCAGTCGCGCACGTCGATGTCGTCGTCGACGACGACGATGAACTTGGTGTACATGAACTGGCGCAGGAAGCTCCAGATGCCGAACATCACGCGCTTGGCGTGGCCGGGGTACTGCTTCTTCATGCTCACCACCGCCAGACGGTAGGAACAGCCCTCGGGCGGCAGGTAGAAGTCGACGATCTCCGGAAACTGCTTCTGCAGCAGCGGCACGAAGACCTCATTCAGCGCCACGCCCAGCATCGCCGGCTCGTCGGGCGGCTTGCCGGTGTAGGTCGAGTGGTAGATCGGATCGCGCCGCATCGTCATGCGCTCGATCGTGAACACCGGGAATTCGGCCTGCTCGTTGTAGTAGCCGGTGTGGTCGCCGTAGGGGCCTTCGACCGCGGTTTCATTCGGATGAATGGCGCCTTCGAGCACGATCTCGGCGGCAGCCGGCACCTGCAAGTCGGAACCGAGGCACTTCACGACTTCCGTTTTCGCCCCGCGCAGCAGGCCGGCGAACTGGTATTCGGAGAGCGTGTCCGGCAGCGGCGTCACCGCGGCGAGGAGGGTGGCCGGATCGGCGCCCAGCGCCACCGCCACCGGGAAGGGCTGGCCGGGATGCTTCAGGCAATGGTCGCGGAAATCCAGCGCGCCGCCGCGGTGCGGCAGCCAGCGCATGATGACCTTGTTGCAGGCGATCACCTGCTGGCGGTAGATGCCGAGGTTCTGGCGCGCCTTCAACGGGCCGCGCGTGACGGTCAGGCCCCAGGTGATGAGCGGCGCCACGTCTCCCGGCCAGCAGGTCTGGATCGGCAGGCGCGACAGGTCGACGCCATCACCCTCCCACACCACTTCCCGGCACGGCGCGGAAGAGACTTCCTTCGGCGCCATGTCGAGCACCTTCCTGATCAGCGGCAGCTTGTCCCAGGCGTCGCGCAACCCCTTCGGCGGCTCGGGCTCCCTCAGCGCGGCGAGCAGCGTGCCGACCTCGCGCAGGGCGGCCATCGATTCCGCCCCCATGCCCAGGGCGACGCGATGCGGCGTGCCGAACAGGTTGGCGAGGACGGGCATCGCATGCCCCTCCGGCTTCTCGAACAGCAGCGCCGGCCCGCCCGCGCGCAGCACGCGGTCGCACACCTCGGTCATCTCCAGATGCGGATCGACCGGGACCGATATGCGCTTCAGCTCGCCGAGTTGTTCGAGTTGCGCGATAAAATCGCGCAGGTCGCGGTATTTCATGTGGACGCCGGAAAACAGGAAGGCGCCCATTTTCCGATGCATTTCCTGTTTTGGCTAGGGCCTGCGCTCCGACGCGCCTCCCGATCGCCGGCGAATCAGTCGGCGGGACGGGAATCGTTTGGCATATCCCTCACTCGCCGCTCGGCGAATAGAACCCGCCGGAAGTGCTCGTGTCGGTTTCCGCGGAACTCCCTCCTGGCGTGCCCGTCGCGGTTCCGGACGCCGTCTCCGGGGTCGTGCCCGCAGACGTCCCGGACGAGGTGCCTACAGTCGAGCTGCCGGCAGAATCCGGTGCCATGCATGAGCCCCCACCCGTTGCGCTCCTGGCTTTCTTGTAGCAGCCGCGCAAGCAATCCTCCAGGGCCTTTCTTGCTCTTTCGGCTTCCTGATCGGCACGCTCTCTCGCGGCTTTTGCCGAATCCGCGGCGCGTCTGGCTTCTGACAGCTTCTGCTCGCCAAGTTCGACGCGGCGGCGTGAAGTCCGTACCTCCTGTTGTGCGTCCCTGGCATTCCCCCGCGCACTGGAAAGGCTCGAATCGCTGCCCCTGCCTCTATTGACCCCTCCGGCCTTTTTGTAGAATGCCTCAAGCTTTTTCAGGTTTGCCTGCGTTTTCTGAAGCCGAGCCTCTGCCTTGGTCAGGTTCTCCCGGTCAGAGTTCAATTCGCGCTCTGCGGCACTGAGACGGTCGCGCGCCTTGCTTTCATTCTCCTCGGCACGATGCCTGTTCCAGTCCGCGCGCTGAGCCGCCGCGCTCTCTTTTTCGCACTGCCTGGCGCATATCTCGTCGGTAATCGTCCAGCCCGGCCGGGGTACGAACGGCCGACCCTGGACGGGCTTCGCCTTCTCCGTCTCTGGAGCTGAACTAACGGGAGCCGGAATTGAAGCCTTGGCAGTATCCGGATCGAGCACAGGCATGCACGCCTTTTCGACCCGGCGCAAAAGATCCTCCGCGGCCCGAATCAGCTCAAGGGGCGGATTGAGGCAGTCGCTCGTGACAAGGCGCTGCAATTCCTGGCGGAACGCTATGATCCAGGCGCTGCATATGAGCTTGTCGCTGTTTCTTAACAGCTCCATCATGTTTCCGCTGGCGCCCCTCACGGTACCACCACCAGACTTGTCCCCCTTGATCGATCTGCCGCCGCTGTACCAGGCTTCAAGCTCGGACTCGACAGCATCCACGGCATTTCTTACTTGATCGTCTTTGAATACATTATCCGAAGCGCCGCTGGCATGGGACAGCCCGGGTTGTAGAAGCTGAAGCAAACCAATAGCACAAACGGCAAGAATCAGACGGCAGCGATGTTTATCCATGGCGTGATCCTCTCTTATGGCTAGCTTCGTTTTGTTGTGGAAAAGCGGCCCGCATTCCGCTGGCGTTGTATCCTACTCTCATGGAAAATCAGTGGCTAGTCGTACTCAACCCCATCTCCGGCCAGGGCCGGGCGATGCACCATCGCCACGAGATCGAGGCGGTGCTGCGCCGGCACGGGGTCGACTTCGATCTGGTCGTCAGCGAACATCCTGGTCATGCCGTCGAGCTGGTCGCACGCGCGGTCGAGGGCGGCTGCCGGCAGGTCCTCGCCATCGGCGGCGACGGCACGGTCAACGAATGCGCCAACGGCATCTTTCGCCAGCAGGCCGCACCGACGGCCGAGGTCGTGCTCGGCGTCATGCCGATCGGCACCGGCAACGACTGGGCGCGCGGCCTGCGCATGCCGAAGGACTACGCCGAGGTCGCCGCGCTGATGGCGGCCGGCACGAGCCGCCTGCAGGACGCCGGCGTGGCCGAGTTCGATGACGGCACGCGACGGCATTTCGTCAATGTCGCCGGCCTCGGCTTCGACGCCCATGTCGTCGAGGCCCTGCCCGACCGCACGCTCGGGCCGATGGCCTATCTGGCCGGCCTGGCGAAGGGCCTGCTGACCTACGACGCCGTGTCGCTGGGACTGACTTTTGCCGAGCGCAGGATCGACACCCGCGCCTTCGTGCTGTTCTTCGCCATCGGCCGCTACTGCGGCAGCGGCATGAACGTGGCGCCGTCAGCCGAGGCGGACGATGGCCTCTTCGACGTCATCCTGATCAAGGCGCTGTCGCGCTGGGAAGTACTGAAAAGCCTGCGCAAGCTGTTCGACGGCACCCTGCTCGACCACCCGAAGGTGCTGGCTCTGCGCGAGGCGGAAGGCAGCGTCGCTGCCGGCCCGCTGCCGGTGGAGGCCGACGGCGAGCTGATCGGCCATGCGCCGGTGCGCTTCACGCTCCTGCCGCGCGCGCTGCGCGTGCTCGCCCCGCCGGATTAATTCCCTCCCGCGCGGCATAAAGGTGTTACACTGCGCGCCGCGCTGGCCTTCAATCAGTCAGCTTGCCGCGCGCCGCGTCTCTTCCATTCGCGTCTTCATTCTCCCAACGAGATCCTGCCCAGACTGATCGCCGCCAAGGCGAGGCTGATCCAGGAACAACGTCATGAGTTTTAGCTCCGACGTCACGCCCGCAGGCGGGCATGAGTCTTCACTGAATCTGCGATTTACCGAACTCGGCCTGCGCGCCGAGATTCTTCGCGCCATTGCCGAAGAAGGCTACACCGAGCCGACGCCGATCCAGGCCAAGGCGATTCCCGTCGTGCTCGCCGGCCGCGACCTGATGGCCGCCGCCCAGACCGGCACCGGCAAGACCGCCGGCTTCACCCTGCCCATTCTGCAATTGCTCAGCACGAAACCGGCTGCCGCCCGCGGCAAGCCGCGCGTGCTGGTGCTGACGCCGACGCGCGAACTCGCCGCCCAGGTCGAGGAAAGCGTGCGCACCTACGGCCATTTCCTTCCGCTGAAAACCGCGCTGGTGTTCGGCGGCGTCGGCATCGGGCCGCAGATCAAGGCGCTGAAGGGCGGCGTCGACATTCTCGTCGCCACGCCGGGCCGCCTGCTCGACCACGTCGGCCAGCGCACCGTCGACCTGTCGGGCATCGAGATCCTCGTGCTGGACGAAGCCGACCGCATGCTCGACATGGGCTTCATCCACGACATCAGGAAAGTGCTCGCGCTGGTACCGAAGCAAAAGCAGACCCTGCTCTTCTCCGCCACCTTCTCCGACGACATCCGCGGCCTGGCCAACGGCCTGCTGCGCGACCCGCAACTGGTCGAGGTTGCGCCGCGCAATGCCACCGCCGACCTGGTGACCCAGCGCGTCTATCCCGTCGACAAGGCGAAGAAGCGCGACCTGCTGATCAAGCTGATCGACGACCACCACTGGCACCAGGTGCTGGTCTTCATGCGCACCAAGCACGGCGCCAACGCGCTGGCCGAGAAGCTCAACAAGGCCGACATCAGCGCCGCCGCCATCCACGGCAACAAGAGCCAGGGCGCGCGCACGCGGGCGCTGGCCGACTTCAAGAGCATGAAGCTCAACGTGCTGGTCGCCACCGACATCGCCGCGCGCGGGCTGGACATCGACCAACTGCCGCACGTGGTGAATTTCGAGCTGCCCAACGTGCCGGAGGATTATGTGCACCGCATCGGCCGCACCGGCCGCGCCGGCAGCTCGGGCCATGCCGTCTCGCTGGTCTGCGTCGACGAGCTCGGCCTGCTGCGCGACATCGAGCGCCTGCTGAAAAAACAGATCGAGAAGGTGGTGCTGCCCGGCTTCGAGCCGGACCCGAGCATTCGCGCGGAACCGATCGAGAACGGCAAGCGCGGCCAGGGGCAACGCTCGGGCAGTCCGCGCGGCGGCAACCGCCAGGGGAATGCGCCGAGGAGTGCACCGCCCCGGCCGGGCAAGCCGGCACGCGGCAATGCCTCGCGCGGCAACGCCGCCCAGCATCATTCGGGCTCGCGGGGTCGCTAGGTCGGGCCGCAGGTCGGCCTTCAGGCCGACAAAAGCGACCCAAGTCGGCCTTCAGGCCGACCTACAGACTGAGCATCTTCATGGCCTTGCCCAGGATGTCCACCGACTCCTGGTGCTTGCCGGCCTTGTGCAGGGTCTCGCCCTCGGCACGCAGCTTCTTCACTTCGGCCATCTGCGCGGCGGAGAGCTTCGGGTTCTTCGCCATCGCCTCGTCGATCTTCTTCATGTCCATCGGGCAATGGAAGGCGAAGGCCTGGCCGCTGGCCAGGACGAGGCCGCCCAGCAATGCGAACGTTGTGGTTTTCATGTTTTATCCTCTCTCTGTGGGTCCCGGCAAGGCCGGTACCTTCCCAGAATAGACAAAACGTCCTAGAGTTCAAGTCATCGGCACGAAGACCCTGCCGACCGGAGTGTCAAAACGCATGGAAGCAGTCCCGCCCATCACGATCCGCACGCTCGCCGCCGGCGAGCGCGAGGCCGTCGAGCGCTTCTTCCTCGAGGAGCTGGACGACATCGCCCTCTACTGGCGTTTCTTCCGCACCATGACGCCGATGACCGTGCATGCCTACGTCGAGCAGATGCGCTTCGACAACGGCTGCGTCGCCTTCGGCGCCTTCTACGGCGAGCGCCTGGTCGGCGTCGCCGAGCTCTCCGCCATTCCGGGCAGCGAAATGTGCGCGGAAAACCGCCCCGGCGCTTTGTCCTGCGCCGAACTGGGCATCGCCGTCTCCAACCAGCTGCGCCACAAGGGCGTCGGCCGCGCCCTGATGGACTATCTCCTGGCGCAGGCCTGGACGCGCGGCCTGAAACGCCTCCAGCTCTCCAGCCTGCACGACAACCGGCCCATGCTGGCGCTGGCCGAAAGGCTCGGCTTCAAGGCGCTGCGCGAGGAGTCGGGCGAAGTCATCATGCAGGCGCTGCGCCCGGCCGGCCGGCGCGATGCAGGCACGCCACTCCCTGCGTTCCCAAGCGCCAGCGGCACGCACGGCGAGGCCACTACGGAACAGAGAACGGTTTGCGCCGTGCGGATGCACAGGGCACGCTGCGATTCGTGAGCACCTGCTTCAAGCGTCAAATGTCAAGTGTCGCAAACGCGGCAAAAAAAAGTCCACCCGAATCGAAATGGAGTAAAGTTCAAACCAGCGCCCACCAAGAAGGCGAGCAGGGTTTTCGTCGAGGAGGAACATTCATGATCGTACGACGCCGCACCTGGCTTTACCGGCTGGCCGGACAGACTTTCGCCCAGATGATCTCTTTCAAGCAACCCGTCACCGCCGCGATGGCGAGAGCCGCGCTCCGCCGCACGGTCGGCAACCCTTCCGACCTCTGGGGACGAAGCAAGAACGACCTGCTCTCATTCCACCGCTAGCCGCCCTTCCGGCCCGCCGCCGGCCAGCCTGGCCGCGCAATACTTGAATTCCGGGATTTTTCCGAAAGGATCGAGCACCGGATTCGTCAGCAGGTTGGCCGCCGCCTCGACATAGCAGAACGGCATGAACAGCGTGCCGCGCGCCAGTCCCGCATCGGCGCGCGCCCGCGCCGAGACTCTCCCCCGCCGCGTTTCCAGCGTAACGAACTCCCCCGCCGCGCAGCCCAGTACGGCAAGATCGTCCGGATGCACGTCGATGTGCGCTTCAGGTTCCAGCGCATCCAGCGCCGCCGAGCGGCGCGTCATGGCGCCGGTGTGCCAGTGCTCCAGCACGCGCCCGGTGATCAGCACGAAGGGGTAGTCGGCGTCGGGCAGCTCCGCCGCCGGCCGGAATTGCGCCGGCACGAACCTGCCGCGGCCGCCCGCCGTCGGAAACCGTTCGGTGAAAATCACCGGCTGCCCCGCGTCCGATTCATCGCGGCAGGGGTAAGTGACCGCCCCCTCGCGCTGCAGGCGTTCCCAGGAAATGCCGGCAATCGACGGCATGGCGCGGCGCATCTCCTCGAACACCTCGCGCGGCCCGGCGTAATTCCAGTCGAGCCCGAGGCGGCGCGCGATCTCCTGCACGATCCACAGGTCCTGGCGCGCTTCGCCCGGCGGATCGATGGCAGCGCGGCCGAGCTGCACCGTACGGTCGGTGTTGGTGAACGTGCCGGTCTTCTCGGCGAAGCCGGAGGCCGGCAGGATGACGTCCGCCAGCGCCGCCGTCTCGGTGAGGAAGAGGTCCTGCACCACCAGGTGCGCCAGTGCCGCCAGCCCGGCGCGCGCGTGGGCAAGATCGGGGTCGGACATGGCCGGGTTCTCGCCCATGATGTACATCGCCCTGATCTCGCCGCGGCAGGCCGCGTCGAGGATCTCGACCACGGTGAGGCCGGGCTGCGGGTCGAGCGGCGCGCCCCACAGCGCCTCGAAGCGCGCGCGCACCGCATCGTCATTGATGCGGCCGTAGTCGGGCAGCATCATCGGGATGAGGCCGGCGTCGGAGGCGCCCTGCACGTTGTTCTGCCCGCGCAGCGGATGCAGGCCGGTGCCGGGGCGGCCGATCTGGCCGGTCATCAGCGCCAGCGCGATCAGGCAGCGCGCGTTGTCGGTGCCGTGGGAGTGCTGCGAGACGCCCATGCCCCAGAAGATCATCGCCGCATGCGCCTTGGCATAGGTGCGCGCGACGGCGCGAATGGTTTCCGCGTCGATGCCGCAGAGCGGCGCCATTGCCTCCGGCATCGCCGCCAGCACGTTGGCGCGGAAGGCCTCGAAGCCTTCGGTGCGCTCGGCGATGAAGGCCTCGTTGGTCAACCCTTCGGTGACGATGACGTTGGCGATGGCGTTGAGCAGCGCGACGTCGCTGTCGGGCTTGAATTGCAGCGCATACCGGGCGTGGCGCGCGAGTTCGGTCTCGCGCGGATCCATGACGATCAGGGTCGCCCCACGCTCCACCGCGTTCTTCATCCAGGTCGCCGCTACCGGGTGGTTCACCGTCGGGTTGCTGCCGATCACCACGATCACGTCGGCGAACTCGACGTCCATCACGGGGTTCGACACCGCGCCCGAACCGATGCCCTCGAGCAGTGCCGCCACCGAGGAGGCATGGCACAGCCGCGTGCAGTGGTCGACGTTGTTCGTGCCGAACCCCGTGCGCACCAGCTTCTGGAAGAGATAGGCTTCCTCGTTCGAGCCCTTGGCCGAGCCGAAGCCGGCCAATGTCCGTTTGCCGTCGCGGGCGAGGATGCGCTTCAGCCCGTCCGCGGCGAAGTCGAGCGCCTCCTCCCAGTTCGCCTCGCGGAAATCCGCAAGGGTGTTGTCGACCGATTTCGCCACGCCCGGCTTGCGGATCAGCGGCTGCGTCAGGCGCTGCGCATGGCGCACGTAGTCGTAGCCGTAGCGGCCCTTGACGCACAACCGCCCGCGGTTGGCCGGCCCGTCGCGGCCGTCGACACCGACGATATGGTTGTCGCGCACGCGGTAGGTGAGCTGGCAGCCGACGCCGCAGTAGGGGCAGAGCGAGTCGATGCGGGTTTCCTTCCGGGTCTGTAGGTCGGGCTTCAGCCCGACGACTGGGGGCTGTTCCTCCGAAACTTTTCGGCCTGAAGGCCGACCTGCGGATTCCACCGAAAGCAGCGCCCCCGTCGGGCAGGCGGCGACGCACTCGCCGCAGCCGACGCAACTGCTTCTGCCCATCGGATCAGCGAAGTCGAAGACGATCTTGCCGCGTCCGGCGTAGCCGATTACGTCGTTCACCTGCAACTCGCGGCAGGCGCGCAGGCAGCGCGTGCACTGGATGCAGGCGTCGAGCCGCACGGCGATGGCCGGGTGCGAGGCGTCCGCTTCAGGCTGTTCGCGGCGCAGGAAGCGCGGCGCGCCCACGCCCATGCGCCGTACCCAGTCGTCGAGCTCGGAATCGGCGCGAACGGCTTCGTCCGGCATGTCCGAGACGAGCAGTTCCAGCACCATCTTCTGCGCCGCGACGGCGCGGGCGCTCTGCGCCTGCACCTGCATGCCGGCCTTCGGCGCGCGGCAGCACGACGGCGCCAGCGTGCGCTCGCCGGCGATCTCGACCACGCAGGCGCGGCAGTTGCCGTCCCACGGGGATTTCCTTTGGTCATCCGCGCGCAGGCCGTCCTTGTAACAGAGGTGCGGGATGTCGACGCCGTGGCGCTGGGCGGCCTGCAGGATGCTTTCGCCTGCGTGCGCCTCGATCTCGCGGCCGTCGAGAATGAAACGAACCGTGTCGCTCATGACAACCACCGGAAACCGCCTTCAACGCAAAGATCGCAAAGACGCAAAGGGCGCAAAGACGAGCAGAGAAGACTCATTTCTGTTTCTCCCTTTGCGATCTTTGCGTCTTTGCGCCCTCTGCGTTGAGAGAGGTTTGCAGTTCATGTCCAAAATACCGCAGCACCGACAGCAGCGGGTTCGGTGCCGCCTGGCCGAGGCCGCAGATCGAGGCGTCCTGCATCGTCTGTGCCAGTTCCTTCAGCAGGCCGGTGTCCCATGCGTCGCTCGCCATAAGTTCCGCCGCCTTCTGCGTGCCGACGCGGCAGGGCGTGCACTTGCCGCAGGACTCGTGGGCGAAGAAGCGCATGGCGTTCAGCGCCGCGGCGCGCGCGCTGTCCTGCTGCGACAGCACGATGATCGCCGCCGAGCCGATGAAGCAGCCGTGCTCCTGCAGGGTATCGAAGTCGAGCGGCACGTCGGCCAGCCTTGCCGGCAGGATGCCGCCCGAGGCGCCGCCGGGGAGATAGGCATACAACTCGTGGCCGGGCTGCATGCCCTCGCAGAATTCGTCGACCAGTTCGCGCAGGGTGATGCCGGCCGGCGCCAGATGCACGCCGGGCTTCACCACCCGCCCGCTCACCGAAAACGAGCGCAGGCCCTTGCGGCCGTGGCGGCCCTGCGCGGCGAACCACTCCGCCCCGCGCTCGACGATCTCGCGCACCCAGTACAGCGTCTCCATGTTGTGCTCGAGCGTCGGCCGGCCGAACAGGCCCACCTCCGCCACGAAGGGCGGGCGCAGGCGCGGCTGGCCGCGCTTGCCCTCGATGGATTCGATCATGGCCGATTCCTCGCCGCAGACGTAGGCACCTGCGCCGCGCCGCAATTCGATCTCCGGCGCAGACGGGAAGGCAGCGCGCAGCGCGTCGAGTTCCTCCGCCAGCAGCGTGCGCAGGCCGGCGTATTCGTCTCTCAGATAGATGTAGATTTTCTCTATCCCCACCGCCCAGGCGGCGATGAGCATGCCTTCGAGGAAGCGGTGCGGTTCGCGCTCGAGGTAGTAACGGTCCTTGAAGGTGCCCGGCTCTCCCTCGTCGATGTTCACCGCCATCAGGCGCGGCGCGGGCTGATCGCGCACGACGCGCCACTTGCGCCCGGCCGGAAAACCGGCGCCGCCGAGGCCGCGCAGGTTGGCGTGCTCCAGCGCGGCGATGATCGCTTCCGCCGTGCGGCGGCCGGCGACGCAGTCCGCATAGAGCTTGTAGCCGCCGGCGGCGCGGTAGTCGGCCAGGCGGCGTGCGTCTTCCGGCAGCGGCGCCTCGGTCGCGCCGGCGTCGATGGCGTAGCGCACGGCATGCAGGTCGGCCTCCTCGACGGGGTTCTGCCCCACCACCGCCAGCGGCGCGCATTCGCAGCGGCCGACGCAGGGCACGCGCTGGACGCGCACGCCGTCCCCCAGGGACTGACTTATTTCCGCAATGAGCTGCTCGGCCCCGGCCATGGCACAGGCGACGGAATCGCACACCCGCACCGTCAGCGGCGGCGGAGGCGCCTCGCCGTCGCGCACGACGTCGAAGTGGTGGTAGAAGGTCGCCACCTCATACACCTCGGCGCGCGCGAGTTTCATCAGCTGCGCCAGGGCGGCCATGCGCTCGGCGTCGATGCAACCGCGCGCGTCCTGGATGCGGTGCAGGCATTCGATCAGCAGGTCGCGGCGCGGCGCCCCGCCGACGAGGTTGCGCACCTCTTCGAGCACTTCGGCGGGGACGGGACGGACATGGCGGCGGGACATGCGGGAATTGTGCAGGATTGATCGCGCTTCAACAATCCCGCGCGCCTCAGGGACAACCACCATGCCGCTAGGTAAACATCCCGATTGCCCCTGCACGGTGCGCGGTTTATGTTTGCCAAGGCATTCCGTTCGCAACACATCCCGCCGAAAAGGAGAAACGACTCATGGGCAACGCCTTCACGATTCATCCTTCCATCGATGCCGGCATCAAGCCGGCCGCGCCCGGCTTCGCCGGGGGCAAGCTGACCTGCAAGTGCCCGACCGACAAGGTCGAGGTGACCATCGGCGCGCAGACCGCGCACAACCACGCCTGCGGCTGCAGCAAGTGCTGGAAGCCGGCCGGCGCCCTGTTCTCGCAGGTCGCCGTCGTCTCGCGCGACAAGGTCGCCGTGACGGCCCATCCGGAAAAGCTCAAGGTCGTCGACGCCAACGCCGTCATCCAGCGCCATGCCTGCACCGGCTGCGGCGTGCATATGTTCGGCCGCATCGAGAACAAGGCGCACCCGTTCTACGGCCTCGACTTCGTGCACACCGAGCTGTCGGACAGCAGCGGCTGGTCGCCGCCGGAATTCGCCGCCTTCGTCTCCTCCATCATCGAGACCGGCACCGATCCGGCGCAGATGCCGGCCGTGCGCGCGCGCCTGAAGCAGCTCGGGCTGGAGCCCTACGACTGCCTGTCGCCGGCGCTGATGGACGCCATTTCCACGCACGTCGCCAAGAGCAAGGCAGCATAGCTGCTTCACCAATGAAAATGCCTGCCATGCGGCAGGCATTGCATTTTCCGTTTCAAGCAGCCCCTCTTCCGCTACTGCTGCAGCACGCTTTCCCCGGCTGACCGGCGCACTGCGAGTGCGTTGGCGTGGAACCTGAGGTGTTCCTCCATGAAGCTGGCGATGAAGAAGTAGCTGTGGTCGTAGCCCTCGCGCAAGCGCAGGTCGAGCGGCACGCCGGCCTTCGCGCAGGCTTCGCGCAGCAGGTCCGGCTTGAGCTGGGCATCGAGGAACTGGTCCCGGGTGCCCTGGTCGACCAGCAGGGTCGGCCCCTTCCAGCCGCGCGACTCGACCAGTGCCGTGGCGTCGTAGTCGCGCCAGGCGTTGCGCTCCGCCCCCAGGTAGCCGGCGAGCGCCTTCTCGCCCCAGGGGCAGCGCATCGGCGAAACGATCGGCGCGAAGGCCGACACCGACTTGAAGCGCTGCGGATTCCTCAGCGCCAGCACCAGCGCGCCGTGGCCACCCATGGAATGGCCGAAGATGCCGGCCCGCGCCGGATCGATGGCGAATTGGCTGGCGATCAGCCAGGGCAATTCCTCCGTCAGGTAGGAATACATGCGGTAGTTCCGGTTCCAGGGCTCCTGCGTCGCGTCGACGTAGAAACCGGCACCCTGGCCGAAGTCGTAGCTGTCCTTGTCGTCAGGCACGTCGTCGCCGCGCGGGCTGGTGTCCGGCGCGACAAGGGCGATGCCGAGCTCCGCCGCCACGCGCTGAGCGCCTGCCTTGACGATGAAATTCTCCTCGGTGCAGGTCAGCCCCGACAGCCAGTACAGCACCGGCACCAGGCCCTCCTTCGCCTGCGGCGGCATGAACAGTCCGAAACGCATGGTGCAGCCGGTCTCGGGCGAGGCATGGCTGTAGACAGCCTGGGTGCCGCCGAAGCAGCGGTTCTGCGAAACAGTGGTCAGCGTCATCCTCGGAGTCCGTGAAAATATTCACCGCAGCGCGAAGCCGCGCCTGTAGGTCGGCCTTCAGGCCGACCTACAGCGGCTGCTGTCGGCCTGAAGGCCGACCTACAAAGGCGAATTGGGAGGCTTGGGGATTTTTTCACAAGCGCTCAGAAGGTGACGACCGAGCGGATCGACTTGCCCTCGTGCATCAGGTCGAAGGCCTCGTTGATGCGCTCCAGCGGCATGACATGGGTGATCAGGTCGTCGATGTTGATCTTGCCCTCCATGTACCAGTCGACGATCTTCGGCACGTCGGTGCGGCCGCGTGCGCCGCCGAAGGCCGAGCCCTGCCAGACGCGGCCGGTGACGAGCTGGAACGGCCGCGTGGCGATCTCCTGCCCGGCGCCGGCGACGCCGATGATGGTGGAGATGCCCCAGCCCTTGTGGCAGCACTCCAGCGCCTGGCGCATCAGCTTGACGTTGCCGACGCACTCGAAGGTGTAGTCGGCGCCGCCCTTGGTCAGGTTGACCAGATGCGCGACGAGGTCGCCCTCGACCTCCTTCGGGTTGACGAAGTGCGTCATGCCGAATTTTTCCGCCAGCGCCTTGCGCCCCGGGTTGAGGTCGACGCCGACGATCATGCCGGCGCCGGCCATGCGCGCGCCCTGGAGGACGTTGAGGCCGATGCCGCCGAGGCCGAACACCACCACGCTGCTGCCCGGCTTCACCTTGGCCGTGTAGATCACCGCGCCGATGCCGGTGGTGACGCCGCAGCCGATGTAGCAGACCTTGTCGAAGGGCGCGTCCGGGCGGATCTTCGCCACCGATATCTCCGGCATCACCGAATAGTTGGCAAAGGTCGACGTGCCCATGTAATGGAACAGCGGCTTGCCGCCGATGCTGAAGCGGCTGGTGCCGTCGGGCATCAGGCCCTGCCCCTGGGTGGAGCGGATCGCCTGGCAGAGGTTGGTCTTCTGCGACAGGCAGTACTCGCACTGGCGGCATTCCGGCGTGTACAGCGGAATGACGTGGTCGCCCGGCTTGACGCTGGTCACCCCGGCGCCCACCTCGACGACGACGCCGGCGCCCTCGTGGCCGAGGATCGCCGGAAACAGGCCCTCCGGATCGTCGCCGGAGAGCGTGAAGGCATCGGTGTGGCAGACGCCGGTGGCCTTGATCTCCACCAGCACCTCGCCGGCCTTCGGGCCTTCCAACTGGACCGTTTCAATCGTAAGGGGGGCGCCGGCCTTCCAGGCCACGGCTGCGCGTACGTCCATGGTTCGCTCCTCGGTGGTTTCGATGCCGGATCGGTCGGAATTTCCGTCCGGAGTTTGTCACTGGAATTTATCCAACTCCGCGGAAGCGCGGAATCCGGATCATTCCAGTGGGGGCTAGGGGTAATCCCTTAGAACAGTCCCCTCTCTCCGCTCGCGGGGGCGAAGGCGGGGTTTCGCGAAGCATGCTTCGCGCCGCCTGAGCCGGCCGGCTGTGCAAAGCCGGCCGTGGAGCGCGGAGCGCGGGCTAGGGTGAGGGGAATCGCCGTGCCACACAGACTGACTTTTCGCGCCGAACAGCGCACAAGCCTATTTCCAGTTCAGGTTCAGCTTGCGCTGCGACGCCGCGCAGTCGCGCAGGTACAGGTTGATGAGGCTTTGGTACGGAATGCCGACCTGCTCGGAAATCGCCTTGAAGTAGTTGATCGATTCCTCGTCCAGGCGAATGGTGACCTGCTTCTTCAGTCGGGAAGCGTAGGGGTTCTTTCTGGCGGCGGAGAAGTCGTATTCTTTTCTCATGGGGCACCTTCACTCATAGGATTTCCTTTCCTTGGCGGTCGCCTTGCGTGCCGAGATGATTCGAATGGCTCCATCGTCACTTCGATAGCAATGGCAGACGACCAGGATTCTTAGCGCAGAACTGAGGCCGAGCAGGACGAAACGGTCCTCGTCTTCGGAATGGTCGGGATCGTCTATCAGTTTTGCACGCTCATCGAGGAAGGCGGATTTCGCCTCCTCGAAACTCACGCCGTGCTTCCTGAGATTGACGGCAGCCTTCCGCGGGTCCCACTCGAAATGCAGTTCGCTCATCGGAAAAATAGTGTAATTATATTGTAGTTATTTTACAAGTGGCTCGCCGCTCGCTACCGGCTAGCGGCTGGAAAATGAGCCGCTTCGTTTGGCTCAAATGTGCTGCAATCGGGCCAATGGATTGGCTGGCTTGAGCCAAATAGCTCGATGCTTCGTTGGCAACGTATTATTTAGTCGGATGTTTTTTCATTGCAGTGCTTGGCGAATGAGCCAAATCCGGACCAATCGAATGGGCGGCCCCTCCCTCAAGCTGCTCAACCTGCTTGACCGCAAGGGGATCGAGGCGCTGATCTAATTCCGCGAAGGCGACGGGCCGGGCTCAGCGAATCGGGGATAGATACGGTCAGCGGGCATCGCGGCCAAATGCAAGCTTCAGCCTCGGCCAATTGCAAGAATATGAATGTCTCGAACTCGGCCGGAGCGTGAGTTCAATCGGTCAAGCAGCAACCGAAGCTATCGGCCAGGAGCCGTCATGGCCATAGTGTGTAGGTCGGCCTTCAGGCCGACTTAGGCGCCTGCGTGACCGCCGAAGTCGGCCTGAAGGCCGACCTACAAACTGGATTCCCGCGTTCGCGGGAATGACGGCAAGGGGTCGACAGCTTCGGTTGCTGCTTGACCGATTGAACTCACGCTCCGGCCGATCACCGGCCCCAAGCCAGCCCCCATGCCGTATTACAGAGACTGATTTTCCCGCCCCGCCAGCCTGCGGGCAGGCGCCCGCCGGGCGCTGCCTGGGCGTTCTCGAAACCGCAGTGACGGACTATCTAGCGCACCGAAGAAGGCGCGCCGGGGACGGGTGCCGGGTGTTCGCCGCCTTCGTCTTCGCCTTCGCCCTCGAACGGGTCCTTGCCGAGGATCGGCCGCGCGGCGTTCATCACCACCAGGATGCTGCTCGCCGACATCGCCGCGGCGGCGACGAGCGGGCTCAACATGCCGGTGGCCGCCAGCGGGATGGCGATGGCGTTGTAGGCGAGCGCCCAGCCGAGGTTCTGCCGGATGCGCCGGCGCGTGACGCCGATGAGGAGGAAGGCTTCGAGCACGCGCTCGAGGCGCTTGCCGGGGATGACGATGTCGGCGGCCTCGGCCGCCAGCGCGGTGGGTGCGCCGAAGGCGATGCCGAGGTCGGCCTCGGCCAGCGCCGGCGCGTCGTTGCTGCCGTCGCCGATCATGGCGACGCGGCCCTGCGCCTTGAGCCGGCGGATGACGGCGGCCTTGGCCTCGGGCGGCACGCCGGCGTGGACTTCGTCGACATGCTGGCGGTAGCCGTTGGGATGCTCGGCGCCGGTGAGCAGCACGACGCGGCAGTGGCGGCGCAGCGACTCGACGACGCGGTCCCAGGCCGGGCGCGAGCGGTCGCGCGTGAGGATGGCGCCTTCGGCGACGCCGTCCCAGCCGACGTAGGAGACGACGGCTTCGCCGTGGCGGCTCTGCTCGGCGCGGGCGGCGAGCGGCGCGGGGACCGTCCAGCCGAGCGTGGCGAACAGTGCGCGGCTGCCGACGGCGATGCGCTTGCCGCCGACCGCGGCGACGGCGCCGCGCCCCGGGTGGAGCTCGACCTCGCCGGCGCTGCGGCCGGCATCGAGCCGGGCGATGGCGCGCGCCACCGGGTGCGGCGAGTGCCGCTCGACGGCGGCGGCGCGGGCGGCGAGCTCGGCCGAACCGATCACCTCGACCACCGCCATCTCGCCGCTGGAGAGCGTGCCGGTCTTGTCGATGGCGACGACGTCGACGCGCGGCGATTTCTCGAAGAGGTCGGGGCCGGTGACGACGATGCCGCGGCGCAGCGCCGCGCCGATCGCCGCCGCGGTGGTGAGCGGAATGGCCAGGCCGAAGGTGCACGGGCAGGAGACGATGAGCGTGGCGAGCGCGGCCAGCAGCGCCTTCTCCGCCCCCGCGCCGGCGAGCAGGAAACCCGCGCCGACCAGCGCCGCCAGCGCCAGCACGCCGGGCACGAAGCGGCGCGAGAGGCGGTCGACGCGGGCCTGCAGCCCGGTGCTGGCGCTCTGCGTGTTCCAGAGGATGCGGGCGAGGTTGGCCATGCGGCTTTCCGCCTGCGGGCCGGTGTCGATCTCGAGGTTGCCCTCGAGCAGGCGGCTGCCGCCGAGCACCTTTTCGCCCTCGCCGCGCGACACCGGGAAGGGCTCGCCGGTCATCAGCGACTCGTCCACCGCGCCGCGGCCGGCGACGATGCCGCCGTCGACGGGGATGGCCTCGCCCTGGCGCACGAAGACGCGGTCGTGCGGGCGCACCTCGTCGAGCGAACAGTCGAGATACTGGCCGCCGCGCAGCACGCAGGCGCGCGGCGACCAGGCCTGCAGGATGGACTGGAGCGATTCGGTGGCACGCGCGCGGGCGCCGCGCTCGAGGTAGCGGCCGACGGTGATGATCAAGACCAGCGTGCCGGCCACCTCGAAATAGAGGTCGATGGAGCGGTTGAAGAACTGGATGACGCTGTAGCCGTAGGCCGCGAGGATGGCCAGGGCGAGCAGGACGTCCATGTTGGGCAGGCGGGCGCGCAGGCCGATCCAGGCCCCGCGCAGGATCGGCCAGCCGACGAAGAACACCAGGATCGTCGTCAGGAAGAACAGGAAGATCGGCACGGCCTCGAAGGCGAGCCGGCGCATCGCGCCGTAGTCCTCCACCGTCAGCCAGCCGCCATGGATCGGGTAGATGAAAATGAAGGTCAGCATCATCACCAGCGAGGCGGCGGTGACGCCGGACACCAGGCGCAGCAGGTCGAGCCCCTCTTCGTGCTCCGGCGCCGGCTCGCCGCGCAGCCGCGCGCGATAGCCGTGGCGGCTGAGGAGCGCCGGCAGTTCGGCCTCCTTCACCTGCGCCGGGTCGTAGGCGATGCGGGCGGTGGCGGTGGCGTAGCTGGAGGCGACGTCGAACACGCCGGGGTGCTTCAGGGCGAGCTTGCCGATGAGGAATTCGCAGGAGGCGCAGTGCATGCCGTCGATCCAGAGGAAGGCCTCGCGGCTTCCGGGCGGCGGCGCCGTCTCGCGCGGACTGACTTTTGCCGCGACGAGGGCGTCCTCGCCGAAGGCGCGGTACACCTCGCGGCAGCCGATGCAGCAGAAGTCGTGGCCGGCGTCGGAAACCGGCGGTTTCGGCAGGGGCAGGCCGCAGAGCTTGCAGGGCATCGGGGGGGCGCTAAAAAAAGAAGCGTCCGCATCGCTGCGGACGCTTCGGTTTGCCGAATCGTCTTACGCCCGGGCCAACTCGCCCATGGGCGCGGAGATGTCGCGCGACTTCATCAGATTGTAGAAATATACGGCAAACGCGGCGCCGAGGATCAGGCCGAAGAACAGGATCAGGTTGCCGTAGAGCATCCAGCCTTCCGGGTGCCAGTCGGCGAAGCGCCGCGGCATGCCGGCCGCCCCGCCCGCCAGCATGGTGATCGCCGCGCCGAAGCTGCCGACGGTCATTATCTTGATGTACTTGTAGCCCAGCGCCGGATCGAGCTTGCGGCCCGTCAGCACCGGATAGTGGTGATAGAGAACGCCCATCCACATCATGGACATGGCCAGGATGACCGTCATGAAGTGGCCGCTCTGCCACATGGTGCCATGCAGCTGGTAGGTCCAGGCGATGTTGGAGGTGACGATGGCGCTGGCGCCGTCGAGGATGTAGAGCGCCCAGCCGACGAGCACGGCGATGATGCCGGGCTCCGGCTTCAGCCCGTGCTGCCAGATGGTGACCAGGACGGTGAAGATGCTGATCGCCGCACCCATGCCGGTGCCCCAGCTCATGATGTTGCCCCAGTAGGACAAGGCCGCAGGCTGGTTCGGGTAGAAGGTGATGAAGTGATGCAGGCCGGAGGTGACCGAGGTCACCAGCAGGACCCATAACGCCAGGTTGGCCAGCTTCTCGCTGGAGAGTTTGCGCGTGCCGTCTGCCAGGTAGAGCGGCAGCGTGGCATACATCGCGCTCGCCACCATCAGCGCCATCGCCTCCATCAGGTTATGGGCGAAGAGAAAGAACGTGTATTGGAACACCACCGGATCGGCCGCCCAGGCGGCGAGCGACATGGGCAGGATCTTGTAGAGCGCCAGCAGCAGCGTCGTGCCGACCACCACCAGCGGCAGGCCGGTCAGCAGCAGGGTCGCGGCGGCGAGCAGCATGCCCAGCATGCCCGGCTCGTTGAGCGAGCGCTCGGACAGGACGAGTTCGGGCCGCTTCTTGCCGAAGAACATCATCTTCAGCACCAGCAGCGGGTACCAGAGGATCATGCAGGCGAGCACCAGGTAGATGCCGGTGAAGCCGACGATCACGGACTCCATGCTCCAGACGCCCATCTGCGCGCCGACCAGCGGCAGCGGGAACATCACTATCACGCTGACCTTGAGGCCCATGAGGACGGCGACGGTGAGGATGGCGCCACCGAGGTTCATCGACAGCCAGGCCAGGGCCGGCAGCCAGCCGGTGATGGCCTTGCCGACGCAGCCGCCGGAGCGGTGCAGGCCGACGCCCATCATGAGCTGGAACGAGAAGGGGAAGGTCAGCGCCGCGCCGTGCAGCGTCAGCGTGGTGTAGAAGTGGTCCGATTCGAGATCGAAGATCTGCGTCGCCGGCATGACCAGGCCCAGCAGGCCGGCCACGACGAGCCAGACGAAGGAACTCATGATCATCAGCGCCGGCCAGGCGTTGATCTCCTCCAGGCCGGTGCTCTTGTCGACCGCGAACATTTTGCCGAAGACCGGCGTGCTCTTGACGATGGTGGTGGCTATGCTCATTTGGATTTTCCTCCTCGGGGCGGGGCGCTTAGTTGGCTGCTACGACGGTCAGTTCATCCTGCATCCGGTGATGGGCGACGCCGCAGTACTCGAGACAGCGCACCGTGTATTTGCCCGGCTCCTTGAACGTATAGACGGCCGACGTGGGCTTGGTGGTGCCCGGCATCATCAGCATGGTGAACAGCACCCTGCCGTTGGGGTGGTAGACGGCGAAGCCGTGCTGGGTGTCGGTCGCCCGGCCGGAGAAGCGCACCGGCTTGCCGACCTCGATCTGGCGGTTGGACATGTCGTAGGCCCAGGACTTCGCCGTGAAATCGATTTGCACCTCGGGTTCGCCACCAGTCCCGCCGGATGCTGCGGCCCACGGGATGTACTTCAGGCTGGCCAGGTTGGCGACCACGAAGAAAATGAACGCAAACGTCAGCCAGACTCCCTCGATGGGGGCAAACTCGCCGGGCTGCAATTGGCTGGGGCCGGTATCGACCAGGCTTTTCCTGCGGATGACCCAGTACGCCATCAGGGCAAAGGGGACGAACATGAACATGGTCACCCAGAACGCGCCCCAGCCGGTATACACGTAGTCCAACATGGCGATTGCCTCCTCCTCGAATTTATCGGTGCGGCGGGATTGCCCCGCCGCGCTCGGTCCCGGAAGCCCGGAAACCGTTTTCTGGTAGCAGAACGATAGGCCGGGGGTGCGGAGCGGGCAATTAGGATGTTTACCTAGGGGGCCTGCGGATGTTCCTGATTGAACGAAGCGGCAGGGAGACTAGACTGGGCCGGCCATCAACGACGCCGGAGGTCTCCGCTAATGGCCGAAACGATCCTCACCGTCCGCCCCGGCCCGACCGGGCGGCTTCGCCGTTACCTGCGCCTGACCAAGCCGCGGGTGAACACCCTGATCGTGTTCTGCGCGGTCATCGGCATGTTCCTCGCCGCGCCGGGCATGGTGCCGCTCACGGTACTCTTCGCCGGCACCCTCGGCATCGCCCTGGTGGCCGGCGCCGCCGCCGCCATGAACTGCCTCATCGAGCAGGAGATCGACGCCGTGATGGCGCGCACCCAGGGGCGCCCGCTGCCGCGCGGGGAAGTGAATTCGGTAGAGACGCTGCTGCTCTCCGGCGCCATCGGCGGCATCGGCCTGTCGTTGCTGCACGCCTTCGTCAACCCCTTCACCATGTGGCTGACGCTGGCCACCTTCGTCGGCTACGCCATCGTCTACACGGTGATCCTGAAGCCGCGCACGCCCCAGAACATCGTCATCGGCGGCGCCTCGGGCGCCATGCCGCCGGTGCTCGGCTGGGCCGCCGTCACCGGCCAGGCGCCGGGCGAGGCCTGGCTGCTGTTCCTCATCATCTTCGTGTGGACGCCGCCGCACTTCTGGTCGCTGGCGCTCTACCGCGCGCACGAGTACGCCGATGCGAAGCTGCCGATGCTGCCGGTGGTCTACGGCCGCGCCTACACGCTGCGCTGCATTTTTGCCTACACCCTGGGGCTGACCGTGGTGACGCTGATGCCCTTCGCCATCGGCATGAGCGGTTGGCTCTACCTCGCCGCGGCGCTGGTTCTCGACGGCATCTTCATCGCCCACGCCTGGCGCCTGCTGCGCCGCTACAGCGACCGCGCCGCGCAGGCCAGCTTCCGCTGGTCGATCACCTACCTCTTCCTGCTCTTCGCCACCCTGCTGGTTGACCACTACCTGCGATAGGGTCTTTCCTGATCTCCCCGCGGAATCGTCCCGATTCAAATCCGCGGTGGAATGCGCCAGAGTGGCCACAGAAAGGCGCGGCGCGCCTTCCGCCCATGGGAGCACCCGCTCCCGGCCATCGCATTCATAAACATAAACGGAGGAGGCAACCATGTCGCAGGAATCGTTGAAGGCAGCGCTCGGCAAGACCGTACAGGGCATCCAAGAGAATCCGGCCATGTCGCGCGTGGTGTTCGAGGCGCAGACGGCGCTGGAGGAGGACGTGCGCTGCACGGGCAAGGTGCGTGATTTCGCTCCGATCGTGGTAGACGAGCCGCCCGAGCTGGGCGGGCAGGACAAGGGCGCCAATCCGGTCGAGCTGCTGCTCGTCTCCCTCGGCACCTGCCAGGAAATCATGTATTCGGCGATGGCGTCGATGATGGGCATCCAGCTCGACGAAGTGAAGGTCAGCCTGAAGGGTTCACTGGACCTGAAGGGACTGTTCGGCATGGACCCGTCGATTCCACCGGGCTACCAGAAGATCAGCTACGAGACGGTGCTGAGGAGTCCCGCGCCGGAAGCGGAACTGCGCAAGCTGATCGAGGCGGTGGAGTCGCACTGCCCGGTGCTCGACACGCTGGTGCGGCCGATCGAGGTGACGGGCAAGGTGACGATCAACGACGCGGTCGTGGCCTGAGGCCGGCCGTGGCCCGCCTGCACGAAATCGCCGTTCCCGACGTCGGCGACAAGGGTGCGCTGTCCGTCGCCGAGATCCTCGTCAAGCCGGGCGACGCCGTCTGGGCCGACGACGCGCTGCTCAGCGTCGAGTCGGGCAAGGCGGTACTGGACGTGCCGGCGCCGGTCGACGGCACCGTCGTCGAGGTGCTCGTGGCACAGGGCGACGCGGTCGCCGCCGGCAGCATCGTCGTCGTGCTTGAGGAGGCGCGCGAGCAGCGGCCGAAAAGTCAGTCGCCGGGGGTCGGTGCACTGCCCGCCGCGCCGCCGCGCTTTTCGCTTTTCGCGGCGTTCACCGCCGCCACGCGCGAGACGGCCGGGCTGCCGGAGATCGCCTGCGGGCTGCTGGTGCTCGGCGGCGGGCCAGGCGGCTATTCGGCGGCTTTCCGCGCCGCCGACCTCGGCCTGGACACGCTGCTGGTTGAACGCCATCCGGTGCTGGGCGGAGTCTGCCTCAACGTCGGCTGCATCCCCTCGAAGGCGCTGTTGCACCTGACGGCGGCGATGGAGGAGGCCGCCGGCCTGGCCGGCGCCGGCATCCGCTTCGGCGAACCGGCGATCGACCTCGACGCGCTGCGCGCGCACAAGGACAAGGTGGTGGGCCAGCTCACCGGCGGCCTCGCCGGCATGGCCCGGGCGCGCAAGGTGCGCATCGTCAACGGCGCCGGCCGTTTCCGCGATGCACACTGCCTGACGGTGGAAACCGAGAAAGGCTGCCAGACGATCCGCTTCGACAAGTGCATCATCGCCGCCGGTTCGCACCCGATCCATCTGCCCTTCCTGCCGAAGGACGAGCGCATCGTGGACGCCACCGGCGCACTGGAACTGCGGCGGCGTCCGCGCCGCATGCTGGTGATCGGCGGCGGCATCGTCGGCCTCGAGATGGCGACGATCTATTCGACCCTCGGCGCGCGCCTCGACGTGGTGGAGATGCAGGATTGCCTGATGCCGGGGCCCGACCGCGATCTGGCGCGCATCTGGGAGGAGAGAAACCGTCACCGCTTCGACAACATCATGCTGCGTACGCGCACCGTGGCGGCGCACGCCGACGACGAGGGCATCTGGGTGCGCTTCGAGGGCGACATGGCACCGGCAGAGGCGCAGCGCTACGACCTGATCCTGCAGTCGGTCGGGCGCAAGCCGAACGGCCAGCGCATCGGCGCCGAGCAGGCCGGCGTGGCGCTGAGCGAGGCAGGTTTCATTCCGGTGGATGCGCGCATGGCAACCAGCGTGCCGCACATCTTCGCCATCGGCGATATCGTCGGCCAGCCGATGCTGGCGCACAAGGCGGTGCATCAGGGCCACGTCGCCGCAGAGGCCGCCGCCGGCCTGGCCAGCCGCCACGACGATACACTGATTCCGGGCGTGGCCTACACCCTGCCCGAGGTGGCCTGGGTCGGTCTGTCCGAGGACGCGGCGCGGCGCAAGGGCATGACGGTCGAGGTGGCGCGCTTCCCCTGGGCCGCCTCCGGCCGTGCCATCGCCAACGGCGCCGAGTATGGCCTGACCAAGCTCATTTTCGAGCGGGACGGCGGCCGTCTGCTTGGCGGCGCCATCGTCGGCCCCAACGCCGGCGACATGATCGGCGAGATCGCGCTGGCCATCAGCCAGGGGTGCGACGCCGCCGCCATCGGCCGCGCCATTCACCACCCACACCCGACTCTGGGCGAGACGGTCGGCCTGGCTGCCCACGTCGCCCACGGCAGCTGCACCGACCTGCCGCCGCAGCGTAAAAGCGCAAAAGTCAGCCTCAGAGATACGGCGACTAGGAACTAGCCTGGTTCTGCATCGCCAGCTTGACGAGGTCGGATAGCGAACGCGCGTGCATCTTCTCCATGACCTTGGCGCGGTGGACTTCGACGGTCTTCGCGCTCAGGCCGAGGGTGTTGGCGATGGCCTTGTTCGACAGGCCCTCCACCACCCGGTCGAGCACCTCGCGCTCGCGCGGCGTCAGGCTGGCGAACAGCGCCTGCAGCTGCGCGCGCTGCACCTGTCGGCCGCGCTGCTCGGCATCGAAGACGATGGCGCGCTGGATGCGGTCGAGCAGGTCCTGGTCGTTGAACGGTTTCTCGACGAAGTCGAAGGCGCCGGCCTGCACCGCCCGCACCGCCATCTGCACGTCGCCGTGGCCGGTGATGAAGATGATCGGCAGCCGGATCCGGCTCGCCGCCAGCCGCTCCTGCAGCTCCAGCCCGCTCATGCCGGGCATGCGCACGTCGAGCACCAGGCAGCCCGGCCTGGCGGCATCGTAGCCGTCGAGGAAGGCCTGGGCCGAGGCGAAGGTCTCGACCTTCAGCCGCACCGTCTCGATCAGCCAGCGCAGGCTGCGGGCGACGGCCTGGTCGTCGTCAACTATGAAGACTGTAGCGTCGCTCATCGCTGCGCTGCCTGACCGGAATGGCCCGCAGGGTGAAGCGGAAGGTGGCGCCGCCGCCCACCCGCGACTCCGCGCGGATGCTGCCGCCGTGCGACTCGACGATCGAGCGGCTGATCGACAGGCCCATGCCGACGCCGTCGGGCTTGGTGGTGTAGAACTGGTCGAAGACCTGGTCGATGACCGCGCCGTCGATGCCGGGCCCGGTGTCGATGACCTCGACCTCGACCAAATCCTCGCCCTGCGGCACGGTGCGGATGAGGACCTCGCGGCGCGACGAACGCGACTCGGCCATCGCCTCCATGGCGTTGCGCACCAGGTTGCAGATCACCTGCTCGACCATGATGGAATCGGCCCACACCCGGGGCTGCGGCGGCGCCAGCTGCAGCGTCACGACCGTCTCGTGCTGGCGCGCCTCCAGCTCGGTGAACTTGGCCACCCCGCGCACGATCTGGTTGATGTCGACGGCGGTCATCCTCGGCTCGCTCTTGCGGACGAAGTCACGCACGTGGCGCATGATCTCGCCGGCGCGTTCGGCCTGCTCGCAGACCTCCTCCAGCGGCTCGATCAGCTCGGTCGGCGCCATGTCGCCGCTGCGCAGCCGGCGCAGGCAGCCGCGGGCGAAGTTGGCGATGGCCGAGAGCGGCTGGTTGAGCTCGTGGGCCAGGCCGGTGGCCATCTCGCCCATGGTCGACAGCCGCGCCACCCGCGCCAGCTCGGTCTGGTGGCGCCGCCCCTGCTCCTCGGCCCACTTGTGCTCGGTGATGTCGCGCGTGATGCCGAGCAGGGCATACACCGCACCGCGGGCATCGCGCAGGGGCACGGCATGCGTTTCCATCCAGGCCGTGCGGCCCTTGAGGGTGATCGACTTGAATTCGTACACCACCGCCTCGCCCTCGAAGACGCGGCGCATGTTTTCCCGGTAGATTTCCTTGTATTCCTGCGCGACGACGCCATAGATCTTCTTGCCGATGATGTCCTCCGGCCGCTCGGCATCCACCAGCCGGAGTCCGGCCGGATTGATCTCCAGCACGGTGCCGTCGGCGGCCTGCAGCTTGACGCATTCGGGCTCGGATTCGATGATCGCGCGCAGCCGGTTTTCGTTCTCGCGCAACTGGTCCTGGATGTCCTGGTGCTCGGTCTCCATGTCGCAGACCCGCTGCTCGGCCTCGCGCAGGCGCAGCAGCATCACCAGCATGGCGATCAGCGCCAGGACCAGTGCCCCTCCCAGGATCACCCCTCCCAGCAACATCGCATCGCTTCCCGTCATCATTTCGCCGACACCGCTCCCATTTTGCCTTGCAACCTTAACAGCCCGCCCGACCGGTTCAATCAGGGACAACCGCCGGGCGGATAGGTAGTTTCCCTAGGACGTGTTCTCAATTTATCACTCTTCGCAGCCGTAGCCGAGTGCCCGGACCGGACCGGGGGAGGAAACCGGGCCCGCCTTCTGGCACAATGCCCCCGATGCCGTCGCCATGACCGGCCGGCTTCTTCTTATAACGACAAAGGAGACCCCGATGAAAAAGACGATCATTTCCCTCGGCCTTGCCCTGTTTTCCGCCTCCGCGCTGGCCGGCGACATGAAGGCCGGCCTGTGGGAGGTCAAGACGATCAGGCAGGTCGTCGACGGCCAGGACATGCAGGCCCAGATGCGGCAGATGCAGCAGCAGATGGCCGGCCTGCCGCCGGAGCAGCGCAAGCAGATGGAGGCCATGATGGGCCGCCAGGGCATCGGCATGGGGCCGGGCGGCGCCACGCGCATGTGCATCAGCGAGGAGATGGCCAGGCGCGACGCGCCGGTGGTCGACCCGGAAGGGCGCTGCCAGCCGTCCAAAATCAGCCGCAGCGGCAGCACCATGCGCTACGAGATCGACTGCACGTCGAACGGACGCCGCACCACCGGCAAGGGCGAGAGCACCTTCTCCGGCAATACCGTCCGCAGCCGCATGGACATGACGACGATGGACGCTTCCGGCCGCCACACCATGCAGACCGAATCGCAGATGACGTATCTCGGGCCGGACTGCAAGGGCCTGGCGCCGGTCGGCGGCGGCCGCCGCTGAACGCCGCTCAGAGGGTCGGCCAGCGGCCCGAGCGCAGCACGTAGTCGGCGAAGAGGCCGGCGAAGATCGCCGCGCCGACCCAGTTGTTGTCCATGAAGGCGCGGAAGCAGGCCATGCGCTCGCGGCCGCGGATCCAGAACCAGTGGCGCAGCATCATGCCGCCCGCCACCGCCAGTCCGGCGTAGAAATAAATTCCGCGCCCCGCCTGCGCGCCGACCCAGGCGAGGATCGCCAGCGTCACAGCGTAGCTGCCCATCACCGCCGCCACGTCATGGCGGCCGAAGGTGATGGCGGAAGTCCTGATGCCGATTTTCAGGTCGTCCTCGCGGTCCACCATGGCGTAGCAGGTGTCGTAGCCGATGGCCCAGAAGATGTTCGCCAGCAGCATTACCCAGGCCAGCGGCGGCACGGTATAAAGCTGCGCCGCGAAGGCCATCGGGATGCCGAAGCCGAAGGCAATCCCAAGATACGCCTGCGGCACGGCGAGGAAGCGCTTGGTGAGCGGATAGCTCGCCGCCAGAAAGAGCGCCACCACCGACAGCGCCCACACCAGCCGGTGCAGCGGCAGGATGAGCAGGAAGGCGCACAGCGTCAGCGCGGCGGCCAGCCACAGCGCCTCGCGCTCCTTGATGAGGCCTGAGGCCAGCGGCCGGTTCCTGGTGCGCTCGACGTGCGGATCGAAGTGGCGGTCGGCGTAGTCGTTCATCACCACCCCGGCCGAGCGCATCAGCAGCGTGCCCAGGGCGAAGATCCAGACGATGAACAGGCTCGGCGCCCCCTCCGCCGCGATCCACACCGCCCACATCGTCGGCCACAGCAGAAGCAGCGTGCCGATCGGCTTGTCGAGCCGCATCAGCCGTTCGTAGGCGTTAAGACGCTGGCGCAGGGTGAGTTCGGACATGGGGCGGATTTTACACTGCGGCGGCAAACGTGAATCACATACCGCCCCCGCCTGCCGTGCTGTGAAGACTGACTTTCCCTGCCCCGCTCCGTGCCGGTGCTAGAATCGCTCGTCATAGAGTACGCCACCAAGCTCGGCACCCCGCACCTTGCCATCCTCGACCGCGCGTTCAACAGCGAGCTGTAGAAGAGAACCTTGCCCATGACCGCCGCCCCGCTCTGCGTCACGGAAATCATCCGCCGTCTCGATCAGGGAATGACGCGGCCCTTCCTCGTCCGCGCCGAAGACGAGGCGCTGTACGTCGCCAAGGGCCGCGAGGCGACACGGTCCGGCCTCATCGCCGAATGGCTGTGCGGCCATCTTGCGCGCAGCTTTGGGCTGGCCATCCCAGAATTCACTCTCCTCGACGTCCCGCCGGAACTGGTGGAGGTCTTCGGCCCCGAGGCCGACGCACTCGGGGCCGGCCTCGTGTTCGGCTCGCGCCGGGAGTCCGATGTGCAGGAATTCGCCATCACACAGTTGAAGCGTATCGGTCAGGCGGAGCGACAGCGCGTGCTGGCGTTCGACTGGTGGGTCGAAAACGGCGACCGTTCGCTGTCCCCCCACGGCGGCAACCCCAACCTGCTCTGGCGGGCGGCGGAGAGCCGTCTGCTGGTGATCGACCACAATCTCGCCTTCGAGGCCGGATTCGACGAAAAGACCTTTTTCGAAACCCATGTATTCCGGGATGATGCCGAGGCGGTTTTCGGCGACTTGGTATGCCGTGCGGAATTGTCGGCCACCCTGGCGTCGGCCCTGGCTGAATTCGACCAGGCTGCATCGAGCCTGCCCCCGGCCTGGCATTGGGTGGATATGGAGCAAACCCTGCCAGTTCAGGTAGACTTGGAGTCCATCAAGGAGCGGCTGGCAGCACGCGCCGCGCTTGTCCGGGGGGACAAGGCATGAATCAGATAGCCCGATATTCGATTGTTCGCTTTCTGCCCTATGCGGAAACGGAGGAGTTCGCCAACGTCGGCGTGGTGCTGTTCGCCCCCGGCAAGCGTTATTTCGATTTCCGCCTGAACAGCAAGTGGCGGCGTATCGGCGCTTTCTTCGAGCCGCTGGAGCGGCGCGTGTTCTCGGAAGGCATCCGCGATTTCGGCGAAGAACTCCAGCGTACCCGGGCACTCGCCATGGATATGCTCGGCGACAGCCGTGGCCAGACTAAGGCGGCGGCAGTATTCGAGGATCTGGTGCGCCCACGCGAAGCCCTGTTCCGCTTCTCTTCGATTCGCGCCATCGTGACGGATGCGCCGGAAGCCAAGCTGGCGGCGCTCTTCGATCATTATGTCGAGCATGCCTTCGCCACGCACGAATATCACGAAGCCCTGATCGAGCGAGCGGTGCGCGGCGTGTTGCGCCGGGAAGGTCTGGGGCAGCGGTTCCGCCCGGCAAAGCTCGGTACGGGTGAAGTGCGTTTCGGGGTGCCTTTTGCCGAACTGGACGAAACCGGCAGGGCCCGTCGCGTCATCAAGCCGATGCACCTCGCCCACGACGACCCGATTCGGATTCTCGACCATGGCAGCCAGTGGGTGGGCCGCCTGCGCCATCTGGAACGCGTTCGGGCGCTGCCCGATGCGCTGCTGCTGGCCATCACCGAACCGGAAGGGGACGGCGGCCGGCTCGATGCCTACAACGAGGCGCGCCGCGAACTGCAGGAAGCAGGGGCCATCCTCGTGCCGGCGAAGGACGAAACGCGCATTCTCACCTTCGCGCGCGGTTAGGCTTTCAGCAGTTTCTCCCCCGTAAAGCAGGCGCTCAACGTGTCGTTTTGAAAGTGACAGCCATGGGCACGCCTAGCAAGATCGAGTGGACGGAGCAGACCTGGAACCCGACGGTCGGCTGCACGAAGATATCGCCGGGCTGCAAGCACTGCTACGCGGAAAAAATGGCCCTGCGCCTGCAGGCGATGGGCATGCGCGGTTATGAAAACGGCTTTGGCCTGTCGCTGATGCCGGAGCGGCTCGCCGAGCCGCTGGAACGCCGCAAGCCCACGATCTATTTCGTAAACTCCATGTCGGGCCTGTTTCATGAGGACGTGCCGTTCGTCTACATCGACCAGGTGATCGACGTGATGCGGCGTGCGCGCCAGCACACCTTCCAGGTGCTGACCAAGCGCGCCGAGCGCATGGCCGACTACTGCCGGGGAAAGACGATCCCGCCAAACGTCTGGCTGGGTGTGTCGGTCGAGGACAGGAAGCACGGTTTGCCGCGCATCGAACTGCTCCGGGGCATCGATGTGATGGTGCGCTTCCTGTCCATCGAGCCGCTCCTCGAAGACCTCGGCAAGCCGGATTTCAGCGACATTCATTGGGTGATCGTCGGCGGTGAATCCGGCAGCAAGGCCCGGCCGATGCAGCGGCAATGGGTGGATGGCGTCAAACGCCAATGCGACAGGTACCGCGTGCCGTTTTTCTTCAAGCAGTGGGGCACCTGGGGGCCGGACGGGCAGAAGCGCTCGAAGAAAACCAACGGCCGCACCTACAAAGGCCGGGTATGGGATGCCATGCCGGCGTGACCCTTCCGGGTATCGAGTGCCCAAGTGTTCTGAATTTTCTCTCCAGACAAGTTAATTCGATATTTATCTTTATTTGGCAATAAGTTGCAACAATTCTCGCTTGGCCAGACAGACTCCCTAAGGCTGGCCGATTTGACATACCGTCAGCCTTGTGTCAAATAGGCCTGGTGTATTTGACATAGCGTCAGATGCAATATCAACTTGCACCGGCGACTCATAAGGGTATGAACATCTCCGAATTCCTGGCAGGTAGCGAAGAGCAACAGTACCAATACAGATGCTTCCTGCCGAACCCGATCAACCGGGAATGGGTGTTGACCGAGCCCAGGATTCTGACCTTGCTCGAAGAAGCCAACCGGCTGCTCGGCGAGCTGAATGCCTATTCCCAGCTCATCCCGAACGTGGATTTCTTCATCCGCATGCACGTCGCCAAGGAGGCCACAACCTCCAGCCGGATCGAAGGCACGCAGACGAATATCGAGGAGGCGCTGGTCGACGTCCAGGACATCGATCCCGAGAAGCGCGATGACTGGCACGAGGTGCAGAACTACATCCGGGCGATCAACTTCGCCATCGAGAAACTTGGCACCCTGCCGCTATCGAACCGGCTGCTGCGGGAGACGCACGCCATCCTGCTCGACGGCGTGCGCGGCAGGCACAAGCAGCCGGGAGAATTCCGTACCAGTCAGAACTGGATCGGCGTCAGCCTGAAGCACGCCACGTTCATCCCGCCGCACCATGAACACGTGCAGGAACTGATGAGCGACCTCGAACGCTTCATGCACGACGACCAGATCCATGTTCCGCATCTGGTCCGGATCGCGCTCCTTCACTATCAGTTCGAGACCATCCACCCCTTCCTCGACGGCAACGGCCGCCTGGGACGGCTGATGATTGTGTTCTACCTGGTCAGTTTTGGCTTGCTGGCAAAGCCCGCGCTGTATCTCTCGGACTTCTTCGAGCGCCACAAGGGCGAGTACTACGACCACCTGATGGCGGTGCGCACCACATCCAGGCTTTCCCCCTGGCTGGACTTCTTCCTAGTCGGCGTATGCGAGACGGCGGCAGCCTCGATCCAGGTCTTCAAAGACATCCTGTCGTTGAAGGAGCGCATCGAGCGGGAAAAACTGCCCACGTTCCACATGCGTCGCCAGTCGAACGCGCAGGCTTTGATGCGCCGGCTCTACCAGTCGCCGGTCGTCAGCATCAAGGCGGCAGCGCGATTGCTGGGAACGCAGACCAACACGGCTGCAGCGCTGGTCCATGACTTCGTCAAGCTCGGCATCCTGCGTGAATTCACGGGCGGCCAGCGCAATCGCCTGTTCATTTTCGACGAATACGTCAGGCTGTTCATGAGCAGCCCAACCGAGCAGACCGACGCAGCATAAGCCTGATCTGTCCGGATCAGGGAAAAGTCAGTCCCTGCAAGACGGCGCTCAGACCTTGAGCAGGTCTCGCCGCCCGCCCAGCCAGCGTTCGACGTGGCGGTCGGCGGCCTCGGGATAATCCTTCAGCAGCGTTTCTGCCGTCTCGCGCGCCGCGTCGAGCAGATCTGCGTCGGCTTCGAGGTCGGCGTAGCGCAGCAGCGGCACGCCGCTCTGGCGGCTGCCGAGGAATTCGCCGGGGCCGCGCAGATGCAGGTCCTGGCGGGCGATCTCGAAGCCGTCGGCGCTCTCGAAGATGACCTTCAGCCGTGCGCGCGCCGTCTCGCCGAGCGGATGGGCGTAGAGCAGGATGCAGACCGAGTCGTCGGCGCCGCGGCCGACCCGTCCGCGCAATTGATGCAGTTGCGAGAGGCCGAAGCGCTCGGCGTGTTCGATCACCATGAGCGAGGCGTTGGCGACGTCGACGCCGACTTCGATCACCGTGGTGGCGACGAGCAGTTGCACCTTGCCTGCCGCGAAATCGCCCATCACCCGCGCCTTCTCCTCGCCCTTCAGACGGCCGTGCACCAGGCCGACCTTCAGCTCCGGCAGCTCGGCGCGCAGGCGCTCGAAGGTGTCCACCGCCGTTTGCAATTGCAGCTTCTCCGATTCTTCGATGAGCGGGCAGACCCAGTAGGCCTGCCGCCCTTGCGCGCAGGCAGCGCGGATGCGGGCGATGACTTCGTCGCGGCGCGCTTCCGACACCAGCTTGGTCAGCACCGGCTGGCGGCCGGGCGGCAGCTCGTCGATGACGGAGACGTCGAGGTCGGCGTAGTAGCTCATGGCCAGGGTGCGCGGGATCGGCGTCGCCGACATCATGAGCTGGTGCGGGTTGGCGCCCTTCTCGCGCAAAGTCAGCCGCTGGCGCACGCCGAAGCGGTGCTGCTCGTCGATGATGGCGAGGCCGAGGCGGCGGAAATCAACCGCTTCCTCGATGAGGGCGTGGGTGCCGATGGCAAGCAGTGCGCGGCCTGAGGAAATCGCCTCGGCCATCGCCGCCTTGTCCTTCTTCTTCAGGCTGCCGGAGAGCCAGGCGATCTCCAGCCCGAGCGGGGCGAGCCACTGCGACAGCTTTCGCCAGTGCTGTTCGGCGAGGATCTCGGTCGGCGCCATCAGCGCCGCCTGGTGACCGTTCTCGACGGCCTGCAGCATGGCCAGCGCGGCGACCACCGTCTTGCCGCTGCCGACGTCGCCCTGCAGCAGGCGCTGCATCGGATGCTTCTGGCCGAGGTCGTGCGCGATCTCTGCCCAGACGCGCTGCTGCGCGGCGGTGAGCTTGAACGGCAAGGCGGCGAGCAACTGCTTCGTCAGCGTGGCTTTCGTCGGCAGGGACGGCGCGGTCTTGGCGCGGCGGGCTTCATGCGCACGGCGCAGCGAGAGCTGCTGGGCGAGCAGCTCGTCGAACTTGATGCGCTGCCAGGCCGGGTGTTCGCGGTCGGAGAGTTCGGCCAGCGAGACGGCGGGCGTCGGGTGGTGCAGCAGGCGCACGCTGTCGGCGAAGGGAGCGAGCCGCAGTTTCCCGCGCAACGGCTCGGGCAGGGTCTCGCCGAGGTCGGCCTCCTTCAGGGCGAAGTCGATGCATTTTCTCAATGCCGATTGCGAAAGGCCGGCGGTGGTCGGGTAGATCGGGGACATCGCCTGCGGCAGCGGCTCGCCCTCGGCGACCAGGCGGTAGCGCGGGTGCACCATCTCGTCGCCCAGGAAGCCGCCGCGCGGCTCTCCGAACAGGCGCAGGCGGCAACCGGCGGCAAGCTGCTTCACCTGGCTGCCGTAGAAGTTGAGGAAGCGCAGTACCAGTTCATCGCCGGCCGCATCCTGCACGCGCACGACGAGCTGGCGGCGCGGCCGGTATTGCACGGAGGATCCGACGATTTCCGCCTCGACCTGGGCGGGCATGCCGGGCCGCAGCCCGGCGATGGCGGTGAGGCGGGTTTCGTCCTCGTAGCGCAGCGGCAGGTGGAGGACGAGGTCGGATTGCGTGCGGATGCCGAGCTTGTCGAGCTTGGCCGCGGTGGCCGGGGTGCAGCCCCGCAGGTCGGGCTTCAGCCCGACATCCGTGGCCACCGTCCCAAGGGAATTCCCTGCGGATGTCCCACGGGGATTTCCTGCGGTCATCGGGCTGAAGCCCGGCCTACCCGACCGCGCGGTACCCATTATCCGATCACGAGCACCGCGTCGACCTCGACCAGCGCGCCGCGCGGCAGCGCCGCCACCTGCACCGTGGCGCGCGCCGGATAGGGTTGCGTGAAGACCTGCGCCATGGCGTCGTTCACCCTGGCGAAGTTGGCGAGGTCGGTGACGTAGATGTTGACCTTGACGGCGTCGGCGAGCGAGCCGCCGGACGCCGCGGCGACGGCCTTGAGATTGTCGAAGACGCGCGCGATCTGCGCATCGATGCCCTCGGCCAGTTCCATGGTGGCCGGATCGAGGCCGATCTGGCCGGAGAGGTAGACGGTGTTGCCGGCCTGCACGGCCTGCGAGTAGGGGCCGATGGCGGCGGGCGCGGCGGCGGTGGCGATGATTTTCTTGCTCATTGCAGTTCCTTTGTTCAACGCTTTTGCGGCGGGATCAGCAGGCCGGGGCCGAGGCCGAGTTCCTTCAGCTTGCGGCGCGCAGCATCCGCCTCCTGCTGTGTTTTGAACGGCCCCACATGTACACGCGACTCGATGTACGACGGGATGCCGGCCTGCTCCAGCTTCGCATGCAGTTCATCGGCATTGCCGGCGCTGGTGAACACCCCCAGCTGCAGGCGATAGCCCCGGGCCGGGTTGTCGATGGCGGCGTCTGGCTGCGGCGACGAGGCCGCCGCGGCCGGTCCGGGCGCAGCCTTCTTCACCGCCGCGACGGGAGCGGGCGGGCCGGCCTTGATGACGACGCGGGATGCCGGCCGCGGCTCGGGATCCGGCGCCGGCGCGAGCGGGGTGGTGGTCCTTTCCGGCTCGGCCTGAGGCGCTTCTTCCTTGTCCGCGACCTTGTTCGCGTCCTTGTCTTCGGCTTGCGCCGCCTCCGGCCCGGGCGTATTGGCCTCAGGTCCCTTCTCCTCCGACCCGGGCGCCTCGGCGGGCCGGTCAGCGGGCGCCGCCGTCGTCGGGGCCGGCGCATCGGCCGGGCCGGACTTCAGGTAATCCTCGAACAGGGCCAGGCCGCCGAGCAAAACGACCGCCGCCACCCCCGCGAAGGCGACGCGGCGCAACAGTTTCCTTTTCAGGTCTTCCTGGTCTTCGCCCGTTCCGGCCATCTTCCCTCTCCTACCGCGCATCCGGCCGGCTCAGGGCCCGCACCATTTCGGCTTCGGCCACGGAGATGCCGCAGCGCTCGGCGATCTGCCGGGTCGTCATGCCCTGCTGCGCCAGCGTCACCGCCTCGCCGTACTGCGGCGAGACGTTGCGCGCCGCCTTGAGCAGACTGACTTCTTCCTTCAACGCGGCGACCTCGCCGCGCAACTCGGCCAGCTCCTTCTCGATGCCGGACGCCACCACCTGCTGGCCGAACCGGGCCGGGTCCTGCTTCCAGACCGGCTCGGGCGGCCGCGGCCGCTGCATGCGCGACAGGCGGATGATGACGATGCCGGAGTAGACGCCGAGCAGCACCGCGGTGCCGATCACCATTTCACGCAGGCCGAAACTGTCGAAGAACTCCATGTCGTTTCTCTTTCAGGCGGCGCTCTTCCCGAGCGCCTGGTCGATGTCCCACAGGATGTCGTCGAGCGTCTCCAGCCCCACCGACAGGCGGATCATGTCGGGCGAGACGCCGGCCCTGGCCTGCTGCTCTTCCGAGAGCTGGCGGTGCGTGGTCGAGGCCGGGTGGATCACCAGCGTTTTCGCATCGCCGACGTTGGCGAGGTGCGAGAGGAACTGCACGCTCTCGATGAACTTTTCCCCCGCCCGCCGGCCGCCCTCGATGCCGAAGGTGAAGATCGAGCCGGCGCCCAGCGGCAGGTACTTCTTCGCCAGCGCATGGTAGGGGCTCGCCGCCAGCCCGGCGTGGTTCACCCAGGCCACGCGCGGGTGCGCGGCGAGGAACTCCGCCACCGCCTGGGCGTTGGCGACGTGGCGCTCCATGCGCACGTGCAGGGTCTCCAGCCCCTGCAGCAGCAGCCAGGCATTCATCGGCGAGAGCGCCGGCCCCAGCGTGCGCAGGGTTTCGAAGCGGGCGCGCATGGTAAAGCCGAAATCGCCGAAGGTTTCGTAGAAGCGCACGCCGTGGTAGCCCGCCGAGGGCTCGTGCATCCCCGGGAACTTGTCGCGGATCCGTTCATCTCCCCAGGGAAATTTGCCCGATTCGACGATCAGCCCGCCCATGGTGGTGCCGTGGCCGCCGATGAATTTGGTGGCGGAGTGCACGACGATGTCGGCGCCGTGTTCGATCGGCCGGCACAGATAGGGCGAGGCGAAGGTGTTGTCGATCAGCAGCGGCAGGCCGGCCTCGCGCGCGACGGCCGCCACGGCGGCGATGTCGAGCACGTTGCCGCGCGGGTTGCCGATGGTCTCGGCGTAGAGGCATTTCGTCTTCGGCGTGATGGCGCGGCGGAAGTTCCCGGGATCGTCGGGGTCGACGAAAGTGGTCTCGATGCCGAGCTTGCGGAAGTTGAAATCGAACTGGGAGAAGGTGCCGCCGTAGAGAGTGCTCGCCGAAACGATGTGGTCGCCGGCCTCGCACAGCGTCAGCAGCGCCACCATCTGCGCCGACTGGCCGCTGGCGGCGGCGAGCGCGGCGCGGCCGCCCTCCAGCGCGGCGATGCGCTCCTCCAGCACCGCCACCGTCGGGTTGGAAATGCGCGAGTAGACGTTGCCGAAGGTCTGCAGGTTGAACAGGCTGGCGGCATGCTCGGCCGAATCGAAGACGAAGGAGGTCGTCTGGTAGATCGGCACCGCCCGCGCGCCGGTGGCGGCGTCGGGCTGGCTGCCGGCGTGCAGGCACAAGGTTTCGAAGCCGAATTTCCTGTCGGGCATGGCGCTCGCCGCGTGGGGTGTCGGCTGTCATTATGCCAGCAGGTCGCCGGCGCGGGAGCGGGACGCACCGCCCGGGCGAAGAAAGCTTCCCTCTCCCGCAAGCGGGAAAGGGAAGAAACTCCCGTCAGGAGGAGAGGGAGGAGGAGGGGTTACTTGGCGAGGGCGGCCGGACGCAGCCTGGAGGCGGCGGCATCGAGGCCGAGCGCCTCGCCGCGCCGTGCGGCGTCTTCCGCGGCGGGCGGCGACACCGGCGCGGCCGACTGCTCGGAGGCCAGCGAGCGCACGTCGCCGGAGACCTCGCCGCCCTCCTCGATGACGATCTTGCCATAGCGGATCTTGCCGGATACCTGGCCCGTCGAATGCACCACGAGTTTCTTGCGCGCCAGCAGGTCGCCCTCGAAGTGGCCGTGGATCTCGGCCACGTCGATGACGACGCGGCCCGAGAAGGCGCCCTGTTCGGCGATCTGGATGGCCAGGCTGTCGAGCACCGCCTCGACCCGGCCCTCGACGACCAGGGTGCCGCAGTCGCTGATTTCGGCGCCCTTCAGCTTGATGTCCGGGCCGACGATGAGGCGGCTGCCCTGGAGGGTGTCGGTCTTGTTCTCGGCCTTCGCCGGCGCGGGCTGCGGCGGCATCGCCGGTACGGACGCGGCGGGCTCGCCGGGCCTGCGGGGCGCCGCTGCGGGCGCTGCTGCGGCGGGTCGCGGCTGGGGCCGCGGGTCGTTGTGCTTTCCGAAAAGCTGCATCTTGTCGAGCATGGTGACTCCTTGTTGTGAAATGACACGCCATCCTGCAGCGCCGCGTGGCGCATGGCGCAGCGAACCTACGCAAGCCGCATGCCCGCTCATGTTTTTGCAGGCGGATCAGTCGATTGCCGTCGCCGAGCGGCACCGGCGCGACGGCTGCGCGCGGAATTCTGTCGTCCCCCGCAGACGCATTTCCGCCGATGCGGCACATAGCCTTGCGCGGCAAGGACTTGGCGTGTCGCCGCAGGCCGACTCCTGCGTTATGCTTGCGCTTCGCGGGCGCCCTGTCGGCGGATTGGACGGCAGACCGGGCAGCAGAACGAAACCAAGACGGCCCGCGCCGGGAACCCTTCCCGGAACGGAGGAGAACGCATGCGAACCTACAAGAGCGACGCCGTCGTCATCGGCGGCGGCCTGGCCGGCATCTGCGCCGCGCTGGCGCTGCTGGATGCCGGCAGGAGCGTCACGATCCTCGACCGCGACGGGGAGGAGAACTTCGGCGGCCTGGCCAGGGAGAGCTTCGGCGGCATCTTCGTCGTCGGCAGCCGCGAACAGAAGAAGAACGGCATCGAGGATTCTCCCGCCAAGGCCTATTCCGACTGGTGCGGCTTCGCCGAGTTCGGGCCGGACGACCACTGGCCGCGACGCTGGGCCGAGGCCTACACCGGGCGCTGCCACGACGAGGTCTACCTCTGGCTGAAGCAGAACGGCATCGAATTCTTCCCGGTGCCGCACTGGATCGAGCGCGGGTTGTCCACGCCGGGCAATTCCGTGCCGCGCTTCCACATCGTCTGGGGCACCGGCCAGGCGCTCGCCCTGGCCCTCATCGCGCGGCTGCGCAACCATCCGAACGCAGCAAAGCTGGCGCTGCGGTTCGGCCACCGCGTCGAGGGCTTCACCACGCTGATGGGAGAGATCAGCGGCTGCAACGGCGCGCTGGAAGAGGGCGGCGAGCCGTTCGAGGCCTTCGGCGAGGCTGTCGTCGTCGCTTCGGGCGGCATCAACGGCGGCGACCTGGAGAAAGTGCGCCGGCACTGGCATGCCGACTGGCGCACGCCGCCGGCGACGCTGCTCAACGGCTCGCACAAGTTCGCCGACGGCCGGCTGCACGACGCCGTGGAGAAGCTCGGCGGCAACCTTACGCACCTGGACAAGATGTGGGACTACGCCGCCGGCGTACGCCACTGGCAGCCGAGGAAGCCGAACCACGGCCTCTCGGTCGTGCCGCCGCGCTCGGCGCTGTGGGTCGACTGGCAGGGCCGGCGCTTCGCCCCGCCGCTGGTGACCGGCTTCGACACGCGCGACCTCGTCAGCCGCGTCTGCGCCACCGAGCGGCAGTATTCCTGGCAGATCCTCAACCGCAGGATCGCGCTGAAGGAACTGGCGATTTCCGGCGCCGAGTTCAACCCCTCCATCCGCGACAGGAAAAAACTCGCCTTCCTGCGCGACCTCCTCCTCGGCAACCGCTGGCTGGTCGACACCCTGATCGAAAAATGCGAGGACGTCGTCGTTGCCGACACCCTGCCGGCACTGGTCGGGAAGATGAACGCCCTGCAGGGCGACCGGGGCGAAAACGGCGTCGACCTGGAGGTGCTGGCCGAGGCGATCAGCCGCTACGATGCGCAGATCGCGCGCGGCCCGGCGCATTTCGAGGATGCGCAACTGAAGCGCCTCGTCCAGCTCAGGCAGTGGAAGGGCGATCGCATACGCACCTGCAAATTCCAGAAGATTTACGACCCCGGGGCGCTGCCGCTGATCGCCATCCGCGAGCACATCATCAGCCGCAAGAGCCTGGGCGGCATCCAGACCGACCTCGCCGGGCGCGTTCTCGACGCCTCCGGCCAGCCGGTCCCGCGCCTGTACGCCGCCGGAGAGGCCACCGGCTTCGGCGGCGGCGGCATGCACGGCCTGCGCGCCCTCGAAGGCACCTTCCTCGGCGGTTGCGTGCTCTCCGGCCGCATCGCCGGACAATCCATCGCGGGAAGCGCTCCGTAGGTCGGGCTTCAGCCCGACGCTGTCGGCCTGAAGGCCTACGGAACCATTTGCAGCACAAGGAGGAATAGTGAAAAAAACAGCCGCCTGGCTCGCCGTGCATGCCCTCGAGCAGCTCGGCGTGAAATTCACCTTCGGCATCCCGGGGGTGCAGAACACCGAGTTCTACGACGAGCTGAACAAGTCGGAGAAAATCGTGCCGGTGCTCGTCACCCACGAGGGCTCCGCCTCCTTCATCGCCGACGCCGTGAGCCGCGTCTCCGGCACCGTCGGCACCCTGGCCATCGTGCCGGCGGCCGGCCTGACCCATGCCGCCAGCGGCATCGCCGAGGCGCTGCTCGCCGGCGTGCCGATGCTGGTGATCACCGGCGGCATCCGCACCGACCTCGGCAAGCGCTACCAGCTGCACGAGATCGACCAGCACGCCTTCATGAAGCCGCTGACCAAGGCGACCTTCCTCGTCAAGACGCATGCCGAGGTGGTGCCGACGATTTTCGAGGCCTGGCGCATCGCCACCTCGGGCGAGCCGGGGCCGGTGTTCGTCGAGCTGCCGGTGAACCTGCAGCTGTTCCCGGAGGAAGTGGGCGAGCTGCCGGCCTTCGTGCCGTCGCCGGCGAAGCCGCTGCCGGCGCAGGCGGACATCGCCCGCGCTTCGGAGATCCTGCTGGCAGCGCAGCGGCCCGGCCTCTTCGTCGGCTGGGGCGCCGTCGACGCCCTGCCGCAGCTCGTCGAGCTCGCCGAATTCCTGCAGGCGCCGGTGGCCACCACCCTGCAGGGCCTGTCGGTGTTCCCCGCCACGCACCCGCTGCACGCCGGCTTCAGTTTCGGCCCGCACGCGGCGCCCCCTTCCCGCAACGCCTTCGCCGGCTGCGACGCCCTGCTCGCCGTCGGCACCCGCTTCGGCGAGATCGCCACCGGCAGCTTCGGCGTGACCGTGCCGGAGAACCTGGTGCACATCGACATCAACCCCGAGGTCTTCGGCAAGAACTATCCGGCCAAGGTGGCGCTCGAAGGCGATGCCGCCGCCGTGCTGCAGCAACTGACTTTCGCCCTGCGTGCGCGCGGCACGGCGCGGCCGGCCGCGAACGGCCCGCAGGCGGGTATCCGCCGCGACAAGCAGGCCTGGCGCGACGAATGGTATGCCCACGACCCGAAAGGCCGCGTCAACCCGGCGCGCTTCTTCGACGAGCTGCGCAAGCAGATGCCCGACGACGCCATCGCCACGGTGGACGACGGCAACCACACTTTCCTCACCGCCGAGCTTTTCCCCGTGCACGCCTCGCGCGGCCTGATCCTGCCGACCGACTTCAACTGCATGGGCTATGCCGTGCCGGCGGCGGTCGGCGCCAAGCTGTCGCAGCCGCGGCGCGAGGTGTTCTCCATCGTCGGCGACGGCGCCTTCATGATGACCTGCATGGAAATCCTCACCGCCACCAAGGAGGGGCTGGGCATCGCCTACTTCGTCTTCCACGACGGCGAGCTGTCGCAGATCGCCCAGGCGCAGGAGATTCCCTACAACCGCAAGCCCTGCGCCGTCCTCGGCGCGGTGAATCTGGAGGGCGTGGCGCTGGCCACCGGCGCCGCCTACGTCCGCATGGAAAACGATGCCGCCATCGCCGGCTGCGTCGCCGAGGCGCGCCGCATCGCCGCCACCGGGCGGCCGGTGGTGGTGGATGTGAACATCGACTACGCGAAACGCACCGCCTTCACCAAGGGCGCGGTGAAGACCAACTTCAAGCGCTTCCCGCTCAAGCAACGTCTGCGCATGGTGAGCCGGGCGCTGTTGCGGAAGGTCACCGGCTAGTGTTCCTCCTGAAGAAGCTCCTCACCGCACTGGTGCTGCCGCCGGCCGGCCCGCTGCTGCTCGCCGCCCTCGGCCTGCTGCTGATGCGGCGCCGGCCGCGCTTGGGCAAGACGCTCGCCTGGGGCGGCCTCGTCCTGCTCTGGCTGATGGCGACGCCGGTGCTGACGAAAACCCTGCTCGCCGCCGTCGAAGACGTGCCGCCGCTCGATCTCGCCCTGGCGAAGGACGCCCAGGCCATCGTCGTGCTGGGCGGCGGCAGTTACCTGGCGGCGCCGGAGTACGGCGGCGACACCGTCAGCCGCTGGTCGCTCGAGCGCATCCGCTACGCCGCGCGCCTGCAGCGGGAAACCGGCCTGCCCCTGCTGGTCAGCGGCGGCGCACCGCTGGGCGGAGTGCCGGAGGGTCACAGCATGCGGATGGCGCTGGAAGGGGAATTCGGCGTGAAAGTGCGCTGGATCGAGGACGCCTCCGCCGACACGCGGGAGAATGCGCGCCTGAGCGTGCCGCTGCTGCGTGCGGCCGGCGTGCGGCGCGTGCTGCTGGTGACGCATGCCTGGCACATGCGGCGCGCACTGGAAGCGTTTTCCGCCGCGGGACTGGACGCCGTCCCCGCCCCGACCGGCTTCGAGACGGTCGCGCCGTTCACCCCGCTCGACTGGCTGCCCGGCCCCGGCGGCCTGTGGGCCGGCCGCATCGCCCTGCACGAGCTGCTCGGCCGTCTGGTGCAGCGGCTGTCCTGATCACTTCCCCTTGAAGGACGGCTTGCGCTTCTCGACGAAAGCGGTCACGCCCTCGGCGAAATCGCCCGTCGCACTGCAGCGGCTGAACGAATCCGCCTCGGCCGCGAGCTGTTCGGCCAGGGTCGCGCCGAGCGAGCGGTTGAGCAGGCGCCTGGCGTTGGCGTAGGCGATGGACGGCCCGGCGGCAAGGCGCGCCGCCAGCGCCTCGCAGGCCGCGTCGAGTCCGGCGGACGGCACGACGCGGTTCACGAGGCCGAGGGCCAGTGCCTGCTGCGCGTCGATGCGCTCGGCCAGCAGGGTCAGTTCGGCGGCTTTCTTCGCGCCGACCAGGCGCGGCAGGAAATACGTGCCGCCGCCGTCGGCGGTGGTGCCGAGCAGCGAGTAGCCAGTGGTGAAGTAGGCGTTGTCGGCCGCCAGCGCGAGGTCGCAGCCGGCCATCAGCGAGAAGCCGAAGCCGGCGCAGGCGCCGCGCACCTTGCCGACGACGACGGCCGGCAGGTCGCGCAGGATCTCGACGGCCGGATTGATCAGCTCGCCGATCAGCCGGCCGAAGGCGCGGCTGCGCGCCTCGGGGGGCTCCGCCAGCATGCCGTGAAACTCCTTGATGTCGCCGCCGGCCATGAAGTGATCGCCGGCGCCGGTGACGACGACCACCTTCACGCCGCCGGCCTTCTGCAGTTCCTGCGCGCGGGCGAGGAAGGCCTGGCCCATTTCCAGGCCGAGCGCATTCATCGCCTGCGGCCGGTTCAGGGTCAGCGTGGCGACGGTGCCGCGGATGTCAAGCAATACCTGTTCATTCATCGTGTTTCCTCGTTCGACGCGTTCTGAACTAGGCGATGGTAGAAACGGATCAGCTCGGCATGGTTGGCCACCGAGATGCGCTCGTTGGTGCCGTGGAAACGCGACAGGTCCTCGCTTTTCGCCCGCACCGGCGAAAAGCGGTAGACGGCGTCGGCGATCGGCGCCATGTGGCGCGAGTCGGTAGCGGCAATCATCAGACCGGGGGCGACGACGGTGCCGGGGAACAGCTCGCGCACGGTGCGGGCGATCAGCCGGTAGGATGGCGCCGCCGAGGGCGAGACCGGCGTCGGCTCGTTGGCCTGCTTGCCGCCGGGGCCGACGGCGATTGCCTCGTTGGCGACGACTTGCCTGACATGGGCGGTGACGCCTTCGACGGTGTCCCCGGGAAGGATGCGGAAGTTGACGCGCGCCTCCGCGCGCCCGGGCAGCACGTTTTCCTTGTTGCCGCCCTGCACGACCGTGAGTGCGGTGGTGGTGCGCAGCATGGCGTTGGTGGCGGCGCCTTTCTCCAGCTGACTTTTCACGACGGGGCCGAACAGCCAGAGGTTGGAGAGCAGCAGGCGGTTCACGCCGTGCATCTCCGGCGCGAGGGTGTCGAACATTTCGGCGGCGACGCCGCGGAACGCCGCCGGCATCTGCCGGTCTTCGAGGCGCGCCAGCGCCGCGCTGAGCATGCCGATGGCGGTTTCCGGCGGCGGCATGGAGGAATGGCCGGGGCGGGCCTTCGCCGCCAGCGCCAACGTGAGGTAGCCCTTCTCCGCCGTGCCGATCAGGGCCACCGGGCGGTCGAGCCCCTTCAGTACGCCCTCGGTGATGAGCAGGCCTTCGTCGAGAACGAACGCCAGCCGCACGCCGCGGGACTGGAGCAGCGCGGCGATGGCCCTGGCGCCCCGTTCGCCGCCGATCTCCTCGTCGTGGCCGGAGGCGATATAGATCGTCTGTCGCGGCTTGAAGCCCGAGGCGGCGAGCGTCTCGACGGCCTCGAAGATGGCGAACAGGTTGGCCTTGTCGTCCCAGGCGCCACGCCCCCAGACGAAACCGTCGCGTATTTCGCCGGCGAAGGGTTCGGCCAGCCAGTCCCGTTCCGTGCCGGATGCGATGGGCACCACGTCCTGGTGCGCCATCAGCATGATCGGCTGCGCCGCCGGATCGCTGCCGGGCCAGGCGTAGAGCAGGCTCAGTTCGTTCACGACCTCGCGCTTGAGCGCGGCGTGCGCGCGCGGGAAGGATTTCCTCAGCAGGGCATGCAGCCTGCGGAACTCGGCGGCGCTGGCTTCCGGCTCGCCATCGTAGGAAATCGTGCGCAGGCGCACGGCGGCGGCCAGTCGCCGCGCCGCGGCCTGCTCGTCGAGCGCGATCGATGCGACGGGCGCCACCTCGATCTGGCGCGAGCCGTGGCGCAGGGTATTGGCGGCCACCGCAACCGTCAGCACGGCCAGCAGCGCCAGCACGAGCAGGGCAATTTTCCTGATCACTTGTCCTCCTGAAAAACGGGGAGGGGCGCCGCGGCGCCCCTCCCCTGCCAGACGGATTTATACCACGGACTCAAACAGCCCGGCCGCCCCCATGCCGGTGCCGATGCACATGGTGACCATGCCGTATTTCGCCTCGCCGCGCTGCATCGCCGCCATCACGGTGGCGGTGCGGATGGCGCCGGTGGCGCCGAGCGGATGGCCGAGGGCGATGGCGCCGCCCAGCGGGTTCACCTTCTGCGGGTCGAGCTCAAGCGTGCGCATGACGGCCAGCGCCTGGGCGGCGAAGGCTTCGTTCAACTCGATCCAGTCCACGTCGGCCTGATTCACGCCGGCCTGCTTCAGCACGCGCGGGATGGCCTCGATCGGGCCGATGCCCATGATCTCCGGCGGCACGCCGGCGACGGCGAAGCCGCGAAAGCGGGCAATCGGCGTCAGGCTGAATTGCTTGAGGATCTTCTCCGACACCAGCAGCACGGCGCCGGCGCCGTCGGACATCTGCGAGGAATTGCCGGCGGTAACCGAGCCCTTCGCCGCGAACACCGGTCGCAGCCTGGCCAGGCCCTCGATCGAGCTGTCGGGACGCGGGCCCTCGTCGTTCTCCATCACGCGCTCGACGATCTTCACGGCGCCGCTCCTGAAGTCGGGCTGATGGTCGCGCACCGTGTAGGGCGAGATTTCCGCCCTGAACCTGCCGGCGGCGATGGCGGCCGTCGCCTTCCGGTGGCTGGCGACGGCGAAGGCGTCCTGGTCCTCGCGCGACACCTTCCACTGCGCCGCCACCTTCTCGGCGGTGAGGCCCATGCCGTAGGCGATGCCGACGTTCTCGTCGTGCTCGAACACCGCCGGATTGAGCGAGACCTTGTTGCCCATCATGGTCGGCATCATGCTCATGGTCTCGGTGCCGGCGGCGATCATGACGTCGGCCTCGCCCAGGCGGATGCGGTCGGCGGCGAGCGCCACGGCCTGCACGCCGGAGGCGCAGAAGCGGTTGATGGTCATGCCCGGCACGCTGTTGGGCAGGCCGGCCAGCAGGAGGCCGATGCGGGCGACGTTCATGCCCTGCTCGGCCTCCGGCATGGCGCAGCCGACGACGACGTCGCCGATCAGCTGCGGGTCGAGGCCGGGCGCGCGCGCCATGACGTTGCGGATGACGTGGGCCAGCATGTCGTCGGGGCGCACGTTCTTCAGCGCGCCGCGGACCTTGCCGACCGGGGTGCGCGTGGCGGCGACGATGTAGGCGTCTTGAATTTGCTTGGTCATTTCAATCTCCGGTGTATTTCGTCATTCCCGCGCAAGCGGGAATCCAGGGGTTTGTCTCGACTCCAATGGGTCCCCGCTTTCGCGGGGACGACGGGCTTCTTTAGTTGCGCAGCGGCTTGCCGGTTTCCAGCATGTGGGCGATGCGCTGTTGCGTCTTCTCGGTCTTCAGCAGCTCGACGAACTCGTGGCGCTCGACAGCGAGCAGCCAGTCCTCGTTCACCAGCGTGCCGGTCTCGACGTCGCCGCCGCACAGCGCGGATGCGGCCCCCTTCGCGACGCGGTAGTCGTGGGCGGAGATCATGCCGCCCTCCTTCATGTTCACCAGCATCATCTCGAGGCTGGCAATGCCGTTGCGGCCGGCCACCTTGATGGCGCGCGGCGGCAGCTTCGGCCGCCAGCCGGATTCCGCCAGCGCGCGCGCCGTCTGCCGCGCCACGTGCAGGATTTCGTGGGCGTTGAACACCACCGGGTCGGACTCGCGCAGGAAGCCGAGCTCGCGCGCCTCCAGGGCGCTCTTCGAGACGTTGGCCATGGCGACGGTCTGGAACACCGGCTGCAGGAAGGGGAAGACGTCGCCGCCGGCGGTGCGCGCCGCGGCCTCGGCGGCGCGCAGGGCGAACTCCTTGCAGCCGCCGCCGGCCGGGATGAGGCCGACGCCGGCCTCGACCAGGCCGATATAGGACTCCAGCGCCGCCACTGCGCGGCTCGAATGCATGACGACCTCGCAGCCGCCGCCGAGCGCCATGCCGTTCACTGCCGCCACCACCGGCACCTGGGCGTACTTCAGCGTCTGGCTCATCTGCTGGAAGCGGGCCACGCCCTTCTCCAGGCCGGCGAAATCCTTCGCCTGCAGGGCCGGCGCCAGCGCCGCCAGGTTGGCGCCGGCCGAAAACGGCGGCCTGGCCTGCCAGATCACCAGCCCCTTGTAGTCGCGCTCGGCGCGCGCCACCGCCTCGATGATGCCTTCCAGCACGTCGGGGCCAAGGGTGTTGGCCTTGCTCCTGAAGGACAGCACGGCGACCTCCGCGTCGCCCGGCGCCGTCCACATCCGCACGCCCTCGCTCTCGAATACCGTCGTGCCGCGTTCCTCGGCCTCGCCCAGCACGCGCTCGGGGAAGACCTGCCGCGCATACACCGGCAGCGTCGAGCGCGGCTGCTCGGCCTTGGCGCTCGCCGAATACGAGCCATTCGCGCCATGCACGCCATTGCGTCCATCAAAAACCCAGGCCGGCAGCGGCGCGGCGCTCATCGCCTTGCCGGCCTCGATGTCGGCCTTCACGGCATTCGCTATGGCCTGCCAGCCTGCCGCCTGCCAGGTCTCGAAGGGGCCTTCCTTCCAGCCGAAGCCCCAGCGCATGGCGAAGTCGACGTCGCGCGCATTGTCGGCGATGGATGCGAGGTGGAAGGCGCAGTAGTGGAAGATGTCGCGGAAGATGGCCCAGAGAAACTGCGCCTGGACCGACGGATGCGCGCGCAGCTTCTCGAACTTCTCCGCCGGATTTTTGGTCTTGAGGATGGCGGCGACCTCGGCGTCGACCTCGGCGGCGGAGGGGCGGTAGTCCTGCTTCGCCAGGTCGATCACGTTGATCGCCTTGCCTTCCTTCCTGTAGATGCCGGCGCGGGTCTTCTGGCCGAGCGCGCCTTTCTGGATCAGGAAAGTCAGCCACCCCGGCACGGCGTAATGCTGGTGCCAGGGGTCATCGGGCAGCGTCGACTGCAGGGTGCCGATGACGTGGGCCAGGGTGTCGAGGCCGACCACGTCGGCGGTGCGGTAGGTGGCGCTCTTCGGTCGGCCGATGGCGGGGCCGGTCAGCGCATCCACCACGTCGAAGCCGAGGCCGAGGCGCTCGGTGTGGTGCATCACGGCCAGCATGGAGAAGACGCCGACGCGGTTGGCGACGAAGTTCGGCGTGTCCAGCGCGCGCACCACGCCCTTGCCGAGCGTGGTGGTGAGGAAGGTCTCCAGGTCGTCGAGCAGGCCGGGCGCCGTGCCCTTGCAGGCGATCAGCTCGACCAGCTGCATGTAGCGCGGCGGGTTGAAGAAATGCACGCCGCAGAAGCGGCCGCGCAGGCCCGCCGGCAGCGCCTCGGCCAGGGCGTTGATCGACAGGCCGGAGGTGTTGCTGGCGAAGATGGCGTGGCCGGCGACGAAGGGCGCGACCTTCTTGTAGAGGTCGTGCTTCCACTCCATCTTCTCGGCAATGGCCTCGATGATCAGGTCGCAGCCGCGCAGCTGCTCGAGATCCGAGTCGTAGTTGGCGGCGTCGATGTAGGCGACGCGGTCCCTGGCTGCGAAGGGCGTCGGTTCGAGTTTCTTCAGGCCGTCGAGGGCCTTTCTGACGATGCCGTTCGGATCGCCTTCCTTCGCCGGCAGGTCGAACAGCACGACCGGCACGTTGGCGTTGGCGCAGTGGGCGGCGATCTGCGCGCCCATGACGCCGGCGCCGAGCACGGCGACTTTGCGTACGATGAAATTGCTCACTTTCTTCTCCTGGTTCGGAAGCTGGAAATGGGGGTGCTGCGATGATGCGGAAATGCCTTGCTACTGTTCGGGCGGGACCTCGCGCTTGCTGCCGTCTGAATTGAGCGCGACGTAGGTAAGCTGCGCCTCCGTCACCTTGACCACCAGCGGATTGGTCGGGTGGCGCTCGGCGTACACCTCGACATTGATGGTCATCGAGGTGCGGCCGACCTTGACCACCTCGGCGTAAAAGGACAGCACGTCGCCGACCGACACCGGCTGCTTGAAGAGGAATTCGTTCACCGCGATGGTGGCGACGCGGCCGCGCGCGCGACGGATGGCGACGATGCCGCCGGCCAGGTCGACATTGGCCATGACGTAGCCGCCGAAGATGTCGCCGGCGTGGTTCACGTCGGCCGGCATCGGCATCAGGCGCAGGGTGGGCTGCCTGTCCGGCAGCCGGGTGGGGGCGTCGCTCATCGGTTAGTCCTTGTAGGTCGGCCTTCAGGCCGACTGCTGCTGCAGTTGTCGGGCTGAAGCCCGACCTACGGGTGTTCCCTCAGGTAGTTCATCGGCCCGCCGCGGAACGGCGCGAAGCCGGTGCCGAAGATCACGCCGGCGTCGGCCAGATCGGCGTCGGCGACGACACCCTCGTCGACTGCGCGCTGCGCCGCCGCCAGGAAGGGCTTCACCAGCCTGTCGGCCAGTCCCGCCGGCACCTGGCCGATCGCGCCCTTCTGCGGCTTGCCCTGATTGTACGTGTAGAAGCCGCGCCCGGTCTTGCGGCCGAGGTGGCCGGCATTCACCAGCTCCATCAGCTTCTTCGGCGGTTCCGTGATGCCGCTCGCCAGCTGCTGGCCGGCGGCAACGGCGATGTCGAGGCCGACGGTGTCGGCCAGCTCGATGGGCCCGAGCGGCATGCCGAAGGCCAGCGCCGCCTCGTCCACCACTTCCGGCGCGATGCCTTCGTCCACGCAGCGCATCGCCTCCTGCATGTAGGGCGCCAGCACGGCGTTCACCAGGAAGCCGGGCGCGCTCTTCACCGGCAGCGCCAGCTTGTCGATCTTGCGCACGAAGGCGAGGCCCTTCTTCAGCATCTGCGGATCGGACTCCCTGCCCTCGACCACTTCCACCAGCGGCATCTTCGCCACCGGGTTGAAGAAGTGGATGCCGATCAGGCGCGACGGGTTCTTCAGCGCCACGGCGATGTCCTCCAGCTTCAGACTCGAGGTGTTGCTGGCGAGCACCGCATCCGGCCTGGCGATGGCCTCGATGTCGGCGAAGAGTTTCCGCTTCGCCTCCAGGTTCTCGAAGATGGCCTCGATCACCACGTCGGCCTGGCGTGCGCCCTGGCCCGACGGGTCCGGGATCAGCCGGTCGAGCGCGAAGCGCACCTGTGTGTCGTCGCGCAGCTTTTTCTTGAAAGCCGCTGCGGCGCGCTGGATGGCCGGCGCGATGCGCTCGATGGCCTGGTCCTGCAGGGTCACCGTCAGGCCGCGCAGCACGGCCCAGGCGGCGATGTCGCCGCCCATGACGCCGGCGCCGATCACGTGCAGGTGCTTCGGCGCGAAGTCGCCGCCTTTACCCTCTGGCTTTCCGAAGCCCTTCAGGCGCTCCTGCAAATAGTACACGCGCACCAGGTTCTTCGTCGTCGGCGAAGCGGCGATGGCCTCCATCGAGGTCGGCTTGTCGGCCGGCACGGCCAGCGCGTTGCCGCCGTAATGGGCCCACATGTCGAGGATGGCATAAGGCGCCGGATAGTGCTCGGGGCGGGCGCGCGTGGCCACCTGCTTCTTCGCCTGGGCGGCGACGAAGCCCTTGAGCGGGCCGTTCATCAGCTTCTGCATGAAGGGAAGCCGGCGCGGCGCCTGGCCGGACAGCACCAGCATGCGCGCGGCGTTTTCCATCACGCGCGGCGGCACGCACTCGTCGGCGAAGCCGAGGCGCTTCGCCTTCCTCGCGTCGAGGGCGCGCCCGGTCAGCATCATGTCGAGCGCGGCGGCCGGGCCGATCACCTGCGGCAGGCGCAGCATGCCGCCCCAGCCCGGCACGATGCCGAGCATGACTTCCGGCAGGGCGATGCGCGTGCCCGGCTCGTCCACCGCGACGCGATAGCGGCAGGCCAGCGCCAACTCGGTGCCGCCGCCCATGCAGTGGCCGCGGATCAGCGCCAGCGTCGGGTAGTTCACGGCGGCGAGGCGGTTGTAGAGGTCCCAGCCGCGCTTCACCAGGGCCTTGGCGCCTTCGGCCGATTCGACCTTGGTGAACTCCTCGATGTCGGCGCCGGCGATGAAGCCGGCGCTCTTGCCGGAACGGATCACCAGGCCCTTCGGCACTTCGCGCTCGAATTCGTCCAGCGCCTGCGACAGTTCGAGCATGGCCTGGGCGGAGAGGGTGTTGGTGGACTCCCCGGCCTTGTCGAATGTCAGCCAGGCCAGGCCGCCGGGTTCGCGCTCGATGCGCCAGTGCTGAAGTGGGCTTGTTTGTTCGGTCATGTCTTCCTCGTTACGCAAAGATGCTGCCGTCCGCCGGGCGCAGGTGGCCGACGATGGCCGGCCGCTCGTCCTCGTTCACATGCAGGGTGAAGCGCATGTCGCCGGCGGCGGATTCGCTCCTCATCGTCACCGCCGCGCCGTAGAACACCGGCCCCTTGATCCAGGCATCCAGCCGCAGCGGCAAAGCGGAAGGCGCCTGCGGCAGCCGCGCCAGGCACTGTCCGAGCACCCGCTGCGGATGGAAGAAGGCGCGCGCGAAGCCGTGCCTGCGTGCATAGCGGCTCCACCAGTGCAGCGGGTTGTAATCGCCCGACAGACCGCCGTAAGGCCAGCCGCCACCGGCCGGCATGCGCCATTGCGCCGTGTCGCCGGGACTGACTCTTGGCGTCTCGGGCACCACCGCGTCCACCGTCGGCACGCCGAAGCGGCCGCGCACGTAGAAGGTGTTCACGCTTTCCCAGGCGGTCGTCGTGCCGTCATCCACCGTCGCGTGCAGGTCGAACTCGGCCCCCTTTTCCAGGATGCGATGCCCGGCCACCCGTACCGTGATGTCGAGCGTGGCGTCGCGCGGCAGCGGCGCGTGCTGCTGGATTCGGTTCCTCACCTGCAGCACGCGCCAGATCGGCACCGGAAAGGCCGGCTGCGTCAGGATGGCCATATGCAGGGGAAAGGCGATGGTGTGCGGATAGAGCAGGGGCAGCGTCTCGCTCTCGGGCAGGCCGGAAAGTGCACTGAAGCGCTTCAGTTCGGGCGGAGAGGCGCGATGGCGCCAGCGCGCCGCGATCGCCGGCACGCCGTATTTCAGGCCGGGCGAGGGCCGCAGCGCGCGCGCCATGAAGGCCAGCGCCGAGGGGCGCTGGCGGTAGTCGAGGCGGATGTTGTCCTGGTGCATGGCCTGCCTGGTTGAATCAGACCGTCTCCACCAGCATGGCGCCGCCCTGGCCGCCGCCGATGCAGATCGTCGCCATGCCGCGCTTGCCGCCCGTGCGGCGGAGCACCTGCAGCAGGTGCAGGACGATGCGGGCGCCGGAGGCGCCGACGGGATGGCCGAGCGCGACGGCGCCGCCGTCGACGTTGAGCTTCTCTTCGTCGAGCGCGCCCAGCGGCGCGTCGAGGCCGAGCTGCTCCTTGCAGTAGGCGGCATCCTTCCAGGCTTCGAGGCAGCCGATCACCTGGGCGGCGAAGGCCTCGTTGATCTCCCAGGCGTCAAGGTCGTTGAGGCCGAGGCCGTGGCGCTGCAGGATCGGCGTCGCGGCATGCACCGGGCCGAGGCCCATCTGCGCCGGGTCGAGGCCGGCCCATTGCGAATCGACGATGCGGCCGATCGGCAGCAGGCCGTGGCGCTGCACCGCCTCCTCGGAAGCGAGCACCAGCCAGACGCCGCCATCGGTGATCTGCGAACTGTTGCCGGGCGTGACCTTGCCGTACTTGCGGTCGAAGAAGGGCTTCAGCTTGGCCAGGCCCGCCATCGAGGAATCGCGCCGCACGCCGTCGTCGGCGGCGTAGACCTGGCCGTCGCGGCCGACCAGCGGCATCACCTCGGCATCGTAGTGGCCGGCGTCCTGGCCGGCGGCGACGCGCTGGTGGCTGCGCACCGAGAATGCGTCCATCTGCTCGCGCGTGATGCCGAAGCGGTGGGCGAGGTTTTCCGCCGTCTGCCCCATCAGGAGGTTCACCACCGGATCGGTAAGCCCCTTCATGATGCCGATCACCGGCGAGAGCAGCGCGGACGGGCTCAATTTGGCGAACAGCGCCGCCTTCTGCCCGGCCGTCTTCGCCTGCGCCATTTTCGCGAACCACAGCACCATGGTCTTCGAGTAGAGCAGCGGCGCATGCGACAGCGCGTCGACGCCGCCCGCCAGCACCAGCTGCGAACGGCCGGTGTTGATGTTGGCGATGGCCGAGTCGAGCGCCTGCATGCCGCTGGCGCAGTTGCGCATCACCGTCCAGCCCGGCACCTTGAGGCCGCAGCCCATGCGCAGCGCGACGACGCGGCCGATGTTCACCTCGTCGGGCGAGGGCGAAGCGCAGCCGAGGATGACTTCGTCCAGCTCCTCGGCGGCGAAGGGCTGGCGCACCAGCAGTGTCCGCCCCGCCGCGGTGGCGAGGTCGCCCGCGGAAAAGGGGCCGGGTGCGTTGCGCGCCTTGAGGAAGGGCGTACGGGCGCCGTCGATGATGTAGACAGGTTTGGATGTCATGAAGCACCTCTTTCAACGCAAAGACCGCAAAGACGCAAAGTGCGCAGAGAGGAACGCATTGCCTGCCGGAGTCGCTGATGCTTTTCCTTTGCGTTCTTTGCGGCCTTTGCGCGCTTTGCGTTCATTGCGGTTAGTTTGTCAGGCTGCGGCGCGATGGGCGACCGGCTTCGGTTCGCTGCGCTGCAGGCCGAGGTCGAAGGGGAAGTCGTCCACCTTGATGACCTCGGCCGTCAGTTCGCGCGCGCGCAGCAGCAGCGCGTGCTCGGCCGAGGTGACGATGCCGTGCGCCAGCGCCTGACTTTCGATCTCCTGCACGCTGCGGCCGTCCAGCTTGCCGGCCTTCTGTGCGGCGCGCAGCTTGGCCTGGACCGGCTCGGCCTGCAGCGTGGCTTCCAGCGCCAGCTCGATCACGCCGACGGCATCGCTCTCGTCGCGCGGGAGATACATGCCGGCGGTGAGGCGGTCGCGCGTCGCCGAGGGGGCGATGAGCAGATCCGCCACGCAGCCGCCGAGGCGGTCCGACGGCACGACATAGGGCCGGCCGAGCGGGAAGATCATGCGTCGCAGAAAAGTCGACACGAAGCGGCTCGGGAAGTTGGAGACGACGCCCTCGAAGGCGTTCTGCGCCTTGAACATGGAATCCCAGATGGCCCAGTTCATCAGCGGCGCGTCGGCCTGCTGGCGGCCTTCCGCCTCGTAGCGCTTGAGCACCGCCGAGGCGAGGTACATCAGCGAGAGGATGTCGCCCATGCGCGCCGAGAGCTTCTCCTTGCGCTTGAGGTCGCCGCCCATCACCAGCATGGAAATGTCGGCAAGGAAGGCAAAGGCCGAGGAGAAGCGCGTCAATTGCTGATAGTAGCGGCGCGTCTCCGGTGCGACGTTCGCCGGCACGCCGACGAAATGCGAGCCGGTGAGGCCGGTGACGAGGGCACGCAGGCCGTTGCCGATCGTATGGCCGATATGGGCGAAGAGCGCGCGGTCGAAGGCGACGAGGTCGTCTTTCTGGGCCGCTTCCATCTCGGCCATCACGTAGGGATGGCAGCGGATGGCGCCCTGGCCGAAGATGATCAGGCTGCGTGTCAGGATATTGGCGCCTTCGACGGTGATCGCCACCGGCACCTGCTGGTAGGCGCGGCCGAGGAAGTTCGACGGGCCGAGGCAGATGCCCTTGCCGCCGAGGATGTCCATGCCGTCGTTGATCGACTGGCGGGCGCGCTCGGTGACGTGGTACTTGACGATGGCGGAGACCACCGAGGGCTTCTCGCCGAGGTCGATCGCGCCGGCGGTCATGACGCGGGCGGCATCGCACAGGTAGAGGTTGCCGCCCATCCGCGCCAGCGGCTCCTGGATGCCTTCGAACCTGCCGATGGCCGTCTTGAACTGGCTGCGCACGCGGGCATAGCCGCCGACGGTGCGCACCGTCAGCTTCTGCATGCCGGTGTTGGAGGCCGGCAGCGAGATCGAGCGGCCGGCGGCCAGCGACTCCATCAGCATGCGCCAGCCCTGGCCGGCCATATTCTGTCCACCGATGATGAAATCGAGCGGCATGAAGACATCCTTGCCGCGCGTCGGGCCGTTGTGCCAGGCTGCATTCAGCGGGAAGTGGCGCAACCCGGTCTCGACGCCGGGGTGGCTGGCCGGGATCAGCGCGCAGGTGATGCCGATGTCGTCGGTATCGCCGAGCAGGTGCTCCGGATCGAACAGGCGGAAGGCCAGGCCGACCACCGTGGCGACCGGCGCCAGGGTGATGTAGCGCTTGTCCCAGGTGACGCGCATGCCGACGACTTCCCTGCCCTGCCACATGCCGCGGCAGACGATGCCCTGGTCGGGGATCGAGGCGGCGTCCGAGCCGGCCCACGGGCTGGTCAGGGCGAAGCAGGGAATGTCGAGGCCCTTGGCCAGGCGCGGCAGGTAGTGGTTCTTCTGTTCCTCGGTGCCGTAGTGCAGCAGCAGCTCGGCCGGGCCGAGCGAGTTGGGCACCATCACCGACACCGCCGTGGCGGCGCAGCGCGTGGAGAGTTTCGTCACCACCTGCGAATGGGCATAGGCGGAGAATTCCAGGCCGCCGTAGCGCTTCGGGATGATCATGCCGAGGAAGCCCTTCTCCTTCATCCACGTCCAGGCTTCGGGCGAGAGATCGTGGTCGTAGTGCGAGGACACCCAGTCGTCGGAGAGGCGGCACAGCTCCTCGGTCTCGTTGTCGAGGAAGGCCTGCTCTTCGGGCGTGAGTTGCGGCTGCGGGTAGGCGAGGAGTTTCCTCCAGTCCGGACGGCCGTGGAACAGCTCGCCTTCCCACCAGACGGTACCGGCATCGAGCGCCTCCTTCTCGGTCTGCGACATCTGCGGCAGCATCCGCCGGTAGGCGGCGAAGAGCGACCGCGTAACGACCGCGCGGCGCAGCGGCTTGACCGTGAAGAGCGCCACGAGGGCGGCCAGCGGCAATGCGATCAGTAAAGTCCAGGTCATGTCGTGCTCCTTTCGCTTGTCCGGCGTGTATGCCGCCGGGGTGTTGCTTGAACCAAAAGTCAGCCGCCGCAGGACGGCGCTGCGTATCTCAGGCCGCCTTGCGCGGGGTTTTCTCCTTCGATTTGACCGCCTGCCCGGCCAAAGGTGCGCGCAGCCCGCCGAGCAGGAAGGGCATCAGGCGGCGCGCCAGGGCGCCGGGGTCCTTTTCGTCCAGCTTGTATTCGGCCACCAGTTGCAGGGCGTCGTTGCCGGCGATGGCGTAGGACATGGCGCCGAGCATGAAATGGAAACGCCAGAGGATCTCCTCCGGCGGCACGTCCGGCAGCGAGCGGAACAGCGCCTGCTTGAAGCGCGGCACCACGGCGGCGTATTCGTCGGCGAGGAACTGGCGGACGAAGGACGACGGCTCGGTGTAGGTGCGGCCGAGCAGGCGCATGAAGGTGTGGCCGCCGTGCTCGGTATCCGCCGCCATGCGCAGCGAGACGCCGAAGAAGGCCTCGACGATCTGGTGCGGCTTGAGCGGCGCGCCCTTGGCGGCCCTCTCGAACTGCTCCAGCGCCGTCAGGCGGGCTTCGTTGAGCCAGGTCAGGCGGCGGCGGAAGACGTCCTGGATGAGGGCTTCCTTGCTGCCGAAGTGGTAATTGACCGAAGCCAGGTTGACCCCGGCGCGGCCGGTGATCATGCGCATCGAGGTCGCCTCGAAGCCGTGCTCGACGAAGAGGGCTTCGGCGGCATCGAGGATGCGGCTGCGGGTATCGGGGGCCGGCTTGGCGTCCTGCAGGGCCATGAATTTGCTCGTCCATACATTCGTTTCAAACAATCGTTTGAATGATACGGACGTTTCAGCGGATGTCAAGCCAGGGATTAGGCACCGGCTTCTAGGCCCGCAAGCCTGCTTCGCGGCATAAGTAATTTAGAATTGAATGATGCGCCGCACCTATACCCGCCGTGCCCTGCCCGCCCCGGACGCCGACCAGCGCCGCGACTGGCAGACCATCCGCAGCCTGATCCCCTACATCTGGGCCTACAAGGGCCGGGTGCTGTTCGCCCTCGCCTGCCTGATCGCCGCCAAGCTGGCCAACGTCGGCGTGCCGCTGGTCTTCAAGGGCATCGTCGATGCCTTCACCGCCGAGCAGGCGGCGCTGGTGGTGCCGCTGGCCCTGCTCGCCGCCTACGGCCTGCTGCGCTTCTCGATGTCGCTGTTCACCGAGTTGCGCGAGCTGCTCTTCGCCCGCGTCACCCAGCAGGCGGTGCGCAGCATCGCCCTGCAGGTGTTCCGCCACCTGCACGCCCTCTCGCTGCGCTTCCACCTCGAGCGCCAGACCGGCGGCCTGACGCGCGACATCGAGCGCGGCACCCGCTCCATCGGCACGCTGATCAGCTACACCATCTACAGCATCCTGCCGACCCTGGTGGAAGTGGGGCTGGTGATCGGCATCCTGGCCTCGCGCTACGAGTCGAGCTTCGCCTGGATCACCGTCTGTGCGCTCGTCCTCTTCGTCACCTTCACCGTGCTGGTGACCAACTGGCGCACCCGGCTGCGGCGCGAGGTCAACGAGATCGACTCGGCCGCCAATTCGCGCGCCATCGACAGCCTGCTCAACTACGAAACGGTGAAGTACTTCAACAACGAGGAGTACGAGGCGCGGCGCTACGACCAGCAGATGGAAAAGTGGGAGACCGCCCAGGTGAAGAGCCAGATGTCGCTCTCGCTGCTCAACCTCGGCCAGGCCGGCCTCATCGCCGTCACGGTGACGCTGATCATGTGGCGGGCGGCCACCGGCGTCGCCAACGGCTCGATGACGGTGGGCGACATCGTACTGGTCAACGGCCTGCTCATCCAGCTCTACATCCCGCTCAACTGGCTCGGCGTGCTCTATCGCGAGATCCGACAGGCGCTGACCGACATCGAGCGCATGTTCGCCCTCAAGTCGGAACACCGCGAGATCGCCGACGCGCCCGACGCCATGCCGCTCGCCGCCGGCCCCTGTGCCGTGCGCTTCGCGCACGTCGGCTTTTCCTACGAGGCGAAGCGGCAGATCCTGTTCGATGTCGACTTCTCCATTCCCGTCGGCGGCACGGTGGCGGTGGTCGGGCATTCCGGCTCCGGCAAGTCGACGCTGTCGCGCCTGCTGTTCCGCTTCTACGACGTGCAGTCCGGCGCCGTGATGGTGAATGGCACGGACATCCGCCGCCTGACGCAGGCCAGCCTGCGCGCGGCCATCGGCATCGTGCCGCAGGACACCGTGCTCTTCAACGAGTCGATCTATTACAACATCCAGTACGGCCGCCCCGAGGCCGGCCGCGGGGACGTCATCGCCGCGGCGCAGGCCGCCCACATCCACGACTTCGTCGAGTCCCTGCCGGAGAAATACGACACGCGCGTCGGCGAGCGCGGCCTCAAGCTCTCCGGCGGCGAGAAGCAGCGCGTCGCCATCGCCCGCGCGCTCCTGAAGAACCCGCCGATCCTGATCTTCGACGAAGCCACCTCGGCGCTGGATTCCAAATCCGAGAAGGCCATCCAGGGCGAGCTGGAGCGCATCGCCGTCGGCCGTACCACGCTGGTCATCGCCCATCGCCTGTCGACCGTCATGAATGCCGACGAGATCCTGGTACTCGACCAGGGCCGCATCGTCGAGCGCGGCACGCACCGGGTGCTGCTCGAACGCAGCGGCGCCTACGCCCAGATGTGGGCGCTGCAGCAGCAGGAAGAGGCCGTCGAAGCCGTTTAGACAAGGAATTTGTGCCGGCATAGAATAGGCGCTCCAAGGACAACCTTTTGAGGAGCCCCCAATGAAACGCATCGCCGTGCTGCAGGCCCTGACTTTGTCCGCCGGACTGCTCGCCGCCGTCCCGGCCCTCGCCCTCGACGGCACCCTGAAGAAGATCAAGGACAGCGGCGCCGTCACCATGGGCGTGCGCGAATCCTCCGGCGGCCTGTCCTTTACCACCGGCAACGGCAGGTTCGCCGGCTTCCACGTCGAATTGTGCCAGCGTGCGCTGGCCGACGTGCAGAAGCAGCTCGGCCTGGCGAAACTGGACGTCAAGTACCAGCCGGTCACCTCGCAGAACCGCATCCCGCTGGTGCAGAACGGCACGGTCGACATCGAATGCGGCTCGACCACCAACAACGCCGCCCGCCAGAAGGACGTCGCCTTCGCCGCCACCACCTACGTCGAGGAGGTGCGCATCGCCGTCAAGGCCAGCTCCGGCATCACCTCGATCGCCCAGTTGAACGGCAAGAACGTCGCCACCACCACCGGCACCACCTCGGTGCAGCACCTGCGCCGCCACGAGCGCGCCGCCGGCGTGAACTTCAAGGAGGTCTACGGCAAGGACCACGCCGACAGCTTCCTGCTGCTCGCATCCGGCCGCGCCGACGCCTTCGTCATGGACGGCCAGATCCTCGCCGGCAACATCGCCAAGGCCAAGAAGCCGGCCGACTTCCGGATCGTCGGCGAGGTGCTCTCGGTCGAACCGATCGCCATCATGCTGCGCAAGGACGACCCGGCCTTCAAGAAGGCGGTCGACGACAGCCTCAAGGCGCTGATGAAGTCGGGCGAGATGGCGAAGATCTACGACAAGTGGTTCATGCAGCCGATCCCGCCGGCCAACACGCGCATCGGCCTGCCGGCCTCGGAAGCGACGAAGGCGGCCTGGGCCAGCCCCAACGACAAGCCGATGGAAGACTACGCGAAGAAGTAAGACGAAAGGCAATTCACCAAGGCGATCACGGCGACGCGGCGTGAAGAAATCTTCTATTGATCGCTTTCGCCGTGTCGCCGTGCCCGCCGTGGTTCAAAGTAGGTTTCTGAATCGCTCGTCGCGATGAGCTGGGACTGGCAGGTCTTCTGCAGGGACACCCTCGACGGCGAGATCGTGCCGCGCTGCTTCGGCAGCGGCGGCGACATCACCTACCTCGACTGGCTGCTCTCGGCCTGGGGCTGGACGATTTCGGTGTCGCTGCTGGCGCTGCTGGTGGCGCTGGTGCTCGGCGCGATCATGGGCATCCTGCGCACCACGCCGCATCGCGGATGGGTGCTGCTCGGCAACGCCTGGACCGAATTGTTCCGCAACATCCCCCTGCTGGTGCAGATCTTCCTCTGGTACCACGTCGTGCCGGCGCTGATCCCGCCCCTGCGCGAGGTGCCCAGCTTCATCCTGGTGGTGCTCGGCCTGGGCCTGTTCACGTCGGCACGCATTTCCGAACAGGTAAGGGCCGGCATCCAGTCGCTCGCGGGCGGGCAGCGCATGGCCGGGCTGGCGATGGGCTTCACCCTGCCGCAGACCTACCGCTACGTGCTGCTGCCGATGGCCTTCCGCATCGTCATCCCGCCGCTCACCAGCGAATCGATGAACATCGTCAAGAACTCCTCGGTGGCCTTCGCCGTCAGCATTTCCGAGCTGACCCTGTTCGCCCTGCAGGCGCAGGAGGAAACCTCGCGCGGCGTCGAGATCTACCTCGCCGTCACCGGCCTGTATTTCATCACCGCCTTCGCCATCAACCGCGTGCTGCATTTCGTCGAGCAGCGCGTGCGCGTGCCCGGCATGATCGGGGGCGGGACATGATGCTGGACCTCGATTTCGCCTTCCTCACGCCCGAGGTCGTCTCGGGCTATGTCCTGAAGGGTCTCGTCTTCTCGCTGCAATTGACCTTCATCGCCATGCTCGGCGGCATCGTCCTTGGTACGCTGCTGGCCTTGATGCGCCTTTCGGGCAGGCCCTGGCTGGTCCTGCCGGCGGCCGGCTACGTCAATACCATGCGCAGCGTCCCGCTGGTGATGGTGATCCTCTGGTTCTTTCTCCTGATCCCCCTGCTGATCGGCCGCCCGCTCGGCGCCGAGATGTCGGCCATCATCACTTTCACCCTGTTCGAGGCGGCCTACTACTCCGAAATCATGCGCGCCGGCATCCAGAGCGTTGCCAGGGGCCAGGTCGCCGCCGGCTACGCCCTGGGCATGCGCTACGGCCAGACCATGCGCCTTGTCGTGCTGCCGCAGGCCTTCCGCAACATGCTGCCGGTGCTGCTGACGCAGACCATCATCCTGTTCCAGGACACCTCGCTGGTGTATGCCATCGGCGCCTATGATCTGCTCAAGGGCTTCGAGATCGCCGGCAAGAACTTCAACCGCCCGGTGGAGACCTACCTGGTCGCCGCCGTGCTTTACTTCATCATCAGCTTCAGTCTCTCCATGCTGGTGCGCAAGCTGCAACAGCGCATCGCAATTATCCGTTAGCCGGAACGCCACCATGCCCATGATCGAGATGAAGAACGTCAGCAAATGGTACGGCGCCTTCCAGGTGCTGGCCGAATGCTCCACCCAGGTCGAGAAGGGCGAGGTCATCGTCGTCTGCGGCCCTTCCGGCTCGGGCAAATCCACGCTGATCAAGTGCGTCAACGGCCTGGAGCCGTTCCAGCAGGGCGAGGTAATCATCAACGGCATTTCCGTCGGCGACCCAAAGACCGACCTGCCCAAGCTGCGCGCCCGCGTCGGCATGGTATTCCAGCACTTCGAGCTGTTCCCGCACATGTCGATCGCCGAGAACCTCTCCATCGCCCAGGTCAAGGTACTCGGCCGCGGCAAGGACGAAGCCCGCGAGCGCGGCCTCAAGCTGCTCGACCGCGTCGGCCTGCGTTCCCAGGCCGACAAATTCCCCGGCCAGCTCTCCGGCGGCCAGCAGCAGCGCGTCGCCATCGCCCGCGCCCTCTCCATGGACCCGATCTGCATGCTCTTCGACGAGCCGACCTCGGCGCTCGACCCGGAGATGATCAACGAGGTGCTCGACGTCATGGTCGAGCTGGCGCAGGAGGGCATGACCATGATGGTGGTGACGCACGAGATGGGCTTCGCCCGCAAGGTCGCGCACCGCGTCGTCTTCATGGACCAAGGTAGAATCGTCGAGGACGACAAGAAGGAAGCCTTTTTCGGCAGCCCGCGCTCCGAGCGCGCGCAGCAGTTCCTTTCCAAGATCCTTCACCATTGACACTTGGGCATCGTAGGTCGGGCTTCAGCCCGACATCATCGGCGTCATTGTCGGGCTGAAGCCCGACCTACCAGGGAGCGACGGACAACATGGCAGCACAATCCGAAACGAAAAACATGGCGCTGTTCTGCGACTTCGAAAACGTCGCCCTCGGCGTGCAGGAGGCCAAGTACGCCCAGTTCGACATCCGCAAGGTGCTCGAGCGCCTGCTGCTGAAGGGCAGCATCGTCGTCAAGAAGGCCTACTGCGACTGGGCGCGCTACAAGGACTTCAAGGCGCCGATGCACGAGGCCGCCTTCGAGCTGATCGAGATCCCGCACGTGCGCCAGTCCGGCAAGAACTCCGCCGACATCCGCATGGTGGTCGACGCCCTCGACCTCTGCTACACCAAGGCGCACGTCGACACCTTCGTCATCATCAGCGGCGACTCCGACTTCTCGCCGCTGGTCTCCAAGCTGCGCGAGAACAACAAGCTGGTGATCGGCGTCGGCGTGAAGAAGTCGACCTCCGACCTGCTCATGGCCAACTGCGACGAGTTCATCTACTACGACGACCTGGTGCGCGAGGAGGAAACCAAGCAGCGCACGGCGAGGAAGCGCACCGCCAGGCCGGCCGCCGCCAAGGGCGCACAGAAGCCGGAGAACAAGGTGCCGGCAGAGGAAGAGGGCCGCAAGCAGGAAGCGCTCGACCTCGCCCTGGAAACCATCGAGGCGCTGATCGCCGAACGCGGCGCCGGCGAACCGATCTGGGGCTCGATGGTGAAGCAGGCCCTCAAGCGCCGCAAGCCCGGCTTCAGCGAGTCCTACTACGGCTTCAAGTCCTTCAGCGACCTGCTGGAGGAAGCCGGCAAGCGCAAACTGCTCGCCCTGGAGCGCGACGAGAAGTCAGGAGGCTACATCGTGCGCGTGGTGGCAACCTAAAGCCCGGGATCGCTCCCCTCAACGCCCGCCAGCGCCGCCATGACCATCTTCCGCGTCAGGTGCGGCGCGAAGAGTTCGATGAAGCCGTAGGCGTAACCGCGCAGCCAGGCATTCTTGCGGATGCCGATGCGCGTCGTCGCCGATTCGAACAGGTGGGCGGCGTCCGCCGCCCGCAGGCCCTTGTCCTGTTTCGGATCGAAGGCCATGGTGGCGACGAGCCCGATACCCAGCCCCAGCGTTACGTAAGTCTTGATGATGTCCGCGTCGATGGCCGTCAGGACGACGTTCGGGGTGAGCCCGCGCGCGGCGAAGGCCTTGTTGATCTGGCTGCGGCCGGTGAAGGCGAAGTCGTAGGTGATCAGCGGATAGCGCGCGATCGCCTCCAGGGTCAGCGGTTTCGCCCTGAGGACGGTATGGTCGGGGGGCGCGATGACGCAGCGATTCCACTGGTAGCAGGGCAGCATGACCAGGTTGTCCCGCTCGGCGATGGCCTCGGTGGCGATGGCGAGATCCGCCTCGCCGGCGAGCACCCGTTCGCACACTTCGGTCGGGCTGCCCTGGCGCAGGCTGACGCGCACGTTGGGGTGGCGCCGCATGAACGCGCCGATGACCGGCGGCAGTACATAGCGTGCCTGGGTGTGGGTGGTGGCGATGGTCAGCGTGCCGACCTCCTCCGCGCCGAATTCCTTGCCTACGCTGCGCAGATTGTCGAGGTCGCACAGCATGCGTTCGGCGATCTTCAGCACTTCCCGGCCGGGATCGGTGACGGCGGTGAGGCGCTTGCCCTGGCGCACGAAGACGTCGACGCCGAGCTCCTCCTCCAGCAGCCGGATCTGCTTCGACACCCCCGGCTGCGAAGTGTGCAGGGCGGCGGCGGCCTCGGAGACGTTTAGGCCGCTGCGGGCAACCTCGAATACATAGCGCAGTTGCTGGAGGTTCATGGGGATCCTATATAGCCATTGGTTATTAAATACTAACATCAAAGTATTTTTCAATTCTATAGGCCGCCGATACCATTCGTCCCACCATGGATGCGGCCTATACCCTTTCCGGCTTCGCAATCGGCGCCATCGTCGGCCTGACCGGCGTCGGCGGCGGCGCGCTGATGACGCCGCTGCTGGTGTTGCTGTTCGGCGTGCACCCGGCCACGGCGGTCGGCACCGACCTGCTCTACGCGGCACTGACCAAGGCCGGCGGCACGGCGGTGCATGCCGCCCACCGCACGGTGGACTGGCGCGTCACCGGGCGGCTGGCCGCCGGCAGCCTGCCGGCCGCTGCGCTGACGCTGGCCGCGATCTGGCATTTCGACGTGGACCGCGCCGTCTTCTCGCACCTGATTTCCGGCGCGCTCGGGGTGGCCCTGCTCCTCACCGCCGCAGCCCTCGTCTTCAGGGGCCGCGTGCAGCGCTTCGCCCTGGCGCATCTCTCCGACGCCTGGCACTCGCGCCGCATCGGTCCGGCCACCGTCGCCGTCGGCGTGCTGCTCGGCGTGCTGGTTTCGCTCTCCTCGGTCGGCGCCGGCGCACTCGGCGCCACGGCGCTGCTGTTCCTCTACCCGACCCTGCCGGCGGTGCGCATCGTCGGCTCCGACCTCGCCCACGCCGTGCCGCTGACGCTCGTCGCCGGCCTCGGCCACTGGCTGCTCGGCAACATCGACTGGAGCCTGCTCGGCGCGCTGCTGCTCGGCTCCCTGCCCGGCATCTGGCTCGGCAGCCACTTCGCGGTAAAGGTGCCGGAGCGCTGGCTGCGCTCGGGGCTCGCCGCGCTGCTCGTTCTCATCGGAGGAAAGCTTGTTTTCTAATCTCACCGGTTTCGTAGGTCGGGCTTCAGCCCGATGACCGAAGGAAATCCCTGTGGGACATCGACCGCCGCTATCGGCCTGAAGGCCGACCTACATCGAAAGGAAACGCCATGGCCCAACTCGACAACCTCGCCGACGTCTCTGAGATCGCCCACTACGAGGAGGCGCTCGCCCGCTACCTCGACCTGGAGCTCGACGCCGAGCGCTTCACCGCCCTGCGCCTGCAGCAGGGCGTGTACGGCCAGCGTCAGGAGGGCGTGAACATGGTGCGCATCAAGCTGCCCGGCGGCCGCCTCGACCCGGCCCGGCTGGCGGCCATCGCCGAGGTCGCCGAAAAACATGCGCCGCAACAGGTGGTGCACATCACGACGCGGCAGGACATCCAGCTGCACCATGTGCCGCTGGCCGAGACCGGCGCCGTGCTGCGCCGGCTGGCCGAGGACGGCGTGACGACGCGCGAGGCCTGCGGTAACACCATCCGCAACATCACGACCTGCCCGCTCGCAGGCGTCTGCCCGCGCGAGCACACCGACGTGACGACACACCTCGACGGCGCCGTCGCGCACTTCCTGCGCAACCCGCTCAACCAGCAGATGCCGCGCAAGTTCAAGGTCAGCTTCTCCGGCTGCGAGGCCGACTGCGCCCAGGGCCTGATCCACGACCTGGCGCTGATCGCCACGCGCCGCGGCGAAAGGCAGGGCTTCACCGTGCTCGCCGGCGGCGGCCTCGGCCACAAGCCGCACGAGGCCATCACCGTCGCCGAGTTCATCGAGGAGCAGGATCTGCTTCCGGCGATGGAGGCCGTCATCACGCTGCACAACAAGTACTCGGATCGCACCAAGCGCGCCAAGTCGCGCATCAAGTTCCTGGTCGACCGCTTCGGCGAACAGGGCTTCGTCGAGCGTTTCAACGAGGAGTTCATCCGCACCCGTGCGGCACTCGCCGGCAAGCCGGCGCCGCAGGGCGAATGGCGCGCCGCTACGCGCGGTCCGGTGCCCGGCCCCGGCGCGCCGCGCGTCTTCTTCGCCCAGAAGCAGGCCGGCCTGCATGTAGTGCCGATCGCCGCGCCGCTCGGCCAGCTTACTTCGGCGCAACTCGCCGGTCTCGCCGCGCTGCTCGGCGAACTGGGCCTCGACGACGTGCGCACCACCCAAGACCAGAACCTGATCGTCCTCAACGTGCCTGCAGCGCAAATCTCGGCCCTGACCGCGCGTCTGGCCGGGCTTGGGCTGAAGACGCCGCAGGCCGGCGACAACGTCGTCGCCTGCCCCGGCGCCTCGACCTGCCGCCTCGGCATCACCACCTCGATGCACGTCGCGCCCAAGCTCTCCGGCGGCCGGCACGACCTGCGCATCCGCGTCTCGGGTTGCCACAACGGCTGCGCCCAGCCGGAGTCGGGCGACATCGGCATCTATGGCGAGGGCAAGCGCCAGCACGGCAAGCTGATCCCGCATTACCAGATGTATTTCGGCGGCGACGGCACCAGCGCCTGCGGCTCGATCGCCCTGAAGGGGCCGTCGATTCCGTCTGCCCGCATCGAGCAGGCGATCCAGCGCGTGCAGAAAGCCTACGACGAGGAGCGCGTCGAGGGCGAGCGTTTCTTCGGCTGGGCGCAGCGCCAGGGCGCCGAGCGTTTCCAGTCGCTGCTCGCCGACCTGACCCAGGTCTCGCGCTTCGAGCTGGCCAGGCTCGCGCGCGACCATGGCGATGCGGCGGATTTTCGCGTCGTCTCTTTGGGCGGCGGCGAGTGCGCCTCGGCCACCGATGTGGCCATCGGCCGCGCCTTCTTTGATGCCGCGCACGAGCGCGCCTACCGCGAGGCGTTCGTGTTTCAACGCAAGCTTGAGGACGCGGCGGCCTGCGCCGAAGCGCAGCTCAAGCTGGTCGGCGAAGGGCTGACCGGCTTCCTCGGCGGCGGCAAGGCGAAGGAGCTGGCCGACATCGCCGCCGTGCTGCAGGGACTGACTTTTGCGGAAACGCTGGGCGAACGGCTTGGCGGGATCGCCGCAGCGCTGGCGGACCTGGCCGAGGCAGTCGAGACCGAGGCGAAGCAGGTCTTCGCCGAGATCGATCAGTGGATCGCCGACGCCGCCGCCCTGTGCCAGTCGCACGACCCGCAGCTCGACCTGCGCGGCGCCCTGCCCGCGTTGCCCGCCGCCGGCCGCAAGGCGGAACTGGCCACGGCCTGAGAAAGGAAGAAACCATGAGCCTGGAAAAAATCCCGCAGCAACGCATCCTCGATGCGGTCGCGCTGCTCAAGCGCATCGAGGGCGAATTCGCCCCGGCCGCCTTCGCCAACAGCCTCGGCGCCGAGGACATGGTGCTGACCGACCTGATCGCGCGGCACACGCCCGGCATCGAAATGTTCACCCTCGACACGGGTCGGCTGCACGAGGAAACCTACCGCCTGATGCAGAAGGTCGCCGACCAGTACGACCATCCCCTGCGCGTCTATTTCCCGCAGCCCGAGGCCGTGCAGCAGTACGCCACCGAGCGCGGCGTCAATGCCTTCTACGAAAGCATCGAGTTGCGCAAGACCTGCTGCCAGGTGCGCAAGGTCGAGCCGCTCGGCCGCGCCCTCAAGGGCAAGGCGGCCTGGATCACCGGGCTGCGCCGCGAACAGGCGGTGACGCGGCGAGACCTGCCGGAACGCGAATTCGACGCCGCCCACGGCATCGAGAAGTTCAACCCGCTCGCCGCCTGGAGCGAAGCGGAGGTGTGGGCCTATATCCATGCCTACGGCGTGCCCTGCAACGAACTGCACGGGCGCGGCTTTCCCAGCATCGGCTGCGCGCCCTGCACCCGGGCCCTCGTCGCCGGCGAGGACGTCCGTGCCGGTCGCTGGTGGTGGGAAGACCCGCAGGGCAGGGAGTGCGGCCTGCACCCGGCGAAGCGCGGCAAGGCGGCCTGAGGAATGACCATGGACACCCACGTCACCTCATTCGCCCCTGCCGCCGCCCGCCTCGACCACCTCGACTGGCTGGAGGCCGAGGCCATCCACATCCTGCGCGAGGTGGCCGGCCAGTGCAGCAATCCGGTGCTGCTCTTCTCCGGCGGCAAGGACTCGGTCTGCCTGCTGCGCCTGGCCGAAAAGGCCTTCCGGCCGGGGAAATTTCCCTTCCCCCTGCTGCATGTCGACACCGGCCACAACTATCACGAGGTAACCGCCTTCCGCGACCGGCGCGCCGCCGAGCTGGGCGAGCGCCTCATCGTGCGTTCGGTCGAGGACTCGATGGCGCGCGGCACGGTGGTACTGAAGTCGCCCGGTGAATCGCGCAACAAGCACCAGTCGGTGACCCTGCTGGAAGCCATCGCCGAATTCGCCTTCGACGCCTGCATCGGCGGCGCCCGCCGCGACGAGGAGAAGGCGCGCGCCAAGGAACGCCTGTTCTCCTTCCGCGACGAGTTCGGCCAGTGGGATCCGAAGAACCAGCGGCCCGAGCTGTGGAGCCTCTACAACGCGCGCATCCATCCGGGCGAGAACATCCGCGCCTTCCCCATCTCCAACTGGACCGAGCTGGATGTATGGCAGTACATCGCGCGCGAGGAACTGGAACTGCCCTCGATCTACTTCGCCCACACGCGACCGGTGGTGCGCCGCAACGGCGCCCTGATGCCGGTGACCGCGCTCACGCCAACGAGGGGCGGCGAAGCGATCGAGAATATCTCCGTCCGCTTCCGCACCGTCGGCGACATCACCTGCACGGCGCCGGTGGAATCCGCCGCCGACACGCTGGAGAAGATCATCGCCGAAACCGCCGTCACCACCCTGACAGAGCGCGGCGCCACGCGGCTGGACGACCAGACCTCCGAGGCCTCGATGGAGCAGCGCAAGAAGGAGGGCTACTTCTGATGTCCGCCCCCGAAAAAATCCCCGGCATTCATTACCGCGACGCCGGCCTGCTGCGCTTCCTCACCTGCGGCAGCGTCGACGACGGCAAGAGCACGCTGATCGGCCGGCTGCTCTACGACAGCAAGTCCATCCTCGCCGACACGCTGCATGCCATCGAGCGCACGTCGAAGCGGCGCGGTCTGGAGACTGTGGACCTCTCGCTCCTCACCGACGGCCTGCAGGCCGAGCGCGAGCAGGGCATCACCATCGACGTGGCCTACCGCTATTTTTCCACCGGCACGCGCAAGTACATCATCGCCGACGCCCCCGGCCATGAGCAGTACACGCGCAACATGGTGACGGCGGCGTCCACCGCCAATCTCGCCATCATCCTCGTCGATGCACGCAAGGGCGTACTGACGCAGACGCGGCGCCACGCCTATATCGCCCACCTGGTCGGCATTCCGCACATGGTGGTCGCCGTCAACAAGATGGATCTGGTCGACTACTCGCGGGAGGTGTTCGAGCAGATCCGCAAGGCCTGCCTCGAATTCGCCGCCGGCCTGGGCATCCGCGATGTCCGCTTCATTCCCCTCTCGGCATTGAACGGCGACATGGTGGTGGAACGCGGCGACAGGCTCGATTGGTACGACGGCCCGACGCTGATGGAAGTGCTCGAATCGGCTCCGTCCGCGCACGGCGAGGCAAGGGAGAATTTCCGCTTTCCGGTGCAATACGTCTGCCGTCCGCGCACGGCGGAGCATCACGATTTCAGGGGCTATATGGGCCGCGTCGAGTCAGGCGAAATTTCTGTCGGCGACGAGGTGCAGGTGCTGCCCTCGGGCCGCACGACGCGCATCAGGGAGATCCGCCTCCTCGACCAATCCCTGCCGCAGGCCGCCAGCGAACGTTCGATCACACTGCTGCTGGAGGACGAACTCGACATCTCTCGCGGCGACATGATAGTCAGTCCCGCCAATGCGCCGACTGTCACGAAACAGGTCGAGGCGATGGTCTGCTGGCTGGCGGAAACGCCCCTGGAATCCGGCCGCAAGCTCCTGCTGCGACACACCACGCGCGAAACCAAGGCCCTGGTGGCGGCCATCGAGTACCGTCAGGACATCAACGAGCTCAAACGCATATCGGGCGGCCGGCTGGCGATGAACGACATCGGCAGCATCACGTTCAAGCTGGCGCAACCGCTGTTTGTCGATCGTTACCGGGACAACCGCAGCACGGGCGCCTTCATCCTCATCGACGAGGCGACGAACAACACGGTCGGCGCCGGGATGATCGTCTAGCGTCGCCGCCGGGCCGCCCCAAGGCGGCGCAAGCCAGCCTTATGGAGCGAAGCGAACGACCATCACCCCCTTCCTTGGGAAGGGAGCTGGGGGGATGGTTGTCTAAACCGACTCCGGATAGCCGAACAGTCCGGGGGTGCCCCCCGTGTGCACGAACAGCAGGGACTGCTTCTTGTCGAAGCGGCCACTACGCGCCAGCGACAGGAAGCCGGCGAAGGCCTTGCCGGTGTAGACGGGGTCCAGCACCAGCCCTTCGAAGCGCGCCGCCAGACTAAGGGCTTCGCGCATCGCATCGGTTGGCCTGGCGTAGCCGGGACCGACGAAGTCGTCCATCACGCTCACCTGTCCGCCCAGGTCAATATCGGACCGTCCGAGCAGTCTAAGCGATTCGGTCGCCTGACGAGCTGCCAGCGCCTCCTGCTCGCGCCGGTCGCCCTCGACGGCGATGCCGATCACCGGCGCCCCATCGAGCCGTTGCATGCCGGCGACCAGTCCGCCCTGCGTGCCGCCGCTGCCGGTGGCGACCACGACCGCCTCGAACTTCATCTTTGCGTCGGCCGCCTGCGCCAGGATTTCCCAGGCGCATTCGACATAGCCGAGGTTGCCCAGGCCGCAGCTACCGCCGACGGGAATGCAGTAGGGCCGCCGGCCTTCACCGTGCAGTACCTCGGCTCGCGCCGCCATCCTGTCCTCGCGGCTTTCAGGCGTCTCGATGACGTGGATGCGCGCATCGAACAGCCGGTCGAGCAGCATGTTCCCATTGTGCAGATAGGCTTCAGTGGCATGGCAGCCACGACGCAGGATCAGTTCGCATTCCAGGCCGAGCCGGGCGCAGGCGGCCGCGGTCTGGCGGGCATGGTTCGACTGCATGGCGCCGACCGTGAGAACCGTGTCGGCTCCCAGCGCCAGCGCCTCGCCGAGAAGGAATTCCAGCTTGCGCAGCTTGTTGCCGCCCAGGCCGAGGCCGGTAAGGTCATCGCGCTTGGCGTACAGCCGCGGCCCGCCGAGATAGGCCGACAGGCGCGACAGCGGATCGATCGGCGTCGGCAGCCGGGCCAGAGAAGCGCGGGGAAAACGCGTCAGGTCCATGCGTTCAGCTTAGCAGCCGCCCGCGCAAACGACAAAGCCCGCCGAAGCGGGCTTTGTCGCCAAGCCGTGAAGCTTATTCCGTGGCGGCGACCGTCTCGCCGGCCTGCTCGGGGCGATCCACCATTTCGACCAGTGCCATCGGGGCGTTGTCACCCTGGCGGAAGCCGAACTTCAGAATGCGCAGGTAGCCACCGTTGCGGTTGGCGAAGCGCGGGCCCAGCTCGTCGAACAGCTTGGTGACCATTTCGCGATCGCGCAGGCGGTTGAAGGCCAGGCGGCGGTTGGCGAGCGAGGGCTTCTTGCCCAGCGTGATCATGGGCTCGACGACGCGGCGCAGTTCCTTGGCCTTGGGCAAGGTGGTCTTGATCGTCTCGTGCAGCAGCAGCGAGTTGGTCATGTTGCGCAGCATGGCCAAGCGATGGCTGCTGGTGCGGTTGAGTTTGCGAAGACCGTGACGATGGCGCATGGGATACCTCTTGTTCTGACTGCTGTGGTTACGACAGCTTTTCCAGGCCCATCGGGGGCCAGTTCTCGAGCTTCATGCCCAAGGTTAGGCCGCGTGAAGCCAGCACTTCCTTGATCTCGTTGAGCGATTTGCGGCCGAGGTTCGGCGTCTTCAGCAACTCGGTCTCGGTACGCTGGATCAGGTCGCCGATGTAGTAGATGTTCTCGGCCTTCAGACAATTCGCGGAGCGAACAGTCAGTTCGAGATCATCAACCGGGCGCAGCAGGATCGGATCGACCTGGCTCGGGCGCGGCGTCTCGATGGCGACCGGCGTGCCCTCGAGATCGGCGAAGACGGAAAGTTGCTCCATCAGCACGCGGGCGGCGTAGCGGATGGCCTCTTCCGGCTCGATGGAGCCGTTTGTCTCGATGTCCATGATCAGCTTGTCGAGGTCGGTACGCTGCTCGACACGGGCGGATTCGACCGTATAGGCAACGCGGCGAACGGGACTGAACGAGGCGTCGATCATGATGCGGCCGATGCCCTTGGTTTCGCTGTCGACCGGACGGGTATTCGCCGGCACATAGCCGCATCCGCTTTCGACGCGGATCTGCATCTCCAGTTTGCCGCCGGGAGCGATATGGGCAATGATGTGATCCGGATTGACGATTTCGACATCATGGCCCGTTTCGATGTCGGCGGCGGTAACGACCCCCTCGCCCTGCTTGTTGAGGGTAAGCAGCGCCTCACTGCGTCCGTGCAGCTTGAGCACGACGCCTTTCAGGTTGAGCATCAGGTCGACAACGTCCTCTCGCACGCCATCGAGGGTCGAGTACTCGTGCAGCACGCCGTCGATATTGACCTCGGTCGGTGCCGAACCCGGCATCGAGGAAAGAAGTATCCGGCGCAAGGCGTTACCGAGCGTGTGGCCGTAGCCACGCTCAAACGGCTCCATGACGACGCGGGCATGGACCGGGGAGAGGGTTTGCACATCGATGATGCGCGGTTTCAGCAGCGAAGTCGCTTGCATCTGATTCCCTTCAAGGTTCGTTGCGTCAGCAAGACGTCGGTTAGCGCGAATACAATTCGACGACAAGGCTTTCGTTGATCGTCGCCGGCAGTTCGGTGCGCGCCGGGAATGCCTTGAACACACCCTTGCCGGCCTTTGCGTCGACCTCGATCCACTCCGGGAAGCCGCGCGACTCGGCAGCCTCCAGCGCGGCCTTGACGCGCAAGTGGCCGCGCGCCTTTTCGGACAGCGCCACGGTGTCGCCAGGACGCACGTCGTAGGAAGGAATGTTCACGCGCTTGCCGTTGACCAGCACGCCGTTGTGGCGAACCAGTTGGCGCGCTTCCGCGCGCGAGGCACCGAATCCCATGCGGTAGGCGACGGTATCCAGCCGGCTTTCCAGCAGCTGCAGCAGGTTCTCGCCGGTCTGGCCCTTGCGACGATCGGCTTCAGCGTACACCTTGCGGAACTGGCGTTCCAGCACGCCGTAGGTACGGCGGATCTTCTGCTTTTCACGTAGTTGTACGCCGTAGCCGGACAGTCTCTGGCCGGATTTCTGGCCGTGCTGGCCGGGGGCGTAGGACCGGCGCTCAACTGCGCATTTGTCGGTAAAGCACTTTTCGCCTTTCAGGAAGAGCTTTTCGCCTTCCCGGCGGCATTGACGGCATTTGGCATCTAGGTTGCGGGCCACAGTTCAGCTCCTGGTGTTCTCGGCTCTCAGACGCGGCGCTTTTTCGGCGGGCGGCAGCCGTTATGGGGAATCGGCGTGATGTCGGTGATGCTGGTGATCTTCATGCCGATGGCGTTGAGCGCACGCACCGCGGATTCGCGGCCGGGGCCGGGGCCCGTGATGCGCACTTCCAGATTCTTTACTCCGCACTCCTGTGCGGCCTTGCCGGCATGCTCTGCGGCAACCTGCGCGGCGAAGGGCGTGCTCTTGCGCGACCCCTTGAATCCGGCACCGCCCGAGGTCGCCCAGGACAGGGCATTGCCCTGGCGATCCGTGATCGTGATGATCGTATTGTTAAATGACGCGTGTACGTGAGCGATGCCCTCGGCAACGTTCTTCTTGACCTTCTTGCGCGCCTTGTTGGCGGTTGATTTCGTGACCATTAGTTTTCCTTACTTCGTCGCGCGGATCGCCTTGCGCGGCCCCTTGCGGGTACGCGCATTAGTACGGGTACGTTGACCGCGGCAAGGCAGGCCCTTGCGATGACGCACGCCGCGGTAGCAGCCAAGATCCATCAAGCGCTTGATGCTCATGGTCACCTCGCGGCGCAGGTCACCCTCGATCGTGAACCTGCCAACCGCCTCGCGCAGCTTGTCCATCTGCGTATCGGTCAGGTCCTTGATCTTGGTCGCGCGAGCAATGCCGACAGCATCGCAAATCTCCTGCGCGCGTGTGCGGCCAATGCCGTAAATCGCGGTCAGCGCGATAGCAGCGTGTTGATGGTTGGGTATGTTTACCCCTGCGATGCGGGCCATAAGCGTGAACCTTTCGTCACCCTGAAAAAGCGAAACCGTTAATTGTATCCGAGCCGTCCTGCCAGATCAACCTTGGCGCTGCTTGTGACGGGGGTCCGTGCAAATGATGCGGACCACGCCCTTGCGGCGAATGACCTTGCAGTGGCGGCACAACTTCTTGACCGATGCGAGAACTTTCATTTTTCTCTCCTGAAATGCTGCCTTACTTGGCGCGGAAGGTAATGCGGCCCTTGGTCAGATCATAGGGCGTCAACTGCACGGTTACCTTGTCGCCGGGCAGAATGCGGATGTAATGCATGCGCATCTTGCCTGAAATGAATGCATGTATGACATGACCGTTTTCGAGTTTGACCCTGAAGGTCGCATTGGGCAGATTTTCCTCAACCTCGCCCTGCATCTCGATAACGTCTTCCTTGGCCATGCGCCCCTACCTGCCGGGAAACCCCGCCCCCTTGAAATTCGCCTTTTTCAGCAATCCTTCATATTGATGCGACATGATATAGGCCTGCACCTGGGACATGAAATCCATGGTCACCACGACGATGATCAGGAGGCTGGTACCGCCAAAGTAGAACGGTACATTCCACTTCAAAATAAGGAATTCCGGCAACAGGCAGACCAGCGTCACGTAAATCGCACCAGCCAGCGTCAGGCGCATCAGGATCTTGTCGACATACCGGGCGGTCTGGTCACCGGGGCGAATGCCGGGGACAAAAGCACCACTCTTCTTCAGATTGTCGGCTGTCTCCTTCGAATTGAAAACCAGCGCGGTATAGAAGAAGCAGAAAAAGACGATTGCCGCGGCGTACAGCATGACGTAGATCGGCTGGCCGGGAGAGAGCGTCGCCGCGATATCCTTCAGCCAGAACATCCCCTCGCCCGAGCCGAACCAGCCAGCCGCAGTGGCGGGAAACAGGATGATGGACGAAGCAAAAATTGGCGGAATGACGCCGGACATGTTGAGCTTCAGCGGCAAATGCGAACTCTGGCCGCCGTACACCTTGTTGCCGACCTGGCGCTTGGCATAATTGACCAGTATCTTGCGTTGTCCTCGTTCGACGAAAACGACGAAGCCGGTCACCAGGAACACCAGGGCAATGATGAAGATCGCCGTCAGCGCGTGCATGGCGCCGGTGCGAACCAGTTCAAGCAGGCCGCCGATGGCGCTGGGCAGGCCGGCAATGATGCCGGCGAAAATGATGATGGATATGCCGTTGCCCAACCCGCGTTCCGTGATCTGCTCGCCGAGCCACATCAGGAAAACCGTTCCCGTCACCAGGGTCGTCACGCAGGTGACGCGAAACAGGACGCCCGGGTCGAGGACCAGCCCGGCCTGCGATTCCATGGCTATGGCAATGCCGAAGCCCTGCACCAGGGCCAGGCCGAGCGTGCCGTAGCGCGTGTATTGCGTGATTTTCCTTCTGCCTGCTTCCCCTTCCTTCTTCAGCGCTTCCAGCGACGGTACAGCATGGGTCATCAGTTGCATGATGATCGACGCCGAAATGTAGGGCATGATGCCCAGCGCAAAGATTGTGAATCGCGACAGCGCGCCGCCGGAAAACAGGTTGAAGATGCCGAGGATGCCGCCCTGCTGTCCTTGGAACAGTTCCGCCAGGCGTACCGGATCGATGCCCGGCACGGGAATGTGCGCACCAATCCGATAGACGATCAATGCGCCAAGCAGGAACATCAGCCGGCGCTTCAGGTCGCCGAACTTGCCGGTCTTGCCGAGGGCTGCGGTTTCTTTGGCCAAAGCGCTTCCCGATTACTCTTCCGAGACGCTGCCGCCAACGGCTTCAATGACAGCTCTGGCGCCCTTGGTGGCACCAACACCCTTCAGCACGATTTTTTTAGTCAGCTTTCCGGACAGAATGACCTTGGCGGAGAGCGCATTGCCCGGCACCACGCCAGCCTGCTTCAGTACCAGAAGATCAATCTCGGCAACCGGCAGATTCTCCAGCTCGGAAAGCCGCACCTCGACGTTGCGTGCGCGCACCAATGAAACAAAGCCGCGCTTGGGCAGGCGACGCGCGAGCGGCATCTGGCCGCCCTCGAAGCCGGTCTTGTGGAATCCGCCTGCACGGGACGTCTGTCCCTTGTGGCCGCGTCCAGCAGTCTTGCCGAGTCCGCTGCCGATTCCCCGTCCGACGCGGCGCCTGGCATGTTTGGCACCCGCCGCAGGCTTGAGATTGTTCAGTTCCATTTCAGTCCTCACATCTCAGGAGGTAGGCGACCTTGTTGATCATGCCGCGAACCGCCGGCGTGTCGATGAGTTCGACCGTATGGTTGCGACGCTTCAGTCCCAGGCCGCGCACCGTAGCGCGATGGTCCTGCTTGGTCCCCATCAGGCCTTTGACCAGGGTGACTTTGACTTTCTTCTCGGCCATGGCTTATCCCAGGATCTCTTCGACGGTCTTGCCACGCTTGGCAGCCACTTCAGCCGGCGTGTTCATTTTGACCAGACCGTTCAAGGTGGCGCGCACAACATTGTAGGGATTGGTCGAGCCGAGGCACTTGGCCAGGACGTCGGTCATGCCCATCACTTCGAAGACTGCGCGCATCGGTCCGCCCGCGATGATGCCCGTTCCGGCCGAGGCAGGCTGCATCAGCACACGCGAGGCGCCGTGCTCGCCAATGACGGCATGCTGCAGCGTGCCGTTCTTGAGGGAAATCTTGACCATCTTGCGACGTGCTTCTTCCATGGCCTTCTGTACGGCAACCGGCACTTCGCGCGACTTGCCCTTGCCCATGCCGATGCCGCCGTCGCCGTCGCCCACCACGGTCAGCGCGGCGAAGCCGAGGATGCGCCCCCCCTTCACCACCTTGGTAACGCGGTTGATAGACACCATCTTCTCGCGCAGGCCGTCATCACGTTCTTCGGACGCCTGCGGTTTCCTCGTCTGCGGTTTTGCCATTGCTAACCTCGCTTAGAACTTGAGCCCGCCTTCACGCGCGGCTTCGGCCAGCGCCTTGACACGGCCGTGGTACATGAAGCCGGAACGGTCGAATGCTACCGTCTCGACGCCGGCGGTTCTGGCACGCTCTGCGATCAGCTTGCCGACCAGAACTGCCGCCTTGACGTTGCCACCTACGGGCGCCTGTTTGCGCACGTCCTCCTCGACTGTGGATGCGGCGGCTAAAACCCTGGCGCCGCCGCCATCGATAATTTGGGCGTAGATGTGGCTGTTGGAACGGTGCACACAGAGGCGTGCAACCTTGAGTTCGGCTATCTTGGCTCGGGTTTTACGAGCCCTGCGCAAACGCGTCAGCTTTTTGTCCATTGCAGTACCCTTACTTCTTCTTCGTTTCTTTGAGAACGATGACTTCGTCCGAGTAGCGCACGCCCTTGCCTTTGTATGGCTCGGGCGGGCGATAGCCGCGCACAACAGCCGCCACCTGCCCTACAACCTGTTTGTCGATACCCTTGATGACAATCTCGGTCTGGGTGGGGGTTTCCACCTTGATGCCGTTCGGCATGTCGTGCACGACCGGGTGCGAGAAGCCAAGGGTTAGGTTGAGCTTGGTCCCCTGCGCCTGAGCACGATAGCCAACCCCGACGAGGTTGAGTTTTCTCTCAAACCCCTTGGTGACGCCAGTCACCATGTTCTCCAAAAGTGCGCGCATCGTGCCGGACTGGGCGCGACCGCCCTCGGCTCCAGCCACCGCTTTGCACTGCAGCTTGTCGCCGTCGCGTTCAATGGATACCGTCGGGTGTACGGCCTGCTTGAGAGTTCCAAGCGGCCCCTTGATGCTAATTTCGGAGGCCGTCAGCGTAACATCAACCCCCTTTGGCAATTCGACCGGATATTTTGCAATTCGCGACATTGCCTTCTCCTTACGCCACAATGCACAGCACTTCGCCACCCACATTGGTGGCGCGGGCGCGGCGGTCCGTCATGACACCCTTAGGCGTCGATACAATGGCGATGCCCAGGCCATTCATCACGCGGGGCAAATCGCCCGAACCCTTGTAGACCCGCAGCCCGGGGCGAGAGATCCGCTCGATGCGCTCGATCACCGGGCGGCCGGCGTAGTACTTGAGGGCAATATCGAGTTGATGTTTGCCCTCGGCATCGCGGACCGCGAAGTCATCGATATAGCCTTCGTCCTTCAGCACGGCAGCGATGGCCACCTTGAGCTTCGAGGACGGCATGGCAACGGAGTTTTTTTGGGCCAACTGCGCATTTCTTATGCGCGTCAGCATGTCGGCGACCGGATCAGTCATGCTCATTCTCGATCTCCCCTTACCAGCTGGCCTTGATCATGCCTGGCACCTCACCGCGCATAGCCACCTCGCGCAGCTTGTTGCGGCACAAACCAAACTTGCGGAAGTAACCACGCGGACGGCCAGTGAGTTCGCAACGATTGCGCTGCCGCACAGGGCTGGCATTGCGCGGCAATTGCTGGAATCTCAGGCGCGCGTCCATGCGCTCCTCGTCGGACAGTTTGGTGTTATTGATGATGGCGAGGAGTTCGGCGCGCTTGGCGGCGTATTTGGCCACCATCTTGGCGCGCTTGGCCTCGCGATTTTTCAGTGCAAGTTTCGCCATGGTTCCCTCAGTTCTTAAAGGGGAATTTGAAGGCGGCGAGAAGCGCCTTGGCTTCCTCGTCAGTCTTCGCGGTAGTCGTAATGCTGATGTTCATTCCGCGCAGGGCATCGATCTTGTCGTACTCGATCTCTGGAAAAATGATCTGCTCCTTGACGCCCAGGTTGTAATTGCCGCGCCCATCGAATGCCTTGCCGGAAATGCCCCGGAAATCGCGGATGCGCGGCAACGCTACGCTAACCAGGCGGTCAAGGAATTCATACATGCGGCCACCGCGCAGTGTGACCATGCAGCCGATCGGATAGCCTTCACGAATCTTGAATCCGGCAATCGACTTCCTGGACTTCGTCGTGACGGGCTTCTGGCCGGCGATCTTGGTCATGTCGTCTACCGCATGATCAAGCACCTTCTTGTCACCAACCGCCTCACCCACGCCCATGTTCAGCGTGATCTTTGTAATGCGGGGCACTTCCATGACCGACTTGTAGCCGAACTTCTTGGCAAGCTCGGCCATCACGGTCTGTTTGTAATATTCCTGCAAGCGTGCCATAGGACCTTCCTTACGCTTCCACGGTTTCGTTGTTCGACTTGAACACGCGAACTTTGCGGCCGTCGTCCAGCATCTTGAAGCCGACGCGGTCGGCCTTCTGAGTGGCCGGATTGACCAGGGCCACGTTCGAGACATGAATCGGCATCTCTTTCTCAAGGATGCCGCCCGGCTGCCCCTTCATGGGGTTCGGCCGGGTATGTCGCTTGACCTTGTTTACGCCTTCAACGAGAACAAGATCATCCTCAAGGCGGCTTAGAACGGCGCCGCGCTTGCCCTTGTCCTTGCCGGCGATGACGATAACGTCGTCACCTTTGCGAATTTTGTTCATGGCCTGAATCCTCAGAGAACTTCGGGCGCCAGCGAAACGATCTTCATGAATCGTTCGGTGCGCAATTCGCGCGTAACCGGTCCGAAGATACGTGTGCCGATCGGCTCCAGCTTATTGTTGAGCAATACCGCGGCATTGCCGTCGAACTTGACCAGCGATCCGTCCGGACGGCGCACGCCCTTGGCGGTACGCACCACCACGGCACTATAGACTTCGCCCTTCTTGACACGGCCGCGTGGCGCGGCATCCTTGATGCTCACCTTGATCACATCGCCAATGCCGGCATAACGGCGCTTGGAGCCCCCAAGTACCTTGATGCACATTACAGAACGTGCGCCGGTGTTATCGGCGACATTCAGCACCGTCTGCATTTGAATCATTTTTCAATCTCCAACTTAATCGCAGCCTGGGCCGCGGTCAGTCTTGGAACCCGTCTGGGTTGGACCTGACCATTGGACCGGCCAGGCAAAAAATTCGTTCGTCGCCCAAGCGCCAGGCACCGAACCAAACTAAGCTCAAAATTATAACCGCCTTCCCCTGCCAAGTAAATATGCAGGGAATTAAATAATCCGGGCCTTTTCAACCACGCGGGTCACGCGCCAGGCTTTCGTTTTCGAAAACGGTGGGCATTCCTCGATCTGCACAACATCGCCTGCGCCAGCCTCGAGCCCTTCGACATGGGCCGCGTACTTGCGCGAACGCGTAACAAATTTTCCAATCGGATGCTTGACCCGGCGCTCGACCAGAACCGTCACGGTCTTTTGCATTTTGTCACTGACGACGCGTCCGGTCAGCGTCCGACGCACTTTCTGGATTGGCTCGTTCATTTCACTGCCGCCTTTTCACGCAAGAGGGTTTTTACGCGCGCAATGTCCTTGCGCACCTTGCCGATTTGGCTGGTATCGTTGAGCTGCTGCGTAGCCACCTGCATGCGCATGGAAAATTGTGCCTTGCGCAACTCCAGCAGTTCCTTGGTCAGTTCAGCCGTGTCCTTGGCCCTGAGTTCTTTTGCTTTCATGGTCACCCCACCTGGCGCAAGACGAAGGTCGTCTCGATCGGTAGCTTGGCCGCGGCCAGCGCAAAGGCCTGGCGCGCCAAAGCCTCATCTACTCCATCCATTTCGTAAATCACCTTCCCTGGCTGGATCTCGGCAACGTAATACTCAGGATTTCCCTTGCCGTTACCCATCCGTACCTCAGCCGGCTTCTGGGAAATCGGCTTGTCCGGAAATATGCGTATCCAGATTCGGCCACCACGCTTGATGTGGCGCGTCATGGCGCGGCGGGCAGCCTCAATCTGTCTTGCCGTGATTCGGCCCCGGCCGATTGCCTTGAGGCCGAATTCCCCAAAGCTTACCTTGTTGCCGCGCGTGGCAATGCCCTTGTTGCGGCCCTTTTGTTCCTTGCGGAATTTCCTGCGTGATGGTTGCAGCATGGTGCTTTACTCCTTACCTTCCGCCTTGGGCGCCGCAGGCTTGCGAACGCGCTTGGCGGGCGTCTTTGCCGCTACGGCAGGCTCGCTCCCCGTCGCAGGGGATGCGGCGGCCGGCTTGGCGTCGGCGGACCTGGTGGCAGGTTTGCGGGGTGCGCGAGGCTTGGCGGCCGGCTTTGCTTCCGCTTCACCCTCGGTCTTCGTCCTGGCGGCAGGGCGCGCCGGAACCTTGCGAACTTTCTTTGCGGGATCCTCGGCTGGAGCCATGTCCGGCACGACCGCGGGCTGTTCGTTACGCGCCAGCGTCTCGCCCTTGAACACCCATACCTTGATGCCGATGATGCCGTAGGTGGTTTTGGCCTCGGACGTGCCGTAATCGATCTCGGCACGCAGGGTATGCAAGGGCACTCGCCCCTCCCGGTACCATTCGCGGCGGGCGATCTCGGCACCGTTGAGTCGGCCAGAGCTCATGATCTTGATGCCCTGTGCACCGAGACGCATCGCATTCTGCATGGCCCGTTTCATGGCGCGGCGGAACATGATGCGTTTTTCAAGCTGCTGGGCAATCGAATCGGCGATCAGTTGCGCATCAGTTTCCGGCTTGCGGATTTCCTCGATATTCACATGCACCTGGACACCCATGATCTTTTGCAGATCGGCCTTCAGTTGCTCGATATCCTCACCCTTCTTGCCGATTACGACCCCGGGGCGGGCCGAATACACCGTGATGCGGGCATTCTTGGCCGGCCGTTCTATGATTACGCGGCCTACCGAAGCGTGTGCCAATTTCTTCTTCAGATAGCTGCGGACCTTGATGTCTTCATTGAGCATCTGCGGAAACGTCTTGCTGTTCGCATACCAGCGAGAGCTCCAGTTGCGCGCCACCGAAAGGCGGAAACCGGTCGGATGTATCTTCTGTCCCATAATTGCTCCTTACTTCCTTCCGGATTTCTTTGCCGGCGCGTCGCCGACGGTGACATAGATATGGCAAGTCGGTTTAAGGATCTTGAAACCGCGACCCTTGGCACGGGGCATGAAGCGCTTGAGTACCGTGCCGCGTTCGACATGAATTGTCCGGACCTGCAGCGTATCTATGTCCGCGCCATCATTGTGCTCGGCATTGGCGATAGCCGACTCGAGCACCTTCTTGATAATCTTGGCACCCTTCTTCGGCGAGAAACTCAGGACGTTAAGCGCCTGGTCAACCGGCAGGCCGCGAATCTGGTCGGCGACAAGCCGTCCTTTCTGCGCCGAGAGGCGGACGCCACGCAGAATTGCATTGGTTTCCATCATCTCTCCTTACCTCTTGACCGCGGCCTTTTTCGTGCCGGCGGTATGTCCCTTGAACGTCCGTGTCAAGGCAAATTCGCCGAGCTTGTGACCGACCATGTTCTCCGAGATATATACCGGAATATGCTGCTTGCCGTTATGCACGGCAATGGTCAGGCCGACAAAATCCGGCAATACGGTTGAGCGCCGCGACCACGTCTTGATCGGTCGCTTGTCATTTGTGGCGCGCGACTTTTCCACCTTCTTTTCGAGATGGGCGTCGACGAATGGGCCTTTCTTAACTGAGCGTGCCATGCTTATCCTCTTATTTCTTGCGTCGGCGCTGGACAATCATGCCGTCCGTGCGCTTGTTGCGACGCGTACGATAGCCCTTGGTCGGGGTTCCCCACGGGCTAACCGGATCGCGGCCGGCCGCGGTCTTGCCTTCACCACCGCCATGCGGGTGGTCGATCGGGTTCATTGCAACGCCTCGAACAGTCGGCCGAATACCTCGCCAGCGCTGTGCGCCCGCCTTGCCGATTGAGCGAAGATTGTTCTCTTCGTTGCCGACCTCACCAATGGTGGCACGGCAATCGACATGCACACGGCGTATCTCGCCGGAGCGCAAACGCAACTGGGCGTAGCTGCCCTCGCGCGCCAGCAACTGCACCGAGGTGCCGGCTGCTCGCGCCATTTGGGCGCCCTTGCCGGGGGTCATCTCGATGCAGTGAACGGTCGTGCCAACCGGGATGTTGCGCAACGGCAGCGTATTGCCCGGCTTGATCGGAGCCTCCGAACCGCTGACAAGCTGCGTGCCCACCGCAACTCCTCTGGGTGCGATGATGTAGCGGCGCTCGCCGTCCGCGTAACAAAGCAGAGCCAGGTTTGCACTGCGATTGGGGTCATACTCGAGACGCTCAACCTTGGCCGGTACGCCATCCTTGTTTCGGCGAAAGTCGACAATGCGATAGTTTTGTTTGTGCCCACCCCCCTTGTGACGGGTAGTGATATGGCCGTGGTTGTTGCGTCCGGCCTTGCTGTTCTTTTTCTCGACCAGCGCAGCGACAGGCGCTCCCTTGTGCAGATCGGGATTGACGACCTTGACAACGGCCCGGCGGCCGGCAGAAGTTGGTTTGACTTTAACCAGTGGCATGGCTTACTCCCCCGCTGCGAAGCTGATTTCCTGACCCGGCTTCAGGCAGACGTAGGCCTTCCTGACGTCGTTGCGTCGTCCGACATTGCGGCCATGACGCTTCTCCTTGCCTTTCAGGTTGGAGACTTGAACCGACTCGACCTGCACCTTGAACAGCAGTTCGACGGCAGCCTTGATTTCAGGTTTTGTTGCGTCAGGTGCGACAATGAATATGACCTGCTCGTTCTTGTCCGCAACGTAGGTCGCCTTTTCGGAAATCTGCGGTGCGACGAGAACCTGCATCAGGCGTTCCTGATTGATGGTATTCATCCCAGCATCTCCTCCATCTTGGCCACCGCGCCCTTGGTCAGCAGCACATTCTTGAAACGGACCAGTGAAACCGGGTCTGTTTCGGCAACCTCGAGCACCAGAACATTGGTCAGGTTGCGCGAGGACAGGTAGAGGTTCTCGTCCAAATTGTCCGTGATCACCAGAACGGACTCCAGTCCCATTTCCTTGATTTTCTGGGCCAGCAGCCTTGTCTTCGGCGAATCGACAGAAAAGTTATCAACAACGGCCAGGCGGTCTTCACGGGCAAGTTGGGAAAGAATGGCCGCCAGGCCGGCACGGTACATCTTGCGATTGACCTTATGGCTGAAGTTCTCGTCCGGCCGATTCGGGAAGGCGCGGCCGCCCCCTCGCCAAAGCGGGCTGGAAGACATGCCGGCACGAGCACGACCAGTGCCTTTCTGGCGCCACGGCTTCTTGGTGGTGTGACTTACCTCGCCACGATCCTGCTGCGCTCGGTTGCCGGAACGGGCATTGGCCTGATAGGCAACGACAATCTGGTGCACCAGGGCTTCGTTGTAATCTCGTCCGAACAGCGCATCTGAGGCCTGTAGCGTCGATGAGGCCTCGCCTTGCTCATTGATCAGTTTGAGTTCCATCACGTCCCCTTATCCCTTGATTGCCGGGTGGACCACGACATCGGTGCCACGGCTTCCGGGAACAGCTCCCTTGACGAGGAGCAACTGGCGTGCCTCATCCACACGCACGATTACCAGGTTCTGCGTGGTACGCGTCACGGCTCCCAGATGGCCAGCCATGCGTTTCCCCGGGAAAACGCGTCCGGGGTCCTGGTTCATGCCGATCGAACCGGGCTTGTTATGCGACACGGAGTTGCCGTGGCTGGCGCGGTTCGACGAGAAATGGTGTCGCTTGATGGCGCCGGCGAATCCCTTGCCTTGCGAGGTGCCAGTCACATCAACCTTCTGGCCGGGTTGAAAAATCGTCGCAGCGACTACATCGCCAGGCTTGAAATTCGGCAAATCATCTGCGGAGATGTGGAATTCCCTGAGGACATGGCCAGCTTCAGTGCCGGCCTTGGCAAGATGCCCAGCGGCAGCCTTGTTTACACGGCTCGCACGGCGATTGCCATAGGTCACCTGTACCGCGGCATAACCGTCGGTTTCAGGTGTCTTGATTTGCGTAACGCGGTTGTTCGACACGTCCAGCACAGTCACCGGAATGGTTTCTCCATCGTCGGTAAATATGCGCGTCATGCCGACCTTGCGTCCAACAAGGCCCAGACTCATTTTATTCTCCTCTGCCCGGTTACGATTGACCGGGTTCAATTAACAAACAACAACTCTAAACAGTCGAAACGATCCGGCGGCTGATGCCGCAACGTGATTCGTTACTGAAGTTTGATCTCGACGTCGACGCCAGCCGGAAGGTCGAGCTTCATCAACGCATCGACTGTCTTGTCGGTCGGGTCGATGATATCCATAAGGCGCAGATGTGTGCGGATCTCGAACTGGTCGCGCGATGTCTTGTTCACATGCGGGCTGCGCAGCACGTCAAAGCGCTCGATGCGCGTCGGCAAGGGCACCGGGCCACGGACCACTGCGCCGGTGCGCTTGGCCGTGTCAACGATTTCCAGCGCCGACTGGTCGATCAACCGGTAATCGAACGCCTTGAGGCGAATGCGAATTTTCTGGCTTTGCATGTCAATTTCCCAAAGAGCAGTGGCCGGCGCTTTGTCCGTCGGCCAGTAATGGTTATTACTCGATCACCTTGGCCACGACGCCGGCGCCGACGGTGCGGCCGCCTTCGCGGATGGCAAAGCGCAGTCCGTCTTCCATGGCGATCGGGGCGATCAGCTTCACCGTGATGGTGATGTTGTCGCCCGGCATCACCATCTCGGTGCCCGCCGGCAACTCGATCGAGCCGGTCACGTCCGTGGTACGGAAATAGAACTGCGGACGGTAGCCGTTGAAGAAGGGGGTGTGGCGGCCGCCCTCGTCCTTGCCCAGCACGTAGATCTCGGCCGTAAAGTGCGTGTGCGGCGTGATCGAGCCCGGCTTGGCCAGCACCTGGCCACGCTCGACTTCCTCGCGCTTGGTGCCGCGCAGCAGCACCCCGACATTATCGCCCGCCTGGCCCTGGTCGAGCAGCTTCCTGAACATCTCGACACCCGTGCAGGTGGTCTTGAGCGTCGGACGCAGACCGACGATTTCGATCTCTTCGCCAACCTTGACGACGCCGCGCTCGATCCGGCCGGTCACGACGGTGCCGCGCCCGGAAATGGAGAAGACGTCCTCGATCGGCATCAGGAAGGGGCCGTCGATGGCGCGCTTGGGCTCGGGAATGTAGGAGTCGAGCGCCTCGGCCAGCTTGAGGATGGAGCCTTCGCCCAGATCGCCCTTGTCGCCTTCGAGGGCCTTCAGCGCCGAGCCCTTGACGATCGGAATGTCGTCGCCGGGAAAGTCGTACTTGCTGAGCAGCTCGCGCAGCTCCATCTCGACCAGTTCGAGCAGTTCGGCATCGTCGACCATGTCGCACTTGTTCATGTAGACGATGATGTAGGGCACGCCCACCTGGCGGGCCAGCAGGATGTGCTCGCGCGTTTGCGGCATCGGGCCGTCAGCCGCGGAACAGACCAGAATGGCTCCGTCCATCTGCGCCGCACCCGTGATCATGTTCTTGACATAGTCGGCGTGGCCCGGACAGTCAACGTGGGCGTAGTGGCGGTTCTGCGTCTCGTACTCGACATGCGCCGTGTTGATGGTGATGCCGCGCGCCTTCTCCTCGGGCGCCGCGTCAATCTGGTCGTAGCCCTTCGCCTCACCACCAAACTTGTTCGACAACACCGTCGTGATCGCCGCCGTCAGGGTCGTCTTGCCATGATCCACGTGCCCAATCGTGCCCACGTTCACATGCGGCTTCGTACGTTCGAATTTGCCTTTGGCCATGTTTCTATTCCCCTAAAGAACAAATCACTTCTTGTTGATGATCGCTTCGGCGACGTTCTTCGGCGCCTCGGAGTAGTGCTTGAATTCCATCGAGTAGGTCGCACGGCCCTGGGAGAGCGAGCGCAACGTGGTCGAGTAACCAAACATCTCGGCCAGCGGAACTTCCGCCTTGACCAGTTTGATGCCGCCGACCTGGTCTTCCATGCCCTGCACCATGCCACGGCGGCCAGACAGATCGCCCATGACGTTGCCCATGAAATCTTCGGGTGTTTCCACCTCGACGGCCATCATCGGCTCAAGCAGGACCGGGCTGGCCTTGCGCATGCCATCCTTGAAGGCGATGGAGGCCGCCATCTTGAAGGCGTTTTCGTTCGAGTCTACATCGTGGTAGGACCCGTCGAACAACGTAACCTTGACATCCACCACGGGGAAACCGGCCAACACGCCATTCGGCAACGTCTCGTTGAGACCTTTTTCAACCGCAGGAATAAACTCGCGCGGCACTGTGCCCCCCTTGATGGCATCGATAAATTCGAAGCCCTTGCCCGCTTCATTCGGTTCCAGTTTGAGCCAGACGTGACCGTACTGACCGCGGCCGCCGGACTGCTTGATGAACTTGCCCTCGATCTCGGTGCTTTTCTTGATCGCCTCGCGGTAGGCCACCTGTGGCGCACCGACGTTGGCTTCGACGCTGAACTCGCGCTTCATGCGATCGACCAGAATCTCAAGGTGCAGTTCGCCCATACCGGAAATGATGGTCTGGCCGGATTCCTCGTCGGTACGCACGCGGAACGAGGGGTCTTCCTGTGCCAGACGGTTCAATGCAATACCCATCTTCTCCTGGTCGGCCTTGGTCTTCGGCTCGACGGCGACGTGAATCACCGGTTCGGGGAACACCATCTTGACCAGGGTGATGACCTTGTCCGGATCGCACAGCGTCTCGCCTGTGGTTGCCTCTTTCAGGCCGACCGCCGCGGCGATGTCGCCGGCACGCACTTCCTTGATCTCCTGACGCTGGTTGGCATGCATCTGCAGGATGCGGCCGATGCGTTCCTTGCGTCCCTTGATCGGGTTGTAAATGGTATCGCCAGACTTCACCACGCCGGAATAAACGCGGAAGAAGGTTAACTGACCGACGTAGGGATCAGTCATGATCTTGAACGCCAGACCGGAGAACGGCTCGGCGTCATCGGCCTTGCGCTCGCCTTCCGTGCCGTTTTCCAGTTCGCCCTTGACCGGGGGGATATCGGTCGGTGCCGGCATGAGCTCAATGACCGCATCCAGCATGGCCTGCACACCCTTGTTCTTGAAGGCGGACCCGCACAGCATGGGCACGATCTCGCTGGCGATGGTTCGTTGCCGCAAGCCTGCCTTGACGTCCTCCTCGGAGAGGACGCCCTCTTCGAGGTACTTGTTCATCAGTTCTTCATTCGCCTCGGCTGCCGCTTCAAGCATATTTTCACGCCACTCCTGGGCCTTGTCGGCAAGGTTGGCGGGAATGTCGCGCAGATCGAACTTCATCCCCTGACTGGCATCATCCCAGAATATGGCCTTCATGCGGATGAGGTCGACCACGCCCTCGAAATTCTCCTCGGCGCCGATAGGCACCTGCAGCGGCACCGGATTGGCCTTGAGGCGCGTCTTCATCTGCTCGTAAACCTTGAAGAAGTCTGCGCCCTGACGGTCCATCTTGTTCACGAAGGCCAGGCGCGGCACCTTGTATTTGTTGGCCTGGCGCCAGACCGTCTCCGACTGCGGCTGCACGCCGCCGACCGCGCAGTACACCATGCAGGCGCCATCGAGCACGCGCATGGAGCGCTCCACCTCGATCGTGAAATCCACGTGGCCCGGGGTGTCGATGATGTTGATGCGGTGCTCCGGGAACCTGCCGTCCATCCCTTTCCAGAAGCAGGTGGTAGCAGCCGAGGTGATGGTAATGCCGCGCTCCCGCTCCTGCTCCATCCAGTCCATGACGGCAGCTCCGTCGTGCACCTCGCCGATCTTGTGCGAAACGCCCGTGTAAAACAGGATGCGCTCCGTGGTCGTGGTTTTGCCGGCATCAATGTGGGCACTGATGCCAATATTTCGGTAGCGATCAATCGGAGTCGTGCGTGCCACTTTGTAACCTGCCTTATTATCTGTACCAAACCGCCAAGGTGCCGGGAATCGGGGCCATCATGGCGGATGCTGTTCCTGTCATGACCGGAAATTCCGGTCGCTCATCAGAATCGGTAATGCGCAAAGGCCTTGTTGGCCTCCGCCATGCGATGCACCTCTTCGCGTTTTTTCACGGCACCACCGCGGCCTTCCGCTGCCTCCAGCAGTTCGCCTGCCAAACGTGCGCCCATGGATTTCTCGGAACGTTTGCGGGCCGACTCGCGGATCCAGCGCATGGCCAGTGCGGCACGGCGTACCGGGCGCACCTCCACCGGTACCTGATAGTTGGCGCCACCGACACGGCGGCTCTTTACCTCAACAGACGGCTTGACATTGCTCACCGCCTGGGTAAAGACCTCCAGCGGGTCCTTGCCGGACTTGCTCTTGATCTGGTCGAAAGCGCGATAGAGGGTGCCTTCAGCGACCGACTTCTTGCCGCTCATCATCAGCACATTGACGAACTTCGCCACATCCTGGCTGCCAAACTTCGGGTCAGGCAGAATGTCGCGTTTCGGTACTTCCCTGCGTCGTGGCATGTTCTATTACCCTCTTTTCCGGTTAGGCAGCTTTCGGCCGCTTGGCGCCGTACTTTGAGCGGCTCTGCTTGCGGTCCTTGACACCCTGCGTATCCAGGCTGCCGCGAACAATGTGATAGCGTACGCCAGGCAGATCCTTGACCCGGCCGCCGCGAATCAGCACCACCGAGTGTTCCTGAAGATTGTGACCCTCTCCGCCAATGTAGGAAATCACCTCGAAACCGTTGGTCAGGCGCACCTTGGCGACCTTCCGCAGAGCCGAGTTGGGTTTCTTCGGCGTGGTGGTGTAAACACGGGTGCACACGCCACGCTTTGCGGGGCAATTTGCGAGTGCCGGCACCTTGCTTTTGGTGACAGGAGCCTTCCGTGACTTCCGCACTAACTGATTGATTGTTGGCATATATTTTCGTGTTTCCAAAAAACCGAGGCGGCTCTTCAAGATACGCCGCCCCGGGATTCGTTTTCTCGCGCAGCGCGCGGTATCGCCGCGCCGTTCGCAAAGAGGCCGGATTATAAAGTCTTATTGATCGCAGCGTCAACCGGCCTGAGTATCCTCCTGCACGGCCCCTTCCTCGGTCATTAGCTCCCGATCGAAGGCAATATCCTCGCCGAGCGCCTGCATGCGCCTGGTGCGATGATAGGCAAGGCCGGTGCCCGCGGGAATGAGGCGGCCAACGATGACATTCTCCTTGAGGCCCCGCAGCTCGTCGCGTTTGCCCATGATGGCCGCCTCGGTCAGAACCCGGGTCGTTTCCTGGAAGGAAGCGGCAGAGATGAAGGAATCTGTCGACAGCGAGGCCTTGGTGATGCCAAGCAGCACGTACTGGTATTCAGCCGGGCGCTTGCCTTGGTTGATCGCCTTGTCGTTCTCGTCGAGCACTTCTGCACGCTCTACTTGTTCTTCGCGGATAAAGTGGGTGTCGCCCGGATCGATGATAACAACGCGTCGCAGCATCTGGCGAACGATCACCTCGATGTGCTTGTCGTTGATCTTCACGCCCTGCAGACGATACACGTCCTGCACCTCATCGATGATGTAATGCGCCAACTCTTCAACGCCCTTCAGGCGCAATATGTCGTGTGGATCTGCCGGACCATCAACAATGAATTCACCTCGATTCACCACTTGCCCGTCGTGCGCCATGACGTGCTTGTCCTTCGGAATCAGGTATTCGTGCGCCGTGCCATCCGGCTCGGTGATCACAAGGCGCTGCTTACCCTTGGTATCTTTGCCGAACGAAACCGTGCCCGTAACTTCCGCCAGCATGCCCGCATCCTTGGGCGAACGTGCCTCGAAGAGCTCTGCCACGCGCGGCAGGCCACCCGTGATATCGCGGGTCTTTGATGATTCTTGAGGAATCCGCGCAAGGATGTCGCCGACGCTCGTCTCCTGGCCGTCCCTCACGGTGATGATTGAGCCGACCTGGAAGGTAATGGTCACCGAGTGGTCGGTACCGTGAATCTTTACCTCCTCGCCCGCCGCCGTAAGCAGCTTCACCTGGGGACGCAAGCCTTTTGTGGCCGCGCTCGCCTTGCGCTTCGGGTCGATAACGACGAGGGTCGACAGGCCGGTAACTTCGTCGATCTGCCTGGTGACTGTTACGCCTTCCTCGACGTTCTCGAATCTCACTGTCCCCGCGTACTCCGTGACGATCGGGCGGGTATGCGGATCCCACGTTGCCAGTTGCGCCCCTGCGCGAACATGCTTGCCGTCGTCCGCCGCCAGGATTGCGCCGTAAGGTACTTTGTGGCGCTCCCGTTCGCGGCCATGATCATCCGTCAGCAACACCTCTGCCGAGCGGGCAATGACCACCTTCTCGCCCTTCGGGTTGGTAACGTAGCGCATGTTCTGAGTGAAACGCACGGTGCCGGCCGACTTCGCTTCGACATGCGAAGCGGACGCCGCGCGAGAAGCTGCGCCACCGACGTGAAAGGTGCGCATGGTCAGCTGGGTACCCGGTTCTCCGATTGACTGGGCGGCGATAACGCCGACGGCTTCTCCCGAGTTGACCAGCGTGCCCCGCCCCAGATCACGTCCGTAGCACTTGGCGCACAGGCCATAACGCGTGTCGCAGTTCAGGGGGGTTCGCACGCGCACTTCGTCCACGCCGAGCGCCTCGATGAGATCGACTGCGTCTTCGTCGAGGAGGAAGCCGGCTGGAAACAGCACATCCTGCGTCTCCGGGTGAAGCACTTCGGCGATCGTGACGCGGCCCAGAATCCGTTCACGCAATGCCTCGACGACCTCGCCCCCCTCCACCAGCGCCTTCATGGCAAAACCGTTGCTGGTGCCGCAATCGTCTTCAGTCACCACTAAATCCTGGGTCACGTCCACCAGGCGACGAGTCAGATAACCCGAATTGGCTGTTTTCAATGCGGTGTCGGCCAGTCCCTTGCGGGCGCCGTGAGTGGAAATGAAGTACTGCTGTACATTCAGTCCCTCTCGGAAGTTGGTCGTGATCGGCACCTCGATGATTGATCCGTCCGGCTTGGCCATCAGGCCGCGCATACCTGCCAACTGTCGAATCTGCGCTGCCGAACCGCGGGCGCCCGAATCGGCCATCATGTAGATCGAGTTGAAGGACTCCTGTGCCACCTTTTTCCCGCTGTGGTCGGCGATCTCCTGATGGGAGAGTTGCTCCATCATTGCCTTCGCCACCTGATCTCCGGCACGCCCCCAGATATCGACCACTTTGTTGTAGCGTTCGCCGTCAGTGACGAGGCCAGAGGTGTACTGCTTCTCGATTTCCTTTACCTCGTGCTCGGCGGCTGAAATGATCTCGTGCTTCTGTAATGGGACCAGCATGTCACCGATGGAGATGGAAATGCCGGCACGCGTGGCCAGGCCGAAACCTGACTGCATCAGCTTATCGGCGAAGATAACCGTTTCCTTCAGGCCGCAGCGGCGGAAGCATGCGTTGATGAGACGAGAGATTTCCTTCTTCTTGAGCGTCTTGTTGATGATCGAGAAGGGTAGCCCTGCCGGCAGTATCTCGGAGAGCAGGGCACGACCGACGGTCGTCTCGTAGCGAGTGATCTTCTCAGTCTTCTCCCCGTTGTCCGCTACATCGTATTCCTTGATCCGCGCCATGATGCGGGCCTGAATGTCCGTCTGGCCAGACTCGTAAGCACGTTTCACCTCGGAAATGTCGGTGAAGGCCATGCCTTCTCCGCGCGCATTAATGCGCTCCCGTGTTGCGAAGTAGAGACCCAGCACGATGTCCTGCGAGGGGACGATGATGGGCTCGCCATTGGCAGGAGAGAGAATATTGTTCGAGGACAGCATCAGCGTCCTCGCTTCCATCTGAGCTTCCAGCGACAACGGCACGTGGACGGCCATCTGGTCGCCATCGAAGTCGGCGTTGAAAGCCACGCAGACCAGCGGATGCAGCTGGATAGCCTTGCCTTCGATCAATGTCGGCTCAAAGGCCTGGATGCCGAGTCGGTGCAGGGTCGGCGCACGGTTAAGCATGACCGGATGTTCGCGGATTACCTCTTCGAGGATGTCCCACACCTCGGGCACTTCCTGCTCGACCAGCTTCTTGGCCGCCTTGATGGTGGTGGCCAAACCCAGCAACTCCAGCTTGTTGAAGATGAAGGGCTTGAACAATTCCAGTGCCATTTTCTTCGGTAGGCCGCACTGGTGCAGTTTCAACTGCGGGCCAACCACGATGACCGATCGACCGGAATAGTCGACGCGCTTGCCCAGCAGGTTCTGTCGGAAGCGGCCTCCCTTGCCCTTGATCATGTCCGCAAGAGACTTCAGCGGACGTTTATTGGCGCCGGTCATTGCCTTGCCGCGACGCCCGTTGTCGAGCAGGGAGTCGACGGCTTCCTGCAGCATGCGCTTCTCGTTGCGCACGATGATCTCGGGAGCCTTGAGTTCCAGCAGTCGCTTGAGGCGGTTGTTGCGGTTGATAACGCGACGGTACAGGTCGTTCAGGTCCGAGGTGGCGAATCGGCCACCGTCCAGTGGCACCAGGGGTCGCAGATCCGGCGGCAAAACAGGAAGCACTTCCAGGATCATCCAGTCCGGCTTGATGCCGGATTGCTGGAAGGCCTCCAGCACCTTGAGGCGCTTGGCAATCTTCTTGATCTTGGCTTCCGAACCGGTAGTCTCGAGTTCCTTGCGCAGTTCGTCGATTTCGTGATTGATGTCGAGATTGCGCAGCAGTTCCCGAATACCCTCGGCGCCCATCAATGCGGCGAAATCGTCACCATATTCCTCGACCTTGGCAAGGTAGTCGTCCTCGGAAAGCAGCTGGGCGCGATTGAGCGGAGTCATGCCCGCATCGACAACGACGTAGGCTTCGAAATAGAGAACGCGCTCAATGTCCCGCAGCGTCATGTCAAGGACCATGCCCAGACGGCTGGGCAAGCTCTTGAGGAACCAAATGTGGGCCACCGGCGAGGCCAGCTCGATGTGGCCCATGCGCTCGCGGCGCACCTTCGACAGTGTCACTTCGACGCCGCACTTTTCGCAGATGACGCCGCGGTGCTTGAGACGTTTGTACTTGCCGCAGAGGCACTCGTAGTCCTTCACCGGACCGAATATCTTGGCGCAAAAAAGACCATCGCGCTCCGGCTTGAAGGTACGATAGTTGATGGTCTCTGGCTTTTTGACCTCGCCATAGGACCACGAGCGAATTTTCTCCGGTGAGGCCAAGCTGATGGTTATCGCATCGAACTCTTCCTCCTGGGTTACCTGCTTGAACAGATCGAGTAGTGCTTTCATGTCTTCACTCCTGCAAGGGGTGAAACTTCAAATCGAATATCCAGAATTCATTTCCGCCGGCCCGCGCTGAGCGCAAGACCGCGACGGCTTCATCCGATCACCTAATACCGCTCAAGGTCAATGTCGATCGCCAAAGAACGAATCTCCTTGACCAACACATTGAAGGATTCCGGCATGCCGGCATCGATCTTGTGCTCACCCTTGACGATATTTTCATAAACCTTGGTTCGACCCGAAACATCATCGGACTTGACCGTGAGCATTTCCTGCAGAGTATACGAGGCGCCATAGGCTTCCAGTGCCCACACCTCCATTTCGCCAAAGCGCTGGCCCCCGAACTGGGCCTTGCCGCCCAGAGGCTGTTGCGTCACGAGGCTGTAAGGGCCGGTGGAGCGCGCATGCATCTTGTCGTCGACAAGGTGGTGCAGTTTCAGCACATGCATATAGCCCACCGTCACGGGACGTTCGAACTGTTCCCCGGTTCGCCCATCGAAAAGCGCCACCTGGCCAGAGGACGGCAGGCCGGCCAATTCCAGCATATTCTTGATCTCTCCCTCGTGGGCGCCGTCGAATACGGGCGTGGCAAAGGGCACTCCATGCCGGAGGTTGCTTGCCAATTCGATGACTTCCTGATCCGAAAGGGAGGAAATGTCCTCCCCCTTGCCGCTCGAGTTGTAGATCTTGTCCAGATAGTTGCGCAGTTCGCCGGCAGCGGCTTGCCTCCTCAGCATCTCGCCAATCTTCAGGCCAAGGCCCTTGGCGGCCCAGCCCAGATGCGTCTCCAGAATTTGTCCGATATTCATCCGCGAAGGCACGCCCAGCGGATTGAGTACGATGTCAACCGTCGTGCCGTCGGCCATGTGGGGCATATCCTCGATCGGCACAATTCGCGAAACTACACCCTTGTTGCCGTGGCGGCCGGCCATCTTGTCGCCGGGCTGCAGGCGGCGCTTGACGGCCAGGTAAACCTTGACCATCTTCTGCACGCCCGGAGGCAGCTCGTCTCCCTGGGTCAGCTTCTTCTTCTTAGCCTCGAAGGCCTGATCGAAGTCCTTGCGTGTCTGCTCAATGCTATCGCGAAGGTTCTCCAACTGCTGCGCGGTTTCGTCATTTGCCAGACCGATATCGAACCAATGATGCGGGTCGACCGACTCAAGATAAGCCTTGGTGATCTTGGTACCCTTGGCCAGTTTTTTCGGGCCCTTGTTGGCCACCTTTCCCGTCAACAGGCGTTCGATTCGGGCAAAGGTGTCTCGTTCGACAATGCGCATCTGGTCGGCGAGATCGGTCTTGTAACGGCGCAGTTCGTCGTCGATGATCTGTTGAGCGCGTTTGTCGCGTTCAATTCCCTCGCGGGTAAATACCTGTACGTCGATCACGGTGCCGGACATGCCGGATGGCACGCGCAGGCCCGTATCCTTCACGTCGGAGGCCTTTTCTCCGAATATGGCGCGTAGCAGCTTTTCCTCCGGAGTGAGCTGTGTTTCGCCCTTTGGCGTCACCTTGCCCACCAGCACGTCCCCGGCCTCAACCTCGGCGCCAATGTAGACGATGCCGGATTCATCCAGGCGCGAAAGTTGAGCCTCGCCCAGAGAGGCAATGTCCCGGGTGATCTCTTCGGCCCCAAGCTTGGTGTCGCGAGCGACCACCGTCAATTCCTCGATGTGGATCGAGGTAAAACGGTCGTCGGCCACCACACGTTCGGAAATGAGAATCGAATCTTCGAAGTTGTAGCCGTTCCAGGGCATGAAGGCCACCAGCATGTTCTGGCCGAGGGCCAGTTCTCCCATGTCCGTGGAAGCCCCGTCAGCGATGACATCTCCCTTGGCTATCATGTCGCCGACCTTCACCAGCGGGCGCTGATTGATGTTGGTATTCTGGTTCGAACGGGTGTACTTGATCAGGTTGTAGATGTCGACACCGACTTCCCCCGGGACCGTCTCGTCGTCATGAACGCGAACGACTATGCGGTTGGCGTCAATGTAATCGACCACGCCTCCGCGCAACGCCTGTACCGCAGTGCCGGAGTCCACGGCCACGGTGCGCTCGATGCCGGTACCCACCAGCGCCTTCTCGGCACGTAGGCAAGGCACCGCCTGGCGCTGCATGTTGGCGCCCATCAGCGCGCGGTTGGCGTCGTCGTGCTCAAGAAAGGGAATCAGCGATGCGGCCACCGAGACGATCTGCCCTGGTGCAATGTCCATGTACTGGACCTGGTCAGGGGGGCCCAGGGAAAACTCGCTTTTGTGACGCGACGAAACCAGCTCGTCGACAATCTTGCCTTTCTTGTCCAGCTGCGTATTGGCCTGGGCAATGACGAAATGGCCTTCCTCGATCGCCGACAGGTAATCAATCTGATCGGTAACGCGGCCATCCACCACTTTGCGGTAGGGCGTCTCCATGAAGCCGAACTGGTTGGTTCGGGCGTACAGTGCGAGGGAGTTGATCAGGCCGATGTTCGGTCCTTCCGGCGTCTCGATCGGGCAAACTCGGCCATAGTGGGTCGGGTGCACGTCGCGGACCTCGAAGCCGGCACGCTCCCGCGTCAGGCCGCCGGGTCCCAATGCGGATACTCGACGCTTGTGCGTAATTTCGGAAAGCGGGTTGGTCTGGTCCATGAACTGCGATAGCTGGCTGGAACCGAAGAATTCCTTGATCGCCGCCGAGATGGGCTTGGCGTTGATCAGATCGTGCGGCATCAGATTCTCGGATTCGGCCTGTGACAGGCGTTCCTTCACGGCACGCTCGACGCGGACCAGGCCGGCGCGGAACTGGTTCTCGGCAAGCTCGCCAACCGAGCGCACGCGGCGATTTCCAAGATGGTCGATATCGTCGATCTCGCCCCGGCCGTTGCGAAGTTCGACAAGAATGCGTATGACATCAATGATGTCATCGTTGGACAGGGTGCCGGAGCCATCCAGCACTTCGCGACCTACGCGCCGGTTGAACTTCATGCGCCCCACGGCTGACAGGTCGTAGCGCTCCTCAGAGTAGAACAGTCCGTGGAACAGCGTCTCGACGGCATCCTCGGTGGGCGGTTCTCCGGGGCGCATCATGCGGTAGATGGCCACCCGTGCAGCCATCTGGTCGACGGTCTCGTCAGTTCGCAGTGTCGATGAGATATAGGCGCCGCGATCGAGGTCGTTTGTGTATAGGGTATGCATTTCAGCCACGCCGGATTCGCGCAGCTTGCCGAGCAGGCTCTCGGTCAGTTCCTCGTTGGCATTGGCCAGAATCTCGCCCGTTTCGGCATCGATGATGTTTCGGCCGATGACGCGGCCAACAAGGAAGTCCTCCGGCACGCTGATTTTCTTGATGCCGGCATCGGCCAGATCACGTATGTGTTTGGCGGTTATGCGTTTGTCCTTGGCGACGATTACCTTGCCGGCCTTGTCGGTAATATCGAAACGGGCGACCTCGCCACGCAGGCGTTCAGGTACAACCTCGAATTGGATACCCTTCCTGGATAGATGAAAGACGTCGAACTCGAAGAAAGTCGCGAGAATCTGCTCGAGGGTCAGGCCAATGGCCTTGAGCAAAATCGTTACCGGCATCTTGCGGCGGCGGTCTACGCGGAAATAGAGAAAATCCTTCGGGTCGAATTCGAAATCGAGCCACGAGCCGCGATAGGGAATGATGCGCGCCGAGAACAGCAGCTTTCCGGACGAATGGGTCTTGCCGCGGTCATGCTCGAAAAAGACACCCGGCGAGCGGTGCAGCTGGGAAACGATGACACGCTCGGTGCCGTTGATGACGAAAGAGCCGGTGGTCGTCATGAGCGGGATCTCGCCCATGTAAACCTCCTGTTCCTTCACCTCCTTGATGGTCTCCTTGGCTGCCTCCCGGTCCATGATGACCAGCCGGACACGGGCACGTAACGGGCTGGCGAAGGTCAGGCCACGCTGCTGGCACTCCTTGACGTCGAAGGCCGGTTCGCCCAGGGCATAATAGACGAACTCAAGGCGCGCATTGCCGCTGTGACTGGAGATCGGGAAGATTGAGGTGAACGCGGCCTGCAAGCCCTGGTTGCGACGCTGTGCAGGCGGAATATCAGTCTGCAGAAACGCAAGGTAGGACTCCAGCTGGGTCGCCAGCAGGAAAGGAACGTCCAGAACGCTGGCGCGCTTGGCGAAGCTTTTGCGGATGCGCTTTTTCTCGGTATAGGAGTACGTCATATCGGCTCCGGGGGTGAGAAATTCAGTTTTCAGTTGTCAGCCGCTTGCGGCACCACAGGCTCATGCGGGCAGCTGGCAACTGGAAACTGGTAACAACTTCAATGGCAAAGGGCTGACGGCCAAAACCGTCAGCCCACCCTGCCAAAAAGCTCTACTTGATCTCGGCTTTCGCGCCGGCGTCTTCGAGTTGCTTCTTGATCGCTTCGGCGTCCGCCTTGGGAATCGCTTCCTTGACGGGCTTCGGTGCGCCGTCGACCAGATCCTTGGCTTCCTTGAGGCCGAGACCCGTAACCGCGCGCACGACCTTGATGACCTCGACTTTCTTTTCACCGGTGGCGGCCAGGATCACGGAAAACTCTGTCTGCTCTTCCGCAGCAGGCGCAGCAGCGCCGGCACCCGGGGCAGCCACTGCCATCGCGGCAGCCGAAACGCCAAATTTCTCTTCGAACGCCTTGACCAGATCGTTCAGGTCCATAACCGTCATGTTGCCAACGGCTTCGAGAATGTCTTCTTTGCTGATAGCCATGTTCAATTACTCCAGTTTCGAATGTGATAAGGATCGTTCAGGCGGAGGCCGCTTCGCGTTGTTTCGCCAGTGCACCAAGTGCGACGGCAAAGCCGGACACCGGCGCTTTCATCACGCCGAGCAGCTTGGCGAGCAGTTCTTCCCGTCCCGGAATCGAGGCAAGCGCCTGCACACCTGCCTTGTCAAGTGCCTTGCCGGCATAGGCACCAGCCTTGAGCACCAACTTCTCGTTGCCCTTGGCGAAGTCGTTCAGCACCTTCGCCGCCGCCACCGGATCGCTCGATATGCCATAGATCAACGGGCCGGTCAGTTGGTCGACAAGGACCGCGAACGGCGTATCTGCCACAGCCCGGCGGACCAGGGTGTTCCTCAACACACGCAGATAGACACCCGACTGACGCGCCTTCGCACGCAGCTGGGTAAGGTCGCCCACTTCAATGCCGCGATACTCGGCCACGACGATGGTCTGAGCATCGGCCACTTGCGCCGACACCTCCGCCACGATGGCCTTTTTGCCTTCAAGATTGAGACCCATGGAGGTCCTTTCTCCTATCAAGTCAACACACGGCGGAAACCGCACCGCCGCACCCAAGGCGACCTGGATCAGGAGCGCTCCGTCGCGGTCAGGCAACGGAGGAAAATCCTGTCTGGGTTCACCATCTGCGCTGGGACAGGGATCAGAGGCCGGAAATCAAGGATCAGAATCCCCGTTCCGTTCTCTTCTCCGCTGCTATTAAGCCCTTGCGGGCGCCAGCGGTCTTTGACGATACGCCGGTCCGGCTTGCGCTTTCCCGGCGTCCCAAAGTTCTGTCCCCATATGCGGGGACCCATTTCTTACTGCTGCGCCGACAAGCTGGCCTGATCTACACGCACCCCGGCTCCCATGGTGCTGGAAACTGAGACCTTCTTCAGATACTGGCCTTTGCTGGTCGCCGGCTTGGCTTTGTTCAGGGCATCTATCAGCGCGACGATATTCTGCTGCAACTGCTCGACCGAGAAAGATGCGCGGCCGACCGTACATTGGATAATGCCAGCCTTGTCTGTACGGTATTGCACCTGTCCCGCCTTGGCATTTTTCACTGCTCCGGCCACATCCATGGTTACCGTGCCGACCTTCGGGTTTGGCATGAGGCCGCGCGGACCGAGAATCTGGCCGAGCGCGCCAACCACTTTCATGGCATCCGGCGTGGCGACCACCACATCAAAATCCATTTTGCCTTCCTTGACCTGGGCGGCAAGGTCATCGAATCCAACAATGTCTGCGCCCGCCTCTTTGGCAGCCTGTGCCTTATCACCCTGGGCGAACACAGCAACGCGCACTTTCTTGCCGATACCGGCAGGCAGCACGACGGAGCCGCGCACCAGTTGGTCGGACTTCTTGGCGTCGATGCCCAAATTGACCGCGATATCGACGGACTCGTCGAACTTGGCGGTGGCGCATTCCTTTACGAGGGCAAGCGCCTCTGCGACGGGAAGGGCCTTGTTCCGGTCAATCCTGGCGCGAAGGGATGCAGTACGCTTGGAGAGTTTGGTCATGTCACATGCCCTCCACGGTGATGCCCATACTGCGGGCACTGCCGGCGACGGTACGCACGGCCGCCTCCAGGTCGGCCGCCGTAAGGTCCTTCATCTTGGCCTTGGCGATTTCCTCGACCTGGGCACGCGTCAGCTTGCCCACCTTGTCGGTATGGGGCTTGGCCGAGCCCTTGTCGATCTTGGCGGCCTTCTTGATGAGCACGGATGCCGGCGGCGTCTTCATCACGAAGGTAAAGCTCTTGTCCGCGTAAGCGGTAATCACCACAGGAATCGGCAGACCGGGCTCGACACCCTGCGTCTGGGCATTGAAGGCCTTGCAGAACTCCATGATGTTCAGGCCGCGCTGACCCAGCGCGGGGCCGATCGGGGGCGATGGGTTCGCCTTGCCCGCCGGCACTTGCAGCTTGATAAAGCCGATGATCTTCTTGGCCATGATGGCTCCCGTTAAATGAGTGGTAACGCGCGTTCGGTCGCCCTACTAGCGCTCCTCCTGCCGGCTTGACGGGGCCGGCCCCGTACCGCTTCAAGCTTTCTCGACTTGCGAGAACTCCAGTTCCACCGGCGTCGAGCGGCCAAAAATGGTCACCGCCACGCGCAACTTGCTCTTCTCGTAATTGATGTCTTCCACCGTGCCGTTGAAATCGGTGAAGGGGCCTTCCTTGACCCGTACCATTTCGCCGACCTCATAGAGAACCTTCGGCTTCGGTTTCTCGACACCTTCCTGCATCTGCTGCATGATCTTGGCGACCTCCTTTTCGGAGATCGGCGTCGGCTTGTTCGCCGTGCCACCGACAAACCCGGTTACCTTGGCCGTATTCTTCACCAGATGCCAGGTGTCGTCGTCCATGTCCATTTCCACCAGCACATAGCCGGGGAAGAACTTGCGCTCCGAGATGCTTTTCTGGCCGGATTTCATCTCCACGACCTCCTCGACCGGCACCAGGATCTGGCCGAATTTCTCTTCCATGCCGGCGCGTCTTATGCGCTCGGCCAGGGCGCGCTGTACGGACTTTTCAAAGCCCGAGTAGGCATGCACGACGTACCAGCGCTTGGTCATGATTGTTTCCATCCGAGAATCAGGTCGTAGAAAACCCACTCCAGGCTCTTGTCGGTCAGCCACAGGAATATCGCCATGATGACAACGAAGGCGAAAACGATCCCCGTGGTCTGCATGGTTTCCTTGCGGGAAGGCCAGACCACCTTCTTGGTTTCCGTCCAGGCTTCCTGGCTGAAGCCGAAAAAACGTTGCCCCGGCTCGGTGAACCAGGCCACCGCCACGCCCGCGGCGATACCCGCCAGAACTGACAGCACGCGCAGAATCAGCGCTGCCTCTCCCAGAAAGTAGAAACCCGCAACGCCCGCGGCCACCAGTAGCAGCGCTAGCGTGAACTTTATTTTGTCGGCCATTACTTTCGCCTTGAGTTCTGTTGGCAGGGGCAGAGGGTCTCGAACCCCCAACCTTCGGTTTTGGAGACCGACGCTCTGCCAATTGAGCTATGCCCCTGCGGCAGAGACTGCGAGGCGCCCGTCAGGGCACCCCTCGTTCACGCAATAATTACTCGATCACCTTAGCCACGACGCCGGCGCCGACGGTGCGGCCGCCTTCGCGGATGGCAAAGCGCAGTCCGTCTTCCATGGCGATCGGGGCGATCAGCTTCACCGTGATGGTGATGTTGTCGCCCGGCATCACCATCTCGGTGCCCGCCGGCAACTCGATCGAGCCGGTCACGTCCGTGGTACGGAAATAGAACTGCGGACGGTAGCCGTTGAAGAAGGGGGTGTGGCGGCCGCCCTCGTCCTTGCCCAGCACGTAGATCTCGGCCGTAAAGTGCGTGTGCGGCGTGATCGAGCCCGGCTTGGCCAGCACCTGGCCACGCTCGACTTCCTCGCGCTTGGTGCCGCGCAGCAGCACCCCGACATTATCGCCCGCCTGGCCCTGGTCGAGCAGCTTCCTGAACATCTCGACACCCGTGCAGGTGGTCTTGAGCGTCGGACGCAGACCGACGATTTCGATCTCTTCGCCAACCTTGACGACGCCGCGCTCGATCCGGCCGGTCACGACGGTGCCGCGCCCGGAAATGGAGAAGACGTCCTCGATCGGCATCAGGAAGGGGCCGTCGATGGCGCGCTTGGGCTCGGGAATGTAGGAGTCGAGCGCCTCGGCCAGCTTGAGGATGGAGCCTTCGCCCAGATCGCCCTTGTCGCCTTCGAGGGCCTTCAGCGCCGAGCCCTTGACGATCGGAATGTCGTCGCCGGGAAAGTCGTACTTGCTGAGCAGCTCGCGCAGCTCCATCTCGACCAGTTCGAGCAGTTCGGCATCGTCGACCATGTCGCACTTGTTCATGTAGACGATGATGTAGGGCACGCCCACCTGGCGGGCCAGCAGGATGTGCTCGCGCGTTTGCGGCATCGGGCCGTCAGCCGCGGAACAGACCAGAATGGCTCCGTCCATCTGCGCCGCACCCGTGATCATGTTCTTGACATAGTCGGCGTGGCCCGGACAGTCAACGTGGGCGTAGTGGCGGTTCTGCGTCTCGTACTCGACATGCGCCGTGTTGATGGTGATGCCGCGCGCCTTCTCCTCGGGCGCCGCGTCAATCTGGTCGTAGCCCTTCGCCTCACCACCAAACTTGTTCGACAACACCGTCGTGATCGCCGCCGTCAGGGTCGTCTTGCCATGATCCACGTGCCCAATCGTGCCCACGTTCACATGCGGCTTCGTACGTTCGAATTTGCCTTTAGCCATGTCGGTATCTATCCTAAAAAGTCGTCAAACCAAGTCGTCAAACATAAAACTGCTACGCTGATGGTGCCCATGGCGTGGATTGAACACGCGACCTCTCCCTTACCAAGGGAGTGCTCTGCCACTGAGCTACATGGGCCAAGCTGCATCTGGAGCGGCGAACGGGAATCGAACCCGTGTCATCAGCTTGGAAGGCTGAGGTTCTACCATTGAACTACCGCCGCCCGCCGCCCCGGGGGAACCGGCCTGCCATGCCGGCCACCCTTACCCTTAATGTCCTGCTGGTGGAGGGGGAAGGATTCGAACCTTCGAAGGCAGAGCCGACAGATTTACAGTCTGTTCCCTTTGACCGCTCGGGAACCCCTCCAGCGAAACAGCGGATTTTGCGTGTTTTCGCGAGAAAAGTCAAACAGCTGGGGCATCCAGGCAAGAAAATCGCTTAAACGTCCATAAGTTCCTCGGAACTCGCGGTTTATAGGTCTTGATCCGGCGAGAGCGTAGAATCGTCCTCTCCCTTCGGAATCGAGATCAAACAATGGCCGAACCACTCAACGCCGCAGCCCTCGACAGCCTGTTTCTGGAAGCCCGCACCCACAATGCCTGGCTGGACAAGCCGGTCGGCGATGACCTGCTGAAGCGGGCCTGGGATCTCGCACGGATGGGGCCGACCTCGGCAAACTGCAGCCCGATGCGCATCGTTTTCGTCAAATCCCCCGACGCCAAGACCCGATTGCAACCGGCTCTGATGGAAGGCAATCGGGCCAAGACCATGGCGGCCCCCGTCACCGCCATTTTCGGCAATGACAGCCAATTCTATGACCTGCTGCCCAGATTGTTCCCGCATACCGATGCCCGCGCCTGGTTCGCCGGTTCCGGCAAGGAAGTCGTGGCCGAGACCACGGCCTTCCGCAATGGCAGCCTGCAGGCAGCCTATTTCATGCTCGCTGCCAGATCCCTGGGCCTGGACTGCGGCCCCATGTCCGGCTTCGACAACGCCTTGGTCGACCGCGAGTTTTTCCCGGGTGGCCGGGTCAAGTCGAACTTCATCTGCAACTTTGGCTACGGCGATCCGGCCGGCCTTTTTCCGCGCAGCCCGAGACTGGAATTCCAGGAAGCTTGCGGTATTGCGTGAGAGTGAGGACTCATTCGTGAACCATCCTTACCCTGCCCATCCGCCCCTGCCGGCAGTGCTGGCAGAAGCCTTGTCGCAGCGGTTCGACGAACGCTTCAGCACCAGCCGGGCGGTGCGCGATCAGCACGGCCGGGACGAATCGGTGCATCCGGCAGCGGCCCCGGATGCCGTGGTTTTCGTCGAAAACACCGAGGAAGTGGCCGACACGGTCCGCCTGTGCCGCCAGCACCGGGTTCCGATCATTCCTTATGGCGCCGGCAGCTCGGTCGAGGGCCATTTGCTCGCCACTCGCGGCGGCGTCTGCATTGACGTGACGCGCATGAACCGGGTCGTCGCCGTGCATGCCGAAGACCTCGACGCCACGGTTCAGCCCGGCGTTACCCGCAAGCAGCTGAACGCCGAACTGCATGACACCGGTCTGTTCTTTCCCATCGACCCGGGTGCCGACGCCTCGCTCGGCGGCATGGCCGCAACGCGTGCCTCCGGCACCAATGCCGTACGCTACGGCACCATGCGCGAGAATGTGCTCGGCATGACGGTGGTGCTGGCCGACGGCCGCATCATCCGCACCGGGGGGCGGGCGAAGAAATCCTCGGCCGGCTACGACCTGACGCGCCTGTTCATCGGCTCGGAAGGCACGCTCGGCATCATCACCGAACTGACCGTCAAGCTTTATCCTGTGCCGGAGGCGATTTCCAGTGCGGTCTGCGCCTTCCCGAGCGTGGACGCGGCCGTCGACACCGTTATCCAGACCATCCAGCTTGGTGTGCCGGTGGCGCGTATCGAGTTGCTCGACGCACTCACGATCTCCGCCGTGAACCGCTACAGCAAGACCACTCTGAAGGAGGCGCCGACGTTGTTCTTCGAGTTTCACGGTTCCCTCTCCGGCGTCGAAGAGCAGGCGACGCTGGTGCAGGAGCTTGCCGCCGGCCACGGCGGCATGAACTTCGAGTGGGCCACCCGGCCCGAGGACCGCAGCCGCCTCTGGCAGGCCCGCCATGACGCCTATTTCGCCTGCCTGCAGCTGAAGCCCGGATCGCGTGCTTTCCCCACTGATGTCTGTGTGCCCATTTCCCGGCTGGCCGAATGCATCCACGCCACCAACGAGGATATCGCCCGCAGTCCGATCCCCATCCCGCTGTTTGGCCATGTCGGTGACGGAAACTTCCATCTGGTGGTGCTCATCGATCCGGCCAACCCGCATGAGGTGGACGTGGCCGAAAGGATCAACCGTGCCGTCGTCGAGCGCGCGCTGGCCATGGAAGGCACCTGCACCGGCGAGCACGGCGTCGGCATCGGCAAGCGGAAATTCCTTGTGGCGGAACACGGCGAGGGGGCAGTCGACGTCATGCGCGCGATCAAGCGCGCGCTCGACCCGGATAACCTGCTCAACCCCGGCAAGATCCTCCCCTGACGCCGTCCGGCATGTAAAATTCGTCCGCGGCAGACGCCCACGAGGCGTCCTGCCGAACGGGGTCATACCCGAGACCCCACGCCGAAACACGATTTTTGCGTAAGGAGACTCCCATGGCGAATACCGCCGACCCGGTTCGCACAGCGCCGGCAGTTGATCTCGACACCAAATACACCCTCGAAACCGGCCGCGTCTATCTCACCGGCACCCAGGCCCTCGCCCGTCTGCCGATGATGCAGCGCAGCCGCGACCTCGCCGCCGGCCTCAACACCGCCGGCTTCGTCTCCGGTTACCGCGGCTCGCCGCTCGGCGGGCTCGACCAGACGCTGTGGCGTGCGAAGAAACACCTCGATGCGCATCACATCCGATTCCAGCCGGGCGTCAACGAGGACCTCGCCGCAACGGCCATTTGGGGCACACAACAAGTCAACCTTTTCCCCGGCGCGAAATACGACGGGGTGTTCTCGATGTGGTACGGCAAGGGCCCGGGCGTCGACCGCTGCGGCGACGTATTCCGTCACGCCAACGCCGCCGGCACCTCGACATTCGGCGGCGTGCTGGCGGTGGCCGGCGACGACCACGCCGCACGCTCCTCCACCGTGGCGCACCAGACCGAGCACCTTTTCAAGGCAGTGATGATGCCGGTGCTGGCGCCCTCGGGCGTGCAGGACTACCTCGACCTCGGCCTGCACGGCTGGGCCATGTCGCGCTACTCGGGCTGCTGGGTCGCCTTCAAGGCGGTGGCCGACACCATCGAGTCCTCCGCCTCGGTCCATGTTGACCCGCAGCGCGTCGAGATCGTGCTGCCGGACTACCCGCTGCCGCCCGGCGGCCTCAACATTCGCTGGCCGGACGACCGCCTGGTGCAGGAGGAGCGGCTGCTCCACCACAAGCTCTACGCCGCTCTGGCCTATGCACGCCTCAACAGGCTCAACCGGATCGTCATCGACAGCCCCAATCCACGGCTGGGCATCATCACCTGCGGCAAGTCCTATCTCGACGTACGCCAGGCCTTCGACGACCTTGGCATCGACGACGCACTCGCCGCCGAGATCGGCATCCGCCTCTACAAGGTAGGCATGGTCTGGCCGCTGGAATCGGAAGGCGTGCGCCATTTCGCCGAGGGGCTGGAGGAGATCCTGGTCGTCGAGGAGAAGCGCCAGCTGCTCGAATACCAGCTGAAGGAAGAACTCTATAACTGGCCGGGCCACGACCGGGACGTGCGGCCGCGCGTCATCGGCAAATTCGACGAGAAGGGCGAGTGGGCGCAGCCGCACGGCGATTGGCTGCTGCCGGCCTGCGGCGAACTCACCCCGGCGATGATCGCCCGCGTCATCGCCGCGCGCATCGGCCGCTACGTTACCTCCGACCGCATCCAGGCGCGCCTGGCCTTCCTCGAGGCGAAGGAGCGGGCGCTGGAAAAATCGGTGATCCCGATTCAGCGCATCCCGCACTTCTGCTCCGGCTGTCCGCACAACACCTCCACCCGCGTGCCCGAAGGCAGCCGAGCACTGGCCGGCATCGGCTGCCATTTCATGGCAACCTGGATGAACCGCTCCACCGCCACCTTCTCGCACATGGGGGGCGAAGGCGCCGCCTGGGTCGGCCAGGCGCCGTTCACGGAAACGCGCCATGTCTTCGCCAACCTCGGCGACGGCACCTATTTCCACTCCGGGCTGCTCGCTGTGCGAGCAGCCGTAGCGGCATTCAACAACCCTCCCCCCGCCCCCCTCCCCGAGGGAGGGGGCGACGGCGGCTCGCTTCGCTCGCAGGCCAGCGCGGCTCCTAAAGGAATAACCTACAAGATCCTCTACAACGACGCCGTCGCCATGACCGGCGGCCAGCCGGTGGACGGCAGCCTGAGTGTGCCGCAGGTAGCGCACCAGCTCGTTGCCGAGGGCGTGAAGAAGATCGTCGTCGTCACCGACGGCACCGAGCGCGCCTACTCGGCGGCGGACCTGCCGCCGGGGGTGCCGCTGCGTCACCGTGACGAACTCGACCTGATCCAGCGCGAACTGCGCGAGTTTCCCGGCGTGTCGGCGCTCGTCTACGATCAGACCTGCGCGGCGGAAAAGCGCCGGCGCCGGAAGCGCGGCAAGTTCCCCGATCCGGCGCGGCGCGTCTTCATCAACGAAATGGTGTGCGAGGGCTGCGGCGACTGCTCCGAGCAGTCCAATTGCCTGTCGGTGATTCCCCTGGACACCGAGTTCGGCAGAAAGCGCGCCATCGACCAGTCCGCCTGCAACAAGGACTTCACCTGCCTGAAGGGCTTCTGCCCCAGTTTCGTCACCGTCGAGGGCGGCCGGCTGCGGAAGGGAAAGGCGATCGAGATCGACGAGAGCGGCTTTGCCACCCTGGCCGAGCCGCGGATTGCCGAGATCCGGGAGCCGTGGGGCATTCTCATCACCGGCGTCGGCGGCACCGGCGTCATCACACTGGGGGCGCTGATCGGCATGGCGGCGCATCTCGACGGCAAGGGCGTCACGGCCCTGGACATGACGGGCCTGGCGCAGAAATTCGGTGCCGTCTTCTCCCATGTGCGCATCGCCGAGCGGCCGGAGGACATCCACGCCGTGCGCATCGCGGCCGGCGAGGCGAACACGATCATCGGCGGCGACATCGTCGTTTCCGCCAATCCCGAGGCGCTGGCCAAGATGAAGGCCGGCTTCACGCGTGCCGTCGTCAATTTCACGGCGACGCCGACCGCCGAGTTCATCCACAACCCGGATTGGCAGTTTCCGCTGGAAACAATGCAGCGGACCCTCCGCGAGGCGACCGGCGAGGGTGGAACCGACTTCATCGACGCCAACGGCCTGGCCACCGCATTGATGGGCGACGCCCTCTTCGGCAACCTGATCCTGCTGGGCCACGCCTGGCAGCGCGGGCTGGTGCCGGTGTCCCTGGCGTCGATGCTCCGGGCCATCGAACTGAATGGCGTCGCAGTGGAAGCCAACCTCAAGGCCTTCCTCTGGGGCCGGCGCGCCGCCCACGACCACGCCGCGGTGGAATGCTTCGCCCGGCCGACGGCGGCAAGGGAGTTGCCGCGCGCGCCGACATTGGCTGACCTCGTCGCCCGCCGCGCCGCCTATCTGACCGATTACCAGGACGCCGCCTATGCCGGCCGCTACCGGGTGCTGGTCGACAAGGCGCGCGCGGCGGAAGCGTCGCTCGGCTCGACGCGGTTCGCCGAAGCGGTGGCGAAGAACTACTTCAAGCTGCTGGCGGTGAAGGACGAGTACGAGGTGGCGCGGCTGCATGCCGACCCGGCCTTCCACGCCCGGATCGGCGCCGCCTTCGAGGGCGATTTCGCGCTCCACTTCCACCTCGCGCCGCCGCTGCTGGCGAAGACCGACCCGGCCACGGGACAGCCGCGGAAGCGCGCCTACGGGCCATGGATGCTGACCGCCTTGCGCTGGCTGGCGCGGCTGAAGTTCCTGCGCGGCGGCCCTTTCGACGTCTTCGGCAAGACGGCGGAGCGTCGTCTGGAACGCGAACTGATCGCCGAGTACGAGCGGGACATCGCTGCGATGCTGGCCGGGCTGGGCGGATCGAATCTCGACACCGCCATCGCACTGGCCAGCCTGCCCGAGCAGATCCGCGGCTTCGGCCACGTCAAACTGCGCTCGGTGGAGGCTGCACGAAAAAAACGCGAAGAGCTGCTGACCGGGCTGAAAGGGGCAGCGGCCCCCGCCGCCCGGGCAGCCTGAGGGGCGGGCTTGGCGGCACTCAAGGCACTTGCCGCGCAACTGCTGGCCTGGGTTCTGGCCGTGGGCGGCTGGGTTGCGCTCGGCCAGGCCCTGGCGGCCAGCCTGCCCCTGGCCGTCCTGCAGGGCGTGCTCGCCGCGGGCTTCGGCGCAGCGCTCAGGTCGGAACGCTGGTGGATCGTCATCCACCTGTTGTTTTCGCCGGCCCTCATCCTGGCGTTGCGACTGGACCTGCCGCCGGGCCTCTACCTCGCCGTGCTGGCGGGACTGACTTTTGTTTTCTGGACCACCTTCCGCGGCGAGGTGCCGCTATTCCTCAGCAACCGCGCCACGGCGGAGGCCGTGCTCGATCTGCTGCCGCAGGCAGCCGGCTTGAGGGTAATCGATCTCGGCGCCGGCACCGGCGGCCTGCTGCGCCGACTGGCCCGGGTGCGGCCGGACGCGCATTTCACCGGCATCGAGCATGCGCCCCTGCCGTATCTCGTCGCCCGGCTGAATGCCCGCGGGCTGGCCAACCTCGTCATCCGGCACGGCGATCTGTGGCGCCAACCGCTGGGCGGACAGGATGTCGTGTATGTCTTCCTGTCGCCCCGTGCCATGCCCCGCCTGCGGGACAAGGCCCGTGCCGAAATGCCCTCCGGCGCGTTGCTGGTCAGCAACAGCTTCCCGCTGCCGGACCTCGCCCCGGAACAGGTGGCCGAAGTACCTGACCGGCGCGGCACGCGCCTTTACTGCTACCGCATGTAAGGACGCAACCCCGGAAAAGCCGGCAATTCAGGCCTCAATTCGCCCTATCGGAATGGCCCTCGCAGGGAAATAATGCGCCAGTCAACAAGGATCGGCCATGGCTGAGATCGTCTGCATCATCGGCAACAAGGGCGGCACCGGCAAGACCACGCTGTCGCACATGCTGTGCCAGGGCATGGGCCTGCTCGGGCAACGTTCCGTCTGCGTGCTGACCGACACCCATCGCGAACCGCTCGACCCGGACGGACGGCGCTATCTGGTCGCCGACGCGCGCACCCGCGAAGCGCTGGGCAAGGTGGTGGACAAGATCCGCACGCTGCCGGGCTGGCTCGGCGTCATCGACGGCGGCGGCAATCGCAGCGAAATGGACCGCAAGCTCTACAGCCTGGCCAACCTGGTGTTGCTGCCCTTCCGCGATTCGCACGAGGACATCCGCACCGTCATCAAGGATCTCGAAAGTTTCCCGCGCGCCTGGGCCATCCCTTCCCAGTGGCCAGGCAATCCGTGGCAACAGGAAACGGCCGGGAAGACCCTCCGCGAACAGCTCGGACAGTATCAAGAGCGGGTCCTGCAGCCCGTGAACGCCCTGTCGGCCAGCAAGCTGCTGCTGCAAAAACGCATCCCCGGCAAACTGCCGACGCCGCTCGGCAATGCCTGCCGCGCCCTGGCCGGCCAGGTGCTCGACATGCTGGAGATTGCCTGCAAGGCTCCTGAGGAGGAAAACGGGGACGACTGCGCCGATGGTGTACACCCCTACGCGTCCGGGGAAGCGCCCGATCCCGCCAACGGCTTCGGAACGCCCGGCCCTGCGCGGCACTGAAGACTTCAGTTAAGGCTACAGTTTCCCGCGCTGACGCTGAAACTGGGCAATCGCTTCCGCCCGGCTGACGACTCCCAGTTTGCGGAAGACTTTCGACAGGTGAACTTTCACCGTGCCCTCGGTCAATCCCAGCAGATCGGCGATCTCGCGATTGGATTTGCCCTCGCGCAGGAGTTCGGCCACCCGCCGCTGGCCTTCCGTCAGGGCCTGCCGATCGCGCCGCGCCTGACTCTGGGCGGCCGGCCTGCCCGGGATTGCCGGCAGCTTGTCGCGCAGGTGGGGGGGGAGGTAGATTTCACCCGCCAGAACATGCTTGAGCGCTTCCAGCAGGGTATCGCCGCTGCCGGACTTGGTGACATAGCCGGCGGCCCCCAGCCGCAGGGCACGATTGACGACGTCCACCTCTTCAAGTGCGGAGAGCACGACCACCGGCACGGCAGGAAAGCGCTTGCGCAGAACGCCCAGCAGAGACAGTCCGTTGGTGCCCGGCAGCATGATGTCGAGCAGCACGAGGTCGAACTCCTTCTCCGTTTCCAGCAGGAGCAGGGCGCTCTCCGCATCCTGCGCCTCGTACTGGACGACATCCGGCGCAAGCTTGCGCAATAGCGGCTGCAAGCCCTCGCGGACCATCGCGTGATCGTCGATTACCAGCAGCCTGAGCACTTCCCCCCCCTCAGCAATGCGTGCCTCGTTTGGTCCGCATGATACTGGATGGCCGTGCGAGCGCCAATAAAGCCGTGGCTTCCGTCGCGGGAGCCCGGCCATCGCGGTATCGGCGCTTGCCGGCAGGCCAAGGCGGGCGGAGAATACGCTTCCGGAATAAATCGGAGCTGTCGCTTGAAATCCTGGGGATTCAGGGCCCGCATGATTGCCGTGGCGATCCTGCCGGCGGCGATCATCGCCGCCGTGCTCGCCACCTATTTCCTGCTGTTGCGCTATGCCGACGCGGAGCAGGCTTTCATCGATCGCGGCCACTCCCTGGCCAAGCTGTTCACGCCGGCCACCGAATACGGCATCTTCTCCGGCAATGCCGAGGAATTGCAGCGCCTGGCCGCCGCCCTGGCCGACGAAGCCGACGTCAGCGGCCTTGTCATCCACGGCCGCTCCGGGCAGCCTCTCGCCCAGCTCGGCACAATGCGTTTGACCAAGGATCCGCAAAGCCTGCCGGACGGCTGGACGGGCGCCACCGGCGACGAAGAAACCCAGTGCTTTCACGCCAAGGTATGGCGTTCGGGACTGGCGATACCCGATCTCCCGGCCGGCCAGTCGGAGCCGACGGCCCGCGAAGCCATCGGCAGCGTCACGCTGGAAATGTCGCGCGCCGGCATGCAACGACAGAAGCGGGAAATGATGCAGGTCACCCTGCTCGCCACGCTGGTTACCCTGGCGCTCGGCACCTTGCTGGCGCTGCGCCTGTCCGCCTCGGTCACGCGCCCCATCCGTTCCCTGCAGCAGACGGTCGGCGCGATCCGCGGCGGCGACCTGGAGGCGCGTGTTGCGCCGCATCCGGACAGCACCCTGCGCAATCTCGAAGAGGGCATCAACGAGATGGCGCGCGCGCTGCAAGCCGGGCGCGACCATCTGCAAAGCCGCATCGCGGCCGCCACCGCCGAATTGAAGCTGAAGCGCGACGAGGCCGAACAGGCCAGCATCGCCAAGTCCCGCTTTCTCGCCGCGGCCAGCCACGACCTGCGCCAGCCCCTGCATGCCCTCGCCTTGTTCGCAGGAGAATTGGAAGGGGAAGCCCGCCAGTCCGGGCAGCAGCGGCTGGCACGCCAGATCGGCAAGGCCGTCGGCGCCATGGAAGAACTGCTCGGCAGCCTGCTGGACATCTCCCGCGCCGACCTCGGCTCGCTCGACCCCGATGTCCAGCCGGTGGCGCTGAATGCACTGCTGGAGCGGGTCTTCTCGGCGCACATCGACAATGCCCGCGCGAAGGGGCTGCGACTGCGTCTGCACCCGACCCGCCGCTGGGGTCTGAGCGACCCGGCGCTGCTCTACCGCATGGTCGGCAACCTGGTTTCCAACGCCATCGCCTATAGCGATCGCGGCGGGATCCTGATCGGCGTGCGCCAGGCCGGCGACAAGCTTCGCATCGAGGTTCGCGATAGCGGCATCGGCATCCCGCCGGAATACCATGCCCTCATCTACAAGGAATTTTTCCAGGTCGCCAATCCGGAGCGCGATCCGAGCAAGGGGGTCGGTCTCGGTCTCTCGCTGGTTGATCGCCTCTCACGCCTGCTCGATCATCCCCTCGGCCTGCGCTCGGCGGTCGGGCGCGGCTCGGTTTTCAGCATCACCCTGCCACGGTGCAAAGCCGTTGCGGCAGCCGGGGAAGAGGCCGCATCGGCATCGCCGGCCGGATTGCGGGCGAGGCTGCTGGTGCTCGGGCCGCCTGCTTCCGACGGCTCGACAGTGCGCGCCCTGCTTTCAGGCTGGGGATGCGATGTCGCCGACACCTGGCCGCCCTCCCCGGCAAACGGGGCGGAAGCGCTGCCCGATCTGGTGATTTGCGACGAGGCGGCCCTGGCCGATGCACTGCCGCGCCTGCGTTCGCTCGCGGAAGATCGGCCCCTGCCGGTCATTCTCCTCGGTGCCTTGCCGCCGACCCTGCGAAACGCAAGCGCCGGATTGTCCCTTCATGCCTTGACGAAGCCGTTGCAGCCGGCCAAGCTGAGGGCCCTGGTCAGCTTCCTCCTCGATGATGCCGATGCCTCCGCCCCGGCATGAAACCTCTTTGCCACTTTGCTCGACGCCTTGCGATCTTGCGCGCCCCCGCCCATGAAGCCTGACTTCCCGAACCCCGGACGCCTGCTGTCCCTCCTGCTGCTTGCGACCGCCCCGGCGGGGTGGGCCGCGGATGACATCGGCGGCGCCAGCGAACACGTTTTTTTCGAGGAATTACCCGTCGTCCTGTCGGCCTCGCGCCTGGTGCAACCCCTGGCCGATGCACCGGGGGCCGTCACCCTCATCGATCGCGAGCTGATCAAGGCCTCGGGGGTGCGAGAAGTCGTCGACCTGCTCCGCCTGGTGCCCGGCTTCCAGGTCGGCATGTCCTACCACTCCCGGCCGGCGGCGGCCTACCACGGACTCGCCGACGAATTCTCGCGCCAGATGCAGGTGCTGGTCGACGGGCGTTCCATGTACTCCCCCTTCTTTCTCGGCAGCATCACCTGGAACAACCTGCGCCTGTCGCTTGACGACATCGAACGCATCGAGGTGCTGCGCGGCTCGAACTCGGCCGCCTACGGCGCCAATGCCTTCATGGGGGTCATCAACATCGTCACGCGCCATGCCAGCCAGAGCCAGGGTGCCCACCTGTCGACCACGCACGGCAGCCAGGGCATCAGCGACCAGGAGCTGCGCTACGGCGGCTCGCTCGGCGGCATGCACTTTCGCATCAGCGCCGGCCGGCGCAGCGACAACGGTTTCGAGGACTTCCACGACAGCCGCCAGACCCGCTACCTCGCCTTCCGCGGCGACTTGCGGATCGGCCCGCGGGACGAACTGCAACTGCAACTCGGGGCCAACCGGACATCCTCCGCTGCCGGATTCCTCGGCTCGGAAACGGACCCTGCCCGCACCCCGCGCGAAAACGGACACCATTTCCAGGCGGTCTGGAAGCGTGCGCTCGGGGCCGACGGGGAACTCAGCATCAATGCCTACCACATGCGCGACGCACGACAGGAAGAATACGTCGCCCGGGACAGCTCGACGCCGCCCTTCCTGCTGACCGCACCCATCGACGCCGGCTTCCGAACCCGGCGCACGCATCTCGAACTGCAGCACATTTTCCGACTGAACCCGGCCGCGCGCGTGGTCTGGGGCATGGAGCACCGGCGGGAGTCGGTCGCATCGCGCTGGATGTTCGACACTGACAGGACGCAAACCACCCGCCTCAACCGCCTGTTCGGCAATCTCGAATGGCGGCTGGCGCCGAAGTGGCTGCTCAACGCCGGGGCGATGCTGGAACGGCACAGCCTGACGGGCACGGACGTGGCACCGCGCCTGATGCTCAATTTTCAGCCGGCCGCCGGACAGACGCTGCGCCTGGGCACCACCACCGCCTATCGCAACCCCTCCCTGGCCGAAGAGCGCGCCCACGTCGTCTACAGGATTGCGATCACCCCGCCGCCGCCACCGCCCTTTCCGTCGACCCTGACGCAAACGGATTACCGCGCCCTGGGCGGACTCGAACCGGAGCGGGTGCGTGCGAGCGAACTGAGCTATCTCGGCGAGTTCCGCAGCCTCGGCCTGGCCGTGGACGCGCGCGCCTTCCACGAGAACGTCACCCGCATCATCGACAAGACCGGCAGTCCGGCCAACTTCCTCAACCGCTGGAGCGCCCTGGTGCGCGGCCTCGAGTACCAGCTGCGCTGGGCGCCCTCCCCCGGCACGCTGATCCTGTTCAACCAGGCGCGCATGCGCATCGATTCCGAGGACGAGCGCCTGGCCGACTCGGCGCCGCGGCGCTCGACCACCCTGTTCCTGTCGCACCGGCTGCCGATGGGCCTGCAGGCCAGCCTGGCGCATCACTGGGTCGGCGGCTTCCGCTGGCAGGGCTGGTCCAATCCGCTGCCGATGCAGCGCCGGCTCGACCTGCGCCTGGGCTATGCCTTCCGCAGCGGCCCCGCCCGGGGCGAACTGGCCCTGGTCTGGCAGAACCTGCGCGAGCCCTACAGCGAATTCCGCACCGACTACGTCTTCAAGCGGCGCGGCTTCGTCACGCTCAGCCTGGATTTCTAGGACGCCGACGGTGCCGCGCCTGCCCGCCTTCCTCCGCTCGCTCCTGTCATATGCCCTGGCCATAGCGGCCCTGGCGGGGGCGGCGCCCTGCGCTGCGCAGGATATTGCCATCGTCATCGGCGAGCCGGCTGCGCCAGGTTCCCCCTACGCCGAAGTCGCGGAGGAGATCCGCAGCCGGCTCGCGCCCGAAGCGAAAGTCAGCGTCCACGGCACGGCGGACGAAACGCCGCCGGCGCCTGACGGGGCGCGCCTGCTCGTCGCCGTCGGTGCCCGCGCCGCCGCCCGGCTGGCGGCCGCACCGGGCAAGGCGCCGTTGCTGGTCACGCTGATGCCGACGGAGGCGTTCGCCCGCCTCGCCGCGGAAAGTCGGCGCACGGGCAGTACGCGGCCGATGTCGGCGGTCCACCTCGACCAGCCGGTCGGGCGCCAACTGGCGCTCGTCCGCCTGGCGCTGCCTGATACGCGGCGCATCGGCGTTCTGCTCGGACCCGCGTCCGCCTCGCGGCAGGCCGCGCTGGCCGAGATCGCCGCGCAACGGGGTTTCCACCTCGAAGCCCGGCAGGTGGCGCGGGAGGACGATCTGGCCCCGGCGCTGCTGAATCTGCTGCCGGAAACCGATCTCCTGCTGGCCCTGCCCGACCCGCTCGTGTTCAATGCCGGGACCATCCAGATGATCCTGCTGTCGACCTACCGGCACCAGCGGCCGCTCTTCGGCTTCTCGGCCTCCTACACCCGCGCCGGTGCGGTTCTCTCCCTGTTTTCGACGCCGCGGCAGATCGGTGCGGAAGCGGCGGACATGCTGCGCGTCGCCCTGACCGGCGGCCGCCTGCCGCCGCCGCGCTACCCCCGCGAATTCCAGATCGCCGCCAACCCGCATGTGGCGCGTTCGCTCGGTTTGACGCTGGACAGCGAGCAGGATCTGCTGCAACGGCTGCGGGAGACGGAATGATCCGCCCCGACCCGCGACGGCGATTCCGGGGGTAAGATGCGGCCATCGTGCCGCCGGAGGATGTCATGTCCGCAGAAAACCCGAACACCGACCCGCTCGAATTCCTCAAGGGCATGTGGGGCAGCATGGGCTTCGCCGTGCCCGGCATGGTGACGCCGACGGTGGACGTGAATGAACTCGACAAGCGCATCGCCGACCTGAAGACCGTCGAGGGCTGGCTGCGCATGAACCTCAACATGCTGCAGATGAGCATCCAGGGCCTGGAGATGCAGCGCGCCACGCTCGCCGCCATGCAGGCCATCAGCCAGTCGGCCGGCTCGCCCGAGGCCAATGCCAACCCCTTCGCCAACCCGGCGCTCTGGCCGTGGAACATGATGCAGCCGGGCGCCGCCCCGGCGGACGCGGGCGCGGCGGACGCCAAGCCGGAAGACAAGTAGGCTCAGCCGATGCCCAGTGCGACCAGCCACAGCGGCATGGTCAGCATGGCCCCCAGCGTGCTGGCCGAAATCAGCCAGGCCACGCCGGCACCGTCCCCGCCCATGCGCATCGCCAGGATGTAGGCCGAACTGGCCGTCGGCAGGGCGCCGAACATCACCACGACGTCGAAATACGCGCCCTTCAGGTCGAGCATTCGCGCCGCCAGCCAGGCCACGGCGGGTACGGCCAACAGCTTCACGCCGACAAGAAATACCGCCGCAAACCGCATCGCCGCCGGGCCGCCCCAGGGCGGGGCAATCCATTCGCTGCGAGAGAGGCTCGCTTCCGTCGCTTCCGCCCCCGGGACGGAAGCGGGGGCGTGGGCCGTCTTCCCGCCGCTTGGCCCGAGCGCCGCCCCCACCGCCAGCAGGCCGAGGGCGATCGACGCCTCGGACAGCCGGCCCAGAAACTGCGCGGCCACTTCCGGCAACGCACCGCCGCCCAGGTTGAACAACAGTCCGGCGAAGGTGGCGAGGATGAGCGGGTTGCGCGCGATCTCGCGCATCACACCAAGCTGGCCGTGGCGCGCCAGCATCCACACTGAAGCGAGATTGGCCACGGGCACCATGGCGCCGATGAGGATGCCCATCGCCGCGATGCCGGCCTCGCCGTGCAGCTTGGCCGCCACCGCCAGGCCGATGTAGGAATTGAAGCGGTAGGCGCACTGGAATTGCGAGGCGAAGGCCATGGGCCGCGGGCCGAAGAGGGGTCTCGCCAGCAGCCCCAGCAGCATGCCGCCGCACATCGCCGCCAGGCCGCTGGCAACAAAGGGCGCGGCAACGGCGAAGTCGATGCGCGTGCGGGCGATGGCGTGGAACAGCAGGGCCGGGAAGAGCACGAAGTAGATCAGTTTCTCCAGGCCGGTCCAGAAGTGGTCGCCCAGGTGCATCATCCGGCGCAGACCGAAGCCGAGCAGGATCAGGGCAAAATCGGGAAGCAGCAGGAAAACCGGTGACATGGGGCGGGCAAGCCTGAACGGCCAGCCTCAGATGATACCCTGCCGGCCCAGCGTGGCAATTTCCTCTTTCGAATAGCCGGCCTCGCGCAGAATCTCCGCACTGTGCTGGCCCGGCGCGGGCGCGCCGCGCTCGATGGCGAATTCGAAATCACTGAGCCTGTAAGGCGGCGCCAGCTGGGGCAGGCCCTCGAACTCGACCACCATGCCGCGCGCCCGCAGCTGCGCGTTGTCGAGCGCTTCGCCGATGTGGAGCACCGGGGTCACGCAGCAGTCGACCTGGTCGAACATCTCCGTCCATTCGGCCTGCGTCCTGGTCGCGAAGACGGCGGCCAGCGCCCGCTTCGCCTGCTCGCCCCTGGCGCCGAAAGAGAGATGGGACGGCTTCAGGTCGGGCCGATCGATGGTATCGCAGAGTCGTTCCCAGAACTTCTGCTCCAGCGCACCGACCGCCATGTGGCGACCGTCGGAAGTTTCATACACGCCGTAGCAGGGCACGCCCCCCGACAGGAGGTCGGCGCCGCGCGGCGGCGGTGCCATCCTCGCCAGCAGGCCGGCCAGCGGAAACACCGCATGGGCGAAGACGGCGTCGGTCATGGCCACATCGACCTTGCGGCCGCGGCCGCTGGCGCGCGCATCGATCACCGCGGCTAGCAGGCCCACCAGCGGCGCCAGCGCGCCGCCGAGGAGATCGCCGATCTGGAAATTGGGCACGGCCGGCGGTCCGCCCGCCGTGCCGATCTGGTCGAGCACGCCGGCGTAGCCGATGTAGTTGATGTCGTGGCCGGCGCGCTGGGCGTAGGGACCATCCTGGCCGTAGCCGCTGATGGAGCAGAAGACGAGGCGCGGGTTGAGCGCCGACAAGACCTCGTAGCCGATGCCCAGCTTGTCCATCACGCCGGGGCGAAAGCCCTCGACGACGACATCCGCCGACAAAGTCAGTCGCCGCAACACGGCGACGCCTTCCGCCTGCTTGAGATCGAGGCGCAGCGCGCGCTTGTTGCGGTTGACCAGCCTGAAGAAGGCGCTGGTCTCCCCCGGCCTTGCGCCCATGCTGCGGGCGTAGTCGCCCTCGCCGGTATCCTCGATCTTGACGACGTCGGCGCCGAGATCGGCGAGGTGCTGGGTGGCCACGGGACCCGGCAGCAGCCGGGTGAGATCGAGCACGCGCAGGCCGGAAAGGGGCTTGCTGCGCGGCTCAGTCATATTTGCGGGCGTCGTCGATGACCTTGCCGTCATTGGGCAACTCGCCCGGGCGGCAAAGCGCGACCTCGCCACGCAGCTTGGTGATGTCGCGAATGCTGGCGGCAATCGCCTCGGCGAATCCGTCCGGCGCGCCAGCCGCTTCGCAGCGCAGGGTCATGCGATCCTGGCCCGTTTCGTTGTCCACCACCAGCCGGGCCTTGCCGACCTCGGCGTGCCGCTTGAGGACTTCGGCCACCTGGCTCGGATGCACGAACATGCCCTTCACCTTGGCCGTCTGGTCGGCGCGACCCATCCAGCCCTTGATGCGCATGTTGGTCCGCCCGCAAGGGCTGATGCCCGGCAGCACGGCGGATAGATCTCCCGTGCCGAAGCGGATCAGCGGGTAATCCGGGTTGAAGCTGGTAATCACCACCTCACCGACTTCGCCAAGCGCCACCGGATCGCCGGTGCCGGGGCGGACGATCTCGAGGATCAGCGACTCCTCCAGGATCAATCCTTCGCGTGCTTCCGTCTCGTAGGCGACGAGGCCGAGGTCGGCCGTGCCATAGGCCTGCAGCGCGTTGATGCCGCGCTCGGCGCAGAGCGCTTTCTGGTTCGGGAAGAAGGCTTCGCCCGAAACCACCGCCTTCTTCAGGCTGGAGACGTCGAGTTTCAGCTCGTCGGCCTTCTCGAGGATGATCTTCAGGAACGACGGCGTGCCGATGTAGCCGGCCGGCTTGAGGTCGGCGATGGCCTGCACCTGCATCTCGGTCTGGCCGACGCCGGCGGGGAACACGACGCAGCCGATCTTGCGCGCCGCACCCTCCGTCATGAAGCCGGCCGGCGTGAAGTGGTAGGAAAAAGTGTTGTGCACCAGGTCGCCGGCGCGAAAGCCCGCCGCGAACAGCGCGCGGGCAAAGCGCCACCAGTCCTCGCCGGTCCCCTCCGGATCGTAGATCGGGCCGGGCGAACTGAAGAGGCGGCCGAGCTTCGCCAAAGGCGTGGCGTTGAGCCCGCCAAAGGGCGGCAGGGCCTTCTGCCGCTCGATCAGCTCGTGCTTGCGGATCACCGGCAGCTCCGCCAGCGCCCTGCGACTGTTTACCTGCTTCGCATCGACACCCTTGTACAGATCGGCAAAGGCCGCCGCGTTCCGCATGGCATGGGCGACCTGTCCGGGCAGGGCGGCGAACAGCTCGCGCTCGCGCTGCTCGGGGTCGCGGGTTTCGAGGTCGTCGTAGTATTTCATTCCGGAAGTAAACCTCTTTCAACGCAAAGAGCGCAAAGACGCAAAGGACGCAAGGAAAAGCGAATCACCAAACAATTTCGCTTTGCGATCTTTGCGTCCTTGCGCACTTTGCGTTAAATGCGGTTCCTGTTTTCAAGCCAGCCAGCGTTTGCGGCGGCGGTAGTGTTTGACGTCGCGGAAGCTCTTTCGCTCGCCCGATGACAGACCGAGATAGAATTCCTTGACGTCCTCGTTCTCGGCCAGTTCCTTGGCGTCGCCTTCCATCACCACGCGGCCGTTCTCGAGGATGTAGCCGAAGTCGGCGTAGCGCAACGCCACCATGGTGTTCTGTTCGGCGAGCAGGAAACTCACCTTTTCGCGCTGGTTGAGGTCGCGCACGATCTCGAAAATTTCCTCGACGATCTGCGGAGCCAGTCCCATGGAAGGCTCGTCTAGCAGGATCATCTCGGGTTTTGCCATCAGGGCGCGGCCCAGCGCGGTCATCTGCTGCTCGCCGCCGGAGGTGTAGCCGGATTGCGAGGTGCGGCGCTGTTTCAGGCGCGGAAAATACTCGTACACCTTCTCCAGCGACTGCTTGATGCCGGCGCGATCGCCGCCGCGGGTATAGGCGCCGGTGAGCAGGTTCTCCTCGACGGTGAGGTGCTGGAAGCAGTGCCGGCCTTCCATGACCTGGATGACGCCGCGCTTGACGAGGTCGGAGGGAGTCAGCTGGTCGATGCGCTGTCCCTGGAATTCGATGCTGCCCTTGGTGATGTCGCCGCGCTCGGCGCGCAGGAGGTTGGAAATCGCTTTCAGCGTGGTGGTCTTGCCGGCGCCGTTTGCGCCGAGCAGGGCAACGATCCTGCCCTGTTCGACCTGCAGCGAAACGCCCTTCAGCACCAGGATGACGTGGTCGTAGATGACCTCGATGTTGTTGATGTTGAGGTAGGGCGAGCCGGCGGCTTGTGCAGTCTGTGCTTGTTGCATGGCGGTTCCAGTCGGATCGTTCCGCAAAAGGGCTGGGCTGAGGGGTGCCCCTCAGCCCAGCCCTCTCCCGCGGACGGGAGAGGGCGGATTCGGATCAGCTTTCCTTGCTGCAGTCGCGCGGAGTGATGCCCTTCTCCTTGGCGTACTTGGCGGCGGACTCCACGATCATGCCGCGCACCAGCTTGCTGTCGGCGTCGATCCAGTCGGTAATGACGTTCCACTTCTTGCCGTCCCACTGCTGGAACTTGACCTTGCCGGAGCCTTCATGGTCCATGCAGGAGACCTTCAGCTCGGGCATGAAGCCCTCGGCGCCGAGCTTCTTCAGCAGGGCGTTGTCGATGCTCAGGTTCTCGATGCCCCAGCGCATCTGCTCGCCGGTGATCGACTTGCCCTTGCCGTACTTCTCCTGCGCCTTGCGGATGGCCTCGACGGTGATGATGCCGTGCACCACGCCGCGGTTGTAATACACGCTGCCGATGCGCGACTTGTCCTCCATGTTGGAATTGCCCTTGGCGGCGACGTACTTCTGGATATCCTTGATCACCGGATAGTTGGCGCCGGCGACGTTGAAACCGGCGGCAATGAAGCCCTTGGCGGCGCTGCCGGCCGGGATGGTGTCCTCCTCGGCGCCGGACCACCACACGCCGACGATCTTGTTGCGCGGGAAGCCGATCTTGGCGGCGGCCTTCAGCGCCGTCGGGTTCATCACGCCCCAGCCGCGCAGGATGACCCAGTCGGGCTTCGCCTGGCGCACCTGCAGCCACTGCGACTGCTGCTCGTTGCCGGGGTGGGCGACCGGAATGTGCTGGACGCTAAAGCCGTACATCTTGGCCTGGGCATCCAGCACCGGGATGGTCTCCTTGCCGTAGGCCGAGTCGTGATAGATGTTCACGATCTTCTTGCCCTTCAGCTTGTCCATGCCGCCTTCCTTCATGCCGATGAACTTGATCTTGGCGGTGTTCTGCGACCAGTAGTTGGTCACCAGCGGAAAGACGTAGGGAAAGACGCGGCCGTCGGAGGCGTCGGTGCGGCCATAACCGAGGGAGATCACCGGCACCTTGTCGGCGGGCGCCTTCTCGATCACCGAATAGGTGATGCCGGTCGACAGCGGATGGAAGACCGTGTTGCCGGTCGGCCCGCCCTTCTTCATGCGCTCCCAGCACTCGACGCCGCGGGCGTTGTTGTACTCGGTCTCGCACTCGCTCCAGGTGATCTTGACGCCGTTCACGCCGCCGTCGCGCGCATTCACCAGCTGGAAGTAGTCGATCATGCCGCCGAAGATGCCGGTGCCGCCGGCGGCATAGGGACCGACGCGGTAGCTGGGCAGGCCGACGTACTGCTCCGCCGCCTGGACGACAGAAGCGCCGAGGGCCGCCGCAACGGCCAGCCCGATCAATGCAGATGTTTTCCTTTTCATGCTTTGTCTCCTCTTTGTTAGACCAACACCGAAATCGTTGCTGCCGGAATGGGCAACGCGTTCATCATTTTAGTGCGGGAAGGGCCACAGGCGCAGTTTTTCCTTGCCGATCTGCCACAGGCGCGCCAGACCATGCGGCTCGACGATCAGGAAGAAGATGATCAGTCCGCCGAAGACGATCAGTTCCAGGTTGGAGGCCAGACCCTGCGGAACCCAGCCCCCCAGCACGTGCATCGAAATGTTCAGGAAAATCGGCAGCAGCACGATGAAGGCGGCGCCGAGAAAGGAGCCGAGTATGCTGCCCACGCCGCCGATGATGACCATGAACAGGATGCGGAAGGACATGTCCAGATTGAAGCCTTCCGGCTCGACCGTGCCCAGATAGGTGTAGGCGTAAAGCGCACCGGCGACGCCGCAATAGAAGGAACTGATGGCAAAGGCCGACAGCTTGGTGCGCATCGGCCGGAAGCCGATCACCTCGGCCGCCACGTCCATGTCGCGGATGGCCATCCAGGAGCGCCCGATGCTGCTGCGCACCATGTTCTTGGCAGCCAGGGCCAGCACGGACACCACCGCGAGCGTAAGCAGGTACTTGGCTTCCGGCGAGGTGAAGGCATAGCCGAGAATCTGGACCTTCTGCGCCGTGATCACGCCGGATGTACTGTAGTTGGAAAACCAGGGAAACTTGGTCAGGGCCCAGACGATGAAGAACTGTGCCGCCAGGGTCGCCACCGCAAGGTAGAAGCCCTTGATGCGCAGGCTGGGCAGGCCAAAGGCGATGCCCACCAGGGCCGCGCACAGTCCGCCGAGGACGAAGGCCAGCAGGACCGGCATGCCCGGGATGCGCAGAATGAAATTGTAGGCGGCGAACGCGCCCACCGCCATGAAGGCAGCCGAGCCGAGCGAGAGCTGGCCGGCATAGCCGGTGAGGATGTTCAGGCCGATCGCCGCCAGCGAGAAGATCAGCACCGGGATGAGAATTGCCTGCAGCCAGTACTGGTTGGCGAAGACCGGCACGGCAAGGTAGAAAAAGGCGATGATCAGCGCCACCCCGATGCGATCCTGGCGGATCGGAAAAATCTGCTGGTCTTCCCTGTAACTGGCCTTGAACTGGCCGGCTTCCCTGTAGAGCATCTCGATTACACCCTGTCGATATGTTTCTCGCCGAAGAGGCCTTCGGGTCGCACCAGCAGGAACAGCAACGCCATGACGTAGGGGAACCAGCCTTCGATGCCGCCCCCGACCATCGGCCCGAGGTACACCTCGCCCAGCTTTTCCGAAGCCCCGATGATGAGCCCGCCGACGATGGCGCCGGCCACCGACTCGAAGCCGCCGATGATCAGCACCGGCAGGGCCTTCAGCGCGACGAACGTCAGGGCGAACTGCACGCCGTTGCGCGCCCCCCACATCAGGCCCGCGACGAGCGCGACGAAACCGGCCACGGCCCAGACGATGCGCCAGATGTTCTGCAGCGGAATGCCGATCGCGAGGGCCGCCTGGTGGTCGTCGGCCACGGCGCGCAGCGCCCGGCCGATGCGGGTCTTGTTGAAAAAGACGGCCAGCACGCTCACCAGTACGGCAGAGACGCCCGCGGCAAACAGATCGAACCTGGAAATGCCGATGCCCCAGTTGTCCATCGCCCACTCGATCGGCTCGTCCTGGATGCCCGGGATCTCGAGCCCGCGCACGCTGGCGCCCCACATGCCCTGGGCGAGGCCCTCGATGAAGAAGGTCAGGCCGATGGTGGCCATGAAGAGAGTGATCTGCGGCTGGTTGACCAGGGGGCGCAGGACGACCTTCTCCGTCACGACGCCGAGCAGCACCATGGCGCCGAAGGTGATGATCAGCGACAGCCAGAACGGCGCCCCCATCTCCATCACGCCGACGAAGGTCAGTGCGGCGAAGAACACCATGGCGCCCTGGGCGAAGTTGAACACGCCGGAGGCCTTGTAGATCAGCACGAACCCGAGGGCGACCAGGGAATACATGATGCCCGAGAGCAGGCCGCCGATGAGGACTTCAAAGAAGAATTGCATGGTGTGGCCGTCTCCTCAGTGCGCCGTGCCGAGATAGGCGGCGATGACGTCCGGGTTGTTCTTGACTTCCTCCGGCGTGCCGTCGCCGATCTTCTTGCCGTAGTCGAGCACGACGACCCGGTCGGAGATGTCCATCACCACGCCCATGTCGTGCTCGATGAGGACGATGGTGGTGCCGAACTGGTCGTTCACGTCGAGCACGAAGCGGCACATGTCCTGCTTTTCCTCGACGTTCATGCCGGCCATCGGTTCGTCGAGCAGCAGTATCTTCGGCTCTGACGCCAGCGCCCGGCCCAGTTCGACGCGCTTCTGCAGGCCGTAGGGCAGGCGCCCCACCGGCGTCTTGCGGATGTGCTCGATCTCGAGGAAATCGATGATCTCCTCCACCTTCCGGCGGTTCGCCATCTCTTCCCGCTGCGCCGGGCCCCAGTAGAGCGCCTGCAGCAGGAAGTTGGACTTCATCTTCAGGTTGCGGCCGGTCATCAGGTTGTCCAGCACGCTCATGCCCTTGAACAGGGCGATGTTCTGGAAGGTGCGGGCGAAGCCGGCCTCGGCCGCCTCGTGCGTATCCATGTCGTGGCGCTTCTTGCCGCGGAAAACGATGGTGCCTTCCTGCGGATGATAGACGCCGTTGATGACGTTGAGCATCGAGCTCTTGCCGGCACCATTGGGACCGATGATGGCGCGGATCTCGTGCTCGCGCACGTCGAAGGAGATGTCGGTCAGCGCCTTCACCCCGCCGAAGCGCAGCGAGATGTTTTGCAGGTCGAGGATCACCTCGCCGATCTGTCTGCCTTCGCTCATTCAGGCTGCCTTCTTCGCGGCCTGGGCCGGATAGGTTTTCGCTTCCATGATGCGCAGGTCCGCGCTCACCTTGCCCTTGCGTCCGTCCTCGAACTTGACCTCGGTCTCGATGAACTGGGAGGTCTTGCCGGAATACAGGGCGTCGATCAGCACGGCGTATTTCTCGGCGATGAAGCCGCGCCGCACCTTGCGGGTACGCGTCAGCTCGTCGTCGTCCGGATCGAGCTCCTTGTGCAGGATGAGGAAACGGTGCACCTGGGAGTCGGCGATCATGGCGTCGTGCGCGAGCTCGGCGTTGGCCTTCTCGACACAGTCGAGGATGAGGTCGCACACTTCCTGCTTCTGCGCGAGATCGGTGTAGCCGGAATAGGCGATGTTGCGCCGCTCGGCCCAGTTGCCGACCGCACCCATGTCGATATTGATGAAGGCGCAGACCTCGTCGCGGTCGTGACCGAAGCAGACCGCCTCCTTGATGTGCTGGAAGAACTTCAGCTTGTTCTCGATGTAATTGGGCGCAAACATGGCGCCGTTGGCCAGCTTGCCGACGTCCTTGGCGCGGTCGATGATCTTGAGATGGCCGTCCTCGTCGAAGAAGCCGGCATCGCCGGTGTGGAAATAGCCCTCGGCGTCGATCACCTCGGCGGTGGCCTCCGGCCGCTTGTAATACCCCTTGAGCATGACCTCGCCGCGCACCAGGACCTCGCCGCTGTCGGCGATCTTCACTTCGACGCCGGGCGCCGGCGGCCCTACCGTGTCGAGCTTGATCTGGCCATCCGGCTGCAGGCAGACCGCGGCACAGGTCTCGGTCGAGCCGTAGAGCTGCTTGAGGTTGACGCCGATCGAGCGGTAGAAGCGGAACAGGTCGGGGCCGATGGCGGCACCGGCCGTGTAGGCGACGCGAATGCGGCTCATGCCGAGCACGTTCTTGAGCGGGCCATACACGAACAGCTTGCCCAGGGCATAGCGTAGCCGGTCGCCGGCGGCGACCGGCTTGCCGTCGAGGATTTCGGCACCGCAGCGGCGCGCCACGTCCATGAAATAGTGGAACATCCGGCGTTTGATGGCGCCGGCGTCCTCCATGCGGATCATGACCTGGGTGAGCAGGTTCTCGAAGACGCGCGGCGGGGCGAAATAGTAGCTCGGCCCGATCTCGCGCATGTCGGTCATCACCGTGTCGCCGGATTCCGGGCAATTGATGGTGAAGCCGGCGTAGAGTGCCTGGGCGAAGGAAAAGAGGTGATCGCCCACCCAGGCCATCGGCAGGTAGGAGAGGATGTTGTCATCCTGGGTGAGCTTGTCGAATTCGCAGCCGATGCGCGCCGCCTTGATGAATGCGGCATGGGTCTGGCAGACGCCCTTCGGCTTGCCGGTGGTGCCGGAGGTGTACAGCATGACCGACACGTCGTCCGGCTGGCCCAGTTCGATTTCCCGGTCGAGGAATTCGGGATGGTTGCGGTTGTGGATGCGCCCCATCTCCTGCACCTCGTCGAGTCCATGCAGGAAAGGCTGGTTATAGTGGCGCAGGCCGCGCGGGTCGTCGTAGAGGATGTGGGCGAGTTCGGGGCATTGCGCCTTGTTTTCGAGCAGCTTGTCGACCTGCTCCTGATCCTCGACGATGGCGAACCTGATGCCGGCATCCTGCAGCACGAAGATCATCTCGGCCGCCACCGCGTCCTGGTACATCGGCACCGGCACGCCGCCCAGGCACTGGGCCGCCGCCATCGCCCAGTACAGTCGCGGCCGGTTGTCGCCGATGATGGCCAGGTTGTCGCCGCGCTTGAAGCCGAGTTCGGCCAGGCCGCTGGCCATGGCGCGCACTTCCTCGGCCACCTGCGGCCAGGTCCAGGTCTGCCAGATGCCCATGTCCTTTTCGCGCGTGGCCGGATGGTTCGGCCGAACCTGGGCGTGGTGCATCAACAGACGGGGAAACGTGCTGAGCGACGGCTGCCGAACCTGGTCCGACATGAACTCCTCCTGTTTTCGCGCTGACATCCCGGTCAGCCGTGACGCCTGGACGTTTGGCCGACCGGCGCAGTCTTATTTATTGGCGGTTGCGGCCGATGATACCCCATCTCCATCGGATCGATCCGCCGAGTCAAACCGGACGGCCGCACCGGGGTGTCCCCCGGGAAAGACGGCCAGATTACTGGACCCCTCCCGGCCGCGCTGTCATCCGGCGGACAATCCGGTAAACTGCCTCCATGCTTACGCTGGGCGAAATGCTGAACGCCAGTCTCTGGTCGCGGGCACTGACTCCCGAACAGTTGCGGCGCGTGGAAGGCGAGATCGTCACGCGCCAGATTCCGGCAGGGGGCTTTGTCTGCCGCAAGGGCGAACCGGTCGAACACTGGTTCGGGGTGATCGACGGCCTGGTCAAAATGACCAATTTGTCCGCGGACGGAAAGCCGACCACTTTCACCGGCCTGCCTACCGGCTGCTGGTTCGGGGAGGGATCCCTTTTCAAGAGCGAGTCGCGCCGCTACGACGTTGTTGCACTGCGCAACAGCCACGTCGCCTACATGCCCAAATCCACTTTCATCCGGCTGCTGGACACCAGCATCGAGTTCAACCGTTTCCTGCTGATCCAGCTCAATGAGCGCCTCGGCCAGTTCATTGCCATGGTCGAGTACGACCGACTGCTCGAACCCGACGCCCGCGTGGCGCGCAGCCTGGCAGCAATGTTCAACCCCCACCTTTATCCGGGCATCGGGCCGCAGTTGCAGATCTCGCAGGAGGAAATCGGCTACCTTGCCGGGCTTTCGCGCCAGCGCGCCAACCAGGCGCTGAAAGTGCTTGAGAAGACCGGCCTGCTGCGCATCGAGTACGGCGGCATCACCGTGCTCGACCTCGACGGCCTGCGGAACTACGAAGGGTAGCTCGGCCTTCAGGCCGACCGGCGCGGTTGCTTGGCCGCTGTCGTCGGCCTGAAGGCCGGCCTGCGGCCAATCCTACATGCTGCGGCGATACTGCCCGCCCACCTCGAACAGGGCCCGGGTGATCTGGCCCAGCGAGCAGCAGCGCACGGCGTCGACCAGCACGGCGAAAACGTTGCCGTTCTCGATCACGGTCTGCTTCAGGCGCGCCAGCATCGGACCCGACTCGGCGGCATGGCGGCCCTGGAAATCGGCCAGGCGCTTCAGCTGCGACTGCTTCTCATCCTCCGTCGAGCGCGCCAGCTCGACCTCGAACTGGGCATCGCCCTTCGGATTGCGGAAAGTATTCACGCCGATGATCGGGTAGGAACCGTCGTGCTTGCGATGCTCGTAGTAGAGCGATTCCTCCTGGATCTTGCCGCGCTGGTAGCCGGTCTCCATGGCGCCGAGCACGCCGCCGCGCGAGGAGATGGCTTCGAATTCCTTGAGCACCGCTTCTTCGACCAGGTCGGTCAGTTCGTCGATGACGAAGGCGCCCTGATTGGGGTTCTCGTTCCTGGCCAGGCCCCACTCGCGGTTGATGACGAGCTGGATGGCCATGGCGCGGCGCACCGACTCCTCGGTCGGCGTGGTGATCGCCTCGTCGTAGGCATTGGTATGCAGGCTGTTGCAGTTGTCGTAGATGGCGATCAGCGCCTGCAGGGTGGTGCGGATGTCGTTGAAGGCCATTTCCTGGGCATGCAGCGAGCGGCCGGAGGTCTGCACGTGGTACTTCAGCTTCTGGCTGCGCTCGTTGGCGCCATAGCGCTGCTTCATCGCCACCGCCCAGATGCGGCGGGCGACGCGGCCGATCACGGTGTACTCCGGGTCCATGCCGTTGGAGAAGAAGAAGGAAAGGTTCGGCGCGAAATCGTCGATGTGCATGCCGCGCGCCAGGTAGGTCTCGACGTAGGTGAAGCCGTTGGCCAGCGTGAAGGCCAGCTGCGAGATCGGGTTGGCGCCGGCTTCCGCGATGTGATAGCCGGAGATCGACACCGAATAGAAGTTCCTGACGTCGTTGTGGACGAAGTACTCCTGGATGTCGCCCATCATCTTCAGGGCGAACTCGGTGGAGAAGATGCAGGTGTTCTGGCCCTGGTCCTCCTTGAGGATGTCGGCCTGCACCGTGCCGCGCACGTTCGACAGCACCCACTCGCGGATCTTGTCGGCCTCGTCCTCGGTCGGCTCGCGCTGGTTGTCGGCGCGGAATTTGTCGAGCTGCTGGTCGAGCGCCGTGTTGAAGAACATGGCCAGGATCACCGGTGCCGGGCCGTTGATGGTCATCGACACCGAGGTGGTCGGGCAGACCAGGTCGAAGCCCGAGTAGAGCACCTTCATGTCGTCGAGGGTGGCGATGGAGACGCCGGAGTTGCCGACCTTGCCGTAGATGTCCGGCCGCGGGTCCGGGTCGCAGCCGTACAGCGTCACCGAATCGAAGGCGGTGGACAGGCGGTGCGCCGGCATGCCCTCGGACACTTTCTTGAAGCGGCGATTGGTGCGAAAGGCATCGCCCTCGCCGGCGAACATGCGGGTCGGGTCCTCGCCACCTACATCACCCCGGCGCTTGAAGGCGAACACGCCGGCGGTATAAGGGAAGGAGCCGGGCACGTTCTCCTTCATGAGGAAGCGCAGGGTCTCGCCCTCGTCCTCGAACTTCGGCAGCACCACCTTGCGGATCTTGGTGCCGGAGAGGCTTTCTGATACCAGGCCGGTGCGCACTTCCCTGTCGCGGATCCTGACGACGTACTCGTCGCCGGCGTAGGCGCGTTGCATGTCCGGCCACATTTCGAGCAGCTTCTTCGCGCGCGGGTCGAGCTGGCCATCCTTCCAGGCAATCAGTTCATCGAACTGGGCTGCCTCCTTGCCGCAGCCCTCGAACAGCGCCTTGGCCGTGCGCAGGCTCTGCCGCTCGCGGGCGACGGTCGCCTGCTCGGCGATGTGCCTGTGATAGCCGCGCACCGAGTCGGCGATATCGGCGAGATAACGCACGCGCTCCGAAGGGACGATGGCGCAGCCGCGCGAAGACTGCTTTACCGACACTTCAGGCAGCTTGCCGGGCGCGGCCTTCAGGCCGAGCGAAACCAGCCTCGTCAGCAAGGCCTGATACAGGGCCGTGACGCCGTCGTCGTTGAAGCGCGCCGCCATGGTGCCGAACACCGGCATCTCGTCCGCCGGCACGGCGAACAGCTCGCGGTTCCTCTGCACCTGCTTGCGCACGTCGCGGAAGGCGTCTTCCGCGCCCTTGCGGTCGAACTTGTTGATGGCGACGAAGTCGGCGAAGTCGAGCATGTCGATCTTCTCCAGCTGGCTGGCGGCGCCGAACTCGGGGGTCATGACGTAGAGCGAGGCATCGACGTGCGGCACGATGGCGGCGTCGCCCTGGCCGATGCCCGAGGTCTCGATGACGACCAGATCGAAGCCGGCGATCTTGCAGGCGGCGACGACCTCCGGCAGCGCGGCGGATATTTCGGAGCCCGTATCGCGCGTGGCGAGCGAGCGCATGAAAATGCCCGGGTGGTCAATCGCATTCATGCGGATGCGGTCGCCGAGCAGCGCGCCGCCGGTGCGTTTGCGCGAAGGGTCGACCGCCACCACGGCGATCTTCAGATTGTCGTCCTGGTCGAGGCGCAGGCGGCGGATCAACTCGTCGGTGAGGCTGGATTTGCCCGAGCCGCCGGTGCCGGTGATGCCGAGCGTCGGCACCCTCGACGCGGCGCCGTCCTGCAGCAACTGACTTTTCAGCTGGTCGGATACCGCACCGTTTTCCAGGGCGGTGATCAGGCGCGCGAGCTTGCGCAACCGAGTCCGGCGCTCCCCCCCGGCGACCGCCTTCAGGTCCGGCACGTCACGCTTCGACAGGTCGAAGTCGCACTGCGCCACCATGTCGTTGATCATGCCCTGCAGGCCCATCCGGCGGCCGTCCTCGACCGAGTAGATGTGGGCGACGCCGTAGGCGTGCAGCGCGCGGATCTCCTCCGGCACGATCACGCCGCCGCCGCCGCCGAAAACCTTGATGCCCTCGCCGCCGCGCTCCTTCAGCAAATCGACCATGTACTTGAAGTACTCGACGTGGCCGCCCTGGTAGGAGGAAACGGCGATGCCCTGCACGTCCTCCTGCAGCGCCGCCGTGACGATCTCCTCGACCGAACGGTTGTGGCCGAGGTGGATCACCTCCGAGCCGGTCGACTGCAGGATGCGCCGCATGATGTTGATCGAGGCGTCGTGGCCGTCGAAGAGCGAGGCGGCGGTGACGAAGCGCACCTTGTGCTTCGGCTTGTAGGCGGAAATTTTCTGGCTCACGCTCAGGTCGGTCATGGCACGCTCCACTGGGGATGAGTCAATCTAACTGACGTTGACGTCAACGTCAACCTGCATTCGGGGACACCCGCCCGTCCAAGTCCCTGTCGCGGCAGGGATTTGTCTCAGGGGCGACAATCTTGCACCCTCTCCGGGCGGGGCGCAATACGTTCGATGTCCACCGGCGGCGGCGGGCAGGCCGCCCATCGATTTGGCGTATATTGCCGTCATGTCCACCCGAGGAGAAACGCCATGGCCCCGAATTGGAATGCGTCGCCCATCCGCCTCGTCTTCTTCCTGCTGGCCGCGACTTTCCTTACCGCCTGCGCCGGCCTGACCCTGCAGAACGAGATCGACGGCCTGATGCAGGAAGGCCGGCAGCTGTACTCGGAACAGAAGTACGACCAGGCCGTCGACAAGTTCGTGACGGTCATCGGCAAGGATCCGACCTATTGGCAGGCCTATCTGTGGGCGGCGCGCGCATTCATCGCCCAGGGCAACTGGAAGGATGCCATCGCCAACGGCCGCCAGGCCTTCGAACTGGCGCCGAAGGACAAGGAAGTGCTGCCGATCTTCGCGCAGGCGCTCTTCGGCGGCGGCACCGACGCCTTGAAGAATGGCCGCTTCGCGGAGTCGGTCAATCTCCTGGTCGAATACCTCAGGCTGGAACCCGGCAATGCGAGCGCCTGGCTCAACGTCGGCAAGGCCTATCTCGGCCAGCAGGATTTCCGCCAGGCGCTCGGCGCATTTGCCCAGGGCCTCGCCGCCGGTGGCGGCGTGGAACGCCAGGCACTGATTCGCGAGCTGCTCGACGGCGGCATGCAGGCCTTCTCCAGCGGCAAGTACCGCGAATCGATCGACCTGCTGAGGGAATTCCTCAAGTACGACCGGAACAATCTGCAGGCCTACCTGAACATCGCCAAGGCCTACTGGCAATCCGGCGACAAGGGCAGGGCCGTGGATGCCTTCAAGGAAGTGCTGAAACTCGACCCGGGCCAGGAGGAGGCGCTGCGCTTCATGCTGCGGCGATGATCACTCGACGATCTTGATCGGCTTCCCGGCGGGCGGCTCGCCGCCCGGGTAAACGCCGTTGAGCAGGCGCAAGCGGGCCTCGGCGTTGTCCGGCAGGGGCGACTGCCGAACGAGCTGCGCAAAGCCGCCACGCGGATAGGGCACGGTCTTCAGCGCCCAGGGGCGCGCCGCCGCCTTTTCCGCATGGCCAAGCGCGCGGAACGAAGCCTCGGCCTCGCGCAACCCCCCGCGCGCACGGGCGAGCGCCCGTGCATCGCGAGCGCCGTGGAACAGCAGGAAATGCCGGTTGGCCGGCCCGGTGACGAGGGTGGCCTCGACGGCCTGGGCCTGCCCCTGCCGGTTGCGGGCAATGCCGGCGAAGCGGGTGGCCGAAAAACCGCCCAGTGCCAGCCGCTCCGTGCGTCCCTGTTCAAGCCTGAAAACGTTGCGAATGATCTCGTCGTGCGAATTGCCGGCCTTCGGCGGCACCACCTGCACGATCAGGCCGGCATCGCCGGCGGCATTCACCAACGCCACGGCCTCCCTGGCGTTCCGCACCTTCCAGCCTTCCGGCGCCGTCAGCGCGATGCCCAGCGGCTCATGATAGAAATGCCGTCCGCGCGTAACGCCCTGCTCGCGGCTTTCGCCGAAGGTCATGCCGTCGATGGCCTGCAGGTAGCGGGCGCGGTTTTCGTCGGCGTACTTGCCCTTGTACTGCGCGGAATACTGCACGATGTCCTGCAGCCGCTTGTCGTTGCTCGGGTGCGAAGCCAGCCAACCCGCGCCGGATGGCGGTTTGCGCCCCTCGGCACGCGCCGCGTCGGCGGCGTACTGCTCCTGGCGCTTCAGCACGCGGATGACGTCGATCATGTTCTTCGGATCGTAGCCGTTGCGTGCCAGGTATTCGGCGCCGAGCTTGTCCGCCTGCGTCTCCTGGTCGCGGCTGTAGGAGGAGATGTACCCTGCCGCCACGCCCTGCGACAACGTGCCGGCGATGTCGGTGGCACCGCTTACCCCCCTCGCCTCCAGCACCGCGCCGAGCAGCGTGGCGGCGAGCACACCGAGGCCCGCCGTCTGCTGTCGCGTGGCGCGCTGTGCGCCGTGGCGGGCGGTGACGTGGCCGATCTCGTGACCGATCACGCCGGCCAGATCGGCCTCGCTTTCCATGTAGGCCAGCAGGCCGCGGGTGACATAAACATAGCCGCCGGGCAGGGCGAAGGCATTCACTTCCGGGCTGTCCAGCACGGTGAAATGCCATTCCAGGTTCTTGCGGTGGGACTGTTTCGCCAGGCGCTGGCCCAACGCGCTCACGTAAGCCTGCAGGCGTGGATGGGCGTAGACGCCGTAATCCTGCAACACCTCCTCGTGCGCCTTGCGGCCCTCGGCGATTTCGCTGCGCTCGTCCATGACGGTGAGCTCGCGCTGCCCCGTCACGGGGTTTGTCACGGTGGCGCAGCCGGCCAGCAGGAAGGCCAGGAACAGCAGTATCGGTCTGTTGGGCATCGGCGCCTTCTCCTTGGCGACAACGGGGGGCGAGTGCAAGCACCCGCTTCTGCCCGATTTTACCTTCCCTCCAGCCGGGGGAAACGCTCATAGACACGGCTGCGGCCAGCCTGGTCGAAGGAGAGGACGTCATACGGATCCTGCCTGCCCGATACCTCCATCCCGGGCGAGCCGAGCGGCATGCCAGGCACCGCCAGGCCTGCCACCGCCGGCTTCTCGCGCAGCAGGCGCCTGATCGCGCTGGCCGGCACGTGGCCTTCGATGACGTAGCCGCCCACCTTCGCGGTATGGCAGGAAGTCAGTCGCTGCGGCACGGCGAAGCGGCGCTTGACCGATTGCATGTCCCGCTCCGGCATCGTCCTCAACCTGAAACCGTTCGCTTCCAGATGCTCCGCCCATTTCCCGCAGCAACCGCAGTTGGGATCCTTGTGCATCACCACTTCCGGCAGCGGCCCGGCCGAAACCGGGGCGGCGCTCAGCGCCATCAGCATGACCGAAAACAACCACTCGCTTCGTTTCATCTTCCCTCCTTCAACGGCCTCGATTGCTCAGCATTTCCCCGCGCGCGCGCCGCACTTCGGGCGACCAGCGGCTCTGGATGTAGGACAGCACGGCGGCGATGTCCTCATCGCTCAACAGGCCGCGGAAAGCCGGCATGTCGCTGACGTAGCCGGGCGGACCGTACTTGCCCGGCACCAGGCCCTCCTTCGTGATGCCGAACAGCACCTCGTCGGGATGATGCCAGGTGTGTCCGGAATCGTCATGCGGCGGCGCCGGCATGCGCCCGTCCGGCTTGCGGCGGCGCCAGTCGGGCTGGCCTCCCAGACTGGCGCCGTGGCAGGCAGCGCATTGTGCGGCATACACGGCCTGGCCGCGCGCCACCTTCCGCGCATCCTGCGGGTCGATGGCGGCGCCGGCCGGCGGCTTGCCGCAGGCCGCGAGCAGGGGCAGCGCGGCCGCGGCGAGCAAGGCATGGAATCGCGGCATCGCCTCAGGGCCCCATCGTGCGGCCACGCCAGCTCCGGCCCCAATGCTCGCGGGCGGCCTGGCGCTGCTCGGGCGTGAGCAGGGCCTCGATGCGGTTATGGGCCGCCACCGTCGCCTCGATGATCTGGCGGCGCAGATCGAAGACGCGCTGGTAGGCGGCGCCGATCGCCGCCGGATCGCGCTTGTCGGCCTCGTACAGATCGCGCAGCTTTGCCTGCTCGTCCATCGTCCGCCCCATCAGCTCCCAGCGCTTGCGGCGCAGCTCGTCCTGGATCGCGTTGAACTGCTTGCGCTGCTTGTCGTCGAGGGCGATTCCGGGCAGACCCTCGTGCATCCCCATCATGCCCGGCCCCATGCCATAGCCGCCCATCATGCCGGAGCCATAGCCGCCGCCCATCATGCCCTGCCCCATCATGCCCTGCCCCATCATGCCAGGACCGTAGCCGCCACCCATCATCGCCCCCTGCGGGCCTGCCTGATAATCCGCGAATGCCAGGCCCGCTACAGCGGCGCCGATCGCCGTCGCAGCAAGAATGCCCATCCCGCCTCTTCCGCTCTTCTTCATCATGTCGCTCTCCTCTGGTCAGACAATCAACGCCGGCAGCGCCAGCGCGCGCCGGCTCCCTTCACGCGCTAATCCGACAGATCGCGCTTTTTCTGCTCGAACTCGTCACGGCCGATCTCGCCGCGCGCATAGCGTTCCTTGAGGAGGTCGAGCGCCGTCCGCTTCCGTTCGCCCGCAGGCGGGTTGCCGCCGCCCCACATGCCGCGCACCAGCGCGACGATGGCGACGATCAGCACTATCCAGAACAGCGACATGCCGATCATGCCGAAGCCCATCCCGTCCCATCCATAACCGCCCATCTGTCCCCACATGGCTTTCTCCTCGAAATGCGCCGGCGGAAAAGCGCCGGCAATAACTCCTTATCGGACATTCCTCAAGCCGTCCAGTTCAAAGATATTTCGGCAGGAAGGCAGGAGTGACGGCGCGATAACCGGTGAATTCTACGCCGCAGGCCTGCCCCAACTCTCGCTTCTCTCGCAGGGCCAGCCACCAGTTCTTGATCTCCAGGACCAGAAGCATCGACAGTTCAGATTTCCACACGGCGCAGCCGCAGCGCGTTGGTGACGACCGAGGCGGAGCTGAAGCTCATGGCCAGGGCAGCGATGAGTGGCGAAAGCAAAATGCCAAAGAACGGGTAGAGCACGCCGGCCGCGATCGGT
>JAWKYW010000005.1:115000-212918 GCA_041396245.1 Rhodocyclaceae bacterium | reverse complement strand
GCCATTGCGCTAAGGGCCTCCAAAGACGACCCGGTTAGCGCCCGTGCCTGGTTCATAATCGGCGCCGCACGTCACAGCCAGGGGAACCTCGAAGCGGCGCTGTCCGCGATCGAGCGCGCACTCGCACTCGCCCCGGATCTCCTTGAAGCCCGCCGCGCGTGTGCTGCAATCCTGCTGGAACTGAAGCGGTTGCGCGAGGCACTGTCGCAGATCGAAGAGTTAATGCGGCGCCGTCCTGTGGCGACTGACTTTCTGGTCGATGCCGGTTTCATCCTGGAAGAACTGGGCGAGCCCGCGGCTGCCCTGGCGCGTTACGACGAGGCTTTGCAACGCACACCCGGCGACTTCCGCGCACGGCTCAATCGCGGCGCGCTGCTGGCCCGCCTTGGCCGGCCGGAGGAGGCGCTGCGGGACAACCAGGCGCTGGTGCGAAGGCATGTCGGCAGCGCCGCAGCGCACTACAACCTGGCCGACGTGCTGTTGCAGTTGGATCGCTACGCCGAAGCACTGGCTGCCTTGGACCGGGCGCTGCGGCTGGCACCCGATGCCGCCGGCGCGCTCATGCTGCGGGGGATGGTGCTTGCCATGCTGGGGCGGGATAACGAGGCGAGGGCGAGCTTCGCCCGCGCCCGTGAAGTCGATTCCGTCGCCGCCGACGGTTTCCGCGCCGCTGCTGCGGCTGCCGTCGGTGTCGCCGACCCGCGGCGACTGACTCTGGATCCGCGTCAGATCCGACTCGCCCGCCTGCTGGAACGGCAGAAAACCTGCGACTGGCGCGAGCGGGGGCGGCTGATCGAGGGCATGCGTACTCTGGCAGCGGACCTTCGCAGCGCCCCTTTTCCGCTGGAGGAGATGGGGCTTTACCATGCCGCGCTGTCCCTCCCGCTCACGGCCGCGGATCAGCAGGCGCTGGCGCGGGGCATCGCACTGGCTGCGGCGGCACGGGCGGCGGCCCTTGCCCCCCGCGCCTTTTCCCCCGGCGGGAAAGGAGGGAAGTCGATCAGCAAGCGAATCCGGCTGGGCTTCATCTCATCCGATTTCCGCGAGCATCCTGCGGCACAACTGCACTGGCGCCAGCTTGCCGACCATGATCGCCGCCGTTTCGAGGTGTTCGGCTATTCTCTCCTGCGCGGCGAAGGTCCGTTGAGAGAGCGCATCGTCGAGGCCTGCGACGCATTCAGGGAGGTCTCCGAACTGGGCATCCATGAGATTGCCGAACAGATCGCACTCGACGGCATTGACATCCTGGTCGACCTGACGGGATATCTCGACCACTCTCGCCCTGAGGTGCTCGCAATCAAGCCTGCCCCGCTGTGCGTATCCTATCTCGGACTGCCCGCGACGATGGGCGTGGAACTGATCGACTATCGCATCACCGACGCCTTGACAACACCGCCAGAAGAAGAATCGTTCTGGAGCGAGAAGCTGGTGTTCCTGCCCGACACCCTCGCGATTTACAACGACCGCGAAATGGTTGGCGACGTGGTGCCGTCGCGCAGTGCCTGTGGCTTGCCGGAGCAGGGTTTCGTCTTCTGCAGTTTCAACGCCAATTACAAGATCGAGCCCGATGTGTTCAGCGTCTGGATGCGCCTGCTCGCCCGCGTGTCCGGCAGCGTGCTGTGGCTGCTGGATGGTGGAGAGGATGTGCGGCTCAATCTGAGGCGCGAAGCGGAAGAGCACGGCATTGCACCGGTACGCCTCGTCTTCGCGCCACGCCTGCCACGCGACGCGCACCTCGTCCGCCATGCCCGTGCCGACCTGTTCCTCGATACTTTCTATTGCAATGCCCACACCACGGCAGCGGATGCCCTCTGGGCGGGCCTGCCGGTGCTGACCTGCCCGGGCGGCACCATGGCCTCGCGCATGGGCGCCAGCATCGTGCGTGCCGCCGGCCTGCCGGAACTGATCGCGGGAAATCGCGGGGAGTACGAGGCCCTGGCCCTGCGCCTGGCGACGCGACCGGATGAATTGGCCGTGCTGCGCGCGCGTTTGGCCGCCCATCGAGGCAACTGCTTGCTGTTCGATACCGCCCGCCGCGTGCGCGAACTCGACCGCGCCTTCGAGATGATGTGGCAGCGCCATCTGGCCGGTCTTCCCCCGGAAAGTTTCACCGTGCCGCGCAACGAGGAGGCCCGTGCATGAACGGCCCGGGCCGCGATGCTTTTGCGCGGGAGCCCGAGGTGCGCAGCGTCGTGTCCGGCATCGGCTGGCCGGCCATCGGCAGCGATGCCGCCGCCCATCTGCAGGCTCTGCTGTTTCAGATGGAGCGTTCGCAATGGTTGCCACCGGAGCAGCTTCGCACGCGCCAGCTCGGACAGATGCAGCATTTGCTGCGCCATGCGCAGTCGACTGTGCCGCATTACGCCGAAGCCCTGCGCGGACTGGATATCGACGGCCTCGTTTGGGAAGCCTTCCAGGCCCTGCCCCTGCTGATGCGCAAGGATCTGCAGGCAGGGTTCGAGTCGCTGAAAAGTTCTGCGGTGCCGCCCGGGCACGGCGCAGTAGTGCAGGGGCAGAGCTCAGGCTCGACCGGCATGCCGGTGCGCTTCCTGCAGACGGCGGTGACGCAGCTGTTCTGGAACGCGCTGACGCTGCGCGAGCACCTGTGGCAGGAGCGGGATTTCTCCGGCAAGCTGGCTGCCATCCGCATCAAGGTGAAGGAAGGCCACTGGCCCGACTGGGGGCTGCCGGCGGCGGCGCTGTTCCGCACCGGCCCGGGGGCGACGCTCAACGTGCGCACCGACGTCGACAAGCAGCTCGACTGGCTGGTGCGCGAGGATCCGGACTACCTCATCACCCACGCCAGCAACCTGCAGGCACTGGCGAAGCTAAGCATCCAGCGCGGCATTCGCCTGCCGCGGCTGCGCCAGGCGCGGACCTACAGCGAGGCCCTGCGACCCGACCTGCGCGAGGCCGTGCGTGCGGCCTGGGGTGTGGAGGTGGCGGACGGCTACAGCTGCGAGGAGGCCGGCTACATCGCCCTGCAATGCCCGCGGCACGAGCACTACCACGTCCAGGCGGAGAACCTCGTCGTGGAGGTGCTCGACGAGGCGGGGCGTTCCTGCGGACCGGGCGAAACGGGGCGTGTCGTCCTTACCACGCTGCACAACTTCGCCATGCCGCTGATCCGCTATGAACTCGGCGACTATGCCGAGGTGGGGGAACCCTGCAACTGCGGGCGCGGCCTGCCCGTGCTCGCACGCATTCACGGCCGGCGGCGCAACATGATCGTGCTGCCGGATGGCCGGCGCCACTGGCCGAGCTTTCCGTCGGCGATGTGGCTGTCCGTGGCGCCGATCGAGCAGTTCCAGGTGGTCCAGGTCGATGCGGGCCGCCTCGAAATCGCCTACGTCATGGGGCGGATGCTGACGGACGGCGAGGCGCAGCGGCTTGAAGAAGCCCTTTCAGAAAAACTGGGATGCCGTTTCATGGTGCGCTGGGACAGGGTCGCGTCCATCGCCCGCAGCCCGGGCGGCAAGCACGAGGATTTCATTTCGCGTCTCGCCTGAGACGCGCCCTTTGCCGCCGTCCTGGCATGGCTGACTTTTCTGTCAGGTCGAAGCGACGCTCATCCGACAACGTCAATCGCTGAAGCGATCTCGGCGCCGCTCTGGTTGCCGACAAACTCGGCCAGCTTGCCCACAAGCACCGCAGGTTGCGCCAGCAGGTCTTCGAAGGGCAGCGCGAGCACGGGCAGGCCGAGGTGCTGCGCATGCCATGCCGCGAATTCCGCATATCGGTCGACTGTTTTTTTTGCAGAGGCGAGCGTTCGCGGATGCAGCTGCCTTGACAGTTCAGGCATGGCATACAGGCTGCGGGCGCTGTCCTCCGGATTCCGCGTCACGAGGACGATACGCGTGCGTCCAGGCGAGAAGTGGCCTGCCTCGAACCACGACAGAAGTGTGGCGCAGAATCGCGGATCCTTCAGGCCCCAGACGGCCGTTCCTGATCGCCATTCAAGATCCATCCGGTCCAGGACATACAGGTCGCCGGCGCGGGCGAGTCGTTCCGGGTGGTCGGGCCAGAAGACAGGGCAGCCGGCCGAGCGGATGAAGCGGGTGTTTGCCCGCCGAACATCCGCGCGCTGCAAATAGCCCCGTGGATTGAAGAGATCGGCCTCGAGCAACGCGCCTTCCGGGCCGAAGTCCACGCCCAGGCGTGAAAGGATTCGGCAGGCGAGCGAGGTGCCCGACCTGAACGGACCCAACACGAGGACTCCGCTGCTTTCGTTCTCGTTCATGCTTCTGTGGCTGAAGGCACGGCCGTTTCCGGAAGGTATGCAGTCGTGATCATGTCATAATGCGCGCGGCTCTCGCGATTTTGCCCGGGGAGGTCACGCATATGGAAGCGCCTTTGTACAATTTTTCGGGTGCCCTGTTCGGGCGTCTTGCACGTCATGCCTGCCTTTTGCTGGCCTTCTGTCTTGCTGCGGAGAGCCTGCATGCCGCCGGGGCTGCGAGAGTCGACTTCGCCGTCGGCGAAGTGGTGGCCGTGCAGGCGGATGGCGGCCGGCGTCCGCTGGCGCGCGGTGCGGAAGTCCGCGCCGGCGACACGGTGGACACCGGAGCCGGCCGCGCCCAGTTGCGTTTCACCGACGGCGCCATGGTGTCCTTGCAGCCACGGACGCAGTTCCGCATCGATGCCTATGCCTTCAAGGGCAGGGCGGACGGCGAGGAGAAGGGGTTCTTCAGCCTGCTCAAGGGCGCCATGCGCACCATCACCGGTGCCATCGGCAAGTCGGACCGCAAGGCCTACCGGCTCGACACGGCGGTGGCGACCATCGGCATTCGCGGCACCGAGTTTGCCGTGGCCTACGGCAACAGCATCACGGTGACGACGAATTCCGGCCTGGTCGAGGTCTGCAATAACGGCGGCTGCCTGCTGGTGGAGGCGGGCCAGTCGGCCTATGTGCCGGATGCCAATACCGCGCCGGGGTTTACCCGGCGCAACGCGCTCGATCCGATCGGCCAGCCGTCGGGATCGCCCCCGCCCGGCTTCAGCGCCGGCGACAATCCCAACATCATCGTGCCGCCCCAGCCACCGCCACCCCAAGCGCCACCGCCCCAGGCGCCGCCAACCTATAACTACTGAATCAGGGCCGGGTATTCCCCGTCAAGGGCGGTCATAGACGGCGAAATCGAATGCGATGCCCTCCTCGCCGCGTTGCCGTTCGCGCGCCGTTTCGCGCCAGGCGTTGCGATCGAACTCCGGGAAGTGCGCATCGCCGGCGAACCCGGCATGGATCTCCGTGAGGTAGAGGCGTTGCGCCAGCGGCAGTGCCGCTGCGTAGAGCTGCGCGCCGCCGATGACGAAGACTTCCCCGTCGTCGTCCTGGCAGGCGGCGAGCGCGGCCTCGAGCGAGGTCGCCACTTCGCAGCCCTCGGCCCCGTAGGCGGCATTGCGCGAGACGACGATGTTGCGCCGGCCCGGCAGCGGCCGGCCGATCGACTCGTGGGTCTTGCGGCCCATGATGACGGGGTGGCCCAGGGTCAGCGCCTTGAAGCGTTTCAGGTCCGCCGGCAGGCGCCAGGGCAGGGCGTTGTCGCTGCCGATGACGCGATTGGCGGCAACGGCGGCGATCAGGGACAGGCGCGGTTTGCGGGCGGGTTGCATCGATGTGTTATCGTAAAAAATCGAAATGCGGAAGCCGCGTGATTATACAAGGGCGTGATCGAGGGCGTGACCAGGGATGTGACATGTGAGCCGCCTCTACCCCAAATCCTTCCTGCGCCTGATCCTGATCGGCTTCGGCCTGGTCTCGTTGCCGCTCGTCTTCGCGCTGGGCAATGCCGCCTTCAACGTGCAGCACCTGGCCGAGCAGAGCGAGCGCGCCGTGCGCGAGGCCGCGCAGGCGACGCGCGCCGGTCGCGAGATGCAGGAAACGCTGACCGGCATGGAGCGCGCCCTGCGCCAGTTCCTGGTGCTGCGGGACCGCCGCCTGGTCGAGGATTACCGCCGCCTGCGCGGGGAATTCGTGCGGGCGGCGCAGGACTATGCGAACCTGCCGCTGGGCGAGGAGGCGCGTGCCCTGCTGCAGACCCTGCTAGAGAGCGAGCGGAAGCTGCTGCAGGCGCTGGATGCCGGGGCGAGCGTGACCGTGGACGATTTTTCCGTCGTCGCCGAAGGTGCGCGCGGCGTGCTGGCGGCCAGCAGCCACCTCGTCGACATCGAGGTCGAACGGCTGCGCATCACCGCGCTCGATGCGCGCAGCACGCTGATCTGGCAGCTGCTGGCGGCGATACCGGTCACGCTGGGCATCGCGCTGTGGTTTCGCACCCTCATCTCCGGCCAGCTGCAGCAGTTCGACCGTGCCATCCGCGCCATCGGCCGGGCCGAGTACTCCGACGGGGTCACCGTGTCCGGCCCGCAGGATCTGGCCTATCTCGGCCGCCGCCTCGACTGGCTGCGGCGGCGGCTGGCGGAGCTCGAGGAGCAGAAGAACCGCTTTCTGCGCCATGTCTCGCACGACCTGAAAACGCCGCTCACCTCCATCCGCGAAGGCGCGCAGCTGTTGGGGGAAGGCGTGCCGGGGCCGCTCAACGAGCAGCAGAAAACCATCATTTCGATCATCGACCAGAACAGCCGCCGCCTGCAGCAGCTCATCGAGGAGCTGATCAACTACCAGCAGGCCGGCTTTGCCGCCGGCAGCATCGATCCGCAGCCGGTCGCGCTCGACGTGGTGTGCACCCAGGTGCTGCGCGCGCATCGTCTGGTGGCTGCCGCGCGCAGCATCCGCTTCGAGCGCAAGCTGACCCCCCTGCTGGTGGAAGGGGACGCCGACAAGCTGCGGGTGGTGGTCGACAACCTCATCACCAACGCCATCAAGTTCTCGCCGCGCGAGGGCGCCATCCACGTCGAGCTGGCCAAACGCGAGGGTGTCGCGGTGCTCGATGTCGTCGACCAGGGTGCCGGCGTCCCCGCCGAGGAGCGCGAACGCATTTTCGAGCCGTTTTTCCGCGGTACCCGCTCGCGGCGCGGGACGGTCAAGGGCAGCGGCCTCGGCCTGGCCATCGCCAAGGAATACGTTCTGGCGCATCGTGGCAGAATCGAGGTCATCGACGATGGGCAGGGCGGCCACTTCCGTGTCCGGTTGCCGCTCAACCGGGAGAAGAAGGATTGACGTGAAGCTGTTGCTGAGGTTGGCCGCAATGGCCGCAATGGGGGCAATGGGTGGCTGTTCGCTGTTTCCGGCCGCGACGCCCGGACCCGCGGCGACCGCGTCCGCGCCCGGCGCGGACAGTGCGAGAGAAAATGCGGAGGTGTCGGCCTTGCTGGCATACTATCAGGCGCTGCTGGCCATGCCGCCGGACGAACTCAAGCGCGAATATCAGGGCGTCAGCCGCGCCTTTGCTATCGAACCGGGCGAACCGGCGCGCTTGCGCCTGGCCATGCTGCTGTGCGTGCCGGGAGCCGCCTGGCACGACGATGCCAGGCTGCTGGCCCTGCTCGATGCCGCCGCCAGCCTGAAGGCGCCGCCCGATTCGCCGCGGCGCCGGTTTGTCGTGCTGCTGCAGAAACTGGTCGCCGAGCGGCAGCGGGAGCGCCGGCGCGCCGACGAACTGCAACAGAAACTGGATGCCATGGTGACCATCGAGCGCAGCCTGCGCGAAAGGCAATTGAAGACCAAATGACCGAAACGAAAGCCTCCATCCTTCTCGTCGACGACGACCGGGACATCCTCAAGCTGGTTTCCCTGCGCCTGACGGCGGCCGGCTATGACGTGCAGACGGCCGAGAGCGGCGCCCAGGCGCTGGCCCGGCTGGCCGCGGCACGGCCGCGGCTCGTCATCACCGACCTGCGCATGGAGGGCATGGACGGCATGGCGCTGTTCGAGCGCATCCATGGCGCCATGCCGACGCTGCCGGTGATCATCCTCACGGCGCACGGCACCATTCCCGATGCGGTGACGGCGACCCAGCGCGGCGTTTTCAGCTTCCTCACCAAGCCCTTCGACGGCAAGGACCTGCTCGCCCAGGTGGCGCAGGCCCTCAAGTTCTCCGGCGGCACCGAGACCGGCGCCGCGCCGGAAGCCTGGCGCGCCGCCATCGTCACGCGCAGCCAGCGCATGGAGGAGGTGCTGCGCCAGGCCAAGCTGGTGGCCGGCTCCGACGCCAGCGTGCTGATCTTCGGCGACTCCGGCAGCGGCAAGGAGCTGCTCGCCCAGGCCATCCACAACGCCAGCCCGCGGGCCAAGGGGCCGTTCATGGCGGTCAACTGCGCGGCCATCCCCGAGCACCTGCTCGAGAGCGAACTGTTCGGCCACGCCAAGGGCGCCTTCTCCGGGGCGATCTATGCCCATCGCGGCCTGTTCCAGGCGGCGCAGGGCGGCACCCTTTTCCTCGACGAGGTCGGCGACATGCCGCTCGCCCTGCAGGCCAAGCTGCTGCGCGCCCTGCAGGACCGCAGCGTGCGGCCGGTCGGCTCGACCGAAATGGTGCCGATCGACGTGCGCATCATTTCAGCCACGCACCGCGACCTGTCCGAGCGCATCCGCGACGGTGCCTTCCGCCCCGATCTCTACTACCGCCTGAATGTGGTGTCGCTGGCGCTGCCGCCCCTGTCCGAGCGGCGCGAGGACATTCCACTGCTGTGCGCGCATTTCGTCGAGCAGCTCGCCGTCCGCTACGCCAAACCGGCGCGCACCTTTGCCCCCGATGCGCTGGCATTGCTCGTGAACGCCTCCTGGCCGGGGAACGTGCGCCAGCTGCTCAACGTGATCGAGCAGACCGTGGCGCTGTCCACTTCGCCGGTCGTGCCCGCCTCGCTCGTGCAGCAGGCGCTGCGCGACGACAAGACGGTGACGGTGTCCCTCGACGAGGCGCGCCGGGCATTCGAGCACGACTACCTGGTGCGGCTGCTGCGCGCCACCGAGGGCAACGTCACCCAGGCGGCGCGCATGGCGCAGCGCAACCGCACTGAGTTCTACAAGCTGCTGCAGCGGCACAACCTCACGCCGGCGCTGTTCAAGGCGGAGAAGGAGAAGGCTTAGCCCCCTCCTTCTCCGCCTGTCTCCTTCCGACGACAGGCCATAACCAAGGCAATTCAGTCACTTGACCTGCGCGTGGGGCAGACCTGTCGTCCACGCCAGACAGTCCGCTTCGTTCCTGACGCCGTCCTGGCCCGGCTGACTTTTGTATCCTCATGTTATCCAAGGAAAAATGCCCGTTGGCATGCGGCTTGCCTATACACGTTCGGGCTTGGCGGATTTGCAAGCAAACAGTTTTACGAATGCCGGCCGCCCGTAAGACATGATGCCTCTACCTTCGGGGATCGGTCCTGAGCCAACCGATTGCATTTTGTCTGCGCCGGCTTCTTTTTACACCAGTGCCCGTAGCGGTTCAGGGGCGCGAGAGGGGATGACATGGAACGCCTGATGCACGAAACCAGGGAAACCTTCCTGACCCTGATGGTCTTCTCCTGTCTGGCTGCCGGCATCGGCGGCGCGGTGTTCTATACGCTGGGGCCGGATGGCTGGCTGGTCGAGCGGGTGCGGGCGGTGCTGCTCGACCCGAATATCGCCACCCTGGCGGCGCTGACCGTGGCCATCGGCACGATCATGCTGGTCAAGCGCCTGCTCGATCGCAGCGGCACCGGTTCACCCCTGAACAACCTCCTCATCGGTGCGGTCGGCCTGGGCGGATTCGTCATCCTCCTCCAGGGCATCCTCACCGCCTTCGTCGAATAGCAGTAGTCGCCGGTCCGGATTCGTCGCCGCCCGACAGGGTGGCGGACAGGCTGGCATAGACGGCCTTGTAGGCCGTCGCCGCTTTCGACCAGCCGAAATCCAGCGCCATGCCGTTCCTCTGCAGCTTGTGCCAGAGCGCCTTGTCGTGCCAGGCGGACACAGCGCGCCGGATGGCCTGCAGCAGGGCGGGCGGCACGGCCTCTTCGAAGACGAAGCCGTTGGCCGTGCCGTCGGCCAGCGTCGCCTCGCTGAAATCCACCACCGTGTCGGCCAGTCCCCCGGTTTTCCGCGCGATCGGCGGCGTGCCGTAGCGCAGGCTGTACATCTGGTTCAGGCCGCAGGGTTCGAAGCGCGAGGGCATGAGAAAGATGTCCGCTCCCGCCTCGACCAGGTGCGCCAGCCCGTCGTCGAAGCCGATGTGCACCGCGAACTGACCCGGATGGCGGGCAGCCAGGTTCGAGAGGGCCGCTTCGAGCCCCTTGTCGCCGGTGCCGAGCAGGACCAGTTGCACCGGCAGCCGGGCGATGTCTTCGCCGATCTCGAGCAGCAGATCGAGCCCCTTCTGGTGCGTGATGCGGCAGACCGCGCCGAGCAGGGGTGCGGAGGCGTCGGCCAGGAGGCCGAAACGCTGGCGCAGCGCCGCCTTGCAGGCCTCTTTTCCCTTGAGGTGGGCGTACTCGTAGCGGCGCGGCAGATGGACATCCGTGGCAGGGTTCCAGACCGCCGTGTCGATGCCGTTGAGAATGCCGGTGAGGACATCGCGCCGGTGGCGAAGCAGCCCGGCGAAGCCGTAACCGTAGGTTTCCGTCTGGATCTCCTCGGCATAGCGCGGGCTGACGGTGGCGATGCGGTCGGCGAAGTGCAGGCCTGCTTTCATGAAGGAGAGCTTGCCCCAGTACTCGACCCCCTCCATTGCAAAAGCCTCGGGCGGCAAGCCGAGCGCGGCCAGCGTGTCGGCGGGGAAGATCCCCTGGAAGGCCAAATTGTGGATCGACATCACCGTCGCCGCTTTCGTGCCGCCCGTGAAGTGCAGATAGGCCGGCGCCAGTCCGCAGGGCCAGTCGTTGCAGTGCAGGACGTCGGGGCGCCAGGAAAGCGGGCTGGCATCGCTGCTCAACAGCGCGGCCGTCTTCGAGAGCAGGCCGAAGCGCAAGGGGTTGTCGCCGAAATCGTTGCCGAAGGTGTCGAGGTAGGCCGTGCCGGCGCGCCGGAAAAGGGCCGGACTGTCGAGCAGCATCAGGGTGACGCCGCCGCCGGCTTCCGCCTCCAGCAGCCGGGAAGCCGGCAGGGCGCCGCCGGCCGGCGCCAGCTCGGCGAGCAGCCTGGCCTTCGGCAAGGCCGCCAGCAGGGGCGCATAGGCCGGCACGAGGATGCGCACATCCACACCGGCCTCGACGAGGGCGGCGGGCAGCGACCAGGAGATTTCCCCGAGTCCGCCGCTCTTCATCCAAGGGGCGAGTTCGGGGGTGGCGAACAGAACTCTCAAAGCCAGACCATCATGCCCATCTCGAAGGGATGCGTCAGCAACTCGTGGTGGGGATAGACGCGGATGCGGTACTCGATCTTGCCGCAGTATTCCGGCGTTAGTTCCAGGGCATAGAGCTGTTCGCCGTTTTCCAGCTGGCGCTCGTGCAGGAAACGGTGGCTGCGCGCCTTCTTCGGCAGGTTGCCGCCGGCGGGGCGGCCGAACAGCAGTTCCACCACCACGTCGCCGGGTTGCAGGCCGGCGAGATTCACGGCCACTTCGAAGCGCAGGCTTTCGCCGAAGCCGATGCGGCGCTTCGGTGCATCCAGCCGGTGCAGCGCGACATGCGGCCAGGCCGCGCGCACGCGCGACTTCCACTGGGCCACGGCGCGCGCGCCGGCGTAGTCGTCCTGCGCATAGCGCCGGTGCTGATGCGAGGCCGGCACGTAGCAGCGCGACAGGTAGTCGGAGAGCATGCGCGTCGAGTTGAAGCGCGGCAGCAGCGTGGCGATGGCGTGCTTGGCCATCGCCACCCAGCCGGGCGAGTAGCCCATCGGCCCCAGGCTGTAGTAGAGCGGGATCACGCTGTCCTGGAGGAGCTCGTAGAGGGTGCGCGCCTCCTCGTGGTTGCGGCGCGCCTCGTCGAGGGCGTCCGAGGCCGGCTTGATGGCCCAGCCGTTCCTGCCGTCGTAGCCCTCGCCCCACCAGCCGTCCAGCACGGAAAGGTTGGGGATGCCGTTCATGGCCGCCTTCATGCCCGAGGTGCCGCAGGCTTCCAGCGGGTACTGCGGATTGTTGAGCCAGACATCGACGCCCGAGACCAGGCGCCGGGCGAAGCGCAGGTCGTAGCCTTCCACCAGCAGGATCTTGCCCTCGAATTCGGGCAGCCGCGCCACCTCCATGACACGACGGATCATGGCCTGGCCCGGCTGGTCGGCCGGATGGGCCTTGCCGGCGAAAATGAACAGCACGGGCCGCTGCGGATCGCCGAGGATCTCGCGCAGCCAGTCGAGGTTGTCGAACAGCAGGGCGGCGCGCTTGTAGGTGGCGAAGCGGCGGGCGAAGCCGATGGTGAGCACGTTCGGATTGTCCGGATTGGCCAGCTTCAGCATGCGGTCGAGGTGCGCCTCCGAACCGTGGTTGCGGGCGTGCTGCTCCGAGACGCGATGGCGCACCAGGTGCAGCATCTGCGCCTTGAGCGACTGGTGCACGTTCCAGAACTGATGGTCGGGAATGGCGTGGATGCCTTCCCAGCAGCTTTTGTCGGTGACCCGCTGGCTCCAGCCGGGGCCGAGGAAGCGGTCGAAGAGTTCGTTCCACTCGTTGGAGAGGAAGGTCGACACATGCACGCCGTTGGTGACGTGGGAAACGGGATTGTCGTCGGCCTCGATCTGCGGCCACAGGCCGGCGAGGATGCGCGCCGAGACGCCGCCGTGGATGCGCGAGACGCCGTTGTGGAAGCGCGAGCCGCGGATCGCCAGCGCGGTCATGTTGAACTCGTGGCCGCCCGGCACGCGGCCGAGCGCCAGCAGCTGCTCGGTCGATACGCCCAGTTCCTTGCAGGCATGCTCGAAGTAGCGGCGGATCATGTCGTCGCTGAAATGGTCGTGGCCGGCCGGCACGGCGGTGTGGGTGGTGAACACCGTGTGCGCCGCCACCGCTTCGAGGGCCGCGGCGATCTCGATGCCCTGGGTGGTGAGATGGCGGATGCGCTCGAGGATCATGAAGGCGGCGTGGCCCTCGTTGATGTGCCATACCGTCGGCTGGAGGCCGATCGCCGCCAGCGCCCGCACGCCGCCGACGCCGAGGATGACCTCCTGCTCGATGCGCGTGGTGCGATCGCCGCCGTAGAGGCGGTGGGCGATGTCGCGGTCGTGCGCGTCGTTCCGTTCGAGGTCGGTGTCGAGCAGGTAGAGCGCGACGTGGCCGACGCGCGCCTGCCAGACCTTGACCTCGACCATGCGCCCGGGCATCTCGACCCGGACGTGCAGTTCGGTGCCGTCGGTGTCCAGCACCGGGGTGATCGGCAGGTCGTCGAAGTCGGCGTCGCGATAAATGGCGTGCTGCACGCCCTCGCCGTCGATGGTCTGGTTGAAGTAGCCCTGGCGGAAGAGCAGGCCGACGGCGACGAAGGGCATGCGCAGGTCGCTGGCACCCTTGCAGTGGTCGCCGGCAAGGATGCCCAGCCCGCCCGAGTAGATCGGCAGGCTCTCGTGGAAGCCGAACTCGAAGCAGAAGTAGGCGACGAGGTCGTTGTGGCGCAGGTGCTGGGCGCCGTTCGAGCGCCCCGGCTCGTTGTGGTAGGTGTCGTAGGCCGACAGCACCCGGGCGTAGTTGCCGAGGAACACCGGATCGTCGGCGGCATCGAGCAGGCGCTGCTGGTCGACCCGTTTGAGGAAGGCCTTCGGGCTGTGGCCGACCGAGCCCCACAGGCTCGGATGCAGGCGGGCGAACAGCGTGCGCGTCGGCCGGTCCCAGCTGTACCAGAGGTTGTTGGCGAGTTCCTCCAGCCGCGCCAGGCGGGCGGGCAGCTGGGGATTGACTTCGAGCTGGAAGGGGGTGCCGGGCATTACAGGAATCAGGAGTCGGATTTACGCGATGGTGACGTCTTTAGACAGATAGACGTCCTGGATGGCATTGAGCAGGGCGACGCCTTCCTGCACCGGCTTCTGGAAGGCCTTGCGGCCGGAGATCATGCCCATGCCGCCGGCGCGCTTGTTGATCACCGCCGTGCGCACCGCCTGGGCAAGATCGCCCGCGCCCTTCGACTCGCCGCCGGAGTTGATCATGCCGGCGCGGCCCATGTAGCAGCAGGCGACCTGGTAGCGCACGAGGTCGATCGGGTGGTCGGTCGTCAGCTCGGAGTACACCTTCGGGCTGGTCTTGCTGAACTTGAGCGCGTTGAAGCCGCCGTTGTTCTCCGCCATCTTCTGCTTGATGATGTCGGCCTCGAGGGTGACGCCGAGGTGGTTGGCCTGGCCGCTCATGTCGGCCGAGACGTGATAGTCGATGCCCTCGTGCTTGAAGGCGCCGTTGCGCAGGTAACACCAGAGGATGGTTGCCATCCCCAGCTCGTGGGCGCGCTTGAACATCTGCGACACTTCCCAGATCTGGCGGCGCGACTCGGCCGAGCCGAAGTACACCGTCGCCCCCACCGCGCAGGCCCCCATCTCGAAGGCCTGCTCGACGTCGGCGAACAGCGTCTGGTCGTAGGTGTTCGGGTAGGAGAGGAACTCGTTGTGGTTGAACTTCACGACGAAGGGAATCTTGTGGGCGTACTTGCGCGACACGCTGCCCAGCACGCCGAGCGTCGAGGCGACGCCGTTGCAGCCGCCCTCGATGGCCAGCCTGACGATGTTCTCCGGGTCGAAGAAGTCCGGGTTGGGGGCGAAGGAGGCGCCGGCGGAATGCTCGATGCCCTGGTCCACCGGCAGCAGCGAGAGGTAGCCCGTGCCGGCCAGGCGGCCGTGGTTGAACAGCGCCTGCAGGCTGCGCAGCACCGCCGGCTTGCGGTCGGACTGCGAGACGACGCGGTCGATGAAGTCCGCGCCGGGCAGGTGCAGGCGGGATTTCGGGATGCCGCGGCATTCATGCTTGAGAAGCTTGTCGGCTTCGTCGCCGAGGAGCTTGGCGATGTCGGTCATGGGGGTCTCCTTCTGTCGCGTTGAGGTCAAATGTTACCACCGCCGTTCATGCGGGCAGATGACGGTGGAGGAATTCGTCGAACCGATGCGCCCATTCGGGACGCATGAAGAGAAAGCCGTCGTTGTGCCCGCCGGCCAGCTCGAGCCATTGCTTCGGCACGGCGGCCGCCTCGTACAGGCGGCGGCCATGCGCCAGCGGAACGATCTCGTCGCCCGGGCTGTGCGCCACCAGCAGCGGGCAGCGCAGGGCTTTCACGGCGGCCAGGGTGTCATAGCCGAAGCGCGTCAGCAGGCGCGCCGGCAGGAAGGGATACAGGTCGGCGGCGAGATCCGGTGCCGAGGTGAAGGCGGAATGCAGCACCAGCGCGGCCGGGCCGACGCGCGCGGCAAGTTGCGCGGCGACAGCGGCGCCGAGCGATTCGCCCAGGACGACGATGCGTTCGGGCGGCAAATGGCGCGTCTCGGTCAGGTAGTGCCAGGCGGCCTCGGCGTCGGCCTGGGTGCCGGCCTCGCTGGGGCGGCCGGTGGACTGGCCGAAGCCGCGGTAATCGACCAGCAGGGCCGACAGGCGCAGGCGCTGGAACAACGGCAGCCAGTCGAGCCGGTGCACGATGCTGCCGGCGTTGCCGTGCAGGAACAGCACCGTGGCGCGCGACCCGGGCGCCGGCACGAACCAGCCGTGCAGCCGCTCGCCGTCGGCCGTAAGGATGCGCACCTCCTCGAAGGCGAGCCGCAGCACGGCCGGCGAACCGCGGTCGGTCCGTCCCGTCTCGGGATAAAAGACGAAACGCGACTGGAAGACATAGAGGAGGGCGGCGAGCGCGACGTAGCCGAGCAGCAGGCCGAGCAGGATGTGGCCGAGCAGTTTCATCGGCTTAGCGGCCCGGCACGATTTCCAGGGAAAAAGTCAGCTCCTGCAGGACGGCGTCGATCGGCCAGGAGAGCGTCAGGCAGGCGGCCTGCATGATCTTCTCGAAGCCGGCTTCCGACTGCGAGACGGTATGGTGGGGCCGCGCGCGGATGTCCACCGGCCGGCTGGCGGTGAGCACCAGGCTGCCGCCGAGCACGGCGTCGTCCAGGGTCAGCCGCTGCGCGGCGGCGAGGTCGAGCGCCTGGCCGAAGCCGCAGGGGATGCTGCCGTCGGCGAGGATATAGCGCCCCGTGAAGCCGTCGCAGCTGGGCAGGGCAAGATTGAGCTCGACCGAGAAACGGCCGCCCGGCACGTCGCGCAGGCGATAGCCGACCTGCAGCGTGCGCCCGGCCAGCGTGACCACCTTCGCCACCTCGCCGCCGTCGAGCGGCGCGACGAAGGCGGCGTTCATCAGCGGCGCCTTGAAGGCCGCCGCCGCGTACTGCGGCCAGGCGGTCTCGCCGTCGAGGCGGTGCCAGGCGTCGAGGAAGAGCCGGCGCGGACGGGCGTCCGGCGCCGTGTCGGCGGGACTGACTTTGTCCTTGAAGGCGACGCGGTCGTGGGCGGAGGCGATGCCCGCGCCCGCATCGGCCTCGGCAGGCGCGGCATTCAGCTTGTGGTAATAGTGCTCGGCGCGCTGGGTCAGCACGTCGCCGAAGTTGTGGGCGAGGCGGTAGGCGTCGAGTTCGCACAGCGCGGCGTGGGCGTCGAGCTTCACCACCGCCTGCAGGTCGGCGTTGGCGAGGAAAAGCTCGCGCACGCCGTCGTGGTCCGGGTCGCCCGTCGCCAGCGGCGGGCGCGGGGCGACGGCGTCGAGCGCCGCCTCCAGCCGGAGGAGGTTGCCGTAGACTTCGCGCCGCAGGTGCGGCAGGTAGAGCCCGCCGAAGAGGCCGTGCCAGTAGGCGTCGTTGGCCTGGGCGCGATAGAGGTGACCGGTGAGGGCGGCACTGCGCCCGCTGGCCGGCAGGGCGGCGAGCCGGTCGGACAGCCCCAGCATGCGCTTGTGCATCCAGTTGGATTCCGGGTAGCGCATGAAGAAGTTCTTCCAGATGCCGCCGCGCACGAAGGGTTTGGTGCGCGCGTAGCGGCCCTCGCGCTTCTCGCGCTCGACCACTTCCTCGTAAATCGCCGCCGCCTGCGGCGGCAGGGTCCACTCGTTCATCTCGATGTAGGACGTGGTCGGCAGATAGATGATGCCGCCGGTGGTGCCGCGGGCGTGGAAGTCGCCGTAGGTTTCGGTGCGGACGAGCCCGGAGGCGAGCACGCCCTCGATGAACTGCGCCAGCCAGCCCCGCTCGTAGACCCACTCATAGGTTTCCGGCCAGATGCCGAACTTCTCGATGTCGTCGAAGTAGACGGCGGCACGATGGCCTGCGCGCGCCAGGCCTTCCAGATAGGCGACGGCCTCCGCCGCCGGCGAGAAGGGCAGCCGGTAGCGCAGCTGCTCCGAGATGGGGAAGAGGTCGATGGTGCGGCCGTCCTCCTCGGTGGTGTAGAAGCCGTCGAGTTCTTCGGCCGACTTGCCGGCGCAGAGGAAATGGTAGTCGTCCACCGTCACGTATTTCATGCCGCAGCCGGCCAGCGCCGGCACCACCGTCGGGATGTAGACGCGCTCGGTGAGCCAGGCGCCTTCGACCCGGGCGCCGAAATGGCGCGCGAGCTTGTCCGTCAGGGCGTTGATCTGGCCGATGCGGTCGCGCAGCGGGATGGCGGCCAGCACCGGCTCGCAGTCGCCGGCGCCGAACAGCTCGACCTGGCCGCGCGCCGCCATGTCCTTGAGCAGGGCCATGTCGGCGGGATGGTTCTCCAGCAGCCAGTCGAGCAGCCAGCCGGAAAAGTGCGCGGCGAAGCGGAACTCCGGGTAGCGGTGCAGCGTGTGCAGGAAAGGCCGGTAGCAGCGTGCATGGGCCTCCTCCAGCACCGCGGGGAAGTTGCCGACCGGCTGGTGGGCGTGCACGCCGAGGAGGAGGGAAACGGGTTGGGTCATGAGGCTCTCCGCATGGCGCCGCCGCCTTCGGGCGCGCCGCCGCCGCTGGAAATCGGCGCATCGAGCGGGTGCGGCCTGGGCAGGCGCAGCAGATCGTAGAGCCGGGCGAGATTGACACGGAACAGGGCGTCGAAGCTCTCCACCGCCTCGCGCGGGTTGTAGTCGCCGAACCACCAGAACCAGTCCGAGCCCTCGCATACCGCCAGCTGCGCCTCGGCAGTGCGACGGGCGTCGTCGTCGAGACGTCCGCTGTCCATGACCAGATCATAGGCCTGCTTGGCGGCGCAGAGCAGGTCCCAGGCGCGGTTCTTGTCCGGCTCGCCGATCCAGGTGGAGAAGGTGCCGTACACCCAGCTGCCGGCCACCAGGGCCGGCAGGGTGGCGACGCGCCCGGGTTGGCGCGTCAGCCAGTCGGTGCAGGTCGTCGTGTCGAGCCAGGGCTGGGCGGCGATCAGGCCGTAGAGGTCCTCGAAGAAGTAGTAGGCATTGTAGGGGTAGTGTTCCCAGGCGTTCTCGCCGTCGAGGATGACGCAAACGAGTGGCGTTTCTCCCGCCGGCGCCTCGTCGCGGATGCGCGCCAGCTGGTCGACGAAATGCCGGGCGGCGTCGCGGCCATGCCACCTGGCGTATTCGAAGCCGATCAGGTCGGAGAGCTTCTCGTCGCGGAAGAAGACGGCGATGCCGGGCGCGGCCTCGAGGCGCCAGGGGCGGTAGAGGGGGTGGTCCGTCGCCTCGGCGTGCTGGCGGCGCAGGCTGTTGGCGAGCACGCCCTGGCTCGACGCGGCCCAGCGGCAGCCCTGCGTCGCCAGCTGCTGCAGGAAGACGGTCGAGATCGCGCCTTCGGCCGGCCACATGCCCGCCGGCGGGGCGCCGAAGCGGCGCGCGTGGCTCTCGCGCGCCAGCGCGATGTGGCGGTCGACGCGGGAGCGCCCGCCCGGATAGAAATGGGCCGCCGGCAGGGGCAGGTCGGGCTGCGCCTCGTGCGCCGAGGCGAAGTCGAGCAGCAGCGGTGCCAGCGGGTGGGTGTCGGGCGTGGCCGAGAGCTCGATCTGGCCCCGCTCGGCCAGCGCCCGGTAGCGCGGGACGAGGCCGCGCAGGGCCTCGCCCATCAGCGCCAGCAGGCCGCGCCGGTCGTCGGCGGTGTAGCCCTCGCCCTTGCTCATCAGCTCGGCCAGCAGCGGCTGGCGGCGGCGTTCGGTCTCGCCGGTCCACACCAGGTGGTACCAGACCAGCAGGTCGGCGAAGTAGGCGCCGGACAGGTAGCCGGCGGTGGCGGCGCCCTGGCCGGCGAGGGGCCGGTAGAGGTCGTGCAGCCGCTCGAAGCGGGGGTACGGCGCCACCATGCGATTGTGGTTGCCCGGCAGGCAGGTGCCGAGCAGCAGCGCCCGCTCGTCCGCCGACAGCGCGTCGAGCGACTCGCGCGCCAGCAGCCGCAGCAGCGGGTCGCGGAACTCGCCGCTGGCGAACTGTTGCGCGTAGTCCTCGATCTGGTCGAGCAGCACCGGCACGAAGTTCACCACCGCGCGCACCTGCGGATGCCGCTCCAGGTGGGCGGCCATGTCGGTGTAGTCCTTCAGCGCATGCAGGTAGGTCCACGGCCGGCGGAACTCGCCCGTGGCGTGGTCGCGGTAGTCCGGCTGGTGCATGTGCCAGAGGAAGACGAGGTCGAGTTTTTTCGTTTCGGTCATGTTGGTGAGCGGTGAGCGGTGAGCGGTGAGCGGAAAGGCGGGCGGGTTTAACCGTTCACTGCTTACCGCTCACCGCTTACTGCTCACCGCACTCTATGCACCTGCTGGCCCAGCATCTCCGGCGTGACGAGGGTGATGCCCTTTTCGGTGACGTGGAAGCGGCGGGCGTCCTCCTCGCGGTTCACGCCGATCTGCATCCCGTCCGGGATGCGGCAGCGCTTGTCGACGATGGCGCGACGGATGACCGCGTTGCGGCCGATGTGCACCTTGGGCAGGATCACCGAATCCTCGACCGCGCTGCGCTCCTCGACGCGCACGCCGGAGAAGAGCAGCGAGCGGCGCACCGCGGCGCCGCTGATGATGCAGTTGCCCGAGACCATCGAGTCGATGGCCATGCCGCGGCGGTCCTCGTCGTCGAAGACGAACTTGGCCGGCGGCAACTGCTCCTGGTAGGTCCAGATCGGCCAGGCGTCGTCGTAGAGGTTGAGCTCCGGCGTGACGCTGACGATGTCCATGTTGGCCTCCCAGTAGGCATCCAGCGTGCCGACGTCGCGCCAGTAGGGCTCGCCCTCGGCGCTGCCGACGCAGCTCTCGGCGAAGTCGTGGGCGAAGACGCGGTAGCGATCGACGATGTGCGGGATCAGGTCCTTGCCGAAGTCGTGGGAGGATTTCGGATCGTCGCCGTCGCGGATCAGCTGCTCGAAGAGGAAGCCGGCGTTGAAGACGTAGACGCCCATGCTGACCAGCGAACGGCCGGGCTTGCCGGGGACGGGCTCGGGATCCCTCGGTTTCTCGGTGAAGCGGATGACGCGCCGGTCCTCGGTCACGCTGACGATGCCGAAGGCGCTGGCCTCCTCGCGCGGCACCTCGACGCAGGCGACCGTCAGGTCGGCCTGCTCGGCGACGTGGAAGGCGAGCATGCGGCCGTAATCCATCTTGTAGACATGGTCGCCGGAAAGGACGAGGACGTACTTCGGATGATGACGGCGCAGCATGTCGAGGTTCTGGAACACCGCGTCGGCGGTGCCCTTGTACCAGTCCTCCCCCATCTGCTGCTGCGCCGGCAGCAGGTCGACGAATTCGTTGAGGCGGCCGTCGAGGAAGCTCCAGCCGCGCTGCAGGTGGTGGATCAGGCTCTGCGACTTGTACTGGGTGGCGACGCCGATGCGGCGCACGCCGGAATTGACGCAGTTGGACAGCGTGAAGTCGATGATGCGGAACTTGCCGGCGAAGGGTACCGCCGGCTTGGAGCGCCAGTCGGTGAGCTGCTTGAGGCGGCTGCCGCGGCCGCCGGCCAGCACCATGGCGAAAGCCTCGCGGGTGAGCTGGCTGACGAAGCGCGGACCCTGCCCGCCGCGCGTGGTCGAGTAGATCTGGCGCAGCACTTCGGTACTGTCTTGCATGCAATGGCCTTTCGAAAGCGAATCTGGCGGCGAGGGGCTGGCGGCTTCCCGTCCCGCCGCCCGGAGCGGGGCGGGATCGCATGCCGCCCGGCGGTCGCCACCGCCCGCGGCAATCCCGCAGGCGTCTAGCCGGCCCCGCGCGAATCGAGCAGTGCGTCGATCTCCGCCTCGGCCGCGATCCAGTCGGCCAGTTCGCCGCCTTCGGCAAAGCCGCGCTGCTCGGCCCTGAAGTAGGCGGCCTCGGCGATGAAACGCCTGCGTTCAACCTCGTCGTGGCCGCCGGGGGCTGTCCTGGCGATGCGCTGGCGCGGTGCGGCGCTGCGGACGGTGGCCGCTGCGCGGGCGGACTTGCCTGCCGCAGCCTTGCCGGTCCTGCCGGATGTCGCAGTCGCTGCGGCTTTCGATGTCGTTGGCGATGTGGTGCGCGGGGACATGGGGGTCTCCTTCAAACGGTGGCTGGCGTTTCCTTCTCCTCCCTATGCCTTCATCCTACGCCGGGATTTTGACGTTTGATTGACAAACGTCAAATCATTTTGGTGTGCGCCGCAGCAATCGCCAGTGCGCCGAGCAGACCGAGCCGCTCCTCGGTGACGACGCGGACGGGAAAGTCCGCCATCAGGCCGGCATGGGCGCCGCGCGTGCGGAAGGCGTCGACGCAACCGCCCTGCCGCAGCCGGGGCAGGATCTTCGGCGCGATGCCGCCGCCAAGGTAGACGCCGCCGCGCGCCATGAACAGCAGGGCGAGGTCGCCGGCGAAGGCGCCGTAGGCGGCGATGAACAGATCGAGGGCCCGCCGCGCCAGCGGATCGTCCGCCGCCGCCGCGACGATCCCGGCGGGGTCGTCGATCGCCGTGCTGCCGGGACTGACTTTGGCCAGGCTGGCGTGGATGGCGGCGAGGCCGGAGCCGGAGAGGACGTTCTCCGCCGTGACCCGCCCGCCGGGCTTGTGCAGGTGGCGCCAGACGGCCAGTTGTTCCTCGTCGGCGGGGGAAAAGCCGATGTGGCCGCCCTCGCCGCTGACGGTGCGCCAGCCCTCCCCTTCCGGCAGCAGGGCGGCGACGCCGAGGCCGGTGCCGGCGCCGATCAGCAGGCGCGGCGCATCCGGCTGCGGCCGGCCTTCCTGCAGCGTGACGAGGTCGTCGGGACGCAGCGCCGCCACGCCCTGCGCCGCCGCCGCGAAATCGTTGACCACCGTGACCCGGCCGATGCCGAAGTCCCGCGCCAGTTCCGGGCCGTCCAGGGTCCACGGCAGGTGGGTCACCTTGGCGCGGTTGGCGTCCACCGGGCCGGCGACGCCGAAGCAGGCCGCGGCGATATTTTTTACGCTGCCACCGCCACCGCCACCGGCTTCGGCGAGGAAGGCGCGCAACAGGTCGGGGAACTCGGCCCAGTCGGCACTGGCATAGCGCTGTTCGCGGACGATGCCGGCATCTCCGGCCAGCGCCAGCAGGGTCTTGGTGCCGCCGATGTCCGCGCCGAGGATCATGGCGTCACACGGCCACCGGCGCGGCGATGTGCGGGTGCGGGTCGTAGCCTTCCAGGGTGAAGTCCTCGAAGCGGAAGGCGAAGAGGTCGGTCACGTCGGGAGCGAGGCGCAGGGTCGGCAGCGGCCGCGGTGCGCGCGCGAGCTGCAGGCGCGCCTGCTCGAGGTGGTTGGCGTAGAGGTGGGCGTCGCCGAGGGTGTGCACGAACTCGCCGGGCCGGTAGCCGCAGACCTGGGCGACCATCAGCGTGAGCAGGGCGTAGGAGGCGATGTTGAAGGGCACGCCGAGGAAGATGTCGGCGCTCCTCTGGTAGAGCTGGCACGACAGCTTGCCGTCATTGACGTAGAACTGGAACAGGGCGTGGCAGGGCGGCAGCTTCATGCGCTCGATGTCGGCCGGGTTCCAGGCGCTGACGATGTGGCGGCGCGAGTCCGGGTTGTGCTTCAGGCCATCGAGCAGTTGCGCGATCTGGTCGATGACGCGGCCGTCCGGCGCCTGCCAGGAGCGCCACTGGTAGCCGTACACCGGGCCGAGGTCGCCGTTGGCGTCGGCCCAGTCGTCCCAGATGGAGACGCCGTGTTCCTTGAGGTAGCGGATGTTGGTGTCGCCCTGCAGGAACCAGAGCAGTTCGTGGATGATGGATTTGGTGTGCAGTTTCTTGGTGGTGAGCAGCGGAAAACCCCGCGCCAGGTCGAAGCGCATCTGCCAGCCGAAGACGGACAGCGTGCCGGTGCCGGTGCGGTCGCCTTTCGGATGCCCGTGTTCGAGCACATGGCGCATCAGGTCGAGATAGGGCTGCATGAGGGGCTGGATCGGAAGGCTATAATCGCGATGATTCTATAGGAAGAGAACATGCCGGCCAAACTGACCCAGACCGCCGCGCCGCTCGGCGCCCAGGCCCTCGAACAGGCGAGCCATGCCGTGCTGGTGCTGCCTTTTGCCAAAAAACTCGACGGCCTGCGCGACGTGCCGGCCCTCGAGCGGCTGCGCGCCGTCCTGAAGCGCCGCGACATGAAGGCCGAGGCGCTGGCCAGGACGCCGGTCACCGTCGCGCTGGGCGGCGGCGGGCTGGCGAGCTTCGTCATGCTGGACGGCTCGAAAAGCGCTTTCGAGCGGCAGAGTGTCCTGCGCAAGGCCATGGCGCCGCTCATCGAGGAGCAGCCGCGCGAACTGGTGCTGGCGCTGTTCGGCAGCGCCGAGGCGCGGCGCGAGAACGCCCGCGAGGCGCTCTACGTGGCCTGGCTGAACGGCGAACGCCTGCCGACGCGCCGCAAGAAGCCGGTGCCGCGGCCTCTGGCGAAGATCCACCTCTACGGCGCGCGCGACGCCGCCGGCTTTGCCGAGATCGCCGCCGTGGCCGAGGCCAACACCCTTGCCCGCAGCCTGACCGCCCTGCCGCCCAACGAACTGACGCCGGCCGCCTATCGCCAGCGCCTGCGCAAGATGGCGCACGGCCGGAAATGGCAATTCGAGGAATTCGACATGCGCCGCCTGCGCCGCATCGGCGCCGGCGCCTTCGTCGCCGTGGCCCAGGGCAGCGTGCCGGAGGATGCCGCCATCGTGCATCTGTCCTGGCGGCCGAAGCAGCCGCAGGGCCGGCTGGCCCTGGTCGGCAAGGGCATCTGCTTCGACACCGGCGGCCACAACCTCAAGCCGGCGAAGTACATGGCCGGCATGCACGAGGACATGAACGGTTCGGCCGTCGCGCTCGGCCTGATGCAGGCGCTGATCGAGCGCAACATGCCGCTGGCCATCGATGCCTGGCTGCCGATCGCGCAGAACCACCTCTCGCCGGAGGCCTACAAGCAGAACGACATCGTCACGGCGCTCGATGGCACCACCATCGAGGTGGTGCACACCGATGCGGAAGGCCGCATGGTGCTGGCCGACACGCTGGCGCTGGCCACGCGCAAGGCCGGCCGCGGCAAGGCCGCGCCCCGTCCGGACCTGGTCATCGATTTCGCCACGCTCACCGGCAGCATGGGCTATGCGCTGGGCAGCCGCTATTCCGGCGTCTTCGCCACGTCCTCCGAGCTGGCGCACCTGGCCGTCGCGGCGGGCGTGGCGAGCGGCGAGCGCGTCTGCGTCTTTCCGTTCGATGCCGATTACGAGGCGGGGCTGGAAAGCAAGGTGGCCGACGTCAGGCAGTGCGCCCTCGACGGCGAGGCCGACCACATCCTCGCCGCGCGCTTCCTCAGGCGCTTCACCAACGACCTGGCCTGGGTGCACATGGACCTGTCGGCCTCGAGCTGCAGCGGCGGGCTGGGCGCGGTGGGCACCGACCTCACCGGCTTCGGCGTCGCCTGGGGGGTGGAGTTCGTCGAGCAGTGGCTGGCGGCGCATGCCGCTTCGACCGCGCCGCGCCGGTAAGTCGAGGCGGGCGAGGGTGGGCCGCGGATGACTTTGCGGCAGGCTTGCGCTATGCTCCGAGCAAGGCGCGCGCGGGCCTGGCGGCGTTCGCGTCGGCGCATTCCCCCGGAATTCCGTGAAATCTTTCCGGGAAATTCCGGCAGGCCGCTTACAGACACACACGACCATCATGCTCGGACTGTTTTCCGCGAAATCCGGCCACCCGCTTGCCGACGCCAAAGAGGCCAGGCGCGTCTTCGATGAACTGGCCGCGCGCGAGGCCGCGCCGGCCCTCGACGAGGTTTCCGGCTGGCTGGAATCGGTCGCCGGCGACGAAATCCTCAAGCTGTCCGATCGCCTCGCCCTGGTTTCCCAGCTCGACGAGGCGGCCCAGACGCATGCGCGCAAGCTGGCCCGCGACTACCTGGCCTCGCCGCGGCTCGGTCGCCAGCAGGAATACAAGCTGTGGCAGGCGAACCACGACTTCTGGGCGCAACTCGCCGCGGCCTACGACACGTGCCTGGACCGCCATGCGCGGCAGGAAAAGGGCGGCGAGGCGATCAAGTCCGACCTGCCCCTGCTGGTCGTCCGCATGCTGCGCGCTTACTCGGCGCAGCTGAAATGGGACCAGTTCCGCTACGGCCCGGTGAATGCCGAGCTGTGGCAGCGCATGGGCCGTGCCTACCTATTCGCCGACCAGGGCCGCTTTTCGCGCCAGCCGGTGACGCCCTACCCGAACGTCCCGGGCGAGAGCACGGTGGAGCAGGAATACCTGAAAGCGCTGGCGTTCCAGGCTTCCAGCATGGACAGCCTGCTGCCGCTGGAAATCGAGATCGCCGAGCGCCTCATCGCCCACTTCCTGCCGTCTTTCGTGTTTACCGCCGAGGCGCGTCCCGACAACGTGTATTGGGTGGATGCCGACAAGCCGGCCCCGCCCCGGCGGCTGGCCGTCCTGCCGCAGGTGGCGCCCGGTCTGCGCTTTTTCAGCGCCGGCCCCGCCCTGGCCCGGCTGCAGGACCTGCTGCGCCAGGTGGAGCGCGGCGAGGTGCCGGCGGAAGTGAACCTGGGCGCCCAGTATTCGGCGCGGACCGTGCTGCCGGTCATCAGGCATCTGGCCATGTACTGGGCGCCGAAGCCGCCGATGCGCTCGCACGACCGCCATCGCGTCAAGTCGCGGCTGACCGTCGTGAACGGCCTGGACACCATCCATGCCCGTCTGTCGGGCCGGGGCGGCGAAGAAAGCGAAGCCTGGGTCGTCGACGATGTCAGCCTCGGCGGCATGGGGGCGCAGGTGCCGCTCGCGGCCTCGGACTGGGTGCGCATCGGCGCCTTGCTCGGCATGCAGCCGGAAGGCGGCAGCAACTGGCTGGTCGGCGTCATCCGCCGCTTCAGCCGCGAAACCCCGACGCAGGGATCGGTCGGCATCGAGACCTTGTCGAAATCGCCGCAGGCCGTCGCCTGCGACCTCGGCGGCATGGACTGCAACGCCATCCTGCTCGACAGCCTGCACAGCGGCGACACCGTGCGCGTGATCCTGCCGGGCGCCGCCTACGAGCCGGCGATTCCCCTGGTGTTCGCCTGGCAGGGCCGCTCGGCCCGCCTCGATCCGGTCGAGCAGCTTGAGACGGGGGTGGACTTCGATCTCGGCCTCTACCGGGTCGCGCCGCCCAATTGAAAGCCTTCCCCCCGGCCCCCTTCCCGCGGAAGGGGGTGACGGTGGTTCGCAGGCTGGCGCCTGCTCCCCCGCTGAATTTGTGAAAGCCCCCCCGGGCCCCTTCCCGCGGATGGGGGTGACAGGTATTCGCAGGCTGGCGCCTGCTCGCCACTGTCTTGCCGCTACTTCTGCCGTATCGCCGACTTCGGCCGGAAGGCCTGGATCACCGCCTCGTTCGTTTCGATGTAGGGTCCGCCGATGAGGTCGATGCAGTAGGGCACGGCAGCGAAGATCCCGTCCAGCGTTTCCTTGATCGCCTTGGGCTGGCCGGGCAGGTTGAGGATCAGCGTTGTCCCCCGCACCACGCCGGCCTGGCGCGAGAGGATGGCGGTGGGCACGTACTTCAGGCTGACCTGCCGCATCTGCTCGCCGAATCCGGGCAGTACCTTGTGCGCCACCGCCAGTGTCGCTTCCGGCGTCACGTCGCGCGGCGCCGGGCCGGTGCCGCCGGTGGTCATGACGAGGTGGCAGCCGACGCGGTCGGCCAGTTCGATCAGGGTGGCTTCGATCAGCGGCTGCTCATCCGGGATGAGCCGGTTTTCCATGCGCCAGGGCGAGGCCAGCGCCGCGCCGAACCACTCGCGCAGGGCGGGGATGCCGCGGTCCTCATAGACCCCGCCGGCGGCGCGGTCGGAGATCGACACCAGGCCGATCAGCAGTTCATCGGTCATGGTCCAGCTCCCGCAGCAGGCGGAACAGTTCGCGGTAGGCGCGCGGCGGGCGTCCTTCGGCGCGATCCTTCAGCGCGTTGCGGCGCAACTGCCGCAGGCGCGTGATGTCGGCACCGGGGTGCGCCGCGCCGATTTCCGTCAATACCGTTTCATCCTCCAGCAGCCGCTCGCGCAGGCGCTCCAGGCGGTGCTGGCGGGCCGTCTCGGCGGCGGAGCTGCCATTGACGACATCCAGCGCTTCGCGGATCGGCGCCGGATCGACGTCCCGCATCAGGCGCCCGATGTATTGCATCTGGCGGCGGCGCGCCTCGTGACGGGTCAGCCGCTGCGCCTCGCGAATGGCGCCGCGCAGGCTCTCCGGCATTTCGATGCGGCCGAGCCGCTCCGGCGGGAGCGCGACCAGCGCCGCCCCCATTTCCTGCAGGGCATGCATGTCGCGCTTTTTCTGCGACTTGCTGGGGCGATCCGGCGCGTCGGGGTTGTTCAGGCTGTCCAGGTCTTCCAGATTCCTCATGTTGGTATGATTATATCTTTGCCTCTTCCCCTTCCGTGATGTCTTCTCCCGATTTCAGCTTCCCGCAGGACACGCTGCGCCAGATGGCGCAGGACATACTCGACCATGCCCGCGCGTGCGGCGCCGACGCCTGCGAGGCGGACGTCTCGGAGGGGTTTGGCCAGTCCGTGACAGTGCGCCTGGGCACCGTCGAGACCATCGAATACAACCGCGACAAGGGCGTCGGCGTCACGGTGTACCTCGGCCAGCGGCGCGGCTACGCCTCGACCTCGGATTTCTCGCGCGCCGCCCTGCAGGCGACGGTCGATGCGGCGCTGTCCATCGCGCGCTTCACCGCCCCGGACGAGGCCGCCGGCCTGCCGGAGGCCGAACTGCTGGCGCGCGGCGAAATGGACCTCGACCTGTACCACCCCTGGAATCCACCGGTGGAGGACGCCATCGACCTGGCCCGGCGCTGCGAGGCGGCGGCCTTCGCCGTCAGCCCGCTGGTGAAAAACTCGGAGGGCGCCAGCGTCTCCTGCCAGCAGTCGCACTTCGTTTCCGCCAACAGCCTCGGCTTCATGGGCGGCTACCCCTCCTCGCGCCACTACCTGTCCTGCTCGGTCATCGCCGGCGAGGGCGACGCCATGCAGCGCGACGACTGGTACAGCAGCCATCGCGACGCCGCCGCGCTGGCCGAAGCGGAGACCATCGGCGAATACGCGGCGCGCCGCGCCCTTTCGCGCCTGGGCGCGCGCAAGATCGCCACCTGCGAGGTGCCGGTGCTGTTCGAAGCGCCGCTGGCCGCCTCGCTGATCGGCAATTTCGTCTATGCCGCCTCGGGCGGCAGCCTCTACCGCAAATCCTCCTTCCTGCTCGACAGCCTCGGCACCCAGGTCTTCTCGCCCCAGGTGCACATCAGCGAGCGGCCGCACCTGCCGCGTGCCCTGGGGAGCAGCCCCTTCGACGACGACGGCGTGGCCACGCAGGATCGCGAGGTGGTCGAGGCCGGCGTCCTCAAGGGCTATTTCCTGTCCACCTATTCGGCGCGCAAGCTGGGCATGCGCAGCACCGGCAACGCCGGCGGCAGCCACAACCTGATCGTGCGGCCGGGCAGGCGCGACCTCGTCGGCCTCGCCGCCCTGATGGGCCGCGGCCTGCTCGTCACCGAGGTGCTGGGCCAGGGCGTGAACTACGTCACCGGCGATTATTCGCGCGGCGCCTCCGGCTACTGGGTGGAAAACGGCGAGATCGGCCATCCCGTGCAGGAGATCACCATCGCCGGCAACCTCAAGGACATGCTGCGCGGCATCGTCGCCGTCGGCAGCGACGTGCTGGTGCGCGGTTCCAAGCAGACCGGCTCGATCCTGATCGAGCGCATGACCGTGGCCGGGGCCTGATGCCGTTCATGTAAGGGTTTTCCCCACTGCCGGCGGTGTGATCATTCGCGCCCGCCTGGTGTAGTATCTCCCGGCGATCCCCGGACAAGGGGGATTGAACATTCCGCCGCACAACGGCAAAGAAGAACCTCTAGAGGAGACTTTTTCAAATGGAACGTCGTCAATTCATCAAACATGCCGGCATCGCCGGCATCCTGGCGGCGGGCGTGGCCCCCGCCGCGCACGCCCAGGGCGCCACCATCCGCTGGCGCCTCGCCTCCAGCTTCCCGAAGGCGCTCGACACCATCTTCGGCGCGGCCGACGTGTTCGCCCAGAAGGTCAAGGAGGCCTCGGGCGGCAAGTTCGAGATTTCCGTTCATGCCGGCGGCGAAATCATTCCACCCTTCGGCGTCGTCGACGGCGTGCAGCAGGGCACGATCGAGTGCGCCCACACCGCGCCGTATTACTTCTTCGGCAAGGACGAGACCTTCGCCATGGACTGCGCCATCCCCTTCGGCATGAATTCGCGCCAGCTCACCGCCTGGATGTACCATGGCAACGGCATGAAGCTGTTCCGCGAGTTCTACGGCAATTACAACATCGTCAACTTCCCGATGGGCAATACCGGCGCCCAGATGGGCGGCTGGTACCGCAAGCAGATCAAGACCCTGGCCGACATCAAGGGCCTGAAAATGCGCATCGGCGGCTTCGGCGGCAAGGTGCTCGCGCGCATCGGCGGCGTGCCGCAGAACATCCCCGGCGGCGAGATCTACCAGGCGCTGGAAAAGGGCACGCTGGACGCCTGCGAGTGGGTCGGCCCCTACGACGACGAGAAGCTCGGCTTCCAGAAGGTTGCCAAGTACTACTACTACCCGGGCTGGTGGGAAGGCGGTCCGCAGCTCTCCCTGTATGTGAACAGCAAGGCCTGGCAAGGGCTGTCCGCCGAGAACAAGGCCATCGTCGAGGCGGCTGCCTCGCATGCCCACGTGAACATGCAGGCCGCCTACGACGCCAAGAACCCGGACGCCCTCAAGCGCCTCGTCGCCGGCGGCGCCCAGCTGCGCCCGTTCAGCCGCCAGATCCTGAAGGCGGCCTACGATGCGGCCATGGACGTCTACAGCGAGCTGAACGCGAAGAACCCGAACTGGAAGAAGGTCTACGCCGATTACGCCAAGTTCCGCGACGACCAGCATTCCTGGTTCCGCTTCACCGAGGCGAACTTCGACAACTTCATGCAGACCGGCCGTTTCGCCAAGGGCAAGAAGTAAGCCGTACGGCACGTCAACGAAAAACCCGCCGCGAGGCGGGTTTTTTTACGCCCGGCAGCCGGGCGGCGCCGTCCTGCCGGGGCTGACTTTCGGTCGAAGCGGGAGGATGGGAGGGGGCCGGAGTGCTATTGCCCTTTTTTCATGGATTCGAGCAGTGCCCTGGTCGGGTCGTCGGCTTCTTCCTCACCGTCCACTGTCTCGGCCTCCGGGCTGCCGGTCCTGACCCCTTCCTCCTCCAGAGCCTTGGCCTCCGCATCCGGGTCGACCGGCATCTCCAGCTTGATCTCGTCGACATTCACCGCCGGCCCCCTGTCGAGGCCGCCGATGACCAGATTCGGATAGGCGATCACAACTGCAATCATGAAGACCTGGATGAAGATGAAGGCGATGGCGCCCTTGTAGATCTGCATCGTGGTGACGGCCGGGATGCGGGCGCCGGTGACGCGGTCGTTGTAGTCCGTGCGGGCGGCGACGCTGCGCAGGTAGAACAGGGCGAAGCCGAAGGGCGGCGTCAGGAAGGACGTCTGCAGGTTGATGGCGATGATGACGCCGAACCAGATCAGGTCGATGCCCATCTTCTCCGCCACCGGCGCCAGCAGCGGCACGACGATGAAGGCGATCTCGAAGAAGTCGATGAACATGCCGAGCACGAACACCAGGCCGGTGACGAAGAGGATGAAGCCGAGCTGGCCGCCCGGCAGCTTGTCGAACAGGTGCTCCACCCAGACGTGGCCGTCGGCGGCGTTGAAGGTGAAGGAGAACACCGTCGAGCCGATCAGGATGAACATCACGAAGCAGGACAGCCGCGTGGTGTTCTCCAGCGCCTGCCGCAGCAGCGCGAAGGACAGCTTGCGCCGCGCCAGCGCCATGATGAAGGCGCCCAGCGCGCCCATGGCGCCGCCCTCGGTGGGCGTGGCCAGGCCGAGGAAGATGGTGCCCAGGACGAGGAAGATCAGCACCAGCGGCGGGATCAGGACGAAGGTGACGCGTTCCGACAGCTTCGACAGCAGCCCGAGCTTCGTGAAGTGGTTGATCAGGGCCAGGCCGAGGGCGGTGAAGGAGGAAACCGTCATCGACAGGATGAACAGCTCGTCGGCGGGCGCCTTGTCCTCGCGCCCGATCCAGGCATTGATGATGCCTTCGTGGAATTGCGACCAGATCACGCCGGCCGCGGCGGCGATGGCCAGCAGCAGGACGAGGGAGCGGTGTCCGCTGCTGCCGTTGGGCTCCTTGTAGATGCGGGCCTCGGCCGGCAGCGCCGGCACCCATTTCGGCCGCACGATGGCCACGCCGATGACGAAGGTGGCATACAGGGCGACCAGCAGCAGCGCCGGCATCAGCGCGCCGGCATACATGTCGCCGACCGAGCGGCCGAGCTGGTCGGCCATGACGATCAGCACCAGCGAGGGCGGGATGGCCTGGGCCAGGGTGCCGGAGGCGGTGATGACGCCGGTGGCGACGGTGCGGTGGTAGCCGTAGCGCAGCATGATCGGCAGCGAGATCAGGCCCATCGAGATCACCGCCGCCGCCACCACGCCGGTGGTCGCCGCCAGCAGGGCGCCGACGAAGACCACCGCCAGCGCCAGGCCGCCGCGCACCGGGCCGAAGACCTGGCCGACGGTCTCCAGCAGGTCCTCGGCCATGCCGCTCTTTTCCAGCACGATGCCCATGAAGGTGAAGAAGGGGATCGCCAGCAGCGTGTCGTTCTGCATGATGCCGAAGATGCGCAGCGGCAGCGCCTGGAACAGGTTGGGCGGGAACAGGTCCAGCTCCATGCCGATGAAGCCGAAGAACAGGCCCGTGGCGGCCAGCGAGAAGGCCACCGGGAAGCCGGTGAGCAGGAAGACGAGCAGGCCGCAGAAGAGCAGCGGCACGAAGTTCTGGACGAGGAAGGCGGTCATCAGCGCACCTCCTCGTTGGCGTGCGCGGCGTGTTCCTCGATCTCGCGTTCGGCCTCGGACTCGCCTTCATGCTCGGCATGGGCATGGCCGATCGGATCGGGGATGAGGCCGCGCAGGAAGGCGACGCGCTTGACGAGCTCGGCGGCGGCCTGCAGCAGCAGCAGTCCCATGCCGACCGGAATCATCAGGTAGATCGGCCAGCGGATCAGGCCGCCGGCGTTCTGCGACATTTCGCCGGACTCCCAGGCATTCATGAACAGCGGCCAGGAGGTCGTGATCAGCATGACGCAGAGCGGGCCGAGGAAGACCAGGATGCCGAGGATGTCGATCCAGTTGCGCGTCCTCGCCGAAAAGCGGTTGGAGAGGAAATCGATGCGCACGTGGGCGTTCTTCAGGAAGGCGTAGCCGGCGCCGAGCATGAACACCGCGGCGAAGAGATACCACTGGATCTCCAGCAGGGCGTTCGAGCTGGTGTTGAATATCTTGCGCACGATGGCGTTGCCGGCGGACAGGATGACCGACGCCAGGATCAGCCAGATGATGGATTTGCCGATGAGATCGGAAATGGCATCGATCAGCCTGGAAAACTTGAGCAGGGAATTCATGAGCCTCCTGTTGCGGCCGCGGGGATGTGCCGGCCCGGTTTCAGCGGCGTAAGCCTAATCCGGAACGCCCTGCATTTCCAGTCGTAATTGCCCGGGCTGGCGAAAAATGCAGGTAAACCCTAACATGCGACACTTCGTGCACCAGCCCGGCCATTGCGATCCGTGACCGCCACCCGACTCTGCCTCGTCCGCCACGGCGAGACCGCCTGGAACGCCGAGCGCCGCATCCAGGGTCAGCTCGACGTGCCGCTTTCCGCGCTCGGACTGGCCCAGGCGCGTGCCGTCGCCAACGCCCTGGCGGCGGAAGCGTTCGCCGCCGTGTATACCAGCGACCTCGCCCGCGCCGCGCAAACGGCGGAGGCGGCGGCGGACCGGCTCGGCCTGCCCCTGCGGCGCCAGACCTGCCTGCGCGAACGTCATTACGGCGTGCTGCAGGGACTGACTTATGCGGAATTCGGACAGCGCCATCCGCAAGCCCATGCGCGCTTCCGCGCGCGCGAGGAAGACTTCGCCCTGCCCGGCGGCGGCGAAAGCCTGCGCGCCTTCGCCGCTCGCGTGCAGGCCTGCCTCGACCGGATCGTGGCGGCGCACCCGGGCCACCAGGTGCTGATCTTCACCCATGGCGGCGTGCTCGACATCCTGCATCGTCGCGCTTGCGGCAAGCCGCTTTCGGCGCCGCGCGATTTCGAGATCGCCAACGCGGTGCTCAACCGGCTGGAGGTCGCGCAGGGCAAGTGGTCGCTCCTGTCCTGGGCCGAGCGCGGCCACCTCGACGAAACGCTCGATGAGCTCCCCGGCTGAAGACGCCGAAGGCACCAAGGACGCCGCGGCGCGCCTGCTGCGCGTGACCGCGCAGCTGGTGCGGGAAACCCATCCCGGCCGGCCGGCGCCGGTCGTGCTCGACAGTCCGCTGGAGCGCGACCTCGGGCTCGATTCGCTGGCGCGGGTCGAGCTGCTGCTGCGCGTGGGGCGCGAGTTCGGCGCGGCCCTGCCCGAAGCGGCGCTGGCGGAAGCGGAGACGCCGCGCGACCTGCTGCGTTTTCTCGGCCAGGCGACATCCGCCGCGGCGGTGCAGGCGGCGATCGATTTGCCGCACGGCGCGATCCTGCCGGTGCCGACGGCGGCGTCCACGCTGGTGGAGGTGCTGGAATGGCACGCCGCGCGCACGCCTGACCGAACCCATGTGCTGCTCTGCGGGGAGGGCGGGCAGGCCACGCCGATCGGCTACGCCGAGCTGCTCGAGGCCGCCCGCCGCATCGCCAGCGGCCTCGTCGCGCGCGGCCTGCAGCCGCAGCAGGCGGTGGCCCTCATGCTGCCGACGGGGCGCGACTATCTTGTCTGCTTCTTCGGCATCCTGCTGGCGGGCGGCATCCCGGTGCCGATCTATCCGCCGGCGCGCCTGGCCCAGATCGAGGACCACCTCAAGCGCCACGCCCGCATCCTCGACAACGCCCAGGCCGTCTTCATCGTCACCGTGCCGCAGGCGAAGACGGTGGCGGCGCTGCTCTCCGCCCGCGTGCCGAGCCTGGCCGGCATCGTCACGCCGCAGGAGGTGGATGCCGCGCCGCAGCCGCTGCTGCACCGCGCTCAGGCCGATGACATTGCCTTCCTGCAATACACCTCCGGCAGCACCGGCGACCCGAAGGGCGTCGTGCTGACCCACGCCAACCTGCTCGCCAACCTGCGCGCCATGGGGCCGGCCTTCCAGGTCAGCAGCGAGGATGTCTTCGTCTCCTGGCTGCCGCTCTACCACGACATGGGCCTGATCGGCGCTTGGTTCGGCTCGCTCTATTTCGCCATGCCGCTGGTGCTGATGTCGCCGCTCGCCTTCCTCGCGCGCCCATCGCGCTGGCTCGCGGCGATCTCGCGCCATCGCGGCACGCTCACGGCGGCGCCCAACTTCGCCTACGAGCTGTGCGCGCGCAAACTCGACGATGCCGAGCTGGCCGGCCTCGACCTGTCCTCGCTGCGGCTGGCGCTGAACGGCGCCGAGCCGGTGAGTCCGGCGACCCTGGACGCCTTCATCGAGCGTTTCGTGCCGCATCGTCTGCAACCCGAGGCGATCACGCCGGTGTACGGCCTGGCCGAATGTTCGGTCGGCCTGGCCTTTCCGCCGCTCGGGCGCGGACCGCGCATCGATGCCATCGCGCGCGAGGCCTTGCTGGGCGAAGGCCGTGCCGTGCCGGCCGAGGAGAGCGACCCCGGCGCCATGCGCGTGCCGGCCTGCGGCCGCGCCCTGCCCGGCCATGCCATCCGCATCGTCGACGCGGCCGGCGACGAGCTGCCCGACCGCCGCGTCGGCCGCCTGCAGTTCCGCGGCCCCTCGGCGACGCGGGGCTACTTCCGCAACCCCGAGGCGACGGCGCGGCTGTTCCGCGACGGCTGGCTCGATTCGGGCGACTACGCCTACCTGGTCGAGGGCGAGGTCTACCTCACCGGGCGCGTCAAGGATCTCATCATCCGCGGCGGACGCAACCTCTACCCCTACGAGCTGGAAGAGGCGGTCGGCGCGATTCCCGGCATCCGCAAGGGCTGCGTGGCGGTGTTTGCCAGTACCGACCCGGGCAATGCCACCGAGCGCCTGGTGGTGATGGCCGAGACGCGCGAAGGCGACGCGGCGGCGCGCGAAGCGCTGCGGCAGCAGATCAACGAAGCCGCCCTCGACGCCATCGGCATGCCCGCCGACGAGATCGTGCTGGCCCCCCCGCACAGCGTGCTGAAGACCTCCAGCGGCAAGATCCGCCGCGCCGCCTCGCGCGAGGCCTTCGAGCGCGGCGAGGTGGGGCGCCGCGCCGCGCCGGCCTGGCTGCAGCGGGCAAGGCTCGCCCTCGGCGCCACAAAAGTCAGTCTGCGCAACACGGCGCTGCGGGCCGGACGCCGGCTCTACGGCGCCTGGTGCTGGAGCGTTTTTGCCTTGCCCGGCCTGCCGGCGGCATTGTTGATTGCCGCGCTGCAGCGTCCCGCCCTCGGCCGCCGACTGGCGCGGGCCGCGGCGCGGCTGTTCCTGCTGCTCGCGGCGATGCCGGTGCGCGCGCGCGGACTCGAGCGCCTGCCGGCGGGGTCGCAACTGCTGCTGGTCAACCACACCAGCTATTTCGACATCATCGCGCTGACGGCCGCGCTGCCGCCCGACTTCGCCTTCGCCGCCAAGCGCGAGCTGGTGCGGCAGCCCGTCCTGCACGCCTGCCTGCGCGGCCTCGGCACCCTCTTCGTCGAGCGCTACGAGGCGGCCCGGAGCGCCGAGGACGTCGACCAGCTCGTTGCCCGACTCGGGCAGGGCGGCCGCCTGGCGATCTTCCCAGAAGGCACCTTCTCGCGCGAGGCCGGCCTCAAACCCTTCCGCATGGGTGCCTTCGTCGCCGCAGCCCGCTCCGGCGTTCCGGTGGCGGTGGCCGGGCTGCGCGGCATCCGCCCGATCCTGCGCGACAAGACCTGGCAGCCGCGCCACGGCCGGCCCGAATTCGAAGTCGGCGCCGTGCTGCGGGCCGACGGAACGGACTGGGCCGCCGCCGTGCGCCTGCGCGAGGCGGTGCGTGCCGAGATGCTGCGGCTCTCCGGCGAGCATGACCTGGGCGGTTTTCTCCCCGAACTGCCACCCCAATAGCCCCTCCCGCCCCGTGGTAAAATTGCCGCTTTCTTCAATCAGTTAGGTAATTTGATGTTTTAGTTTCGGCATAACGCGCTTCGCGCATTAGCCTTCACTGAAACATTTTTTGAAAGAGCCAAAGAATGTTTTCCAGAAATAACACCCTCGCCAAAGTCGATGCCGAGTTGTGGGACGCGATCGAAGCCGAAAACCGCCGCCAGGAAGAGCACATCGAGTTGATCGCCTCCGAGAACTACGTCAGCCAGGCCGTTCTCGACGCGCAGGGCTCGCAGCTCACCAACAAGTACGCCGAGGGCTATCCCGGCAAGCGCTACTACGGCGGTTGCGAGCATGTCGACGTCGCCGAGCAGCTGGCCATCGACCGCGCCAAGAAGCTGTTCGGCGCCGACTGCGCCAACGTGCAGCCCAACTCCGGCTCCCAGGCCAACCAGGCGGTGTTCTTCGCCTTCCTCAAGCCGGGCGACACCATCCTCGGCATGAACCTGTCGATGGGCGGCCACCTCACCCACGGCATGCCGCTCAACATCAGCGGCAAGTGGTTCAACATCGTGCCCTACGGCCTCGATGCCAAGGAGGAGATCGACTACGCCGGGATGGAGCGGCTGGCGCACGAGCACAAGCCGAAGCTGATCATCGCCGGCGCCTCGGCCTACGCCCTGCGCATCGACTTCGAGCGCTTCGCGAAAGTGGCGAAGGCGGTAGGCGCCATCTTCATGGTAGACATGGCGCACTACGCCGGCCTGATCGCCGCCGAGGTCTATCCCAACCCGGTGCCGCACGCCGACGTCGTTACCACCACCACGCACAAGACCCTGCGCGGCCCGCGCGGCGGGTTGATCCTGATGAAGGCCGAGCACGAGAAGGCCATCAATTCGGCCATCTTCCCCGGCATCCAGGGCGGCCCGCTGATGCACGTCATTGCCGGCAAGGCGGTGGCGCTGAAGGAGGCCATGACCCCCGAGTTCCGCAACTACCAGGAGCAGGTCATCGCCAACGCCCGCGTCATGGCGCGCGTGCTCTCCGAAGAGCGGGGGCTGCGCATCGTCTCCGGCCGCACCGAGAGCCACGTCTTCCTGGTCGACCTGCGCGCCAAGAACCTCACCGGCAAGGAAGCCGAGGCCGTGCTCGGCAAGGCCCACATCACCGTGAACAAAAACACCATTCCGAACGATCCGCAGAAGCCCCTAGTCACCTCCGGCATCCGCCTCGGTTCGCCGGCGATGACGACGCGCGGCTTCACCGAGATCGAGGCGGAAACCGTCGCCCACCTGATCGCCGACGTGCTCGACCATCCGGCCGACGAGGCGGTCATCGCCAGGGTGCGCGGCAAGGTGGCCGAGCTTTGCAAGAAGTACCCTGTGTACGGCGCATGAGCTAATTAATGAGCACCCCCAATACTTCGAGCGCAGCGAGCCGGGGTCACCCCCTTCCACGGGAAGGGGGCTGGGGGGTAGGTCGTGTCGACTGGGCACTCCATGGCCGGCGCCGCAGGAGCCGGCCATGAAGTGCCCGTTCTGTTCTGAACCCAACACGCAGGTCATCGATACGCGTGAGAACGAGGAAGGGGATACCGTCCGCCGCCGTCGCCGCTGCCTGGCCTGCGACAAGCGCTTCACCACCTACGAGCGCGTCGAGCTGCGCATGCCGCTCATCGTCAAGAAGAACGGCAGCCGTGCCGACTACGACCGCGACAAGCTGCTGGCCAGCCTGATGCTGGCGCTGAGGAAGCGTCCGGTCACCACCGAGAGCATCGACGCCGCCATCGAGCGCATCGAGGAGCGCCTGCTCGCCTCGGGCGAGCGCGAAGTGCCGACCGAGAAGATCGGCGGGCTGGTCATGCGCGAGCTGCGCAAGCTCGACAAGATCGCCTACGTGCGCTTTGCCTCCGTGTACCGCAACTTCGAGGACGTCGAGGAGTTCCGCGAGGCGATCCGCGAAGTGAAGAAGCCCCGCGCGCCGCGGCGCGCCCGGAACGCCTGAGTTTTCACCACGGCGACACGGCGTGCACGGCGGAATTCACAATATGTTCTTCGCCGTGTCGCCGTGCCCGCCGTGGTGAGGAAATGAACTTTTCCGCCGCCGATCACGAATTCATGGCCCGCGCGCTGCGGCTGGCGGAGAAGGGCCTGATCTCCACCACGCCCAATCCGCGCGTCGGCTGCGTGCTCGTCAAGGATGGCGCCGTCGTCGGCGAGGGCTGGCACCAACGTGCCGGCGGGCCGCATGCCGAGACTCACGCGCTGAATGCCGCCGCCGGGCAGGCGCGCGGCGCCACTGCCTACGTCACCCTGGAGCCCTGCAGCCACCACGGCCGCACGCCGCCCTGCGCCGTGGCGCTGATCGAAGCCGGCGTGGCGCGCGTGGTGGCGGCCATGCGCGACCCGAATCCGCAGGTCGGCGGCAGCGGCCTGGCGCAGCTCGCCGCCGCTGGCGTCGCCTGCGAATTCGGGCTGATGGCGCATGAAGCGCGCGAACTCAACATCGGCTTCGTCTCGCGCATGGAGCGCGGCCGTCCGTGGCTGCGCCTCAAGCTGGCCGCCAGCCTCGACGGCAAGACGGCGCTGAACAACGGCAGGAGCCAGTGGATCACCGGCCCGGAGGCGCGCCGCGACGGCCACTTCTTCCGCGCCCGCGCCTGCGCCATCCTCACCGGCGCCGGCACGGTGCGCGACGACGACCCGCGCCTGACCGTGCGCGACATCGAGACATCGCGACAGCCGCTGCGCGTGGTGGTGGACAGCCATTTCGAGACGCCGCCGACGGCGCGCATCCTCGAAGGCGGCAACACGCTGGTGGCGGCCGCGCAGGACGATGCCGAAAAGGCCGCCATCCTGCGCGCGGCCGGCACCGAGGTGGTCGTGCTGCCCAATCCGCAGGGCAAGGTCGACCTGCCGCGCCTGCTGGAACTGCTGGCCGGACGGGGCATCAACGAACTGCACGTCGAGGCCGGCCACAAGTTGAACGGCTCGCTGCTGCGCGAGGGTCTGGTCGATGAGCTGCTGCTCTACTATGCGCCGACGATTCTCGGCAGCGGCCGCGAGATGTTTCCGCTGCCGGAGATCGCCGATCTCTCGGGCCGCCGCGACCTGAAGATCACGGACCTGCGCCGCGTCGGCGCCGACATCCGCATCCTGGCACGGTTGTCGGCCGCATGAAGCGCGCCGCGCGCGATTTTCCCGGCAAGCGCTGGCTGGTGAATGTGCTGCGGGCCGTCCATCTTGCCGGTGTCGTCGGTCTTGGCGCCGGCATCCTGGCGGACATGCCCGAAGGCCGCTGGATGGCCTTCGGCGTGGCGACGCTGGCTTCCGGCCTGACCATCCTGGCGCTGGACGCCTGGTCGCGCCCGGGCTATTGCCGCGAGTACGTCGGCCTCGCCATGGCCGGCAAGCTGCTGTTGCTGGGCATCCTGCTGGCCTGGCCGGCACAGCGCGACGTGCTGTTCTGGCTGATCCTGGTCCTCTCCGTCCTCTTCGCCCACGCCCCGGCGAGCCTGCGTCACGCCAGCTGGCTGGAACGTTCGTAGGTATTCAGGACGAAACGGCGCCGCACACCGCACAGCCCGGATCCTTGCCGAGCCGGATGGCGCGCCATTCCATCGCCAGGCCGTCAAGCAGCAGCAACCTGCCCATCAGCGATTCGCCGCAGCCGGCGACGAGCTTGAGGGCCTCGGCTGCCTGCGTCGCGCCGATGATGCCGGTGAGCGGGGCGAAGACGCCCATCACGGCGCAGCGCACTTCCTCCGCTTCCCGGCCTTCCGGAAACAGGCAGTTGTAGCAGGGGCTCTCCGGCCGGCGCAGGTCGAACACCGAGACCTGGCCGTCGAAACGGATGGCGGCGCCGGAGACGAGCGGCTTGCGGTATGCGACGCAGGCGCGGTTGATGGCATGGCGCGTGGTGAAATTGTCGGAGCAATCGAGCACGACGTCGGCCGCGGCGACCTCCTCCTCCAGGGACGCGCCTTCCAGCCGGCGTTCCAGCGCGACGACCTTCACGTCGGGATTGATCAGCGCCAGCGTGTCGCGGCCGGACAGCGCCTTCGGCTTTCCCACCGAGCGCGTGTGGTGAAGGAGCTGGCGCTGGAGGTTGGTGAGGTCCACCGTGTCGCCGTCGCACAGCACGAGGGTACCGATGCCGGCCGAGGCCAGATACATCGCCGCCGGCGAGCCGAGGCCGCCGGCGCCCACGACCAGGGCACGCGCGGCGAGCAGGCGCTCCTGTCCCTCGATGCCGAGCTGGGGCAGGAGGATATGGCGCGAGTAGCGCAATAACTGATCGTCGTTCACCGGTCTTCGCGCAGTTCCGTCGGCGTGTCGTCGCGGTCGCCGTGCGGATGGTGCTCCCAGGCCTTGATGTAGACCTGGTTGGACTGCTTGATCAGGCGTGCCGGCGCCTTCAGGTTGCGCAACTGGGTTTCCTCGGTGAAGTACACTATGGCGCGGACGATCCTGCGGTAGGGCGAATTGTCGAGGCGGTAGCCGAGGTTGCGCAGGGCCTTCTCGAGCCCCTCGCAGGTGTAGTCGATCAGGTCGTAGCTGACGCTGATGCCGCGCGGATGGGGCCCGTCCGTGACCTGCAGGCACTCCAGCCCGGCGAGCAGCTGGGCGGCCCGCTTTGCCTGTCCGGGGGGGCGCCGGGCGAAGCGGATTTCGCGCTGCTTGATGCTGCCCTGGGCAGGCAGGGCGAGGGCCTGGTCCGCGGGCGGAACGCGGCGGGCCAGTTCGCGCGCGCGTTCCGGCGTCATGCCCCTGGCCTCAGCCCATCACTTGGCCTGCATGATCTGCAGGCCCTTGAGGAGAATGACCGCCTGGTTGAGCTGATAGTCGTTCTTCGAGGCGATCTCGAAACGCGGCGATTCCTCATCCTCCGCATCGTCCTTTCCCGGTTTGCCCTTCGTGTCGGGTGCCTTGGTCTGCGGCCTGGCGGCCGGGGCGGGCGCCGCGTCCTTGTCGTTCTCGAGGTGGCGCTGCAGGTCGGCTTCGCGCAGGCGCTGGCCGGAGCCGCCGTTGGCGGTTTCCTCGACGACGATGTCCGGCTCGATGCCCTTGGCCTGGATCGAACGGCCGCTCGGCGTGTAGTAGCGGGCCGTGGTGAGCTTGATGGCCGTGTTGTTGGCGAGCGGCAGGATGGTCTGCACCGAACCCTTGCCGAAGGTTTGCGTGCCCATGACGACGGCGCGCTTGTGGTCCTGCAGGGCGCCGGCGACGATCTCGGAGGCGGAGGCCGAGCCGGCATTCACCAGGACGACCATCGGCACCGTCTTGATGTCGGCGGGGAGCGCCTCGAGGAAGTCGGTGCGCGAGCCGCGCAGGTAATCCCCCGGCCTGGCGAGGTACTTGCGCTTGGCGTCCTCGGTGCGGCCGTCGGTGGAGGTCACCAGCGCGTTCGGCGGCAGGAAGGCGGCGGCGACGCCGATGGCGCCGTGCAACAGCCCGCCCGGGTCGTTGCGCAGATCGAGCACCAGGCCCTTGACCGGACCCTGCTTCCACAGCTTGTCGAGGTGCTCGACCAGCTTCCTGGCGGTGCCCTCCTGGAACTGGGTCAGGCGCACGTAGGCATAGCCCGGCTCGATCATCTTCGACTTCACGCTCTGCACCTTGATGACTTCTCGGGTGATGGTGACGACGATCGGCTTGGCCTCGCCCTTGCGCGCGATGGTGAGCGTGATCCGGGTCTTCGGCTTGCCGCGCATGCGCTTGACCGCGTCGGCGAGCGTCATGCCCTTCACCGGCGTGTCGTCGAGCTTGACGATGAGATCGCCGGCCTTGATGCCGGCACGGTAGGCGGGGGTGTCCTCGATGGGGGAGACGACCTTGACGAAGCCGTCTTCCATGCCGACTTCGATGCCGAGCCCGCCGAACTCGCCCTGGGTGTTGACCTGCAGATCCTTGAAGGCGTCGGCGTCGAGGTACTGGGAGTGCGGATCCAGCCCGGTCAGCATGCCGGAGATGGCGTGGGTGATGAGCTTCTTGTCCTCGATCGGCTCGACATAGCCCGTCTTGATGGCGTTGAAGACGTCGGCGAAGCTGCGCAGCTCCTCGATCGGCAGCGGCGCGACCGCATCCTTCTGGGCGATGGCGGAGAAGTTGAGGCTGATGAAAACGCCGGCGATCAGTCCGAAAAGGACGAGGCCGGCTTGTTGCAGCTTGGTGCGCATGTCTGTGGTGTCTCCGTCGGGGCCGCTGGGCCTATTTCAGCCTGACCCACTTCAAGGGGTCGATCGGCCGTCCCAAATGTCTCAATTCAAAGTATAAACCCGTTTCCGGATTGCCGCCGCTGTTGCCCACCGAGGCGATCGCGTCGCCGGCCTTGACTTCCTGGCCGACCGCCTTGAAGAGGGATTCGTTGTTGCCGTATACGGAAAGATAGCCATCGCCGTGGTCGACGATGGCCAGGTTGCCGAAGCCGCGCAGCCAGTCGGCGTACACCACCTGGCCGGCGGCGATGGCCTTGACGTCGGCGCCGCCGTCGGCGCGGATGAAAAGCCCCTTCCAGGTCGTGCCGCCGTCCTGTCGTGGAGTGCCGAAACGGTTGACTAGTTCCCCGCGGGTGGGCAGGGCGAGGCGGCCTTTGAGGCGGCCAAAGGCATTGGCGGCGTGGGAAGCGTCCGGCGTGCGCTCGTTGCGCAGGGCAGGCGTCCGGGGCCTGGCGACGATGCGACCGAGGCCCGCGATCAGCCTGGTCATGCGCTTTTCGTCGCGCCTGAGTTTGCCCACCTCGCGCCGCTGTGCCTTGATGCGCTCGGACAGGCGGGCAAGGACCGCCCGGCGCTTTTCCTGCTGTTCGATCAGCCCGGCGCGTTCGCGTTGCCGGCTTTGCTCGATTTCGGCCAGTTCGGCGTTCTTCTCGCTCGCCAGCCGGGCAAGACGCTTCTTTTCCTCGAGAATCCCGCCCAGGTCGCGAATCAGGTCCGCCTTGGCGCGCGAGAGCAGGCTCAGGTAGTGGGCATCGCGGGCCAGCTGGTTGGGGTCGTTGCCGGAGAGCAGGTGGCGCACGGCATCGCTCTCGCCGGCGTAATACTGCCGCGTGAACAGCCTGCCCAGCTGGGCCTGCTGGACGGCAATGCGCGCCGAGAGCGTCTTCGACTGGACGCCGAGGTGGCCGAGCTGGGCCTTGACGGCGGCCCGCTTGCCGGTCAGTTCGCGCAGCTTGCGGTTGGCGTCGGAAACGGACCGCTCGGTTTCGCGCAGGCCGTCAGCGGCTTCCGTGCGCGAACCTTCCGTTTTGGCGAGGTCCGTTTGCAGCGCCTGGATGCGTTCCTGCAGGCGCTTCAGCGCATTGCGCTCGGCGTCGGCCGGAGCGGCGAGGCCCGTTGCCGCCGCACAGAGGCAACAGGTCGCGACGATGCCACGGATTACACGGAGGGAAATGGATGAAAACGGCTTTGCGATCGGGGACATGCCTGTCCGGATTTTATCCGCCAACTCCGCGCCTATGCATGTCTTTCAGCTTTTCGCCTTGCCCTGGCTGGCGACGGCCTGCATGGCCGCCGCGATGGCGACCTGGTCGCCCAGGTAATAGTGCTTGAGCGGCTTGAGATCGTCGTCAAGCTCATAGACCAGCGGCACCCCGGTCGGGATGTTCAGTTCGACGATGTCCTGGTCGGAAATCGTGTCGAGGTATTTCACCAGGGCGCGCAGGCTGTTGCCGTGGGCGGCGATGATGACGCTGCGGCCGGCCCTGACCGAGGGTGCGATGGTCGATTGCCAGTACGGCAGGAAGCGGGCAACCGTATCCTTCAGGCATTCCGTCGCCACGGCGGCAGCGGCCGGCTCGGCGGCATAGCGCGGGTCGGCCAGTTGGGCGACGAGTCGCGCGTCGTCCCGGTCAAGCGCAGGCGGAGGGGTGCCGTAGGCGCGGCGCCAGATCTTGACCTGGGCCTCGCCGTACTTTTCAGCCGTTTCCGACTTGTTCAGCCCCTGCAGGGCGCCGTAATGCCGCTCGTTCAGGCGCCAGGAATGTTCCACGGGGATCCACATGCGATCCATTTCGTCGAGCACGCTCCACAACGTGCGGATGGCGCGCTTCAATACCGAGGTGTAGGCGATATCGAAGGCGAAGCCGGCCTCCTTGAGCAGCTGGCCGGCCTGCCTTGCCTCGGCGCGGCCCTTGTCGGTCAAGTCGACGTCGGTCCAGCCGGTGAAGCGGTTTTCCTTGTTCCAGGCGGACTCGCCATGGCGGAGCAGAACGATTTTTTTCATGATGTCTTCGATATGCGGAAGGAGATCGGCAGGGAGGGACCGCTTTCAATCGGCCCATACGGGAGCAAAGAAGTATTTTATAATACTAGCCTGTTTGAAAACGGGTTCCGGCCAAGTGGACAGCATGATCATCGATCTGATCGAGAAGCAGGAGCACATCGAGACCGCCGCGCGCGCGCTCAAGGCGATTTCGCATCCGCTGCGTCTGAAGATCCTCTGCGTCATCGGCGACCAGGAGGCCTGCGTCCAGGAGATCGTCGATGCCGTCGGCACCTCCCAGAGCAACATTTCCCAGCATCTGGCGATCCTGCGCGACAAGGGCGTGCTGCTCACGAGGAAGGACGCCAACCGCGTCTATTACCGCGTCGGCGACCAGCGCACCCTGCAACTCATCGTGCTGATGCGGGAAGTCTTTTGCGGCGTTCCTCACTCGCACACATAAATGGAGCATTTCTTGGATTTCGTCAAGGACAACCTGATCTGGTTCGGCCTCGCCGCCTTCAGCGGCGGCATGCTGCTATGGCAGACCTGGCAGGCGCGCGGCGGCAGCGCCAGCGTGTCGCCGATGCAGGCCACCCTCCTCATCAACCGCGAGGATGCCATCCTGCTCGACGTGCGCGAGGCAGCCGAGTTCGGCAACGGCCACATTCCCAATTCCCGCCACATCCCGCTCTCCCAGCTCGACAAGCGCCTGCCCGAGCTGGACAAGTTCAAGGGGCGCTCGATCATCGTCAATTGCGCCAGCGGCAACCGCTCGGGCTCGGCCTGCGGCCGGCTGCGCCGCGCCGGTTTCGAAAAAGTGTTCAACCTCAGCGGCGGCCTTTCCGCCTGGGACCAGGCCGGCCTGCCGATCACCCGAAAATGAGCCCGCCGAAGATACTCATGTACTCCACCGCGGTGTGCCCGTTCTGCGTGCGCGCCGAGCAGCTCCTGAACAGCAAGGGCGTCAGCGGCATCGAGAAGGTCCGCATCGACCTCGATCCCGCCCGCCGCGAGGAGATGATGCGCAGGACCGGCCGCCGCAGCGTGCCGCAGATCTACATCGGCGAACACCATGTCGGCGGCTGCGACGACCTGTATGCCCTCGACCGCGCCGGCAGGCTCGATGCCCTGTTGCGCGGCGAATGATTTTCCTTACCTTTACCCTTACGGTTCCACGCCATGTCAGAGACTGAACAGCCCGTTTTTTCCATCGAGAAGGTCTACGTCAAGGACCTCTCCCTCGAAATCCCCAATGCACCGCAGATCTTTCTCGAACGCGAGCAGCCCGCCGTCGAGGTCGGCCTGCAGTCCGAGGCGAACGGCCTGGGCGACGGCGTCTTCGAGGTCGTGCTGACCGTCACCGTCACCGCCAGGCTGGGCGAGAAGACCCAGTTCCTCGTCGAGGCGGCGCAAGCCGGCATCTTCCAGGTCCGCAACGTGCCGGACGAGGAGATGGAGCCGGTGCTGGCCATTGCCTGTCCCAACATCCTCTTTCCCTACGCGCGTGAAACCGTCTCCGACATCATTACCCGCGCCGGATTCCAGCCGGTGCTGCTGGCGCCGGTGAACTTCGAGGCGCTCTACCGCCAGCGCCTGGAACAGCAGGCCGGCCAGCCCAGCGAAATTCCCATCCAGTGAACGCCGCCCGCCGGGCCGCCCCAGGGGCGGCGCAGCCAGCCATGCCGAGCCGCGCAGCGACGAACACCCGTCACCCCCTTCTGCGGGAAGGGGGACGGGGGGCAGGCGGCATTCTTGCCGCCGTCCTCTGGGGACTGACTTTTGCCGCAGCGCCCGCCTGGGCGCTGGAATTCCGTTCGGTAGCGGAGACCGGCGCGGTGATGTTCGATGCGCCCTCGCAGAAGGCGAAGCCGCTCTTCATCATCGCCCGCGGCACGCCGGTGGAGGTGGTGGTCAGCCTGGAAGGCTGGATCAAGGTGCGCGATGCCGCCGGCGACCTCGCCTGGGTGGAGAAGAGTGCCCTCGCCGAGAAGCGCACGCTCATCGTCACGGCGGCAAGCGCCGGCGTGCGCGCCCAGGCCGACGATGCCGCGCCGCTGGTTTTCGAGGCCGACAAGGACGTGCTGCTGGAACTTGTCGAGCCCGGTCCGCCCGGCTGGGCCCGGGTGCGCCATCGCGACGGCCAGTCCGGCTTCGTCCGCGCCAATCAGGTCTGGGGGCTGTAGGTCGGGCTTCAGCCCGACAGCGCCTATCTCCCAGGGGTTCGGACCGGACTGCCCCCATGACCGAAGGAAATCCCCGTGGGATGAAGATTTCCATACTCGGCGCCGGCGCCTGGGGCACGGCGCTGGCCATTGCCTTCTCCCGCCGCCATGCGGTTTCCCTCTGGGCGCGCGATGCCGCGCAGGCGGCCGCCCTGCGCGCACGCCGCGAGAACGCCCGCTACCTGCCGGGCTCCGCCCTTCCGGAAGCCCTCTGCGTCGAAGCCGATTTCGCCGCCGCCGCAAGGGCCGGTGAACTAAATGTCATCGCCACGCCGCTGGCCGGCCTGCGCGACACCCTGCGCCGCCTGCGCGCGGTCGCGCCGGCCGGGCCGGTCATCTGGGTCTGCAAGGGGCTGGAGGCGGGCAGCCAACGGTTGCCGCACCAGATCGTCGCCGAGGAACTGGGGGACCAGGCTTCCTGCGGTGCACTTACCGGCCCCAGCTTCGCCGAAGAGGTGGCGCAGGGTCTGCCCACCGCGATCACCCTCGCCTCCGCGGATGGCGCCTTTGCCGAAGCCACGGCACGGGCCCTGCACGACGCCCGCCTGCGCATCTATGCCAGCCACGACATCGTCGGCGCCGAGATCGGCGGTGCCGTGAAGAACGTCATGGCCATCGCCGCCGGCATCTCGGACGGCATGGGTTTCGGCCTGAACGCCCGCGCCGCGCTGATCACGCGCGGCCTGGCCGAAATCACCCGGCTCGGCCTGGCGCTGGGCGGACGGCGCGAAACCTTCATGGGCCTGGCCGGCATGGGCGACCTCATCCTGACTTGCACCGGCGACCTGTCGCGCAACCGCCGCGTCGGCCTGGCGCTGGCCAAGGGCCAGCCGCTGGCGCGGATCCTGACGGAACTGGGCCACACCGCCGAAGGCGTCTCCAGCGCAGGCGAAGTCGCCCTGCTGGCCGGCCGCCTCGGCATCGACATGCCGATCACCCGGGCGGTGAACGGCATCCTCCACGGCGGCGTGCCCGCCAGCGAAGCGGTGGAGCAACTGCTTGGCCGCGACCCGAAGCTGGAGAATGCGTAGATCAGCTAGCTAGCTGTGAAGCGTCAAGAGGTTGTTTCCGGACTTTCTGAGTCGAGTCATGCCTGTGGTTGTCGGGCTGAGGCCAGACCTACAGAAAGGCCGACCTACATGCTTCCCGCGTAGTCGTTCTGCCGCCAGGCCTCGAACACCATCACCGCCACTGTGTTGGAGAGGTTCAGGCTGCGGTTGCCCGGCACCATGGGCAGGCGGACGATCCGGCCGGGCGCTGCGGCATCGAGCATCTCCTGCGGCAGCCCGCGCGATTCCGGCCCGAAGACGAAGGCGTCGCCCGGCTGGTAGCGCGGCGCATCGTAGCGGGCATTCCCTCGTGTACTGACGAAAAACAGCCGGTGGCCGTGAAGTCGTTCCAGGCAGTCCTGCCAGCTTTCATGTACCGTGACCCGGGCGAGATCGTGGTAATCGAGTCCGGCGCGGGCGAGTTGCCGGTCTTCCAGATTGAAGCCGAGCGGCTTCACCAGATGCAGATTTGCGCCGGCATTCGCCGTCAGCCGGATCGCATTGCCGGCGTTGGGGGGGATTTCCGGCTGATAGAGAACGACATGAAACACTTGAACACCTGCGAGAATAGGGGTAATTTCCGTCAGTAAACAGTGATGTTACGTCGTTTTTCATACAATAAGGTTTAACTTTTCGGGGATATCATGGCCCGTCCGGAAAAATTCCGCCTGGGGGAAATACTGGTCCAGCAGAAACTGCTGAGCCAGGAACAGTTGCAGGCGGCCCTCGACGAGCAGAAAAAGACCGGTCGCAAGCTGGGGCGGGTTTTCGTCGACAAGGGCTTCGTCACCGAGGAGCAGATTTCCGAGGCGATCGCCCGGCAGATCAACGCGCCCTACATCAACCTCAAGTATTTCAACCTCAAGCCGGCCATCGTGCGCCTGCTGCCCGAGGCCCAGGCGCGCCGATTCCGCGCCCTGGTGCTGGAGGAGCGCGACAACGGGGTGCGCGTCGGCTTTGCCGACCCGACCGACCTCTTCGCCTACGACGAGGTGGCGCGCATCCTCAAGCGGGAAATCGACATCGCCGTCGTCACGGAATCCCAGCTGCTGGAAACCGTCGACCGGATTTACCAGCGCACCGAGGAAATCAGCGGCCTGGCGAAGGAGCTGACGGCGGAGCTCGGCGAGGGCGCGGTCGATCTCGGCGCCCTGGCGCTCACGCCGGGGCTGGAGGAGGCTCCGGTCGTCAAGCTGCTGCAGTCCGTCTTCGAGGCGGCGACCCAGGTGCGCGCCTCCGACATCCACATCGAGCCGCAGGAGCGCTCCCTGGTGATCCGCTTCCGCATCGACGGCGTGATGCATGTGCAGACCGAGGCCGACATGAAGATCGCCTCGGCCCTGGTGCTGCGCCTGAAGCTGATGTCGGGCCTGGATATCTCGGAAAAGCGGCTGCCGCAGGACGGCCGCTTCAACGTCAAGGTAAAAACGACCGCCATCGACGTGCGCATCTCGACCATGCCGACGCAGCACGGCGAGTCGGTGGTGATGCGCCTGCTCAATCAGGGCGCCGGCATGCTGCGGCTGGAGCATCTCGGCATGCCGCCGGGAATCCTGGAGCGCCTGCGCGAGGCCATCCACCGTTCCAGCGGCATGGTGCTGGTGACCGGCCCCACCGGCAGCGGCAAGACGACGACGCTGTACGCCGCCCTGGCCGAGATCAACACCACCGAGAAGAAGATCATCACCGTCGAGGACCCGGTCGAATACCGCCTGCCCGGCATCAACCAGGTGCAGGTCAACGAGAAGATCGAACTCAGCTTCGATCGCGTGCTGCGTTCCGCCCTGCGCCAGGACCCGGACGTGATCCTGGTCGGCGAGATGCGCGACCAGGCCACCGCCGAGATCGGCCTGCGTGCCGCCATCACCGGCCACATGGTGCTGTCCACCCTGCACACCAACGACGCCGCCAGCACGCCGATCCGCCTGCTCGACATGGGCGTGCCGCGCTACATGGTGGCGATGTCCCTGCAGATGGTCATCGCCCAGCGCCTGGTACGGGTGATCTGCGAGCATTGCGCCCGGCCGCGCCGGCTGTCGCCGCAGGAACACGAGTGGCTACGGGTCGAGATCGGCGACGATGTGGACCGCCACGAGTACCGCGAGGGCGCCGGCTGCTCGCACTGCAACGGCACCGGCTATCTCGGTCGCACCGGCATCTACGAGATGCTGGAGATGACCGCCCCGGTGGTGGCTGCGGCCAACCAGGAGGATCCGGCCGAGTTCATCCGCGCCGCGCGCGAGCAGATGGCCCGCCACACCCTGCGCCGCGACGCCATCCGTGCCGTGATCGAGGGGCGCACCACGGTGCAGGAAGCCATCCGCACCACCAGCCAGTACGAGGACTAGCCGCGCCATGCCCCACTTTGCCTACGTCGGCCGCAATGCCCAGGGCAACCGCGTCGAGGGGGTCATGGAAAGCCCCACCGGCAGCATCCTGGCCGAGCACCTCGCCGAAGGGGGCATCACTCCCATCCGGATTGCCGAATCGGCGGCGCCCGCCGAATCCTTCGGCAAGCAGATGGCGCGCCTGCTCGACCGGCAGAAGGCCGGCTTCATCGACGTGCTGCTCTTCAGCCGGCAGATGTACACCCTGATAAAAGCCGGCGTCCCGATCATGCGGGCGCTCGCCGGCCTGCAGGAATCCGCCATGAACCGCGCCTTCGCCGCCGTCATCCAGGACCTGCGCGAGGCGCTCGATTCGGGCCGCGAGCTGTCGCAGGCGCTGGCACGCAATCCCGACGTGTTCGGCAGCTTCTACGTCGCCATGGTGCGGGTCGGCGAGACCACCGGGCGGCTGGAGGAAATCTTCCTCCAGCTCTTCCACCACCTCGAATTTCAGAAGTTCATGAAGGACCAGGTCAAATCGGCCCTGCGCTACCCAAGCTTCGTCATGCTGGCCATGGCCATCGCCCTGGTGATCATCAACATCTTCGTCATCCCGGCCTTCGCCAAGGTGTTCAAGGGCTTCAATACCGAACTGCCGCTGATGACGCGTGTCCTCATCGGCTTTTCCGATTTCACCCTGGCCTGGTGGCCGGCCCTGCTGGCCCTGCTGGCCATCGCCGTCTTTGCCTTCCGCCTGTTCGTCAAGACGAAGGACGGCCGCCTGGCCTGGGACCGCTTCAAGCTGCGGCTCCCGATCGCCGGCAAGATCATCCGCAAGGCCACCCTGGCGCGCTTCGCGAGGAGCTTCGCCATGGCGGCGAGAAGCGGCGTGCCGATCGTGCAGGGGCTCTCCCTCACCGGGCAGGTGGTCGAGAACGCCTGGATCGAGAAGAAACTCGAGGACATGCGCATGGGCGTGGAGCGCGGCGAGAGCGTGCTGCGCACCGCCGTCGCCTCGGGGGTGTTCACCCCGGTGGTGCTGCAGATGGTGATGGTCGGCGAGGAATCGGGATCGCTCGACGACATGATGCTGGAGATCGCCGACATGTATCAGCGCGAGGTCGAATACGAGCTGAAGACGCTGTCGGCGCAGATCGAGCCGATCCTGATCGTGGCGCTCGGCGCAATGGTGCTGGTGCTGGCGCTCGGCGTGTTCCTGCCGATGTGGGATCTGGGCAAGGCGGCGATCAAGTAATGCCCCGGCCGCAGGGACGCCGGATTCACGCAAGGCCGCCGGGCTTCAGCCTGGTCGAACTGGCCGTCGCCCTGGCCGTGCTGTCCGGCCTGCTGTATTTCCTGTTCGACCGGGTGCTGACCATGCAGGAGATGTCCGAGAAGACCGAAGTGGAGGAGACGGTGCGCACGATCGACTATGCCCTGCGCCTGGAAGCCGCCAGCCGCCTCACCCGCGGCGCCGTTCCGAACCAGGCGCCATTGGAAAGGGAGAATCCGGTGAAATGGCTGCAGACCCCGCCGCGGAACTACCTGGGTGAAATGGCGAAGCCGCCTGCGCATGCCCGGCCGGCCTACTGGTATTTCGATCCGGGCGAGCGGCAACTGGTCTACCGGCCGAACCGTTCGGACAACCTGAGGGTCGAGGGATCGAAGGTGAAGGAATTGCGGTTCATCGTGCGCATCGAAGGGGATGCGCTGGATCCGCGACTTATTTCACGCTTTTCCTATGCATGGTTCTGATATTCTTTGAAAAAGCGGGAATAGTTGGCATGTAAAGCTGTTGTGATCGTGTATTCTCGGCTCGTGTGATTTTTTAGTTGGAGGAAGTGAACATGAAAAGGCAATCCGGTTTCACCCTGATCGAACTGGTGGTCGTCATTACCATCCTGGGCATTCTTGCGGCGACTGCCCTGCCGCGATTCGTCAATCTTCAGGGAGATGCGAGGCGGGCAAAACTGCAGGCGGCCCAAGGCGCCATATCAGCGGCATCGGCTTTGGTGCATGGCAAAGCCCTTGTGAGGGCCGGACAAGGGCCCTTGGCGTGTCCTGCGGGCGGTACCGAAAACGTAACGGCCACGGGTGGCGGAAACGTCTGTACCGAACGCGGCTTGACGGCCCTGACTTTCTCCTATCCTCAGGCAAACGTAAACCGGAACGGCATTGTTTACGCGGCCGGCCTGGCCGAAGGGAACAATAATGCGCAGTTTCAGGCTGACCTTGTGGCCAAGGGTTATACCGTTGCTTTGGTGGGAGCCGTGGTGCGCGTTCGCATCTCCGGTGCCACCACACCCGGCCAGTGTCAATTCACCTATGCTGCCCCTGCAGCCGCCGGAGCAGCGCCGATCATATCCCAGGCACTGACGACAGGTTGCTGACGGGCGCCCGGCTGTCAGTTCGCACTTGGCCGCGCATCCGGCACATCGGATGGGCGGCCATGTGTGTTTGAGGAGGCTGATGGTTCCCGATTCCAGGAGACGTGAGGCGGGCTTCTCGATCGTAGAGTTGGTCACGGTCATTATCGTGGCGGGAATCATTGCGGCCGTCGCGCTGCCCCGATTCGTCGGTCGCGATGCATTTTCTCAGCGCGGTTTCAGGGACCAGGTGCTTTCGAGCCTTCGGTATGCGCGCCAGCAAGCCGTCGCCAAGCGCAGGGAGGTTTGTGTGACGATCACTCCCGCGACACCGGCGACGTTGGCGCTGACATTCAATCCGTCGACGGTCGCTGGTGCGGCATGCAGTACGCCACTGGGCGAACCGGGCTCATCTTCGCCTTACGTGATCACTGCGCCCAGCGGGGTGACCGTGGCAGCTTCAACGAACAGCTTCAGGTTCAACGGTCTGGGTCAGCCGAATCCGAACCTGGCCATAACCGTTACCGTTTCAGGCATGCTGCCCATATTAGTGGCAGCGGAGACGGGGCATGCCGATTAAACCCATCCGCCCCGGCCACGGACGAGCGATTCAGGGCGTCTCCCTCATCGAGGTCCTGCTGTTCATCGTCATCGTCGGCATCGCGGCAGGCGGCATCCTCATGGTCTTCGCCAACACGACAAGGGCCAGCGCCGATCCCCTGATCCGCAAGCAGGCGCTGGCGATCGCCGAGTCGCTGCTGGAGGAAATCCGCCTGCAGCCCTTCACCTTCTGCGATCCGGACGATGCGAATGCCGCGACGGCGACCGGCGCCTTCGTCGGCGTCAATGGCTGTGCTGCCACCGTCGAAGCCATGGGACCGGAGGCGGGCGAAACGCGCTATGCCGCGCTGACGCCCTTCGACAACGCCAACGACTACAACGGCTTCGCCATGGCGGGCGGCATCCTCGACGTCACCGGCGCCGCGATGGCGGGACTGGGTGCCTATGGCGCCACGGTCGCCGTCGCTCCGCTCGCCTTCGGCGGCATCGCCGCAACGGAAGCGCAGCGGATCAGCGTCACCGTGACCGGCCCCGGCAACGTCAGCGTGACCCTCGACGGCATCCGCACCCGCCATGCGCCGAACCTCTGACAGTGATTCCAGCGCCCACCCCCCGCCCCCCGCCCCGGAGGCGGGGGTGACGGAGGTTCGCGTGCCGCGCACGCTCCATGAGCACGATGATCCGGGCTTGGGGCGGCCCGGCGCCCGGATCGGGGCGCGCGGCTTCACGCTGATCGAGCTGATTACGGCGATGGTGCTCACCGGCATCCTCGCCGCCGTCGCCGCGGTCTTTCTGCGCGTGCCGATCGCCGGCTACTTCGACGTCGCCCGCCGCGCTGCCCTGACCGACATCGCCGATCTGGCCGTGCGGCGCTTTTCCCGCGACGTGCAGACGGCCCTGCCCAACAGCGTGCGCGTGGCCGGCGCCTGCACCGGGCTGACGACCTGCTACCTGGAATACCTGGAAGTGCGCACCGGCGGGCGCTATCGTGAGGAGCCTTCCGGCGGCGCTACCCAGTGTCCCGCGGGAGGGCTGCCCGGCTACGACGACGCGCTCACCATCGGCAACGCCGATACCTGCTTCCGCAGCCTGGGCGCAGTGCCCGGTCTCGCCACCATCGCGGCAGGCGGCGATTACCTGGTGGTCTACAACCTCGGGCCGGGCTTCGCCGGCGCCGACGCCTATGCCGGCGGCGCGGCGACCGGCGGCAACAAGAGCCGCATCACTGCCACGGCCGCCGACGCCGGCGCGAACCCCGAGGACCGCATCCAGTTCCAGTCCCTCGCGTTCCCCCTGGCTTCGCCGGACCGCCGCTTCCATGTCGTCTCGGGACCGGTGACCTACGTCTGCGATCCGGCCGCACAGACGCTGACGCGCCAATGGGGTTATGCCGTCAGCGCCGGCCAGGGCACGCCGCCGGCGGGCGGCAACGCCGCGCTGCTTGCCACCGGCGTGACCGAGTGCAGCTTCACCTATGCGCCGAACGCGGTGGCCCAGAGGAACGGCATCGTCTCCATTCGCCTGCAACTCAGCCAGGCCGACCCGGCCGGCACGACGGAGCGGGTCACCCTGTTCTCGCAGGTCCATGTGAGCAACGTGCCATGAACAGCCAGAGGGGGTTCTCCATCATCACGGCGATCTTCCTGATCGTCGTGCTGGCCGCGCTCGGCGCCTTCGCCGTGAGCATGTTCCGTGTCCAGCAGACCGCCGCCGTGCTCGACGAACTCGGCACGCGCGCCTACCAGGCGGCGCAGGCCGGCATCGAATGGGGCGCCTGGCAGGTGTTGCAAGGCGGCGGCGCCTGTGCCGCATCGACGAACCTCGCCTTGCCCGGCTCTCTGGTGACATTCGCCGTAACGGTGAATTGCGCCTCGACCACGCATACGGAAGCCGGCAATCCGGTTACCATTTACCAACTGACCGCCACCGCCTGCAACCAGCCGGCGGCCGGAGCCTGCCCGAACCCGGCGCCGGGAGCGGACTACGTCGAGCGGCAGGTGCAGGCCGCAGTGGAGCTATGAGCATGGAGCTGGAACAAGAAAAGGCGCGCGCCATGAGCATGTTCGATCTGATCAAGAGCCTGTCCGATGCCGACATCGACTTCGTCCTGGTGGGCGGGCTGGCGGTGGCGCTGCACGGCTACCAGCGGGTAACCATGGATGTCGATGTCGTGCTGGCCATGACCCCGGAGAACCTGCGACGCTTCATCGATTGCGCAAAGGCGGCGGGTCTGCGCCCGGTCATCCCCGTTCCCATCGACGCGCTGGCCGATCCCGATCGGATCGAGCAATGGCATCGCGAGAAAGGCATGCTCGCCTTCGCACTGCGCGGCCCCGACATGATGGCCACCGTCATCGATGTGCTGGTCAGGCCCGTTGTTTCGTTCGCCGAGTTGAAGCTTGACGCGGTCATGGCCCCTGTCGGGACGCTCACGATCCCAATTGCCTCGATCGAGCACCTGATCGCAATGAAAACGGGAACCGGACGCAGCAAAGACGCCATAGACATCGAGGAGCTGCGGAAACTTCAGGCACCGAAATCATGCTGAACGCCGAACAGAACTACCAGCTATTGCAGGGGATCGATGCAAACCGCCGTTTCCTGCTTCTTGCCTACCAGAGCAACCCCCGGTTGCTGGAAAGGGAGGATGAGCGTGTCCGACAGATGTTGGCCGCGGTTCTGCCGGAGCCGGAACGCCGTCCTGCCGGGACTGACTTTTCCGGGTGAGGCCATGCGATTCGTAGCCGCCCTCTTTTTTCTGCTTCTGACCGGACAGGCTTCGGCGGCCACCCTGCTCGGGGAATACAGGCTGGAAGAACTGCTGTGGACGGGCGCGGCAGCCGAGGTGCGCGACACCAGCGGCAACAGCCGGCACGGCCAGGCGATCGGCAGCCCGCTGCCGACGCCGGTTTCCACATCGCCGGCGAGGCCGGGCAGGCCGGGTACCTGCACGTATGGCAGCTTTCCGGGACCGGCCGGCAACGGCGGTGCCTTGAGCATCGGCAGCCTGCCGGTCAATACCACCGCTGGCGCGAAGACCAGCGTGTCGTTCTGGATGTACTGGAACGGCGCCAACAGCGTCATGCCGATCGGCTGGTTACGTCACGACCTTTGGCTGGTCAACGGCCATTTCGGGTTCAATACCGGCAACAGCGACGTTTTCGGCATTTCGTCCGCGGGCCTGGCCAATCGCTGGGTGCATGTGGTGGCGGAGTTCACCAACGGCAATGTTTCGGCGAACGCCCTGTATATCGACGGCGTGGCTCAGATATTGACTCAACGCCAGAGCACCCCCAACAATGCCTTTTCCTATGCCAACGCCACCCTGCGGGTCGGAGGCTGGCAGGTCAACACCAGTTACCGCTTCTCCGGTCGCATCGACGAGGTGAAGGTTTATGACGGTCAGCTTCTGCCAGCCGAAGTCACGACCCTTTTCAACGAGACCCATGTCTGCGCGCCACGGCTAACGCTGGAATGGCGTTTGGACGAATGCGCCCTCGGCACCGTCGTTGGTGAGGTATCGGACGCCAGCGGCAACGGCAACAGCGGCACGCCGCTGGGCACCGCGAATACCGGAAGCGGCCGCATCTGCAAAGGGGGCATTTTCAATGGCGTGAGTCCGACACGAATCAAATCGGTGAGCAACTTTGCAGACGCCATCACCAACGATTTCACTATGGCGTTTTGGGTCAATCCGACCACGACGCATCAGATCGACGGCCAGTCGACCGGGGGCACCGGCGGCACCGGCGGCCAGCGTTACGTGCTTTATCCGGCGCAAGGAACGGATGCCTGGGGTGCCGGTCACGCCGGCGTCGGTGTCTCGGTCGGCACCAATGGCGTTTCCGTTTACGAACATGCGGCCAGCTACATGCCGGCACTGCTGGTCTGGTCGGGCGCGCTGAGCGGCTGGACCCACGTTGCCGTGGTATATCAGGCAAGGCAGCCGCGTCTCTACATCAACGGCGCCTTGGTGGCGACCGGGCTCACCAGCACCTTTGCCAATGCCCATCCGGGGCTGCGTACCTCCGGGGGAACGGTCAACAACGACGGCGGTCTCGGCGGCGGCCGCTGGGGCTGGTTCAACGGCGGGGTCGACGAGTTCCGCATCTACGACGGCGCACTGGATGCCGCCCAGGTCGCGAGCATTGCCGTGGCGGCGCCGCGAACGTGCGCCTCCTGCGCCACACTGGCACATTACCGCCTCGAAGAGGGGGCGTGGACAGGGGTAGCGGGGGAGGTGCTGGATTCGAGCGGTAGTAGTCGGCATGGGCAAGCGCTCGGTGCACCGTTGCCTGTACCGGCATCGGTCAGTCCGGCCCGCGCCGGCAGCCCGGGCACCTGCGGCTATGGCGATTTCAACGGCGGCGCACTGACCCTGCCGGTGGCCGCCAACACGGCGGCGGGGGCCAAGACGACGGTCTCGTTCTGGATGTACTGGAACGGCGCCAACAGCGTCATGCCGATCGGCTGGAATCGGCATGACCTGTGGCTGGTCAACGGGCATTTCGGTTTCAACACGGCCAACAGCGATGTGTTCGGAATCAGTTCCGCGGGATTGGCCAACCGCTGGGTGCATGTGTCGGCGGTATTCACCAACGGCAGCGTGACCGGCAACAAGCTCTACATTGACGGCGTACTACAGGCGCTGACGCAGAGACAAAGCACGCCTGCCCTGGGCAATGCCATCGTCAACGCCAACCTGCGCGTAAGCGGTTGGCAGGCCAACAATGGCTATCGCTTCCGCAGCCGCATCGACGAAGTGAATGTCTTCGACGGCGAGATGACGCAGAGCCAGGTGCTCGCCCAGTTCAACGCCACCCACCCCTGCGGCGGGGCGGTCATTCCGGCCAATTTCAATTGCGTGGCGTCGGGTGAGAGCGCGTCCGCCGGCCATTTGTTCACCAAGATTGCCGGCAGTGGCTTCAGCTTCGACGTCGTCGCCCTCAAGGCGGATGGCAGCCAGGAGACCGGCTATGCGTCGGACGCAGACAAGTCGGTCACGGTTGAATTGGTCGACGGCTCCGGCAGCACCGCTTGCGCCAGCCGCCTGCCACTTTCTCCCGCCGTGTCGCAGACCCTGACTTTCGTCGCTGCGGATGTCGGACGCAAGACAGCGGCGCTCATGAGTGTGGGCAAGGCGTACAGGAATCTTCGCTGCCGCGTCACCGATTCCAACCAGGCGCCCGCGGTCGTCGGCTGTTCGACGGACAATTTTGCAGTGCGGCCTTTGGCATTCACCGTTGCCTCTACGAACGCCAACGCCGATGCCACCGGCACCAACCCCGTGGCCGTGCCGATCATCAAGGCGGGGTCCGCCTTCGACCTGACGGCGACGGCGCTCGCCGGTTATGACGGCACGCCGGCAATCGACGCGAGCAAGACGCAGGCACATGCTGGGGCGGTGCTCACCGGCGCCCTGACGGGCAGCTTTGCCGCCGCAAATCCACTCGGTGGAACTGCGTCCGGCAACAACTTCCTGTACGACGAGGTCGGCTATTTCCGCCTCGACACGAACGGTGTCATCGACACCGGTTTTACCGGCGTCGATGTCGGCAGCGGCGATTGCACGCCGGATTTCTCGAACAGTCCGGTCGGCGGGAAGTTCGGCTGCAACTTCGGCAACAATGCGCCTACGAGTTATTTCGGCCGCTTCGTGCCGGATCGGTTCGTCCTGACGGCGGGCGCGGTGACCGCGGCCTGCACGGCGGGCGCACCGGCCTTTACGTACATGAACCAGCCCTTCCAGAACCTGGCTGCGACGGTGCAGGCGCAGAACGTCGCAGGCGGGGTGACTGCGAACTACCATAGTCCGTTCAGTCCTGCGACCGTGGCCTGGCAGGCCGAAAACGCCGACAACGGCACCGATCTGTCTGCGCGCCTGAATGTGGCCGCGCCGTCCCCGCTCTGGAACAGCGGCGTTTATTCGGTCAGCACGGCGGCGGCGAGCTTCCTCCGCGCCACGCCTGACAATCCCGACGGTCCGTTCGACAGTCTGCAACTGGGTGTGCGCGTAACGGATCCCGACGCTGTTGTGTTGAACAGCCTGGACATGAACGCCGCCACCGTGGGTGCCTGCGCCCCCTGCAATGCGAAGGCGGTTGGCGCTGCGACCAGCATGCGCTTCGGACGACTGCGCCTGCAAAACGCCCACGGCTCCGAGTTGCGCGCGCTGCCGCTGACGGTGCGCAGCGAGTTCTGGAGCGGCAGCGGGTTCGCGGTGAATGGCAGCGATGGCTGCGCGGCACTTGCAGCAGGGGATTTTTCACTATCGAACTGGCAGGGCAACCTGAACCTCGGTGAGACGGCATTGGCTGCTGGCGGTCCATGGACTGCAGTAGGCGGCCTATTCAGCGGGCCCGGATTGACTGTGCCCGGACTGAATAATCAGGGCAGCGTCGATGTCACGGTCGACCTTGCAGCGCGGCCCTGGCTGCGCGGCCGCTGGAACGATGCCGCGGACACGGATGCGGATGCGAACACAATGCATGACGACGATCCGGTTGCTCGTGCCACCTTCGGCATCTACCGCGACAGGCTGATTTATCGGCGCGAAATCACCCGATAGGAGCATGAATTTGGCTCAACCCTTTTCAAAAGATTGACAATTCAGCCGAAAACCTTTAGTTTCCGTGAGTTATATGAGTAAGTTAACGTAAAATGAGAATTATGGGCACCGGTAAGCGGGACGGCTGGCTCGCCGTGGCAAGCCGCGACGGTGTGGTGAATCTGGCGCATATCCATGCTGGCGCGGGCGGGCGGCCCGAGGTAACGCTGTGCGAGTCCTTCCGCAAGGAGGGGTCCGAGGCCGATACCTATGCGCGGCTGCGCAGGCAGTTTGCGCTCGACCGCTATCACGCCACCACCAGCCTGCATTTCGGCGAATACCAGTTCCTGCAGGTCGAGCCGCCGGACGTTCCTCCCGCGGAAATCAAGGAAGCCATGCGCTGGCGCATCAAGGGCATGGTGGATTTTTCCGTGGAGCAGGCCACGCTCGACGTGTTGGAAGTCCCGATGGAGGAGGCCGGGGGCGCGCGCAGCCGCTTCGTCTTCGTCGCCTGCGCGCCCAACGAGGTGCTCGCCCCGCGCATCCAGGCGTTGCAGCAGGCGAAGATCGACATCGAGGCCATCGACGTGCCGGAGACCGTGCAGCGAAACATCGCCGCCCTGTACGAACCGCCGGGGCGGGGCGTGGCCATGCTCGGCTTTTCCGCCGAGGGCGGACTGCTGACTTTCACCTGTCGCGGCGAACTGCACGCCTTCCGGCGCCTCGACATCACGCTCGACCAGCTGGTCGATGCCGATCCGGACCAGCGCCAGGCCCTGTTCGATCGCATCGTCCTCGAAATGCAGCGCTCGCTCGATACCTTCGAACACCAGCACCATTACGTCAGCCTGGCGCAGCTGCTGGTCATGCCACTGCCCGAGGAGGTCGGCCTCGCGCCTTATCTGGCACAAAATCTCTACGTGCCGGTGGAAGCGGCCGATCTGGCCAAGGTCATGGACTTCATAAAGGTGCCTGATCTGCGCGCACCGGCCCGCCAGGCGCAATGCTTCCATCTGCTGGGCGCCGCCCTGCGCGGTTTCGAGGTGCGCCCATGACCAAAGGAAATCCCGAGGGATGACGCGGCAGATCAATCTCTTCAATCCGGCCCTGCGCGCGAGGCGAGAGTGGCTGACCGGCAAATTCCTGCTCAACGGGCTCGGCGTCATGGTCGTCCTGCTCGGCCTCTATGGCGGCGTGGTGCGCTGGCAGAACCAGCAACTGAGCGGGGAAGCCGGCCGCATCGGCACGGAATTGTCGGAAAAGCAGCAGGAGCTGGCGCGGCTCGGCGAGGAAATCGCGCAGCGCAAGGTAAGCAGCGAGACACAGGACGCATTGCAGCGGGCCGAGGCCGCGCTGCAGGGACGGGAGCGGGTGCGCGAAGCCCTCGAAAGCGGCGCGCTCGGCTCGGCCGATGGCTTTGCCGCCTTCCTGCGTGCATTTGCCCGGCAGACCCAGGATGGCCTCTGGATGGTCGGCCTGGAGATGGCCGAGGGCGGACGCAGCATCACGCTGGCGGGACGCACGCTCAGCCCGGACCAGATACCCGGCTACATCCGCGGGCTGACCAGCGAACCGACGCTGCGCGGCCGTTCCTTCGAAGCCCTGAACGTGCAACTGGTGGGCGAGGAAGGCAGCAAGGACAGTCCCGCCGATTCCGCTGTCGCGGGCGCACCCGCGGCCCAGGGTGAAGCAAAGAAAATTCCGGAATTCCACGAATTCCTTCTCTCCGCAACGGCCGTTCAGGCCGGCACCGGCCCCGCCGCGGGTCAGGGGGCGCAGCGATGACCGAAGCCGCGCGTGGCATTGATCGCCTGCTGGCGCCCTGGCTGCGGAAGTTCGACGCCCTGTCGCTGCGCGAACGTTCAATGGTGGCGCTGGCGGCCGTTGTCCTGGCGTTCTTCCTGGTCGACACCCTGCTGATCGGCAACTGGTCGCGACAGAACGCCGGCCTGAAGGCGAGCCTGGCCGAGCAGCGGGCGGAAATGGAGCGGGTGGACGCGCAGTTGAAGGAATTGCAGGCGCGGGTTGCCGGGCATCCCGACGCCCAGGCCCGCGCGCGCATCAAGGAAATCGAACAGAAGATCGCCGCCATCGACGCCGGCCTGGAGGCCGTCTCCAGGCAGCTGGTGCCGCCCGAGCGCATGGCGACCCTGCTGGAGGACCTGCTCAAGGGCAACCGCCGGCTCCGGCTCGTCAAGATGACGACTCTGCCGGCCGAAGCCCTGCTCGGCCGCAGCAAGGCCAGCGAGCAGGGCGGCGAGCAGGCGGCAGGAAGCGCCGCGCAGGGCGGCCATGACATCTACAGGCACGGAGTCGAGCTGACCCTGCGCGGCAGCTATTTCGACATGCTCGATTACCTGACGCTGATCGAGTCGCTGCCCTGGCAGATGTACTGGGGCCGGCTCAAGCTGGATGCGCGCGAATACCATCGCCCCGTACTGACGCTGACGCTATACACGCTCAGCCTCGACAAGGTCTGGCTGGCGATATGAGCAAGGCAATTCAGGTCGCAGGCTGCGCGAACTTCGCTCTGGTCGTCCGGTGGGGGTTGCGGATGGCCGCGCTTGGCCTGCTGGGCGTCTGCCTGCCGGGCCTCGTTTCGGCGCAGGTCCTGAGGGACCCGACACGGCCGCCGGCGCAGTTCCTCGATCCGGCCGATGCGGCGCAGGCCGCGCTGCCGCCGGATACCGGCCTGCAGACGATCAAGCGCACCGGCAAGCGCCGCGCGGCCCTGCTGCACGGCGAGTGGGTCAAGCCGGGCGACATGTCGGGCGAGGCCGTGGTGGAAGGCATCGGGGAGCAATCGGTCGTCCTGCGTTATCCGGACGGCCGTCGGGAAACCATCCCGATGTATCCGGATGTCGACATGAAATCAGCAAAGGCCGCGAAGCGAACGGCCGCACGATAGGGAAACAGACATGACGCGAATCCTTGGCCTGGCAGCGCTGTTCATCTTGGCGGGATGCAACACGCTTTCGTCGATCCAGCCCGGCGTGGTGCGCGACACGATCGGCACCGAAATGCAGCGCGCGACGGAAAACCGCAACCGGGAGGCCGCGCCCGACGCCGTCAGCCGGGCCCTCGTGCCGCCGCTGGCGGGACCGATCGCGGCGCCCGCGGCCAGGGCGCTCGAACCGCGCTTCGACCTGTCGGTGAGCAACGCCCCCGCCAGCCAGGTGTTCATGGCGATCGTCTCCGGCACCCGCTACAGCATGCTGGTGAGCCCGGAGGTGACCGGCAGCATTTCCGTCAACCTGAAGGACGTGACGGTGCTGGAGGCCCTCGATACCATTCGCGAGCTGTACGGCTACGAGTACCGCGTGCAGGGCGCGCGCATCTTCGTGCAGCCGCTGACCATGCAGTCGAAGGTGTTCAAGGTGAATTACCTGACGGCGCAGCGGCAGGGCCGCAGCGACACCCGCGTCGTCTCCGGCTCGATCACCTCGACCACCCCGACGGCCGGCGCGGCGGGAACGACGCAGGCGGCGGGCACCACCTCGCAGCCGGCGGCTGGCAGTTCGGTGTCGACGACCAACCAGATGGATTTCTGGGGCGAGATCAACGACGCGATCAAGGCGATCATCGGCGCCGAAGGCGGGCGCAACGTGGTGATTTCGCCGCAATCGGGCGTCATCGTGGTGCGCGCCATGCCGCGCGAGCTGCGCGAGGTGGAGAATTTCCTGCGCGCCTCGCAGCTGACCATTGAGCGCCAGGTGATGCTGGAGGCGAAAATCGTCGAGGTAGTGCTCTCCGAGCAGTTCCAGGCCGGCATCAACTGGGGTACCTTCACCGCCACCGGCCGCCATCGCCTGTCCTCCGGCGCCAATACGAGCCAGTTCAACACCCAGGCCCCCGGACTCGGCAGCAACCAGGCCGGGGATATCGTCACGCCCTACGATACGGACGCCGGCACCTTCGTGCCGAATACGCTCGGCAACGTCCTGGCGGCGCCGCTTGCCGGCGCCGTCAGCCGCATCGCCGGCGGCCCGCTCGCCGGGGTGCTCGGCCTGGCCTTCCAGACGGCGAACTTCTCCGCGCTGATTTCTTTCCTGGAGACGCAGGGTACGGTGCATGTCCTGTCCAGCCCGCGCATCGCCACCATCAACAACCAGAAGGCGGTGCTCAAGGTCGGCACCGACGACTTCTTCGTGACCAACATCAGCACCACGACTTCGTCGAGCGGCAGCAGCACGACGACCTCGCCGACCATCACCGTGCAGCCTTTCTTCTCGGGCATTTCCCTCGACGTGATGCCGCAGATCGACGAGGACGACAACATCATCCTGCACATCCGCCCTTCCGTCAGCGTGGTCTCGGAGCGCAACAAGGTAATCAACCTGGGCACGCTCGGCACCTTCCAGCTGCCGCTGGCTTCGAGCAGCATCAACGAGACGGACAGCATCGTGCGCGTGCGCAACGGCAACATCGTCGCCATCGGCGGACTGATGGAATACGTCCAGTCCGACGACGGCGGCAAGGTGCCCGGCCTCGGCGACGTGCCGGGCGTCAATGCCTTCTTCAAGCAGGGCAGGAAGGGCCTGCAGAAGCGCGAGATCGTCGTCCTGCTCAAGCCGACGGTGATCCACGGCGACAAGGAGTGGGAGCAGGACATCGTCGAGACGCGCGAGCGTCTGCGCGCGATGGAGCGCCCCGCCGCGCCGGCGCGCTAGAGCGATGTACCTTGAGCACTTCGGCCTGCGCGAGCTTCCCTTCGGCATCACGCCGGACACCAGCTTCGCCTTTGCCGGCACGGCCCACCAGGAAGCGCTCAACACGCTGCTGATCGCGCTGAGGAGCGGCGAAGGCTTCATCAAGATCACCGGCGAAGTCGGCACCGGCAAGACGCTGCTCTGCCGGCGGCTGCTGGCCACGCTCGGAAATGGCACCGTCAGCGCCTACCTGCCCAACCCCTACCTCGAGCCGCGCACGCTGATGCTGGCCCTGGCCGAGGAACTCGGCGTCGAGCTGGACAAGGATGCCGACCAGTACCACCTGCTCAAGGGGCTGAACCAGGCGCTGCTCGAATTTGCCCGGCAGGACAGGGCGGTGGTGCTGTGCCTGGACGAGGCCCAGGCACTGCCGATGGAGAGCCTGGAGTCGCTGCGACTGCTCTCCAACCTTGAAACCGAAAAGCGCAAGCTGCTGCAGCTGGTCTTGTTCGGCCAGCCGGAGCTGGATGAGCGTCTGGCCAATCCCTCGGTGCGGCAGCTGCGGCAGCGCATTTCCTTCCATTACCGCCTCGGCGGACTGAAGCCGGAAGAGATGGATCTGTACCTGGCCCATCGCCTGCGGGTGGCGGGTTATCGCGGACATCGCGTCTTTCCGCCGGCGTCGGTGCGACTGATCCACCGCGCGGCGCACGGCACACCGCGCCTGATCAACATTCTGGCGCACAAATCCATGCTGGCCGCCTATGGCGAGGGTCGGCAGGAAGTCGCGCCGCGCAATGTCAAGGCCGCCGCCCGCGATACAGAGGGCGCGCGCCTGCCCACGTGGCGCTTGTGGTGAGGAAACGGGTATGAGTCTGATCAACCAGATGTTGCAGGATCTCGAGTCTCGGCGGGCGACGCTGTCCGGGGATGCCGGAACCGCCCAGGACATTCGTTCGCTGCCGCCGTCACGCAGGGCTTCCCCGCGCAGCGGTTTCCTGCTCGGGGCGGTCATGGTGGCGCTGCTCCTGGGCGTGGCAGCCTGGTGGTTCCTTGGGGGGATGCCTGCCGGGACGGCTCCAACTCAAACGCCGGCGCCGGCGACCATCAGTCCGGCTCCCGTGGCGATCGCGCCGGCCCCTTTACCGCCGCCCGCGGCCGTCGAGCCCGCATCGTTGCCAGCGCCGCTGCCGACCCCGGCGACCGCCGCCGAAGCAAGCCCGGCCGGCGTGAGTGAAAAGCCGATCGGTTTGCCGCCTCCGCCGGCCGCCATTGCCCAGCCTTCCTCTGCACCAGCGGCCGGGCCGAAAACAGAAACCGCAGCCCAACGTGCCCTGCCCGCGTCGCCAATCAGCAAGCCGCCGGCACCCAGGCTGCAGGCGGTCAAGAAAAGCGGACTGAAAGTGGAAACCGCGCTTTCCCGCGTGCCCGAGGCCGACGTTGCGGCCGCGGTGGTCGATGGGGCGGCGGCGGACGAAGGGCGCATCGAGAAGAAAATGCGCCAGACGACTTCGCGCGAACGGGCCGAGAATGAATACCGGCGCGCCCTGGGCATGGTCAACCAGGGGCGCATCCAGGAGGGGGCGGACGTGCTGCGCGGCGCGCTCAGCGAGGACGCCGGTCATACCGGCGCGCGCCTGGCCTTGTTCGGCCTGCTGGTCGAGCAGCGCCGGTTCGAAGACGCCAGGAGACTGCTCGAGGAGGTGCTGGCCCGGGACCCGGCGCAACCCCGGTTCGCTTCCCGGCTGGCCCGCCTGCAACTGGAAGGCGGCGACATCGAGGGGGCGGAGCGGACGCTGCGCAAGGCGGCTGCCGCGGCTGTGGAGAACCCGGAGTTTCGCGCCTTCCACGCCGCCGTCCTGCAGCGGCTGACTTTGCACAAGGACGCCGTTGCGGAGTACCGGGCGGCGTTGCGCCTCCTGCCCCAGGCTGGCATCTGGTGGATGGGGCTGGGCATTTCGCTCGAAGCGGACGGAAAACCGGCCGAGGCGCGGGAAGCCTACGAACGGGCCAGGGCGACGGGGAACCTGTCCGTCGAGCTGGCCGCCTTTGTCGACCAGAAACTCAGGCGGTTGCAGTAGAAGTTCAGGCCGGCAGCGTTCGCGTCGCCACCCAGTTTTCAACTCGCGCCGCGCCGCTCCGTTTCAGCAGGCCGGCGAACTCATTGAGCGTCGCGCCGGTGGTCATCACGTCGTCGACCACGGCGATGCCCTTCCCGGCCAGGTCGATGCGGCACTCGAAGGCGTGGCGGATGTTGGCCTGGCGCGCTTTCCAGGGCAGGCTGGCCTGCGGCGCCGTGTCGCGTACGCGGGCGCAGGCATCGGACAGGAGCGGCAGGCCGAGCTGCCGCGCCAGCGGGCGGGCGATTTCCTGGGCCTGGTTGAAGCCGCGTTCCTTCATGCGTTGCGCGGAGAGCGGCAGGGGAACGACGCAATCGATCCCGTCCGCGGCGATGCGGCTCAAGAGCGTCTCGGCCAGCCAGTCGGCCAGCGGCAGGCGGTGGCGGTACTTCAGCCCCTGCACGAGGTGTTCCGCCGGAAAGGCGTAGCGGAAGGCGGCAATGGTGGCGTCGTATTGCGGCGGGGAATTCCGGCAGGCGCCGCACACGGAGCCATCCGCCGAAGGCAGGGCGCAGACCGGACAGAGCGGGCCGGTCAGGTATGGCAGGTCGGCCGAGCAGGCGACGCAGACCAGCCGGTCGCCGCTGTTCCGGCCGCAGACGAAGCAGTCCTGCGGCAGCAGACCGGCCAACGCCTGAATTGTCGTCCGGGAAATTGACAAGCCCCGCCCCTTCCACCATCATCCTTGTCCGATTCTATCCGAAGCATTTCCCCGACATGCAGACAGCCGCCGTCGAGCGCGTGAGCGAGGACTCACCCAAACAGAAAAAATGGACCGCCGCCGAGATCCAGGCGCTGTTCGAACTGCCCTTCAACGACCTGCTGTTCCGCGCCCAGCAGGTGCATCGCGCCCATTTCGACGCCAACAGCGTGCAGCGTTCGACCCTGCTCTCGGTGAAGACCGGCGGCTGCTCGGAGGATTGCGGCTACTGTTCGCAGGCGGCACGCCACCATACCGGGCTGGAAAAGGAGTCGCTTCTGGAGATCGACGAGGTGGTCGCCGCCGCGCGGGCTGCCAAGGAGAAGGGCGCCAGCCGCTTCTGCATGGGCGCCGCCTGGCGCGGCCCGAAGGACAAGGACCTCGAGCAGGTGAGCGAGATGATCCGCGCCGTGAAGGCCCTTGGCCTGGAAACCTGCGTCACCCTGGGCATGCTCAAGGAAGGTCAGGCCGAGAAGCTGAAGGCCGCCGGCCTCGACTACTACAACCACAACCTGGATACCGCGCCTGAGTTCTACGGCAGCGTCGTCACCAGCCACAGCCAGGCCGACCGCTTCGACACCCTCGGCAAGGTACGCGAGGCCGGCATCAATGTCTGCTGCGGCGGCATCGTCGGCATGGGCGAAACGCGCACTAGCCGCGCCGGTCTGATCGCCGAACTGGCCAACATGAATCCGCCGCCGGAATCGGTGCCGATCAACAACCTGGTGCCGGTGCCCGGCACGCCGCTGGCAAACGCCGAGCCGATCGATCCCTTCGAGTTCGTGCGCACCATTGCCGCGGCGCGCATCACCATGCCGACGAGCCTGGTGCGCCTCTCCGCCGGCCGCCAGGAGATGCCGGACGAACTGCAGGCGCTGTGCTTCCTCGCTGGCGCCAATTCCATCTTCTACGGCGACAAGCTGCTCACCACCGGCAACCCGGAGGCCTGCCGCGACGAGGCGCTCTTCGAGCGGCTGGGGCTCAAGGCCTGCTGAAGGCCGGCAGTTCGTGCGCCGTCCGATGCGGACTGACTTTGGCCGGGCGGCGGCCTCCTACGACGAGGCGGCGGTGCTGGCGAAGGAAGTCGGTCTGCGCATGACGGCGCGGCTCGATTTCGTCAGGATTGCGCCCGCCCGCGTCGCCGACATCGGCTGCGCCACCGGCGACGGCATCCGCACCCTGCAGGCGCGCTATCCGCAGGCCACTCCCCTGGCGATCGACTATGCGCCGGCGATGCTGGCCGTGGTGAAGCGGCGCATTTCATTGATGGACAGGCTGCGCCGCCGCGCCCCGCGCTGCGTGGCCGCGGACGTGCGGGCGCTGCCGCTGGCGAATGGCGTGCTGGGACTGGCCTGGTCGAACCTCATGCTGCACTGGCTCGACGATCCGCTGCCGGCTTTGCGCGAACTGCAGCGCGTGCTGGAAACCGGCGGGCTGCTGATGTTCAGCGCGCTCGGGCCGGATACCCTGAAGGAATTGCGCGCCGCGGGTGCGACGACGCTGCGGCGCTTTCACGACATGCACGATCTCGGCGACATGCTGCTGGCGGCGGGTTTTGCCGATCCGGTGATGGACATGGAGACGATCGAACTCACCTACGCCAGCCCGCATGGCCTGCTGCGAGACCAGCGCCGGCTCGGTGTGCGCGACGGCCTGCTCGGTGCGATGGGATTTCGCGAGGGACGGCGCATCTTCCGCGCCTGGCAGCGGCGCGAAGGTCGACTGCCGGCGACCTTCGAAGTCATCCATGGCCATGCCTGGAAGGCGGCGCCGAAAACCACGTCCGACGGCCGCGCCATCGTGAGATTGCAGCGCAAGCCCTGAAGGCGTCCGAGGCTATCGGAGCAGGGCGGAACGGCGCATCACAAAAAGGGGAAATAGGAAAGGAAAAGGGCGTGGCGCGTCGCCACGCCCTCCATCCGCAGGTACCGTCCGAAAGACGCTCAGCGCAGGCCGGCGACGTAGTCTGAAATCGCCTTGATTTCGATGTCGGACAACTTGGCGGCGACGGCGCGCATCATGCTGTTCGGGTCGTTGGCGCGCTCCCCGGTGCGGAAGGTTTTCAGCTGCGTCTCGGTGTACTCGGCGAACTGGCCGCCAATGCGCGGATATTGCGCGGGGATGCCAGCGCCGGCGGGACCATGGCAGGCGGCGCAGGCGGGCAGACCCCGGGCGGCGTCGCCGGCACGATACAGCTTCTGCCCCGTCTCGATGGTCTGGCTGAGGGCCTTTTCGCCCGTCTGGGTCTGGCTGGCGTAGAAGGCGGCGACGTTCTTCATGTCCTGGTCCGACAGCGCCGCGACCATGCCGCCCATGATGGGGTTGATGCGCTCGGCCGGTTTATCCCCTTCTGCCTTGAAGTTCTTGAGTTGCTTGTAAAGGTAATCGGCATGCTGGCCCGCGAGCTTCGGATTCGCAGCGACCGTGCTGTTGCCGTCCGGGTTGTGGCAGGCGGCGCAAATCTGCTCGGCGACCTGCCTACCCTTGGCGACATCAACCTTGGCGGCGGTTTCCGGGGATGCGGTTTTGTCGGCGGCCTGAGCCGTTGCGGCAAAGGCGAACGCCAGCGACAGCGCGATGAAACCATGAACCATGAGTACGACTCCTAGGGCTTCCAAGGCCTGGACCAAGGCCGGAATTGCAAAAAACTGTTATTCTATACCAGCTTACCTAAGTTGCGCGATGTGCTGCGGGTTTACGCCTGCCATCCCTATGTCCCTGTTCGACAATGCGGTTTTTATGATCTCTGCTGCCAAGCTGAGCGATCTGCCGCCTCCCTCGGGGGCGGAAATTGCCTTTGCCGGCCGTTCCAATGCAGGCAAATCCAGCGCAATCAATACGTTGGCCGGCAGGACGCGACTGGCCTTTGTCAGCAAGACGCCGGGACGCACGCAGTTGATCAATTTTTTTCAACTGCAAAACGGAGCATACCTCGTCGATCTGCCCGGCTACGGATATGCCGATGTGCCGGAAGCGATTCGCCGCCAGTGGCAGGGTGTTCTGGCGGCCTATCTGAGCGGGCGAACGAGCATTTGCGGCCTGGTGCTGATCATGGATGCGCGCCGGCCGCTGACCGGACTCGACCGCCAGATGCTCGAGTGGTTCGGTCCGACCGGGAAACCGATTCACGTCCTGCTGACGAAAGCGGACAAGCTGACGCGCACCGAGGCGGCCAAGGTATTGCAAGCCGCGCGCAGCGAACTGGCGCCATGGGCCGACCAGGTCAGCGTGCAGCTCTTCTCGAGCCTGAAGAAAACCGGCGCCGACGAGGCGGAAGCGGTCATCGGCAGTTGGCTGGGCGCATTGGCCAAGGTGGAGGAAAAAAGAAACGCCCCCGGCTAAAGGGGAGAAAAACCGGGGGCAGAAACGCCTTAACTTGATTAAGGCACCCGCTCAGGGAGGTGAAGCGGGAGACGGTTCATCACCATCTAGCGTTTCTGAGTGAAAATCATCCGCGCAAGTTCCATTGATTGCGAATTAAAGATTTTTCTTGTGAAAAGACCATGAGCTTATCAGGCACATTTCCCTCGACCCGCATGCGGCGCATGCGGCATGACGACTTCTCGCGCCGGCTGATGCGGGAAAACCGCCTCGCCACCGACGACCTGATCTACCCGGTGTTCGTGCTGGAGGGCAAGGGCATATCCGAACCGGTGGGATCAATGCCGGGGGTGTTCCGTCATTCCCTTGATCGCTTGCTGAAGGTTGCCGAGGAGGCGGTACTGCTTGGCGTACCGGCCCTGGCCCTGTTCCCCGTGATCGGCCAGGGGCTGAAAACCAGCGGCGCGGAAGAGGCCTACAACCCGGACGGCCTTGTACCGCGCGTCGTGCAGGCGCTAAAGAAGGCGTTTCCCGAACTCGGCGTGATCACCGACATCGCCCTCGACCCCTATACCAGCCACGGCCAGGACGGTCTCATCGACGAGACCGGTTATGTGCTGAACGACGAGACGCTGGAGGTACTGGCCAGGCAGGCGCTGAGCCACGCCCTGGCCGGGGCGGACGTGGTCGCTCCCTCGGACATGATGGACGGCCGCATCGGACGCATTCGTGCCGAACTTGACGGCCAGCGGCAGATCCATACGCGCATCCTGGCCTACTCGGCCAAGTACGCTTCGAGCTTTTACGGCCCCTTCCGCGATGCCGTCGGCTCGGCGGGCAACCTGGGCAAGGGCAACAAGTACACCTACCAGATGGATCCGGCCAACACGGACGAGGCGCTGCGGGAAGTTGGCCTCGATATCGCCGAGGGCGCCGACATGGTGATGGTCAAGCCGGGCCTGCCCTACCTGGACATCGTGCGCCGCGTGAAGGACGAGTTCAAGGTGCCTACCTGCGTCTATCAGGTGAGCGGCGAATACGCCATGCTGAAGGCGGCGGGGCAGAACGGCTGGATCGACGAGCAGGCCTGTGCACTGGAGGCCCTGCTGTCGATGAAGCGTGCCGGTGCCGACGCGATCCTGACCTACTTCGCCCTCGATGCGGCGAAGTGGCTCAAGGACGGCAAATAGGTTTCTATGCCGGCTGCGAGAGGCAGCCGGCCAGCAGCATCGGCCACTGCTGCGGCCACTGCTCCATCGGTTCCCGCGTGAAGCCGCTCCTGACGAAGAGTTGCCAGCGGCCGATGACGTAACACAGGCACAGATTGGCTGCCGCCGCGGCATCCTCGCCTTGCGGCAGTTCGTTGCTGGTCGCTGCGATACGCAAGGCCTGCTTCAGCGCCGCCTCGACGCGGTGGAGCAATTGGTTGATGCGCGCCTGCAGACGGTCATCCTCGTTAACCAATGCGTCCCCGATCAGCACCCGTGTCAGTCCGCGGTTCTTCTGCGCAAACCCCAGCAGCAGGGCGACGATCAGTTCCGCCTGCTTGACGCCGGACTGTTCCTCGGCGCCGATCCTGTTGATGACGGAAAATAGGCTGTTCTCGATGAACTCGATGAGGCCTTCGTACATCTGCGCCTTGCTGGCGAAGTGGCGGTAGAGCGCCGCTTCCGAGACATCCAGTTTCCTTGCCAGGAGGGCGGTGGTGATCTTCTCCCCCCTTGGATCCTGCAGCAGCTCCGCGATAGTCTGCAGGATCTGCAGCTTGCGTTCTCCCGGCTTGGCAGCCATCGCTCCCCCTAATTGAATTCTTATCCCAGCGCACCGAGGCGGCGCGGCAGTTCAAGCACGGATTTTAGCCTGAGGTCGACCCAGGCGGGGATGCGCGGCGTATGGCTGATCCAGACCGTGCGCATGCCGAGCCGCTTGGCGGTCTTGAGGTTCTCCGCGCTGTCTTCTATCAAAATGCAGCGCGCCGGGTCAAGCCGGTGGTCGCGCAGCAGATGCAGGAAGCCGTGGATCCCCGGCTTGGGCCGAAAGCGCATGCGCTCGATCGAGCAGATTGCGTCGAAGGCATGTCGCACGCCCATGATGTCGAGAACGGCTTCTGCATAATGACGCGGAGCGTTGGAGAAGACGATCTTGGTGCCTTGCAGCCGGCGCAAGACCTGGCGGATTGCCCGGTCATAAACAACCATGCGCGAGATGTCGGGAAACAGGTGCGTGTGGTAGAGGAAATGGCGCGGATCCGCATCGTGATGGCGCATCAGCCCCAGCAGTGTGGCGCCGTAGCGCTGCCAGTAGGCCTGACGAAGCGCGGAGGCTGCCGCCTCGTCAAGCCCCGCCTGCCGTGCCACGTAGGCCGTCATGGCGCGATTGATGTGCGGAAAGATGTGCGGGTTGGCGTCGTGCAGGGTGTTATCCAGGTCGAACAGCCAGACGAGCTTGCCTGGAGTGTTCACTTGCTCTTGATCATGGTGCCGACGCCATGGTCGGTGAGGATTTCCAGCAACAAGGCGTGCTCGACGCGACCGTCGATGATGTGCACATTCTTCACGCCGCTGCGGGCGGCATCCAGGGCCGAGTCGATTTTCGGCAGCATGCCGCCGGAAAGCGTGCCTTCGGCCACCATGTCGTCGACCTGCTTGGGCGTCAGTCCGGTCAGCAGGTTGCCGTCCTTGTCGAGTACCCCCGGGGTATTGGTTAGCAGCACCAGCTTTTCCGCCTTGAGCAGTCCGGCCAGCTTGCCGGCGACTACGTCGGCGTTGATGTTGTAGGACTCGCCGTCCTCGCCGACGCCGATCGGCGCGATGACGGGAATGAAGTCGCCCGAATCGAGGAAGGCGATCAGGCTTGGGTCGATGGCGGTGATGTCGCCGACCTGGCCGATGTCGAGCAGGTCGGACGGATTGTCCTTGTCCGGCATCCTCAGCTTCCTGGCGCGGATGAAGTTGCCGTCCTTGCCGGTGAGGCCGACGGCCTTGCCGCCATGCCGGTTGATGAGCGCGACGATATTCTTGTTGACCTGGCCGCCGAGCACCATCTCGACCAGTTCCATGGTTTCGGCGTCGGTGACGCGCATGCCCTGGACGAACCGGCCCTGCTTGCCGACGCGTTTGAGCAGATCCTCGATCTGCGGTCCGCCGCCGTGCACCACCACCGGATTCATGCCGACCAGCTTGAGCAGCACAACGTCTCGCGCGAAACAGTGCTTGAGATTTTCGTCGGTCATGGCGTTGCCGCCGTATTTGACGACGATGGTCTTGTCCTGGAAGCGGCGAATGTAGGGCAGGGCGGAAGCGAGGATGCCGGCTTCGGCTGAAGGGGAAAGTTTTTGGTCGCTCATGATGGCCTGGCCGGGTGCGAAGCCTGAATTCTAACCGCCTGCCCCATAAAGAAAAAGCGGGAAGCCGGGCTTCCCGCTGACTGGATCGGCCGGTCGCCGGACCGGGGATCAGTCTATGGCAAGACGCTTGGCGGCTGCGGCGGCCTTTTTCGGCAGGGTCAGTTCGAGTACGCCGTCGGTGAACTTGGCGGCGGATTTCGACTCGTCGATGTCCTGGCCGAGCTGGAAGCTGCGCGAGACCTTGCCGAAATAGCGCTCGGTGCGCAGGACGCGCTCGCCATCCTTGACTTCCTTTTCCTGCTTGCGTTCAGCGCTGATGGAAACCACGGAGCCGTCGATGTTTACGTGGATGTCTTCCTTGCGGATGCCCGGCAGTTCGGCGTGTACCTTGTAGGCATCCCCTTGCTCCTTGACGTCGATCTTGATGGAGGGGGTGTCAACGGGGCTGCCGAAATCGACCGGTCGCACGAAGAAGCCACGGAAGAAATCATCGAAGGGGTCGGAACCGGAACGCACGATATTGGCCATGATGTCTCCTTTCAACAGATACGGATTAAACCCATGTAAGCAATATAGGTCGCTCCGGCACGGTTTCAAGTGCCCCGGCCCCAGCTATAATTCCTGCCATGTCAATTGGTTGCAAACGCAGGACGCGCTGCCCCGGCTGTGGCCGGGGATTCGAATGCGGAATGGCAGGAGGACTGGAGCGCTGCTGGTGTGCCGAGTTGCCGCCCCTGACGTCACCACCCGATACCGGAAGAGGTTGTTATTGCCCGGATTGCCTGAAGACCCTGCTGGCTGCCGAGAATCCGGTCAGGCCGGATAGAGAAGCCTAGGCAGCATGAGTATGGCGTCGCGGTTGCTCCAGGAAAAAACCGCCTGTGCCGCCTCGCGCCAGGGCAGCCAGCGGTAGCCAATGTGCTCGTCGGGGGCGACCGTGATCTTCACTGCGAACGGCACCGGCAGGCTGAATACGTGCTCGACGTTGTTCGCCACGTCCGGCGGATAGCGATGGCGCCATTCGGGAAATATCTCGTAACGGTTGGCCAGCTGCCAGTCGAACAGGTCTTCGGCCCTGGCCGTCAGGCCGGTTTCCTCCTGCGTTTCCCGCAGCGCGGTGGCGATGAGCGGCTCATCGCCTTCCTGGCTGCCGGTGACCGATTGCCAGAAACCCGGGTGGGCGGCGCGCTCGAGCAGGAGAACCTCGAGGGCGGGGGTGTGGACCAGGACCAGGACAGATACGGGCTTCTTCACACGAATTCCGGCAGGGAAGTGATGCCGTCGATGCGCAGGTCCGTCAGCACCCAGAAAGGCACGCGCGCCTCGCGCCAGGCATCGGACGCGACGGCGAAGACCTCGAGCGCGGTGGCGAAATCGGCGGGGTCGTCGTCGGCGATGCCTTCGCAATGCTCGAGCAGGACGAGATAGCCTTCCGCCGGCAGCCAGGAAAGGTCGCCGAGGCAGTCGGCGAGGGCATCCCAGTTGTGTCCGAACCAGTCGGGGAAATTGAGGTCAGCGTCCAGGCGCTCGAAAAGCCCGCGCTTGTCGCGCACCGCAGCCAGGTCGACGCGGAAGGTGGCGAGGCCGGCTGCTTCGGCGGCGGCCAGCAGCGCCGGCATGGCCTGACGGGAAGCGTGATAGACGCCGGCACGATGGGCATCACGCAAAAACTGCTCATGGCGCGACCGGCTCATTCGCGGATCACCCGGAAGCTGCGGTAATGATCGTCGGTGTAATAGTACTCGCCCGAGTTGCGGACGTCGCCGGAACTGCCCTTCCCGGCGACGATGCGGCGCGCGCCGCGGTCGCGCGCGCCGGGTGTGGGAACGGTGTATTCGCGGTAGTGGCCGCGTGGCCTCTCCGGCAGCAGACGCTCGAAGTTTCCGAATGTCGAGCCGTCCTTGCGGTAGGGGAAGGGGCCGCCCCGCTTGATGAGCGCCAGCGTATCCCTTGCCTCGGCGGGCAACCTGGCCGCCTGCACATAAGGAGTCGCGTAAGGTTGTGCATCTTTCGTGCCGGATTCGCAGGCCGGGGTCGCGAATGCGGCGAGCAGCAGGAGAAGCAGGCGCAGCATCGCGGCACTGGCGCTCAATCCGCAGCGGGCGTTGCTGCTTCGATCTGGCGCAGGCGTATGTGCAGTTCGCGCAGTTGTTTCTCGTCGACGGGCCCGGGCGCGTTGGTGAGCAGGCACTGGGCGCGCTGGGTTTTCGGGAAGGCGATCACGTCGCGAATAGACTCGGCGCCGGTCATCATGGTGACGATGCGGTCGAGGCCGAAAGCGAGGCCGCCGTGCGGCGGCGCGCCGTACTTGAGGGCATCTAGCAGGAAGCCGAACTTCTGTTCGGCTTCCTCGGCGCTGATGGCGAGTGCGCGGAACACCTTCGACTGGACTTCCTCGCGATGGATGCGCACGGAGCCGCCGCCGATCTCCCAGCCGTTCAAGGCCAGGTCGTAGGCCTTGGCCAGGCACTTGCCGGGATCGCTGTCGATGAACGCCTCGTGGCCATCCTTGGGCGAAGTGAAGGGATGGTGCAGAGCCACCCAGCGCTTGTCTTCCTCGTCGTATTCGAACATCGGGAAATCGACCACCCACACCGGTCGCCAGCCGGTTTCCATATAGCCGCCCACTACGCCTTTTTCATGCCCGATCTTGACCCGCAACGCCCCCAGGGCATCATTTACGACCTTGGCACGGTCGGCGCCGAAGAACAACAGGTCTCCGTCCGCGGCACCGCTGCGTTCGATGATCTGCATGACGATGTCGGCCGGCAGGAACTTCAGGATCGGCGATTGCAGGCCTTCGACGCCCTTCGCCTTTTCATTCACCTTGATGTAGGCGAGACCCTTGGCGCCATAGATGGCGACGAAGGCGGTGTAGTCGTCGATTTCCTTGCGCGTGAAGTTGCCGCCGCCGGGGATGCGCAGGGCCGCCACGCGCCCGTCGGCGAGTTCTGCGGCGGCGCGAAAAACCTTGAAATCCACCGACTTCATGAGATCGGTGAGTTCCGTAAATTCGAGCTTCACGCGCAGGTCAGGCTTGTCCGAGCCGAAGCGCGCCATCGCCTCGGCATGGCTGATGCGCGGGAAGGGATTGGGCAGGTCGGCCCCCAGGGTTTCCCTGAACACGGTGCGGATCAGTTCCTCCATGATGGCCGTGATCTCGGCCTCGCCGAGGAAGGAGGTCTCGATATCGACCTGGGTGAATTCGGGCTGGCGGTCGGCGCGCAGGTCCTCGTCGCGGAAGCACTTGGTGATCTGGTAATAGCGGTCGAAGCCGGCCACCATCAGCATCTGCTTGAACAGCTGCGGCGATTGCGGCAGGGCGAAGAACTGGCCGGCATGCACGCGCGAGGGCACGAGGTAGTCGCGCGCGCCCTCGGGCGTGGACTTGGTCAGCATCGGCGTTTCGATGTCGATGAAGCCCTGCGCATCGAGGAAGCGGCGGAAGGCCATCGCCACCTTGTAGCGCAGCATCATGTTCTTCTGCATCTGCGGGCGGCGCAGGTCGATCACGCGGTGCGTCAGGCGCACGTTCTCCGACAGGTGTTCGTCGTCGAGCTGGAAGGGGGGGGTGGCGGCAGGGTTGAGGATCTCGATTTCCTGGGCCAGCACTTCGATTTCGCCGCTGGTGAGGCTGGGGTTGGCAGTACCCTCCGGGCGCCGCCGCACCATGCCGGTGATCTTCAGCACGAACTCGTTGCGGATGCGCTCGGCGGTGGCGAAGGTCTCCTGGCGGTCGGGGTCGCACACCACCTGGACCAGGCCTTCGCGGTCGCGCAGGTCGATGAAGATGACGCCGCCGTGGTCGCGGCGACGGTGGGCCCAGCCGCAAAGGGTGATGGTCTGGTCGAGGTGGGCGGCATTGACGAGGCCGCAGTAGTGAGTACGCATTTCGAATTGCCCAGGAAAAAGGCCGCGACGGCGGCGCGTTATTGATTCTGTGCCCGCCCGGCGGGATTGCGCATGGGGGGCGCCACCACACCCATCGAAATGATGTACTTCAAGGCCTCGTCGACGCTCATGTCGAGTTCGATGACGTCCTTGCGTGGCAGCATGAGAAAAAAGCCCGAGGTGGGGTTGGGGGTGGTCGGCACATAGATGCTGACGTAATCCCCGGTCAGGTAGTTGGCGACGTCGCCACCCGGCTGGCCGGTCTGGAAGGCGATGGTCCAGATGCCCTCGCGCGGGTATTGCACCAGCAGGGCCTTGCGGAAGGCCACGCCGCTCGAGGAGAACAGCGTGTCGGAAACCTGCTTGACGCTGTAATAGACGGACTTGACGACCGGGATGCGCGACAGCACGCCCTCCCAGAAACGCAGCAGCCGCTGGCCGATGATGTTGGCGGTGACCAGGCCGGTAAGGAAAACGATCAACAGCGTGGCGATCACGCCGATGCCGGGAATATAGACGCCGAGCAGTTGCTCGGGGCGGATCGCTTCGGGCAGCAGCAGGAGCGTCTGGTCCATCGCCCTGACGATCAGCGCCAGTACCCAGGCGGTGATCGCCAGGGGCACCCAGATCAGCAGGCCGGTGATGAAATATTTCTTCATGCCGCCGACGGCCCACCCGCTTGGCATCCGTCCTCCGCCACGCAAGCCGGCACCAGATCCTTGCGGGGTCCGCGAAGCCGGTCGCCGGGCATGAGGCGCATTAACCGTTGCCGGTGGCGCAGGCGCACCCGCCGCCGCAGCCTGCGGGGGCCTTGGCGTCGTCCGGCTTTGCCTCCGGCTTGGCCGGGCTGCCCTTGAAATCGCTCGCATACCAGCCGCTGCCCTTGAGCTGGAAGCCGGCGGCAGTGAGCATTTTGTCGAACGATTCCTTGCCGCATTCCGGGCAGGTCGTCAGGGGGGCATCACTGAGTTTTCGCAGGAATTCCTTCTGGAATCCGCAGGCGCTGCAGCGATATTCGTAAATCGGCATGGCGATCTCCAAAAACAGGCGTGAAATTATAGCGTAAGCCGTGCAGCCCAGATGGTGGCGGTGCCGGCCGTTATCAAGTCGGCAGGCCGGAGGTTTTCAGGCCCTACAGCAGTCCGAGGTAGTGCTGGGTCAGGGGCTTGCCCCAGAACAGGGCGATGATGCCGGCGGCGGCGAGATAGGGGCCGAAGGGAATGGGGATGTTGCGGCCATGCCTGGCAAAGACGATGAGGGCGATGCCGACCACAGCGCCGACCATGGACGAGGCGAGTATCGTCAGGGGCAGCATCTGCCATCCCAGCCAGGCGCCGATGGCGGCGAGCAGCTTGAAGTCGCCGTAGCCCATGCCCTCCTTGCCTGTGGCCAGCTTGAAGACCCAGTAGACCGCCCAGAGCGACAGATAGCCTGCCGCCGCACCGATTACGGCGCTCGACAGCTTGTCGGCAAAGGTGCCGTCGAGGTTGAGCAGCAGGCCTGCCCAGAGCAAGGGCAGGGTGATGCTGTCAGGCAGGAGCTGGGTGTCGAAATCGATGAAGGCCAGTGCGATCATTCCCCAGATGAACAGCAGCGCTCCCGCACCCGCCCAACTTGCGCCGAAGCGCCATGCCGCATACCCGGACAGCAGGCCCGAGAGTGCCTCGACCAGGGGATAACGCAGGCTGATGCGGGCCCGGCAGGCGCGGCATCGCCCTCCCAGGAAGAGGTAACTGAGGATCGGGACGTTTTCCAGGGCGGTAATGCCATGGCCGCAATGCGGACAGCGAGAACGCGGCGTGGCGAGCGTCAGCTTCTCGGTCGGGGGCGGCGTTTCGCCCCGCAGTTCCGCGCATTCCGCCATCCAGCCGCGCTCCATCATCCGGGGCAGGCGGTGGATGACGACGTTGAGGAAGCTGCCGACGGCGAGGCCGAGGAGCACCGCAGCCGGTGTCAGGAAGGCGGGATCCTGCAACATCATGCGGGATCAACAGCCGTGCTGCGGAGACTGACTTTTGCGCGACTTCCCATCAAACGACCGCGCCCAGCTTGAAGATCGGCAGATACATGGCCACCACCATGCCGCCGATCAGCGTGCCCAGCACGACCATGATGATCGGCTCCATCAGGCTGGACATGGCATCAACGGCGTCATCCACCTCGGCTTCGAAAAAATCGGCCACCTTGCTGAGCATCTGGTCGAGTTGTCCGGATTCCTCGCCGATGGAAACCATCTGGATGACCATGTTGGGGAAGACGTTGGTGTTCTGCATGGACACGGTGAGGTTGGTGCCGGTACTGACTTCCGACTGGATCTGCTTGGTTGCCATGAAATACACGTAGTTTCCGGAAGCGCCGGCGACGGAATCCAGCGCCTCGACGAGCGGCACGCCGGCGGCGAACATGGTCGACAGGGTCCGCGCCCAGCGCGCCATGGTGGCTTTGCGGATGATGTCGCCGAAAATCGGCAGTCGCAATAACAGCCTGTCCATGACAGCCTGCATTTTTTCCGAGCGCTTCCACATATAAAAGAAGCCATACAGCGACCCGCCCAGTATGCCAAAAATGATGTACCAGTTGGCTACCATGAAGTCCGACATGGCGATCACAATCAGGGTGGGAGCCGGCAAGTCGGCGCCGAAGCTTTTGAACACGTCCTTGAAGGCCGGGATCACGAAGATCATGATTACGGCAGTAATGACGATCGCGACGACAATCACGGCTATCGGGTAAAACAGGGCTGACTTGATCTTGCTCTTGATGGCAAGGATTTTTTCCTTGTAGGTCGCCAGGCGGTCCAGCAGGGAGTCGAGGATGCCGGCCGCCTCGCCGGCGCCGACCAGGTTGCAGAACAGGGCGTCGAAGTAGAGGGGATATTTGCGGAAGGCTTGGTTGAGCGAAGAGCCGGTTTCGACGTCGGCCTTGACGTCCATCAGCAGCTTGGCGACCGCCTGATTGGAGGCCCCCTTGCCGACGATGTCGAAGGCCTGCAGCAGCGGCACGCCGGCCTTCATCATGGTAGCCAACTGGCGGGTGAACAGTGTGATGTCTTTGTCGGTGATCTTGCCGCCGCGCTTGAAGGATTGCTTCTTGACCTTGGTGACGAGAACGCCCTGGCGGCGCAGGGTGGCCTGGACCATGGCCTCCCCTCCCGCGCGCATCTCGCCCCGCATCAGCTTGCCTGTCTTGTCCTTGCCTTCCCAGGCGAATATGTATTCCTTGATTCCGGCAGGCTTTCTGGCTTGTTTGGTCGCGATTGCCATCTGGTTCCCCCTATTCGTTCGTGGTCGCGAGGACTTCCTCGAGCGAGGTCAGTCCTTGCTTGACCTTGACCAGTCCGGACTGCCGCAGGTCCCTGATGCCTTCCCGCTGCGCCTGCTCGGCAATATCCATCGAGTTGCCGTTGGTCATGATGATGCGCTGGATATCCTCGGAGACGGGCATGACCTGATAGATGCCGACGCGGCCCTTGTAGCCGCTGCCCTTGCACTTGTCGCAGCCGTTCGGCCCGTAAAGCTGCCAGCTGCCGTCGAATTCGTGTTCCTGGAAACCGGCCTGGATCAGGGCCTCCATGGGTATGGAGATCGTTTTCTTGCAGGAACACAAACGACGTGCCAGCCGCTGCGCGGTGATCATGATGACGCTGGAGGCGATGTTGAACGGCGCGATGCCCATGTTCTTCATGCGCTCAAGGGTGGTTGGCGCGTCGTTGGTGTGCAGCGTGGACAGTACAAGGTGGCCGGTCTGGGCGGCCTTGATGGCGATTTCGGCGGTTTCCAGGTCACGAATCTCGCCGACCATGATGATGTCCGGATCCTGTCGCAGGAAGGCCTTCAGCGCGACGGCAAAATTCAGGCCCGCCTTGTCATTGACGTTGACCTGGTTGATGCCCGGCAGGTTGATTTCGCAGGGATCCTCTGCCGTGGAAATATTGATGCCCGGCTTGTTCAGCAGATTGAGGCAGGTGTACAGTGAAACGGTCTTGCCGCTGCCCGTCGGGCCGGTGACGAGGATCATGCCGTAGGGGCGATCGATGGCGGCCATCAGTGCCTCGCGCTGATCGGGCTCGTATCCCAGGGCATCGATGCCGAGCATGGCGCTCGACGGGTCCAGAATCCGCATGACGATTTTCTCGCCATGCAGTGTCGGCAGGGTGCTGACGCGGAAATCGATGGCGCGGGTTTTCGACAGGACCAGCTTCATGCGGCCGTCCTGGGGAACACGTTTCTCCGAGATGTCGAGCCGTGAAATCACCTTGATGCGGGAAGCAATCTTCTCCTTGATGACGAGAGGGGGCTGGGCAATTTCGCGCAGTACGCCGTCGGTGCGGAAACGGATGCGGTAATACTTCTCGTAGGGCTCGAAGTGGATGTCTGAAGCCCCTTCGTTGATGGCGTCGAGCAGGATTTTCTGGATGAAGCGGACGACCGGGGCATCATCGACATCAACCGATCCGGCATCCGCTCCGGCCGCCTCCTCGGTTTCATCGGCCAGTTCGAGATCCAGTTCGTCTCCGGCCAGTTCGTTGAGTTTGGTCTCGGCCGTTTCGGACAGGCGCTGGACGAGGGGCGCCAGCTTGCTGGCTTCGACCACTACCGGGTCGACGGCCAGGCCCGTCTGGAAGCGGATTTCGTCCAGCGCGCGCAGGTTGGTCGGGTCGGCCAGGGCGACGGCAATGCGGTTGCCGCGCTTGGTCAGCGGAATCACCTGATGGTTGTGCATCAACTTGCGGTCGATGGCGCCGGGAGGGATATGGCCTTCATCGAAGGCGTTCAGATCCAGCAGGGGATAGCCGAAGGTTTCCGCAGCGAAGGCGGCGATGTCCCTGGCGTTCAGGCGGCCACTGGAAACAACCTGGTTGACGAAACCGACCCCGGCGCTCACACCCTGCGCGGCAAAGGTTTCCGCCTCGGCCTCCTTGAGTCGGCCTTGCTGAACGAGCGCGCGTGCCAGGCCGCTGAGGGTTGTTTGGAGAGAGGCAGCCATCGGTTCCCGGGATAGATCGGATAAGCCAAACGCGTATCTACGCGGATGATGCCCTTCCGCTCCTGTTTTGTAAAGACTATCAGTCGGTTGGAGCGGATTCTTGATTTGTTTCTTTTGTCGGGATGCGGCGACGCAGGGCAGAGGACTCGATGCCCATCAACCGGCCCGGCCCAGCAGGATTTCCAGTACGAAGCGACTGCCGACATAGGCGAAAAGCAGTGCAACGAAGCCGGCCAGCGTCCAGCGCAGGGCCTTGCGGCCGCGCCAGCCCCAGACATGGCGCCCGAACAACAGGGTGGCGAAGATCAGCCAGGAAAGAATGGAAAAAAGCGTCTTGTGATTGAATTCGAGCGGCTTGCCGAACAGTGCTTCCGAGAAGGCGATGCCCGAGGCCAATGTCAGGGTGAGCAGGACGAAGGCGATGGTGACCAGGCGGAACAATAGCGACTCCATCGCCAGCAGGGGGGGCAGGCTGGCGAGCGGACGCGTCAGTTCGCCCCGGTGCAGGCTGCGTTCGGCCACGGCCATGATGATCGCGTGGAGGACGGCGAGGGTAAACAGGCTGTAGGCCACCATGGCAATGAAAAAATGGACGCGGAACAGGGCCGACGAGACGTTCGACAGCAGGTGCTGGCCGGGAAACAGGGTCGGCAGCAGCGTGCACGCCGCGGCCAGGGGCAGGACCAGGGGTTGCAGGCCCTCCAGCCTTGCATGGAAGCTCTCCACCCAGTAGATCAGCACGGCCAGCCAGAACATGAGGGACAGCGCCGCGGAAAAGCCGAAGCGCATGGCGCCGTCTCCGAACAGCTCGCCATAGAGCACATTCCCGTGCAGCAGCAGTGCAAGTGCGAGCGCAAGCCGTTCCCAGACGCGCATCCCCTGGGGTGACTTCGGCGCGACCTGACCCCAGCGTGTGCGCCAGAAGTGAAAGCCAAGAAGGGCGTACAGCGAAGCGGCAAGCAGATGCGGTAAAATCCCTGTCATTCCGCAAGTCTACATCCTTCCCGGAGCAATCGGAACATCATGCTGGACAATCTGACGCAGCGCCTCTCCCGCGTCGTCAAGACGCTGCGCGGCCAGGCACGCCTGACGGAAGACAACATCGCGGATGCCTTGCGCGAAGTGAGAATGGCTTTGCTGGAGGCCGATGTCGCCTTGCCGGTGGTGAAAGACCTCGTCGCCCGCATCAGGGAAAAGGCAGTCGGCCAGGAGGTGATCGGCAGCCTCACCCCCGGCCAGGCGCTGGTGGGGGTCGTGCACCGGGAGTTGACCAACCTGATGGGCGGCGCGCACAGCAGCCTCAATCTTGCCGTGCAGCCCCCTGCTGTTATCCTGATGGCCGGACTCCAGGGGGCCGGCAAGACCACGACGACAGGCAAGCTCGGCAAGCTTCTGCGGGAGCGCATGAAAAAAAAGGTGCTCGCCGTCAGTGCGGACGTGTACCGCCCCGCCGCGATCCAGCAGTTGAAGCTCGTTGCCGAGCAGGCCGGCATCGATTTCTTGCCGACGCAAACGAGCGACAAGCCGGCTGCCATCGCGGCATCCGCGCTCGACTTTGCCAGGAAGCACTATTACGACGTGGTGCTGTTCGATACAGCCGGCCGGCTCGCCATCGACGAGGCCATGATGCGGGAGGTGGCGGAACTTCATGCGGCATTGCAACCCGTCGAGACCCTCTTCGTTGTGGATGCCATGCTGGGGCAGGACGCCGTGAATACCGCGCGCGCCTTCAACGAGGCCCTGCCCCTGACCGGGATCATCCTGACCAAGCTCGATGGCGATGCGCGCGGCGGGGCGGCACTTTCCGTGCGCCAGGTGACCGGCAAGCCGCTCAAGTTCGCCGGCGTCGGCGAAAAGCTCACCGGGCTCGAGGAATTCCATCCCGAACGCATGGCTTCGCGCATTCTCGGCATGGGCGACGTGCTGGGTCTTATAGAGGAAGCGCAGCGTGGCGTCGACCAGGACAAGGCGAAGGCGTTTGCCCACAAGCTGAAAACCGGGAAGGCCTTCGACCTGAACGACTTCAAGGAGCAGATCGGCCAGATGCGCAAGATGGGCGGCTTGTCGGGCCTGCTCGACAAGCTTCCGGCCCAGTTCGCCCAGGCGGCGCAGCAGGCCGGCTCCCAGGTCGAGGACAAATCCGTCCGACGCCTTGAAGGCATCATCAACGCCATGACGCCGCTGGAGCGCGCCAGGCCGGAGTTGATCAAGGCCTCGCGCAAGCGGCGCATCGCCACCGGCGCCGGGGTACAGGTGCAGGAAGTCAACCGCCTGCTCAATCAGTTCGAGCAGACTCAGAAGATGATGAAGCAGTTCTCCAAGGGGGGAATGCAGAAGATGATGCGCGGCATGAAGGGCATGCTGCCGGGGATGCGCTGAGCGCTTCCCTGCCCATGCGCCGCAGCGCAGGGGCTGACTTTCTCTCAAACCGTCACTGCCTGAAGGCGATTCCGGGTGAGTAGTGCCAGTGCCGCTCCCAGGCGGCGCGCACGGCATTCGGATACTCGGGACGGCCGAGGCTGCCGTTGTAGCGCCCCAGGGCACGGTACAGGTCGCCCCTTTCGATGTCCAGATAGTGCTTGAGGATGGTGCAGCCGTAACGCAGATTCATGCGCAGGTGGAACAGGTTGTCGTCCTTGCGGCCGATGAGCTTCACCCAGAAGGGCATGACCTGCATGAAGCCGCGGGCCCCGGCCGATGAAACCGCGTATTTCCTGAAACCGCTCTCGACCTGGATGAGCCCGAGTACCAGCTGCGGATCCAGCCCGGCACGCGTAGCCTCGTAATGCACCGCGCGCAGAAACGCCAGGCGGGTTTCCGAATTGGGCATGCGCCTGGCGAGTCGCCCCGACATGTCGTTGAGCCAGACGGACTCTTCGTTGGCATTGCGAAAGGAACTCGCAGGCGGGCGATGATCCGCCACGGCCGCATGCAGCGCAGCCCGGATGCTGGCAGCCAGGGGCGCGTATTTTTGTGCTCCCGCCCAGGCGGACCCGGCGGCGATCAGGAATACGAACAGGATGAAACCCCGTTTCACGCAGTCAGGCGTCCGCGCAAGAAACTGCCGATTTCGGCAAGCGGTACCTTGACGGCCGCGGTATCGCGACGCGCCTGGTATTCAACCATTCCGTCCTTGAGGCCACGCTCGCCGATGGTGACGCGATGCGGAACGCCAATCAGTTCCATGTCGGCGAACATCACCCCGGGACGTTCGTCCCGGTCGTCCAGCAGAACATCGATGCCCGCGGCCTCGAGTTCGGCATGAAGCCTGTTGGCGGCGTCCTGTACCGACTGACTCTTCCCATAGCCGACAGGGGCGATGGCGATTTCGAAGGGGGCAATGGCGGACGGAAAGACGATGCCGCGCTCGTCGTGGTTCTGTTCGATGGCGGCGCCCACGATTCTCGTCACACCAATGCCGTAACAACCCATCTCCATCACCTGTGGCTGGCCGGAATCGTCGAGGAACGTCGCTCCCATGGCTTCGGAATACCTGGTGCGCAGCTGGAAGATGTGCCCCACTTCGATGCCGCGGCAGATCGACAGCCTGCCTTTGCCGTCCGGGCTGGGGTCGCCCTCGACGACGTTGCGGAGGTCGAGGACGTGGTCCGGCTCGGGCAGGTCGCGTCCCCAGTTCACCCCCGTCAGGTGATAGCCCGCCTCATTCGCGCCGCAGACGAAATCGCACATCTGTGCCACCGTTCGATCGGCGATGACGGGGATGCCCCCCGCAATACCCACCGGACCGATGTAGCCGGGCCGGCAACCCAGGTGGCGTTCAATTTCCTCGTCGTCGGCAAAGCGGAAGGGACTGAGGAAGGGCAGCTTGCTTGCCTTGATTTCATTGAGGGTGTGGTCGCCGCGAATGAGCAGCAGGAAGAACTGCGCATCGCACATGACGGCTATGGCCTTCACGGTTTTTTCCACGGGAATTTCGAGCAGCGCGGCCACGTCCTCGCAGCGGATCCTGCCGGGCGTGGCGATTTTTTTCATTTCCTCGGCGTTGCCGATGCGGGGGTTGGATGGCGCGAGGGCTTCGGCTAACTCGACATTGGCGGCGTAATCGGAATCCGGGCAAAAGGCGATGGCATCCTCGCCGGAATCTGCCAGCACATGGAACTCATGCGAACCGGTGCCGCCGATCGATCCTGTGTCGGCTGCGACGGCGCGGAAACGCAGGCCGAGGCGGGTGAAAATGCGCGTGTAGGTGTCGTGCATGTTCCGGTATTCGCGCTGCAGGTCGTCGTAACTGGCGTGGAAGGAATAGCCGTCCTTCATGAGGAATTCGCGGCCGCGCATGACGCCGAAGCGAGGCCGGATCTCGTCGCGAAACTTGGTCTGGATCTGGTATAGGTGCAGCGGCAGCTGACGGTAGCTCTTGAGCTCACGCCGGGCGATGTCGGTGATGACCTCCTCGTGGGTCGGGCCGATGACGAAGTCGCGCTGATGCCGGTCCTTGAAGCGCAACAGCTCGGGACCATACTTCTCCCAACGGCCGGTTTCCTGCCATAGCTCCGCCGGAATGACTGCCGGCATGAGCAGTTCGACCGCCCCGGCGCGATTCATTTCCTCACGAATGATGTTTTCAACCTTGCGCAGAATGCGCAAGCCGAGCGGCATCCAGGTGTAGATGCCGCCAGCTACCCGCTTGACGAGGCCGGCCCGAAGCATGAGCTTGTGGCTGACGATTTCCGCATCAGAAGGTGCCTCCTTGAGCGTGGCGAGGAAGAATTGCTTGGCGCGCATGATCTTGACCCAACAAAAAACGAAATTTTACCGTAGTAGGGCGGCCCCATACGGACTGCGGCCTTTTGCTTTCAATCAAGAGAGAATTGTGGAAAAATGAACTCAGTTCAATAATTGATGGGTAGCAACAATGCTCGATCGTGAAGGCTTTCGCCCCAACGTCGGCATCATTCTGGTCAATGGCAGGAACGAGGTATTCTGGGGCAAGCGCATACGAGAGCATTCCTGGCAGTTCCCGCAGGGCGGGATCAAGCACGGCGAATCACCCGAACAGGCGATGTACCGTGAACTGCAAGAGGAAATCGGACTGAGGCAGGAACATGTCAGGATTCTCGGGCGCACGCGCGACTGGCTGCGCTATGAAGTGCCGAAACAATGGATTCGGCGAGAGTGGCGCAACACTTACCGCGGCCAAAAGCAGATATGGTTCCTGTTGCGCCTGACCGGGCGGGATACCGATGTTTCGTTGCGCGCAAGCAACCACCCCGAGTTCGATGCCTGGCGCTGGAGCGACTATTGGGTGCCGCTCGACGCCGTGATCGAGTTCAAGCGAGGAGTTTATCAGCAAGCGCTGATCGAATTGTCCCGCTTCGTCTTTCGCCATCCGGCTGAGCGGCAACCCAAGTGGATCGTTTCTTCTTCGGCTTCCTGTCGCCCCGAGGATTTCGTGGCCGATTCAAGCGGCTGATGACTAAATCCGCAGGTTCCATTTTCACTCCTCCTCCAATGTATAGAAAATGATAGCGGTGTCTCAAGGATGCCGTAGTCTGCGGTGTTCCACCGCGCTATTCGAAAGGAGGAGTGACGTGATTCGCGAACAATACAAGGCTCTGAACCAGTCCAGACTCGATCAATGCGCGAGCTATTATCAAGTCGAACCGCAACCCCAGTACAGTGTCCGCCTTGATTCGCCCGCCCTGGACGTCATGACCGACCTTAAGCGCGTCCAGGCCATCACCATTGGAGCGGACGCAACGCTGGGTGCAGCCAACAAGGCCATGATGCGCAATACCGTCCGCTCCCTGCTGGTCGCGGACGAGAGGCGATGCATCCTCGGCATCATTACTTCAACCGACACTCTGGGCGAGAAGCCGATGCAGATCGTGCGTGAGCGCGGCATACGCCATGAGGATGTGATGGTCCGCGACGTCATGACGCCGCGCGACCGACTGGAAGTACTCAGCCTGGATGATTTGCGCGCCGCGGAAGTAGGTCATGTCGTGGCAACGCTAACCCGGACCGGCCGGCAACATGCCCTGGTGGCCGAGGAAGTCGCTTCGGGCCGTCAGATGATCAGGGGAATATTCTCCGCATCACAAATTTCCCGGCAATTGGGCATGGAAATCAATCCCGCCCAGATTGCCTCGACCTTTGCCGAGATCGAAGCGGCCATTGCGTACTGAGTGCATCCGCGATCATATGTACCATTGCCCGCAATGATTTTCGGACATCTCCTGAAAACGCATTCTTGGTCACCCCATGGAGGGCCAGCAGTCATGAGCGCAGGCAAGACGTTATTGCTCATCGTGGCATACCTTGCGTCTGCAGGGCCGGTCGCCGGGCAGCAGTTCTTCGGAGACAAGAAGTACGGCGAGTTCTACGAAGAAGAGAAGAAATGGGTCGAGCAGGAAGCCCCATTGCCCGAGTACCCCGGTGAGCAGAACCTGATTGAGTTCGACGCGGGGCCCGCATCACGAAACCGGCATTATATTGACGGCTCGACACTGAGCGTGGGAAGAGATGGCGTGGTGCGCTATGCGATAGTGATCAAGACATCAGGCGGGGCTACCAATGTCCATTTCGAGGGTATCCGATGCCACGCCCTGGATCGCAAGCTCTATGCCCTCGGCCGCAGCGACGGCACCTGGGCCAGGTCGCGCATCCAGGAATGGCAGCCCGTCCGTCCAGGCAGTTATCAGGCCATACTGTCCAAGGAATACTTCTGCCCGAAGAGAGTTGCGATCTACACGTCAGAAGAAGGAGTGAATGCCTTGAGGCAGGGAGGGCACCCTGAGGCCAAGTGATATCGACAGGCCTGGCATGGAACGCCTGTCCGATCTGCCTCAGGCGTTCGAGAACCGTATTGCGGGACGCATGGAGTTGGATCGCGATAGGCGGTTCATAGTGATCGTCGAGTTGGGCAAGGCGAAAGGTACGATGTTATTGTCGGCGCGCAAACGCCCCGGGCCCGAAAGCGGTCTGCCCGTCATGCGGCAGGTGGGCCATGCGACTTGCTCCGGGCGTGAAGAGCCGCACGGCCTAACGACATGATCACGCCTCGGCGATCTCCCATTCGTGGGAGATTTCCGCGGTCTTAGCCAGCATGATCGAGGCGGAGCAGTATTTTTCAGCCGACAGATGAATGGCCCGCGCTACCGCATCGGCTTTCAGTCCCCTACCCGTTACCGTGAAGTGAAAGTGGATTTTGGTGAAGACCTTCGGGTCGCTGTCCGCGCGCTCGGCTTTCAGGCGGACCTCGCAACCGGTTACCTCCTGGCGGCTTTTCTTGAGGATCAAAACCACATCGTAGGCGGTGCATCCTCCCGTGCCGACCAGAACCATTTCCATAGGGCGAGGCGCCAAATTATTACCACCGCCCTCCGGAGCGCCATCCATGGCCACCATGTGGCCGCTGCCAGTGCACCCGGTAAAGACCATTCCGTTCGACCCCAACCAATGGATGGCGCATTCCATTCTTCAATCCTGATCAGATACTCTGTCTTGTCATTCTAACGAAATCCTTCCTGCCAAAACAAAGGAAAACCAGCCCCGAACACCCTCAGCCTAGTTTGTGCGTTGCAATAATTCCGACATGGAAATCGAAAATAAGCAATAAAACTTACTAGTGGCTAATAACATAGTCTCCCAAAGATAATAAATAGTATTTTGTATTATAAGAATATTAATTGTTGATTTAGTGGAATAATCAGGCGATAAATAAAACAAGGGGCTTTGCAAAAGAAAAATCTTGCAACGCACAAATTCCTTTGCCATACTTGCGATATTGGAACGTCACATTGATCCTAAATCAACCCGCTTGACAGGATCTTGCTACGTTCAAAGCAGATTTTGCAATTTGTCTCCTCCACCCTCCTCCTTTGGTGTGGATTTTGCGCGATCCTTCCCGGATCGCGTTTTTTTTGCCCGGGACAATGAGGGTGCTTCCCGGACAATTTCCTGTCTCTCGCAGGACCATGGCAGTAAGTTTGACATTCCAGCAACAAATGAAATACAATTCTCGGCTTTCCGTATAGCGCAGTTCGCCGCAGAGGTATGCCATGAAAACATTCTCCGCCAAGCCGCACGAAGTCAAACGAGACTGGTTCGTCATTGATGCGACGGACAAGGTTCTTGGACGGCTGGCCACCGAGATTGCACGACGTCTCCGGGGAAAGCATAAGCCGGAATTTACGCCGCATGTCGATACGGGCGACTTCGTCGTTGTTGTTAACGTTGAGAAACTGAGGGTTACTGGCGCCAAGGCGGAACAGAAGGTTTACTATCGCCATTCCGGCTACCCTGGCGGCATTTACCAGGACACTTTCGAAAAGCTGCAGCAGCGCGCCCCCGCTCGGGTACTCGAAAAGGCCGTCAAGGGCATGTTGCCCAAGGGCCCGCTTGGCTATGCCATGATCAAAAAACTGAAGGCCTACGCTGGTGGCGATCATCCGCATGTCGCCCAGCAGCCTAAGCCGCTGGAGATTTAAGGAATGGCTGCGAATTTCTATTACGGCACAGGCCGGCGCAAGACCGCAATTGCACGTGTTTTCTTGAAAGCGGGCAGCGGCAAGTTTGTTGTCAACGACAAACCGGTCGACGAGTTTTTTTCGCGAGAGACCGGTCGTATGGTCGTGCGGCAGCCACTGGAGCTGACGCAGCATAACGGCACCTTCGATATTTTGGTCAATGTCTGCGGCGGGGGCGAATCCGGCCAGGCTGGAGCGGTACGCCATGGGATTACCCGGGCCCTTATCGAATATGATGCGACCCTGAAACCCGTTCTTTCCAAGGCTGGTTTTGTTACGCGCGATGCGCGTGAAGTCGAGCGGAAGAAGGTCGGTTTTCACAAGGCGCGCCGTCGCAAGCAGTTTTCCAAGCGCTGACAAGCTTACGGAGACAACGAAAAGCCGCCGTCAGGCGGCTTTTTTGTCTGTTCTGTTTTTGCATTGCACTGTCCGGAAATCCTGCATTAACATAACCCTTTCATCTGGAGAGCAAGATGATCAAGGTTGGCATAGTCGGCGGTACCGGCTATACGGGCGTGGAACTGCTGCGCTTGCTTATTCAACACCCGTTGGTCGAGTTGCATGTCGTTACTTCCCGCAGCGAAGCGGGCACAGCTGTCTCGGACATGTTTCCAAGCCTGCGCGGACGGCTCGGTTTGCATTTTGTCGAGCCGGAAACGGCAGGACTTGAAAGTTGCGACATCGTGTTCTTTGCCACACCTAATGGCATTGCCATGGGGCAGGCGAGGAAGCTTCTCGAGGCTGGTGTTCGGGTGATCGATCTTGCGGCGGATTTCCGCATCAGGGATCTCGCCGAGTGGGAAAAATGGTATGGCATGAAGCATGCCGCGCCGGACCTTATCGCCGAGGCTGTCTATGGCTTGCCGGAAGCCAACCGTGAGCAAATCCGGTCGGCACGACTTGTAGCCAACCCGGGTTGCTATCCGACAGCGGTTCAGCTGGGATTCCTGCCACTGGTGGAGTCCGGTCTGGTCGATCTCGAGAGCCTGGTTGCAGATGCCAAGTCAGGCGTGTCCGGCGCTGGCCGAAAGGCGGAGTTGCACACCCTCTTCTCCGAAGCCGCCGACAATTTCAAGGCTTATGGCGTGGCGGGCCACCGTCACCTACCTGAGATTCGTCAAGGGCTCTCCATTGCGGCCGGCAAATCGGTCGGGCTGACATTCGTGCCGCATCTAACACCAATGATTCGCGGCATACATGCGACACTCTATGCACGGGTAAGGCAGGAAGCGGATTTTCAGGCGCTATACGAAGCGCGCTACAAGCACGAGCCCTTCGTAGACGTGCTGCCTTTCGCAGAACACCCCGATACACGTTCAGTCCGTGCTTCCAATATGTGCAGGATTTCCCTGCATCGGCCCCAAGGTGGAGATACGCTGGTAATTTTGTCGGTGATCGATAACCTGGTCAAGGGCGCGGCAGGCCAGGCCGTGCAGAATATGAACATCATGTTCGGGTTTGACGAGTGCGCTGGACTTACGGCAATTCCCGTCCTGCCATAACGTTGCGCAGGTTGCGCGGCCGCTTTGGCATATCCGCTCCCAAGGTGTCAGTTCGCACCCATATTCCATGGTATTGGCGGGCGCTCACTGCAATCGGAGTACTTTCCATCTCCTTTGCTTTTGCGGGATGGGTCTACGATGCCGGACGGAAGTTTGCCGGATTCGATAGTCAAGAAACGGCGCAGGAGATGACAACCCTGCGAAATCGTATTGCCGAATTGGAGCAAGAGGCAAGCAAACTGCGTGCGCTTGCCAGTGCTAGCGACAGCACTCTACAGATCGAACGCACGGCACAGGAGCAATTAAGCCGCCAGGTCAAGGCGCTGGAGGTTGAAAACGGAAGACTGAAGGAGGACTTGGCCTTCTTCGAAAGTCTGGCGGCAGCTGAGGGGAAGGAAGCCGGTTTCACCATCAATCAGCTTCGCGTTGAACAGAACGGGGTGCCCGGGCAATTCCGCTACCGACTCCTTGCAGCCGCACAAGGGGGTAAAAGAGACCGTGATTTTCGCGGAAGTGTTCAACTTGTAATCAGCCTGCAGCAGGGTGATAAAGGTGCTATGATGATTTTGCCGGCTCAGAACGATCCCGCTAAAGGTAAGTTCGACATCAATTTCAGGCACTTCCAGCGTGTTGATGGGACGTTTCAGGTGCCGGGAGGGGCGCGGGTCCTTAGCGTTGAGGCGCGCTTGATTCAAGGTGGCGTTATGCGCGCATCGCAGACAGTTACGCTCTAAACGAGGAGGAGGCCATGTTTCTCAAAAAAGACAAATCCACCAAGCTGCAAAGCCGGATCGATAGCCTAATCGGGACGGGCACCAAGATAGAAGGGGATGTTACTTTTGTCGGCGGGCTCAGAGTGGATGGCGAGGTGAAAGGCAATGTTCGTTCGATGGGCGATGACGGCGGGACACTGGTCATCAGCGAGCATGCCAGGGTCGAGGGTGAGATTCATGTTTCCCATCTTGTCATCAATGGCACGATCATCGGCCCGGTTCACTCGAGCGAATTCCTTGAACTTCAGCCTCGCGCACGGGTCACAGGAGATGTGCAGTACAACAGCCTCGAGATGCACTTGGGGGCCATAGTCCAGGGCCGGCTGGTGCATCAGGGGGGTACGGGCAAGGCGATCGAACTCAAGCTGGCCTCCAGCAATTGACGTGATATTTGTTAATAATTTATCATTCGAGTGAAAAATAGCATCAGGAGCTTTCAATGAATGCAGTTACCGAGGTGTCGCCATTCAACTTCACGGACAACGCCGCCAACAAGGTACGTGAACTGATCGAAGAAGAGGGCAATTCGGAGCTTAAGTTGCGCGTATTCGTGACTGGCGGCGGTTGCTCCGGATTCCAGTATGGTTTTACGTTCGACGAGGTGCAGAACGAAGACGATACCGTCATGCAGAAAAATGGCGTCACGCTACTCATTGACCCGATGAGCTATCAGTACCTCGTCGGAGCAGAAATCGATTACTCGGAAGGTTTGGAGGGATCCCAGTTTGTCATTAAGAATCCGAATGCAAACTCGACTTGTGGATGCGGATCCTCTTTCAACGTGTAGCGCGAACATTATAAACCTGTAGAAAGGGGCGCGGCGGCTCCCCTTTTTTGTCTTCAGCGCGGATGGAGTGCTCCAAGGATACGCGCTCCTTTGGCTCCTGTGACTGATGGCAGATTTCCCGGCAAGCCTCGCAGGGTTTGCCTTGCCAGCCACGCGAACCCCATCGCCTCCACCCAGTCCACGCCGACGCCCAGCAGGTCGCTCGTGAGTACTCGGGTACTGGGTAATAGCACTGCAAGGTGCTTTAGCAGAGCAGTATTGTGCGCACCACCGCCGCAGACGACCAGTTCTTCCGGAACGCCGCACCAACGTTCGATAGCAGACGCTATTGACGTTGCGCTTAGCGCAAGCAACGTGGCCTGGACATCCTCTTCGGACTCCTCCCCAGCCAGAACCGAAGCCACCCAATCAAGGTTGAATTGTTCGCGGCCGCAGCTTTTCGGGGGTTCTTGGTCAAAATAGGGATGGGTAAGCAATGTGTCGAGCAGTTTCGAAATGACATGACCGCTTGCGGCCCAGGAGCCGCCTGCATCGTAGACCTGACCGGAATGCCTATATATCCAGGCATCGAGCAGCATGTTCCCCGGACCGGTGTCGAAACCCTTGGTTATCAAGCCGGGTTTGAGATTGGTGATATTGGCTATACCCCCAATGTTGAGAATGACACGGTGAGTGTTTGGCACGCGAAATGCTGCATCATGGAACGCTGGCAGCAGCGGTGCCCCCTGTCCCCCGGCAGCAATATCACGGCTACGGAAATCGGCTATGACACTGATTCCGCTCAGCTCGGCCAGCAAAGCCGGATTGCCTAATTGGTAGGTATATCCTGCCTGCGGATTGTGGCGAATCGTTTGTCCATGGCAGCCGATGGCGGATACTGATTCCGCATCAATTCTGGCCGTTTTGAGCAAGGTCTCGACCGCCCGGTGGTAGAGATGAGAGAGTTCGTTGCCAATCAGCGCAACATCATGCAATTCGTTGGATCCGACGTTATGAAGGGCCAGTAAACGGTCCTTAATGTCAGGCGGGTAGGGCAGAAAATAGGTTGCGACTAGTCTGGGCGGAGCAGTGCCGAAGTCCGCAAGTACGGCATCGACCCCATCAAGGCTGGTGCCGGACATGAGACCGGCATAGCGTTCGTTCAAGGCACGAAAGCAGACTGGGCCTGGATTCACACCTGGAATTTCAGCAGACTCGCTACTCGAGCAGGGCGAGGTTTGTCCCGCGTATCCGGTCGAGCCGGTAAGCGAGGGGGGCAGCATGCAACCTGAATTCGGCCATTTGCTGTGGAGCCAGAGGCGGCGCACTGGGCAGTGCGATCTTCAGGGGATTCTGATGCACGCCATTGGTGCGAAACTCATAATGCAGATGCGGGCCCGTGGCCCAGCCTGTCTTGCCGACATAGCCGATAATGTCGCCCTGGCTCACGCGCACTCCTTTGCGAATGCCTTTTGCGAAACCGTTCAGGTGCGCATAGTGAGTTGTGTAACGACCTTGATGGCGCAGGACTATCAGCTTGCCATATCCGCCGCGTCTGCCTACGAAATCCACGACGCCATCGCCCGTCGCCTTGACGCGAGTACCGATCGGCGCGCCATAGTCGACGCCCTTGTGCGCCCGCCAGGTCTTGTGAATCGGGTGATACCGGGAATAGGAAAACCCGGAAGTGATGCGTGAGAACTCGAGCGGTGAGCGTAAAAACGCCTTGCGTATGTTTTTGCCATCGGTCGTGTAGTAGCCCTTGCCGCTCCTGCTTTCAAACCAGACTGCCCTGAAGGATTTACCGTTATTCACGAATTCAGCCGCAAGCACGCGTCCGGCGCGAACGGGTTGGCCCTGATCGAAGAGCATTTCGTAGACGACGCCGAAACGATCACCACGGCGCAGATCGCGATGGAAATCGATATCACCGCTAAAAATATCCGCAATCTGCATGGCGATGCTGTCTGGCAGGTCGATGGCATCCGTGGCTGCAAAGAGAGAGCTTCGGATTTCGCCAGACTTCATTGTCATTTGCGCTTCGAGTTCTTGAGCCTGCTCACCAGCACGGAAGCCGTCCCCCAGTTTTTCAACGACGAGAACGGCGTCGTCAGGTCCATTCAGCGGAAACTTCAGGGAAACCAGTTCGCCCGATTCGCCTGTCTGGGCCGCGACAATCTTGCCTGGACGCAGCTGGCGGAATACAGGTTGGGCTTTCGGCTGCTGTTGCAGGTAGGCAAAGGCCTGCTCATCCTGAATGCCCAAGCGACTGAGCAGGGCAGCAACAGTATCACCACGGCGAATCCGTTCCTCACGGACGAACAAACCTTCTCGTGAAGGGGATACCAGTTCGGGGGAGATAATCAGCGATTCGACGAACTTTCGCTGGTGCAACGTTGCCTCCTCCCCATTTGGAGCAGTTCCGAACGCCGCCACCATGCTGAACAGGGAGACAACAGCCACTCCGGCTCCGGCCCAAAAATGGCGGGGCCGGTTTTCGCCGACAGCGCAGAGATGCGCTAGAATTTGAGACTTTTCGTTGTTCATGCAGGTGCACGGGTCAGCATTCGCGCGAGTGTACCAAAATTTCAGCCCAGTACAAAACGAATGGCCCAGTACCAGACGGACACCCCACGGGATACCCCACGATGACCGAAGTCCAGACAGCCCTTGGTCTCATCAAGCGAGGCGCCGAAGAACTTTTGATCGAGTCGGAACTTGTCGACAAGCTCAAATCGGGCCGCCCCTTGCGCGTCAAGGCAGGATTCGACCCGACGGCGCCGGATCTGCATCTCGGACACACGGTCCTGATAAACAAGCTGCGTCACTTTCAGGAGCTGGGCCATCATGTAATGTTCCTGATTGGCGACTTCACGGGCATGATTGGCGACCCAACGGGTCGCAATGCAACACGCCCCCCGCTCACGCGGGAGCAGATTCTCGATAATGCAAGGACCTACCGGGAGCAAGTATTCAAGATTCTTGATCCTGAAAAGACCGAGGTCTGTTTCAATTCCACCTGGTTCGAGCCGATCGGCGCCGCCGGCATGATCAAGCTGGCGGCCTTGCATACCGTCGCGCGCATGCTGGAGCGGGACGACTTCGCCAAACGCTACGCCAACAACCAGCCCATTGCCATTCATGAGTTTCTCTATCCCCTTTGCCAGGGATACGATTCCGTGGCGATGCGAGCCGATGTCGAACTGGGCGGCACCGACCAGAAGTTCAACCTTCTTGTTGGTCGAGAACTTCAGAAACATTATGGCCAGCCATCCCAGTGCGTACTTACCTTGCCACTGCTCGAGGGCCTGGACGGCGTCAACAAGATGTCCAAATCCTACGGTAACTATGTCGGCATCAACGAGCCCCCGAGGGAGATTTTTGGCAAGTTGATGTCCGTGTCCGACGAGCTAATGTGGCGTTATTTCGAACTGTTGTCCTTCCGGTCCATCGATGAAATCACGTGTTTCAAGCGGGAGGTTGCTGGCGGTCGAAATCCACGCGACATAAAGGTGCTATTAGCCCAGGAAATCGTTCAGCGTTTCCACTCCCGCCAGGCCGCCGAGGATGCTCTCGCTGATTTCGAGGCGCGCTTCAGACAAGGAGCGATTCCGGAGGATATCGAGCATGCGAACATTTCCTGTGCTACCGAAGGAATGGGCATAGCCCAGGTGATGAAGCAAGCCGGACTGACGGCAAGCACCTCCGAAGCCTTGCGCATGATCGAGCAGGGTGGAGTTCGGCTCGATGGCGAGAAGGTGAGCGACCGCCAACTGGTTCTAAAGCCCGGAATATCGGTCGTTCTCCAGGTGGGCAAGCGCAAGTTTGCACGCGTTTCACTCTCGCAAGCAGTTCCCGCCGAGTGAT
>JAWKYW010000005.1:0-112500 GCA_041396245.1 Rhodocyclaceae bacterium | reverse complement strand
AGCAAACAAGCTTGCGGGCGCAAGAGCGGAGAGCGTTGTATGCAGGGTCACTCCTGGCTGAATACATAGGTCAGGTAGAGCGAACCCGGTGAACTGAAACATCTAAGTAGCCGGAGGAACAGAAATCAACCGAGATTCCGAAAGTAGTGGCGAGCGAAATCGGATGAGCCAGCACAATTTAGCCATTACGCTAGCAAAGCGGTCTGGAAAGGCCGGCCATAGTGGGTGATAGCCCCGTATGCGAAAGCCTGATGGTGGAACTGGGTGTGCGACAAGTAGGGCGGGACACGTGAAATCCTGTCTGAAGATGGGGGGACCATCCTCCAAGGCTAAATACTCGTGATCGACCGATAGTGAACCAGTACCGTGAGGGAAAGGCGAAAAGAACCCCGGGAGGGGAGTGAAATAGATCCTGAAACCGCATGCATACAAACAGTGGGAGCCCCTGCTTCAAGCACCTTCTTTCGAGGAGCATCGCGCAGCGATGCGACTCAAAAGAAATAAGAAGGAGTGAAACCTTCGAGATTCTTTCGAGGAGCATCGCGCAGCGATGCGACTCAAAAGATGTAAAGGGTGAGTGAAGAAGGTGACTGCAACGCGTCAGCGTTGTGGGCAGCCCTGCGAAAACACCCGGAGGGTGTTTGAAGCAGGGGTGACTGCGTACCTTTTGTATAATGGGTCAGCGACTTACATTCAGTGGCGAGCTTAACCGGATAGGGGAGGCGTAGCGAAAGCGAGTCCGAACAGGGCGATTTAGTCGCTGGGTGTAGACCCGAAACCAGATGATCTACCCATGGCCAGGCTGAAGGTTGGGTAACACCAGCTGGAGGGCCGAACCCACTACCGTTGAAAAGGTAGGGGATGAGCTGTGGGTAGGGGTGAAAGGCCAAACAAATCTGGAGATAGCTGGTTCTCTCCGAAAGCTATTTAGGTAGCGCGTCGTGTATCACTTCCGGGGGTAGAGCACTGTAATGGTTGTGGGGGTCATTGCGACTTACCGCGCCATAGCAAACTCCGAATACCGGAAAGTGCGAGCACGGCAGACAGACAGTGGGTGCTAACGTCCATTGTCGAGAGGGAAACAACCCAGACCGCCGATTAAGGTCCCGAAGACACAGTTAAGTGGGGAACGAGGTGGGAAGGCTTAGACAGCCAGGAGGTTGGCTTAGAAGCAGCCATCCTTTAAAGAAAGCGTAATAGCTCACTGGTCGAGTCGTCCTGCGCGGAAAATGTAACGGGGCTCAAACTGTGCACCGAAATCGCGGATCAGCATGTTCCTTTTACTTCACTGAGAATGGCTCGCTTGGACGGGGCTAACTTGCCTTTGGCAAGTTAAGCGCGCCAGCGCGGCCGAGGCCAAAGCCCCCACGCAAAGTCGAGGCGGGTGATGAGAGATGTGCAGTGAAGTAAAAGGAGCATGCTGATGGTAGGAGAGCGTTCCGTAGGCCGTTGAAGGTGGGGTGTGAACCCTGCTGGAGGTATCGGAAGTGCGAATGCTGACATGAGTAGCGATAAAGCGGGTGAAAGGCCCGCTCGCCGAAAGCCCAAGGTTTCCTGCGCAACGTTCATCGGCGCAGGGTGAGTCGGCCCCTAAGGCGAGGCCGAAAGGCGTAGTCGATGGGAAACAGGTTAATAGTCCTGTACCTTTATGCAATGCGATGGGGGGACGGAGAAGGTTAGGTGGGCCGGGTGTTGGACGTCCCGGTTTAAGTGTGTAGGCGTGCCCGGTAGGCAAATCCGCTGGGCTTAGTCGAGGCACGATGACGCAAGGCTCCTCGGAGCCCCAAGCCACTGAGACCCCGCTTCCAGGAAAAGCCTCTAAGCTTCAGTTGCATGAAGACCGTACCGCAAACCGACACAGGTGGGCAGGATGAAGATTCTAAGGCGCTTGAGAGAACTCAGGAGAAGGAACTCGGCAAATTAGCACCGTAACTTCGGGAGAAGGTGCGCCCCGGTAGCGTGTAGCGGCTTGCCCGTGAAGCGCGATGGGGTTGCAGTGAAATGGTGGCTGCGACTGTTTAATAAAAACACAGCACTCTGCAAAGGCGAAAGCCGACGTATAGGGTGTGACGCCTGCCCGGTGCCGGAAGGTTAAGTGATGGGGTGCAAGCTCTTGATCGAAGCCCCGGTAAACGGCGGCCGTAACTATAACGGTCCTAAGGTAGCGAAATTCCTTGTCGGGTAAGTTCCGACCTGCACGAATGGCGTAACGATGGCCACACTGTCTCCTCCTGAGACTCAGCGAAGTTGAAGTGGTTGTGAAGATGCAATCTACCCGCTGCTAGACGGAAAGACCCCATGCACCTTTACTGTAGCTTTGCATTGGACTTTGATGAGACTTGTGTAGGATAGGTGGGAGGCTTTGAAGGCGGGACGCCAGTTCCGCTGGAGCCGTCCTTGAAATACCACCCTGGTGTCCTTGAGGTTCTAACCTGGATCCATTATCTGGATCGGGGACCGTGCATGGCAGGCAGTTTGACTGGGGCGGTCTCCTCCCAAAGGGTAACGGAGGAGTTCGAAGGTTCGCTAGGTACGGTCGGACATCGTACTGATAGTGCATTGGCAAAAGCGAGCTTGACTGCGAGACGGACATGTCGAGCAGGTGCGAAAGCAGGACAAAGTGATCCGGTGGTTCTGTATGGAAGGGCCATCGCTCAACGGATAAAAGGTACGCTGGGGATAACAGGCTGATGACTCCCAAGAGTTCATATCGACGGAGTCGTTTGGCACCTCGATGTCGGCTCATCACATCCTGGGGCTGTAGCCGGTCCCAAGGGTATGGCTGTTCGCCATTTAAAGTGGTACGTGAGCTGGGTTTAAAACGTCGTGAGACAGTTTGGTCCCTATCTGCAGTGGGCGTTGGAGATTTGACGGGGGCTGCTCCTAGTACGAGAGGACCGGAGTGGACGCACCTCTGGTGTACCGGTTGTGACGCCAGTCGCATCGCCGGGTAGCTATGTGCGGAAGAGATAACCGCTGAAAGCATCTAAGCGGGAAACTTGCCTGAAGATGAGATCTCCCGGAGGCTTGACCTCCCTGAAGGGTCGTGGAAGACCACCACGTTGATAGGCCGGGTGTGGAAGCGCAGTAATGCGTTAAGCTAACCGGTACTAATTGCCCGTGCGGCTTGATCCTATAACCTTGAGCAATACCAGGGCACGCGCGTGCCCAATGCAAACACAACCCCATACTTCTTCCAAACAGGTCCTGGCGCCCATCCGGCAACAGGACAAACCGTCAAGTCTGACGACCATAGCGAGTCGGAACCACCCCTTCCCATCCCGAACAGGACCGTGAAACAACTCCGCGCCAATGATAGTGCGGATTACCCGTGCGAAAGTAGGTCATCGTCAGACTACCCAAAAAGGCCCCGGAGAAACTTCTTCGGGGCCTTTTGCTTTGGTGGCGTGGTAGGCTTTCCGCCTCCGCTTGAACGAGGATGCCACCATGAAATTCAAGGCCGCTGTACTTGTAAAATCCGGCCTGCCGCGACCCTACGCCGCGAGCCGCCCGCTTTCCATCGAAACCGTCGAAGTTCCCCCGCCCGCGGCGGGTGAAGTCGTTGTTGCCATCAAGGCGGCGAGCCTGTGCCACTCCGATCTTTCGGTCGTCAATGGCGACCGCGCCTGGCCCATGCCCATCGTGCCGGGGCACGAGGCTGCAGGAGTTGTCGAGGAGGTCGGACCGGGTGTGCATTCGGTCAAACCGGGGGACCATGTTGCCCTGATCTTCCTGACCCAATGCGGAGAATGCGAGCATTGCATCGAGGGACGGCCGTCGCTTTGCGTGCGCGGCACCCAGGCCAATCGCGAAGGGCGGCTGCTTACCGGCGGGCCGCGTCTGCGTCTGGACGGAAGCACCGTACACCACCACATGGGACTGTCGGCTTTCGCCGAATATGCGCTGGTATCGGAAAAATCCGTGGTGAAGATTCCCGCAGAAATGCCGTTTGTCGAAGCTAGCCTGTTCGGTTGCGCGGTAATGTGCGGCGCGGGGACGGCGCTCTACACGGCCGGAATACGGCCCGGGCAGACCGTGGCGGTATTCGGCCTGGGCGGCGTCGGCCTGTCGGCGGTACTCGGGGCGGTGACGGCTGGCGCGGGCCGCATCATCGCGGTCGACCCGAGCGAAACCAAGCTGGCGCTGGCCCGCACCCTGGGCGCGACCGATTGCGTCAATGCCGGCAGCGCCGGCACTGTCGAAGCGGTGCGGGAGCTGACACTTGGCGGCGTCGATCATGCCATCGACACCAGTTCGTCTCTGGAAGGTTTCGGGAATGCCTTCGAGGCCACCCGACGCGGCGGCAGCACGGTGACGACCAGCCTGACGCACCCCTCGCAGCAGTTCAGTTTTCCGGTGGCGCGCATCGTCGCCGAGGCGCGCACCATCAAGGGCAGTTATATCGGCACCTGCGTTCCCGGGCGTGACATCCCGGCTTTCATCCAGCTTTATCGCCAGGGGCGGATGCCGGTGGACAAACTGGTGACGCGCACACTGGGGCTCGATCGCATCAACGAAGCCTTCGACGACCTTGCCGATGCCAGAGTCGTACGACAAGTGATCGTTTTCCAGGATTGACTTCAGCGCCTGCGAATGGAGGCGGGAGGCGGCCTTGATCCCCAGACGACTGGACGACAGCTTGAGCCGGCGGCGCCGTTAGGAATTGTAAAAGGGAAACGCGATTCCAGTATCCCTGCCGCCGATGATGTCAGCGATCGCCTGGCCCGAACCGCAGGCGAGCGTCCAGCCCAGCGTGCCGTGGCCGGTATTGAAGAAGAGGTTGCGCATCACGCTCCGGCCGATGATCGGAACATTGCCCGGCGTGGCGGGGCGCAGGCCCGCCCAGTATTCCGGTGCACCGGTCGGGCGGACATGTGGAAATAATTCCTCGGCACGCCGCTGGATGGCCTGGCAGCGCTGGACGTTGATACCGGTATCGAAACCGGCCAGTTCCGCCGTACCGGCGATGCGCAGACGGTTGCCCAGACGGGAAAGGACGATGCGCCTGGATTCGTCGGTGATGCTGACCGACGGCGCATTCGCGTCCGCAGCCAGCGGCAGGGTTACCGAATAGCCCTTGACCGGATAGACCGGCAGAGGGTCGCCGAATGGTCTGGCCAGGGCGGCGCCATGACTGCCCAGGGCGATCAGGAAAGCGTCACCGCCGATACGCTCGCCAGATCCCTCCTCATCTTCGGCAACGACGGCGTCAATGCCGCCCCTCTTGCTGGACAGCGCGATGATGCGCATGCCGTAGCGGAACTGCACCCCGGCCTGCCGGCATAATTCCGCCAGCCCTTGCGTGAAGGCCAGGGCATCGCCGGTTTCGTCGTCGGGCGCATACAGACCGCCCTGCAGCCTGTCCCGGCAGCTCGCAAGGGCGGGCTCGATGTTGCAGCAGGCCTGCGCGTCGAGCACCTCTGCGCGGATGCCGAAACCCTGCAGCAGTGCCGCCCGCCGGTAGGCCTGTGAAAATTCGCGCTGACTGAAATGAAGGTGCAGGATGCCCTTGTGAAGGCGGTCGTATTCGATGCCGGTTTCCGCCTGCAGCGCCCGCAGGCAGTCGCGGCTATGGAGGGCCAGCCCGGCAATGGCTGCGGTATTGCGTCGGGTTCGTCCGGGGAGGCACTCCAGGAGGAAGCGCATACCCCACGACCACTGGTACCAGTCCAGACGGGGACGGAACAGCAGTGGCGCATCCTCGCGGCCCAGCCAGCGCACGATCTGGCCGGGCGCGCCGGGGTTGGCCCAGGGCTCCGGGTGGCTGACCGAGATCTGGCCGCCATTGGCGAAGCTGGTCTCCAGGCCCGCCGCGGGCTGGCGGTCGATGACCGTCACGGCGAAGCCGGCTTGCCTCAAGTACCAGGCGCTGGTGACGCCGACGAGGCCGGCGCCGAGAACGATAACATGCATGACGCACCGATTCTATCTGCTTGCGGGGGTGCATGAGCCCCTGGAAACCCGGATAATTAATACTTTAGGCCCAGCGCCAAGGTGAGGCATTCGATGCCGACTGACACGCCGCCCGCAGGGCGGGAATACGCCACGCTAGCGGGCGGCTGCTTCTGGTGTCTGGAGGCGGTGTTCGACCAACTGGATGGCGTAACGGAGGTAGTGCCCGGCTATACCGGCGGGCATGCACCCGATCCGGATTACCAACAGGTGTGCTCGGGCGAGACGGGGCACGCCGAGGCGGTGCGACTGACTTTCGACCCCGCCAGAATCGGCTACAGGGATATCCTCGAGGTGTTCTTCGCCATCCATGACCCTACCACGCCGAACCGCCAGGGCAACGACGTCGGGACGCAGTACCGCTCGGCGATCTTCACCCATTCGCCGCAGCAGCAGGATGAAGCGAGCGCCATGCTGGCCGGATTCGCCGGGGACAACCGCTTCGGTGCCGCCGTGGTGACCGAACTGGCGCCTGCAGGCAAGTTCTTTCCGGCCGAGAACTACCACCGGCGCTATTTCCTCAATAACGGGCAGCAGCCCTACTGCCGGTTCGTCATTGCGCCCAAGCTGGCCCAGTTCCGCGAGAGGTTCGGCGCAAGACGAAAGCCTGATTGATTGACTTACACATACCGAGGGAAAATCCATGAGCCAGACGACCACTCCGAGCGGCCTGATCTACGAAGACGTCACCCTGGGCGGCGGCGCTCCGGCCGGGCTCGGCCAGACCGTATCCGTGCATTACACCGGCTGGCTGACCGATGGCACGAAGTTCGACTCTAGCAAGGACCGCAATGAACCCTTCGAATTCCCGCTGGGTGCCGGTTATGTCATCCGCGGCTGGGACGAAGGCGTGCAGGGCATGCAGGTCGGCGGCGTGCGGAAACTGACGATCCCGCCCGAACTCGGCTACGGCGCGCGCGGCGCCGGTGGCGTGATACCGCCCAATGCGACCCTGATATTCGAAGTCGACTTGCTCGACATACGCTGATTCCGTGGGGGTGTCCCCCGCCCGCCGGGGCGGGTAGAATGCCCCACGCGTCGAAAGCGCCGTGCCCGGCCGCGCGGACAAGAACAACCAATCAATATCCGGGGTTCACCATGTTTGGTAGCTTCATGCCGAAAGAGGGCAAGTTCTTCGATTACTTCGTCGACCTGGCCAATTGCATCGTGCGGGCAGGCCACGAACTTGCCGAACTGATGGACAGCTTCGACGATGTCGAGCGGCGCGCCTACAACATCGAAACCATCGAAAAGGAAGGCGACCGCATCACCCAGGCGGCGGTCGAGCTGCTGCACAAGACCTTCATCACGCCGCTCGACCGCGAGCACATCCACGGGCTGATCACCAACATGGACGACATCCTCGACCTCGTCGAGGACGTGGCGCAGTCGGTATTTCTCTACGACGTGCGTGCCGTCACGCCGGAGGCGCGCAAGCTTGCGGACATCTGCGTCGCCTGCGCGGAGAAGGTGAAGGAAGCGGTCAGCCTGCTGTCCGACATGAAGAACGCACGCGCCATCATGGAGGTATGTCACGAGGTCGACAGGCTCGAGTCCGAGGCCGACCACGTCATGCGTTCGGCCATGGCCAAGCTCTTCCGCGACGAGCCGGACGTGCGCCAGGTGATCAAGCTGCGCTCCGTCTATGAATTGCTTGAGGCCATCACCGATCGCTGCGAGGATGTGGCCAACCTGATCGAAGGCATCGTGCTGGAGAACTCCTGAGCTGCCGCGTAGGCCAGCGCGGACAAGCCTGCCATGAGCTTCGAAGTCTTCGTCTTTCTCATCGTTCTCGCCCTGGCGTTCGACTTCATGAACGGGTTTCATGACGCCGCCAACTCGATTGCCACGGTCGTCTCCACCGGCGTGCTGCGACCGCACCATGCGGTTGCCTTCGCGGCCTTCTTCAATTTCGCCGCCCTGTTCATTTTCCAGCTGAAGGTTGCAGCGACCATCGGCAAGGGCATCGTCGATCCGTCGATGGTCGATCACTACGTGATTTTCGGCGCGCTGACGGGGGCGCTCGCCTGGAACGTCATCACCTGGTACTACGGCCTTCCTTCCAGCTCCTCGCATGCGCTGATCGGCGGACTGATCGGCGCCGTCGTGGCCAAGGTGGGCACGGCCGGCCTGATCGGTTCCGGCATCGGCAAGACGCTGGTGTTCATCATCATTTCCCCCGCGCTGGGTTTCCTTCTCGGCGGGATGCTGATGCTGGCGGTTTCCTGGATGTACCGACGTTCGCCGCCCTCCCGGGTCGACCGCTGGTTCCGGCGGTTGCAGCTGTTCTCGGCCGGCTACTATAGTCTCGGCCACGGCGCCAACGACGCGCAGAAGACCATCGGCGTCATCTGGCTGCTGATGATCTCCGGAGGGTATCTGGCGGCCGACGCCAAACGGCCGCCCGACTGGGTGATCCTCTCGTGCTACGTGGCGATCGCACTGGGCACGCTCCTCGGCGGCTGGCGCATCGTCAAGACCATGGGACAGCGACTGACCAAGATCAAGCCGGTCGGCGGCTTTTGCGCCGAGACGGGCGGCGCCATCGCGCTGACCTTCGCCTCGCTCGCCGGCATTCCGGTGTCCACCACCCACACCATTACCGGCGCCATCGTCGGCGTCGGCTCCTCGCAAAAGCTCTCGGCGGTGCGCTGGGGACTGGCCGGCAACATCGTCTGGGCCTGGATCCTCACGATTCCCTGTTCGGCCTTCATGGCGGCGGTGGCCTGGTATCTGGGCGAGTTGTACCTGTAGCGCCCGGGCCGCGTCACTGCCGGCAGCCATTTCCCTTTGCCCGGAGGGCTGACGGAGCGCCGGTTACAATTCGATCCGGCATTTCCAGGCGATGCAGGACAGGACATGGCTTCCGTCACCGACTACGAACATGGCATCAGCGCCATCGATTCCGGCTTCGGCCGGCCGCAGCTTGCCGCCATTCACCTGATTGCCGAAGGCGACCGCGCCGCCCTAATCGACAGTGGCTGCAATGGCTCCCTGCCGATCGTGCTCGGGGCGCTCGAAGCCAGGGGGCTGTCGCCGGCGCAGGTCGAATACGTCATCCTTACCCATGTTCATCTTGACCATGCCGGGGGCGCCGGTGCCCTCATGCGTGCCCTGCCGAATGCCCGCCTCACGGTGCACCCACGCGGGGTGCGCCACATGGCCGACCCCGCCCGGCTGGTCGCCGGCACCATCGCCGTGTACGGGGAAGCGCAGGCCCGGCAGATGTACGGCGACATCCTCCCGGTTGACGTCGAGCGCATCCTTGAAACGCCCGACGGCGCGGTGATTTGCCTCGGCACGCGGCAGCTGACCTTCCTCGACACCCCCGGCCATGCCCGCCATCACGTCTGCATCCGCGATGGTCGCAGCGGTCATGTGTTCGCCGGAGACATGTTCGGGCTTTCCTATCGCGAGCTGGACATCGGTGGGCGGCAGTTCGTATTTCCGACGACCACGCCCATACAGTTCGAGCCGGCGGCCATGCACGCGTCCATCGACAGACTGCTTGCCCTCGAGCCGGAGGCGATCTACGTCACCCACTACGGCCAGGTGCGCGACGTGCCGCGGCTGGGGGCCGACCTGCACCGTCTTATCGATGCGCATGTCGCTGCGGCGCTGCGTTGGCGCGATGCCGGCGGCGGACGCCATGACCGGATCAAGGCGGACATTGCCGAAATCCTCCTCGGCGAGGCAAGGCGCCATGGCTGGAGAATGGCTCCCGACGCGCTTCTCCGGCTGATGGCCATGGACGTCGAGCTCAACGCCAAGGGACTTGGCGCGTGGCTCGACAGTGGCGCCTGACGCGGCGCACGGTTGCCGCAGACGCTTTCCCGGGGAGGCCGGAGACGCAACACCAGAGCGGGATTTTTTCATTTCCCCTCTGGAAAACGATTGACAAATCGTTCTGGCATGAGCATGCTTCGCTCCATTCTTGCTGTAATCAGCAAGGAGATTCGTGGTGTTTTCAGGTGTAATCACTATTCAGGAGGTGAAGATGGCCACAGCCAAGAAAGCAAAGAAACCCGCGGCAAAGAAGCCTGCCGCCAAGAAGCCGGCAGCCAAGAAACCGGCAGCCAAGAAAGCGGCCCCGAAAAAAGCCGCTCCGAAGAAAGCTGCCGCCAAGAAGCCGGCAGCCAAGAAAGCCCCCGCCAAGAAAGCAGCACCCAAGAAAGCCGCTGCCAAGAAGCCCGCCAAGAAAGCCGCTGCCAAGAAGCCGGCCGTCAAGCGCAAGCCCAATGCCGCCTTCATGAAGCCGATGACGCCGAGCTCGGCGCTGGCTGCCATCGTCGGCGCGCTGCCGCTGCCGCGTACCGAGGTCACGAAGAAGGTGTGGGATTACATCAAGAAGAACAAGCTGCAGGATGCCATCAATCGCCGCATGATCAATGCGGACGAGAAGCTCCGGTCCATCCTCGGCAAGGCCCAGGTCTCGATGTTCGAGATGACCAAGCTCGTCAACAAGCACCTGAAGTAAGCGTTTACCCGAAACGCCCTCGTTCCAGCCGGAGCGAGGGCGTTTTTTCATCCTGCGGCCCCTACAGCATCAGCGGGCCATGCCGGTCCACCCACTCTGAAAAAATGCCCGATGCGGCGGCAGGATCCTCCTGCCAGGCTCCGAGCAAGTGGCGTGCTGCCTGCTCCCAGTGGGCCTGCCCGTCGTGGAGGGCCAGGCGCAGGCCGGCGTCGTCCCCGGTGCTGCGCCAGGCCGCATAGGCTGCCGCCAGCCGCGGGAAGAGGCTGCGGCGCAACCCCTCGAAACCGGCGAAGTAGAAATGAAGCGAGAGATCCGCCTTGCCTTCGATCAGCGTCGGCAGGGTGGACAGGCAGTCCGCCAGGTTGTCGCGCACGGCACGGGCCAGCAGTTCCGCACGTCGATCCGTGAGTTCGAGCAGCATTTCCCGCCAGGCCGGGCCGAGCAGCGCTTCCGCCCGGCCTTCGCCGACCTCGTGCAGGATCAGGGTTTCGCTCTCTGCCGCCGCCATTCGATCCAGGGCGGCCTCGGCATCCTCGCCGAAGCCATAGCCGTCGAGTGCCGCCTTGAGCGCGCCGTCGGCCTGCTTGACGCCCCAGACCTCGGTCTTCTCCCACAGCCAGCGCCGCAGCGCATCCAGGCGCAGGAAAACCATGCCGCCGCGCAGCGCCGCCGGCGGGGCGAAGAGGTCGCGGGCATGCTCGCGCTCGGACACCAGGATGTCGAGCCCGTGCCGTGTTTCACGCCGGACCAGTTCCCCGAGGAAGAAATGCGGTTTGCCCCAGCGGCCGATGCCTCCGGAGTAAACCAGGCCGCGCGGCCCAAGCCAGGCATTGATGGCGGCGTTGTCGAAGGGGTCGTAGCCGTCACCGATGGGCAGCGGCCGGAAATCGGCGTCCTCCAGCTCGTTCCAGGCCGCTTCGCGCCGGGCGATCCAGGCGCCCAGTTCGGCCTGGGGCAGGGGGCTGGCGAGCGGGATGCCGCGTTCCCAGCGGAACAGCTCGCGCATGGCCAGCAGGTAGTTGCACATCGTCATTCCGCGGGCGTGACGGGCGTCGGCGATGTCGCAGTTGGCCTGCACGGCGATTCTCAGCAGTTCCAGGTCTGACGCATTCACGATGGCCTCCTCCTGCTTCGCCCCCGCCAGGCCGCCACCGACCGGACTATCTCCGAATAAGGCAGCCCCGCCAGGCCGTCGTAAGCCCGTATCGCGGCCTGCACGAGCGAGCCGACATCGGCGACCCTCTCCATGCCCGACAACGCCCGCTGCAGCCCCGCCAGGCCGCCGCACTGCACCCTCATTTCAAGGGCGTGGACGAGGCGTTCCTCCGCATGAGGCAGATGCAGGGTGAAGGCCGCATTGCGTCGCAGCAGTCCGAGAAGGGCGGTGCAGGACTTGTGCGCCACGACATCGCGGCAGGCGACGGCCTCGCGCTCGGCGATATGCCGTCGTTGCGCCAGGGCACAGGAGCCGCAGCCGGCCAGAAGCGCCATTTCGAAGGGGCATGGCGCGTCGACCGCCGCTTTGCGTACCCGCCTGAAAGCGGTTTCATCCAATGGCGATCAGTCGTCGCCGGGTTCCGGCGGCGCCTCCCGCAACTGGGAGAGGATGTCCTCGGCCAGCAGCTCGTTGTCGGCGAAGACGGTCTTCACGGCGCAGCCTTCGGAGAGGGCCAGCGCGCGGCGCAGTTCCTTGGCGCGGGCCGAGGCGGCCTTGAAGGCGTCGTGCGCCTCGATCTTTTCCAGGCGGCGGATGGGGGTTTCGAAGACCTTGTAGATGTAATAGGGCATATCAGTCGATGTAACTCTTGCGCGAACGGCGCGAACCGGGCTTGCTTTTCTGGATGACCACGCCGCGTACCGCCTCGATGCCGGCAAGCTCTGCGTCGGGATAAGCCGGGTTGAGCGCGTGCAGCCACCAGCGGCTCTCGCGTTCGACCAGCTGGCGCAGGATGGGTTCTCCCTCGTGCTGGGCGATGACGTAGCTGCCGTTGCGCGCCAGGCCCTCCGGTTCGACGACGATGATCTCGCCCTCGGCGAACTCGGGCAGCATGCTGTCGCCCAGCACCATCAGGGCGAAGGGTTCGGCGGTCTCGCAGGATTCCGGTGCGGTGCCCGCTTCCGCCGCGGCCGGCACGACGGGAATGATCTTGCGTTGCGGCATGCAGCCAATGTTAAGGGCTGGGGGCGCGCTCCGCGAGCAGAACGCTTTGATGCGGCCGAGAAAGGATTTTATGTCGCTGCGGCAACCAGCTGTGCGGAGGGGAAACCCTGTCGCGCGAGGGCCTTTCCCACCCCGTCGACAAAGGTCTCCGGCCCGGCGAGATAGATGTCGAAGGCGGCCAGGTCGACTTGCTCCTTTGCCATGCGCCCGACGAGGTCATTCGCGCTGTCCTCCGCTACGGCCGTGTAGCGAAAGTTGTCGAGGGCGTCGGCCCAGGCACGGCAGAGATTCACGAGGTAATGCCCGGCCGGTTGTGCGGCGTGCCAGTAAAGATGCAGCAACTCGGCCCGGTCGAGCGACAGGGCGTGCTCGATCAGGCCCTTGACCGGCGCGAAGCCGGCCTCCGAGGCGACGAACAGGAGCGGCCGCGGCGAGTCGGCGCGCAGCACGAAGTCGCCCCACGGGCCGAACACCGTGACCGCATCGCCCGCGCGCAGCACGTCGAAGACCTGCCGGGCGAAGTCGTCCTTCGCATCGCGCTCGACGTGGAAATGCAGGTTGCGGTCGTCGCAGGGGCAGCTGGCGATGGGCAGCTGCGCCGAGGTGTCGCCGGCGGTCAGCGTCACGCTCTGGCCGGCGAGGAAGCGCAGGCGGTTGTTGCGCGGCGTCTGCAGGTGCAGCAGGCGGACCTCGTCGCCAAGCGCCTCGACGGCCTTGATGCGCGCCACGATCTGCTGCGGCGGGATGTCGCCGGCGCTGCCGGTCTCGAGCGCCTCGAGGACGAGGTCGCCCACCGCCGCGTGCGAGCAGAGCAGGGTGTAGCCCTGGCTCTTTTCGGCTTCGGACAGCACGTAGTCGTGCGGCCGCACCTTCCGCACCTCGCCCGACACCACGCGTGCCTTGCACAGGCCGCAGTTGCCGTTGCTGCAGCCGTAGCTCACCGCCAGCCCGGCCCTCAGCGCGGCTTCCAGCAGCGTGTCCGCGCCCTCGACGAAGAAGTCGTGGCCGCTCGGGTGGAGGGTGACGTGGGCGGACATGACGCGGAGCATATCATCCATGACGGACAGCGCATTCGGCGCCTCGGTTGCGCCGAGGATCTCCGCCAGCTGCCCGTCGAGGAACCCGCCGAGGGCCGCCATCCCCGGCAGCGCCTCCTGTTCGCGGATGCGGCTGCGCAGCGCCTCCATCATGGCGTGGTAGCGCTGCAGGTGGCTGCGCAGGTCGGCCAGTTCCGTGCTCTGCTCGTACAGCCGCTGGGAGAGGATTTCCTGGCTCGGCAGCAGGCGCTCGCGCACGCGCCTGCCGAAGGCCCGCTCCTTGATTTCCCGCACCTGCTCGAAGCCGCCGTCCTCCTCCAGCCTGATGTCCGGGTAGAGGCGCAGCAGGTCGTCCGCCGAGACCATGCCGTCGAAGGACGGCAACTCGCCGCTGCGGATTTTCAGCTGCAGCGCGACACGGCTGGTGCCGACCAGGCGCGCCGCTCGCGACAGGGTAAGCAGCCGGGGCATGTTTTCAGGATAGCAACACTACAGCCTGGAAAGAAAGGCCTCGACCGCGCCGGCCAGGCCGGGCGTCTCCACCTCGGCGAACTCGTAGCGGGCGCGCACCACCGGCTTGTGCACCTGGATCAGGGCGGCGAGATCGATCGGCGTGGCGGAGACGACGGCATCGGCCGGCGTTGCATTGATGGCCTGGCGCAGGGCGTCGAGCTGCTCGCGGGAATAGCCGGTCGCCGGCAGCACGTTGCCGATATGCGGGTAGCGCGTGTAGAGGGCACGGATGGCCGGCCCGGCGAAGGGCCGCGGGTCGACGATCTCCGCGCCGGCGCGCAGGGCGGCGAGGTGGCCGGCGCCCCAGGGCATGCCGCCGTGGGTCAGCGTCGGCCCGTCCTCCACCACCAGCACGCGGCGGCCGCGCACCGCCGCTTCGTCGTCGAGGCGCACCGGCGAGGCGGCGCGGATCACCGCGGCGCGCGGGTTGATGGCATGGGCCGACTCTGCCACGCGGCGCACGTCCTCGGCTTTCGCAGCGTCGCTCTTGGCGACGATCACCACGTCGGCCATGCGCAGCACCGCTTCGCCCGGGTGGTGCGTGGTTTCATGGCCGGGGCGCAGCGGGTCGACCAGCACGATGTGCAGGTCGGGCCGGACGAAGGGGAAGTCGTTGTTGCCGCCGTCCCACAGGATCAGGTCGGCTTCCGCTGCCGCGGCGGCGACGATGCGGGCATAGTCGACGCCGGCGAAGACGACGTTGCCGCGGGCGAGATGGGGCTCGTATTCCTCGCGCTCCTCGACGGTGCATTCGGCGGCGTCGAGGTCGGCGCGCGTGGTGAAGCGCTGCACCGCCTGGCGCGCCAGCTCGCCGTAGGGCATCGGGTGGCGGATTACCGCCACGCGGCGGCCGCGGGCCTTGAGCAGGCCGGAGAGGTAGCGCGCCGTCTGCGACTTGCCGCAGCCGGTGCGCACCGCCGAGACGGCGATCACCGGCACCCTGGCCTGGACCTGCGTGCGCGCCGGGCCGAGCAGCGTGAAATCGGCGCCCGCCGCCAGCGCCTTCGAGGCGAGGTGCATGACCTGGGCGTGCGGCACGTCGCTGTAGGCGAACACCACCTCGTCGATGCGCCGCTCGCGGCAGAGCGTTTCCAGTTCGGACTCGTCGAGGATCGGGATGCCCTGCGGGTAGCGCGGCCCGGCCAGCGCCGGCGGGTAGCGGCGCCCGGCGATGCCGGGGATCTGTGCGGCGGTGAAGGACACCACCTCGACCGCCGGGTCGTCGCGGTAGACGAGGTTGAAGTTGTGGAAATCCCGCCCGGCCGCCCCCAATATGAGAACCCGGCGGCTCATTCGAATTTCAGCCGGTAGGCGGACTCCGCGCCCGGCGGCACGGCCTTGATGCGGCTGAACTTGATCCCCTTGCCACCCTGCGCCGCCTGCTTCACCGCGCCGGTGACCAATATCTCGTAGGGCCGGGCGTGGTCCTCGCCCAGCTTGCTGGCGGCGTTCACCTCGGCGCCGAAGACGTCGCTGTCGCCGATGCGCAGCATGTCGCCGTAGCCGAGGCCGATGCACAGCAACACCTCCTCGGTCTTCGGCCGCTTGCGGTTGTAGTCGCGTGCGCAGCGCTGCATGGCGATCGAGCAGGCGATGGCTTCGTCCACGTCGCGGAAGATCACCAGCTGGGAGTCGCCCTCCACCTTGAGCAGGATGCCGCTGTGTTCCTCGATCAGCGGCACCAGCAGGCGGTTCGCTTCGTAGATGGTCTGCAGGAAATGGATGATGCCGAAGTCGGCGACGCGGCGCGAGAAGCCGGAGAGGTCGGTGAACATCACCGCCCAGCGCTCGCCGAAGAGGTTCCAGATTTTCTCGTCGACGCGCGCCTGGTCGGCCTTCGGCCTGAGGCGCTCCTCGATGAGTTTTTCCAGCCGGTCCTGCGACGCCGTCGAGGCGACGCGGTAGATGAATGCCATGATCCGCTCCGTTCAGCCTTGAGCGGGCATTGTAACGACATGCGGGTGAAATGTTGCGTTGCCATCCCCGCGGATGCGGGGATCCCGTCGTGCAATCATGGATTCTTGCTTGCGTGGAAATGACGGAGCCCCTGCTTGCCGAACAGCCGCCCGGGGTTGCGCCTTTCGACGTTCCGACGGCCCGGAAGAAAGTCAGTCCCCACGGCACGGCGGCAAGACGGGTTTACGTGGGTTCAGTCGCGGAACTTCGGCTCCCGCTTCGCCCGCGCCGCCGTCATTGCTTCCGTCAGGTCCTCCGACATCAGCATGGCGGCGTTCCAGGTGGCGATGTAGTTCAGGCCGTCGGCCACCGAGTGGTCGCGGGCGTAGTTCACCATCTCCTTGATGCCGCGGATGGAGAGCGGCGATTTCTTCGCGATCGTCGCTGCGATCTTCGCCACCTCGTGGAAGAGCATGCCGGCGCTGGCGTAGCTGTGGTTCACCAGGCCGATCTCCTTCGCTTCCGGCCCGGCCACGGCGCGGCCGGTGTAGGCCAGCTCGCGCACCATGCCCTCGCCGACCAGCTTCGGCAGGCGCTGCAGGGTGCCGACGTCGGCCGTCATGCCGACGTCGATCTCCTTGATGCTGAAGCTGGCGTCGTTGCTGCAGTAGCGCATGTCGCAGGCGCAGACGAGGTCCACGCCGCCGCCGAGGCAGTGGCCGTGGATCGCCGCCAGCACCGGCTTGCGGCAGCGCTCGAGGGCGGTGAGCGAGTCCTGCAGGTCGAGGATCAGGCGGCGCAGCTTCTCGCGCATGCGGCCGTCGCAGGCATCGGCAATCTCCTGGCGCACGCTGCCGAGCATCTCCAGGTCGATGCCGGCGGTGAAGCAGGGCCCGTTGCCGCGCAGCACGGCGACGCGCACCGCATCCTCCTCGTCGATCCACTTGAAGGCCTCGCGCAGTTCCAGCCACATGCGCAGGTTCATGGCGTTGGCCTTCTCCGGCCGGTTCATTTCCACGGTGGCGACGGCGTCGGCCAGCTCGATCTTCAGGGTTTCGAATGTCGGAGTCGTCATGGTGTGTCCTGTCGTCTGTTTGTAGGTCGGCCTTCAGGCCGACATTAGGAGTCGATGTCGGGCTGAAGCCCGACCTACACGGAAAACGTCGGGTAGTCGAGGTAGCCGCTGTGGCCGCCGAGGTAGAAGGTCTTGCTGTCCCAGGAGGCGATCTCCACGCCCTGGCGCAGGCGCGACACCAGGTCGGGGTTGGAGATGAAGGGCTTGCCGATGGCGATCAGGTCGCCGCTGCCGGTAGCGAGCGCCGCCTCGGCCTTGTTGCCGGTGAAGCCGCCGCAAAGCATCAGCGCACTCGTGAATTTGGCGCGGATCAGCCGCAGCAGCGCGTCGTCGGGATCGTGGATCCAGCTCGTCGACTGGTCGTAGAGATGGAGATAAACCAGGCCGAGCTTCTGGAGTTCTTCCGCGAGGTAGCCGTAGGTCGCCATCGGCTCGGGATCGGGCCGCATGTCGTTGGCCTGGCCGTGCGGCGAGAGGCGGATGCCGACCCGTTCTTTTCCTACGGCGGCGGCCACCTCGCGCGCGATCTCGAGATGCAGGCGGCAGCGGTTTTCCAGCGAGCCGCCGTATTCGTCCTGGCGGTCGTTGAGGAAGGGGCAGCGGAACTGGTCGAGCAGGTAGCCGTTGGCGCCGTGGACCTCGACGCCGTCGAAGCCGGCGGCGATGGCGTTCTTCGCCGCCTGCACGAACTCGCCGACGACGCCCTTCACTTCCGCCGTCGACAGCGCGCGCGGCGCCTCGCACTGGGTCAGCGCCGCCGCGCCGGTGGCGCGGTCGAGCGCCATCGACTTGCCGTTGGCGGCGATCGCGCTCGGCCCCACCGGCGGCGCGTGGTCCTCGCGCAGGCTGCCGTGGCTGATGCGGCCGCAGTGCCAGAGCTGGGCGAAGATGCGCCCGCCCTGCTTGTGCACCTCGTGGGTCACCGCGCGCCAGCCGGCCACCTGCTCGGCGGAGTAGAGGCCCGGCGTGAAGGCGTAGCCGCGCGCCTGCGGCGAGACCGGCACGCCCTCGGAGACGATCAGGCCGGCGTCGGCACGCAGGCCGTAGTACTCGACCATCATCGGCGTCGGCGCGATGGCCGGGTTGGTGGCGCGGCAGCGCGTCATCGGCGCCATGGCGATGCGGTTGGGCAGTTGCAGCCCGCCCAGGGTGAAGGGGGAAAACAGCTTGCGTTCAGGCATGTCGGTTCCGTTGGGTCCGTTGAAGTGAGTCGTTACGCCACGTAGAGCAGGATGGCGATGTAGTGCAAGGCGCTGCCGGCGACGACGAACAGGTGCCAGATGCCGTGCCAGTGGGTGAATCGCTCGTCGTAGACATAGAAGACGATGCCGACCGTGTAGGCCAGCCCGCCGGCGGCGAGCCAGGCAAAGCCGGCCAGCGACAGGGTGTCCACCAGCGGCATGACGGCCACCAGCGCGATCCAGCCCATCAGCACGTAGATGATCAGGGAGAGGACGCGCGTCCGCTTGCCCAGCCAGAATTCCTGGAGGATGCCCAGCAGCGCGAGCGACCAGATGACGCCGAACAGCCACCAGCCCCAGGGGCCGCGCAGGGTGACGAGGGTGAACGGCGTGTAGCTGCCGGCGATGAGGAGATAGATGGCGGTGTGGTCGAGCTTGCGGAAGAAGGCCTTCAAGCGGCCGCGCGTACTGTGATAAAGCGTGGAGGCGCTGTAGAGCATGACCAGGCTGGCGCCGTAGATGGCGAAGCTGACGATCTTCCAGACATCCTGTTTCATGGCCCCCAGCACGATCAGCACCACGGCGCCCGCCAGCGCCAGCAGGGCGCCGACCAGGTGGGTGTAGGCATTGAAGCGTTCGCCGTGGTACATGCACCTACCTTGCCAGCGTGCCGTCCTCGAACTTCTCGCCCGGATCGAACGACACATACGCCTCGGCCGGATAGAAGGCGCGGAAATCCGCCATCACCTTCTCGAAGGGAAAATCCGACCAGCAGCCGTGGTCGCGGATGTACTCCATGTGGCGGCGGTTCTTCGCGTCGTATTCCTGGAAGATGGCATTGCCCGTGCCGTCGAACTCGGTCGGGTGCACGTGGAATTTCTCGCACATCTCGATGTTGAAGGCCGGCGCCGCCTTCACCCACTTGCCATCCAGGTACAGCACCGCGTAGCCGTGGTGCATGAACAGCGTCTTGCCGCCCATCATCGCCTTCAGCTTTTCCGTGGTGAGGTGGTTCTCCACGTCGGAGAGGCCGATCGCCGCATGGATGCCGACGGCGCGCGCCGCCGCCGCGAGCAGGATCGCCTTGGGCAGGCAGTAGGCCGCCTTCGCCTTCAGCACGTTGCTGGCGATGTAGGGCTCGGGGTCGAGGCTCATGGTGAACGGGTCGTAGCGCCAGCCGTCGCGCACTTTGTAGAACAGCCGCACGGCCTTCTCGATATCAGTCGTCGCGCCGGCGACGGTCTCCTGCGCGAAGCGGCGCACGGACTCCGTGCCGGAATCGATGAAGCGCGCGCTGGCGAGGTATTCGGGGCCGGGCTCGGGCCAGGCGCCGGGAGGGGTATGGATCATGTCGGTTTCACTTGGGGGAAAGCGACATTATGCCGGCCAGACACTCGAAGGCAAGCTGTACTATCCTGCAAGTCATGATAACCAAAAGCGCATCCGGGAAAGGCCTGCTGCTCGCCTGCTGCCTGCAGGTCTTCGCCGCACAGGCTGCGGACGCCGACGACGATGCATCCGGCCTGCTGCACTTCGTGCCGGGCCGCTTCACGTTGATCGGCCGCCACCCCGACAGCCCGGCCACCTATAGCGGGACGGCCAAGATCGAGCGGGCGGGCCGGCAGTTGCGGCTCGTGCGCAGCGTCGCCGGAAAGTCGAGCACCGTCATCGGCAGCGTGCGCCGCGCCGATCCGGGCGAGGCCTGGGTGCTCGCCTTCAAGTGGGGCGAGAAGCAGCCGATGGAGATGGTCTGCCTGGTCAACGCGGACCTCGACAATTATGCGCGACTCACCTGCCACTGGGGCAAGGCCGGCAACCCGCACGCCCAGCCGGGGATGGAAGCCTATTTCGCCCAGGAGCCGTGGGAGCCGGTGAAGCCCTGATGGGCCATTTCCTTCCCCATCCTCGGCGCGGCATCGCGCAGGATGGGCGCGGGCCTGACGCAGGGGAAGTCGGGTCGCTCAGCGCCGCGGTCGCGGCAGGAACAGCCGCGGGTCGACGGCGATGCCGTTGGCCAGCACCGTCCAGTGCAGGTGCGGGCCGCTCGTGCGGCCGGTGTTGCCGGACAGGCCGATGCGCTGGCCGGCGGCGACCGGTTCGCCCGGCAGCACCTCGATGCGGTCGAGGTGGCAATACAGGGTGACCAGGCCCTGGCCGTGGTCGATGTAGACCGAGTTGCCGTTGAAGAAATAGTCGCCCGCCTCGACCACGATGCCCCTGCCGGCGGCCACGACCGGCGTGCCGGTCGGCACGGCGACGTCGATGCCGGCGTGCGGACTGCGCGCCAGACCGTTTATGACGCGGCGCAGGCCGAAGCGGCCGCTGAGCTTTCCCCGCGCGGGCTGGCGGAAGGTCGTGTCCGGCTCCGGCTCCTCACGGAACAGCGCCTTGATCTCGTCGATGCGTTTGCGCTCGCGCGCGATGCGCTGCAGGTCCTCGGGCGGCGGCTCGACCTTGCGCTGGTCGGGCACGCTGAAGCGCTGCAGCGGGTAGTGCTTCGCGGCGACGCGGATCGGTCGGGCTTTCTCGACGCCGGCGTCGAGGACGCGCAAGGCGTGCTCGCCCGGCGCGAGGCTCAGGGGCAGGCCGACCAGCGCCACCCAGCCGCGGCCGTCGCGGACGACGGCGACGCGCCTGTCGCCGAACCAGGCCTGCGGCCGCTCGGCGCCGCTGCCGAGACGGACAAGGGCGATGCCGCCGGGGACGACCGCCTCCTGCGGCAGGGCATGGACGGTCAGGGCGGAGAGGAAGCCCGAGCCTGCGCAGGCGAGCCGTAGAATGAACTTGATCATGGAGACTGCATTCTAACGTCCGGATGCAGCCCGTATTCAGTCCGGGGTGAAAGGCATGATGCAAAGACGCATGTTTCTGCAAGGCCTGGCCGGTCTGGGCCTCGCGTTCGCGCTGGACCCCGGCCGGGCGAGCTCGGCGCGCGCGCCGCTGACCAGGCCGATCCCGTCGACCGGCGAGCGCATCCCGCTGATCGGCGTCGGCAGCTGGCTGACGTTCGACAGCGGCGCCGGCAGCGGCGCGATCGAGCGGCTGCAGCCGGTGCTGCAGACCTTCTTCGACCACGGCGGCCGCCTGGTCGATTCCTCGCCGATGTACGGCACGGCCGAGCGCGTCATCGGCGAGTTGCTGCCGCGCGTGAAGGGAAAGGAGGCGCTGTTCGCCGCCAGCAAGGTGTGGATCTACGGCCAGGCGCTCGGGCGGCGGCAGATGGAGGCCTCGCGCAAGCTGTGGGGCGTGCCGCGCTTCGACCTGATGCAGATCCACAACATGCTTGACTGGGAGGGCCACCTCGAGGTGCTGCGCGAGATGAAGCGCGAAGGGCGCATCCGCTACATCGGCATCACCACCTCGCACGGCCGCCGCCACGACGCGCTGCTGCGGGCGATGAGGAAGGCCGATTTCGACTTCGTGCAGTTCACCTACGGCTTGCATGACCGCGGTCCGGAAAGTCAGTTGCTGCCGCTCGCCGCCGAGCGGCGCATGGCGGTGATCGCCAACCGGCCCTTCGACGGCGGCGACCTGTTCGCGCGCGTGCAGGGAAAACCGCTGCCGGACTGGGCGGGCGAAATCGACTGCGCCAACTGGGCGCAGTTTTTCCTGAAATTCATCGTCTCGCACCCGGCGGTGACCTGCGCCATTCCGGCCACCTCGAACCCGGCGCACATGCTGGAGAACATGGGCGCCAACTTCGGCCGCCTGCCCGACGCGGCGCTGCGCCGGCGCATGGCGCAATATTTCGACGGGATCTAGAGGAGCGCTGATTCCGTCATTCCCGCGAAAGCGGGAATCCATGGTTTAACCGCTGACTGGATTCCCGCTTTCGCGGGAATGACGATCTCCGATATGACCGCTGCTTCAGCGGCGCGAGCGCTCGCGCAGGAAGTCTTTGAGTATCCGGCCCGTGTGCGAGGCGGCCTTTGCCACCATCTCCGGCGCGCCCTGGGCGACGATGCGCCCGCCCGCCGTGCCGCCTTCCGGGCCGAGGTCGACGATCCAGTCGGCTTCCGCCATGATGTCGAGGTTGTGCTCGATCACCACCACCGTGTTGCCGCCGTCGACCAGGCGGTGCAGCACGCGGAGCAGCTTCTCGACGTCGGCCATGTGCAGGCCGACCGTCGGCTCGTCGAGGACGTAGAGGGTGTGCTGCCGCCCCCTCACCCCGACCCTCTCCCCCGTGCCGGGGGCGAGGGGGAGTTCTCCCTCTCCCCGTTCGCGGGGAGAGGGTTGGGGTGAGGGGCGCACCTTGGCCAGTTCCGTCACCAGCTTGATGCGCTGCGCCTCGCCGCCGGAAAGCGTCGGGCTCTGCTGGCCGAGGGTGAGGTAGCCGAGGCCGACGTCCTGGAGCAGGCGCAGGGCGTGGTGGATGGACGGGTGCGCCGAGAAGAAGTCGACGGCCTCGTCGACGCTCATCGCCAGCACCTCGCCAATGTGCCTGCCCTTCCAGCGCACCGTCAGCGTCTCGGCGTTGAAGCGCGTCCCGCGGCAAGAGTCGCAGGGCACCTTCACGTCGGGCAGGAAGCTCATCTCGATCTTCTGCACGCCCTGGCCCTCGCAGGCCTCGCAGCGGCCGCCGGCGGTGTTGAAGGAGAAGCGCGAGGCCGAGTAGCCGCGGATGCGCGATTCCGCCGTGTCGGCGAAGAGCTTGCGCACGGCGTCCCAGAAGCCGACGTAGGTCGCCGGGCAGGAGCGCGGCGTCTTGCCGATGGGCGTCTGGTCGACTTCCAGCACGCGGACGACCGTTTCCCAGCCGCGGATTTCCCGGCAGCCCCGTAGGTCGCTTCGTAGGTCGGGCTTCAGCCCGACTTTGGCCTTCGATTTCCCATTGCGTCGGGCTGAAGCCCGACCTACAAGGGCATGCAGGTTGTCGCGCAGCACCTCGCGCGCGAGCGTCGACTTGCCCGAGCCGGAGACGCCGGTCACCACCGTCAGGCGGGCGAGCGGCAGGCGCAGGTCGAAGCCTTTCAGGTTGTGCAGGCCGGCGCCGAGGATCTCGATCGCCGTGTCGGCGGGACTGACTTTTCGCCGCGCGGCGAGCGGGTGCAGCAGCGGCTGCGCCAGGCAGCGGCCGGTGACGGAGTCGGGGTGGCGCATCAGCTCCTCGGCCGTGCCCTCGGCGACGACGCGGCCGCCCTGCGTGCCGGCGCCGGGGCCGAGGTCGAGCACATGGTCGGCGCGACGGATGGTGTCCTCGTCGTGCTCGACCACCACCAGCGTGTTGCCCTTGGCCTCCAGCTTCGCCAGCGTGTCGAGCAGGATGCGGTTGTCGCGCGGATGGAGTCCTATCGTCGGCTCGTCGAGGATGTAGCAGACGCCCTGCAGGTTGGAGCCGAGCTGGGCGGCCAGGCGGATGCGCTGCGCCTCGCCGCCGGAGAGCGTCGGCGCGGCGCGATCCAGCGCAAGGTAGTCGAGGCCGACCTCGCGCAGGAACGCCAGGCGCGAGCGCAGCTCGACGAGGATGTCGCGGGCGATGGCCTCGTCGCGGCCGGCGAGTTTCAGTTTGGAGAAGAAGCGTTCGAGCCCTTCCACCGGCAGGGCCGAGAGGTCGGCGATGGAATGGTCGCGGAAGCGCACCGCCAGCGCGGTGGGGTTGAGGCGTTTCCCATCACAGGCCGGGCAGGCGTGCGCTTCGCCTTCGAACCAGTCGTTCCACCAGATCTCCTCGCCGGTCTGCTCGGCGTCGAAGCCGGCGATGGCCAGCCCCGTGCCGTAGCACTGCCCGCACCAGCCGTGCTTCGAGTTGTAGGAGAACAGGCGCGGGTCGGGCTCGGCAAAGCTCTTGCCGCAGGCGGGGCAGGCGCGTTTCGTCGAGAAGGCGTGCTGCTCCAGCTTTGCCTCGTTTCTGCCTTGGCGGATGGCCTTCGCCAGGGCATCGAGCGGGCCGATCACCTGCAGCGTGCCCTTGCCGAATGCCAGCGCGCGGGCGAGGGCTTCGCGGAGCTGCGCCTCGTTGTCCGCCGAGACGATGAGGTCGGCCACCGGCAATTCGATATTGTGCTCGCGGAAGCGGTCGAGGCGCGGCCACTTCGCCGTCGGCAGGAAGGCGCCGTCGACGCGCAGGTGCGTGAAGCCCTTGCCCAGCGCCCACTTGGCGAGGTCGGTGTAGACGCCCTTCCTCGCCACCACCAGCGGCGCCATCAGGCCGATGTGCTTGCCGCGCCAGTCGCGCAGGATGCGCGCGGCGATGGCTTCCTCGCTCTGCGGCTCGATCGGCACGGCGCAGTCGGGGCAATGCTGCGTGCCGAGCTTGACGTAGAGCAGGCGCAGGAAATGCTGGATCTCGGTCAGCGTGCCGACCGTGCTCTTGCGCCCGCCGCGGCTGGTGCGCTGTTCGATGGCCACGGTCGGCGGGATGCCGAAGATGGCGTCGACGTCGGGCCGCGCCGAGGGCTGCACGAACTGGCGGGCGTAGGCGTTGAGCGATTCGAGGTAGCGCCGCTGCCCCTCGGCGAAGAGGATGTCGAAGGCGAGCGTCGACTTGCCCGAGCCGGAGACGCCGGTGACGACGGTGAAGCGGTTGCGCGGGATGTCGACGTCCACGCCCTTCAGGTTGTGCTCGCGGGCGTTGTGGATGCGTATTGAATCGGCCGGCACTGACGTGCCGCCCGCTTCCAAATCCCCCGGCGCTGGCGCGCCACCCCCTTTTTTGACCGAAGGAAATCCCTGTGGGACAAAGGGGGTGATGGGCGTGGTCGCGGTAATTCCCACCTTTGCAAAAGGGGGGCTAGGGGGGATTTCGAACGCCGTCTCATACTCCCTCAGCGCCTTCCCTGTATGCGAAGCCGCACACGCCATCACCTCGTCCACCGTCCCGGCGCAGACCAGCTCGCCGCCGGCCTCGCCGCCTTCGGGGCCGAGGTCGACGATCCAGTCGCTGGCGCGGATGACGTCGAGGTTGTGCTCGATCACCACCAGCGAGTGGCCGGCGGCGACGAGGCGGCGGAAGGATTTCAGCAGCTTGGCAATATCATCGAAGTGCAGCCCCGTCGTCGGCTCGTCGAAGAGGAACAGCGTCGGCCTGCCGGCGCTGTCGCTGTCGGCCAGGTGGCCGGCGAGCTTCAGGCGCTGCGCCTCGCCGCCGGAGAGCGTCGGAACCGGCTGGCCGAGGCGCAGGTATTCGAGGCCGACGTCGGCGAGCGGCGCCAGGCGCGCCAGCACCTCGGCGTGGCCGGCGAAAAAAGTCAGTGCCTCGGAGACGGTGAGTTCCAGCACGTCGGCGATCGATTTGCCGCGCAGCGTGACCTCCAGCACCTCGGCGCGGAAGCGCCTGCCGTCGCAGTCGGGGCAGCGCAGGTAGACGTCGGAGAGGAACTGCATCTCGACGTGCTCGAAGCCGTTGCCGCCGCAGGTCGGGCAGCGGCCGTTGCCGGAGTTGAAGCTGAAGGTGCCCGGCGTGTAGCCTCGTTCCTTCGAAACCTCGTCCTTCGCGAACAGGTTGCGGATCGGATCGAAGGCGCCGACGTAGCTGGCCGGGTTGGAACGCGTCGTCTTGCCGATCGGCGTCTGGTCGACCATCGCCACCTCGGCGATGCGCTCAACGCCGCGCAGGGCGCGATGTTTTCCGGGCGCCTCGGTCGGCTTGCCCTTCTGCTTGCGCAGCGCGGCGTGGAGCACGTCCTGCACCAGCGTCGACTTGCCGGAGCCGGAGACGCCGGTGACGCACACCAGGCGCTTCAGCGGCAGGGCGACGTCGACATTCTTCAGGTTGTGCTCGGCGGCGCCGAGGATTTCCAGCACTTCCCCCCCCTTTGGAAAAGGGGGGCCGGGGGGGATTTTTGCGGCCGTCAAATCCCCCGGCGCTTGCGCGCCACCCCCTTTTGTGACCGAAGGAAATCCCTGTGGGACAAAGGGGGTAACACCATCGGCGCGCTTGCGCCCGGAGAGATACTCCGCCGTCAGCGTCTTCGCCGTTCGCATTTCCTGCGGTCGGCCGAAGAACACCACCTCGCCGCCGCGCTCGCCGGGGCCGGGGCCCATGTCGAGCAGCAGATCGGCCTCGTGCATGATCTGCGGGTCGTGCTCGACCACCACCAGCGAATTGCCGGCGTCGCGCAGGCGGCGCATGACAGCGATGACGCGGCCCATGTCGCGCGGGTGCAGGCCGATCGAGGGTTCGTCGAGCACGAACAGGGTGTTCACCAGCGAGGTGCCGAGCGCCGTGGTGAGGTTGATGCGCTGCACCTCGCCGCCGGAGAGGGTGCGCGACTGGCGGTCGAGCGTGAGGTAGCCGAGGCCGACTTCGCAGAGATAGGCGAGGCGCGTGCGGATTTCGCCGAACAGCAGGTCGGCGGCTTCGTCGAGCGGGGCGGGCAGGGCGAGCGTGGCGAAGAAATCGCGGCAGCGGTCGATCGGCAGCAGCATCAGATCGTGGATGGAAAGCTTCTCCTCGCCCAGCTTCCACAGCAGCGACTCGGGCTTCAGGCGCGCGCCGCCGCAGGCCGCGCAGGGCGTGTAGGCGCGGTAGCGCGACAGCAGCACGCGGATGTGCATCTTGTAGGCCCTGGTTTCCAGCCAGGCGAAGAAATGCTTGACGCCGTACCAGTGGCGCGGCCAGGAGCGCTTCAGGCTGACGTACTCCGGGTCGCCCTCCAGCACCCAGCGCCGGTCCTCCGGCGGCAGGTCGCGCCAGGCGATGTCGGTCGCCACGCCGCGCTTCTTCGCGAAGCGCAGCAGGTCGGCCTGGCACTCGCGGTAGGACTCGGTCTGCCAGGGCTTCACCGCGCCGCCGGCGAGCGTCTTCGTTTCGTCCGGCACCGCCAGGCCGTAATCGACGCCGATGATGCGGCCGAAGCCGCGGCAGCTTTCGCAGGCGCCGAGCGGTGAGTTGAAGGAGAAACTGCTCGGCACCGGCTCGGCGTAGTGGATGTCGCAGTCGGCGCAGTGCAGGTCGGTGGAGAACTTCCACGGCGTCGCCGGCGCGTCGTCCTCGCCGAGCGGATAAATGGCGACGCGGCCCTGGCCGACGCGCAGCGCCGCCTCCAGCGCCTCGACGACGCGGGCGCGCTCGGCGCCGGCGAGGCGGAAGCGGTCCTGCACCACTTCGATCGTTTTCCCGTGGCGGGCATGGATGCGCGTGTAGCCCTGGGCTTCCAGCAGCTTCAGCACCTCCTCCTCGCTGAAGTTGTGCGGCACCCCCACCGGGAAGGCGACGATCAGGCGCGGATTCTGCGCCGTGCCGCAGCGGCTGACTATTGCGGCGTAAATGCTCTCGGCCGTGTCGCGCCGCACCGGCTGGCCGCAGCCGCGGCAGAAGAGCCGCGCCCCCCGCGCGTAGAGCAGCTTGAGGTGGTCGTTCAGCTCCGTCATGGTGCCGACGGTGGAGCGCGAGGTGCGCACCGGGTTGGTCTGGTCGATGGCGATGGCCGGCGGGATGCCGTCGATGCGGTCGACCTGCGGCTTGTCCATGCGGTCGAGGAACTGCCGCGCGTAGGGCGAGAAGGTCTCGACGTAGCGGCGCTGCCCCTCGGCGTAGAGCGTGTCGAAGACCAGCGAGGACTTGCCCGAGCCGGAGACGCCGGTGACGACGATCAGTTGTCCGGTCGGAAGGTCGAGGCTGAGGTTCTTGAGGTTGTTCTGGCGTGCGCCGCGGATGGCGATGACGGGCTGCTTCTTGTCGGACATTTGGAATTTGAATTGCGGCAGAGAAAAGCCCGCTTGCACTGGGCGCTAACAAGCTGATAGCTTACTCGAACCCAACGGAGAATTCAGATGAGCACAGAAGAAAACAATGTCCATGCGCCCTTCGAGGACAACCGCCTGTCCTTCGACGAGGCCGTCCAGTACGCCCTGCAGCGCCAGGCCGCAGCCTTCGCCGTGCATCCGGTATTCGAGGAAGAGGACGACGAGGCGCCCTCCGGCGCGCGCGTCTTCGTGCTGGCGGCGGATGGAAAGGGCGGCTGGTTCCTGCGCTTCCTCGCCGGGCGCTTCTTCTCCGGCGCCTACGCCGCCGACGACGTGATCGCCCCGGAGGAAGTCCCAGAGCGCGTCAGGGAATTGCGCTTCCTGCCGACGCGCTTCGAGGACGAATGGTTTTCCGACCAGATCCAGGTGCTGATCGGCAAGCTGATGTCGGCCTCGGGCGCCGCCGCGCCGCACATGCCGGACTACCAGAATGCGCCGCAGAAGCACGCGGCGGAGGAGGTGGTGTTCCCGGTGGCCTTCATCAATGCGGCGAAGAAGCCGCATTGAACATCGCTTCGTAATCGGCTTCGGAGAGGAGCGGGCGCGGCACCTGTTTCAGGCCGTCCTCCAGCCAGGCGATGTGCTCCAGTTCCTCGCCGGCCAGCTCCCGCGCCAGCCGCTTCATTTCCGGGTCGTCGCTGGCTGCGACGGCCTGCTCGAAGAGCGCCTGGGCGCGCTTCTCGGCGCCGAGGGCGATTTTCAGCGCAGCGTGCGGCGTCATCAGGTGGAAGACGAACCGGTGGTCCACCTGCTCGGCGGGGGCATCGTCGAGCCAGCTGAATTCCCAGGGCCGCAAGGCGGGCAAGGGCATGCCGGCGGCGCGGCGCTCGAGTTCGGCAAGGTGCTGCCGTTCAAAGCGCGCCAGCCGGCGGAACAGGTCGGCGGTCGCCTGTTCGCCGTGGTCATCGAGGTATTCCGCGAATTCTTCGCTGCGTTCCGCTGCTTCGCGCTCGATGGCAAGGGCGCTGGCGTAGCACTCGGCGAGGCTGCCGAACGGTGTCGCGCTGGCCATGGCTGTCTCCTCCGGATCGTTTTCAGGAGTCCAGCCTACCCCCGCCAGGTTTCAGAATAAAGACGCGGTGCACCATGTGCGGCGCAGCATTCCTACTGGTTTTCAGCGGGGGCGGGGGTGGGGGCGGCCGCCGGCGCCGCATCCGGGGGACGCTTGATCTGCGCCACGATTTTCCGCGCCTCGGCGTGGCCTTGCGCGGCGGCCAGTTCCAGCCAGAAGCGTGACTGGACGGGATCCTTCGCCGTGCCGATGCCGTTGGCCAGCAGGCCCGCAAGCATGAATTCCGCCCTGGCGTCTCCCCGCTCGGCAGCCCGGCGCGTCCAGCCGACGCCGGCTGCCTCGTCCTTTTCCAGGCCGGCCCGGCCGAACAGCAGGAAATCGCCGAGCAGGGCCTGACCAAGCGGATCGCCGTTCTCCGCCGCCTTGCGCGCCCAGTTCGCCGCCTCTGCCTCGTTGCGCACCTCCGCCGCGCTGATCAGGGCCAGCGCCAGCAGGCCCCCGGCCTTCGGGTAGCCCTTCTCGGCGGCCGGACGCAGCCACTTGACGGCTTCCTCGGGATTGCGCGTCACCGCGCGGCCGGTGAGGTGGGCCAGCCCGAGCAGCGCCTGCGCGTCGGGATGGTTCTGGTCCGCCGCACGCTTCAGCCAGACGACGGCCTGCTCGATCTCGTTGCTCCGCATCAGGTGGCGCGCCAGCCAGACCTGGGCATTGGCGTCGCCTTTTTCCGCGAATGCTTGCCAGTCCTTGTCCTTGAGGGGGGAATGCGGCCTGATGCCGGCGAAAAAACGCGCCGCCTCTTCGGCCAGGCCCGCATCTTCATCCGCCTGCGGGCCCCGCTCCGAAAGGGAAGCGGTCATGACGATGCCCTCGTCCTCGGGGTGCAGGCAGGCAAGGCCATGCAGGTCGATAGTCAGCGCCGTGCCGTCCGGGCGCCTGGCGCCGAGGTCGCGGGCGCGCTGGTGATAGCGGACGCACTTGCGTTCGCCCTCCGGGTCCGGCCTGACTTCTTCCGCCATCACCTCGAAGCGCTTGTCGCTGACGTTCCTTTTCAGGTCGTCGCGCACGTTGGCGGCCAGTTCCTCCGCCGACCGGGCACGCTTTTCGGGCACCTTGCCGCTGGCTATCGCCACCCGGCCGTTGCGTCGGCCGTCGGCGGGCCGGACGAAGACCAGTTCGCTGTCGGTGCGCCTGACCATCGCCCAGCCCTCTCCTGCGGGCCGCTCGACCGACATCGGCACCAGCACGACGCGCCCCGGCTTGTCCTCGGCCTGGGCATGGGTTTGCGCCTGCGCCAGCGGGGGCAGCAGCAGGCAGGCAAGGAATGCCGTTCTCGTCGCGATCATGATGCAGCCATGATAGGCGGAAACGGTGCGGAAATGGTGGCCGTCCATCGACTCCGAACGGCGGGGGCGGGCAAACCACGTGCAGATCATGGTTTTTCGGCGCCGGGCGTGGCAAACTGCCCGACACTTTCATCACCGACCAGGCGTGAACAAACATGAAATCCCGCAAATTCATATTCGATTTCGAGGACGGCGACGGCAAGGACAAGATGCTGCTCGGCGGCAAGGGCGCCAACCTGTGCGAGATGACGCAGATCGGCCTCAACGTGCCGCCCGGCTTCACCGTCACCACCGAGGCCTGCCTCGCCTACCTGGAGAACAACCGGCTGCCCGACGGCCTCATGGACGACATCGAGGCCCACATGAAGGCGCTGGAGAAGAAGACCGGCAAGGGCTTCGGCAGCGCCGAAAACCCGTTGCTGATTTCGGTGCGTTCCGGCTCGGCGATGTCCATGCCGGGCATGATGGACACCATCCTCAACCTGGGCCTGAACGAGACCTCGCTCGCGGGCCTCGTCAAGCAGACCGCCAACCCGCGCTTCGCCTGGGACGCCTACCGCCGCTTCATCCAGCTCTTCGGCAAGATCGCCCTGGGCATCGCCGACGAGGCCTTCGACGAGAAGATGCACGCCGTCAAGAAGAAGTACGGCGCACTGCAGGATGTGGACCTGTCGGCGGACCACCTGGAGGAACTCGCCGGGGAATTCCTTTCAATCATTCAGCGCCATACCGGCAAGCCCTTCCCGGCCGACCCCTTCGCGCAGCTGGAAATCGCCGTCGGCGCCGTGTTCCGCTCCTGGATGGGCAAGCGCGCGGTGGACTACCGCAAGCAGTTCAGGATCACGAAGGACATGGCCAACGGCACGGCGGTGAACGTGTGCACCATGGTGTTCGGCAACATGGGCAACGACTCCGGCACCGGTGTCGGCTTCACGCGCAACCCGGGCACCGGCGAGAACCTGATCTACGGCGAGTACCTGGTCAACGCCCAGGGCGAGGACGTGGTGGCCGGCATCCGCACGCCGAAGCCGATCGCCGAGATGGAAAAGGAGATGCCGGAAATCTACCGCCAGCTGATGGAATTGCACAACCGGCTGGAGTCGCACTACCACGAGGTGCAGGACTTCGAGTTCACCATCGAGAAGGGCCGGCTCTACTGCCTGCAGACGCGCAACGGCAAGATGAACGCCCGCGCCATGGTGCGCACTTCGGTCGAGATGTTCCATGAAGGGTTGATCGGCAAGGAGCGCGCGCTGCTGCGCGTCGATCCGGCCATGCTGGAGCAGTTGCTGGTGCCGCAGCTCTCGCCCTCGTTCCGCGGCAAGTCGCTGGCCCAGGGCCTGCCGGCCTCGCCCGGCGCCGCCTCGGGCAAGATCGTCTTCGATGCCGACACGGCGGAAGCGCGCGGCAGGGCCGGCGAGCGCATCATCCTGGTGCGCGAGGAGACCAAGCCGGAAGACATCCACGGCTTCTTCCAGGCCCAGGGCATCCTCACCAGCCGCGGCGGCAAGACCTCGCATGCGGCCGTGGTGGCGCGCGGCATGGGCAAGCCCTGCGTCTCCGGCTGCGAGGCCATCGTCATCGATGTCATCGCCCGTCGCGCGGTGATCGGCGAAGCCACGCTGCACGAGGGCGACGTCATCACCATCGATGGCGGTTCGGGCCACGTCTACGCCGGCGAGGTGCCGACGGTCGAGGCCGAGGTCTCCGAGGAGATGTCCACCCTGCTCGATTGGGCCGACGAGAATGCACGCCTGCAGGTGATGGCCAACGCCGACACGCCGGAGGACGCCGCCCGCGCCCGCGCCTTCGGCGCCATGGGCATCGGCCTGTGCCGCACCGAGCGCATGTTCAACAGCAGCGACCGCCTGCCCATCGTGCAGGAGATGATCCTGGCCGAGACGGCGGAGGAACGCCAGGCCGCGCTCGACCGCCTGCTGCCGATCCAGCGCGCCGACTTCAAGGGCATCTTCAAGGCCATGCGCGGCCTGCCGGTGACGGTGCGCCTGCTCGACCCGCCGATGCACGAGTTCCTGCCGACCGCCGCCCAGCTCGAACTGGAGATCGCCCACCTGCACCACCTGCGCGACACCATCAAGGGCCTGGAGGAGCTGCCGGAAACCCTCAAGCTGCTCAACCCGAAGCTCTACCAGCAATACGCCGACGGCCTCGTCAAGCTGATGGACGGCCTGCATACCTTCAAGGAATCGCACCTGGAGGAGGACATCATTTCCAAGAAGGAGAAGGTCCTCAAGAAGGTGCGCGCCCTGTCCGAGGTGAACCCGATGCTCGGCCATCGCGGCGTGCGCCTGGGCATCACCTACCCGGAGATCTACTGCATGCAGATCCAGGCCATCCTCGAGGCGGCCGCGCTGTGCGCCAAGGAGGGCATCGAGGTCTATCCGGAAATCATGGTGCCGCAGGTCGCCACGGTGGAGGAGCTGCGCCGCATTCACGGCCACGTGCAGCGCCTGCACAAGGTGGTGGAGCTCACCCACGGCATCAAGGTGCGCCTGAAGTTCGGCTCGATGCTGGAAGTCGTGCGTGCCTGCATGCGCGCCGGCCGCATGGCCGAGATGGCCGAGTTCTTCTCCTTCGGCACCAACGACCTGACCCAGGCCACCTTCTCCTTCAGCCGCGAGGATGCCGAAAACAAGTTCCTGCCGGCCTACAACGAGACCGGCATCCTGCAGGACAACCCCTTCGAGGTACTCGACGAGAAGGGCGTGGGCGAAGTGATGCGGATCGCCGTCGAGCATGGCCGCAAGACTAATCCGGAGCTCAAGATCGGCATCTGCGGCGAGCATGGCGGCCACCCGTCCTCCATCCGCTTCTGCCACGGCATCGGCCTGAACTATGTCTCCTGTTCGGGGCCGCGCGTGCCCATCGCGCGCCTTGCCGCGGCACAGGCGCGTCTGGCCGAATCCGCCTCCGCCTAGCCGCGTCGCAGGATGCGCCAGGCGATCGGCTGGCCGGCGGCGTTCATGGCGTTCCCCGGGTGGCCGCCCTTGCGGTGACGCCGGCCGCGGTGAAGGGCGCGCGCAAAGGGGGCGCTATCTGGCCCCGGCCTTGGCGGGCGCCCGGTTGAGCTGCTTGGCCTGCACCTTGTCGTTGAGGAACTGCACGGAGATTTCCGTATTGCCGTCGCGCCAGATGGCCATGCCGCCGGACAGGCCGGCGATGCTGACGGCGCTCGTTTCGGTGGGCTCGCCAAGCAGGGCAACGACGTCCTTCTGCGCCATGCCGCTCTGGATCCGCTCGAAGTTCTCCGCCGAGATTTTCGAGCCGCAGGCGGCGAGGAGGAGGGCGACGGCCGCGCCCAGGGACAACAAGTACGAACGCATGAAGGATCCTTTCATTTCGCGAACAGCCGTGCCGGATCGGCGAAGGCCTTGAATTCCAGGGCATTGCCGAAGGGGTCCCTGAGGAACATGGTGGCCTGCTCGCCCGGCTGGCCCCTGAAGCGCACGCAGGGCTCGATCAGGAATTCCATGCCGGCGGCGCGGAAGCGCTCGGCCAGGGTCTGCCATTCCTGCATCGGCAGCACCAGCCCGAAATGGCGCACCGGCACCTGCATGTCCTCCACCAGGTTGACCGCTTCCTCGCCGGCCATGCCCTTTACGAGATGGGCGACGAGCTGGTGGCCGCGGAAATTGAAATCCACCCATTCATCCGAACTGCGCCCTTCCGGGCAACCGAGGAACTTGCCGTAGAACTCCCGCGCCCGCGAAAGATCGGTGACGGGAAAGGCAAGGTGAAACGGGGGCAACTCGGCCATAAGCGCCTCCTGACGGTCGGGGCGCACAGTGTGCCACGACCCCGGGCGTCTGTCATCGGCCGCCGGGATACATGTAGTCCCGCGTCAGCGGCAGGGCCTGCGCGCCCGCGCCGCCGGCCTTGACCGCCACCACCTGGTGCAGGGAAATCCAGTCCTGCTCGAAGCCGTAGGCGCAGCCGGCGAGGTAGGTGCGCCAGATGCGGTAGCGTTTTTCCCCGGCCAGCGCGCGCAGCTGCTCGGCGTTCTGCTCGAAGCGCCGGCTCCAGTGCCGCGCCGTGAGGGCGTAGTGGCGGCGCAGGTTCTCCACGTCGGTCGCCTCCAGCCCGGCGGCACCCATCTCCCGCAGCAGCAGGCCGATGTGCGGCAGCTCGCCGTGGGGGAAGACGTAGCGCTCGATGAACTCGCCGCCGCCGAAGGGCGACTCTGCCGAGTTCGCATCGGTCGAGGTGATGCCGTGGTTCAGGCAGAGGCCGTCGTCGGTCAGCAGCGCGCGGACCTTCCCGAAATAGTCGCGCAGGTGCCTGAGGCCGACATGCTCGAACATGCCGACGCTGACGACGCGGTCGAAGCGCTCATCCACCTCGCGGTAGTCCTGCAGTCGGAACTCGACCCGGTCCGCCAGCCCGGCCGCCGCCGCCCGCGCCCGCGCCAGCTCGCACTGGTTGCGCGACAGCGTGATGCCGACCGCGCGCACGCCGTGGACCTGCGCCGCCCGCAGCGCCAGCGCGCCCCAGCCGCAGCCGATGTCGAGCAGGCGCTGGCCGGGCGCGACGCGCAGCTTGGTCAGGATGTGGTCGATCTTGGCGCGCTGGGCCGATTCCAGGTCGTCCCCGGGGCTGCGGAAGTAGGCGCAGGAATAGACCATCTCCTCGTCCAGCCAGAGGCGGTAGAACGCATTCGAGACGTCGTAGTGGTAGGCGATGGCCTCGGCGTCGACGCGGCGCGTATGCCGCACCCTGCGGGCGGCGCGACGGAGTCCGCGGCCGGCATGGGCGGAGAGTTTCGCCGCGACGGCGATGACGTCGTCGATGGTGCCCTCGATGTCGATCAGGCCGTCGACATAGGCCTGGCCGAGCGAGGCCAGCGAGGGCCGCAGCAGGCGGCGCAGGGCGGAAAGGGAGCGGATGTTGAAGGTGACGCGGGGCGACGGGCCGAGGACGGCCTCGCGGCCGTTCCACAGTCGCAGGCGCAGCGGCACGTCGTGACCGCCCATGCGGGCAATGAAGCCCTCGAGGCGCTTTTCCCAGAACATGGCACATCCCCCCCCGGCAGGCGGGATCGGCATAGAACAGGTGGAAGCCGATCTATCTGGAATATAGACCAGGATTCGCGCGAATCAACCCGAAATGGGCTGGCGTGTTCGAGGCGAATCCACCGGGTCGGACCTGTCGCCGTGCCGCAGGTCCTGACTTTTACTGATGCGAGGCGGTGGCGCGTCCATAACGCGGGCCAGCACATTCTGCGCTGATGCCCATCGGCTGGAGGGACTCCATCGACAGGACTACTCGAGGGTGAGTATTGGTGCGTTTCGTCACAGTGCGCCTTAGCCAGGAAAAGGACGATCTCGACTCCAGAATCGCCGGCGGCCCTCCACGCGAACCAGATGCGCTATTGCCTGTTGAGGCGAAAGCTGGCCAGTCCATTGCAGCATTCCTTCAGGGGTACGGCTGGTTAAACGGCGGTTGGCGGATCGATGAGATTCATAGTAAGCTTATGTCATACATATGAATTGGTGCGGCGATGACATTCAGGGATGAAGCCCAGCAGCGTGCAGACGATATTCTCGTCTTTCGTCGAGAGCTGGAACGACTGGAGCGGGAGGGTGTGCCTGCACTGCCCGTAGAACGACGCGAAGCCATAGCCCGACACCACGAGGGCCTGCTCGCCGCATTGTCGCGTGACTTCAACATCGATCGCGACGTAATGGAGAAGAAACTTTCTCTCGGCATGAAAGTGGCATCCTTCCTCGGCGCTCTGGCGCTTGCCGCGAGCGTGTTCTTCCTCTTTCGCCAATTCTGGGGATTGTTCGGCACGCTTCTGCAGGTATCGATTCTTGTGGGCATCGCCTTTCTTACGTTTGCCGGAACGCTTCTATTCCGCGAACGCGACGCCTCCGGCTATTTCACCAAGCTGGCGGCAATGGTGGCGTTTACCTGTTTCGTCCTGAACGTCTTCATGCTCGGACAGATTTTCAGCATCACGCCGTCGGACAAGGCTTTCATCGTCTGGGCGGCTTATGCGTTGCTGCTCGCCTATGCCTGCGATCTGCGGCTACTGCTGGCAGCGGGCATCCTGTGCCTGGTGGCTTTCGTCTCGGCGCGCACCGGCACCTACAGCGGCCTCTACTGGCTGCATTTCGGCGAGTACCCGGAGAACTTTTTTCCCGCAGCGATACTGCTGCTACTGGCTCCGCTTTGGGTGCGCCACGAACGATATGCCGGATTTTCGGCCATCTACCGGGTGTTCGGCTTGCTGACCCTGTTCCTGCCCATGCTGGTGCTGGCAAACTGGGGCCGGGCAAGCCGTCTCGATATTGATCCCAAGATGATCGAGGGCATCTACCAATTGTTCGGGTTTGCCGGCAGCGCTGCGGCGATCTGGTTCGGCATGCGACGCACCTGGCCGGAAGTGGTGAACACCGGCATGGTTTTCTTCGTGATATTCCTCTACACCAAGTTTTTCGACTGGTGGTGGGACGTCATGCCGAAATATCTTTTCTTCCTCGTTGTCGGTCTGACCGCCATCCTGTTCCTCGTGGTCATGCGGCGGTTGCGCAGGGCGGCGGCGCATGCGGAGAGTGAAGGGGCGGCCTCATGAATGCCTGGTCGCGCTGGCGCACAGCAGCCATCGGAGTCGCCTTGATTGCCGCAACCAACGCAGTTGCGCTGATTGGCGTTGCCTACAACCGTAGCGGCGAACCCGAGAGCGCGCTGGTTCTGAGCAAGCGCGAAATCGCCAGGGTCGGCAATTGGGGCTTCCGGCGCGAGGACAGCGGCCTCGAATTGGGACTTCGCTGGCGGGTTCCGGGAGGCGATGCCCTGGGTTACGTCTATGGCAGCGATGCCAGCGAGGAGGATGGCCCATCGTGGATCGATCGCGACAGGCTGGCATCCCTGGGTTTCGCCATTCCCGAAAGCGGGGATGGCGGCAAGCAGCGGCGCTCCATGGAGAGACAGCAGTCGCGCGATGCACTGGTGGTACTCGAACTCGACGGCCCGGCCTACCGAAACGATGTGGCGCGGGCGCGGCGTCGCGCCGAGGAAGCACGCGAACGCGCCGCGGCCATGCCCGATGACCGCGCACTGACGCAAAGGGCGGAAGCGACGAAGAAGCACCTTGTCCGCATGGAGAGCGAGGAAACCCGGCTGTACATCATTGACGCGGGGCCTGACCTGGCGACGTTGCGCGCAAAGTACCCCGACAGAATGCGTCATGCGATCGTTCATGCCGAGATCCGGCCGTTGTTCTACGAACGCAAGGGGAAGCAGCGCCTGAGCGTTTCCGTCCGGCTCACGACGGCGAACATCATTGTCCCGCTGGAATACCGTGACACCCTGGAGCGGAGCCGCGGCCCGGGCGCGGATGTGAAGATTGCTTTCGGGAAAAGGCTGGAGCCGTGGATTGTCGCAGTACAGCCTCGATCAGACAGTACGTCCGACACGGGCAAGGACTGAAGCTCAGCGGTCTTTTCCCCACGAATCCTTCAGCGTCACCGCCCGGTTGAACACCGGCGCGCCCGGTTTCGAATCGACGCGATCGGCGACGAAATAGCCGTGGCGCTCGAACTGGAAGCGCGCTTCCGGCCGGGCTTCCTTCAGGGCCGGCTCCAGGCAGGCGGTGATGAGCGTCTTCGAATCCGGGTTGAGGTCTTCCAGGTAGTCGCGGCCGCCGGCGCCGGGGTTCGGCGCCTTGAACAGGCGGTCGTAGAGCCGCACCTCGGCCTCGTAGGCGTGCCTGGCGCTGACCCAGTGGATATTTCCCTTCACCTTGTAGGCGTCCGCCCCGGGCGTGCCGCTCTTGGAGTCGGGCAGGTATTCGCAATGCACGGCGGTCACCCTGCCCGAAGCATCCTTCTCGCAGCCGGTGCATTTCACGACGAAGCCGTAGCGCAGCCGCACGCTGTTGCCGGGAAACAGGCGGAAATAGCCCTTCGGCGGGATCTCGGCGAAGTCCTCGCGCTCGATCCACAGCTCGCGCGAGAAGGGCACGGCACGCTTGCCCAGCTCCGGCTGCTGCGGGTGGTTGGGGGCGAGGCACTCCTCTTCCTGCCCTTCGGGATAGTTGTCGATGACCAGCTTCAAGGGGTCGAGCACGGCGATGCGGCGCTCGGCGCGCGCGTTGAGGTCGTCGCGCATGCAGTCTTCCAGCACGCCATAGTCGATCCAGGCGTCGGCCTTGGAGACGCCGATGCGTTCGGCGAAGGCGCGAAAGCCCTCCGGCGTGTAGCCGCGCCGGCGCGCGCCGGCCAGGGTCGGCAGGCGCGGGTCGTCCCAGCCATCGACGTGCTTGTCCTGCACCAGCTGGATGAGTTTCCGTTTGGACAGCACGACGTAGCCGAGGTTGAGGCGGGCGAACTCGATCTGCTGCGGCAGCGGCCGCGCCAGCAGGCCGCCTTCGGCCAGCTTGTCGAGCAGCCAGTCGTAGAAGGGGCGCTGGTCCTCGAACTCGAGCGTGCAGATGGAGTGGGTGATGCGCTCCAGCGCGTCCTCGATCGGGTGGGCGAAGGTGTACATCGGATACACGTGCCACTTGTCGCCGGCGCGGTGGTGCGTGGCGTGCTTGATGCGGTAGAGGGCCGGGTCGCGCAGGTTGATGTTGGGCGAGGCCATGTCGATCTTCGCCCGCAGCACGTGGGCGCCGTCGGGAAACTCGCCCGCTTCCATGCGGCGGAAGAGATCGAGGTTCTCTTCGGTGCTGCGCGCGCGGAAAGGGCTGTCCTCGCCCGGCTCGGTCAGCGTGCCGCGATTGGCCCGCATCTCCTCGGCGCTCTGCGAATCGACGTAGGCGTGGCCGCTCTCGATCAGGTATTGCGCCGCCTCGTACATGAAGTCGAAGTAGTCCGAGGCGAAGTACTCGTTCGGCCCCCAGTCGAATCCGAGCCAGCGCACGGCGTCGACGATGGCATCGACGTATTCCTGCTCCTCCTTCTCCGGATTGGTGTCGTCGAAGCGCAGGTGGCAGGCGCCGCCGTAGTCGCGCGCCAGGCCGAAGTTGAGGCAGATCGACTTGGCATGGCCGATGTGGAGATACCCGTTCGGCTCGGGCGGGAAGCGGGTGCGGATCTTCGCCGTGTCGACGGGCGCGCCGGCATGAAGCGCGGCCGGGCCGGGCCGGCCTCCCCAGGTCACGCCCGCATGCTTGCCGGCGGCGAGGTCGGCCTCGATGATCTGGCGGATGAAATTCGAGACGGGCGCCGCTGCGGGCGCGTTCTTGTCGTTGCTCATGATGCCGCTATTTTAGCGTGCGGCAGGGCGCACCCCAAGAGTACTTCTTCAGAGCGACTTCCGCTGCTCTTCAGGGCGCAGCGCGGCGTAGACGGCGAGGCCGGAGAGCAGGACGAAGGCGATCAGCGACAGTTCGGGCACGGACAGGCCGAGGAAGGTCCAATCCACCTTGGTGCAGTCGCCGTTGGCCTCGAACATCGCCGGCCACCACTCTGCCAGGGGCAGGTCGTTGAGGAAGCGCTCCTCCGGGCTGATGCCGCATTCCGCCGCCTGCGGATGGTAGGTGAGATACACCTGCCAGGCGGCGATCGCCGCGCCCAGCGTCGCCCACAGGTCGAGCAGGCCGAGGTAGAGCCAGCGACCGGCTCCGGCCGGGCGATGGACCGCGGCGACCAGCGCCGTAAAGCCGAACAGGATGAAGGCGATGCGCTGCATGACGCACAGCGGGCAGGGCAGCAGGCCGACGGCGTCCTGCAGGTAATACACGGCGAAGGCGACCAGGGCCAGGCTGCCGAGGCCGAGGGTGAAATGAATGTGATGGGATCTCATGACCGCGATTATGACCGAAGGGAATCCCTGTGGGATGACGGGTCGGCGGCAAATGCGTTCATTTCGTCTGCGTTCACCGCGACCGCGCCGGGGGCCGGGCGGGCCGGCTCCGCATCGAGCAGCCCCGCCGCCTGCAGGCGCGCGACATCCTGCGGCAGGTCGACGTCCCACAGCGCTTCCGCCTCGGCCCAGCGCCAGCCGAGCCGCCGCAGGCGTTCGCGCGTTTGCGCCATGACCTGCGCCGTGCCCCAGTCGATGCCGGCGAACAGTTCCGGCGCCAGCCGGCGCAAGCCGATGAGCACGTAGCCGCCGTCCTCCGCCGGCCAGACGACGGCATCGTGATCGTCGAGCAGCGCGGCGGCATGGGAGAGATGTGCCGTCGTCAGGGCCGGGCAGTCGGTGCCGACGAGCAGGACGCGGCCGTGGCCGGCGAGCAGCGTCTCGAAAGCCTGTCGCATCCGCGGGCCCAGGTCGTCGCCCCGCTGTTCGCACAGGCGTGCGCCGAAGCGGGTGCGGCATTCCTCGAAGAAGGGATGGCGCACGTCGGGCGCGCAGAACAGGTAGAGTGGGCCGAGCCGCGCGGCGGCGGCCGTGGCGAGCGCGCGCAGCGCGAGGCGGCGTGCCAGCGCGGCGGCGCCGTCCATCCCGAGCAGCGGCGCCAGGCGCGTCTTGGCTGCGCCCTGCACGGGTGCGCGGGCGAAGACGGCCAGCGCGCAGGCGTGCGCCGATGGGGCATAGCCGTAGCGCCGCGCCAGCACTGCCGGATCGGCACCGAAGAAATACGCGAGGCGCAGCCGCCACATCAGCAGCACGGTGCGCCAGAAGCCTTTCTCGTCCCAGCGCCGGCCGGACGTGGCAACGCGCGCGTGCAGGCAGGCCGGCGGGCCGGCCCGCTTGAGGCGGCGGGCGAGCGCGATGTCCTCCATCAGCGGGATGTCGGGAAAGCCGCCGCAGGCGGCGAAAACGGCTCGGCGCACGAAGAGCGCCTGGTCGCCGGTGGCGATGCCGGTCAGGCGCGAGCGCAGGTTCATCAGGCGGGCGATCAGCGGCAGCAGCGGGTGGCGGCCCGCGATGGCGACGTCGAAGCGGCCCCAGTCGCGGCCGCCGGCGAGCGCATGGGCGATCCGCAGGTCCGCCGCCTCGGGCAGACGCGAGTCGGCGTGCAGAAACAGCAGCACCTCGCCCTGCGCCGCCACCGCGCCGGCGTTCATCTGGCGGGCGCGTCCGCGCGGCGCGTCGATCACCCGGTCGACGCGCGGACGGGCGAGTTCCGCCGTGCCGTCGGTGCTGCCGCCATCGGCGAGGATGACCTCGGCGCCGCGCGCGCGCAACGGGGCGAGCGCCGCCAGCGCGGCTTCGATGCCGGCGGCTTCGTCCAGAGCCGGCACGATGATCGAAAGGGCCGGCCCGATGCTCACTGGAGTGCCTCCTTCCCGGCTACCTTCCAGGGGAATGGGGCGACCGCGGCAAGGGCGTTCGGGTGCCTCATGTCCGTGGCGCCGGGGCAGCGGGCGACGACCCGGCTGCCCGGGCGGCGAGCAGCGCGGCGACCTCCTGCGCCGGCAGCGGCTTGCTGAAAAGATAGCCCTGCATTTCCTCGCAGTCGTAGCCTTTCAGCATGGCGAACTGCGCTTCGGTCTCGACGCCTTCGGCGATCACCCGCAGATTGAGCGAGTGGCCCAGCGCGATGACGGCCTGGACGATCGAAGCATCGTTGCCGTCCTCCGCCATGCCGCGCACGAAGGACTGGTCGACTTTCAGCTTGTCGAGCGGAAAGCGCTTCAGGTAGGCGAGGGAGGAATAACCGGTGCCGAAATCGTCGATGGACAGCTCCACGCCGATGGCCTTCAGTTCGCGCATCATGGCGATGGAGGATTCGACGTCCTGCATGGCGGCGCTTTCCGTCACCTCGAGCTCGATGTGCCGAGGCGCAAGCCCGGTTTCGGCGATGACGCGGCGCACCAGCCCGGGCAGGTCCTTGTCGCGGAACTGGCGCGGCGAGATGTTGATCGCCATGGTCAGGGCCGGCCAGCCATCCGCCTGCCAGCGCCTGGCCTGGCTGCAGGCGGTGCGCAGCACCCATTCGCCGATCGGCACGATCAGGCCGGTTTCCTCGGCGAGCGGAATGAAGTTGACCGGCGACACCATGCCGCGCCGCGGATTGCGCCAGCGCGCCAGGGCTTCCACGCCGATCACGTTCCCGGCCGCCGCGACCTGGAACTGGTAGTGCAGTTCCAGCTCGTCGCGCGCCAGCGCCTGGCGCAACTCGTGCTCCAGCTCGAGCCGGTCCAGCGCCCGCGCGTTCAGCTCCTGCGAGTAGTACTGGACGCCGTTGCTGCCCTCGCGCAGTGCCTTCTGCAGCGCACTCTCGGCATTGCGCACCAGATTGTCGGCTTCCGTGCCGTCCTGCGGAAAGCAGGCGATGCCGATGCTGAAAGTGACGAACAGATCGCGACCTTCCGTCTGCAGGGGCGATTCGGCGGCGGCCCTGATGCGCTCGACCAGGCGCGAGACTGCATCCGAAGCGCCTTCGCCGCTGGCCAGCAGGGCGAACAGGTCGCCCTCGAAACTGTACAGCTCGCAGCGCGCGGCGCCTTCGCCGGGCTCCAGCAGTGCGCCCAGGCGCTGCGCGGCGGCGACCAGCACCTGCTCGCCGAGGGCCGGCCCCAGGCTTTCGGTAATGCGGCTGAAGCGGTCCAGGCTGAGCAGGACGGCGGCGCCGGCCTGGCCGCCGCCCGCCGCCGCGGCGAGGTCTTCGAAGAAGCGGCGGCGGTTCGGCAGCCCGGTCAGGTCGTCGTGGTAGGCCAGGAAAACCAGCCGCGCCTCGGCCCGCTTGCGCTCGCTGATGTCGGCCAGGTAGGCGTGGTAGACATCGAAGTCGTCGAGATAATGCACCCGGCAGTCGAGCGTGCGGCCGTGGGCCTCGTATTGCCAGCTTTCCTGCCGCGCGCCGGCAGCCTTCAGGGCGGCCAGGCGCTGCGCCAGGTCGGCGGGAAACAGGGCCTGCGGCTCCTTCCCTTCGATGCCCAGGCGCCTGAGCATGTCGGCGGCGCCGGGATTGGCGTAGCGCACCGTGCCGCCCGCGTCCAGGCTGAAGACGGGGCTGGGATTGCGCGCGGGAAACATGGCCAGGCGCCGGCGTTCCGCGCCCTCGGCGAGATAGGCGCGGGCGAAGTAGCCGCCCACCAGCGCCACCGCCAGCAGCGCGGCGCTGAAGGCGATGACCCAGGCGTAGATGTTGGCGATGGCCGTCTCGGCCCTGATGCCGCGTTCGACGACGCCGCCGCGGACGGTTTGCGCAAGCAGCTCCGCATTCCCGTTGATCTGCATGCACAGCGCGGTGATGTCGCGCAGCAGCGCCAGGGCGCGCCGCGGGTCCGGCCTGTCGTGCAGCGCCTCGTCGAGCTGGCCGACCAGCGATTTGATCGGCGGGTACTGCATCTCGATCAGCGCCAGCCGGCGATCGCCGGGAAAGGCCTGGCGCAGGGCCTGCATCCCCTCAGCAATGGCGCGTTCGTTTTCCCGCCTGCGCTCGAGGAAGACCGCGCGGTCGCGAAAGACGTAGTTCTCGTAGGCGATCGGCTCGATGACGGCCACTTCCGCCTTGAAGCCTTCCAGCGCTTGCAGCAGGCGGATGTCGCGCTCCACCACGCCCCGCGTCGCCTCGACGGCGATGCGGCCCTGGTGGATCACCAGCGCGGACAGGGCGACGCCGCAGGCGAATATCGCCGCATAGAGCGCGATCACCGTCTGCCGCAGGCTGATCTTCATGCCATCCTCTTCAGCAGTGCACGCGGCGGAGCGTCACCCGGCTGCTGCCGCGGCAAAAGTCAGCCCCGCCAATACGGCGGGATATCTCATCCCCGCCGCCAGGCATGATAGCGCGCCACCCATTCGAGCAGCTTCTGCGGCGCGTGCGCCTTCTTCCAGTTGCCGGCGGCGAACTTGTTGGCCTCGGCCAGCGTCGGGTAGATGTGGATGGTGCCGAGGATCTTGTTCAGGCCCAGCCCGTGGCGCATGGCGGCGACGTACTCGGCGATGAGGTCGCCGGCATGCTCGCCGACGATGGTCGCGCCGAGGATGCGGTCGCTGCCCGGCGGCGTGATCACCTTGACGAAGCCGTGCGCCTCCGAATCGGCGATGGCGCGGTCGAGGTCGTCGAGGCCGTAGAGCGTGACCTCGTGGGCGATGCCCTTCTCCTTCGCCTCCTGCTCGTTGAGGCCGACGCGCGCCACCTCCGGCTCGGTGAAGGTCGCCCAGGGGATCACCGAGTAGTCGACCTTGAATTTCCTGAAGCTGCCGAACAGCGCGTTCACCGCCGCGTACCAGGCCTGGTGCGCGGCGGTGTGGGTGAATTGGTAAGGCCCGGCGACGTCGCCGCAGGCGTAGATGTTGGGGTACAGCGTCTGCAGGTAGTCGTTGGTCTCGACGGTGCGCGTCTTCGCCAGCGGGATGCCGAGTTCCTCCAGGCCGTAGCCCGTCGTGTTGGCGAGGCGGCCGACGGCCACCAGCACTTCGTCGAAGGCGATGCGTACCTCGCCGCCGCCGGGCGCGCCGACATGCTCGCAGACCAGCGTCTTCTCGCCGTTGTCGACGAGGAAGCGCAGCGCCTTGTGGCCGCTGCGCACGTCGACGCCCTCGGCGCGGAAGCGCGCCGTCACCAGCTCGCTGACTTCCGGGTCCTCGCGGATCAGGATGCGCGGCAGCATTTCCACCTGCGTCACCTGCGCGCCGAAGCGGGCGAAGCACTGCGTCAGCTCGCAGCCGATCGGCCCGCCGCCGAGCACCAGCAGGCGGCGCGGCAGCGTGCGCAGGTTCCACAGTGTGTCCGAGGTGAGGTAGCCAACCTCCTCCAGTCCGGGGATCGGCGGCACGAAGGGGCGCGCGCCGGCGGCGATGACGATCGCGCGAGTGGTGAGCGTCTGCGTGCCGGTGGCGGTCTTCACGTCCACCGCCCAGGGCGAGACGATCTTCGCCTCGCCCTCCAGGCACTCGACGCCGAGCGCCGTGTAGCGCGCGACCGAATCGTGCGGCGCCACCGCCTTGACCACCCCATGCACCCGTTCCATCACCTCGGCGAAGTCGAAGCCCACCTGCGCGCGCTGCATGCCGAACTCGCGCGCCCGCCCGGCGTGGGAAAGAAACCTGGCGGAACGGATCAGCGCCTTGGAGGGCACGCAGCCGGTGTTGAGGCAGTCGCCGCCCATGCGGTGCTTCTCGACCAGCGTCACTTTCGCCTTCACCGCGGCGGCGATGTAGGCCGTCACCAGGCCGGCGCTGCCGGCGCCGATCACCACCAGGTTGCGGTCGAAGCGCCGCGGCCGCGGCCAGCGGGCGTAGGCCTTGCGCGCCTGGACGGCCGCGACGATCTTTTTCGCGACGAGCGGGAACAGGCCGAGCAGGACGAAGGAGGCGAGCAGCCCCGGCGAGAGGATGCCGGAGAGCGAGTCGATCTTCGCCAGCTGCGTGCCGGCATTCACGTACACCAGGGTGCCGGCGAGCATGCCGAGCTGGCTCACCCAGTAGAAGGTCCAGGCGCGGATCGGCGTCAGCGCCAGCGCCAGGTTGATGACGAAGAAGGGGAACACCGGCACCAGGCGCAGGGTGAACAGATAGAAGGCGCCGTCGCGCGCGACGCCGGCGTTCACCGCCTTCAGCCGCTCGCCGAAACGCGCCTGCACCCAGTCGCGCAGGAGGAAGCGGGCGATGACGAACGCCAGGGTGGCGCCGAGGCTGGAGGCGAAGCTGACGATCAGCGTGCCCCAGGCCAGGCCGAAGATGGCGCCGGCGGCGAGCGTCATCACCGCCGCGCCGGGCAGCGACAGCCCGGTGACGGCGACGTAGGCGGCGAAGAAGGCGAGCCCGGCGGCGAAAGGATGCGCCGCGCGCCAGGCCTCGATCGCCGCCTGCTGCGACTTGAACCAGTCGAGGCTGAGATAGCGGTGCAGGCCGAATGCGAAGAAGCCGCCGACAGCGGCGCCCAGGAGCAGGACAGCGAGAATCCTGTGGCGATTCATTCCAGCGCGCCGCCGCAACTGCTGCCCTGTCCCGCCGTGCAGCCGTAGCAGTGGTCGGCCACGGCGATCGGAGCACCCTCCAGGCCGTGCGTCGTCAGATCCTTGATGTGCACCCGCGCGCCGCCCGCCGCGCCGAGCGGCAGTTCCAGCATCTGGTTGAAGTCGCAGTCGTAGGCGTAGCCCTGCCAGTCGATGCTGAGCAGGCTGCGGCACATCACCTGCTCGAGGTTCTGCTCGCGGTGCGCCGCCTGCAGCAGGGCCATGTAGTCGTTGAACTGGCCCTTCGAGATGAGCGTGCTGCCGAAGCGCTGGATCGGCATGTTGGCCAGCGTCAAGAGCCGCGTGAAGACGATACCGTAGCGCTCGGCGAGGTGCTTGCGGTAGTCCGCCTCGAGCTGCGCCTGCGGCGGCGGCAGCACCGGGCCCTGCGGGTTGTACACCAGGCTGAGCACGAGCCCGCTGCCTTCGCGGCCGTAGCCCAGGGCGTTCAGCTTCTGCAGCGCGCGCAGGCTCTTGCCGAAGACGCCCTGGCCGCGCTGGAGGTCGACGTTCTCTTCCAGATAGCAGGGCAGCGAGGCGACCACCTCGACGCGCTGCGCGGCAAGGAACTCGGCGAGGTCCGCCTGGCCCGGCTCTTCGAGGATGGTCAGGTTGCAGCGGTCGATGACATGCGCGCCGAGCGCGCGCGCCTCGGCCGTCAGGCGGCGGAAATGCGGATTGAGCTCGGGCGCGCCGCCGGTCAGGTCGAGCGCGGCAGCGCCGGAGGCGCGCAGGAAGGCGAGCACGGCGTCGACCGTTTCGGACGACATCTGCTCGGTGCGCGTCGGGCCGGCGTTGACGTGGCAATGCAGGCAGCTCTGGTTGCAGCGGTAGCCGAGGTTGACCTGCAGGGTCTCCAGCCGCTTGCGGCGCAGGGCGGGAAAGCGGGTGTCGACTAGGCGGGGCAGGGTGGCGTGCATCGGGCGTCTCCGGGGGCGGGGGGTTGGTTTCCGTGATGGTAGGCGAAAATCCGGTCGCGTGAAGTCAGCCGCGGCATAACGGCATGACCAGCGCCTGCAGGACCTCTCCGCTGTCGGCGTCCTCGATGAGGGCGGCGATGCCGGCGCGGGAAAAGTCGATGGCATCGGCAGGCTTGAGCGTGTGGTTCATTCTGACCGGGTTGGCGGCGTCGACCGGCAGGGGCCCCAGCCAGGCGCGCACGACGCGATCGTGATGCAGGGTCGCGCCCCGGTTCTCGCCGGCGCCGACGCGGCTGGCCAGGCCGTTTTCGTACACCGCCAGGTAGGCCACGGCGCGGCCCCGCGGCCGCGTCACCGTGCCCCGAACGGTCACCGACCACGTCGCCGGCTGCACCTCGTCGGCGCTCAGTTCGAGGCGGGCCTGCGCCGGGCGCGCGCCCGCCTCGCGCACGGCGCGCCGGAGAGCATCGGCGCTGCGCCACTCACGGAAATCCCGGCCGTCGACGAGGACCTGCGGCGTATAGACGACGCGGCCGTTGTTGCGCCGCACCGACTGCGCCTGGCGCTGCGAGAACTGCGCGTTGGAAAAGCGGTCGCGCCAGCCCAGGTCGTCCCAGTAATTGACATGCAGCGCGAGCGCGACGATGGCGGGATCGTCGAGCGTGGAGAGCCACTTGTCGGCGGGCGGACAGCTGCTGCAGCCTTCCGAGGTGTACAGCTCGACCAGCGCGGCGGTGGCGCCGCCGGAAGCGGCCGTGCAGGCGGCCTGCAGGGACAGGGTCAAGCCTCCCAGCAGGCAGCCGGCGGCCGCAGCGGCGAGGCGGATTCGGCCTCGCGCGCTCAAGGCTTCCTCCCCGCCGGCTCGTCGCCGTAAATCTCGGAATCCGGCCGGAAGGCGAGCCAGGCGAAGGCGAAATGCACGCCGCCGGGCACCGCTTCGAGGCGCCGGCCCTTGAGCGGGCCGGCCACCGCCTCGCCGAGGGCGTTCCACCGCGAGCCGGTCTGGCTGTCTACGATGGCGGATTCGCGCTGCGCGAATTCCAGCGCGCGGCCGTCGAGGGTGCGCAGGTAGGCGCCGGCGGCCGGGATGAGGCGGCCGTCGACGATGCGTTCGGCGTCGAGCGCGCTGCGCACGCGCGCCTGGGCGAAGACGACGTAGGGGATGCCGCCCAGCGCCTCGTTGATCACCGCCTGCCGGTCGAGCTGGGCGAAGGGATGCAGGCGCGTCATGCCGCCGAGGACGACGGCGAGCACGCGCTCCATCGCCGGCAGGCGCGGGTCGACGGGATCGTCGAAGAGGAAGGGGTTCTGGCCGACGCGGTCGTAGCCGCGGTAGGGGTTGCGGCCGTAGGGCCGCGTGTGGCCGGTGCGCCGCGACAGCACCTCGCCCGCCGGATGGGCGGCGACGAATTCCTCGAAGGCGACCACCTCCGAGGGCAGCATGCGCAGCTGCCGGCCGGCCAGCGCGCCGACGATGCCTTCGCCGGTGAACTGCTGCCACCAGGTCTCGGTCTGGCGGTCGTACATGACCAGGTCGCTCTTGCGCAGGCGGCCGGTGGTGCCGAAGTCGAGCGTGCGCCCGTCGAGGCGGCGGTCGAAGACGAGCGAGGCGTTGCACAGCGGGCAGAAGGTCACCGCCACCGGCTGGCCGGCAAGGCTGTCGTTGACGATCTCGTGGTACATCAGGATCTGCAGCGGATAGGCGCGCGCGGCACGGCCGATGCGCAGCACGATCACCGGCTCCTGCGGCGCCAGCCAGTCGCGCGCCTGGCTGGCGCTGTCGAAGCGCGGCCGGTCGATGGCCGGGATGCCGTCCTTCGGCGGCCCGCCGAACTGGATCTCGGCGAGCTCGACCGTGCGCCGCGAGAAGTCCGTCTTCGGCCAGGCCTGGCGGTCTTCGAGCACGGGCTGGGCGGGCGCGGCGGCCGGAGCGAGCAGCGCGGCGGCGAGCAGCCAGGCGGCGGTCGAGCGGCGCGCCGGCATGTTCATCCTCGCCAGCGCAGGCGGCTGCGCACCAGTGCGTCGACCTTGTCGAGCGCGGCGGGCGAATCGGCGATGACGGCGTAGAAGCCCTGGCCGCCGGGACGCGCCACGGCGTTCCAGCCGCCGACGCGCGCCTGCTGCACGTCGCCCGTCATGCGCTTCGCCGGGATGAGGATCAGCGTCGCCAGTTTTCCTTCCTCCGTCTCGAAGACGATGTGCCAGCCGGTGCCCTCCGGCACCGGGCACAGTTTCATGTAGCGCACGCGGCCGAGCGGCGCGTGCAGCTCGCCGCCGAAGTTGTTCAGCACGGCATGGAACAGCCGCGGGTCGGCCAGGCGCGTGGTGGTGAAGGATTCCGGCTCGTGCATGACGTGCTCGATGGCCAGGCGGGCGTACTCCTGCGAGGAGAAGTCCTTCCACTGTTGGAAGCCGAAAGTCAGCGTCAGCAGCACGGCGGCGGCCATCGCCCACAGGCGCGGCGTGAAGCGGTGGCCGGTCTTGCGGTGCAGGACGATGCGCTCGGCGATGCCCTCCGGCACCGGCACGGTGAGCGCGGCGGCGAGGCGCGCCTCGTTGTCGTCGATCCCGGCGGCGAAGGCGCGGCAGGCGGCGCATTCATTCAGGTGCGCCGCGGCTTCGGGCGAGAGGCGGCGCGGGTCGGCGAGTTTCTCGCGGCGGCATTCGAGGCAGTTGGTCATGGGGTCACCCTCGCTTTCGCTGGTTCGGACAGGTGCGCGCGCAGCGCCTGTCGCGCGCGGGTGAGGCGGGTCATCACGGCGCCCTCGCTGGTGCCGAGCATCGCGGCGATCTCCCTGCAGTCGTAGCCGCCCAGCACCTGCAGCGCCAGCGGCTCGCGGTAGGAGATGGGCAGCTGCTCCATCAGCTGCTCCAGTTCGAGCTGCGCGCCGGGGCGCTCGCCGGAGGGCAGCTCCAGGTCCTGCGGATCGTCGTCGCCGATGTCGAGGCGCTTCCGTTCGTAGAGGCGGGCGCGCTCGTTCCTGAGGATCGCGATGAGCCAGGACTTCACCGCGCCGAAATCCTCCAGGCTGTCCCAGTTCTTCCAGGCGCGGGCGAAGGTTTCCTGCACCAGTTCCTCGGCGGTGAAGCGGTCGCGGACGAGCCACCAGGCGTAGCGGTAGAGGTCGGCGCTGTAGGCGCGCACCGTCTGGTCGAACTGCGCGGATCCGAGCTTGAAGAGCATGGCCGTCAGAACCGGGTGGTGAGCTCGACCAGCCAGTCCGGCATCAGCGCGGTGAGGCGGGCCTCGATCAGCTTGTCGACGCCGAAGGCCACCAGCGCGCCGACCAGCACCAGCACGCCGCCGAGGATCGGCTTGCCGTGGCGTCCCGCCCTGGCCAGCGCCGCCTTGCGCGAAGCCAGCGCCTGGCGCGAGCCGTAGGCCAGCGCCATCAGCGGCAGCGTCGCGCCGAGGCTGAACAGCAGCATCACGCCGGCGGCACGCGCCGCCGTCTCGCTCGCCGAGGCGAGGCCGATGGCGGCGCCCAGGGTCGGTCCGGAGCAGGGCGTCCACACCGCGCCGAGCAGCAGGCCGAGCAGGAACTGGCCGCCCATCCCGTCCGGCGCGAAGCGCGCCGTCAGCGCGTTGAGCCGGTCGGAGAGCGGCGAGCCGGCGCGGGCGAAGGCCGCCTGCAGCCGCGACGACAGCAGCACGGCGCCGAAGGCGATCATGACCAGGGCGGCCGCCAGGCGCACCGCCCCGCTGCCGATGTCGAGCGAGAAGCCGATGGTGGCGATGCCGATGCCCAGCGCGGTGAAGGCCAGGCTCATGCCGGCGGCGAGCGCCAGCGGGCCGTAGCGGTGCTGCTGCAGGGCGGCGAGCAGCACCACCGGCAGCACCGGCAGCACGCAGGGCGACAGCGTCGTGAGGACGCCGGCGAGCATCGCGACCAGCAGCGCGCTCACGGGCCTTCCCCCCATCCCCCGCCCCGGTGCCGGCTTTGCACAGCCGGCCCGCTCGCGCTGCGCGGAGCAGTGCTCCGCGAAACCCCGCGCTCGCCCCGAGGAAGGGGGTGACGATTGTTCGCCACTTCATGGCTCCACGTCTTTGGCTGCACCGCCCTTGGGGCGGCCCGACGGGCGGTGCTCACGGTGCCATCCTCCTCAGACGGCCTTCGCCAGCATCGCGCGGATGCTCTCGTCGCGCGTGTCGAAGGTCGAGCGGGCGACTTCCTTGTCGCCCTTGAACAGCACCAGGGTCGCCTGCGAGGTGACGCGCAGGGTTTTCAGGGCCGTGCCCGGCTTGTCGAAGTCGACCTTGAAGCGCACCACCTTGTCGAAGGCCGGCTCCTTGCCGAGGCTTTCCAGGATCGGCTTCTGCTTGGCGCAGGCCGAGCACCAGTCTGCATGCACTTCCACCAGGATGGCCTTGCCTTCCTGCTGCGCCTTGCGGAAGGCGGCTTCGTCGTAGGGCTGGGCGGGCGCCGCCTGGGCGGGCAGCAGGAAGGCTGCCGCGGCGAAGGCGAGGAGGGCGTGGAGGAAGCGGCGGCGGATGCTGTCTACATAAGGCATGGCGGTCTCCTGGGTCGAGGGGGTTGGCAGGTTCCTGCCGATTAGACCGGCCTTCACGAGGTTTCCTTACATAGGAAAAAATTTAGGCCTGTAAGGTTTTTCACCCCGCAGCGGTCTATTCGCCAGGGAAGCCGAAAAACGGGCTGCCCGCCCACTTTCAAAAGGAGGAACCGATGGATAACCCGCTGAAACCCATGCAATTGGCGCTGGCCGCCGCACTGGCTTTCGGTCTCGGCATGGCCCCGGCCCGGGCCGCCAACCCGTGCAACCCCTGCGCGGCGAAAGCCAAGAATCCCTGTGCCGCGAAAGCTGCCAACCCGTGTGCCGCAAAGAACCCGTGCGCGGCAAAGAATCCGTGCGCGGCAAAGAATCCGTGCGCGGCCGGCGCTGCCATCGATCCGAAAGCCATCACCCGGCCGGCCGGCTACAAGCCCTACAAGGGCAATCGTGCCGCCCTGCTCAAGGAAGGCGAAAAGTTGTGGAACGACACCAAGTTGTCCACCAACGGCATGTCCTGCAACACCTGCCACCAGGGCCACGCTTCCTTCGAAGCGGGCTTTGCCAGGCCGTACCCGCATTTCGTGAAGATGGCCCAGGACCAGGCCGGCCTGAAGAAGGTGCATCTCGACGAGATGGTGCAGGCCTGCTTGGTGATGCCGATGGCGGCCAAGCCGCTGGGCTGGGAATCGCGCGAACTGGCGGCGCTGACGGCCTACACCGCGCAGATGCAGAAGACCTTCAAGCCGGTGAAGGCCAGGGCGGCCAATCCCTGCGCGGCGAAGAACCCGTGCGCAGCGAAGAATCCGTGCGCAGCGAAAAACCCCTGTGCGGCAAAGAACCCTTGCGCCGCGAAGAAGTAGTCATCGGTGCCTTCGGTGAAGGCGCCGTTTTTTTGTTAACCTGATAAAGGAGACACCATGAAAGCAGTCCGTACCCTGTTGGGCGCCGCGGCGCTCGCCCTGGCCGTTCCGGCGGCCTATGCCGATCACCATGGCAAGAACCCCTGCGCGGCGAAGAACCCCTGCGCCGCCAAGGAAATGAAGAAGGACATGAAGAAGGACAAGATGAACCCCTGCGCGGCGAAGAACCCCTGCGCCGCCAAGAACCCGTGCGCGGCGAAGAACCCGTGCGCGGCGAAGAACCCGTGCGCGGCGAAGAAGTGAGGCCGTGCCGGGCGCGTCGTTGAACGCCCGGCAAACGGGGAGGCGGCTCGTCCTCCTCCCCTTTTTCTTGTTGGCCGCCTGTTCCGAATCACCGCCGCCCGTGACCGCCACCGCAGCGAAAGAAGACGTCGCCGGCTTCCTTGCCCGCCACTGGCAGCGCCCGCTGGCCGCCCAGGGGGCTGCGCCGGCGCATTTCGGTCCGCAGGAAGCCGCCCTCGATCCGGCCGCCTGCGGCGCCTGCCATGTCCGGCAATACGAGGACTGGCGCACCACCTGGCACGCCAGGGCGATGGGGCCGGGCGTGCTCGGCCAGCTCGTCGACATGGCCCCCGAAGCCCGCGACGAACACCAGGACTGCATCCGCTGCCACGCCCCGCTCGCCGAGCAGGCCGACGCCCTCGTCGCGGCCATCGCCGGCAAGGTGAAAACGGGACTGCATGCCGAAGGCCTGGTCTGCGCCGCCTGCCATGTGCGCGAGCACCAGCGCTTCGGCCCGCCGCGCCGCGACGGCAGCGTGGCGAAACCCGAAGAGAAACTGCCGCACGACGGCTGGCAGGCGAGCGCCGCCTTCGCCGATTCGCGCTTCTGCGCCGCCTGCCACCAGTTCGAGGCCGACGGCTTCGCGCTCAACGGCAAGCTGCTGGAGAACACCTACGCCGAATGGCAGGCGAGCCCCGCCGCGCGCGAGGGCAGGACCTGCCAGTCCTGCCACATGCCAGACCGGCGCCACCTGTGGCGCGGCGTGCACGATGCGGACATGGTGAAAAGCGGCGTCGCCATCGAATACGAAGCGCCGCGCCTCGAATCCGGCGCCGTGCTGGCGCGGCTGACTTTGGCCAACAGCGGCACCGGCCACCATTTCCCGACCTACGTCACGCCGCGCGTCGTCGTCGAACTGTTCCAGGCCGGCGCCGACGGCCGCGAGCTTCCCGGCACGCGGCAGGAGCACGTCATCGCCCGCCAGGTCGCGCTGGACCTCTCGCGCGAGATCGCCGACACGCGCATCGCCCCCGGCGCCGAAGCCCGCGTCGACTACCGCCGCCCGCTGCACCCCCGCGCCGTGCGGCTCGACACCCGCGTGCGCGTCGAGCCGGACGCCTTCTATACGGACTTCTACCGCGCGCTGCTGGCCAGCGGCGCCGGCCGCGGCGAGGCGATGATCCGCCGGGCGCTCGATGATTCGCTCGCCTCGCATTTCGTCATCCACGAACAAAGTCAGCCGCTGCGGGACGGCGCCGCGAAGCCATGACGCGCGACCGCCTGCCCGCCGGCCTTTCCCGCGCCCGGCTTGAAAACATGCGCCGCGCCGGCGAGGACATCCGCGAGTGCTATCGCGTGCTGGAGAAGGGCGGCCTCAACGTCGTCGGCGAGGTGCTGCGCGGGCAGGGCGAGTTCGTCGAGTACGAGCATTACCCGCGCGACGACGTCTTCGATGCCGACAGCCAAGCCCAGTATTACTACCACGCCCACCGCGGCGCCGAGGGCGAGCACGGCCACTTCCATACCTTCCTGCGCGCGCCCGCCATGCCCGCGGGCATGGCGCCGGTGCCGCACGCCGGCGCCGAGCCCTGGCCGCAAGGCGACGAGGCGCTGTCGCACCTCGTCGCCATCGCCATGGACGACTACGGCTATCCGACCGGCCTGTTCACCGTCAACCGCTGGGTGACGGGCGACGCCTGGTACGCGGCGGACGACGTCATCCGCATGCTGGATTTCTTCGAGGTCGACCATGCCAATCCGTCCTGGCCGGCCAACCGCTGGATCACGGCCATGCTGCGGCTGTTCCGCCCGCAGATCGAAGCGCTGATCCTGGCGCGCGATGCGGCGCTGGCGGAATGGATGCGCACCCATCCCGGCAAGGATGCTTACGAAGACCGCGACTTGGAGATCGCCAGCCGGATCGCGATCTCGGTGGATGAACAGATCGCCGCCGTCGAGGCGGCCTTGAAAGGAAACCCGTCATGAACAAGACCTGCATTGCAACCATACTCGCGCTGATTGCCGTTCCCGCCCTGGCCGCGCCCCAGGTGGTCGAACTCAACCAGGTGCCCTGCCAGTTCCTCGAGAGCGAGCACGGCGTGAACCACGGCTACAAGAGCGCGAAGATCGAGGACTGCGAGGCCATCAATGCGCGCAGCGGCAAGGACCGGCTGGCGAAGGCGAAAACGCTCGAACTGAAGCCGGGCAGGACCGTCTTCCGCGTTGCCAACAAGGACGTGCCCTACGAACTCGGCTTCTGGCTGCGCGGCGCCACCCTGCTCAGCCGCGCCACCCTGCCGAGCGTCTCCGGCGGCGGCCTCACCACCGGCAGGACCCGGGACTACGTCATCGACCTGAAGCCGGGCGAGTACGTCTACTCCTGCCCGCTCAACCCGACGCCGGATTACCGGCTGGTCGTCAAATAGGCTTCATTGCCAAAGGAGAACGATATGAATGTGAAAAACATCCTCGCGCTGTGCCTGGCCGCAGCGGCGTTCGCGGCGAACGCGCAGGCGCTGCCCGGCTTGGTGACGGTGAAGGCGGCGGGCGGCTTCGCGGCGACGGAGCAGCGCCTCGAGCAGGCCATCGGCGCCAACGGCATGGGCCTGGTGGCGCGCGCCAGCGCCAGCCGCGGCGCCGCCGCGCGCGGCGTCAGGATTCCCGGCAACGTCGTGCTGATGGTGTTCCGCAACGACTACGCGGTGCGCATGCTCGCCGCCAGCGTGCCGGCCGGCGTCGAGGCGCCGCTGCGCATCTATCTGACCGAGAACGCGGACGGCAGCGCGACCGTTTCCTACCGCCGGCCGAGCGCCGTGTTCGCCCCTTATGCCAGCGCCGCGCTCGATGCGATGGCCAGGGAGCTCGATCCGGTGTTCGACAAGATCGTGCGCGACGCCGTCGGCAAGTGAGCCCGTGCCGGACCACCGCCAGCGCGCTGCCGCCGTCGCCGCTGCGCTGCTCGCCGCGACGCTGGCGCTGCGGGCGGCGGCGGACGGCTGGCGTCCGGCCGCCCTCGTCGTCGTCGGCCTGCTGCTCGGCGCCACGCTGTATCGATTCGCTTTCGGCTTCGCCACCGCCTATCGCCGCCTGATCGTTCAGGGCGACACGCGCGGCCTGCGCGCCCAGCTGCCGATGCTGGCGCTGGCGACGCTGCTGTTCGCGCCGCTGCTCGCGGCCGGCGAGATTTTCGGCCAGCCGCTCGGCGGCGCCACGGCGCCGCTCGGCCCGCAGGTGGCGGCCGGCGCCTTCCTCTTCGGCATTGGCATGCAGCTCGCCGGCGGCTGCGGTTCGGGCACCCTGTACGCCGCCGGCGGCGGCAGCCCGCGCATGCTCGCCGCGCTGGCGGCGTTCTGCGCCGGTTCGTTCTGGGCCAGCCTGCACATGGGCGGCTGGCAGGCGCTGCCGGACTGGGGCGGGATCGCGCTGGGCGAGCGCCTCGGCTGGGATGTCGCCGCCGTCCTGCAGGTACTGACTTTGGCCGGCGCCTGGTGGGCGCTGCGGCGATGGGATAGCTCGCGCGGCGCGGCGGGCCTCGATCCGCTGCTTGCCGGCGGCCTGCTGCTGGCCCTGCTCAACTTCGCCACGCTCGTCCTCGCCGGCCATCCGTGGACCATTACCTGGGCCTTCACGCTGTGGGGCGCCAAGACCGCGATGCTGGCCGGCTGGCAGCCGGCGGAGGCGGCCTTCTGGACGGCGCCGTTCCAGGCGGAGGCACTGTCGTCGAGCGTCTTCGGCGACGTCACCTCGCTGATGGACTTCGGCATCCTGCTCGGGGCGGCGCTGGCGGCGGCCCTGAGCGGGCGCTTCGCGCCGCAATGGCGCATCCCGCCGCGCTCGCTGGCGGCCGCGCTCGTCGGCGGCCTGCTGATGGGCTACGGCGCGCGCATCGCCTTCGGCTGCAACATCGGCGCCTTCTTCTCCGGCGTGGCCTCGACCAGCCTGCACGGCTGGCTGTGGTTCGCCGCCGCACTGGCGGGAAGCTGGATCGGCGTGCGCCTGCGGCCGCGCTTCGGCCTCGCCAACTGAGCCCTGCCGTATCGCCCCGGCAGGTCGGGCTTCGGCCCAATGACCGAAGGATATCCCTGTGGGACATCGGCCGCTCAAGTCGGCCTGAGGGCCGACCTACATCGGGCTGGTTTCCGGCGCTTGCGCTTCGGGCGAAGCGTCCTCCCAGCGCAACCGCCGGTGGTCGAAGCCGTTCGCCAGCGACGGCTTGACGATCTCGAAGTAGGGCGAGATGTCGAAGTCGCGCGGCACGAACAGGCTGTGGTGGCGGATCTGCAGGACCTCGTCGTAGCAGTCGTTGCAGTCCTCGCGCGGCGCCGGCCGGCGCGACACCTCGGGCAGGATCGGATAGCGCAACGACTGGAAGGCCTGGGCGATCAGCGTCGAGCAGATGGCACGCGTCGGATCGCCGCTGCCCAGCGCCAGCATGCGCCGGCGCCAGCGCACCGGCACCGGCGGCTGCGGCAACAGGTAGCGCACCAGGTCGACGATGTTCTTCAGGTCGTAGCGGTGGCCGAGGCGGGCCAGGACGTATTCGATGACTTTCGCGCGGTCCTCCTCGCCGAGCCCGACCGGCCGGCAGATGCGCGTATGCATCTCGGCGTATTGCGCCAGCGGCACCATGATGACGCCGTCGACCACGTCGGCTTCCACCAGCCAATGCCCCGGCTCGCCGCCCGGCCCGCTGTCGCCGACGTACAGCGCGGCATGCGACCAGGTCGACTGGCTGAGGTACTTGATGGCCTTGCTGAAGCGCGTATTGCCCTCGACCAGCAGCACGTCGCCCGGCGCGATGACGGCCGCCACGCTGCGCGGATCGCTCGTCGCCAGCGGCCGGTAGCGCGGATCGGGCCGGCTCAGATAGCGCGCCAGCCGGTCGCCCAGCCGGCTCAAGATCGGGTTCATGCGTCATTCCTTTCTGCCCGGGCGCAGAAGCCCTGCGTCACGCATCCATCCTGTCCATTAGACCGGCGGGAAAGCGCGCGGCTTACAACGGGCCGCATCGCCGCGGCGGCATGATTATTTTTCAGTGAGGCGTAATTAAACCCCAGCTGCGGCGACAAAGGGGCGCTGGTCGGATGTTCCGGCCGCGAACAAGCAACCCCAACCCCAACTTTGCACAAGGAGACTGACATGAAGACCCTTTCGACCCTGATTGCCGCCCTGGCCACTTCCGCCGCCCTGTTTGCCGCTCCGGCGGTGCAGGCTTCCCAGTCGGACGCGCAGGAGAATCCGTACGCTGCGCTGCCCTACGCCGGGGTGGAATTCCAGCGCTGAGCCTCGCCCGATAGAGACCGCCCGCAGCATTCCTGCGGGCGGTTTCCTTTCGCGCGTTCTCCGTAAGCAATCCCCGCCGCGGACAGACTCATCGGTACAATTGCCCGAAGGAGGATTCAATGCGCGAGAATGCCCCTATCCCGGTGAAGGCCGGGACGCACCTGCTCCTGATCGATCCGGCGGATACCCAGTCAGTAAGGAACCGCCATGCATGAACTGGTCAAGGACTACTACGGCAAGCAGTTGTCCGGCTCGGCCGACCTGAAGACGACGGCCTGCTGCGACGCCTTCAGCGTGCCCGCCTGGCTGAAGCCCCTGCTGGCCCGCATCCATCCCGAAGTGCTGAGCCGCTACTACGGCTGCGGCCTGGTCTGCCCGCCGCTGCTGGACGGCTGCCGCATCCTCGACTTGGGCAGCGGCGCCGGCCGCGACGTGTATGCGCTGGCGCAGCTCGCCGGGCCGGCGGGCGAGGTGGTCGGCGTCGACATGACCGACGGGCAACTCGAAGTCGCTGAGCGCCACCGCCGCCACCACGCCGACGCCTTCGGCTTCGACAACGTGCGCTTTCTGCACGGCTACATCGAGCGCCTCGACGAACTCGACCTGGCGCCGGCCAGCTTCGACGTCGTCGTCTCCAACTGTGTCGTCAATCTCTCGCCCGACAAGGACGCCGTGCTGCGCGGCGTGCACCGCCTGCTCAAGCCCGGCGGCGAGTTCTATTTCTCCGACGTGTATGCCGACCGGCGCGTGCCGGACGCGGTGAAGAACGACCCCGTCCTCTACGGCGAATGCCTTGGCGGCGCGCTCTACTGGAACGACTTCCTCGCGCTGGCGCGGCGCGCCGGCTTCAACGACCCGCGCCTGGTGGAGGACCGGCCGCTGGCGATCACCGACCCCGAGCTGGCGCCGCGCATCGGCAGCCTGCGCTTCTTCTCCGCCACCTGGCGCCTGTTCAAGCTCGACGGTCTGGAATCCGACTGCGAGGACTACGGCCAGGCGGTGGTCTATCGCGGCAGCATCCCGCAGCACCCGCACGCCTTCGTCATCGACAGGCACCACCGCATCGAGGCTGGCCGCGTCTTCCCCGTCTGCGGCAACACCTGGCGCATGCTGAAGGAAAGCCGGCTGGCGCCGCACTTCGACTTTATCGGCGATTTCTCGCGCCACTACGGCATCTTCTCCGGCTGCGGCAAGGCGCTGCCGTTCGCCGCGGATGGCGGCGCCGGCGCCGCCGAAGGGAATGCCGAGGAAAGCTGCGGCTGTTGCTAAAGGAGGAGGCCCACACGATGACTTCGCCAGGCCCGACGGGAATCGCCGCGGGCGATTGCGGCGTTCCGGCCCGGTCCCTGCACTGATGCATGCCGCAGCCACCCCGGTGCTGCGCGACATCGTGCTGGTCGGCGGCGGCCACAGCCACGTCGGCGTGCTGCGCAGTTTCGCCATGCGGCCGCTGCCCGGCGTGCGGCTGACGCTGATCTGCAGCGACACCGACACGCCCTACTCCGGCATGCTGCCGGGCTACATCGCCGGGCATTACGGCTTCGACGAGGTGCATATCGACCTGCGCCGGCTGGCCGAATTCGCCGGTGCGCGCTACTACCGCGACGAAGTCACCGGCATCGACCGCGCCGCACGCAAGGTGATCTGCCGCCGGCGCCCCCCGGTCGCCTACGACGTGCTGTCGATCAACGTCGGCTCGACGCCGCAGCTCGACCAGGTTCCCGGCGCCCTCGAACACGCCGTGCCGGTGAAGCCGATCCGCCGCTTCAACGAACGCTGGCTGGCGCTGTTCGCGCGCGTGCGCGAACAGCCAGGGTCCGTCACCATCGCCGTCGTCGGCGCCGGCGCGGCCGGCGTCGAACTCACCCTGGCCATGCAATACCGGCTGCGCAATGAACGCCTCGCCCAGGGGAACGATCCGGACGAACTGCGCTTCCACCTGTTTTCCGCCGGGGCCGAAATCCTGCCGACGCACAACGCCGCCGTGCGCCGCGCCTTCGAGTCGGTGCTCGCCGCGCGCGGCGTGCGCGTCCACCGCGGCGCCGAAGTCAGCCGGGTCGATGTCGGAAGCCTGCGCACCGCCTCGGGCGAGCTGTTCGAGGCCGACGAGATCGTCTGGGTCACCCAGGCCGGCGCCGCCGCCTGGCTGGCCGGCACGGGACTGGCGCTGGACGAGGCCGGCTTCATCCGCGTCAATGAATTCCTGCAGAGCGAGAACGATCCGCGGGTCTTCGCCGCCGGCGATTGCGCATCGATGCGCGGACACAAGCTGGAAAAGGCCGGCGTCTTCGCCGTGCGCATGGGGCCCCCGCTGGCGGAGAACCTGCGCCGCGCGGTGAGCGGCCAGTCGCTGCAGCGCTATCGTCCGCAGCAACGCTGGCTGGCGCTGATCAGCACCGGCGACCGCCATGCCGTCGCCTCGCGCGGCGCGCTCCATGCGCGCGGCGACTGGGTGTGGCGCTGGAAGGACTGGATCGATCGCCGCTTCATGCGCAAGTTCACCGCGTTCGCGGCCATGCCCGAAGCGGCGCCGGCGCGCGGCGAACCGCTGCCGCTGGCGGCGGAGGAGCGGGCGCAGGCGATCTCCGCCGTCGCCATGCGCTGCGGCGGCTGCGGCGCCAAGGTCGGCGCCACGGTGCTGGAGCGTGCGCTGGCCGGCGTGCAGCCGATCGCGCGCGACGACGTGCTGATCGGCCTCGATGCGCCGGACGATGCCGCCGTGCTGCGCGTGCCGCCGGGCAAGGCCGTGATGCACACCGTCGATTTCTTCCGTGCCTTCATCGACGACCCCTGGCTGTTCGGCCGCATCGCCGCCAATCACGCCCTGGGCGACCTCTACGCCATGGGCGCCGCGCCGCAGTCGGCCACCGCCATCGCCACCGTGCCGCCGGGGCTGGAGCGCAAGGTCGAGGACGATTTGCATCAAATGATGGCCGGCGCCGTCGCGGTGCTCAACGAGGCCGGCTGCGCCCTGGTCGGCGGCCACACCGGCGAGGGCAGCGAGCTGGCGCTCGGCTTCGCCGTCAACGGCCTCATCGACGCACGGCTGGCGGGCATGACGACCAAGGCCGGCCTGCGACCGGGCGACGCGCTGATCCTCACCAAGCCGGTCGGCACCGGCACGCTGTTCGCCGCCCATGCGCGCCCGCGCTCGGGCGTCGTCTGCCGCGGCCGCTGGATCGACGCCGCGCTCGACTCGATGCAGGTCTCCAATCGTGATGCCGCGCGCTGCCTGCGCGAGCACGGCGCCACGGCCTGCACCGACCTCACCGGCTTCGGCCTGCTCGGCCATCTGGTCGAGATGACGCGGCCCTCGGCGGTCGACGCCGAACTCGACCTCAACGCACTGCCGCTGCTCGAAGGCGCGGCGGACATGGCGGCCGCCGGCATCCTCAGTTCGCTGCAGCCGGCCAACGTGCGCCTGCGCCGCGCACTGCGCAACCAGGAAGCGGCGCTGTCGCACCCCTACTACCCGCTACTCTTCGATCCGCAGACCGCCGGCGGCCTGCTCGCCGGCGTCCCGGCAGACCGGGCCGAGGCCTGCCTAGCCGAGTTGCGCCGGCTTGGCTATCAGCACGCCGCGCGCATCGGCCGCGTGCTGCCGCAGGGCGAGGCGCCGGAGCCGATCAGCCTGGTCGTGTAAAAAAATGCGCCCTGCGAGACGGGCGGTTATCCATGAGACATTTGGGACACGCCTTGCCCGAGGCGCCACAAACAGATAGTCAGCACTGGCGGGACGGCGCCGGGTTGCGGATGGCGTTTGCTGCCGATGTTTATCGATGTATACTCAAATCAAGATATAACCGGGTATAGGTTGATAGATATGGATCCGATCAAGAACCCGTTTTCTCCCGGTGCGGGCTCGCCGCCACCTGAGCTGGTGGGGCGAGAGCCGGTGCTGGAACAGGCACGCATCCTGTTGGGGCGTACTCTGGCAGCCCGTTCCGAGAAGAGCCTGCTGCTGACGGGCCTTCGCGGTGTCGGCAAGACGGTGCTGCTGAACGAGATTCAGCGTCTGGCCAGCGCGGCGGGCTACCGGACGATCGAAGTGGAGGCCCACGAGGACAAGCGGCTGGGGCCGCTGCTCGCCCCCAGCCTGCGCCGGCTTCTCTACGATCTGGATCGCATGGCCGGTGCCGGTGACAAGGTAAAACGCGGCCTTGCCGTGCTGCGCAGCTTCATCTCCGCCATCAAACTGACAGTAGGCGATGTGGACATCGGGCTGGACATCGAGCCCGAAAAAGGTGTGGCCGACAGCGGCGACCTGGAAATCGATTTGCCCATTCTGCTCATGGCGGTCGCAGAGGCTGCCGCCGAGCGCAAAAGCGCCATTGCGCTCCTTATCGACGAGGTGCAGTATTTCAACCAGAAGGAACTGGGCGCGCTGATCATGGCGATGCACAAGGTGCAACAGCGCCAGTTGCCGCTGGTGCTGATCGGTGCCGGCCTGCCCATCCTGCCTGGCCTGGCGGGCGAGTCGAAGTCCTACGCGGAGCGGCTTTTCAGCTTCCCGCTCATTGGGGCGCTGGCAGAAGCCGACGCCCGAAAGGCATTGCAGGATCCTGCGCTGGCGGCCGGCGTCAGCTTTGACCCGGCGGCATTGGCCGAGATTTTCAGCATGACTCAAGGATATCCCTATTTCCTTCAGGAGTGGGGCTACCAGGCCTGGAATCTGGCCGTAGCCAGCCCGATCAGCCTTGATGTTGTGACAGGTGCGACTCCCAAAGTAATTCGCCGGCTGGACGAAAATTTCTTTCGCGTCCGCTTCGATCGGCTTACCCCAAGCGAGAAAAAGTTTCTCCGCGCCATGGCCGAACTGGGACCGGGGTCGCACCGGACAGGCGATATCGCGGCAATGCTGTCCGTGCAGGTGAATAGCCTCGGGCCGGTGCGTGCCAAGCTGATCAGGAAGGGAATGATCTACAGTCCCGCCCATGGGGAGATGGCGTTTACCGTGCCCTTGTTCGACGAGTTCATGCGTCGCGCGATCCCGGACTTCGGTCGATTAAGTCATTGACGGACTTCCGCATCGCCGACACCTTCACCGGCAGTCTCGCGAAGCTCACCGGCGGGGAACGGAATCGCCGTCCCGCAGCGACTGACTTTTCCCCCGCTCACGCCCCCGCCTGCCGCCGCACCCACTCCGATGGCGCGATGCCGGTTTCGCGGATGAAGGCGCGCGAGAAGGCCGGCTGGCTGCCGTAGCCGACTTCCTCGGCCACCCGCGTCAATGAACGTCCCTTGCGCAGGAGGCGCTGGGCGTAGCCGATACGCATCTGCGCGAGGAAGGCGGCAGGGGCGATGCCGACCACCTCCCTGAACAGCCGGGCGAAGGCGTTGCGCGAGAGGTGGGCGCGCGCGGCCATGGCTTCGAGCGGCCAGTCCTTTCCCGGCGCGTCGAGCAGTTCCACCAGCAGCCGGCCCAGGCGCGGATGCGCCAGCCCGGCGAGCAGGCCGCGGGCGACGAGGCCGCGGGCGAGGGCGTGGCGCACGATCTGGATCAGCAGCACGTCGCAGAGGCGGTCGAGCAGCACCTGCCGGCCGGTGCGCGCCTCGTTCGCCTCGTCGAAGAGCAGCGCCAGCGTCGGCTCCAGCCCGGGCGCCTCGCGGAAGGGCGTCACCACGACGTCGGGGAAGGACTGGGTGATGGCGTTGTCCAGCCCGGCGTCGTAGCGCACGCTGGCGCACAGCACGTCGGCGGTGATGCGGTCGGCGACGTCGAGGCGGTGGTCGAGCGGCCGCGGATAGAACAGCAGGGCGGGCTCGGCGACGGCGATCGCCTTGTGTCCGGCCTGCACGGCACGCAGGGTGCCGGCACGCACGACGTGCAGGTGGCCGACGCCCTCGGCGGCGTCGAAGTCGTGCAGGCCGCACAGTGGACCGGCGTAGAAGGTGCGGGCGCGCAGCCCGACGTGGTCGAGCAGGCGGGAGATGGCGTCGGCGGTTTCCATCGCGGCGGTACGATCGGTTATGGATAAGGTACGCATGATAGCCGCTAACCCCGGCGGACGGGCTACGCTTCACATCGGGTCGCGCATCCCGCGCGGCAACGTCTTCACGGAGGAAACCATGAGCCCGCATTTCGTCGCCAATACCCTGAACGCCGTCACCCTCGGCAGCGCCTCTCCCGAACAGAAGGAAGTGCTCGAAGCCGCGCAGAAGCAGGTCGGCTTCATCCCCAACATGTACGCCAACATGGTGAACGTGCCCGGCGTGCTGACCACCTACCTGCACGGCTATGCCGCCTTCCGGCAGAAGTCGGGCTTCTCGCCGGCCGAGCAGGAGGTGGTGTTCCTCGCCGTCAGCCAGCAGAACGGCTGCACCTACTGCACGGCGGCGCACAGCATGCTCGCCGACAAGATGTCCGGCGTGCCGGCGCCGGTGCTGGCGGCGATCCGCGCGCACCAGCCGATTCCCGACCCGAAGCTGAAGGCGCTCTACGAATTCACCCAGGAACTGGTGGGCACGGCCGGCAAGCCGCGCCAGGCCGCGGCCGACGCCTTCCTTTCCGCCGGCTACACCGAAACCCATGTCCTGCAGATCATCCTGGCGGCCGCGGTGAAGACGCTCTCCAACTACACCAACCACCTGTTCCGGACGGAAGTGGATGACAAGTTCGCCGCCTACAAGGTGGCGTGAGGGCGGGGGGCAACTGGTCTTTTTTCCCTCTCCCCGCTGGCGGGGAGAGGGCTAGGGTGAGGGGGCACGTCGCTTCTGTCCCTCCTGCAGCGAGGCGATCAGCGGGCAGGAGACGTTCGCCTTGCGCGAGCGGCAGGCGCGCACCAGGCCGGACAGCGCGGTTTCCATGCGGGACAGGTCGGCCAGCTTTTCGCGCACGTCGCGCAGCTTGTGCTCGGCCAGTGCGCGCGCTTCGGCGCAATGCGTGCCGTCCTCCAGGCGCAGCAGTTCGGCGATTTCATCCAGGCTGAAGCCCAGGCGCTGGGCCGTTTTCACGAACCTCAGCCGCCCCACGTCCGTCTCGCCGTAGCGGCGGATGCCGCCATAGGGCTTGTCCGGTTCCGGCAGCAGGCCCTTGCGCTGATAGAAGCGGATCGCCTCGATGCCGACCCCGGCCGCGCGGGCGAAGGCGCTTATGGTCAGATTCTCCAGAGTGTCTTCCATGCCGCTTGACTCCGTACATGACTACGGAAGTAAGGTTACGCCATCGAATTCCGATACGGAAGGAGCCGGCCATGCAGGACCCGAAAACACTGATGCGGTTCGGCACGGTCGGCGCACTGCTGACCGCGCTGTGCTGCTTTACGCCGATCCTGGTGATCCTGCTCGGGCTGGCCGGTCTGTCCGCCCTGACCGGCTATCTCGACTACGTGCTGCTGCCCATGCTCGCCGTGTTCACCGGACTGACTTTCTACGCAGTGTGGCGGCGACGCAGCGGCGCGGCCTGCGGCGCACCGCCCGGGAAGGGGGAAAGACCATGACAGAGAAGAGCGAAAGCCGCCTGCACATCGCCGTCGTCGGCAGCGGCGGCGCGGCGATGGCCTGTGCGCTGAAGGCCGCCGAGCGCGGCACGCGCGTGACCCTGATCGAGCGCGGCACCCTCGGCGGCACCTGCGTCAACGTCGGCTGCGTGCCGTCGAAGATCATGATCCGCGCCGCCCACATCGCCCACCTGCGCCGGGAGAGTCCCTTCGACGGCGGCATCGCCGCGGCCGAGCCGGCGATCGATCGCGGCCGGCTGCTGTCGCAGCAACAGGGGCGCGTGGAAGAGCTGCGCCACGCCAAGTACGAAGGCATCCTGGCGTCGAACCCGAACGTCAATCTGCTGCGCGGCGCGGCACGCTTCAAGGACGACCGCAGCCTCGTCGTGCAGTGCGCCGACGGCAGCGAGCGCGAGCTGGCCTTCGACCGCTGCCTCGTCGCCACCGGCGCCAGCCCGGCCGTGCCGCCGATTGCCGGCCTGGCGGAGACGCCCTTCTGGACATCCACCGAGACGCTGGCCGGCGACACGATTCCGCCGCGGCTGGCCGTGATCGGCTCGTCGGTGGTGGCGCTGGAGCTGGCGCAGGCCTTCGCCCGGCTCGGCAGCCGGGTGACGATCCTGGCGCGCCACACGCTGTTCTTCCGCGAAGACCCGGCCATCGGCGAAGCCGTAACGAACGCCTTCCGCGCCGAGGGCATCGCGGTGCTGGAGCATGCGCAGGCGAGCCGCGTCGTCCATGCCAACGGCGAATTTGTGCTCGCCACCGGTCAGGGCGAGCTGCGCGCCGACCGGCTGCTGGTCGCCACCGGCCGCGCGCCGAACACGCGCGAACTGAACCTCGCAGCGGCGGGCGTGGCCGTCGGTGCAGAGGGCGCCATCGTCATCGACCGGGGCATGCGCACGAGCAGCCCGCACATCTACGCCGCCGGCGACTGCACCGACCAGCCGCAATTCGTCTATGTCGCGGCGGCGGCCGGCAGCCGCGCGGCGATCAACATGACCGGCGGCGAGGCGGCCCTCGATCTCACCGCCATGCCGGCGGTGGTGTTCACCGACCCGCAAGTGGCGACCGTGGGCCTGAGCGAAGCGGAAGCGCACCGCGACGGCATCGAAACCGACAGCCGCACACTCACCCTCGACAACGTGCCGCGGGCGCTCGTCAACTTCGACACGCGCGGCTTCATCAAGCTGGTCGCCGAGGCGGACTCGGGCCGATTGATCGGCGTGCAGGCGGTGGCCCCCGAAGCGGGCGAGCTGATCCAGACCGCCGCGCTGGCGATCCGCAATCGCCTGACCGTGCAGGAACTGGCCGACCAGTTGTTCCCCTACCTGACCATGGTCGAGGGATTGAAGCTGGCGGCGCAGGCCTTCGGCAAGGACGTGAAGCAGCTTTCGTGCTGCGCCGGATGACCGCCTGCGTCGCTATCCTTTCGGTCGGATGTGAATTTCCTCGATTCCGGCGAACTTGCCGGTGCCGGATCGGTCGTATCGGGAAATGCAGACTTCGTCTTGCACCTTTGATATATTGAAAGCCCTTTTTTGCTACGCCGTGCCCCTGTCATTGTTGCGCCTATGCGTCTCTGGTCTCTGATCCTCATCGTGCTGCTGAGCATCGCCGTGCCGACCTACGGCTTTGGCGCGATGGCCGCCATGGATGCTTGCCCCGCGCACGCAGGCGTGGACATGGACATGGCGGATGCTTCGAGTCCGTGCTGCGACGATGCCGGCGCTTCCGGCCGGTTGCCGGACGATGCCTGTGCGACGCACTGCAGCCTTTCCGGCGGATGCGGAGCGATCCTGTTCGTCCAGGCGTCCTCCGCCTCCATCCGGGTCCTGACCGCCGCCGTACCGTTGCAGTCCGGCAACTCTCCTAACCTTCCCGCCCCCGATTCGTTCGGGGTGTGGCGACCTCCCCGCTTCCTCTGATCCTGCCCGGGCGAAACGCCCGCCCTGTGGCCCATGGGCCGCAGGGCGCGTCCCGCCTGCCTTGATTCGCCGATACGCGGCGGCCCGATCCCGCCGGAATCGTTGCGCGGCTTCCTGCGTCTCGGCCGTCGTTTCCCAACGAGGAGGTCACACACGCATGCAGAGCAGTAAATTCTTGACGATGTTCGTGTTCGGCGCCGCGGCGCTCGCCGGACCCGGGTTTGCCGCGGACACGCTGAAGGTCGATGAGGCGCGGGTGGTCGCCACGGTGCCCGGGCAGACCGTCGCGGCCGCCTACCTGACGCTGGAAAGCCCGAAGGACGCCCGTGTCGTCTCCGCGGAATCCGACGTGGCCGGGACGGTGCAGTTCCACGCCATGTCCATGCAGGGCGATGTCATGCGCATGCGCCGGCTGGAGACGCTCGATTTGCCGGCCGGCCGCCCGCTGCGGCTGGCGCCCGGCGGCATCCACATGATGCTGACCGGCCTGCGCGCGCCCCTGCGCCCCGGCGGCGCCGTGGTGCTCAGACTGACTCTTGCCGAATCGGGCGGCGCAAGCCGGGTGGTGACCCTGCGCCTGCCCGTGGTCGACCGCCTCGGCAACGGAGGCCGCCATGACTGACCCGCGCCGCCGCAATGCGCTCCGGCTCGGCGGCCTCGCCGCGCTGGCGCTGGTGCTCCCGTCCTGCGCGAGAAAGACGGAAAGCTTTCTCGCCACCGACATGACGGGCATCGAGTGGGGGCGGGATTTCCGCCTCACCGATGCCGCGGGCAAGCCGCGCGCGCTGGCGGATTTCCGCGGCAAGGCGGTCATGCTCTTCTTCGGCTATACCCAGTGCCCCGACGCCTGCCCGACGGCGCTGGCGGGAATGGCCAGGGCGGTCGATCTGCTGGGCAAGGACGGCGCGCGCGTACAGGGGCTGTTCGCCACGCTGGATCCGGCGCGCGACACGCCGGAAGTCCTCGCCCGCTACGTGCCGGCATTCCACCCGAGCTTTATCGGCCTGCGCGGCAGCGAGGCCGAGGTGGCGCGCGCCGCCGAGGAATTCAAAGTCTTCTTTGCGCGTCAGCCGGCCGACGCCTCGGGGTCTTACGCCGTCGATCACCTGACCGCGATCTTCGCCTTCGATCCCCAGGGGCGGCTGCGCCTGCACATCAAGGGCGAGGCGGAGCCTCAGGCGATCGCGCACGATCTCAGGCTCTTGCTGCAATCATGACCCTGCGCACCGCGAGGCGGAGGCCGCCGGCACATCCAACAACCAGGAGAGTCTCATGAAGCGCACATCCATGTTCATGGCCCTGGCCGGGCTCGTCGCCTCGGCCGGCGCCTATGCTGCCGGCGACGCGACCCGCGGTGCCCAGGCATTCCGCGCCTGCGCCGCTTGCCATTCCCTATCCCCCGGCGAGCATCGCACCGGGCCGAGCCTTGCCGCCGTTTATGGCCGACGGGCCGGCAGCGCCGCGGATTTTCGGCGCTACTCGGAGGCCTTGCGCAAGGCCGATCTCGTATGGAACGAAAAGGCGCTGGACGCATGGCTGCGCAATCCGGCCGCCTTCATTCCCGGCAGTACGATGGCCTACGGCGGCCTGCCCGACGCGCGCGCCCGCGGCGACCTGATCGCTTACCTGCGGGCGGTGTCCGAGGGCAAGGCCGCCGCGCCCGCGACGCCTGCGCCGCCCGATCTGAAAGCGGTCAAGGCCGGGCAGCTGGTCAAAGCCGTCCGCCTCTGCGCCGACACGTATCGGGTCACGCTCGCAGACGGCAGGACCTATCCGTTCTGGGAATTCAACCTGCGCTTCAAGACCGACTCCACCCGGCGCGGTCCGCGCAAGGGCGAGCCGGTCATCGTGGGGACCGGCATGGGTGGCGATCGCGCGCAGATCGTGTTCGCCGCCCCCGAGGAGATGGCGGCGTTCATCCGGAGCGAATGCATATGAGCCGGACAGACCGGATGGCCGGCGCCGCGTCCGTGTCGGGGGCGGCGGCCGGCGAATCGCATTGGCGCGTCGCTTTCCTGCTGCCGCTGGTTCTGTTCGGCGCACTGGTGCTGGTGCTCGGCGTTGGCCTGTTCCTCAATCCTCGGGAGATTCCTTCGCCGCTGATCGGAAAACCGGTTCCCGAGTTCGATTTGCCCGCTGTGAAAGGGCGGACGCTCGGTCTGGCAAGCCGCGATCTGCACGGCGAAGTATCCATCGTGAATGTGTTCGCCTCCTGGTGTGTCGCCTGCCGCGAAGAGCATCCGCTCCTGATCGATCTCCGAGGCCGCGGCGTCGTCCCGGTCCACGGCCTCAACTACAAGGACCGGCCGGACGATGCCGCGCGCTGGCTGGACCAGTGGGGCGACCCATACAACCGCACCGGCGCCGATGTGGATGGGCGCGTGGCGATCGACTGGGGCGTGTATGGGGTGCCGGAAACCTTCCTCGTCGGCCGCGATGGCCGCATCGCCTACAAGCATATCGGCCCTATGACTGCGGAATTCGTGCGGGACAAGCTGCTGCCCATGGTCGAAGACTTGCGGAGGCGGAAATGAGCGCATTCGGTTCGCGCCGGCTGCTGCTGTCCGGTCTTGCCGCCGCGGCCGGGCTGGCCGCCGGCGGGTTTGCCGGGATGACCCTTCTGTCGGATACGCCGGGAACGCCGGAGACGGCCGCCGGGCGGGCGCCGCTGCGCGGCATGCACTTTCTCGACGGCAAGGAAAGGATGCTCGCCCTGGAGGATTTCCGCGGCAGGGTCCTGTTGCTGAATCTGTGGGCCACCTGGTGCGCGCCCTGCCGCAAGGAGATGCCGGCCCTCGACCGTTTGCAGAAAGCGCTGGGCGGGCTCGGCTTCGAAGTGGTGGCGGTGTCCCTCGACCGGGATCTGCAGTCGGTGCGCGAGTTCTACCGGCAGAGCGGCATTCGATACCTCGCGCCCTATATCGATGCCGCGGGCGAGGTGGCGGCCGCGCTGGGCAGCATCGGCATTCCCACCACGCTGCTGGTGGACCGGCAGGGGCGCGAGCGCTGGCGCAAGGTGGGGCCGGCGGAATGGGATGCGCCCTCGTATGCAGACGAAATTCGCCGGCTTGTGGCGGCAGGCGCGAAGCCCTGAAAGGGGCATGCACAAGGAGCAGGAACATGTGGACACGACGGAACGTATTGCAGGCATTGGGCGCGGGCATCCTCGCAACACCGTTGCCGCTGCGCCGCGCCCTGGCGGCGGGCGAGCCGGATCTAGTCCTGCGGCTTGTCGCCGCGCCGGACGGCGCGAGCCTCTGGCCGGGCCCGAAGACCGCGGTGCTGCGCTATGCCGGACAGGTGCTGCGCGGGCGTGCCGACGCCCTCAAGCCCTCCGCCGGCTATCTGGGGCCGACGCTGGAACTGCGGCGCGGCGAGCGCGTGCGCATCGAATTCCGCAACCGCCTGGCTGAGCCCTCCATCATCCACTGGCACGGCATGCTTGTTCCCGAGGCGGCCGACGGCCACCCGCGTCTTGCCGTCGAACCGGGCGGCGACTACATCTACGAATTCACCGTGCGCAACCCCGCCGGCACCTATCTCTATCACCCGCATCCCCATGGCCTCACCGGCGCCCAGGTCTATCGGGGCCTGGCCGGACTGGTGATCGTGCGCGAGGCACAGGAGCAAGCTTACGGCCTGCCGACGGCGGGGCACGAATTGAGCCTGGTCATCCAGGATCGGCGCGTCGGCGACAACCAGTTCGTCTTCAAGCGCACGATGATGGACGACATGAACGGCGTGCTGGGCGACCGCGTTCTGGTGAACGGCGCAGCGGACGCCGCGTTCGGCGTCACGCCGCGGCCCTGGCGGCTGCGGCTCGTCAATGCGTCCAATGCGCGCATCTACAAGCTGGCCTGGTCCGACGGCCGGCCCCTGCGCGTCATCGCCACCGACAACGGCCTGCTGTCCGCCGCGGAGGGCATGCAGACGCGGCCTTACGTCGTCCTCGGGCCCTTCGAGCGCATCGAGCTGCTGGAGGATTTCGGCGAGCGCCGCCCGGGCACCGAGATCGCCCTCGTGAGCCGCGAATTCTCCGGCATGGGGATGATGGACGGCGGCGGCATGATGCGCGGCGGGATGATGCGCGGCATGATGGGCCGCGGCATGCAGCAGACGATGGGCCCCGGCCAGGGCGACGCGCTGACGATCGCCCGTTTCAGCATCGGCGCGGAGGCGCGCCGCGCCGGCGCGACGCTGCGGCTCCCGCCTGCGCAGGCCGCCGCGCCGGAGGGAGCGGGCGAGCTTCACACCCGGCTCGCCTTCCGCCACATGCAGGGCTTCATGAACGGCCGGCAGTTCGAGATGGACGCCGTGGCCGACGGCGAGCGCCTGCCCCTCGGCGAAAGCACCGTGTGGACCTTCGCCAACGACGACGGCGGCATGGCCATGCCCCATCCCATGCACATCCACGGCGTGCGCTTCCGCATCCTGGAGCGCAGCCGGGACGGCGCGCCGGCGGACCTGCGCGACGGCCTGGTCGACGCCGGCTTCAAGGACACCTTCCTCATCTTTCCGGGCGAGCGGGTGCGCCTGCTGCTGGCGCCGACCGAACCCGGCCTGTTCATGTACCACTGCCACAACCTGGAGCACGAGGACGCCGGAATGATGCGCAACTGCCTGTTCGGCCCCGGTTCGCCGGCGTGAGGCAGGAAACGGCGATTGTCGCGAAAGCGGAAAGGAGAAATGTCCATGAAAACCCCTGAGCAAGGCGTCAGCCGTAGGGCGGAAGGAAACGGCCGCGCGGCATTCATCGTCCTGGCGGCGCTGCTTGCCGGCGAACCTGCCGCATCGGTTCAGGCAGCCGAAACCGATCCCGCCCTGGTCGATGCCATCGTGCGCAAGATCGAGGCGGACGGAATCCTCGACCGCGCGGTGGAACGTTCGCTCACGCGGCTGAACGAACGCCGGCAGGAGGCGCAGCGCAGCGCGCAGGCGCGGCAGCGGGCGCAAGCGGCGGAGCGCGCCAGGCTGGCGCGCAAGGTCGACCCCCGCCGCGACCCTATCCGCGGCAAGGCGCAGGCGGAAGTTTCACTGATCGAATACTCGGATTTCGAGTGCCCCTACTGCAAGCGCTTCCACGGCACGCCCGCATCCGTGCTGGAGCGCTACGACGGCCGGGTGAACTGGGTCTATCGCCACTTTCCCCTCGGCTTCCACAACCCGGCCGCGCGGCGGGAGGCCATCGCCAGCGAGTGCGCGGCGAATCTGGGCGGCAACGAGGTCTTCTGGAAGTACACCGACGCCCTCTTCGCGAGCACGCGATCGAACGGCCAGGGGCTGCCCGAGGGCAGATCCGAGACGGGCATCGCCGCCGAGCTGGGCCTGAAGCCGGAGACATTCTCCCGCTGCCTGGACGATCCGCAGATGGCGCAGCGGGTGGACGAAGACCTGGCGGACGGCACCGCCGCGGGCGTGTCCGGCACGCCGGCCACGCTGGTGCGCAACAACCGCAGCGGCGTCAGCGAATGGGTTGTCGGCGCGCAGCCGGCCGAGGCCCTCGATGCGGCCATCCGCCGGGTGCTCGGGGCGAAGCCGTGAAGGAAGCGGGCATGACGCAGAACAGCGATCGGAGTTCACCGTGATCGACGCGTCCACCCTCGGCCTCGCCGGCGCCGCCGCCGCCGGCTTCGTTTCCTTCCTCTCGCCTTGCGTGCTTCCCCTGGTGCCCGCCTACGTGTCCTATGTCGCCGGGCAGCCGCTGCATGGCACGCAGCCGCAGATGAGCGCAGGGATGCGCGTCAACGCCGGCGTCATGAGCCTGTTTTTCGTGCTGGGGTTCAGCGCCGTGTTCATCGCCCTCGGTGCCAGCGTCACAGCCCTCGGCCAGTTGCTGCTGCGCTACCGGCACGAGGCGAACATCGTCGGCGGCGTTATCGTCATCGCCTTCGGCCTGTTCATGCTCGGACTGATGCGCCACGTCTCGTGGTTTCACCGGGATTTGCGTTTCCATCCGCATCCTGCCGGCGGGCATCCGGCCGGCGCGCTCCTGCTCGGGGTCGCCTTCGGCTTTGGCTGGACCCCCTGCATCGGCCCGGTGCTCGGTGTGATCCTGACCGCCAGCGCCACGCAAAGCTCGGTCGCCGGCGGCATCGCGCTGCTCTCGGCCTACGCCCTAGGCCTGGGCGTGCCCTTCGTGCTGTCGGCGGTGTTCATGCGCGAACTGGTCGGCCGGCTCAAGCCGCTGCGCCACGCGGGGCGCCCGCTGCAGGTCGCGGCGGGCGTGATCATGGTGGCGATGGGCGTGGCCATGTTGACGGGCAAGCTGACCGAACTCAGCTACTGGCTGCTGGAACGGTTCCCGACGCTCGGACAGATCGGCTGAGCTACGTATCCATTTTGTTTTTTTCCGCGGCGAAAAGATTCGCCGCACATTTCAACGCAAACAAAGGAGATTCAAGCGATGAACATGCAACGGACGCTGATGCCATGGATGCGCAGGCTTGCCGGCACGCTGCTGCTGGCCGGCCTGCTGGGAGCGGGCAGCGCGGCGGCGGGCGATGGCGTTGTGCTCGCCTTCGACGGTGCCGGCGGGACGCTGCTCAGGGCCCGTGGCGCTGCCCTTGCGCGCAGCGACGACGGCGGGCGGCATTGGACGCCCATGAAGCTGCCGGCGATTCCGGCGGCGGGGCGCATCGCATCGATCGCCGTGGCCGCGGCAGGCCAGGGCGGCCTGTACGTCGCCGGCCCGGGCATCGGCGTGCTGCGCAGCGACGACGGCGGCCGCAGCTGGTCGGCGCGCAACGAGGGCCTGCCCGGCAAGCACGTCACCGCCCTTGCCAGCCATGCAGAGCAACCCGACACGGTCTTTGCGTATGTGAGCGGGCATGGCTTCTTCCGCAGCCTGGACGGCGGGCAGCGCTGGCAGCTGATGGATGCCGGGCCGCGGGGCGGCATCGCGCGCTTCGTCCATTCGAACATGCCGGGCAGCATGCAGACCGGCTGGTTCTTCGCCGCCACCGGAGAGGGGGTGCGCCGCTCCATGGATTGCTTCTGCGGCTGGCGCGACGCCGGCGAACTCGGCCGCGCGGCGACCGCCATCGCCTACGATCCGCGCCAGCCGCAGCATGTCTATGCGGCGACGGACGACGGACTGTTCCTCAGCGCCAACGGCGGCGAACAGTGGTCTCGCGCGGGCGCTCCCGCCGCCGCCGTCGAGGCGCTCGTCGTCACGCCTGCCGGCATCGTCTTTGCAGCGGCGGACGACGGCGCCCTGTTTCGCAGCGGCGATGGCGCGAAGACCTGGGAGCGGGTCGGTGCGTAGCCTCCCGGCCGTCGCCCTCATCGTCCTGAGCGCCGCCGCTCGCGCCGGCGAATCCCCGCCTGCCGCCGCGCAACAGCCGGGCGCTGGCCTTCGCGTTTACCAGGCGCAATGCGCCTCCTGCCATGGCGGCAAGGGCGAAGGGGCGCCCGAATGGCAGCGGCCGGACAAGCTGGGCGAGATGCCCGCGCCGCCCCACGACCGCGACGGGCACACCTGGAAACACGCGGACGGCATGCTGTACGGGATCGTCAAGAACGGCTGGCGCGACCCGTTCAACAAGACGCAACGGCTGACCATGCCCGCCTTCGGGCAGCGCCTGGCGCCGGCCGAGATGCGTGCCGTGATCGAGTACCTGAAGACCCTGTGGACGCCCGAGCAGCGGCGCTTCCAGGAAGAAGAAAGCCGGCGCGCGCCTTACCCGCCCGAGGCGCGCTAGTGTCCTGAGTTGGAAGTTCGTTGAAGAGTGCTAGCAAGAATACGAGAGCGTTCCGAATTCGTGCGAAATCGGCGCCAGGCAAGGCGCGAACCGCAGCCAGGTTGAACACCTGGCGAGGATTCGCAACGCCGCATGGCGGCGATTTCGCACGAATTCAGCAACGAACTTCCAACTCAGGACACTAGGACACTGCGGGTGCAAACCATTTCAATCCGAAGAAAAGGAGCAAGACCATGCGTTACCCGAAAACCCTTCTGCTGGCGCTCGCCCTCGGCCTGCCCTTGCCGGCCCTCGCGGCGGACATTCCGATGAAGCTGTACAAGAACCCGAATTGCGGCTGCTGCGACATCTGGGCGCAGCACATGGAAGCCAACGGCTTCAAGGTGGAGAAGATCGACACCACCGATCTGCCGTCGATCCAGCAGAAGTTCGGCGTCCCGGAGCGGCTTGCCGGCTGCCATACGGCGATTGTCGACGGCTATGTCGTCGAAGGACTCGTGCCGGCGGAGTTCGTCAAGCGCCTGCTGAAGGAGCGCAGGCCGGTCAAGGGCGTCGCCCTGCCCGGCATGCCGGTCGGCGCGCCGGGAATGCCGGGCGAGAAGCGTTCCCCCCTGAATGTCTATTACCTGGATTCCGGCGCGACGCCCGGGGTCTTCGGCAGCTTTTGAATGTGGTACGCACACCCGGAATCCTGGTCGTTCCTGCTACGCAGGTATCTGCCGCGCCTGGCGCTCCTCAGCCTGGCCTGGGAGATCGCCCAGTTGCCGCTCTACACCCTGTGGGCGGACCCGCGGCCGGAGTGGATCGCCTTCGCGGTCGCGCATTGCACCGCAGGCGACGCCATGATCGGAACGGCGGCGCTGTTCGTCGCCCTGATTTTGAGCAGAGCCGGACATCCGGCCAACTGGCCGGGAACGAAAATCTTCGCATGGATGGTTTTTCTCGCGCTCGCCTACACGCTGGCAAGCGAGCGAATCAATCTGATCCAGGGGAACTGGGCGTACTCGGACTGGATGCCGGTACTGCCTTGGGTCGAGGTGGGCCTGGCGCCGCTGCTGCAGTGGATCGTCGTGCCGCTGGCGGCATGGCGGTGGGCAAACCGGCCACGCCGGTCCATACTATGACGCGGTATTCGCAACCCGTTCCGGAAACCTGCCTGCCTGGCTTCCGCCGGCCATGAACGCATACGTGATGCAGCATGAACTCGCCATTCGCCTGGCCTGCTTCCTCGGGGTGTTCGGCGGCATGGCGCTGTGGGAGCTTGCCGCGCCGCGGCGCCGGCTCACCGTGTCCAAGTCATTGCGCTGGGCAAACAATCTCGCGCTGGTGGCGCTCAACAGCGTCTTGTTGCGCGCGCTGTTCCCGGCCGCGGCGGTGGGGATGGCGGTATTTGCCGCCCGGCAGGGCTGAGGATTGTTCAATTATTCCGCCGTGCCGTTGTGGATGGCCATGCCGGTCTCGATCGTGCTGCTGGATTTCGTCATTTATCTCCAGCACGTGATGTTCCACGCCGTGCCGCTGCTGTGGCGCCTGCATCGCGTGCATCATGCCGATCTTGATTTCGACGTAACGACGGGTGCGCGTTTTATCCCGTCGAGATCGTGCTGTCCATGCTCATCAAGGCTGCGGTGATCCTGATATTGGGCCCGCCCGTGTTGGCGGTGGTGATCTTCGAGGTGCTGCTCAATGCTACCTCCATGTTCAACCACGGCAATGTGCGCATGCCCCCGGCGCTGGAGCGGGCGCTGCGCCTGCTCCTGGTGACGCCCGACATGCATCGCGTACACCATTCCATCGAGGAGGATGAAACCAACAGCAACTTCGCCTTCAATCTGTCCGTGTGGGACCGGCTTTTCGGCACCTACCGCGATCAGCCGCGCGCGGGGCACGAGGACATGACCATCGGCATCGGCACCTTTCGCGAGATCAAGCGTTGCGTGTGGCTGCCGGGCATCCTGGCGCTGCCATTCATCGGCAAGGTGACGGATTACGCCATCAATCGCCGGCGACGGAGGAGCGGCGATGCGTCTTGAACGCTTGTATGCGGTCGTTGCCGAGGAGGCATGCGGCTTGTCTTTCCTCCATGCTAGAGTGATGCCTCCCGAAAGGAGGCATCCATGCAGACGCCGCTGATTCTTCCCGCGCCGGAACTTTGCCGCCTCGTCAGGGAGGCGCGTGAGTACACGCTCAAGCTCGTTTCCGATCTTCACGACGAACAACTTAGCGTGCCGCTGCTGGAGTCGGTGAACCCCTTCCGCTGGGAGCTGGGCCACGTCGCCTTCTTCTACGACGTCTTCCTGCTGCCGGCGCTGGGCGAACGGCGCTTCCTGCTCGACGGCGCCGAGAAGCTCTACGATTCCTTCAAGGTCGATCACGACGACCGCTGGGGGCTGCCGCTGCCCTCGCGGCAGGAGACGCTCGACTATCTGTCGCGCGTAGAGGAACGCGTGCTGGCGCGCCTCGAAGCGGCTGGCAGCGACCCGAAGCTCACCTACCTGACGCAACTCGCCGTCATCCACGAGGACATGCACGCCGAGGCGTTCACCTACATGCGCCAGACCCTCGGCTACGCCGCGCCGCCGCTCGGCGCCGCGCCGCGGGAGATTGGCGGCGGTGCGCTGCCGGGCGACGTCGAGATTCCCGGCGGGCCTTTCCGGCTCGGCGCGGCGCCCGGGCCGTATTTCACCTTCGATAACGAGAAATGGGCGCATGACGTCGAGGTCGCGCCGTTCCGCATCGCGCGCGCGCCGGTGACGAACGCCGAGTACCTCGGCTTCGTCGAGGACGGCGGCTATCTGCGGCCGGAGCTGTGGAGCCACCAGGGCTGGGTGTGGCGCAGCAAGGCGGGCGCGCAGCATCCGGTTTACTGGGCGCGCGGCGGCGCGGGCTGGCTGCGGCGGCACTACGACCGCTACGTACCGCTGGAACCCTACCATCCGGTGTTGCATGTCGGCTGGTTCGAGGCCGAGGCCTACTGCGCCTGGGCGAAGCGGCGCCTTCCGACCGAGGCGGAGTGGGAAATGGCCGCATCGGCCGAACCGGGCGGCGGCAAGCGGCGCTACCCGTGGGGCGACGATCCCCCGTCGCCGGGGCGCGCCAACCTCGACGGGCAGTTCGCCGGCTGCGTCGATGTCGGCGCCTTTCCCGAGGGTGACAGCGCCTTCGGCTGCCGCCAGATGATCGGCAACGTCTGGGAATGGACCGCCTCGGCGTTCTTCCCGTTTCCCGGCTACGTCGTCGACGCGCCCTACCGCGAGTACTCGGCGCCCTGGTTCGGCTACCGCAAGGTGCTCAAGGGCGGCGCCTGGGCGACGCGTTCGCGCTTCGCCTGGAACACCCTGCGCAACTTCTTCACGCCCGATCGCCGCGACGCCTTCGCCGGCTTCCGCACCTGCGCGCTGTCATAGGCTGAAGCTGCCGCGCCAGGCGCCCCGGGCGAAATCGAGGCTGACCTGCCTCGGGGCGATTTTCCCGACGGCCGCAGTGTGCAGCTCCATTTCCGGCTGGCGGCCCAGGCGTTCGGCGATCTCGAAGCTGCAGGCGGTCGAGGTGACCGGACGGAAATACAGGTGCAGCTTGTCGTGCGCCGCCACGGTGGGCTTCCCGAGGGCGTCATCCCGGAAGTGCACGAACTTCTTCACCAGGCAGGAGAAATACAGCTCCAGCTCGACGATCAGCGGATCGGGCCGCCGCGCGAGCTCGTCTGCGGCGGCCCGGGTCCACTCGACCGCGACAGACCTGCCGTTGATGACGACGCTGGCCCTGTGTTTCGATTGCATTCGGCGAATCCTCCGACGGCAAGGGGGCCCGATGCGGGCAACGGGGTATGTCCGTTAGACCGGGTCCGGCCCCGGTTTCTTACGCCCGGACCGGCGGATGTGTAAGCTTTGCCTTCGGCGCACGACTATTGAAACATGAATATCCCCTTGGCGGCCGGCCGCGGGCACGGCGCATGACCGACATCGCACACGCTGTACGGGCCGGCCCGGATTCGTGCCCGGCCTGGGCGATCCCCTTCGCCTTCGTCATGATGCCGGCGCTTTCTGCGACAATGCGAAGCGGTCGCGGCATGGCGCAGCGATGGGGGGAACCGGTGGCGGAAGAACAAGAAGGCGTGATCATCGACGACGGGCTGCTGCGGGCGCTGCGGCCCGGCCTGATCCGTTTCGCCCGGCTGCAGCTGCGCGACGACGCGCTGGCCGAGGACGTCGTCCAGGATGCGCTGATGTCGGCGATGGCCGGGGCGAAGGGCTTTGCCGGCCGGGCGGCGCTCAACACCTGGGTGCTGGCCATCCTGCGCAACAAGATCGCCGACGCGATCCGGCTGCGCAGCCGGTCGATCAACGTCTCGGCGCTGGCGCCCGAGGAAGAGAGCCTCGACCAGGCCTTCGAGGCCCTGTTCAAGCCGAACGCGCACTGGTCGCCCCAGTCGCGTCCGCGCGACTGGGGCGATCCGGAGGATGCGCTGCAGCGCGACCAGTTCTGGATCGTCTTCGAGGCCTGCCTGGAGCACCTGCCCGAGAATACCGCGCGGGTATTCATGATGCGCGAATTTCTCGAGTTCGACACCGCCGAAATATGCAAGGAGCTGGCCATCAGCAGCGGCAACTGCCATGTGATCCTGCACCGGGCACGCAACGCCCTGCGCGGCTGTCTCGAGGAGAACTGGTTCGACCAGGGAGCGCCGGCATGCTGAGCTGCAAGGAAGTGACCCGGCTTCTTTCCGAGTCGCAGGACCGGGAACTGACCCTGTTCGAGGGCCTGCAGCTGAGGATGCACCTGGCGATGTGCAAGGGCTGCACCAACTTCGACCGGCAGATGAAGTTCCTGCGCCGGACCTCAAGGCTGTATGCGGCGAGGACGGCCAAGTCGGCCGAGGCCCCCAAGGCGGACGGCGGCAACTGAGGACAGGGGCGGCCAGGCTTCTTCCGGTCCTCACGCTTCTTCATCCTGTAATAAACCGCTCGATCGAACGACCAAGGGACGTGAATCGATCCCCACGCCATGCCGTGGGAAAGGAGCGTCCCATGAAAAAAACTGCCTTATTGCTCTTGCTCGCACTGGGTGTCCTGCCTGCCTTCGCCGCGCCGGGCGGCCGTTGCGCCTTCCCGGAGTCTGGCGACGGCATCCGGAGCGGCGTTGCCGCCGTCAGCCCGACCAACCCGAACGACCCGCTGTTTCCGCCGGGCCAGTGGCCCCGATGCATGGGATAGGAGGGCGGCTGTAATGTTTGCGGCTTCCGGCCGGTCTAATGGGGCAAAGCGTATGCCCCAAAGGAGACCGGACCATGGCATCGATTGCGAAAGAAGACCTGGCGGAACTGCGCCGCTACCTGATGCGCTTCGCCCTGTTGCACCTGCGCGACCGCAATCGCGCGGAGGACGCGGTGCAGGAGACCCTGACGGCGGCGCTGGAGCGCGAGGACGGGTTTTCCGGCGGCTCCGCCGTGCGCACCTGGCTGACCGGGATACTCAAGCACAAGATCATCGACGTCTTCCGCCGGCAGCGGCGCGAGCTGGCGACGAGCGAACTGGCCGACGATGAGTCCGATGGACGCGACCCGGATGCCCTGTTCGACGCGGCCGGTGCCTGGCAGACGCCGCCGGCAAGCTGGGGAGACCCGGCCAAGATGCTGGAACAAAAGCGTTTCATGGAAGCGCTTGAAAAATGCAACGGGGCGCTGCCGGAGCGACTGGCCCAGGTGTTCACGCTGCGGGAGGTGACCGGGCTGACGACGGAGGAGATCTGCGCCGAGCTCGACATCACGCCGAACAACTGCAACGTGATGCTCTACCGCGCCCGCATGGGGCTGCGCGAATGCCTGGAAAAGAACTGGATGAACACGGGGAGACCGACATGATCAGCTGCAAGGATGTTTCTCGACTCGTCTCGGAGTCGCTCGACCGGCCCCTCACGCTGCGCGAGCGCGTCCGGCTGCGGCTGCACCTGTGGATGTGCCGGAACTGCAACAATTTCGCCGAACAGATGAATGCGATGCACGCGGCGATGCGTCGGCTGATGGGCGGGGCGGACGAACCGCCCGGCCGCTGACGGCCGCCCGTCGCCTCCCCGCCCGGACGGGCGGGGAGGCGGCTGCGTTACAATCCGGCTACCCAGTAGAACCGGAGCATCCGCAGGCATGACAGGAGCAATCAGTATCGGAGGCCTGGCCGCCGTCGGCGGCGGCGCCGCGCTTGGCGCCTGGGCGCGATGGGGCCTCGGCGTGGCCCTCAACCCGCTGTTCCCGACCGTGCCGCTCGGCACCCTGGCGGCGAATCTCATCGGCGGCTACCTGGTCGGCTTCGCGGTCGCGCTGTTTCACCATCATGCCGGGCTCTCGCCCGAGCTCAAGCTCTTCCTCATCACCGGCTTCCTCGGCGGCCTGACGACCTTCTCGACCTTCTCCGCCGAGGTGGTGGCGCTGATCGAGCGCGCCCAGTACGGCTGGGCGATGGCGGCGGCGGGCGGGCATCTCGTCGGCTCGCTGGCGATGACGGCGCTCGGCATCGCCACTTTCGTCATTCTCGCCAAATGAAACATGAAGCACACGGAAGCCGCGCCCGGCGCGGCTGAACTACCGTCACCCCTTTCCATGGGAAAGGGGCGGGGGGATAGGCTCCGTTTCGATCCGGCAGCGCGCCTGGCCGCGCGGCCGGCGATCGCCTATGACGACGAATTGCCGGTCAGCGCGAAGCGCGGCGAGATCGCCGAGGCCATCCGAAAGAACCAGGTGGTCATCGTCTGCGGCGAGACCGGCTCGGGCAAGACGACGCAATTGCCGAAGATCTGCCTGGAACTGGGGCGCGGGGCGAACGGCCTGATCGGCCATACCCAGCCGCGCCGCATCGCCGCCCGCGCCACCGCCACGCGCATCGCCCAGGAACTGAAGAGCGAGCTCGGCCGCGCCGTCGGCTTCAAGATCCGCTTCACCGACCGCGTCAGCCCCGACAGCTACATCAAGCTGATGACCGACGGCATCCTGCTCGCCGAAACGCAGGGCGACCCGCAGCTGCGGCAGTACGACACGCTGATCATCGACGAGGCGCACGAGCGCAGCCTCAACATCGATTTCCTGCTCGGCTACCTGAAGCATCTCCTGCTGAAAAGGCCCGAGCTGAAGGTGATCGTCACCTCGGCGACGCTGGATGCGGACCGCTTCTCGAAACACTTCGACGGCGCTCCGGTGATCGAGGTGTCGGGACGGCTCTATCCCATCGAGATGCGCTGGCGGCCGCCGACGGACGACGTCGACCTGCCGGAAGCCATCGTCGACGCCGTCGACGAATGCCACCGCAACGGCCCGGGTGACGTGCTGGTGTTCCTGCCGGGCGAGCGCGAGATCCGCGAAGCGGCGGAGGCCTTGAGGAAGCACCATCCCGCAGTTGGCAACACACGCACCGAGCTGCTGCCGCTCTATGCGCGCCAGTCGGCGCAGGAGCAGCAGCGCGTCTTCGCGCCGGCGAAGGGACGCCGCGTCGTGCTCGCCACCAACGTCGCCGAGACCTCGCTCACCGTGCCGGGCATCCGCTACGTCGTCGACTCCGGCCTGGCGCGCGTCAAGCGCTATTCCCACCGCAACAAGGTCGAGATGCTGCAGGTCGAGGACATCGCCCGTTCCGCCGCCAACCAGCGCGCCGGCCGCTGCGGCCGCGTCATGAGCGGCGTCTGCATCCGCCTGTATGCCGAGGACGACTACCAGAAGCGCCTGGCGCATACCGAGCCCGAGCTGTTGCGCTCCTCGCTGGCCGGCGTCATCCTGCGCATGAAGTCGCTGCAACTGGGCGAGGTGGAAGAATTTCCCTTCCTCGACAAGCCGCTGCCGCGGATGGTCAGCGATGGGTATCAATTGCTCGCCGAACTGGGTGCGGTGGAGGATGTGCGTAGGTCGGGCTTCAGCCCGACAACGGCCGCCGAAGTCGGCCTGAAGGCCGACCTACAGGAGCGAGGCGGTTCCGACAAAGAGCTCACCCGGACAGGCCGCGAGCTCGCCAAGCTGCCGCTCGACCCGCGCATCGGCCGCATGATCCTCGCCGCGCGCGACGGCCACTGCCTGCGCGAGATGCTGGTCATCGCCGCGGCGCTGACGGTGCAGGACCCGCGCGAGCGGCCGCCCGAGCAGGCCGGCACGGCCGACCAGGCGCATGCCAAATGGCGCGGCGACGAGCAACAGCAGCGCTCGGAGTTCCTCGCCTGGCTCAACCTGTGGAAGGCCTTCGATGCGGAGTGGACGCACGCCTCGCAGCGCAAGCAGCGCGACTGGTGCCGCCGGAACTTCCTCAACTACCTGCGCATGCGCGAGTGGCGCGAGGTGCACGCGCAACTGCACACGCTCTGCGGCGAACATTCCTGGCGCGAGAACGAGAAGCCGGCGACGTTCGAGCAGATCCACAAGGCCCTGCTGGCGGGGCTGCTCGGCAACGTCGGCCTGAAGAGCGAGGAGGAGGGGCACTACCTCGGCGCGCGCGGCATCCGCTTCTGGCCGCACCCCGGCTCGGCGCTGGCGAAGAAGGCCGGCCGCTGGATCGTCGCCGCCGAGCTGGTGGAAACCACGCGGCTCTACGCCCGCTGCCTGGCGAAGATCGAGCCGGAATGGCTGGAAGAGGTCGGCGCGCACCTGGTGAAACGCCACGTCTACGATCCGCACTGGGAGAAGAAGACGGGCCAGGTGCGCGCCTGGGAGCGCGGCACGCTGCACGGCCTGGTGCTCTACGCCAAGCGGCCGGTGACCTACAGCCGTATCGATCCAGCGCTCGCGCGCGAGCTGTTGATCCGCGAGGGCCTGGTGCAGGGCGAGCTGCCGGAGGCGTTCACGCGCCACGCCCGCTTCTTCCAGCACAACCGCAAGCTGGTGCGCGACATCGAGCAGCTCGAGCACAAGACGCGGCGCCAGGACGTGCTGGTGGACGAGGACCTGATCTTCGCCTTCTATGACGCGCAGATTCCCGCCGAGGTGGTGGACGTCGCCAGCTTCGAGCGCTGGCGCAAGGAGGCGGAACGCGACGAGCCGAAACGGCTGTTCCTCACGCGCGAGCAGCTCATGCGCCACGATGCCGCCGGCGTCACCTCCGAGCGCTTCCCGCCGCAGATCGATATCCACGGCCAGCGTTACCCCCTGAGCTACCACTTCGAGCCGGGCACCGAGGACGACGGCGTTACGCTGACGGTGCCGGTGGCGGCGCTCAACCAGGTGCCGGCGCTGCGCTGCGAATGGCTGGTGCCGGGCCTGCTCGGGCAGAAGGCGGCGCAGTTCGTCAAGACCCTGCCGCAGAAATTCCGCCACCGCCTGCAGCCGGTCGACGACTTCGTCGCCGCCTTCGCGGAAGAGGCGCAAGGAGCGCATGGGGCCGACGAGCCCTTCCTGCGCGCGCTGACGCGCGCCGCCGAGGAGAAGATGCAGTTGAAACTCCCGCTCGACGCCTTCCGCGCCGAGATGGTGCCGCCGCACTTCTTCATGAATTTCCGCACGGTGGACGAGCACGGCCGCATGCTCGGCCAGTCGCGCGACCTGCAGGCGCTGCGCAGCCGATTCGCGCAAAAGATCGAGCAGACCTTCGCCCGCGCCGAAGTGAAGGAGGAGACCGCGGACGCCGCATTGCAGGGACTGACTTCCTGGAGCTTCGGCGAGTTGCCGGAAATCATGGAAGTGAAGGTGGGCGGCCGCAACGTGATCGGCTTTCCGGCGCTGGTGGACGAGGGCGAGACGGTGGCGCTGCGCGTGCAGGACACGCCGGAGAAGGCGGCCGCCGTGCACCGCAAGGGGCTGCGCCGGCTGTTCGCACTGGAGCTGCGCGAGCAGGTCAAGTACGTCGAGAAGACGTTGCCGCGCGAGCTCGGCCTGCAGTTCATGGCCTGGGGGACCGAAGCCGAACTGAAGGCGCAGATCGTCGCCGCAACCCTGGAGCGCACCTGCATGCTGGAACCGCTGCCGGCGGATGCCGCGAGTTTCGCCCGGCGCAAGGACGAGGCACGCGCCCGCATCGGACTCGTCGCGCAGGAAATCGCGCGTCTCATCGGCGCGATACTCGCGGAGCACGCCGCGTTGCTGAAGAAGGTGGCGCAACTCAGGGCCCTGCCGGCCGTGGCCGAGGACATCAAGGCCCAGTGCGCCGCGCTGCTGCCGAAGGATTTCATCCTGGCAACGCCGTTCGAGCGGCTGGCGCACTTCCCGCGCTACATGAAGGCGGCGTCGCTGCGCATCGACAAGCTGCGCGCCGACCCGGCGCGCGACGCGCGGCTGGCGCAGGAGTTCGCGGCATTGTATAAACCCTGGGAGCGCGAACGTCTGGCGCGGCGCAACAGCGGCGCACCGGACCCCTGGCTGGAGGATTTCCGCTGGCTGCTGGAGGAACTGCGCGTCGCGCTGTTCGCGCAGGAACTGAGGACGCCGACGCCGGTGTCGGTGAAACGCTTGCTGAAGGCCTGGGACAGCCGGCCGCGGCATTGACGGGAGCTGGATCGCGGGCCGGGCTTCGCTGGCGCGGCTGCCGGAGTCGGCCTGAAGGCCGACCTACAAAGGAGGCGGCGGATACAGATACACGCAGGTCGGACTTCACGGACACTGTCGCCGAAGCCGGCCTGAAGGCCGACCTGCCCGGGAAAGACGAGGGATGCTGAATGAACGAAGTCTTGAAAGCCTATGGACGCGCCCTGAGGAGCCTGCTGCAACCGGGCGTGCTCGTGCACCTGCTGTGGCCGACGCTGACCGCCGTCGTATTCTGGATCGTCGTGGCGTGGCTCTCCTGGGACACCGTCGGCGCCGGCATCGAGCGCCTGTTCCACGAGGTGAGCTGGCTCAACTGGATCCTGCTGCGCTGGGAGTCGTCGGCCCTGGCGACGGCGATCTTCGTCAAGATCGTGCTGGCCCTGCTGCTGATTCCGATCATCTACGGCACGGCGCTGTTCATCGTCGCCGTGTTCGCCCTGCCGCTGATGCTGGAGCGGGTGGCGGCGAAGGACTACCCGGAGCTGGAAAGGCGCGAGGGCGGCACGCTGGCGGGCAGCATCGTCAACGCCTCGCTGGCGGTGGTGATTTTTCTCATCGGCTGGATCGTCACGCTGCCGCTGTGGCTGATCCCGGGCATGGGCGTCGTCTTGCCGGTGCTGCTCTCGGCCTATCTCAACTACCGCGGCTTCAGCTACGATGCGCTGGCCCTGCATGCCGATGCCGGCGAGATCGACCGCGTCATCAGGCGCGAGCGCGGCAATCTCTACCTCGCCGGCCTCTTCGCCGGACTGATCGCCTACATACCGCTGATCAACTTGGTCGCCCCGGCCTACGCCGGACTGGCCTTCATCCACTACTGCCTGGAGACGCTGCGGCGCTCGCGCAAGGCATTGACGCCATGACCCTCGGGGCAATCATCATCGGCGACGAAATCCTGTCCGGGAAGCGGCAGGACAGGCATTTCGCCAAGGTCGTCGAACTGCTCAGGGCGCGCGGCATGGCGCTCGACTGGGCGCAGGTCCTCGGCGACGACCGGGCGCGCCTGACGGGGGCGCTGCGCACGAGTTTCGCCTCGGGCGACATCGTCTTCAGCTTCGGCGGCATCGGCGTCACGCCGGACGACCACACGCGCCAGGCCGCCGCCGCCGCGCTGGAAACGGACATCGTCCTGCATCCCGACGCCGAGCGCGAGATCCGCGCCCGCTTCGGTGAGGAAACGACGCCGCAGCGTCTCATGCTGGGCGAGTTTCCGGCGGGCAGCGAGATCATCCCCAATCCCTACAACCGCATCCCGGGCTTTTCCATCCGCAACCATTACTTCTTCCCCGGCTTTCCGGTGATGGCCTGGCCGATGCTGGAATGGGTGCTGGAAACGAAGCTGGCCCGTCTGCATCATGCCGTGGCGCGCGTCGAGCAGGCGATCGTCGTGTACGAGGCGCCGGAGTCGGCCCTGCTCGACCTGATGAACCGCATCGTGCGGGATCATCCGCTAGCGAACCTGTTCAGCCTGCCCTCCTTCGGCGGCGAGGGCGTGCGGCGCCACATCGAACTGGGCATGCGCGGCGAGCCGGCCGCCGTGGAACGGGCGATGGCGGAGATTCGCGCCGAGGTGACGCGGCTCGGCTACGAGTGGGTCGAAAGATAAAAAAAAGCCCCGGCCGAAGCCGAGGCTTGAATCCGCCCCAAGGATGGGGCTGGAGGAGGACTTTTGGGCCTGAAAACTCAGGCGGCCTTCTTGGCCTTGGTCTGGGCGGCGCCGACGGCCTTGACGGTGGCGTTGGTCGCGGCGGCCACGTTGGCCTCGGCGATCTCGGCGACCTGCTTGGCAGCCTTGCTCATCGTGTCGTAGGCCGAGTTGGCGGCGGCGATGGCGGACTTGACCGCGGCAACCGCGACGTCGGAGCCGGCCGGGGCCGACTTGGCGGCCTTGTCCAGCGAGGAGGCGACGTTCTTGTTCACTTCGGCGAATTGCGCCTCGACCAGCTTCGAGAATTCTTCCTGGGTCTGGGCGGAAATCTCGTATACGCTGCGCGAGTAGGCGACGGCCTTCTCGACGGAGGGCTGGGCCAGGGTGGCCTGCAGGGAAATGGCTTCCTGCAGATCCTTGGCGCCGAGCAGGGCCTTGGCGTTGTTCACGCTGTCTTCGAGCACGGCACGGGCGGTGTTCAGGTTCAGCGCGGCGAAGCGCTCGGCGCTCGCGAAGGCGGTGTTGGCCAGGGTCAGCATGGCTTCGACGTTGGCTTTGTTGGCGGTAGCCAGTTGTTCCGGGGTGGTCAGCATTTCTCTCTCCTTGAAATGACGGCAATTAACACTATCGGTTGAACCCCGATGGGGTCCTCTTCAAATCAATCCTGTTTTTTGTTGCGTTGCAGCATGATTGAATTATAGGGCTACAAGATCAGAAGTCAAGTATTATTTTGTGCAGAGCACAATAAAATGATGTTGAAATTAATATCAAATAAAAACAACCTATTGAATGTTAGTAAGCACTTAACTTTGTTTCCCGCTACGGCACGTATGCGGCGGTGCAACCTGGCTTCCTGGAATAAATGACCTCAAAAAACACTTCGCGGACATTGCTCCTGGCGATCGCCCCGGGCCTGTTCGTCCTGCTCTGGAGCACCGGCTTCATCGGCGCCAAGTTCGGCCTGCCCTATGCCGAGCCGCTGACCTTCCTGCTGGTCCGCTTCGCCTGCGTGATCGCCCTGCTGGGGTTTCTCGCCCTGGTTCTGCGACGGCCCTGGCCGCACCGGCCGACGCAATGGTTCCACATCGCCGTTGCGGGCGTGTTACTGCACGGCGGTTATCTGTCGGGGGTCTTCCTGGCCATTCATGGCGGCATGCCGACGGGGGTGGTGGCGCTGATCGTCGGCATCCAGCCGCTGCTGACGGCCTTCCTCAGTGCCTCGATGGTGGGCGAGCGGGCCACGTCCCGGCAGTGGGCCGGCCTGGCGCTGGGCTTCGGCGGCGTCACGCTGGTCGTTTGGGAGAAGCTCGGCCTGGGCGGACTGAGCGGGGCCGGGCTCGCCTTCTCGACGCTGGCGCTGGTCAGCATCACCGTGGGGACGCTCTACCAGAAGCGTTTCTGCGCCGAACTGGATCCGTGGAGCGGCTCGGTGATCCAGTTCGCCGCCGCTGCGCTGATGCTGCTGCCTTTCGCGCTGGCCTTCGAGAGCATGCGGGTCGAATGGAGCGGGCAGTTCCTCTTCGCGCTGGGCTGGCTGATCGTGGTGCTGTCGCTGGGGGCGATCTCGCTGCTGCACCTGCTGATCCGCCGCGGCGCGGCGACGCGCGTCTCGGCGCTGTTCTACCTCACGCCACCGACGACGGCGCTGATGGCCTGGCTGGCCTTCGGGGAAAAGCTGGGTGTGCCGGCGATCGCCGGCATGGCGATCGCCGCGGCGGGCGTGGCGATCGCGCTGAGGCAGCCCGCCGCCGCAACGCCCTCACGGAATCCGCAGGGCGGCCTTTAGAGCCTGTCCTCGACCTGATCGGGGGCCGACCTGCGGCGCTGTTGTCGGGCTGAAGCCCGACCTACGGTACCCGCCTTCCCTTGTAGGTCGGCCTTCAGGCCGACTTCAGTGTCGGCGACCTGCGAAGGTGCCGCTTCAGGCCGTCAGCGGTTCTTGAAGTCCGGCTTGCGCTTGTCGACGAAGGCGGCCATGCCTTCCTGCTTGTCGGCGAGCGAGAAGGCGGCGTGGAAGGCGCGCCGTTCGAACAGCATGCCCTCGGCCAGCGGCGCCTCGTAGGCGCGGTTCACGCACTCCTTGACCATCATGATCACCGGCAGCGAGAAGCCGGCGATGGTTTCGGCCGCGGCCAGCGCTTCATCCAGCAGCTTGTCGGCGGGCACCACGCGCGAGACCAGCCCGGCGCGCTCGGCCTCGGTCGCATCCATCAGCCGGGAAGTCAGGCAGAGGTCCATCGCCTTGGCCTTGCCGACGGCGCGTGGCAGGCGCTGGGTGCCGCCGGCGCCGGGCAGGATGCCGAGCTTGATCTCCGGCTGGCCGAACTTCGCCGTGTCGGCGGCGATGATGATGTCGCAGGACATCGCCAGTTCGCAGCCGCCGCCCAGGGCGAAACCCGCCACCGCGGCGATCACCGGCTTGCGGCAGGTCTTGACGCGCTCCCAGTTGCGCGTGATGAAGTCCGTCTTGTAGACGTCCATGTAGTCCATCCTGCTCATGGCGACGATGTCGGCGCCGGCGGCGAAGGCCTTGTCCGAGCCGGTGATGACCATGGCGCCGATGGCTTCGTCCGCCTCGAATTTGCCGAGCGCGTCGCCCAGCTCGTCGACCAGGGCGTCATTGAGCGCGTTGAGCGCCTTCGGCCGGTTGAGGGTGATGAGGCCGACCTTGCCGCGGGTCTCGACGATGATGTTCTCGTAAGTCATGAGCCTATTCCTGTTTCGGGTTGGGGCCGGCTGGCGGGTTCTGCGTCTGCGCCGGCTGTGCGGGCGCGGGGGCGGCCTTGCCTTTCGGCTGGATCACGGCGCGCACGCGGTTTTCCTTGCCCGGGACGACGCTGCCGGCCGGGCCGCTGGTCACCGAATAGCTTTCATTCACCCCGTCGAAGAGGATGTACTGGCCGCGCATTTCGTCCTGGCCGCTCCTGACCCTGGCGCGGTTGATGAACTTGGTCATATCGCTTCGGGCGTCGAATTCGATGCGCTCGGCCTCGCCCTCGGCATACTCCTCCCTGCCGTCGCGCTTGACGCGGAAGTGGGCCAGTTTGCCCGGCTTGGCGGTGGCGACGCCGGTCTTGAAGCCCTCGGCGTCCTGCTTGACCTCCAGCCGGTCGCCGCTGATGACCAGGGTGCCCTGGGTCAGGGTGACGTTGCCGTCGAAGATGTGAACCTGGCTGATCTCGTCGACGGTGGCGCGATCCGACTCGATATTGACCGGTTTGTCGCGGTCCGCCTTCTCGGCCTGGCAGAGCGGGGCGGCGGCAAGCAGAACCGCGCAGAGGAGGGTGCGGCGCATGGATTCGGGCATCATGGGTGTCAGCGGCGTTTGCTCTCGATGGTGCTGTTGATCTGGCCCAGCAGTTTGAAGACCAGCGTCTTGTTGTCGGCTTCCATCCCGATCCCGCGCACGACCGAGGCGCCCCGGGTGATCGTCACGGCGGCGCGGGTGCGCGCGATTTCGTCGTCCGGCAGCACCGTGAGATGGGAGGTGGTGAACATGACCGCCGGGCGCGTCGCCGTCGCCGCCCGCATGCCGCGGACATCGCCGACGAGGGCGATTTCGCGCGCATCCGCCCCGATCAATCCCTGCCTGGCGGTCAGCTGAAACGGACTCGGACCCTTGACGAACGTCAGATGCGGCTCGGCCAGCTCCGTCGTGTCGTCGTCGGGGTAATGTACCATTTTTTTCGCGACCAGCATGTTCTGCACGCCGCCCGTATCGTCGAAGCGGCGCACCGTGAAATTCTCGGCGAAGTAGTCCGGATCGTGGCGCAGCAGGCTGTCGCTGAAGCCGGCCTTCATCTCGGTGGCGCTTTGCAGCCAGAACGTCAGCCCGAGCAGCAGCGTCAGCAGGGCGATCGGAAACAGGCTCTGGCTGCTCGGCATCCTGGCCATGTGTCAGATCACCTTGGCGCGGAACAGGTCGTGGGTGTTGAGCGCGCCGACCAGCCGGCCGTTCTCGACCACCAGGATCTGGCTGATCTTGTGTTCCTCCATCATCTGCGCCGACTCCGCCGCCAGTCGCTCGGGGCCGATGGTGCGCGGCTGGCGCGACATCACCTCGCGCACCGGCGTCGACTTCAGGTCGGAAATCTTCTCCAAAGCGCGGCGCAGGTCGCCGTCGGTGAAGATGCCGGCGACTTCGTGCCGGTCGGTGACCACGGCTGTCATGCCCATGCCGCCGCGGGAGATCGCCAGCACCGCCTCGGCCACCGTCGCCTGCTCGCCGACGCAGGGCACCGCGTCGCGCCCGCGCATGATGTCGCGCACGTGCGTGAGCAGGCGCCGGCCGAGCGTGCCGCCGGGGTGGGAGCGGGCGAAATCGTCCGCGCCGAAGCCGCGCGCGTCGAGCAGCGCCACGGCCAGGGCGTCGCCCATGGCCAGCGCCGCGGTGGTGCTGGCGGTGGGGGCGAGGTTGAGCGGGCAGGCCTCCTCGGCGACGCCGGCATCGAGATGGGCGTCGGCCTCGCGCGCCAGCGAGGAATGCCGGTTTCCGGTGATGGCGACCAGCTTGCCGCCCTGGCGCTTGATGAGCGGCACGATGGTGAGCAATTCGTCGCTCTCGCCCGAATTGGACAGGGCGATCACCACGTCCTCCCGGGTGATCATGCCGAGGTCGCCGTGCGACGCCTCGGCGGCGTGCACGAAATAGGCCGGCGTGCCGGTGCTGGCCAGGGTGGCGGCGATCTTGCGGGCGATGTGGCCGGACTTGCCGACGCCGGAAACGATGACCCGGCCGTGGCAGGCGAGGATCAGCGCGACGGCCGCGGCGAAGCCGCCGTCGAGGCGCCCGGCGAGGCCGGCCACGGCCTGGGCCTCGATGCGGAACACTTTCCTCGCCAGTTCCAGTGCCCGGGCGCCCTGCTCGTCGATGGCTGCGATTTGGTTCATGAATCCGGATTGATTAGACTAGGCGGCAAAGTATACCAAAGCGCTACCTGCCTTCCGGATCATTTCATGACCACGCTGCAGCTCGTCCTCGTCCTGCTCGCCTCCGCCGTCCTGGTGGTGGCGCTGTTTCGTGCCATCAACCTGCCGCCGGTGCTCGGCTACCTGCTCGTCGGCGCCGCCATCGGGCCGCGCGCCTTCGACCTCATTCCCGACTCCGGCGGGGCGCGCCACCTGGCCGAGTTCGGCGTGGTCTTCCTGATGTTCTCCATCGGCCTGGAGTTCTCCCTGCCGCGCCTGTACAGCATGAAGCGCACGGTGTTCGGGCTCGGCCTGGCGCAGGTGCTGCTGACCATCCTGATCACCGTGGCGGTCGCCGTGCCGGCGGGACTGACTTTGCAGGCCGGCATCGCCCTGGGCGGCATCCTCGCCATGTCGTCCACGGCGCTCATCGTCAAGATGCTGTCGGAACGCCTGCAGATGGAAACGCACCACGGCCGCGAGATCATCGGCGTGCTGCTGTTCCAGGACATCGCCGTGGTGCCGCTGCTGATCATCGTGCCGGCGCTCTCGCAGTCGCCAGAGGCGATGGCCGGCACGCTGGCCATCGCCGCCCTCAAGGCGGCCGCCACGCTTTCGCTGATCCTCTTCTTCGGCCAGCGCCTGATGCGCGGCTGGTTCAACATCGTGGCGCGGCGCCGCTCGGCCGAGCTGTTCATGCTCAACGTCCTGCTCATCACGCTCGGCCTGGCCTGGCTCACCGAGCTGGCCGGCCTCTCGCTGGCGCTGGGGGCCTTCCTCGCCGGCATGCTCATCTCCGAGACGGAATACCGCTACCAGGTGGAGGAGGACATCAAGCCCTTCCGCGACGTCCTGCTCGGGCTGTTCTTCATCACCGTCGGCATGTTCCTCGACGTGTCGGTCATCGCCGGGCAGCTGACCTGGGTGCTCGGCCTGCTGGCCCTGCTGCTGGCCGGCAAGTTCGTCCTCATCGCCGGCCTCTCGCGCGCCTTCGGCGCCATGCCGGGCACCGCCATGCGGAGCGGCCTCTGGCTGTGCGCCGGCGGCGAGTTCGGCTTCGTCCTCATCGCCGAGATCCGCGACCTGCCCCTGCTGCCGGGCCCCGTGCTGCAGGTGGTGACGGCGGCGCTGGTGCTCTCCATGGTGCTGGCGCCGCTCATCGTCCAGCACAGCGAAAAGCTCGTCATGCGCTTCTGCGCCTCGGAATGGATGCTGCGCGCCATGGAGCTGACGAAGATCGCGTCCAGCGCGATGGCCACCGACAAGCACGCCATCATCTGCGGCTACGGCCGCAGCGGCCAGTACCTGGCGCGCTTCCTCGATCAGGAAGGCATCTCCTACGTCGCCCTCGACCTCGACCCGGAGCGCGTGCGCGAGGCCGCCGCCGCCGGCGACACCGTCGTGTATGGCGACGCCGCCCGGCGCGAGGCGCTGGTGGCCGCCGGCCTGATGCGCGCCAGCGTGCTGATCGTCTCCTACGCCGACGCCGATTCCGCCCTGCGCGTGCTGTCCCTGGTGCGCGACCTGCGCCCCGACCTGCCGGTGGTGGTGCGGGCCACCGACGAGAGCGACTTCGCCCGCCTCTCGCAGGCCGGCGCCGCCGAGGTCGTGCCGGAAGTGCTCGAATCGAGCATCATGCTCGCCTCGCATGCCCTGGTGCTGCTCGGCGTGCCCATCAACCGCGTCGTGCGTCGTTTCCGCGAGGTGCGCGAGCAGCGCTACGACCTGCTGCGCGGCTTCTTCCACGGATCGAGCGACGCCGCCGACGACCTCGACGAGGCGCGCCAGCCGCGCCTGCATTCCCTGGTGCTCAATGCCGGCGCCTGGGGCATCGGCCGCAGCATCGCCGAACTCGACCCGGAACGCTTCGGCGTCACCGTCACCGCCATCCGCCGGCGCGGCATCCGCGCCGTCAGCCCGGCGCCGGAAGCCCGCTTCGAGGCGGGCGACGTGGTCGTGCTGATGGGCACCCCGGACGGGCTGGCGGCGGGGGAGAACCGGCTGCTGAAGGGATGATGTTCAATCCCGGCATTGTTGTTTTGATTGACTTGTCGCGAGAGTTACTATACAAAATGAAAAAAATATAGTAATCGGGGCCACCATGCGATTCGCCAGCCTTTCGCTTTCCGCGCAAACCGCCTATGCCGAGCTGTTCAGCCAGGCGCAGACATTCGAAATGACCAATGCCCTGGCCGGGCTGGTGGGGGCATTCCACAAGCGCGAACTGAAGGGCCGCGACTACTGGTACTTTGGCTATCGGGACATCGACCGGAAGCTGCGCATGGTCTACATCGGCCCCGACAATGAGCGGGTTCGCGCGCTGGTCGATAAATTCGAGAAAGCGGGAAAGAACAAGCCGCTGGCACCACCGGCACGCATGGCCATGGCCGCGGGCTGCGTGCCGGCGGCGCCCAGGCATTTTCGCGTCATCAAGCGGCTGGCCGACTACGGCTTCTTTCGTGCCGGCGGAATCCTTGTGGGTACGCACGCATTCCTCGCCCTGGGCAATATGCTCGGTGTCCGCTGGCAGGAAGGCGCGGCAACGCTCGATGTGGACTTCGCCCATGCCGGCCGCAATATCTCGATTGCCCTGCCAGCCGACCTGAAAATCGATGTGCATGACGCGCTCGCGTCACTGGAGATGGGGTTGCTGCCCATAGTGCAATTCAACGGCAAGGCGGGCGCGCAGTACCGCAGCCCGCAAGACCAGGAACTGCGGCTGGACTTCGTCACCAGCAAGTCGCGCGGCCATCGGCCCGTGGTCATGAACGACCTCAACCTTGCGCTGGAGCCGCTCAAGTTCATGGAGTTCTCCCTGGAGCAAACGACACAGGGCTGCGTTTTCTCGAACCTAGGCGCCTGCATCGTCAACTTGCCGGCGCCGGAGCGCTATGCGGTGCATAAGCTGATTGTGTTCGGCGAGCGGCCGGTCAGCGAGCGCGCCAAGGCCAACAAGGATCTGCTGCAAGCGGCCAGTATTGCGGGCTATTTCCTGGCGAACGGGCAGGCTGAGGTATTCAATGCGGCCTGGCGCGATGCCATCGGGCGCGGCAAGGGTTGGCGGACGCGGGCCGAGCAGGGGAGGAAGGCGATGCTGCGGATTGCACCGGATGTTGCGGACGAGGCGCTTTGGGCATAGGCGTGATTACCCAACATATTTGAAAATCGTTGGGTAAGTCGTCCCGGCGAAATACAATTACCCCATGAAATCAGAAATTATTGGGTAAAACTTGATGGCGAAATCAGGGCTGTTTCGAGAGCACGAACTCGCTTTTCGTACGCAGTACGCGGAACTCAAGGAGCGAACCCTGGCAGCGGGGGCTCTGCTGCCGGGCACGCCGGGTACGGCGAAAGGACCCGGAGTTGGCCAGGCGCTCAGGGAGGTTCTGGATGAATGCCTGTCAGCCGGAAGAAAGCGCCACTGAAGCAGCCGACGAGGCGCTTTGGGCATGGTCGGTTAGCGCCGCGGCCCGGATTTGCCGCCGTCCTGCGGGGGCTGACTTTCTCGCTTATTCCTGAAAGGCAACCGGGAAGGCCCTGGCTGGCTGGCGGCGGAAAAGGGGGCGGCAGCCGAATTGGGCGATCGTGTAGCTATTGTTATTTAATCGTTTTTCATTCATTATCGAAAAAAATCCAAATGAATGAAAATGAACTATCAGCCGCTCTCGGACAACCAGCGAAGGATTCAGATCAACGCCATTCAGCTATTCGAGGCCTTGATCGATGGCGAGCGCAGGCTTTCCGCCTATGCCGGCTCGATGATCTGGAAAGCATCGGGCGGGAAAGAATACCTGTTCAAACTTTCCGATCGGCGCGGCTATGGGCGATCGATGGGGCTTCGGTCAATCGAGACGGAGAGAATCCATGCGGATTTCCGGGCCGGCAAGGCCCGCGAGAAAGACCGCGTGCGGAACTTGCGCGCCCGCATGGCAGAGCAGGTGCGATTCAGCCGCGCCGCCCTGATCGGCCGCGTCCCCAACATCATCGTTGCCCTGCTGGAGAAGCTGCGCCAGTCGGGTTTCGGCGCGAACAACATCGTCGTCATCGGCACCAACGCCCTGTATGCCTACGAGATCATGGCCGGCGTCTTCTTCGTGGAAGCCATCACGGCCACGACCGATGTCGATCTCCTGTGGGATACCCGATCGCGGCTCAGGCTGCTGACGCAGGACCCGTTGTCCCTCTTGCGCATCCTGCAGTCCATCGATCCCAGCTTCGTGCGAATGGGCGGAGAGCATTTTCGCGCGGTCAATGAAAAAGGTTTCCTGGTCGACCTGATACGCCAGATGCCAGACCCGCCATGGAAAGACGTTCCGGCGCAACTCGGCGCGGACACGGACGATCTGGTCGCCACGGACATCTGGAACATGAAGTGGCTGTTGAGCGCGCCCAGGATCGCCCAGCCCGTCATCGCCGAGAATGGCCGGATGACCCTCATGCCGGCGCTCGATCCCCGCGCTTTTGCGGTGTTCAAGCTCTGGCTCGCGGAGAGCCCCGAACGCAACCCGTCGAAGAAACAGCGCGACCTCGCGCAGGCGAGGGCGCTGCTGGCCCTGTTGGGCGAACACCTGCCGCAGTACCCGATGGATGCGGCAGCCCTGAAAATGTTTCCGAAAGACGTGGCCGAGCGTGCGCTCGGGCTGATTCGATAGAACGATCGGAACCCGCTGAGTTTCCTTCAATCGGGGCGAAAGGCCGCAGATGAAGGAAACTCGTAGTCACGAATCATGCCGCCGTCCTGCGGGGGCTGACTTTTGCGGGAGCCGGAAAAGGAAAACCGGGGTCTGTCCCCGGTTTTCGCCGCGGTTTTCCGCCGCCGCGGGCTGGTTTACGCCGCGAGAGACAGCAAATCCTTCGCGTTTTCCAACGGCAGGTAGCCAGCCGCCTTGGCATCCAGAATCGTGATTTCCGCGATGCCGTTTGCCGCATAGCCGACATTGACGTTCCAGCCATGGGAAACATCCTTGACGATGGGTTCCTTCGAGAACTCGATGTGGAGGATGTCATCCTGGGCGTCGTATTCGATTCTCATGTTTCATCCTCCAGTTCCCGGTTAATCATGACCGTCTTCACGATCATGGCCGCCTGTTCGACCATGGCAGCGCAGATCAAGTTGTCAGCCCGACCCTGCATGCTCATGAAAACCCACAGGCTTACCTCGTCCCGGCGCTTGATTTCGCCTTCCTCGATGACCCGTTCAAGCGTGTCGGCATCGACATTTCGGCGCAGTATGCTTTCGCGGGCATGGCGGGTTATCCACACATTCTTGCCGAAGCGCTTGCCGAAAAAATCTGCCAATACAATCTCCTGCGGAAAGCATAGGGACTTGCCAGTTCCAGGTCAAGCAAAGCGCTGACCTCGCTGCATGGCGATGTGCGGGCGATGCGGAAGCTGCTTGAGGTTTAGACGCCGCGGCCTGGATTTGCCGCCGTCCTGCGGGGACTGACTTTTGCGGGAGGGACGTAAATGAAAAAGCCCGCCGGTTCGCGGCGGGCTTTTTGGTCTGGGGAGAAATCGAGGGAGAAATCGGGGTCTGTCCCCGGTTTTCCCCCGGTTTTCGCCGGTTTTCCGCTCTATCCAGTTTCTTTTAGAAGGCCATGCAGACTGTGTAGGACGTGGCGTCGTCGGTGAGAGCGGTCGTCACCGGCGCGGTATTGCGAGTCGTGCCGACAACCGTCGAAGCCACTAGGCGCATTGATCCCGCCGCGGTATTGCCATCATCGACCGTCGTGTCGAGCTGTTTGGCAAACTTGCCGAGGATGCCGCGCGAGCATATGACGTAAGTGCCGGTCAGGCCGGTGATGAATTCGGCGCCGCCGCCAGTGCCGGATTCGATGCCGATGCGTCCGCCATCGGCATTGGTCGGGTAGTAAGCGGCATCGGCGGTGCTGGTGGGACCGGCCGCGAAATTGGCCAACCTGACATGCTGCCAGAAAAGTGCCGTTTCGTCGGTTGCGGTGGTGGTATCCCAGACGCCGTTGATCACGCCATTGCCCTGGGTGCCGGCCGGAGTGGTCGCCAGCGTTGCGCCCGAAACATGAGTTGCGACCTGGGCATCGTCTCCGGGCAGGGCCTTGTAGCGATCCTGATACCCGTAAATGAACAGCGGGATGTTCCGGAAGTCGTTGGCGAAGTTTTTCACCTTCGCGCTATTGATCAGTTCCTGTCCCTTCAACACGCCGCCCAGCAAGAGGCCGATGATCACCAGTACGATGGCGATTTCGACCAGGGTGAAGCCCATTTGTTTATGTCTCACGGTATTCTCCTGAGTTGAACCACGATTATCCTTTAGCAAGTATGGTGCCACCCCGCCAAAGCGCTGATTCTGGCCGTTTACTGTGAATATTTCACGGAAACCTGTCAGGCTTTCGACAATACTGTCGCCATGCCGACAAGGCCCGCCATGAAGGGAGGGATTTCCACCTTCGCCCACCTGACCCACGCCCAGCGCCGCTGGGTGCTGCTGGGCCTGCTCGGCCTGCTGCACCTGCTGCTGCTGCAGGGCGTCGACAGCGGCGTCGGCCGTACCCTGCTGGTGATGCATATCGGCCTGTTCATCCTCTGGCAACCCTTCGTGCGGGCCGAACGTCGCCTCAGCGCGCCGGAACTGGCGGTGATCGCCGGGTTGGTCGCCGTCACCACCTGGTGGGCCAGCAACTGGATGCTGATCCTGTGGGTGATGGTGCTGGCCGGCATCGTCGGCGGCAAGGTGTTCTTCTTCGCCGGCAGGATGGCCAAGCTCTTCTACCTCCTCGTCCTGGCCTATCTGATCAGCGTGCTGCTGGTCGTCCTGGTGCCGCAGGTGCTGCCCGGCCCCCTCGCGGTGAGCGACGAGTTCCGCATCCTGGTCCAGTACGTGCTGCCGGCGCTGTTCGCCGTGATGGCGCTGCTGCCGGTCGAGCAGGAGGCCGAGGGCGAGGCGGAAGTGGTCGATTTCGTCTACAGCACCTTCATCCTCCTCCTGCTGGCGGTGATGGTGCTGGGCAGCATCGCGGCCATGCTGCTGCTCAAGCGCGGCTATTTCGAATCGCTGGTCTTCACCATCATCGCCTTCTCGGCGGTCCTGCTGCTGATGGCCTGGGCGTGGAATCCGCGGCTCGGCTTCGCCGGCCTCGGCGTGTTCTTTTCCCGCTACATGCTGTCGCTGGGGCTGCCCTTCGAGCGCTGGCTGCACGAGCTGGCCGACAACATGCAGCGGGAGGACCAGCCGGAGAAATTCCTCGCCCAGTCGCTGGAGGGCATGGCCCGCCTGCCCTGGGTGAACGGCTGCGACTGGCGCGCCCCGGACGGCGCCGGCGTCTCCGGCCGGCAGGAAGGCCTGCGCAGCGAATTCCGCCACGGGCCGCTGACGCTGGCCATCTTCTCCCAGCAGCCGCTCAGCCCGGCGCTGAACTGGCATTTCAACCTGCTGGTGCAGTTGCTCGGCGAATTCTACGAGGCCAAGCTGCGCGCCCGCGAGTTGCAGCAGCTGAGCTACGTCAAGGCCATCCACCAGACCGGCGCGCGCCTGACCCACGACGTGAAGAACCTCCTGCAGTCGCTCAACGCCCTGTGCCTGGCGGCGGCCGGCGAAGGGGAATCCTCCTCGCCGGAATACCAGGCCCTGCTGCGGCGCCAGCTGCCCGTCATCGCCCAGCGGCTGCAGCAGACGCTGGACAAGCTCAGGCGCCCGGAACTGGAGGGCGCGCAATTCGTCCCCGCCGGCCCATGGTGGGCGGGGCTGCAGGCCCGCTACGCCCAGGCCGGGGTGCGCTTCGAGGCCGGGCCGATCGATCCCGGGCTGCGGCTGCCCGTCACGCTGTTCAACAGCGCGGCGGAGAACCTGCTGGAGAACGCCCTGGCCAAGAAACGCGAAGCGCCGGCAGTGCGGATCCGCGTGGCCTTCGCCGCCGGGGCGCGGCCGGCGCTGACCGTCTGCGACGACGGCCAGGCCATCCCGGCCGAGTTGGCGGAGAACCTGTTCCACGCGCCCGTCGCCTCCGGCGCCGGCCTCGGCATCGGCCTCTACCAGGCCGCCCGGCATGCGGAGTTCTACGGCTATGAATTGAAGGTCGCCAGCAACGAGGCGGGGCGGGTGTGTTTCGAATTGCGCCAGCCCGAAGCGGGCCAGTAGGCCGGGCTTCAGCCCGACTTCGGCCGTCGCTGTTGTCGGCCTGAAGGCCGACCTACATGGGGCGAACGGGATGTCCGCAGGTCGGGCTTCAGCCCGACTTCGGCCTAAGACTACGCCCCCGCTTCCCCGGCAGCGCCCCTCCGGCCGATCAGGCGGTGCACCTCCGTCTCGCCCTTGCCCTTGAGATAGATGGTCTGCGGCTCGTGGAAGTCGAAGCGGTCTTTCAGGCGGCGCCAGGTGACGGTATCCACCTGGATCATGCCGGGCACGCCCTCCGAGGTGATGCGGCTGGCGATGTTCACCGTGTCGCCCCACAGGTCGTAGATGAATTTCTTCTTGCCGACCACGCCGGCCACCACCGGCCCGGTGCCGATGCCGATGCGCACCTCCAGGTGGGATTCATTCACCGTGAAATCGCGGTGCAGCAGGTCGCGCATCGCCAGCGCCATGTCGGCGATGGCATCCGAATAGTCGATGTCGCCGTCGTTGAGGCCGCCGGCCACCATGTAGGCGTCGCCGATGGTCTTGATCTTCTCCAGGCCGTGCCGTTCCGCCAGCTCGTCGAAGGAGGAGAAGATGCGGTTGAGCATGGCGAACACCTGCGTCGGCGCCATGCCTTCGGCCACCTGCGTGAAGTTCACGATGTCGGCGAACATCACCGTCACGTCGGCGAAGCCGTCGGCGATGGTCTGGTTGCTGTTCTTCAGCCGCTCGGCGACGCTGCCCGGCAGGATGTTCAGCAGCAGCCGCTCCGAGCGCTCCTGCTCGATCTGCAGCAGGCGGTGGGCTTCGTCCATGCGCGCCTGCGCCTTCTGCTTCTCCTGGGTGGCGAAGCGCAGCAGCAGGAAGACGATGGTCGACACCGCGGCGAAATTCAGGGCGAAGAAGACCACCGCCGTCTGGATGGGGATGGGCTGCTTGGTGCTGATCTCCGTCGAAGCCAGGTGGAAATCGAAAAAACCCGACATCGCCAGCAGGAAAAGGTAGGCGATGAACCAGGCGAACGCCTCGCGCGTGCCCATGAACAGGATCGCCCCGACCGGCGCCAGCAGCCCCCAGATGGTGATGCCGGAGGCCGAAATGAAATTGCCGATGCTCCACTGCACCACGAAGGGGAAGAACAGGAACAGCGAGAGCTGGCTCATGCGGAAGAAATCGAAGTTCCCCCACTTCAGGTAGATGGCCAGGTTGACCGCCAGCAGGATCTGGAAGGCGAAGGGCAGGTTCGAGGACAGCTGCGGGCCGAGGCTCCAGTAGATCACCAGCCACAGCATCGAGGCGACGCTGGCCAGGCCCGTGGCGAACATCAGCAGCGACTTGTTCAGTCGCAGCTCCTCGCTGTCGTTGGGGTCGATGCCGGCGCTGCGCAGCCGTTCAAGGAGGGGCGTAGCGCCCGTCATGCAGGTCTCCGAAAGGGTATTGCGGGGGAAGGCCCCGTTCTTCGGGCGGAGTTTCGCAGGATTACGCCGCGCTGGCAAGGATGGCGGCATAGTGCAAATCGATTATGCGCTTCAGGGGGAGCCAGCCGGCATGTCTGGCGCCTCGCCTTTTCGAAAGGGGCGCAGGAGAAGAGGCGCGCGTGCGCTCAGGGCAGCTTGCCGGCGGTGATCAGGCGGTTGAAGAGGATGGTCGTCGGCAGCCAGACGACGACGTCGTCGAATTCGCCGCCGGTGGCGTCCGTGCCGGGCAGGCGGCTGAAGTAACTCGTCGGCCCCGTGTTGTTGGCGTCCTCGTCGACGTTCGTTGCCGAACTGTCCGGCAGGGCGGCGCCGGTTTCGCTGGTGCCCCAGTTGTTCTTGCCGTGGGAGAAGATCACGGCCGGCACGCACTGGTTCGCGGTACTGCAGGCTGCCTGGCCGGCCAGGTAGGGCGCGGCGCCGGCATCCCGTGTCTGCACCGTGCGGTTGGCGACCGTGGCGAGCGTGATCGCCGCGTTCGCGTAAGCGGGCGTGACGCTGTAGCGGATGAGCTTGTTCCAGCCGTCGAGCTTGCGCACGCCGAGCGTGGCCCAGGGGACGAAGCCGCTGCAGGCCGCATCGTCGGCACAGGTGGCGGGGTTCTCGGCGCCGTTCGTGGCCGAGGTGGCCGGCCTCGGCAGACGGCCGTTGGCGATGGCGAAGCCGTACAGCGCATCGCGGATGTCGTTGAGCGTCTGTTCGCTTTCCTGCCGCGCACGGATGTCCTGCTGGGCCGAGAGCGGCAGCATCATGCCGGCGATGAGCAGCGCCACGATCACCAGCACCACCGCCATCTCGGTGAGGGTGAAGCCGCGCGCAAAACGCCCCCGCGTTTCGGTGCAGGCTAATGCCTGCGAAGCGGGCGTTATGCCGGAGCCAAAAGTCGGTCTGCGCGGTACGGCGTATTTCAAGGCAGCCATGTCGTGAAGAAGTCGTAAATTTCCACTTGCTGGTCCTGGGTGCGCTGCGAGCCGGTGAAGCCGAGCTGGATTTTTTCCAGGGCCGGACGATAGCACATGTTGTCGCTGCCGCAGGCCTGGCCCGACGGGCAGGGCGTGGAACCGTCGCAGAAGCTGGAGGTCAGTGCGACATCGTAGAGCGTCGCCGTGTCGCTCAGGGTGGCGGCGTATCCCGGGTACAGCAGGCTCATCGGGCGGGTGGTGTTCTTGAGCGCGGCGAGCTGGTCTGCGCCCGGGCTGGCCTGGATCCAGGCTTCGGTCTTGATGACGGTGTTGCTCAGGCGGGCATCGGCGCCATCGACGTTGCGGGCGGTGGGGGTCAATTCGACACGAACGTGGTAGAGCCTGCTGTCGTCGGGGTCGCCACGCAGGTTCACAAACTCGATGCCGGTCTCGGTCGTCGGGTCGGCATGGCTGCGCGGGGGGCGTGGCGGTCCGGCCAGACTGGGCGCGGTGGGGTAGCCGTGCACGTTGTCGTCGTCGTTCGGCAAGGTGACCGAGTCGGTGAAGTTGGGGGCCTCGTGCCCCCAGTAAACGATGGCGGCGTGGCTGTTGTAGCCGACGCCGGCGCACCCTGCCCCTGATGTTCCGCACGGGTCGTTCCGACCGGGGTTGCTGATGGCGAGGTTCGGCACTTCGCTGAAGCCGGCATTGCGGCTCTGGTCGAATTCGATGCCGATCTTCGGGAACTCGATCATCCCGGTCACGCCGTTGTTACCGGAGTAGCCGAGATGGCTGCCGGCGGCGCCGCAGCGGGTCAGGTTGTTTTTCAGGCCGTCGGCGAGGGCGTAGACGAAGCCGTTCAGGCCGACGCTGGTGCCGACCTTCTTGAACTGGAAGCGGAAATAGGTGCGCAGACCGCCGCCGAGGCTGCGCGCGTCGGAGAACCAGGCACAGCCGAAGAGGGCGTTGGCGTCGGCGCCATTGCCGGTGGTGACGTTCTCCCGGCCGAGAGTCAGCGTGCGCGTGGCGGCGTCGTAGTCGACGATCTGGTCGAAGCCGAGGTCGGTGAGGGGTTGCGACGTGACGGGGGTGTAGCTGCTGCCGCCAGGAATGCAGCGGGCGATGTCCTGTTCGGCCGCCTGCGGGGGGGCTTCGAACAGGGTCGGGCCGCCGGCGCTGCCGAAAGTGCCGCCGAGGCCGGTGAAGCTGGCCAGGTTGGCGCCCTCCAGGTAGTTGGCCGGCAGGTCGCGGTCGGCAACGCTGACGCGCTGCTGGCCGGCGCCGCGCTGGCCGGCGAAAATCAGGACTCCGGCGCAGGTGGCGTCGCCGTTGACGGTGAAGGTGCCGCTGTTCGGTTTGGCGACGAAAATCATTTCCCGGTAGTGGTCGTAGTAGCCGAGCGGCGGCTGGTTGCCGTCGTAGCAGGTGTCGTTGGGAATCCTTCCGGCGTTCTTGTCGGCGGGCGGCGCATAGCCGCCGATCGGCGCGGGGACGAAGCCGCCGGCGACGAACTTGTCGCGCAGGCAGTTCACCATCCGGTCGAGCATGGAATTGATGTCGCTGCGGAAGTAGGCGTTCCTGCGGAGGGCGCCGAAAAGCGTATCGACGGTGAGCGGCAGGCCCTGGTCGTTGGCGAGCAAGGTGCAGTCCCCCGCCTGGCAGGCGTTCGGCAGGAAGTTGCCGCCGGAGGAGAAGACCTTGCCCTGGGCGGTGAGTTTCTTGGGCGTGTCCGGGTCGTTGGATGGGTCGGAATCCCCGCTCGCACCGCTCGCGCTGTTGGCGCCGGCGAGATAGTTGGTGACATCCACCAGTTCCGTGGCGGTGAACGGGTCGAGATAGTTCCTGGCGTCGTAGTTGCCGCCGCAGGCCGTGACGTCGTCCGTCGCGGAAGGGCTGCGGTTCTGGCCGGTCAGGGGGGGGCCGGGAGAGAAGACGACCGCCACCGGACGCTCGTGCGCACCGGCCAGCGCCGAGGCGAGCGCGGCGCCGCCGTTGGCGACGACGATGTCGAACTGGCCGAGGGTGTCCCAGTTCATCGGCGGCAGGTAGGGAAACGGGGCGGCATGGATGCGGCTGTGCAGCGAGGAGACGATCAGCCACAGGCATTCGCCGTTGGCGTCGCGCAGCGGTCCGGTGCCCAGCGTGCGCCAGGGGAAGCGGCCGACCACGCTCGGTCCGATGCCGTTGGCGTCGAAGGCGAGCCCGGTGAAGGTGTTGGCGTCGCAGCCCTCGAGGGTGCAGCCGACGTTGTTGTTGCGCGAGGAACCCAGATCCGGCAGCGGCAGGTAGCCGTACATCCGGTCGGGCTGGCTCTCGCGGTATTTCAGCGCATACCCGATCAGCGCCTCCCGCGCCTGCGCCAGCGCTTCCTGGGTTTTGCGTTCGCGCGAGGCGTCCGACAGGTCGGGCGAGAATCCGCTCAGGAGGTAGGTCAGCGCCCCCATCACCAGGATGATGGCGAAGATGAGCAGTGCCGCGCCGCCTTGCCGCCGTATTGCGGGGACTGACTTTTCTCCCGTGTTCATGGCGTGTCGGGAAAGCGCGGGCCTCGGGCCTGCTTTTATTTGGCGCCTTTGCGCTTGACGACGATCCGTCCCTCGCCGACGCCGCTGCTGGTCTCGCGCGTGCTGCGGTTGATGGTCTCGCCGACCTTGAGCTGGGCGGGCGCTTCCTCGCCGGTGACGACGGTCGTCTTGCCGGGGTTGGCGCGGTCGATCTCGACGCGAACGCCGGATTCGGTCCGTTCGTCCTGCGGCGTGTCGTTGATCCAGGTGGTGCTGCGGCCGCTGCTGCGCCTGACGACGCCGGTGACGCTGAGGGTGGCGCCGACTTCGACGGCGCGTGCTTCTTCCTCGCGGATGTTGAGCTGGCGCTGGCGCTCCAGCGCGGCGCGGCGCTCCGGGGTGAGGAAGAGGCGGCCGAGTTCGTCGGCGGCGGCGGGCGCGGCGGGGAGGAGGAGGGCGGCGGCGAGCAATGATATTGCCAGCGCCATTGTCCCACGGGGATTTCCTCCGGTCATCGGGCTGAAGCCCGACCTACGGGGCGAGGCCTGCGGTGGGGTGGGACGAGTCATCAGGCGCCCTTCCTCTCGCGGATGGTGATCCAGTCGATGGTGCATTCGGCGGCGAGCTGCGGCGGCAGGCCGGGGCCCTCGGCGGCGGCGCCCCGGGGCAGGCGCTCGACGTCGCAGCGGCGCACGCGGATGAAGGCCTGGGCGGATTGGCGCAGGTCGGCAAGGAAGTTGAGCAGGTCTTCCTCGTGCAGCAGCTTCATGCGCAGCTGCATGGTGCTGGCGAGGTAATCGAAGCCGCCGCCGGCGCCGGGCAGGGTGGCGGCGTCGAGCGTCTGCTGCGGGGCGATTTCGTACTGGACGTCGATCAGCTTGCGCGCGTCCTGGATGCGGCGGATCAGCTCGACCCAGTCGAGGCGGCGCTCCTCGCCGAAGATGCCGCGTCCGGCGAGTTCGTTGAAGCGGGCGATCTTTTTCTTGATTTCCGCTTCCTCGTCGCGCGCGCGGATGAGCTTGCCCTGGATTTCCGCGCGCCGGGCCTGGGCGGCGGCCTGCTCCTTCTTCTCCGCCTGGTGCAGTTGCAGCGCGGCGAAGACGATGGCGGCGCCGGCGACGAGCATGACGAGCGCGGCCGCCAGGGCGAGGCGGATGCGGCGGAAATCGTCCTTGATGATCATGGCGGCCATGTCACAGTTTCCTGCCGAGGTGGATGACGAACTTCAACTGGGCCGCGGCCTGCTCGGCCTCGCTGGTGCTCTTGAGCGACTTGCCGGATTCGATGTCGAAGGGCATGCGCTGGATGGCGACTCTGAGGCCTTCGTTCCGGCGCAGGGCTTCGGCGAAAGCGTTCACCGTTTCCAGCTGGGCGCGCTGGTCGACGGCCAGCGCCGCCGGCAGCAGGCCGTGGATGATGGCGATTTCGTGCATGCCGCCGGCGGAGGCGGCGGCCGCTGCGGCCGGCGGCGCCGGCGTGCGCGGGCCGGACTGGAACTTCAGGCCCTCGTCCGGATTGGTGCTGAGCTGCCATTCGATGCGCTCGAGGTCCACGCGCGGGGATTCGCCCAGCGCGCGGCTGATGACGAGGTAGAGGGATTCGGGCGGGGCGCTGCGTTTTTCCAGGTCCTCGTAGCGGTTGATCACCGTGCGCAGGTTGTCCGTGCTGGTGGGCATCGGCGGGTAGGTTTGCTCGATGGCCTGGTATTTCCGCTGGTCGGCCTCGGCCTGCTGCAGCAGGTTCTCGGTCGCGGCGCGGGATTGCAGGAGGCTCACCGCTTCGCGGCCGGCGAAGAGCAGGCAGGCGAGCAGGGCCAGCGCGCCGCCCCGGACCAGCCAGGCGCGGGTCTGCCAGAGGCGGTAGAAGCGCCGCGCCGGCGCCGGTGCATACTGTTCGGCGGGCAGGTCCTTCGCCAGCAGGTGGAGGAACAGCGCCTCGCTGCGCGAATCCTGCGGCAGGGTTTTCAGTCCGACGGCCCTGGCGGCGGCATGCAGGTCCTGCAGGGTGACCTGCAGGTCGTCCGTGCTCTTGCAGCGCTCCTGGAAAACGCCTGTCTGGGCCGGATGCACCAGGACGATGACGGGCAGCGCGGTGCCGCGCGCGAGCAGGCGCTGGCCGAGCAGGTATTGCTGGATCTTGGCGGCTTCCGCGGCGCAGCCGGCGGCGATTTCGCCGGCGCCGGTGGCCGTCATTTGCGACAGGCGGCTGAACTTGAGCAGGCCGTTCTCGAAGAAGCTCTGGCGGATGCCGCCGCGGGTGACCGACACCAGCAGGCAGCGCTCGCGCGGGGGCGGCAGCTTGGCCAGCAGCCGGGCGCCGATCAGGGGCAGGGACCAGATGCCGGCCAGGCGCGCCTCGGCGGCCTGCAGGGCGGCCAGCCAGGGCTCGAAGAGTTGCGTGCGCGTCAGGGCGGTGAGGAGGAATTTCTCATCGCGGCGGCCGCCCTTTTCCCGGCCGTAGGAGATGGCCGTCGACAATGGCGCGCCGTAGAAATACTGGCCCAGCTTGCGCGCCAGCAGGGCGCGGCGGTCGGCGCCCTGGGTGTAGGGCAGGGTCTCGATCTGGAAGCCTTCCTCGGGGATGTCGGCCAGCAGGTAGAAGTTGCTGCCGCGGTGCCGGGCGAGGTATTCGGCGAAGGCGGCCACGCCGGCCTCGTCGTGCGGGAAATGTCCCTCGTCGCGCAGCGTGCCGGCGTGCCACAGCAGGGCGCTGAGGTGGTACGCATCAAGATAGAGCAGGCGTTGCTGCATGGTCAGATCTTCAGCTTGGTGATGACGTCGTAGATCGGGCCGAGCACCGAGAGCATGACCCAGCCGAGGATGGCGCCGAGGATGAGGGTCATGGCCGGCTCGATCATGGCCTGGACCTTCTCGATCGACTCCTTGACGTCGCGGTTGTAGAAGTAGGCGACGTTGAGCAGCGCGGTGTCGAGACCGCCGGTGTTCTCGCCGACCTTGAGCATGCGGATCACCAGGGGCGGGAAGAGGCCGATGTTCTGGAAGGCGACGGTGACGTTCTGGCCCTCGGCGATGAGTTCGCCGGCGCGGCGTAGGCCGCCCTGGATGACGACGTTGCCGACGACGTCCTCGGTGGCGCGGATCGAGTCGATGATGGCGATGCCCGAGGCGTACATCATGGCGAAGACGCTGGCGAAGCGCGACAGGATGATCTTGCGCAGGATCGGGCCGAGCACCGGCAGCGCCAGCTTGAACTCGTCGAAGCGGTAGCGGAAGGCCGGGTTGGCCTCGATCGCGACCTTGATGCCGATCGCCACGGCGGCCGGCACCAGCAGGATGAGGTACCAGAACTCCTTGACGAAGGCCGAGGTGGCCAGCAGCACCTTCGTCTGCGTCGGCATGTCCTGGCCCATGTTCTTGATGAAGCCGGCCATCTGCGGCACCAGGTAGACCATCAGGAAGAAGGTCACGCCGAGGACGATGGTGCCGACGAAGGCCGGATACATGAACAGCTTCTTGGTGTGCGAGGCCAGTTCGTCCTCCCACTTGAGGGATTCGTTGAGGCTCTTCAGCACGGCCGGCAGGTTGCCGGTGTTCTCGCCGGCGCGGATGAGGCTGCTGAAGACCTTGTCGAAGACCTTCGGATGCTCCTCCATCGCCTGCGACAGCGTGCGGCCGCCCTCGATGGCCTCGATCATGCTGGTGATCACCTCGCGGAAGCGCGGGTGGTAGATGCTGTCGCGCAGGTCGGTCAGGCCGTCGAGGATCGGCACCCCGGCGCGGGTGAGCTGCTCCATGTGGAAGCAGAAGTTGATCAGCTCCGGCTTGGGGATCTTGCCGCCGCGGAACAGGCCGCCCTGGCGGATTTCGGACCCGTTGATGAAGTCGAGTTCCATGCGCTTGAGGCGCATCTCGAGGTCGACCAGGTTGATGGCGTCGAGCTGGCCCTGCACGACGCGGCCGCCGGTGTTCATCGCCTTGTAGGTGAACAGGGCCACGGGCGTGCCTTACATTCTTTCCGTCAGGTCGACCACGCGGCCGACTTCGTCGAGCGAGGTCGAGCCCTCGCGCACCCGCCGCAGGCCGTCCTCGGCCAGGCTGCGGAAGCCCCTGGCGATCGCCGCCTGCTTGATCTCGCGGGTGGTGGCGCGGCGCGCCACCAGCTCATCCAGGTCGGCGTCCATGCGCAGCAGTTCCATGATGGCCTGGCGGCCGCGGTAGCCCTGGTAGTCGCAGTGCTCGCAGCCGTTGGCGCGGTACAGCGTCTGCGGCGGCGCGTCGTCGGCCAGGCCGAGCAGGCGGGTTTCGTGCGACTCGGGCCGGTAGGGTTTCTTGCAGTGCGGACAGAGCTTGCGCACCAGGCGCTGGGCGACCACGCCGATGATGTTGCCGGCCATGATGTCGGGCAGCACGCCGATGTCGAGCAGGCGCGGGATGGCGCCGATGGCCGAATTGGTGTGGAGGGTGGAGTACACCTGGTGGCCGGTCATGGCGGCGCGGAAGGCCATCTCGGCGGTGTCGGCGTCGCGGATCTCGCCGACCAGGATGACGTCCGGGTCCTGCCGCATCATCGAGCGCACGCCGTTGGCGAAGTCCAGCTTGGCGGCCTCCGCCACGGAAGTCTGGCGGATCATCGACATCGGGTACTCGACCGGATCCTCCAGGGTCATGATGTTGATGCCTTCCTGGTTGATGTGGTTGAGCACCGAGTAGAGCGTGGTGGTCTTGCCGCTGCCGGTCGGGCCGGTGACGAGGAGGATGCCCTCGGGCCGCGCGATCATCAGCTTGAACTGCTCCAGCTGGGCGTCGTCGAGGCCGACCTGGTCGAGCGGCACGATGCCCTTCTGGCGGTCGAGGATGCGCAGCACGACGTTCTCGCCGTGGATGGTCGGCTGCGCCGAGACGCGGAAGTCCACCAGGCGGCCGCTGATGTTGAGCGAGATGCGGCCGTCCTGCGGCGCGCGCGTCTCGGCGATGTTCATGTTGCTCATGACCTTGACGCGCACCGCCATGGCCGGCCAGTAGGACTTGTGCAGCGCCCGGATCTGGCGCAGCAGGCCGTCGATGCGGTAGCGGATGCGCAGGAAGTTCTGTTCCGGCTCGAAGTGCACGTCCGAGGCCTCGCGCTTGACGGCGTCGGTGAGGATGGCGTCGATCAGGCGCACCACCGGCTGGCTGTATTCGTCGCTGGTGGCGGCCAGGCTGCGCCAGTCGATCTCGCCGGTCTCGATCTCGTGCAGGATGCCGTCGATCGACAGCTCGTGGCCGTAGTACTGGTCGATGGCGCGGGAGATCTCCGATTCCCCCGCCAGCACCGTCTCGATCAGCAGGTCGTCATGGGTGAGCGAGCGCAGCTTGTCCAGCGCGACGATGTCGTTCACGTCGGAGATGGCCACCGTCATGCGGTGCTGGGGGCGGTCGTAGTCGAGCGGCAGCAGGTGGTGGCGCTTGGCGAGCTCCAGCGGCACCAGGCGCAGCGCCGCCGGGTCGATGATGGCGCGGGAGAGGTCGACGCTCTTCTTGCCGAGGCTCTCGCCCAGCGCGTCGCGCAGCGTCGCTTCGGTAATGAAGCCGAGGCTGACCAGCAGCTTGCCGACCGGCTGGTTGGACTTCATCTGCTCCAGCAGCGCGATGCGCAGCTGGTCTTCGCTGATGACTCCCTGCGCGATCAGTATCTGGCCGAGCGGCCGTCGATGCGGTGCGGGCGAATTCATCTCCATGGCGCCGTTGGGGGCGCGGCGTTATTTTTGAAGTTCGCTGACGCGGCCGGCGACCTGGTTCGGGTCGAAGGCGGCAGGACGGCGGGCGGCCGCGGCGAGCGCTCCCTGATAATACTTCAATGCGAGCCCGGGTTGGCGCAACTGCTCGAGGCTGACCGCGAGGTTGAACTGGTAGTCCGGGTTCTCGCCGTCGGCCGAATAGGCGTTGAAATAGGCCTGCTGCGCCTCGTTCCAGCGTCCCTGACGGGCATACAGGTTGCCCAGGGCGAAATGCAGGCTGGGCGAGTCCGGCTGGCCGGCAAGCAGGTTCTTCAGGCGGCTCTCCGACTGCATCGGATCGCCCTGGCCGCGCAGGCCGATCAGGCCGGCCTGGGCGGCGCTGTCCTTCGGGTCGGCCTCGAGGATGCGGAAGTAGAGCGCCTCGGCGGCCTCGGGCCGGCCCTGGCGCAGGCTGATGGCCGCCAGGCCGTGCAGGGCGTCGGTGTTCTTCGGCTCGTGCCTGAGCACCGCCAGGTAGTCGCGCTCGGCGGTGGCGTAGTCGCCCGACTGGAAGGCCGCATAGGCGCTGGCGACCTGCGGGTGGACCTTGAGCCGGGCCGTCGTGATGCGGATCGGGCTTTCTTCGGCCGGCGGCGCCGCGGCGGCCGGCGCAGCCGCAGCCGGACGGCGGGCGGGCGCCCGCTTGGCAAAAGTCAGTCGCGGCGGGACGGCGGCCTTGTTGCGGTCGGCGCCCGCTGTACCCTCTGCGACCTCCGTGCCCTGGGTCGCCGTCGTCGCGGGTTCTGCGGCCGGCTCGGCTGTGGCGGGGCGGGCCGGGGCGGCGGGCGGCGCCGGCGTGATGGGCGCGGCGGCGATCGGCGCCGGCGGCGGTGGCGCGGTGTGGGCCGTGGCCGGCGAGGCGGCGAGTCCGCCCTTCGGCTGCATTTCCCACCATACCCAGCCGCCGATGCCGACGACGGCAAGCAGCACCGCCAGTCCGCAGACGATGAGGAGATTGCGGTTCTGCGCCGGCTGCTTGGCCTGGAACACGTTCTGCGCCGCGGCGCGCTCGCGCTGCAGCGATTCCGCCGCAGGCGGCGCCGGACGGGCCGGCGGGGGCTCCGCGGGTGCCGTACCGGGAGTCGGTTTGGGATCGGGCGGCGTCTGGAACTCGTGGTCGAGCAGTTCCAGGCGCGAGGGCAGTTCCGGCAGGCCGCGCTCGCCGACGCCGGCCGCGGCCGGCGCAGCCGGCGCGGCCTCTTGCGGCTCGATCTTGGCCGCCGCCTCGGACCGGCGCTTGGCCTCCTCGGCCTTCTTCAGCGCGTCCATCAGCAGGCTCACTGCTTGTTGCCCCCGATGTTCCACTCCGGCACCGGCTGCAGACCGTTCCTGTTTTCGAAGAAGTCGTCGCGCGGCAGGTTGTCGCGGAAGCTGCGGTAGTCGCCGTGGACGCTGGCGTCGCGGATTACCGTCGGACGCAGGAAGATAACCAGTTCGGTCTTGGTGGTGGTGTCGTTGCGGTGTGTGAATATGTTGCCGAAAATGGGAATTTTGGAGACGCCCGGCACGGCGTCGTCGTTGTTGTTGACCTCATCTTGCATCAGGCCACCAAGCACGGCGATGTCGCCATTATTTACGCTCATCAGCGATTCCATCTCGCGTGTCTGAATTTCGGGCACAAGGTTTGGGATGGTCAGTGAGGGGTGTGGGTCGCGCTTTGTTCCGGTGATGCGCGAAATGG
>JAWKYW010000004.1:0-228919 GCA_041396245.1 Rhodocyclaceae bacterium | reverse complement strand
AATGAGGCGGTGACGCTGCGCTTCGTGCTGGCCTCCATCGCCATCCTCGGCGGCATCGCGCTGGTGATCCTCAGCGCGCCGTCCCGCAGGGGCTGACTTTTTTACGCTGCCAGCTTGCCGAAGAGCGGGCGGATTTTCGGGCGTGCCTTCTTGGAGGCCTGCCAGAGATCGTACTGGCCCTGCATGCCGATCCAGAGATCGGGCGAGGTGCCGAGCCATTTGGCGAGGCGCAGGGCCATGTCGGCGGTGACGCCGGCCCGCCCGTTGAGGATCTTCGAAAGCATCACGCGGCTCAGGCCCAGGGCTTCCGCCGCCTGGGTGACGGTCATGCCCTCGGGCAGCCATTCCCGCAGCAGTTCGCCCGGGTGGGGTGGGTTGTGCATCCTGCTCATGTCGGTTCCTCAGTGGTAGTCGAGATAATCCAGCAGCTCGACGTCGCTATTCATGAAACGGAAGATCACGCGCCAGTTGCCGTTCACCGTGATCGACCAGAAGCCGGCCTGGTTGCCGCGCAATGCGTGCAGCCGCCAGCCGGGCACGTTCAAGTCTTCCGGCCGGGTGGCGTTGTCCAGCGAGCCCAACTGTATGCGCAGCTTCCCCGCATGGTGGGGCTGGATGCCGGCCTTGGTTCCCTTGCGGAAGAACGCTTCGAGTCCCCTGTGCCGGAAGGATTTGATCATGGCCAAGTGTAAATCACCAATTTACGCTTGGCAATGTGGGGTATGAGGCTCAGTCGCCGTCCCGCCGGGACTGACTTTTCCTTTGCACTACCAGCTTGCCGAAGAGCGGGCGGACTTCATGTCTGCGCCTTCCCGGCACTCAGCCGCTCCGATTGATCTCATCCTCCAGCGCGCGTAGTTGCGCGACGATGTCCGCAAAATCGGGAACCGCGCCGAAGATCATGTCGGCCATGGCGCGGTAGTCGGCTTCCACCGTCGCCAGCGTCTGCTCGCCAGGCAGCAGGCGCAGGCTGCCGGGCACGGCGAGGTCGTAGCGTGCCCAGGGGCGGGGATAGAAGCGCTGCTTGAATGCGACGACGCCGGCGAGAAGTTCGCGGTCCGCCAGGGCGGCGGCCTGCACGGGTGACGCCGCCATGCGCGCCAGGTCGTAATAGTGGCGGGAATAGCGGGCCGGCTGCGGGCTGTCTTCGGGTCGATGGGCTTCCTGGTGCAGGATGGTCGCCTTCTCCCAGAAAGTGCGTTCGGCCCGGATCGTTCGCACGGTCGCTTCCCGCCGGGCGAACAAGCCGGGGAAGGCCTTCGCGGCATAGGCGGAGATGCGCTTTTCCTCGTGGGGCAGCCAGGCAGCGAGCGGACCGATTTCCAGGCGCACTTCCGGACGCAGGTAGGTATCGGCGAAGGCCGCCGGATAACGGACCTCGATCACATGGGGATCGTCCTCTCCGACGCGGCATTCGCAGATCTCCGCGAGGGCGGCAGCGAGATTGGCCAGCAGCGGTCCGGCGATGTAGCCCTTGGTCGATGGCTTCGTTCAACTCCGCCTGCTTGGTTCTGGAACGCTCGCCCAGCGGATCGTCGCCGCCAAGCACGCGCCAGTCGAGAATCAGGTCGATGTCTTCCGAAAAGCGCTCGATCAAGCCATAGACCTTGGACAGGCTGGTGCCGCCCTTGAACATCAACAGCCGCGCCAGCTCCGTCGTGGCGAACAGGCGGTCGAGCACCCACGTCACCCAGAAGTCCTTCTCCACCACGGCCGGCGTCATCTTCAGCCGGACCGCCGCTTCGGAAAACAATTCGCGGCGCTGCGCGGCGGAGAAGCGGGCGACCTTGTCCATCAGGCTGGCATCTCGCACACCTGCTTGATGATCTGGAGAATCCAGCCCGTGACGGCTCGCGTATCGCTCAGGATATGACGGCAAAGCCTGGGGTCGAGGCGACGACGCAGGGTCTTGATCACCGCGGCGTCCACCCGCTCTTTTCCCAGCGCTTTCAGCGCCTGGACCAGCAGGCCGCTCTCCCGGTACTTGAAACCCGTGTCCTTCAGGGGCGACTTGCGAAACGCCAGGATCTGGCGGCCGTCTTCGCCGATGGGGTATTCGCGGCTCGGCCCGTCGGACAGATACACCCAGCGGCCCGGCACCTGGGTGGACAAGCCGAGCAGGTTCAACGCCGCCTCGCCGGAAGGCTGGATGCGCCAGTTGAATTTCCGCGCCAGCGCCGCGGCCACTTGGTCGATGTCCGGGCTCAGGAGCTGGCCGAGCAAATCGCTGTGGCGCGGATAGTCATACACGCCATGGCAGACGCGGCGAATCCTGCCCGCCCGGGCCAGGGCGGACAATGCCTGGTGGATATTGGCCTCGCCAAAACCGGCGACGAAATCGGTCTTGGTGAACGCCCAACCCCTCCCGCGCCCGTAAATCCTGGAAAGTATCTTTTGTTCAATTGCTTGCATAAGCGAAAGAATAGAGTTTTTTCAGGAAAATACCAGTGTTTTCCTGAAAAAATCCACCGACAGCAAGCCGACGTTTCAAAAACCCAGTGCCGGCGGTACGGCGCCCCACCCTCAGACCAGCCGAATCCGCCCGGTCAGCAGTTCCCGCATCATGTCTTGTTTGATTTGGCGCGCCTTGGCGAGCTTCGACTCGAAGGCCGCAATTCCGGCGTCCATGTCGAAGAGGCGGGTGGCGATGGCGGTTTGTTCTTCGATGTCTGGAAACGAGACCGTGATTTTCCTGATTTTCGATTTGCTGACACCTGAGACCTTGGTGCCGACAGCGAAAAATCGAAATCGTGTTTGACGACGGCGACGGGCGCGCTGCTGCTCTTCGGCGCGGTGCAGGCGACGATGATTCTCTGGGGCCTGTGGCGCGGCGAGCGCTTCGGCGCGTGGCAGCTCGTCGGCCTGGCGCTCGCCGTCGGCGGGCTGGTCGGGCTGCTGCTGCCGGGGCTGTCGGCGCCGCCGCTCGGCGGCGCGGCGCTGATGCTGATGGCGGGGGCGGCGTGGGGCGTGTATTCGATCCGCGGCAAGGGGGCGGGCGACGCCACGCGCGTGACGGCGGGCAACTTCCTGCGCGCGGTGCCCTTCGCCATCGTGCTGAGCGCGCTGGGCCTGCTGCCGCTGGCCGAGGCGCGCCTGGACGCGGCGGGCGTCGCCTGTGCGCTGGCCTCCGGCGCGATCACCTCCGGCCTCGGCTACGCCATCTGGTACACCGTGCTGCCCGCATTGAAGGCGACGAGCGCGGCGACCGTGCAGCTCAGCGTGCCGGTGATCGCCGCGCTGGGCGGCATCGTCTTCCTCGGCGAGGCGGTGACGCTGCGCTTCGCGCTGGCCTCGGTCGCCATCCTCGGCGGCATCGCGCTGGTGATCCTCCGCGCGCCGTCCCGCCGGGGCTGACTTTTACCCTGATGGTCTTGCTTACGCCCCATCTTCGAACAGGGCGGGCAGATCGCGCGCACCGTGCAGCACGCGGACGATGAGGACTTCCTCGGAAGCAGGCTTGAAGACGATGAGATACCGCCCATATGCGCAACCGCGGATGCCTTCGCCCAGTTCGGGGCGGGCGGCGTAGGCCAGGGGTGCGGCGGCGATTTTTGTTGCAGTGGTCGCGGATTTCGCGAACAAAGCGCAACGCGCGGTCGGGGTTGTCGGCGGCGATGTAGTCGCCGATCTCCTCCAGGTCCTGTTCGGCCTGGACGGTGAAGGCGACCTGCATTATTTCCGTGACCGCCCGGCCGCCAGGCTGGCGTACTTGCGCTCGAGCCGGCTCAGTACCTCTTCGGCGGGCTTGCCCTTGCCACTGGCCAGGCCCTTGCGGACCTCGGCACGCAGCGTTTCCAGCGCGGCGGCGCGCCGCTGTTCTTCCGCTTCGAGGAGGCGCAGCGCGTCGCGCACGACTTCGCTGGCGCTGGCGTAACGCCCGCCCTCGACCTGCTGCCTGATGAAGTGCTCGAAATGATCGCCGAGGGCGTAACTGGAGGGCATGGCCTGTCCTTTCGGGATGGATCTGTTATCAAAAATTATCAATATTTGATAAGCGGCGCAAGCCGTGGGAAGGGTATGCGGAGGCCGCCGGATCGATGATCGACCCCGCCGTCTTCCGAAAAGCGTTCGATCAGGGCATAGACCTTCGACAGGCTGGTGCCGCCCTTGAACATCAACAGCCTCGCCAGCTTCGGCGTGTCGGAGAAGCGGACGACCTTGTCTATCAGGCAGGCGCCTCGCACGCCTGCTTGATGATCTGGAGAATCCAGCCGGTGACGGCCCGCGTATCGCTGAGGATATGACGGCACAGCCTGGGGTCGAGGCGGCGGCGCAGGGCCTTGATCACCGCGGCGTCCACCCGCTCTTTTCCCAGCGCCTTCAGCGCCTGGACCACCTTGCCATGACATTAGACTGGATAGTCACATGCCGACGTCAGGCAAAAAGGGAAATTAGCTTTGGGAAGAAGTAATTGGCGCGCCCGAGACGATTCGAACGTCCGACCCCTGCCTTCGGAGGGCAGTACTCTATCCAGCTGAGCTACGGGCGCGAGGCTGCAAAGGATAGGGGTTTTCCCCTTCAGCGTCCAGTCCGGGCCGTTATAATCCGTGTTTTACCCGCACCTGAGGAAACTCCCCATGGCCGAGCAGAATGAGCAATGCGGCGGGCTTTGCGCCTCGCCGGCCCTGATCGCCATCGCCCTGGCGGCCGCCATCGCACTGCCGGTCGCCGGTTACTTCGTCGCCCAGTTGCTGGGGGGCAAGCCGTCGAGCGACCTCGGCGAGGAGGCCGTGCTGCGGCGCATCCTGCCGATGGCGCAGGTGTCGCTGGCCGGGGGCGCCGGCGGCGCCAAGGCCGCCATGGGCAGCGAGGATATCTACAAGAGCGTCTGCGCCGCCTGCCACGACAGCGGCGTGGCGAATGCGCCGAAGCTGGGCGACAAGGCGGCCTGGGCGCCGCGCATCAAGGTCGGCCTGGACGCCCTGGTGAAGAGCGCCGTCCAGGGCAAGGGCGCCATGCCGCCGAAGGGCGGTGCGGACGTGTCGGACGAGGCCTTCGCCGGGCTCGTGGCCTGGATGGCGAACCAGTCCGGGGCCAGCTTCAAGGTGGCGGCCGCAGCGCCGGCCGCGAAGGAAGAGACGCCCGCCCCTGCCGTTGCCGCCGCGCCAGCAGCCGGGAAGAAGGCGGAGCCTGCCGCTGCTGCACCCGCACCCACTGCTGCACCCGCACCCACTGCCGCACCCGCTGCTGCAGCCGTACCCGCAGCTGCACCCGCTGCCGCACCAGCCGCCGCTGCCGCACCAGCCGCACCAGTCGCCGCAGCCGCTGCGCCGACCGCGGATATGGAGAAGGGCAAGAAGGTCTACAACGCTTCGTGCATGGCCTGCCATGCCTCCGGCGTTGCCGGTGCGCCGAAGCTGGGCGACAAGGCGGCCTGGGCGCCGCGTCTGGCGAGCGGCCTCGACGCATTGACCACCAGCGCGATCAAGGGCAAGGGCGCCATGCCGCCGAAGGGCGGCAACAGCTCGATTCCGGATGCGGACATCCGTGCCTCGGTGGCGTACATGATTTCGGCGGTGAAGTAGGGGCGTAGGTCGGCCTTCAGGCCGACTACAGCCGTGGTTGTCGGCCTGAAGGCCGACCTACGTTGTCATTTGCCGACCTACGTTGTCATTTGGCGCCGGCCAGCATTGCCTTCATCTGCGCCAGTCGCGCCGCGCCGGAGGCGCGGTCGGCGGGCTCGGCGGCCTTGCCGCCGGATCGTTTCAGGTCGTCACCCATTTCGGCGATGAAGCGCGAGGGCTCGCATTCGCGCCATTCCCTGCCGGCCTTGCGTCGCTCGCAGTACGAGATCGCCAGGCTGCGCTCGGCGCGGGTGATGCCGACGTACATCAGGCGGCGTTCTTCCTCCACCGTGCCGGCCTCGACCGACTCGCGGTGCGGCAGCAGGCCTTCTTCCACGCCGACGAGGAAGACGTGCCTGAACTCCAGGCCCTTGGCGGCATGCAGGGTGGCAAGCTGCACCTGGTTGCCGGCGTCTTCCGCCTTGTCGAGCATCGAGATCAGCGCCACGGTCTGGGTCAGTTCCAGCAGGGTCTTCCCCTCCTCCTCGCCTTTCCGCGATAGCCAGTCGACGAAGTCGCGCACATTGGCCCACCTGGTTTCGGCTTCGCGCGGTTCGCAGCTGTCGAACAGCCAGGCTTCGTAGCCGATGGCGCGCAGGAAGTCCTCCAGCACCTGGCGCGCCGGCTCGCGCTGGGCGCGCCACTCGAGCTTGTTCACCAGCGCGCCGAATTCGCGCACCGCCTCGAGCTGGCGCGGGTTGAGGTAGCCCGCCGCCGCGTCGTCGAAGGCGGCGGCGAAGAGCGAGGCGTGGCGCACGCCGGCCAGCCGCCCCAGCCCCTCCAGCGTGGTGGCGCCGATGCCGCGGCGCGGCGCGGTGGCGGCGCGGATGAAGGCGGGGTCGTCGTCGCCGTTGGTGACGAGGCGCAGCCAGGCGACGAGATCCCTGATCTCGGCCTTGTCGAAAAAGGACTGGCCGCCGGAAATCGCGTAGGGAATCTTCTGGTTGCGCAACTGCTGCTCGAAAACGCGCGCCTGGTGGTTGCCGCGGTAGAGGATGGCGTAGTCGCCCCATTTGCCGCGGTGCTCGAAGCGGTGCGCCATCAGCTTCATGACGACCTGCTCGGCCTCCTGTTCGTGGTCGCGGGCGACATTCACCTGGACGGCGTCGCCGTGGCCGTGCTCGGACCAGAGGCGCTTGTCGAACAGCTTCTCGTTGTTGCCGATGAGGGCGTTGGCGGCCTTGAGGATGCGCGTGGTCGAGCGGTAGTTCTGCTCCAGCTTGATGACCTTCAGCTGCGGATAGTCGGCCTGCAGGATGCGCAGGTTCTCGACGTCGGCGCCGCGCCAGGCGTAGATGGCCTGGTCGTCGTCGCCCACCGCGGTGAACGCGGCTCGGGCGCCGGCGAGCAGGCGCATGAGGCGGTACTGGCTGCGGTTGGTGTCCTGGTATTCGTCGACCAGCAGGTACTGCAGTTTTCCCTGCCAGCGCAGCAGCACGTCGGCCCCGGATTCGAACAGCCGCACCGGCAGGCGGATGAGGTCGTCGAAGTCCACCGCCTGGTAGGCGCGCAGGGATTTTTCGTAGTCGGCGTAGAGGCGGGCGGCGGCCAGCCCCAGCTCGTCCTCGGCCAGCGACAGCGCCTCGTTCGGCTCGACCAGCGCGTTCTTCCAGCCGGAGATGCGCCATTGCAGGGCCTTGAGGCGCGCCTTGTCGGCTTCCCTGGCCAGCTCGGCCAGCACCGCGCCGCTGTCGGCGGCGTCGAAGATGGAGAAGCGCGGCTTGAGCTGCAGGGCCTGCGCCTCCTGGCGCAGGATGCGCGCGCCGAGGGCGTGGAAGGTGGACACGTTGAGCGATTCGAGCGAGCGGCCCGGAAGCAGTTGCCTGGCCCGCAGGCGCATCTCCTTCGCCGCCTTGTTGGTGAAGGTGATGGCGGCGATCTGGTCCGGCCTGAAGCCGCGGCCGTCGACCAGGTGGGCGATCTTCTGCGTGATGACGCGGGTCTTGCCGGAGCCGGCGCCGGCCAGCACCAGCAGCGGGCCGTCGAGGTAGTTCACCGCTTCGCGCTGCGGGGGATTGAGCGTGTTCAATTTGAAAAGTCAGTCGCGCCGGGACGGCGCAGATGCGCCGTGGACCGCAAGCGGGCGGCGTCGGGAATTATTTCAGGGCGCCGAACACCTTCTGCAGCAGGCTGCTGGCCTGGCCCAGCGGATTCTGGCGGATGGCGCGCTCCTCCTCGGCGATCATCAGGAAGAGGCCGTCGAGCGCCTTTTCCGTGACGTAGCCTTCGAGGCTGGCGTCCTTCTTGTCGACGAGGCCGAGCTTGGCGCCCTGCTTGGCGTAGCGGTTGTATTTCTTCGCCAGCTCGACGCGCTCGGTGGCCTGCCTGACGATGGGCAGGAATTTCTCGGTGAGCGGCGCCGAGGTGGTGCGCTTGAAGTACTGCGTGACCGAATCGTCGCCGCCGCTGAGGATGGCCTTGGCGTCCTGCAGGGTCATCTGCTTCACGGCATTCAGGAGCAGCTCCTTTGCCTCCGGCACGGCGGCCTCGGCGGCGCGGTTCATGGTAACGATCAGCTCGTCGGCGTACTTGCCCATGCCGAGCTTGCGCATCAGCTTTTCGGCCTTCTGCAGGTTTTCCGGCAGGGGGATCTTCACCTTCGGGTTGCCGAGGAAGCCGTCCGGCTTGCCCAGGCTGGCCACCGCCGCGACCGCGCCCTGGGAGAGCGCCTGGCGCAGGGCGCCGCTGCTCTCCCCGGCGCTGACGGCGTCGAGCCCGCCCGCGCGCGCGGCGGAGAGGGTGACAAGCAGGAACAAAGCGATGAAAATGCGCAGGGGATTGGTATGGGTATGGGCCATTGCGGGACTCCGGTCGCGATGGCCGCATTCTCGCACGAAGGGGGCAACGATGGGCGCGCCGAGCTGGAAGCAGTACTTCATCTATCAGGCCGATTACCAGCACTGGGCCGACGAAGCGCTGTTCGAATGCCTCGACCGGCTCGACCCGAAGGCCCTCGGCGAGCCGCAGGGCCTGTTCTTCACGTCCATCCACCATACGGTCGACCACATCCTGGTGGTGGCCGAGCTGTGGCGGCTGCGCCTGCAGGGGGAAAGCCCGATCGTGGACTTCAGGCGGCTGCACCATCCCGACTGGCGCGAGCTGAAGGGCGCCCTGCGCCAGGAAGTGCGCGGCCTGCAGCACTGGCTGGAAACCCGGCCGGACGCTTTCTTCGAGTCGGAGATCGCCTACCGCGGCACGGACGGCAACGCGCGCCGCAACTGGGTGCGCGACGTGCTGACGCACATGATGGGCCACATGGCGCACCACCGCGGCCAGGTTTCCGCCGTCGCCACGCGGCTGGGCGCGCCGGCGCCGGAAATGGACTACATCTACTACAAGCGGGCGGTCGACGCCGCCCTGACGCTGAAGAAGTAGCTCAGCCCACGCCGGCCTGATGCGCCTGCTGGTCGGCGTGGTAGCTCGACCTGACCATCGGCGCGCTGGCGGCGTGGGCAAAGCCCATCGCCTGCGCCTCGCGCGCGAACATCGCGAAGACGTCGGGATGGACGTAGCGCAGCACCGGCAGGTGGTGGGCCGAGGGCGCCAGGTATTGGCCGATGGTGAGCATGTCGACGCCGTGGGCGCGCAGGTCGCGCATGACGTCGAGGATCTCCGCGTCGGTCTCGCCGATGCCGACCATCAGGCCGGACTTGGTCGGGATGCCCGGGTTGCGCGCCTTGAAGGCCGCGAGCAGCGCCAGCGAATGGGCGTAGTCGGCGCCGGGACGCGCCTGCCTGTAGAGCCGCGGCACGGTCTCGAGGTTGTGGTTGAAGACGTCGGGCGGCGTCGCCGTGAGAATGTCTACGGCGACTTCCAGGCGGCCGCGGAAGTCCGGCACGAGGACCTCGATGCGCGTCGAAGGCGCCGCTTCGCGCACGGCGCGGATGCAGTCGGCGAAATGCCGCGCGCCGCCGTCGCGCAGGTCGTCGCGGTCGACGCTGGTGACGACGACGTAGTTGAGCTGCATCGCCGCCACGGTCTGCGCCAGGTGCGCCGGCTCGTTGGCGTCGGGCGCCAGCGGCTTGCCGTGGCCGACGTCGCAGAAGGGGCAGCGGCGCGTGCACACGTCGCCGAGGATCATGAAGGTGGCGGTGCCCTTGCCGAAGCATTCGCCGATGTTGGGGCAGGAGGCCTCCTCGCAGACGGTATGCAGGGCGGCGTCGCGCAGGATGCGCTTGACCTCGCCGAAGCGGGCCTGGCTGTTGCCGGCCCGGGCGCGGATCCACGACGGCTTCTTCAGCGGCACGGCGGCCGGCACCACCTTGATCGGGATGCGGGCGGTTTTCGCTTCGCCCTTCTGCTTGTGCGGTTTGTCGCTGCTCACTTTTCGATCTGCCTTTCCAGCTGCGCCAGGAGTTTCAAGCCGGCGGCCTCCCAGCCCTCGGCGACGCCGAGCTCGTGCAATTGCGTCACTTTCTGGCCAGGGTAGCCGCAGGGGTTGATCGCCGCATAGGGCGCGAGTTCCATGTCCACGTTGAGGGCCACGCCATGGTAGCAGCGGCCGCCCCTGACGCGCAGGCCGAGCGCGGCGATCTTGGCGCCGCCGACATACACGCCCGGCGCGCTGGCCATCCGCTCGCCGGCGAGGCCGTATTCCGCGAGGAGGTCGATCACCGCCTGCTCGATGCGGCGCACCAGCTCGCGCACCCCGAGGCCGCGCCGCGACAGGTCCAGCAGCAGGTAGGCCACCGCCTGGCCGGGGCCGTGGTAGGTGACCTGGCCGCCGCGGTCGATCTTCACCACCGGGATGCCGATGTCGGCGAGCAGGTGCTCGGGCTTGCCGGCCAGGCCCTGGGTGAATACCGGCGGATGCGCGGTGAGCCAGAGCTCGTCGGGCGTGTCGGCCGTGCGCTCCGCCGTGAAGCGCTGCATGTCGCGCCAGGTGGCGGAAAAGTCAGTCTCGCCGAGACGGCGCTGAACAATTTCGCTCACAGCACCACCTTGACCAGCGGATGCGCCGTCAGCTCGCGGTAGAGGGCGTCGAGCTGGGCGCGCGAGACGGCGCGGACGGTGCAGGTCAGGCTCATGTAGTTGCCCCTGGCGCTGGGCCGCATGGCCATGGCGGCGGCGTCGAAGTCGGGCGCGTGGCGCAGCACCACTTCCAGCACGGCCTGGGCGAAGCCGTCCTGGCGCAGGCCCATCACCTTGATGGGGAAGTCGCAGGGAAACTGCAGGGGCGATTCGTCATCCACCGGCGCGCATCACCGCCCGCTTGAAGTCCTGGTACCAGGCGTACATGTCGGCGAAGACGGGGCCGGGCCTGCCCGTGCCGACGGGCTGGCCGTCGAGCTGGACGATCGGCAGGACTTCCTTGGTCGAGGAGGTCATCCACAACTCGTCGGCGCCGCGCGCCTCCGATTCCGCCACCGGCCGCACCTCGGCCGGCAGGCCATGCCCGGCGGCCAGCTCCAGCACCACGTCGTAGGTGATGCCGGGCAGCATGAAATTGTCCTTGGGCGGCGCCAGCAGGGTGCCGTCCCTGACGGCGAAGATGCTGGAGGCGGCCCCTTCGGTCATGAAGCCGTCGCGGAAGAGGATGGTCTCGACGCAGCCGGCCTCGACCGCCTGCTGGCGCAACAGGCAGTTGGCCAGCAGCGAGGTGGTCTTCAGGTCGCAGCGCAGCCAGCGGATGTCCGGCGCGGAAATCGTCGCAATGCCCCGCTCGCGCTGGGCCGGCGGCGGCGTGACGAGCGGCTCGGACATGATGTACACCGTCGGCGCCACCCCGGCCGGAAAGGCGTGGTTGCGCTTCGTGTCGGCGCCGCGGGTGACCTGCAGATAGACCGACTGGTCATCGCCGGCGTTGCGGGCGATGACCTCCCCGATCGCGCGCGTCCATGCCGCTTCGCCGAGCGGATCGGCCAGGCGGATGCCGTCGAGGGTGTGGCGCAGGCGGGCCAGGTGCTCGGCCAGGCGGAAGGGCCGGCGCGAGTAGACCGGAATCACCTCGTAGGCGCCGTCGCCGAAGAGGAAACCGCGGTCCATCACCGGAATTCTCGCCTCGGCGATCGGCATGAACTGCCCGTTGAGAAAGACGGTGGTCATCGCGCCTCCGCCGGGCCGGCCCAAGGAGGCGTAGCCAATAACATGGAGCAATCCAGCGGATTGCGAACCTTTGTCACCCCCGCCCGCGGGGGCGACGGCGGGAATTCGCAAAGCACTGCTTTGCGCCGCCGGAGCGGGCTCGCCATGCAGGGCGAGCCCTGGAGCAGGGATGGGGGGTGGGTGGTCATTCGAACCAGAGTTTGAACGTGTCCCAGGCGCGGCCGATCATGCCGGCCAGCGGCACGGTTTCCAGCGCGAGGACGGGATACTCGCCGTAGGGCTTGCCGTCGAGGCTGAGTTGCAGCGTGGCGACCTGCTGGCCCTTGAGCACCGGCGCCATGAGCGGCTGCCGGCTGACCAGATCGGCCTTGACCTTGTCCGCCATGCCCTTGGGCAGGGACAGGATGAAATCCGCGGGGAAGCCGGCCCTGACGGTGTTCTGCGCGCCCTTCCACACCTTCAGCCGGGACACTTCCTGATCGCCGGCGTAGAGCTTCACCGTCTCGAAGGACTGGAAGCCGAAATTCAGCAGCTTCTGCGACTCCTGCGTGCGCATGCCGTCGGAGGCGGCCCCCATCACCACCGACAGCAGCCGGCGCGGGCCGCGCCTGGCCGAGGCGATCAGGCAGTAGCCGGCGCTCTCCGTGTGCCCGGTCTTGACGCCGTCGACGGCCGGGTCGAGCCAGAGCAGGCGGTTGCGGTTGGCCTGGGTGATGCGGTTGTAGGTGTATTCGCGCAGGGCGTAGAGCGCGTAATGCTTCGGATGGTCGCGGATGAGCGCCGCCGCCAGGGCGCCGAGGTCGCGCGCCGTCGAGTAGTGCTGCGGATCGGGCAGGCCGGTGGCGTTGGCGAAGCGCGTGCCGGTCAGCCCGAGCCGCTGCGCTTCCCGGTTCATCAGCTCGGCGTAGGCTTCTTCCGTGCCGGCGACGGCCTCGGCCAGGGCGATGCCGGCATCGTTGCCGGATTGCACGATCAGGCCGCGCAGCAGTTCGTCCACCGTCACCGGCCTGCCCGGTTCGATGAACATGCGCGAGCCCGGCGCCCGCCAGGCACGCTCCGACACCGGCACCTCGCGGGCCGGCTCGAGCCGGCCCTCCTTCATGGCCGCCAGGGCCACGTAGACCGTCATCAGCTTGGTCAGCGAGGCGGGTTCGACGCGCGCATCCGGGTCGTGGGCGGCCAGCACCTGGCCGGTCGCGTGGTCGAGCAGGAGCCAGGACTTCGCAGCGATCGGCGGCGCCTGGGGCAGGGTTTGCGCCCGGACCAGAACGGACATGGCGCACAAAAGGAGAAAAGCGGGAAGTTTCATCGGGGGAAAGGTGTGCGAAAAGCGATTGATTATACCGTCTGCAGCCAGACTCCCCGGCGCTAGCGCCGGATGACGAGGGGCTCGAGGGCCAGCGCTTCGCGGATGCGCTCGGCGATGCGGCCGGCCTCCTGCAGGTCGCGGTAGGGGCCGAGATGCAGGCGGTAGAGGCCGTCTCCGGCATGGACGTGGATGGCCTCGGCCAGCCAGTCGAGCTGCCCGGCGAGGCGGGCGCGGAAGCTCTCGGCATTGCCGCGGTTGCCGAAGGCGCCGAGCTGCAGGAATATCCCGCGCAGGTCCTGCACGACGGGCGGCGCGGCGGCGTCCGGCGCGGCGGCGGCCTGGAGGCTGTCCGCCGACGGGCCGGGCGACGGCGTGCCCGGCAGGACGCTCTCCACTTCCACCCTGGCGCTGCCGGCGCCGATGTAGCCGAGCTTCCAGGCGGCGGCGTAGGAGAGGTCGATGATGCGCTCGTGCAGGAAGGGGCCGCGGTCGTTCACCCGCACCACCACCGTCCTGCCGTTGGCGAGGTTGGTGACGCGGGCATAGCTGGGGATGGGCAGCGTCGGGTGGGCCGCCGTCATGGCGAACATGTCGTAGATCTCGCCGCTGGACGTCTTCTGGCCGTGGAACTTGCGGCCGTACCAGCTCGCCACGCCGCGCGCCCGGTAGGGCTGCAATTCACGCATCGGCACGTAGTCGCGGCCGAGCACGGTGTAGGGCCGGTTGGCGTAGCGGTGCAGCGGCTCGGCGCGCGGCTCGGCATCGGGAACGGCGGCGAGGTCTTCGGGAATGCGCTCGCCCGGCCCGTCGTCCTGGTAGTAGCCGCCGCCCTTCGGCGCCGGCTTCGGCAAAGTCGGTCCCGGCGGCACGGCGGCCGATTCGGCCGGCGCCCGCGGCGGCTGCGAACCGCAGGCGGCAAGAAGCAGTGAGCAGGAAGCAGTGAGCAGGAAGCGGTAACACCCGCGCAAGCGAAGTTCTTTTGCCGTTTCCCGCTCACCGCTCACCGTTCGCCCCTCACTTCTGCACCAGCATGCGGTTCCTGTGGATGCTCATGAGTATGCCGACGCCGAGGAACAGCGTCACCAGCGCCGTGCCGCCATAGCTGACGAAGGGCAGCGGCACCCCCACCACCGGCAGGATGCCGCTGACCATGCCCATGTTCACGAAGGCATAGGTGAAGAAGATCAGGGTGATGCTGCCGGCCAGCAGGCGCGCGAACAGGGTCGGCGCGTTGGCCGCGATCATCAGGCCGCGGCCGATGACGAGGATGTAGAGCAGCAGCAGGAATGCGTTGCCGAGCAGGCCGAATTCCTCCGAAGCGACGGCGAAGATGAAGTCGGTGTGCCGCTCGGGCAGGAATTCGAGGCGGGTCTGCGTGCCTTGGCCCCAGCCCTTGCCGAAGAGGCCGCCCGAGCCCAGCGCGATGGTGGACTGGATGATGTGGAAGCCCTTGCCGAGCGGATCGGCCTCGGGATCGAGCAGGGTCAGGACGCGTTGGCGCTGGTAGTCGTGCAGCAGCGACCAGGCCAGCGGCAGGCTGAACAGCCCCACGGCCAGCATCGTGGCCATCACCTTCCATGAAAGTCCGGCGAGGAAGATGACGAAGAAGCCCGCCGCGAAGACGAGTATGGAGGTGCCGAGGTCGGGCTGGCGGGCGATGAGCGCCACCGGCACGAGCAGGATCAGGACGGCGACCGCCCATTCGCGCAGGCGCAGCATGGCTTCATGCTTCTGGAAATACCAGGCCAGCATGAGCGGCATGGCGATCTTCATCAGCTCGGAGGGCTGGATGCGCATGAAGCCGAGGTTGAGCCAGCGTCGCGCCCCCTTCGATACGTCGCCGAACAGCATCACGGCGACGAGCAGCAGCACGCCGCCGAGATACAGGGGCAGCGCCAGGTGCATCAGGCGCTGCGGCGGAACCTGGGCGGCGATGCGCATGGCGACCAGCGCCGCGGCGAGGTTGATGAACTGGTTGTTCAGCCGCTCCGGCGAGGCGCTCGTCAGCAGCAGCAGGCCGTAGCCGAGCAGCACGGCGAGCAGGCCGAAGAGCACGGGGTCGACCGGCGCCAGCAGGCGGCCCAGCCATTCGCGCGGGCGAAAATGGATCTCGTTCATCCGGGGAACTCACTCATCCGCGGCGGCCTCCTCTATGACCGGCGCGGGCGCTGCGGGCCGCTTGCCGAGCAGGTGGTAGTCGATCACCTGGCGCGCGATCGGCGCGGCCGACTGGGCGCCGAAGCCGCCGTTCTCCACCAGCACCGCCAGGGCGATCTGCGGCCGCTCGGCCGGCGCGAAGGCGATGAAGAGGGCGTGGTCGCGCAGCCTTTCGCTGACCTTGTCGCGGCTGTAGGCGCCGCCCTTCAGGCTGTACACCTGGGCCGTGCCGGTCTTGCCGGCGGCGACGTACTCCGCCCCGGCGAAGGCGCGCGCGCCGGTACCCTCCTTGATGACCCCGACCATGGCCTGGCGGACGACTTCGAGGTTGGCCGGCTTGAGCGGCAGGGTGCGCACGGGGCCGGAGGCAACCGGCATGCGCTCGCCCGTGGCGATGTTCTCGATGTGTTTCACCAGATGCGGACGGTACATGACACCGTTGTTGGCCAGCGCCGCCGTGGCCTGCGCCAGCTGGATCGGCGTGTAGGCATTGTAGCCCTGGCCGATGCCGACCGATATCGTCTCGCCGGCGTACCATTTCTGCTGTCCGGGCTTCCTGAAGCGCGACTTCTTCCATTCCGGCGAGGGCAGCACGCCTTCGGCCTCGCCGCCGATGTCGACGCCGGTGCGGCTGCCGAAGCCGAGCGGGCGCATGAAGCCGGCGATGGCGTCGATGCCCATCTCGCCGGCCAGCATGAAGTAGTAGGTGTTGCAGGATTCGACGATCGACTTGTACATGTCCACCCTGCCGTGGCCGCCCTTCTTGTCGTCCATGAAGGTGTGGTCGCCGAACGTGTAGTAGCCGGGATCGGCGATCGCCTGCTGCGGCGTGCGCTTGCCGAGCTCCAGCGCGGCCAGCGCCATGAAGGGCTTGAAGGTCGAGCCCGGCGGGTAGGCGCCGGCGATGGCGCGGTTGACCATCGGCCGGTCCTCCGAGGTGTTGAGCGCCTCCCAGTCCTGCGCGCCGATGCCGTCGACGAACAGGTTCGGGTCGAAGCCGGGCATCGAGACCAGGGCGAGGATGCCGCCGCTCGCCGGATCGATGGCCACCAGCGCGCCGCGACGGTCGCCGAAGGCCTGTTCCGCCACCCTCTGCAGCCCGGCGTCCAGGGTCAGCGCCAGGTTGTTGCCGGGTTGCGGCGCCTCGCGCGAGAGCACCCGCACGGCACGGCCGCCGGCGTCGACCTCGACCCGCTCGAAGCCGGTCCGGCCGTGCAGTTCGAACTCGTATTTCTGTTCCAGCCCGGACTTGCCGAAATGCTCGGTGCCGCGGTAGTTGTTCTCTTCCTCGCGTTCGGCGATCCTCTCCAGGTCGCGCTCGTTGGCCCGCCCGATATAGCCCAGGACATGCGCGGCCAGATTGCCCTGCGGATAGCGGCGGAACAGGCGCGCCTTGATCTCCACGCCGGGGAAGCGGTAGCGCCGGGCGATGAAGCGCGCCACCTCCTCGTCGCTGAGGCGGGTGCGGATGGGCAGCGACTCGAAATTCCGGCTCTCGTCCATCAGCTTGCGGAAGCGCCTGCGGTCCTTCGGCTGGATGTCGACGATGCCGGCCAGTTCGTCGATGGCGGCTTCCAGGTCCGCCACCTTGCCGGGGGTGATCTCGAGGGTATAGGCGGAATAGTTGCTGGCCAGCGGCTCGCCGTTGCGGTCGACGATGAGGCCGCGGTTGGGCACGACCGGCACCAGCGAGATGCGGTTGTCCTCGGCCCGCGTCCGGAAATGCTCGTGCTGGATGACCTGCAGCCAGAAGAAGCGGGCGAACAGCAGGAGGAAGGCGACCATCACCAGGCCGGCCGCCACGGCCAGGCGCCGCTGGAAGCGCACCAGTTCCTGTTCGGGGTTCCTGAATTCGGCCGGACGCATCGACTGGGCTGGTGTGCCGGCTAGATCGGCCGGTTCTCGTCCTTCTCGACCGGCTGATACTGCGGCAGCAGCAGGACGAAGGTGAGCGGAAACCAGAGAATGACGCCGGTGAAGCTGCCGAGGAAGTAGCCCCAGCCGGGAAAGTCGGCCCCGCCGGCCATGCGCACGATGATCATGACAGCCTGGGTCGCCAGCAGCAGCGGCAGGATGTGCAGGGCCTGCTGGGCGAGCGGGAACCAGAGGATCCGCTTCGACAGGCCGCCGGCGGCGTAGGCCAGCAGCAGGTAGGCCAGCGAATGCTGGCCCATGACGCTGCCGGCGGCGACGTCCATCAGCACGCCGAACGCGAAAGCCGAGCCCATGCCGGTGCGCAAGGGCTCGCGCACGCACCAGAAGGCCAGCACCAGCGCCACCCAGTCGGGCACGCCGATGGCATGGCCGAGCGGCACCAGGTTGAGGAAGAAGGCGAGGGCGAGCGAGAACAGGATGAACCACTGCCTGACCGGCAGCAGGATGCGGCGCGAGCTGTGGGTGGGCTGGATGGCCATCAGTTCTTCCTCCTTGCCTTGCGGCCCCCGGACGGCTTGTCCTGCGCTTCGGCTTCCTCGATCCGAGGAGGCAATGGCTCGCGCGCGCCGAGGATCAGCACCTGGCCGTAGCGCTCCACCCCGGCCAGCGGCTCGCACTGGATGCGGGCGAAGGCGTAGGCGGGGTCGCGGTCCATGCGCACCACCTTCGCCACCGGGAGGCCGGGCGGATAGATGCCGTCCAGGCCCGAGGTGACCAGGAAATCGCCCGTCTGCACGTCGGCGTTGGCGGCGAGGAAGCGCAGTTCCAGCTGGCCTTCGGCGGCGCCGAACAGCACGGTGCGCAGGCCATTGCGCAAAATCTTGACCGGCACGGCCTGGTTCTTGTCGGTGACCAGGGTCACCTCGCTTTGCAGCGGATAGGCCCGCGTCACCTGGCCGAGCACGCCCGCCTCGTCCACCACCGCCTGGCCGGCGCCGATGCCGTGCTGGCTTCCCCTGTCGACGACGACGCGGCGCGAGAAGGGGTCGCGCGTCGTGTACAGGATTTCGGCGACGGTGCCGGAAAGCGGCTGCCTGGCCCTCATGTCGAGCAGCTCGCGCAGGCGCCGGTTCTCCAGCTCCAGGTGCTGCTGGCGCAGCAGCCAGTTGGCCGACTCGAGTTCCTGGCGCCTGAGCCGGGCGTTTTCCCCCTGCACGGCGGAGAGGCTGGACAGATAGCCGCCGAGCTGCTTGGAAAGCTCGACCGGAGCGTAGGCGGCGCGCTGCAGGGGATAGAGCGCCGCCGCCACGCCCTGGCGGACCGTCTCCAGGTAGCGGTACTTGAGGTCGAGCACCAGCAGGGCCAGCGAGAGGATGACGAAGAAGGCGAGGCGCGCCAGCGGCGCGGGACCGCGTTTGAAGAAGGGGGGCGGCTGGTGGCCGACGACCGACATTACCGGCAAGCGGTGAGCGGTGAGCGGTGAGCGGAAAATGACGGGCCTGCTTGCCGCTTACCGCTCACTGCTCCCCGCTCCCCGGCTCACTCATTCGCGAAGATGCTCCCGAGGGTGTCCACCTTCTCCAGCGCGATGCCGGAACCGCGCACCACGCAGGTCAGCGGATCTTCCGCCACGATGACCGGCAGGCCGGTTTCTTCCATGAGCAGGCGGTCGAGGTCGCGCAGCAGCGCGCCGCCGCCGGTGATGACCATGCCCTTGTCGGCGATGTCGGCGCCGAGCTCCGGCGGCGTCTGTTCGAGCGCCTGCTTGACGGCGCCGACGATGGCGTTGAGCGGCTCGGTGAGAGCTTCGAGGATTTCGTTGCTGGAAATGGTGAAGCTGCGCGGGATGCCCTCGGCCAGGTTGCGGCCCTTGACCTCCATCTCCTTCACTTCCGAGCCGGGGAAGGCGGAGCCGATTTCCTTCTTGATCGCCTCGGCGGTGGTCTCGCCGATGAGCATGCCGTAGTTGCGGCGGATGTAGTTGATGATGGCCTCGTCGAACTTGTCGCCGCCGACGCGCACCGAGCCGGCATACACCATGCCGCCGAGCGAGATGACGCCCACCTCGGTGGTGCCGCCGCCGATGTCCACCACCATCGAGCCGGTGGCGTCCGAGACCGGCATGCCGGCGCCGATGGCGGCCGCCATCGGCTCCTCGATCAGGTACACCTGGCTGGCGCCGGCGCCCAGCGCGGATTCGCGGATGGCGCGGCGCTCGACCTGGGTCGAGCCGCAGGGCACGCAGATGATGATGCGCGGGCTGGGCGAGAACAGGCGCGAATCGTGCACCTTCTTGATGAACTGCTTGAGCATCTGCTCGGTGACGGTGAAGTCGGCGATGACGCCGTCCTTCATCGGGCGGATGGCGGTGATGCTGCCGGGGGTCTTGCCCAGCATCTGCTTGGCCGAATGGCCGACCGCCATGATCGTCTTCTTGGCGTTGGGGCCGCCTTCGGTGCGGATCGCCACCACCGACGGCTCGTTCAGCACGATGCCCTTGTCGCGGACGTAGATCAGGGTGTTGGCGGTACCGAGGTCGATCGCCAGATCGTTCGAAAAATAGGAGCGGAGAAAACCGAACATTGCAAAGTCCCTGCGGGGTGCGGAAAATCAGTTGCCTATGATACTCTATTGCGCTCTGCAATTTCAGCCCCCGCGCGCCATGTCCCTCAGCCACGAACAGGTCCGCCGCATCGCCGAACTCGCCCGCCTCGAGCTCGCACCCGGCGAGGCCGAGCAGACGCGAGACCAGCTCAATGGCATCTTCGCCCTGATCGAGGAAATGCAGGCGGTGAACACCGCCGGCATCGCGCCGATGGCCCACGCCCGCGACGTCGCCCAGCGCCTGCGCGCGGACGTGGTGACCGAAACCGACCGCCATGCGGACTTCCAGAAGGCCGCCCCGGAAGTGGAAGCGGGACTCTACCTCGTGCCCAAAGTGATAGAGTGAGCAGTGAGCGGTGAGCGGTAAGCGGGAAAAGCGCCTGCTGCTCACCGCTCACCGCTTGCCGCTCGCCCAACCATGATCAACGCCACCCTGAAAGAACTCGCCGCCGCCCTGGCGGGGAAGAAAATCTCCAGCGTCGAGTTGGCGACCCTCTTCCTCGACCGCATCGGGCAGCTCAACCTGCAGTTGAACGCCTTCATCACCGTCGACCGCGAGAAAAGCCTGGCCATGGCGCGCGCCGCCGACGCCCGCATCGCCCGCGGCGAGGCCGGGCCGCTGACCGGCATCCCGCTGGCGCACAAGGATATTTTCTGCGCCGAGGGCTGGCGCACGACCTGCGGCTCGAAGATGCTGTCGAATTTCGTCAGCCCCTACGACGCCACGGTGATCGCGCGTTTCAAGGATGCCGGCACGGTCACCCTGGGCAAGACCAACATGGACGAGTTCGCCATGGGCTCGTCCAACGAGACCTCGTTCTACGGCCCGGTGAAGAACCCCTGGGACGCGGCCGCCGTGCCCGGCGGCTCCTCGGGCGGCTCGGCCGCCGCCGTCGCCGCGCGCCTGGCGCCGGCCGCCACCGGCACCGACACCGGCGGCTCGATCCGCCAGCCGGCGGCCCTGTGCGGCCTGACCGGCCTGAAGCCGACCTACGGCGTGGTGTCGCGCTGGGGCATGATCGCCTTCGCCTCCTCGCTCGACCAGGCCGGACCGATGGCGAAAAGCGCGGAGGATTGCGCGCTCCTGCTCAACGCCATGGCCGGCTTCGACGAACGCGACTCGACCAGCCTGGAGCGGCCGGCCGAGGACTACACCCGCGATCTGGAGCAGCCGCTCGCCGGCCTGCGGATCGGCCTGCCGAAGGAATTCTTCGCCGAGGGCCTGTCGACCGACGTGGCGCAGGCGGTCGAGGCGGCCATCGCCGCGTACCGCAAGCTCGGCGCCGTCACGGTGGACGTCTCGCTGCCGAACATGAAGCTCTCGGTGCCGGCCTATTACGTCATCGCCCCGGCCGAAGCCTCCAGCAACCTGTCGCGCTTCGACGGGGTGCGCTACGGCCATCGCGCGCCGCAGTACGGCGACCTCGCCGACATGTACTGCAAGAGCCGCGCCCAGGGCTTCGGCGCCGAGGTCAAGCGGCGCATCCTGATCGGCACCTATGTGCTGTCGCACGGTTACTACGACGCCTACTACCTGCAGGCGCAGCGCATCCGCCGTCTCATCGCGACTGACTTTGCCGAAGCCTTCAAGGCCTGCGACCTGATCATGGGGCCGACCAGCCCGACCGTCGCCTTCGACCTCGGCGCCCGGGCCGCCGATCCGGTCCAGATGTACCTTTCCGACATCTACACCATCGCCGTCAACCTGGCCGGCCTGCCGGGCCTGTCGATCCCCTGCGGCTTCGGCGCCGGCGGCCGCCCGGTCGGCCTGCAGATCATCGGCGATTATTTCGCCGAGGCGCGCATGCTCAACGCGGCGCACCAGTACCAGCTCGCCAGCGACTGGCACGCGCGGGCGCCGGAGCCTTGACCATGCGCATCCGGCTGGCCGTCCTGCTTGCTGCTGCATTCCTCGGCGCCTGCGCGACGCCGGAGAAACCGTCCGTGCCGGCCGCGACGGCGCCGGCCCCGCCCGCCGCCGTCGCCGCCAGGCCGGCGGCCAGGCCGGGGCCGATCCCGGTGCGCCCGATCAACGTCAAGACCGAATGCAATTTCCGCGACGAGTCCGGCTACAACGGCGCGCTCACGCTCGACGTGGCCGAGGCAAAGGTGCATGCCTTCGTGGCGAAGGTGAACATCCCGAAGCGCGGCGCCTGCCGCTTCGATCTGAAGGACTTTCGCCAGACCCGGGAACTGCCGGCCATCGAGCTGAGCCAGATACGGGGTCGCTGCATCGTGCGCGTCTGGGAACAGGGCGAACGCGTCACGGTCGCCTTCCAGCAGTGCGAGAAGATGTGCTCGGGCAGTTCCTACAGCTATCTCTGGCCGATCCTCAACGACCGGCGCAAGGGCTCCTGCGCCTGAAACGGAAGAAACCATGCTGCGCAAACTGCTGCTTCTGCTGCTCACGGCCTACCTCGGCGCCTGCACCCTCATCGAGCGGCCGCCGCCGATTCCCGTGCGGGCCCTCAACGTCAAGGCCGACTGCAGCTACCGCGACGAAACCGGCGGCAGCGGCACGCTCCGGCTCGACGTCGTTGCGGGGCGGGTGCGCGCCTTCGCGGCGACGGCGAATTTTCCGCAGCACGGCAGCTGCAGCTTCGCGCTGAAGGATTTCCGCCAGACGAAGGAAATGCCGGCCATCGAACTCGTCCAGCCGGACGGGCCCTGCATCGTGCGCATGTGGGAGCAGGGCACGCGGGTCACCGTCGCCTTCCAGCAATGCCAGGCGATGTGCACGGGCAGCGCCTGGGAACAGCTGCTGCCGATGATCTACGACCGGCGCGACGGCAGCTGCGCCTGACCCGAGCGAAACGTCCATGAGCCTCGCCAACTGGGAAATCGTCATCGGGCTGGAAACCCACGCCCAGCTCAACACCGCCTCGAAGATCTTCTCCGGCGCGTCGACCGCCTTCGGCGCGGCGCCGAACACCCAGGCCTGCGCGGTGGACATCGCCCTGCCCGGCGTGCTGCCGGTGCTCAACCGCGGCGCGGTGGAGCGCGCCATCCGCTTCGGCCTGGCCGTCGGCGGCAGCATCGCGCCGCGCTCGGTCTTCGCCCGCAAGAACTATTTCTACCCGGACCTGCCCAAGGGCTACCAGATCAGCCAGTACGAGCTGCCGGTGGTCACCGGCGGCGGCCTCGCCATCAAAGTCAGCCTCGCCGGCACGGCGGTGGAGAAGTTCGTCCGCCTCACCCGCGCCCACCTCGAGGAGGATGCCGGCAAGTCGCTGCACGAGGACTTTCACGGCCGCTCCGGCATCGACCTCAACCGCGCCGGCACGCCGCTGCTGGAGATCGTCACCGAGCCGGACATGCGCAGCGCCGAGGAGGCCGTCGCCTACGCCAGGGCCCTGCACGCCCTGGTGCGCTGGATCGACATCTGCGACGGCAACATGCAGGAAGGCTCCTTCCGCTGCGACGCCAACGTCTCGGTGCGGCCGAAAGGCTCCGACGTGCTGGGCACGCGGCGCGAGATCAAGAACCTCAACTCCTTCCGCTTCCTGCAGCAGGCCATCGAGTACGAGGCGCGCTGGCAGGTCGAGACGCTGGAGGACGGCGGCCGCATCGTCCAGTCGACGGTGCTGTTCGACCCGGCCAGCGGCGAGACGCGCGCCATGCGCTCGAAGGAGGAGGCGCACGACTACCGCTACTTCCCCGATCCCGACCTGCTGCCGCTGGAGATTTCCGCCGACTGGATCGAGGACGTGAAGGCCGCCCTGCCCGAACTGCCGGACGCCATGCAGGCGCGCTTCGTGCGCGACTACGGGCTCTCGCCCTACGATGCCGGCATGCTGACAGCCTCGCGCGAGACGGCAGACTATTTTGTTGGGTCAGTTAAATCCTTACTCTTGCGAGGAATTGACGTTCTAACCTCACCAGAATATCCATCCGCAGAAGCTTATGCAGCGAAACTCTGTGCCAACTGGATGATGGGCGAGCTGGCCGCGCGCCTCAACCGCGAGGAGAAGGACATCGCCGATTCCCCGCTCGCGCCGGCGCAGCTGGCCGGCCTGGCGGCGCGCGTAGCCGACGGCACGCTCTCCGGCAAGATGGCCAAGGAAGTCTTCGACGCCCTCTGGAACGGCGAAGCCGCCAGCGCCGACGCCATCATCGAGGCGAAGGGCCTGAAGCAGATTTCCGACACCGGCGCGCTGGAGAAGATCATCGACGAGGTACTCGCCGCCAACCCGAAGTCGGTGGAGGAATTCCGCGCCGGCAAGGAGAAGGCCTTCAACGCCCTCGTCGGCCAGGCCATGAAAGCCACGAAAGGCAAGGCCAATCCGCAGCAGGTGAATGAGTTGCTGAAGAAGAAACTAGCCGGCTGATACGGAAAGCGCGATCAGCAGCTGCGCCGCCCAGTAGGTCGCCAGGGTGACGGCGCGCGCGGCGCGAAACTTCCAGCGGAAGCGGTCGATGGCCAGCACGGCATCCGATACGACGAAGAGGGCGGCACCCACCGCCGCGGCCAGCGCCAGGTTTCCGCCCAGTTCCTGCCAGCGTCCGGCTGCCTGCCCGGCCATGGCGGCGATCACCCCCACGTAGGCCACCACCGGCCCGCGCAGGGCCGGCTTCAGGCCCGGCCAGACGAGCACCACCACGACTCCGCCCGCCACGAAGAACGGCAGCCATGACAGCAGGTTGCCGGCGAACGGCGCCTCCAGGCTGAATGCCAGGACATAGCACACATGGGCCACCAGGAAGCTCGCCAGGCCGAAGACGAAGCGGTCGCGCGGCAGCATGAGGAAGACGTCGCCGGCCGTGGAAAAGAGCAGGCCGGCGGCAACCGCCCATTGGTATTCCGGCCTGGCCGGCGTCAGCGAGAGTGCCAGCGCCAGGATCAGCAGCGTGGCCAGCGGTTTGAAAAGGTAGATTTGCCAGCGCTGCCGGGCTTCGAGCGCATGGGCCCTGATCGCCAGGAAAGCGACCAGGATGACGGCAGCGGTCAGGACGAGCTGGGCCGTCGGCATCGGCCGTGATCAGCGCGGGCGGGCGGTGGCGCCGGCGGACGGCTGCGGTCCGGCTCTTTCGGCCGGCTGCTTCGTCAATTCGAGGAAACGCCTTTTTTCGTCCTCGTACCTGGCCTTGGCGGCCTCGATCTCCTTCAGCTTGCCATCGATGGCCGCCTGCTGCGCCTTCATTTCCGTATCGTTGGTGTGGATCTGCGCCTGCAGGGGCGCCGGCATGGTGTTCTTCTTGTAGAACTCCGCCTCGCTGTCGAGTTTCTGCTTTTTCATCGCCAGTTCGGCCTGGTTTTCCCGGGCGGCCTTGATGGCCTTTTGGAGATCGGCCACGGCCCGGTCGCGCGCGGCGTCGATGTCCTTCTCGCTGGTGTAGGTGGCCAGCAAGGCGCGGTTCCTGCGATCCTGTTCCAGCCGCCGGGCTTCCTCCTCCCTGGCCTTCTTTTCCTCGGCTTCCCTGGCCGCGCGCTCTCCGGCCGTCAGCGGCGCGGGGACGTGCCGGAGGACGATGCCGCGCGGACTGACCTCGCGATAGGCCTTGCCGTAGCACTCCTTCGGCAGGACGTCCGAACACATCTGCCGGCCGTTGTCGCCGATGCAGCAATAGGTGATGCGCTTTTGCGCCGCCGCCGGTGCCGTCAGCAGCGCCGCGGCAAGACACATCAAGGCCGAGCCCAGCCTCAGTATCATTCTTGTATCCCGTATTGTTGTCGGTATCCGGCTACCGCTTGCAAATTCTGCGCCATTTCCGGCCGGCCGCCAAGATAAGCCAGCAGATCGTCGAGATCCGCCACCGCCACGACCGGGATGCCGTAGGCCTGCCGCACCTCCTGCACGGCCGACAGTTCGCCCTGCCCGCGCTCCATGCGGTCCAGCGCGATGACCACCCCGCATGGCTCGGCGCCGGCGGCGCGGATCAGCGCCACCGACTCCCGCACCGAGGTGCCGGCCGAGATGACATCGTCGACGATCAGCACCCGGCCGGCCGGCGGCGCGCCGATCAGGCTGCCGCCCTCGCCGTGGTCCTTGGCCTCCTTGCGGTTGAAGCAATACGGCAGATTGCGCCCTTTTTGGGCCAGGGCGATGGCGGTGCCGGCCACCAGCGGGATGCCCTTGTAGGCCGGCCCGAAGAGCATGTCGAAGGCCAGCTTCGAATCGAGGATGGCGCGGGCGTAGAAATCCGTCAGGCGGTTGAGCGAGGCGCCGTCGTTGAACAATCCGGCATTGAAGAAATACGGGCTGAGCCGGCCCGCCTTGGTCTTGAACTCGCCGAAGCGCAACACGCCCGTCTCGACCGCAAAAGCAATGAACTCGCCGCTACAATCCATCTTCCTCGTCCGGATCGCCAGAAATGCTGCGTATCATAACCCTGAACCTCAACGGCATCCGCTCGGCCGACCGCAAGGGCTTCTTCGACTGGCTGCGGCAGCAGGATGCCGACATCGTCTGCCTGCAGGAGCTGAAGGCCCAGGCCGGCGACATGCGCCCCGAGTTCCTTGCCCCGGCGGGCTTTGCCGGCCATTTCCACTACGCGGAAAAGAAGGGCTACAGCGGCGTGGGGCTGTATTGCCGGCACCGGCCGGAGCAGGTCGTCGAAGGCTTCGGCATTCCCGAATTCGACGCCGAGGGACGCTATATCGAGGCGGTCTTCGGCAAGCTGTCCGTCGTCTCGGTGTATCTGCCCTCCGGCGCCTCCTCGCCCGAGCGTCAGGCGGCCAAGTTCCGCTTCCTCGACCGCTTCCGGCCCCATCTGGCGCAGCTGCGCCGCAGCGGACGGGAAATCCTGCTGTGCGGCGACTGGAACATCGCCCACCGAGAGATCGACCTGAAGAACTGGAAGGGCAACCAGAAGAACTCCGGCTTCCTGCCCGAAGAACGGGCCTGGATGGACGAGGTCTTCGGCCCGCTCGGCTTCGTCGATGTCTACCGGCGCCTGCATCCGGAGGCGGAAGGCGAGTCCTACACCTGGTGGTCGAACCGCGGCCAGGCGCGGTCGAAGAACGTCGGCTGGCGCATCGACTACCACATCGCCACGCCCGGCCTGGCCGGAGCGGCGCGCCGGGCGTCGGTGTACAAGGCGCAATGGTTCTCCGATCATGCGCCCCTCACGGTCGATTACGATCAGGACGTCGACTGACGGAGGCCTGACGGGGATAACAGGTCCGACGCGGACCCGGCGCCATTCACCCGTGCATTTGCCTTCGTCTGTAAAAATCGGTAGCCTTGGGCACGGATATTACCCTTTCATGCGGAGAATCAAGCCATGACCGAAATGACCGATGTCAACAAGGAAAAACTCATCGCCGACCTCAAGGTCGTCGTCGCCGACGCCGAGGAAATCCTCAAGGCCACTGCCGGCCAGGCCGGCGAGAAAATGGCCGACCTGCGCGCCAGGCTGCAGGACCACCTGAACAGCGCCCGCCACAACCTGGCCGAGGCCCAGGCTGCCGTCGTCGAGCGTACCCGCCAGGTCGCGCGCGTCACCGACGACTACGTGCACGACAACCCGTGGCGTTCGATCGGCATCGCCGCCGGCATCGGTTTCCTCTTCGGCCTGCTCATCGGCCGCCGCTGAACGGTTCCCGACAAGCATGGCGCCCGCACCGGGCAGCCTGGGTTCGCGCCTGCGCGGTTCCGTCGCCGGCGCGCTCGGCATCCTGCAGACGCGGCTGGAGCTCCTCGCCACCGAATTCCAGGAGGAGAAGCTCCGCCTCGGCCTGCTGCTCGGCTATGCCGCCGCGGCCTTCTTCTTTCTCGGCTTCGGCGCCGTCCTGCTCGCGCTGTTCCTCACGGTCCTCCTGTGGGACAGCCACCGCCTGCTGGCGCTGGGCATCTTCACCGCCCTGTTCCTCGCCATCGGCCTCTTCGCGATGCTGTCGGCAGCCCGCATCGGCCGCCAGGGTTCGCGCCTGTTCGCCGCCAGCATCGCCGAACTGAAGCAGGACCGCGAGATGATCCGTCCCGGGGATGAACCAGAAGTTCATTGAACTGGCGCTGAAAAAGCAGCGCCTGCAGCTGCAGGCGGCGGCGCAGCGCGTCATGATCCTGCGGGCCCTCGAGTCGGCCACCCCCGCTTTCGGCGTGGCAGAGAAGGTCCGCACCGGCTGGCGCTGGGCCAAGGGCCATCCGGAATGGCTGGCCGGCATCGGCGTCGCCCTGCTCGTCGCCCGGCCGCGTGCCATGTGGCGCTGGGCCGGGCGCAGCTTCCTCGCCTGGCGCGCCCTGCGCCGGCTGCGCGGCGCCCTCGCGTCCTACCTGCCCGCGCGCTGAGCGATGCGCGCCCTCGCCCGGTCCGCCCTGGTCGGCAGAATGCTGAATGCGCAGCAGCGCGAGCGCGTCTTCGTGCTGCAGGAAGTGCTGAAGGTGAAGGGCCTGATGCCGCTGCTGATGAAGCAGCGCAACGGCCAGAAATGGACGCCCGAAGACCGCCGGCAGCTCATCGAGCAGATGCGTGCCCTGACGCGCATCTCGCCTTACCTGGTCACCCTGGCCGTGCCCGGCTCGCTGCTCTTCCTGCCCCTGCTCGCCTGGTGGCTGGACCGCCGCCGCGGCCGCCGCTGAGGCGGTTCAGGCGTCGCCTTGCGCTTCGCGCCGCGTCTGGTCTTCCAGCATTCGCTTCACCCACGGCAGCAGCAGGTAGGCCGGAAAGGCCAGGAAGAAGGTGATCAGGAAATACGGCGCGTAGCCCAGGGCCTGGGCGCCGAGGCCGCCGGCCCAGCCCGCCACCGAGCGCGAGGCGGCGAACACCGAGGAGAGCAGGGCGTATTCGGCGGCGCTGTGCTCGCGCCGCACGATGGCCATGAGGAAGGCAAGGAAAGCCGCCGTGCCGAGGCCGCCGGTAAAGGACTCCAGCGCGCTGGCCGCATAGATCAGCGCGCGATGTTCCGGCAGCGGCACGCCGCCAAGCGGAATGGCCCAGGCCGCCAGGGCGTAAACAAGGTTGGAAACCGCCTGTGCCAGGCCGAGCACCCACAAGGCCTTGAAGATGCCGGCACGGTCGGCATACCAGCCGCCGGCCAGCCCGCCGGCGATCGACAGCACCAGGCCGATATTCACCGAGACCAGGCCGATCTCCGCGGCGGAAAAGCCGGCATCCACCCAGAACGGCTTGACCATGAAGCCCATCGAGGCGTCGCCCAGCTTGAAGATCAGCACGAAAGTCAGCACCGGCAGGACGCCGGGTCGCTGCATCATGTCGGCGAGCGCGCCGAACAGCGCGCCGGCCGGCGCCGCGCCTTCCGCCGCCGGCTGGCGCGATCGGCCCGCCAGGCGCAGCAGGCCATAGGCCGCGGCGGCGGCGGCGGCGATGGCCGGCCACAGCCAGGGCCAGCGCGCCGAGAATTTGAGGGCGCCGTCGGCCAGCCAGAGCGTGACCAGCAGGACCATGACGAGCGCCGCTGCGCCGTGTCGTTGCGCCAGGAAGGCGCGGATTTCCTGCGCCAGCCCGGCCGGGGGTGGCCGCGCGCGCGCCTGCTCGCGCGGCGCCAGCAGGCAGGCGCCGGCGCAGGCGGCGAAAATGCCCGCGGCACAGAGGAAGGCGCCCGGCCAGCCGAGGAAATCGGAAGCCATCAGCACCAGGCCGGAGGTAATCATGCCGGCGCGGTAGAAGCCGATGCGCAGGCCGTTTCCGCGTCCCATCTCGTCGCGCCGCAGCAGTTCGATGGTGTAGCCGTCTATGGCGATGTCGTTGGTGGCCGAGAGCACGGCGAAGACGGCAATGGCCGCCCAGATCCAGTGCGGCAGGCCGGCCGAGGCGGCGAAGGCGATCATGACGACGCCCATGCCGAGGTCGGCGGCGGCCATCCAGCGGCGGTGATGGCGGAAGCGGTCCACCGCCGGCGCCCAGAGGAACTTCAGGGTCCACGCCAGGCCGAGCAGGGAAAGGACGCCGATGTCGCGCAGGTCGACGCCCTGCTGGCGGAAATAGACGGGGAAGATCTCGTAGAAGATGCCGAGGGGAAAGCCCTCGGCGAAATACAGCACCGCGACCCAGAAAAACTTGGAACGCAGCAGCGGCGTGCCGGCGCTCAACCGGCTTTCCCGAGCCGATAGACGGCGATGCTGGCGTTGAGGTTGAGGTCCTCGGTCACCCTGGACTCGCCGTCGAAGCCGAGGCGCTCGCGCAGGACGATGCCGCGCTCGGCGCACAGCGCCTCGAAATCGGCCATGGTGAAGAAGCGCACGTTGGGCGAGTTGTACCACTGGTAGGGGAGCGTCTCCGACACCGGCATGCGGCCTTTTGCAATCGCCTCGCGATGGCTGCGCTGGCCGAAGTTGGGAAAGCTCACCACCGCCTCGCGGCCGACGCGCAGCATCTCGGCCAGCAGCTGCTCGGTATGGCGCACCGTCTGCAGCGACAGCGACATGACGACGTGGTCGAAGTAGCCGTCCTCGAAGCCGGACAGGCCCGCCTCGAGGTCGATCCGGATGACGTTCACGCCGTTCCCGATGCAGGCGAGGACGTTGTCCGGGTCGTTGTCCACGCCGTAGCCGAGCACGCCCTTCTCGTCGCGCAGGTAGCGCAGCAGGCTGCCGTCGCCGCAGCCGAGGTCGAGCACCTTCTCGCCCGGCCTGATCCACTTGGCGATGACGTCGAAATCGAAGCGGCCCAGAACATTTGTCACGTCTTGATGCCCTCGAAATACGCCCGCATCACCGCGTGGTAGCGCGGGTCGTCGAGCAGGAAGGAGTCGTGGCCGGCGATCGACTCGATCTCGGCGTAGCTGACGCCGAGGCCGTTGTGCACCAGGCCGTAGACGATCTCGCGCGAGCGCTCCGGCGCGAAGCGCCAGTCGGTCGAGAAGGAGACGACGAGGAACTTCGCCCTGGCCCGCGCCAGCGCCGCGGCGAGGTTGCCGCCGAAGTCGCGCGCCGGATCGAAGTAGTCGAGCGACTTGGTCGTGATGAGATAGGTGTTGGCGTCGAAATAGCCGGCGAACTTGTCGCCCTGGTAGCGCAGGTAGGACTCGATCTCGAAGTCGACGTCGTAGTTGAACTTGAATTCGCCCTGGCGCAGCCGGCGGCCGAACTTCTCCGCCATCTGGTCATCGGACAGGTAGGTGATGTGGCCGATCATGCGGGCCAGCCGCAGGCCGCGCGCCGGCACCACGCCGTGCGCGTAGTAATGGCCGCCGTGGTAATCGGGATCGCTCAGGATGGCCTGGCGCGCCACCTCGTTGAAGGCGATGTTCTGCGCCGTCAGCTTCGGCGCCGAGGCGATCACCAGGGCATGGCGGATGCGCTGCGGGTACTCCAGCGTCCACTGCAGCGCCTGCATGCCGCCGAGGCTGCCGCCCATCACGGCGGCCCAGGCCTCGATGCCGAGCCGGTCCGCCAGCCGCGCCTGGGCCGCCACCCAGTCCTCCACCACCACCACCGGAAAATCCGCGCCCCAGGGACGGCCGGTGGCCGGATTGAGGGTCTTCGGCCCGGTCGTGCCGTAGCAGCCGCCGAGGTTGTTCACGCCGACGACGAAGAACTTGCGCGTATCGAGCGGCTTGCCCGGACCGACCAGGTTGTCCCACCAGCCGACGTCCTTCGGATTGTCCGCGTAACGGCCGGCGACATGGTGGTTGCCCGAGAGCGCGTGGCAGACCAGCACCGCGTTCGAGCGCGACGCGTTCAGCTCGCCGTAGGTTTCATACACCAGGTCAAAGGACGGCAGCACGCCGCCGCCCGTCAGTTCGAGCGGGGTGTCGAAGTGCGCGCGCTGCGGCAGAACCGCGCCGACGCTGTCGGACAGATCGTTCATGCGATAAAAAACCCAGTCGGCTTCGAACGGCTAAGCAGGACTGGGTCGCCCTCGCTTTAGCCGTATTTTTTAAGCGCCCGCAAGCTGACGGTCAAATCGGCGCTGTGCGGCAAAGTTACCTCGGCCGGACAGGCTTGTCAATTTGCCGTCCCGTTGAGCCGCTCCAGCTTCTGCCGCAGCCTGGCCGGATCGTCCGTGGCGAGCAGCCGCGTCACCTTGCGCCGCAGCTCGGCGAAATTGCTGCCCAGCACCTCCCGCTTGACCTCGAGGATCTGCGCCGGATGCATGGAAAACCGGCGCAGGCCCATGCCGAGCAGCAGGCGCGTCAGGCGCGGGTCGCCGGCCATTTCGCCGCACACCGACACCGGCAGGCCGGCCCGCGTGCCGGCCTGGATGGTGTGCGCGATCAGGCGCAGCACGGCCGGATGCAGCGGGTCGTAGAGATGCGCCACCGCCTCGTCCGCGCGATCGATGGCCAGGGTGTACTGGATCAGGTCGTTGGTGCCGATCGAGAGGAAATCCAGCTTCTCGAGGAACACCCCCAGCGCCAGCGCCGCGGCCGGGATCTCGATCATGCCGCCGACCTCGATGCCTTCGTCGAAGGGCTCCCCGCGCGCGCGCAACTGCTCCTTGGCCTGGCCGATCAGCGCCAGCGTCTGGGCGATCTCGTGGGCGTGGGCCAGCATCGGCACCAGCATCCGGATGCGGCCGCAGGCCGAGGCGCGCAGGATGGCGCGCAGCTGCGTCAGGAATATCTGCGGCTCGGCCAGGCAATAGCGGATGGCGCGCTGGCCGAGTGCCGGGTTGGCCTCGGTGCGCTCGACGCCGCGCAGGTTCTTGTCGGCGCCGATGTCCAGGGTGCGGATGACGACCGGGCGGCCATCCATGGCCTCGGCCACGCTGCGGTAGGCGGCGAACTGCTCCTCCTCGTCGGGCATGCCGTCGCGGTTGAGGAAGAGGAATTCCGTGCGAAACAGGCCGATGCCGGCCGCGTCGACCGCCTTGACCTGGAGGATGTCGCCCGGCAGCTCGATGTTGGCCTCCAGATCGATTGCCGTACCGTCGAGGGTCGCCGCAGGCGCCTTCTTCAGGCGCCCGAGCTTGGCGCGCTCCAGCTCCAGCACGCTCTTGCGCAGGCGGTACTCCTCCAGCACGCGCGCGTCGGGATCGACGATCAGCACGCCGCGCGTGCCGTCGACGATCAGCATGTCGTCCTCGCGGATCAGCTGGCGGGCGTGGTGCAGGCCGACCACCGCCGGAATCGCCAGGCTGCGCGCGACGATGGCGGTGTGCGAGGTGGCGCCGCCCAGATCGGTGACGAAGCCGGCGATCTTGAGCTGCTTGAACTGGATGGTGTCGGCCGGCGACAGGTCGTGGGCGACGACGATGAGCTGCTCGCCCCGCTTGTGCCGGGGCGGGTGGCCGGGATGGCCCAGCAGCCGCTTCAGCAGGCGCTCGACCACCTGCACGACGTCGGCCTTTCGCTCGCGCAGGTAGGCGTCCTCGATCTGCTCGAACTGCTCGACCACGTGATCCATCTGCTGCACCAGGGCCCACTCGGCATTGCAGCGCCGCTCGCGGATCAGCTGGCGCGTCGCCTCGATCAGCAGGGGGTCGGCCAGCAGCATGTGGTGCAGGTCGATGAAGGCGGTCAGTTCGGCCGGGGCGTTCGCGTCGGCGCCGGCCATGAGGGCGTCCAGCTCGGCCTGCACCCCGGCCACCGCCCCTTCGAGGCGCGCCACTTCCTCGTCGATGTAGCGGGCGGGCAGGACGTAGTGCTCGACCTCCCGCGTGGCGTGGGAAACGAGGTGGGCATGGCCGATGGCGATGCCGTTCGAAACCGCCTGGCCGTGCAGGGTGAAGCTCATGGGACCGCCTTCCCCCCCTCCCCCTTCCCGGAGAAGTGGGTGACGGTGGTTCGCGGGCTGCGCCCGCTCCGGATGTTTGACAGCGCCCGCGCCATGTCTTTGGCTGCGCCCGTCCGGGGTGGCCCGGCGGGCGCGCTCACTCCCCTTCCCCGAACCTGTCAGCGATCAGCTTGAGGATCGCCTGCAGGGCGGCATCGGCGTCGACGCCCTCCGTGTCGACGATGATCGTCGCGCCCTTGCCGGCGGCCAGCATCATGACGCCCATGATGCTCTTGGCGTTGACGCGGCGGCCGTTGCGCTCCAGCCAGACCTCGCTGGAAAAGGCCGTCGCCGTCTGGGTGAGCTTGGCCGAGGCGCGCGCATGCAGGCCGAGCTTGTTGACGATCTCGGCCTCAGCCCGCGGCATCCCTCGCCCCTTTCATCAGCATGACGCCGTCGCGGCCGCCCGCCACGGTCTTCGCCACCAGCGTCTCCAGGTCCTTGTCGCGGTAGGTCAGCGCGCGCAGCAGCATCGGCAGGTTCACCCCGGCGATGCCCTCGACGCGGCCGGGCTGCAGGAGCTTGAGCGCGACATTGGCGGGCGTGGCGCCGAAGATGTCGGTAAGCAGCAGCACGCCCTCGCCCGAATCGACCAGCTTCAGCATGTCGCGGGCGAGCGGCAGGGCATCGAGCGGGTCGTCCTGGCCGGAGACGCCGAGCTGGACGATCTGTGGCGGGCGCTTGTTGAGGACGTGGCAGGCACACTGGACAAGCGATTCGCCCAGGCTGCCGTGGGTGATGAGAAACAGGCCGATCATGGTCGTGACGAAGGTATCGTCACGATTGTAACCGAGGCCGTCTCAGCGCAGGAGGAAGAAGAGAGAAGTCAGTCCCGCCAGGACGGCGATGGCCATGGCCAGGCGGCGCGCCAGGCGGGCCTCGCCGGCCTCCCGCGCGCGCTCGGCATCGATCAGGCGTCGCAGCCGGCGCAGGGCATCCAGGCCGACGCGCCGGCGCACCATGCTGCTCACGTAATCGTCGTTCATGGCGCTACCGCGATTTTCATGTCGGACGACAGCATTGTAAGCCGCTCGCGGAAAGCCGCCGTGACATGCATCACGCCGTCGGCATCGATGCGCAGGGCGTGCGTCACGCCGAGCGCCCGGGCCAGCGCGCGCCATTCCGACGGCGCGGCAATGAAAAGCGGCTTGCTCGCCGCGTCCGACAGGGTGCCGGCGCCCCGAAGGAAGTGCCCTTGGGGTGCGCCGGGCTGCGGCGCGATCAGCACGGTGACCGCCTGCACGCCCCCGGCTGGGCGACCGGTTCGCGGGTCGAGCAGGTGGCAGTAGCGCCTGCCGTCCACCTCGAAATAGCGCTGGTAGTCGCCCGAGGTGCCGATCGCCTCGCCGTCGCGCAGGTCCAGCGCGGCGAGCGGCGCCGCCGCGCGCGGGTGCTGGATGCCGACACGCCAGGGCGTGCCGCCCTTGTCGCCCAGCGCCAGGACATTGCCGCCGATGTTGATGAGCGCATTCCCGACGCCCATCTCCTTCAGGATGCCGGCGGCGCGGTCGAGCGCGTAGCCCTTGGCATAGCCGCCGAGGTCGAGCTGCACGGCGCGGTTCGCGCTCGACACGCGATGCCCGGCGAAGGACAGGTCGCTCATGCGCGGCCGCGCCTTCACCAGCGCACCGATCGCCGCCGCGTCGGGCAGCGCCGGCCTGAACGTATCCGAATGGAAACCCCACAGCGCCACCAGCTTGCCGACGGCGGGATTGAACAGCTGGTTCGAGCGCGCCGCGATGGCGGCGGCGTCGCCGAGGATGAAAGTCAGTTCCGGCGAGACGGCGATGGCGCGCTCGCCGCGGGCGACGGCTGCGTTGAAGGCCGTCAGCTCGGAGGGCTGCCAGGCGTGCAGCATGCGGTGCAGGCGGTCGAACTCGGCCAGCACGGCGGCCAGCGCCTGCTTCGACTTCTGCGCCGATTCGCCCCACAGCGAAACCTCGACGCGGGTGCCGAAGACATAGGCCTCGCGCTGGATCAGCTGCGGCGCCTTGGTGCAGCCGGAGAACAGAAGAACAAAAAGCAGCCACCACGGAGCACACGGAGGGCACGGAGATTTCCAGGATGCGTTTTCTCCGTGTGCTCTGTGTGCTCCGTGGTTCAAGCTTTGCCTTCCCTTTCGAGGGCGTCGATAAACATGCCCGCTACGTCGAAGCCGGTCTGCTGGGCGATCTCGACGAAACAGGTCGGGCTGGTGACGTTGATCTCGGTGAGGCAGTCGCCGATGACATCGATGCCGGCGAGCAGGACGCCGCGCGCCTGCAGGAGCGGCGCCAGGGCCTCGGCGATCTCGCGGTCGCGCGCGGAGAGCGGCTGCGCCACGCCGGTGCCGCCGGTGGCGAGGTTGCCGCGCGTCTCGCCGGCCTTCGGGATGCGCGCCAGGGCATGCGGCACGACCGCGCCGCCGATGAGCAGGATGCGCTTGTCGCCGCGGGCGATCTCGGGCAGGTAGCGCTGCGCCATGATGCTGCGCGTACCGTCGCGGGTCAGCGTCTCGACGATGACGTTGCGGTTGGGGTCGTCGCGGCGAACGCGGAAGATTTCGCTGCCGCCCATGCCGTCGAGCGGCTTGAGGATGGCGTCGCCCGAAGCGTCGACGAAGGCCTGCAGCGCCGCCGCCTCGCGCGCCACGACGGTCTCCGGGATGAACTGCGGAAACTCCAGGATGGCGATTTTCTCGGAGGTGTCGCGCACCGTGCGCGGATCGTTACGGATGCGCGCCCCGGCCGCCTGCGCCCGCTCCAGCAGCCAGGTGGCGGCGACGTACTCCATGTCGAAGGGGGGGTCCTGGCGCATCAGCACGGCGTCGAAGTCCGTCAGCGTCGCCTCCCGCGGCGCTTCGGCCGCGAACCAGTCGCGATCGTCCGGGCGCAGGCTCAGGCGCGAGGCGGTCGCCCGCACGGCGCCCGCGCGCCAGACGAGCGCCGGGCGCTGGATGGCGTACACCTCGTGGCCGCGGCCCTGCGCGGCGCGCATCATGGCCACGCTGGAATCCTTGTAGGCCTTGAGGTGCTCGAGCGGGTCGAGGATGAACGCCAGTTTCATGAACGCTGCCCGATCACGGCGTGCACGGCGACACGGCGAAAATACGGTTGTGTTGCGCCGTGTCGCCCGTGCACGCCGTGGTGAAAAGCCTTTCTCGCTCATGCGATGTCCGCCGGCGGGGCGGAGAGCTCCAGCTCGACGGCGGCCGCCAGCAGCGCCAGGCGCGCCACCACGCCATAGGCGAAGAAGCGATTGGGGGCGTCGTCCGGCGCGCAGCTGTGGTCGGGCATGCTGCAGCCGCAGTCGAAGGACAGCGGCTCGAAGCGCATGCCCGGCGCGTTGAGGTTCTCGTCGCGGCCGCGCTCGGTGTTCACGCGGTAGAAGCCGCCGACCACGTAGCGGTCGATCATGTACACCACCGGCTCGGCGGCGTGGCCGTCGATCGTCTCGTGGGTGTGCACGCCTTCCTGGATGATGACCTCGGTGACCTGCAGGCCCTCCTTGACCACCGCCATCTTGTTGCGCTGCTTGCGGTTGAGGCCCTTCAGCTCGGCCGCGTCGCGCACCGTCATGATGCCCATGCCATAGGTGCCGGCATCGGCCTTGATGACGGCGAAGGGCTGCTCCTTGACGCCGTACTGGGCGTACTTGGCCCTGGCGCGCGTGAGCACCGCGTCGGCATTGGTGGCCAGGCATTCCTCGCCCTGGCGTTCGTGGAAATTCACCTCGCCGCAGACGGCGAAACCCGGATTGATGAGCCACGGGTCGATGCCCGCCGCCTGGGCAAAATCGCCCACCACCCGGTCGTAGGCGGCGAAGTGGCGGGACTTGCGGCGCACGTGCCAGCCGGCATGCAGCGGCGGGATGATCGTCTGCGCGTGCAGGTCTTTCAGGATCTCCGGCACGCCGGCGGAAAGATCGTTGTTGAGCAGGATGGCACAGGGATCGAAATCGTCCAGGCCAAGGCGCCCGTTCAGGCGCTTGAGCGGTTCGAGCAGCAGGGTCGAGCCGTCGGGCAGATCGAGCGCCGTCGGCGCCACGATCTCGGGAATCAGCGTGCCGATGCGCACGACCAGACCGGTGCGCTCGAGAATCGCCGCCAGGCGCGCCACGTTCATCAGGTAGAACCGGTTGCGTGTGTGGCTTTCGGGGATGAGCAGCAGGTTCTTCGCGTCGGGGCAGATCTTCTCGATGGCCGTCATCGCCGCCTGCACACACAGCGGCAGGAAGGCCGGGTTGAGGTTGTTGAAGCCGCCGGGGAAGAGGTTGGTGTCCACCGGCGCCAGCTTGAAGCCGGCGTTGCGCAGGTCCACCGAGCAGTAGAAGGGCGGCGTGTGCGCCTGCCACTGGGCGCGGAACCACTGCTCGATCTCGGTGGCGCGGTCGAGGAAGGTCCGCTCGAGTTCGAGCAGCGGGCCGGTCAGTGCGGTGGTCAGGCGGGGAACCATCTGATCTGATTATCCGTTCATTGTCTGTGTGCCGCCATCAGAAATTGGGCGACTGCGGCTGAACCGACCCCCGCTGTTCGGCGGCAGCGCTGGCTGGCGGCATGGTCAGTGTGCCTGTAGCCACTGTTCGGGCGTGAGCGCTTCCGCTACGCCACGGGCGCGTTCGAGCATTTCCGAGTCGAGGGAGATCAGCGCCTCGCGGTATGTGGTCGCGAGGGCGACATAGACCGCGTCGGCGCCGCGCAATCTCAACCTGGCCGCAAGACGCATGGATTCCCCGGCCAAGGAAGCATCCAGTGGCACGTCCCTCACCCAAATTTGCCCGGTGATAAGTCCGGCCACCTTCAGGCCCCTGTCGGCGTCCCCCGTACGACGGGCGACCGCTCCTGCAATTTCTGCCCATACCAGCATGGGAACGGTGGCAATCTGCCGCTCTTTGACGAAACGGTGCATGAACGCGAGGCTGGATTCGTGGTGCACATCCCTTTCAAGGACGCTCGCGACCCATACCGAGGCATCGACGATCATGTGCCGAGGTCACGGCGTTGCTCGCGTATGGCGCTAACGGCATCTTGCGGACCCTGCCAATGGGCGGAAATATCCGACGCCAGCTCATTCAATTCCTGAATAAATGCATCGGCTTGCTGTTCCGGATTCCGATCCGGCGACGGCGCCGTGGTGCCGGCACCGACTTCCCGGCGCAGGAGGTTTGTCAGCCATTCCTTCATGCTCAGCCCATTCAGGGCCGCAGCGGCCTTGGCCCGGCGGAAGAGGTCATCGGGCATTTCAATGGTGGTTTTCATTTAATGGCCCCGTAAATATGGGATTACGGCGTTTATGGTATTCCCGTGCCGGCAATAATTCAATCCGGTGCCTTGAGGGAGCGCGAATTATGGCATTCAACCGGCGTGAGTGAACTCGGCGAAGGCCTCGGGCAGCAGGGCCTGCGCCAGGCTGCGCTGGGCGAAGAGGAAGCGGCCGTCGCAGACGAAGCCCAGTTCGGCCCAGTCGACGTCGTTGAGCATCCCGGCCAGGCATTCGAGATCCACGTCAGGGCGATGCGGAAACAGCGCCAGTACGGCGCCGTCGTAATTCCTGCAGTCGTTGAGGAAAAAGGGGCGAAGATTGCGCGTCTTCTGGTTGACGTAAAGGCGTGGCGCATCGGAAACGAAGTGCCGGCGGCCCCACTTCCACCAGTTGCTTTCATCGAACTTCGTCACCCGCCGCGCCAGCAGGCGTTCCTTGAATTGTTCCAGCCAGGGGATCGGCCCTTCGCGGTCGCGCCAGATCATGCGGCGCAACTCGCCCGTCTGCGCCGTCTTCGAGCAGACGAAATCGGCGTTGCCCAGTTCGGCATTAGCGAAGATCTCGTCGGCGCCGGACACCGCGCCGACCTTGACCGCGAAGACGCTCGACAGCGGCACGCTGTAGATGCCGCGCGTGAGCAGGATCTGGCCGCCCGAGAGCGTCATGCGGCGGCCGTCGGCGAGGCGCCGCGCCAGGTTGCCCTTCTCGAAGCGCCAGATGGCGCAGTTGGGCACGACGCCGTCGAAGACGCGGGCGTCGCCCAGCTCCTGGAAATCGGTGAGCGTGCCCTGGTCGAAGAGCCAGGTGTTGAGCCGTGCCGCGCCGGTGGCCTTGAGGAAGTCGCGCGGGGTGATGAAGATCAGCTCGCCGCCCGGCTTGAGGTGGCGCACGCACTTCTCGATGAAGTGGAGATACAGGTTGCTGTGGCCGTTGAGCAGGCGCGAGTGCAGCCGCTGGCGGGTGCCGGGCTGGATGTCGCGCGCCCTGACGTAGGGCGGATTGCCGACGATGGTGTCGAAACCTTCCGATTCGGGATAGGCGAAGAAGTCGAGATTGAGCGCGTCCGGCGGGCAATGCGCGGCGTCGAGCTCGACGGCGACGCAGCCGGGCAGCCGCGTCGAGAAGGCGCCGTCGCCGCAGGCCGGCTCCAGCACGCGCCCCGCGTTGCGGCGGAGCTCCAGCATGGCCTCGACGACGGCCGGCGGGGTGAACACCTGGCCATGACGAGCGATGTCGCGTTGCGCCTCTTTGCTCATGGAGCGTTTCGGTAGAATTCGGAATGGGGCGCCGGACAGCGCCTGGCTCGAGAAGAACTTGACGGCGAATCTTAACATGCGGCCCGGCCCGTTCGCGCGCTTCTGTGGCGCGCTGCTGCGGCTATCCGGCTGGCGCATCAAGCTGGTCTGGCCACCCGTGCCGAAGGCGCTGGTGGTGGTCTATCCGCACACCTCGAACTGGGATTTCCTCGTCGGCATCCTGACCCGCTTTGCCATCGCCATCCCGATCGGCTTCGTCGGCAAGGACACCCTGTTCCGTCCGCCCTTCGGCGGTTTGTTCCGTTGGCTGGGCGGCATCCCGGTCAACCGCCGGAAAAGCACCGGCTTCGTCGACGGCCTGATCGCCGCCTTCGCCGGCGCCGACCGGCTTTACCTGGCGATCGCGCCGGAAGGCACCCGCGCGAGGAGCGACCACTGGAAATCCGGCTTCTATCGCGTCGCGCTGGCGACGGGCGTGCCGGTCGGCCTGGCTTTCATCGATTATTCGCGCCGCGAGATCGGCGTCGAGGCGTGGCTGACGATGAGCGGCGACGAGGCGGCGGACCTGGCGCGCATCCGCGCCTGCTATGCCGGCAGGCGCGGCAAGCGGCCCGAGGGGGAAGGCGACATCCGCTTCAGGTAGCAAGGCCCGGATCGAGGCCCCGCATCGGGCGCATTCGGGACCGGCCCTACTGCTGGGGCTGCAGACTCCGCTGCCGCGCCTGTTCCAGCTGCCGGGCCCGTTCCTCGGCCCGCTCGCGGTCCTTCTTTTCCCGCTCGAGCGCCTTGCGTTCGGCCTTTTCTTCCTTCTTCCGGCGCTTTTCGAGTTTTTCCTGGCGTTCGCGCTCCAGTTCCCGCGCGCGCGCGCTGCTCTGCTGCGCCTCGCGTTGCCGCTCGGCCGCCTTGTTCTCGCGTTCCTGCCGCTTCTCGGCCGCCTTTTCCTGCGCTTCGGCAATCTTCCGCTTGCGCTCGGCTTCCTTCTTCGGCGCCTCCTCGGCCTTCTCGGCGCGCTTCGCCGCCTGGTCGTTCCGGCGGACCTCGCGCTCGATCCGTTTCGCCTCGACGCCCATCTTGCGCGCCGTCGCCACGCTTTCGAGGTACTCGCGCCTGGCATCGTTCATGCAGGAAGAGACCAGCGTCTTCTTCCAGCAGGCGCGGTCGGCTTCCGCGCGCTTCGTCTCCGCCGCCTCCTTGATGCGCGAGGATTCCGATTTGAGGGCCTCGGCCCGTTCGAGCCGGCGTTCGCGCTCCGCCTCGGTGAGGGGGGGCGTTGCGGGTACGGATGCTGGGGCGGGGGCGGGGTCCTGCCCCCAGGCGGCGGGGGCGATCAGGCAGGCGAGGATCAGCAGCAGGCGCTTCATGGCGGTCTCGAAACAAGTCATGCGTACAATAACGCCTTTCCGCCGCCGCCGGTTGAACCGGCGATGTAACAAATCGTGATCCTGCTGCGCAATCTCACCCTCGCCCGCGCCGGCCGCCCGCTCATCGAAGGCGCCAGCCTCGGCCTGCACGCCGGCTGGAAGGCCGGCCTCACCGGCGCCAACGGCTGCGGCAAGTCGAGTCTGTTCGCCCTGCTCTCGGGCGAACTGCACCAGGAAGCGGGCGACCTCGAACTGCCGCCGCAGTGGGTGATCGCCCACGTCGGCCAGGAGACGCCGGCGCTGCCGGACCCGGCCATCGAGTTCGTCCTCGACGGCGACGCCGAGCTGCGCCGCATCGAAGCCGCCCTGCGCGAAGCGGAAGACAGGCACGACGGCGAGGCCATCGCCCACCTGCACATGGACTACGGCCACATCGACGGCTACGGCGCCCGCGCCCGCGCCGCCGCGCTGCTCTCCGGCCTCGGTTTCAAGGACGAGGAATTCGACAGGCCGGTGGGAGAGTTCTCCGGCGGCTGGCGCGTGCGCCTGAACCTCGCCCGGGCCCTGATGTGCCGCTCCGACCTGCTGCTGCTCGACGAGCCGACCAACCACCTCGACCTCGATGCGGTGATCTGGCTGGAGAAGTGGCTGTGCGCCTACCGCGGCACCCTGCTGATGATCTCGCACGACCGCGACTTCCTCGACGCCGTGGTCGACCGCGTCATCCACATCGAGGGCCGCCGCATGAAGCTGTACACCGGCAATTACAGCGCCTTCGAGCACGCCCGCGCCGAAGCGCTCGCCCTGCAGCAGGCGATGTACGCCAAGCAGCAGCGCGAGATCGCGCACCTGAAGAGCTACATCGACCGCTTCCGCGCCAAGGCCACCAAGGCGCGCCAGGCGCAGAGCCGCATCAAGGCGCTGGCGCGCATGGAGGAGGTCACCGCCGCCCACGTCGACACGCCCTTCGAGTTCCGCTTCTTCGAGCCGGTCGGCAGCCCCGATCCGCTGCTGATGCTGGAGGACGCCGCGGCCGGCTACGGCGACGTCGCCGTGCTGCGGGGGCTGACTTTGACCCTGCGCCCGGGCGATCGCCTCGGGCTGCTCGGCCGCAACGGCGCCGGCAAGTCGACCCTGATCCGCCTGCTGGCCGACGAGGCGCCGCCGCTGATGGGCATCCGCCGCGAGGGCAAGGGCCTGAAGATCGGCTACTTCGCCCAGCACCAGCTGGAGCAGTTGCGCCCGGACGAGAGCCCGCTCTGGCACATGAACCACCTCGACCCGCGCACGCGCGACCAGGACTTCCGCAACTACCTCGGCGGCTTCAATTTCCACGGCGAGATGGCGACCCGCCCGGTCGGCCCCTTCTCCGGCGGCGAGAAGTCGCGCCTGGCGCTGGCGCTGCTGATCTGGCAGAAGCCGAACCTGCTGCTGCTCGACGAGCCGACCAACCACCTCGACCTGGAAATGCGCCACGCCCTGACGCTGGCGCTGTCCGAATACGAGGGCGCCATGGTGCTGGTTTCGCACGACCGCCATCTTCTGCGCACCACCTGCGACAATTTCTGCCTGGTCGCAGACGGGTACCTCAAGCCCTTCGACGGCGACCTCGACGACTACCGCAAGTGGCTCGACCAGCCGCAAGAAGCAAAGGCCGGGGCAAAAGTCAGCCCCCAGGAGGCGGCGAAAACGGCCGCGCCGCGCCGCGCCAACGACCGCAACCTGTCGCGCGAAATCGAACAGCTGGAGCGCCGCATGGCGCAACTCACCGAAGAGAAGGCCCGCCTCGACGCGCGCCTGGCCGATCCGGCGACGTACCAGTCGCCCGACCAGGCCGCCCTGCGGAAAAGCACCGCCCGCCAGGCCGAAGTGTCCCGCCTGCTGGGCGAGGCGGAGGAGAAATGGCTGGTGCTGCATGAAGCACTGGAAAGGCAGCAGCCCGTGAATCTCCGCTAGAATCCGGACATCATGCACGCGCAACGCCGCTACACCCTGACCGCCGCCTGCCCCGACCGCGTCGGCATCGTCGCCCGCGTCGCCACCTTCATCGCCGACAACCAGGGCTGGATCCTCGAAACCAGCCACCACGCCGACGAGGACACGCAGCGCTACTTCATGCGCATCGAGATGAAGGCCGATTCGCTGCCCTTCGACCTCGCCGAATTCCGCCGCCGCTTCCAGCCGATCGCCACCGAATTCAGCATGGACTGGCGCATCGCGGATTCCGCCGAGAAGAAGCGCCTCGTCGTCCTCGTCTCGCAGCAGGAACACTGCCTCTACGACCTGCTGGCGCGCTGGCAATCGAAGGAGCTCGACGTCGACATTCCCTGCGTGATTTCCAACCACGAAACCTTCCGCGGTTTCGTCGAATGGCACGGCATCCCCTTCCACCACGTGCCGGTGACGGCGGACAACAAACACGAGGCCAACGCCGAGATCCTGCGCCTGTTCGAGCAGTCACGCGGCGACATCATGGTGCTGGCGCGCTACATGCAGATCCTGCCGCCCGAGCTGTGCGAGCAGCACCCGGGGCGCATCATCAACATCCACCACTCCTTCCTGCCCTCCTTCGTCGGCGCCAGGCCCTACCACCAGGCCCACCAGCGCGGCGTCAAGCTGATCGGCGCCACCTGCCACTACGTCACCGCCGAACTCGACGCCGGCCCGATCATCGAGCAGGACACCGTGCGCATCGACCACGGCGATACGGTGGAGGACCTCGTGCGCTACGGCAAGGACATCGAGAAGGCGGTCCTGGCGCGCGGCCTCAGATACCACGTCGAGGACCGCGTGCTGGTGAACGGCAACCGCACGGTGGTGTTCCGCTGATCCTGCCGGATGTGCCGTCTGCGCCGCATCCGGGTTCTCGGGGAGGAGCAATGAGCAAGGAGGGCTTCCAACCCCCCGGACTCACTCAAACCGGGAGCCGCCAGCGCTTCCACACCATGGTTAAGGCGAGTGGCGCGCAGTGCAACCTGGACTGCGACTACTGCTTTTATCTGCACAAGCACGACCTGCTGGATCAGCCCGACATCCCGCGCATGAGCGACGAGCTGCTCGAAGCGCATATCCGCCAGTACATCGAAGCCCACGCTTCGGGCGAAGTCGTCTTCAGCTGGCAGGGCGGCGAGCCGACGCTGATGGGCCTGGCGTTCTTCGAGCGCATCGTCGAGCTGCAGCAAATACACCGCAAGGACGGACAGCGCATCGAGAACGACCTGCAGACCAACGGCACGCTCCTCGACGGGGAATGGGCGGCATTTCTGAAGCGGCACGGCTTCCTGGTCGGCCTGTCGATCGACGGTCCGGCGCCGCTGCACGACGCGCATCGTCGCAGTAGGGGGGGCAAGCCGACGCACGAGCGGGTCATGCATGCCGTGGCGCTGCTGCACGAGCACCAGGTTCCGTTTTCCGCGCTGTGCGTCGTCAGCCGCGACAATGCCCGCCGGCCCATCGACGTGTACCGTTTTCTCCGCGACCGGGTGCGCCCGCGCACGATCCAGTTCATTCCCGGCGTGGCCAGGGCCGATTTCACATCCGTGGCGCCTGGCCGCGGCTCGTCCGGCGCGGCGGCAACGGCGTGGTCGGTCGATGCGCAGGACTGGGGCTATTTCCTCGATCGGATATGGGACGAATGGTTCCGGCGCGATTTCGGCAAGGTTTTCGTCGACCAGTTCGAGAACGTGGTGTCGATGATGTTCGGCGCCGGAGCGCAGATGTGCGTGACCGGGCGCGTCTGCGGCAAGGCCCTGGCCATCGAGCACGACGGCGACCTGTATGCGTGCGACCACTACGTCTACCCCGAATACAGGCTGGGAAACATCATGGACACGCACGAGGGCGACTTGGCGTGCTCCGAAACGCAACGGCGCTTCGGAAGCGCCAAGTCGGACGCCTTGCCCGGCCATTGCCGTTCCTGCCCGTATTTGCATCTGTGCTGGGGCCACTGCCCGAAGGACCGCTTCATCAGCACCCAGGACGGCGAATCGGGATTGCACTACCTGTGTGCCGGCCTGAGGCGGTTCTACCGCAAGGCGACGGCATCGCGCGGCGAACTGGCGCGCCGGCTCGGGCTGCCCTGATTCGGGGTGAGGGCGCAGGCCGGCCCCCCGTCAGCGCTGGGGCATATCCTTGTAGGAGTAGCCTAGGCTGACCGTGGCGTCCGGCGGAATCGGCGGGACCGTCGCGTCCCAGTCCAGCCACTGCCGGCGCATGCGCTCCATGCGCTCCGGTTCGCGGTGGGCGCGGTTGGCGCGTTCGCGCGCGTCTTCGGGGAGGTTGAAGAGATATTCCGCGTCGTCCACCTTCAGGTACTTCCAGTCGCCGTCGCGCAAGGCACGCTGGCTGCGATGGTTCATGCGCCAGAAGAGCGGCCGGTGGAAGCAGTGCGACGGATCCTTAAGCACCGCCGCCAGCGAGACGCCGTCGAGGGGATAGTCCGGATGCGGCCTTCCCCCGCCGATGTCCAGCATCGTCGCCGACCAGTCCATGGTCATGCAGTGCTGGGCGCTCGTCGCGCCGGCCGGGATGGCGGCGGGCCAGTGGGCGATCCAGGGGACGCGAATTCCGCCCTCGGTCAGGTCCATCTTGCCGCCCACCAGCGGCCAGTTGTCCGAGAAGCGCTCGCCGCCATTGTCGCTGGTGAACACGACCAGCGTGTCCTCGGCCAGCCCGTGCCGCGCCAGCGCGTCCATCAGCCAGCCGATACCTTCATCCATGTGGTGGATCATCTTGCGGTAGCTGTGGATGTTGCCGCCGTCGAGGTGGAACAGGTTCCCGGCAACGTCCGCTGCAATATGCTCGTCGTCGCGCGTCTCCCAGGGCCAGTGGGGCGCCGTGTAGTTCAGGCTGAGGAAAAAGGGCTTTCCCGATCGGGCGCGCGCGGCCATGCGCTCGACGTAATCCACGGCGCGCTTCGAGAAGATGTCGGTCAGATAGCCGACCTCGCGGTGCTCCGCCTCCCCCAAGTAGAGATCGTGATCGCCGCGGCCGCTGGCATGGGTGAAGTAATCCACTCCGCCGGCCATGATGCCGTAGAACTCGTCGTAGCCGGAGCGCATCGGACCGAAGGCCGGCGGGTAGCCGAGATGCCACTTGCCGACCAGCGCTGTGGCGTAGCCGGCCTCGCGCAACAGGGAGGGCAGGGTCGGGATGTGCGGCGGCAAGCCCAGCGTGGTGCTTCCTTTGCTGCGGCTGTTGATCGGCTCCTCCAGCGCGCCGCGCAGACGGTATTGGTAGCGCATGGTCATCAGGGCGAAGCGCGTGGGAGAGCAGACCGGCGAGTTGGCGTAGCCGTCGGTGAAGCGGACGCCGCCCCGGGCGAGCCGGTCGATGTTGGGCGAGACGGCGCCGAACTGCGCGTCGCGCCCGCCGTAGCAGCCGAGATCGGCGAAGCCCAGGTCGTCGGCGACGATGTAGATGATGTTGGTCATGGTTGAGCGTTCAGCATGGTGGGTTTCGGTTTGCGGGTTCGCAGTTGATGAAGGCCAAGTCCGCTGGCGCCAAGAATGCAGCCGCCGACATCCCAGGCAATGCCGGGAGCGAACAGCATGACCGCGGCGATCAGGCGCAGGCCGATTTCCCATGGCTTGAGCGGCTGACGATCGAAGGCCGTGAGCGCCGAGGCCACCAGCATGATGCCGAAGCCAAGTTTCAACAGCAGCCAGAGATAGGGAAGCCAGGCAAACACCACGCCGGATGCGGATACGGTCAGCAACAACGGGTTGTAGGCAAAAGTGAAGGGGATGATGAAAATCATGATGCCAATTTTCGAGGCCACCACCGCCGTCATCACCGGACGCCCGCCAGATATCGACGCCGCCGCATAGGCCGCGATCGCCACCGGCGGCGTAATCGCCGAAGCCACGGCGATCATGAAGACGAACATGTGGGCGGTCAGCGGCGCCATGCCGAACTGCTCCATGGCCGGCAGCGCGATGGCGGCCACCGAGACATAGGCCGGCAGGGTCGGCATACCCATGCCGAGGAAGATGCAGCCGGCGGCCACGATCAGCAGTGCCAGCAGCATCGAGGAGGTAATGGCATTGCTCAGCAGAACGCCGAATTTGACCGGCACACCGGTCACCGACAGGGCGGAAATCACGATGCTGACCGCGGCTATCGCCATCAACAGGCTGGAAAAACTGACGCCGCCGGACGCCAGGCTATGCACAAGCTTTGCCGGCTGCGCACGAATCGCCGGGTTGATGAAGCTCAGCGGCAGCAGCACACCTAGCGCCGCCATGGAGGCACCCGACGGCGACCTGCCCGACACCAGCATCGCGACGACGACTGCCAGCGGCACAAATACCAGCAGCAGATTGAGAAAGTCCTGCCGGGTCGGCGCGTCGATGCCTTCAGCCGAAACGTCGGGCCGAATGCCGAGACGACGCGATTCGTATCCGATCATGGCGAACAGGCTGAGGTAATAGGCGATGGACGGCACCAGCACGGCGACGACAACGGTGAGATAGCTGACGCCGACGAAATCCGCCATCACCAGCGCCGCCGCACCCATGATAGGCGGCATGATCTGGCCACCCGACGATGCCGCCGCCTCCACCGCACCGGCGAAGTTCGCGGTGAAACCCCGGCGCTTGATCATCGGTATGGTGACTACGCCCGTGCCGACGACATTCGCCACCGCGCTGCCGGAGACCGCGCCGAATAGTCCCGACGCCAGCACTGCGGCGTGCGCCGGCCCCCCTGCCGTGTTGCGCATCATCGAAAAGGCGATGCGGATCATGGATTCGCCGGCGCCCGCCCCTTCGAGCACGGCGCCGAGAATGATGAAGGGGAACACGGTATTGATGACAATCGCAAACGTGCTGCCGAGTATTCCGGAATCGAGGCTGTACAACAGGTTCTGCGCCAGCGTTTCGGCCGGATCGCTCTTCACCGTCTCGAGCAAGCCCGGCCAATAGTGACCCGTCCCCATGTAGAGCATTCCCAGCAGGCCGAGCAATGCCACCGGATAGCCCCACAGGCGCCAGCAGAAAAACAGCGCCGCGCATGCCGCAAACACGGCGATCCACATCTCCTTCGGCCCGAAAAGGAACATCGCATCGTCGAGCGTGCTGCTGACTTGGTAGAAGGACCAGCAGGTCCATACCAGCCCGGCCGTCAGCGCCCAGCCGACCCAGAGCAACCATGTCGGCGCCGTGCGCCCGTCCGCGCCCCGCAGATACGCCATGACGACCACCGCACAAAGTGCAAAAAAAGTTGCCCGAAAGAAGATCATCGGAAACGGCCCGATGCGAAAATCGCCGATCGCCGGCATGACGTTGGCCATACCATAGAAGGTCACGGCCAAGGCCAGCAGCGTGCGCAGATGGATCAGCATGCGGATCGATAGAGCGGCCGCAAACCGTGGTCTATTTGGCCATCAAGGCCGGAGGAACGGCGATCCCCGCTTCCTTGAAATAACGCGCGGCGCCCGGATGCAGGGGCATGTTGACCCCGGCAAAGGGATCACCCGCGGCAAGGTGCCTGAGCAGATCGTTGGTTCTGGCAATATCCTTGACATTCATGAAATAGGACTTGGTCAGCTTGTAGGCGATATCGTCGGAAATGTCCTTCCTGACCGCCACCATCATCACCGTCTGCCATGTCTGCGAATCCGCTTCATTGACCTGTCCTGGATAGGTTTTTGGCGGAATTTTTCCCGGCGCCATGCCCAGCCCGACGGGCGGCTCGGCCCTTTCGGCGGGAATCGGCAGGAAGCGAATCTTGCGGGCAATGGTGAGTTCGGACAGCACCTGCGAGCCGAGCCCGAAAGAACCGACATACACGTCAAACTGGCCGTCCTGGAAGTTTTGCGTCGCTGCGCCCCAGGGTGCCTTGATCGGCGTGTAGTCGGTCGGTTCCAGCCCGCTGCCAGCCTTGACCAGCGCCGTGATCATGGCATTCGCCACACCAGCCGGCGGACCGATGAAGATGCGCTTGCCCTTGACGTCGGCCCAGGTCTTGATATCGGAGTCGGCCCAGACCATCGGATGAAAAAAACTTGCCGGGAAGCCGAACAGGGCCCTTACATTGCCCGCCATCTCCTTGCTCTTTTCACCCATCTTGGCATACGGACCGACCCCCTTCATCAGCGCCCCGTAAGCTGGCGGCGGAATGACCGAAGCGTCAAGCTGCCCCTGCGCGAGCTTGAGCAGCGACTTGGTCAGTGTCTGATCCATCGATAGTTGTACATCCACCCCTTCCTTTGCCCATTTCCCCACCATGGCTTGTGGCATCAGCCCCGTCACGCTGGCGGTGGATGCCGTCTCCATGCCGATTTTTTCTGCTGAGGCGGCGCCCGCCGCCGCCCCGAAAGCCAGTGCAAGAAGCGCCCGGCGTATGAGTGTGCGATTGTTTCTGTCCATTTCTGTCTCCTCCTGGCTGTTTAATTTCGTTTGGAAGCCGCAGACCACTTTAGATAAATCCGAGAAATTAGTAAAATTTACATTTGGCAATCAAAACGATCATATTTCGATGGACCCAAAACACTTGGTGCAGCTTTCGGTGGTCTTCGAAAAGGGCTCGATCACCGCTGCCGCAAAGCACTTGTTCGTGGCGCAGCCAACCCTGACGCGCAACATGGCGACGCTCGAGATGCAGGCAGGTGCGCCACTTTTCCAGCGCAGCCGCTACGGCGTGCGCAGCACGCCCCTGGGCGAAGCGCTGGCCCGGGAAGGCCGCGCGATCGCGCACAATCTGCACGTCGCGGCGGAGCAGGTGCAGCGTGTCCAGCTCGGGCTGCGAGATCACCTGCGCATCGGCACCGGGCCCTTGATCGGCATCGGCCTGATGCCTCTGCTGATGGAGCGCATGCTGAGCGACGATCCGCGCGTCTCCATCAGTCTCGTGATGACGCGGCCGCAGGATGCACTCGACCAGCTGATGGACGGCACGCTGGACGTGGTGATCGCGCCGGCGCCGCATAACCGGCCCTTGCCGGGCGTCACGCAAACCCTGCTGGCCGACGACCGGATGGGCGTGTTCTGCGGGGTGTCGCATCCCCTGGCAAGAAATAAAACCATTGGCAAGGCGGAATTTCAGGCTGCGGAGTGGTTGAGTTTCGGCATGCCGGGCCCCTACCAGCGCGAAGTCGTCGACATGCTGACGCAAGACGGGATCACCGGCATCCGCACCCGCCTGGTGACGATGGGTGAGGCCTACACGCTCATCGCCCTTCTGTCGCGGGGGCGGTATCTGGCGGTCTTGCCGACATTGCCGATGAGGCTGACGGATCATCTCGTGACGCTGGTCGAGCTGCCGGCGCCGGGCAAGGCACAAATCCGGCGCCCGCTCTATTTCTGGAGCAGGGACATGATCGCGGACGATCCGGTGGTCCGGCGCTTGCACGATACGGCCAGATCCTGCCTGAGCGCTGAAATCGCGGATGCGACTGCGAGGTGACCGGTCGGGACGTAACCGATTTTGTTCGCTTCCGCCGCGGGAACGGGAGAGCTATCTTCATACTTTGCCAGAGCGAACGCAAAGAATTGTTGAAGCAGCGTTCAACTCATTTCGCCTTCCCTGATTCGAAGCAGGAACAAGTGGGGCGCCTCGAGTTGGCTTATTCAGAACCACCTGATTTGCCATTTACCGGTAACCGGTATAACCTGACGCCGTGATCGTATCCTTCGCCGACAAGGACACGGCCGAGCTGTTCGCCGGCAGGCGGGTGAGGCGCTTTGCCAACATCGCCGCCGTGGCCGAGCGCAAGCTGCAGCAGCTCGACAGCGCGGTCACCCTGGACGCCTTGCGCTCGCCGCCGGGCAACCGGCTGGAAGCGCTGTCGGGAAACCGCAAGGGCCAGCATAGCATCCGCGTCAATGACCAGTTCCGAGTGTGCTTCGTCTGGGCCGAGGATGGCGTGAGGGACGTCGAGATTGTCGATTATCACTGAGGGCAACCCACTATGCGTACACCTGCTCCGAAGAACGGCATGCGGCCGGTGCACCCGGGCGAGATCCTGCGCGAGGACTACCTGAAGCCGCTCGGCATGAGCGCCAACGCCCTGGCCAAGGCGCTGCACGTGCCGGCTTCGCGCATCAACGACATCGTGCTGGAGCGCCGCGGCGTCACCGTGGACACCGCCATGCGCCTGGTGCGCTTTTTCGGCGGCGACGTGCAGAGCTGGATGAACCTCCAGGTCGCCTACGAGATCAGGACGGCAGAGAAGACGCTCGCCAAGAGGGTCGAGAAGGAAGTCGCGCCCTTGGCCGCATAGGACAACGGGCGCCCCGGTTTCCCGGGACGCCCGTTTCGGTTCCGCGCGCTTGCGGCATCAGTAGTGGTAGGCCCCCTCGCCGTGGGAGGTGATGTCGAGGCCTTCGCGCTCTTCCTCTTCCGGCACCCGCAGGCCGACCAGCATGCCGGCGATCTTGTAGGCGATGAAGGCGACCACGGCGGACCAGACCAGGGTGATGGCCACGCCTTCGGCCTGGATCAGGAGCTGGCCGGCGATGGAAAAGTCGTCCTTGCCGGTGCCGCCAAGGCCGGGCGCGGTGAACACCCCGGTCAGCAGCGCGCCGAGGATGCCGCCGACGCCATGCACGCCGAAGACGTCGAGCGAGTCGTCGGCGCCGAGCAGCTTCTTCAGGCCATTCACGCCCCACAGGCAGATCGCGCCGGCGGCCAGGCCGATGACGATGGCGCCCATCGGGCCGACCGAGCCGCAGGCCGGCGTGATCGCCACCAGCCCGGCCACCGCGCCCGAGGCGGCGCCCAGCATCGAGGGCTTGCCCTTGAAGGCCCACTCGGCGAACATCCAGGACAGCACCGCCGCCGCCGTGGCGAAGAGGGTATTCACGAAGGCCAGCGCCGCGCCCGCCGTCGCTTCGAGGTTGGAGCCGGCGTTGAAGCCGAACCAGCCCACCCACAGCATCGAGGCGCCGACCATGGTCAGCGTCAGGCTGTGCGGCGTCATCGCCTCGCGGCCGTAGCCGACGCGCTTGCCGAGCAGATAGGCGCCGACCAGGCCGGCGACGCCGGCGTTGATGTGCACCACCGTGCCGCCGGCGAAGTCGAGCGCGCCCTTGCCGAGCAGGTAGCCGCCCGAGCCCCACACCATGTGCGCGATCGGCAGGTAGCTGAAGGTGAACCACAGCACCGAGAACAGCAGCACGGCGGCGAACTTCATCCTCTCGGCGAAGGAGCCGACGATCAGCGCGCAGGTGATGCCGGCGAAAGTGGCCTGGAAGGCGACGAAGACGTACTCCGGCAGCTTGACCTCGGGCGTGAAGGTGTCGGCCAGGCTCGCCAACGTCACGCCGGAAAGGAACAGCTTGTCGAAGCCGCCGATGACCAGGCCCTCGCCGCCGAAGGCGAGGCTGTAGCCGTAGAGGGCCCACAGCACGCCGATCAGCGAGAACACCACCATCACCTGCATCAGCACCGAGAGCATGTTCTTGGCGCGCACCAGGCCGCCGTAGAACAGCGCCAGGCCGGGCACGGCCATGAAGATGACCAGCAGGGTGGAGGTCAGCATCCAGGCCACGTCGCCCTTGTGCACCGCCGCCACGACGGCGGGCGCGGCCGCGGCCGCGGCTTCCGCGGCGGGCGCCGCCGCGTCGTCGGCCAGCGCCAGACCGGACAGGCCGAGGCCCAGGGCCGCCATTCCATACGAAAGCATTCTGTTCATGGCGTTCTCCTAAAGCGCATCGACGCCGGTCTCGCCGGTGCGGATGCGGATGACTTCCTCGAGGGCGAAGACGAAGATCTTGCCGTCGCCGATCTTGCCGGTGCTGGCGGCCTTCTCGATGGCTTCGACGACCTGTTCCAGCAGCTCGTCCTTGACGGCGGCCTCGACCTTCACCTTGGGCAGGAAGTCGACGACGTACTCGGCGCCGCGGTAGAGCTCGGTGTGGCCCTTCTGCCGGCCGAAGCCCTTGACCTCGGTGACGGTGATGCCGGCAACGCCGACGGCCGAGAGCGCCTCGCGCACCTCGTCGAGCTTGAACGGCTTGATGATGGCGGTTACCAGTTTCATGGTCGCTCCCCGGTCAGAAGGTTTTCGTGAAGGTGACGAACAGGCGTCCCTTGCCGGCGTTGTAGGTATCCAGCCCGCCGGACTGCTTGGAGAAGCAATAGGGATTCCTGCCGTCGGTGGCCGCGGCGACAACAATGGCGCCGCAGCTGTCGTGGGCGTTGGTGGTCGAGTAGGCCGCGCCCACCGTGCCGAAGCCGACATCCTTGGTGACGCCGACCTTGACGTCAGTGTAGGAGGCCCGCGAATAATGGTTGACGCGCTGGTGGCCGACATGGCCGTTGATGCCCCAGCCGCTGCCCAGGTCGTAGGCGGCGTTCAGCTCGAGGTAGCCGCTGCCGCGGCTCTTGTTCATGGTCACCGGGTTGTACCAGCCGAACAGCGGCGTGGTGCTGTGCGAATACTTCAGCGTCAGCCATTTCCAGGTGAGCGCGCCGTAGAGCTCGATGGTGTCGGGCCGGATCCAGCCGGTCGGCGTCTTGCCGCTGCCGGGATAGTTGTAGGTCAGCACGCCGACGTCGAAGCCGATGTCGTCCGTGATGGCCCCCCTGTAGCCGCCGTAGATGTCCAGTTCGAGGCTGGCGCTGGCGCCCGGCGTGCCGTCGTTGATCCAGGAAACGTTCGAACCCCAGAGGCCGGCATACAGGCCGCTGGCATGGGCGTAGTCGAAGCCGCCCTGCAGCGCCGGCCGCCCGCGCGTCTGGGCGATGCCGCGGTAGAGGTACTCGGTGGCCAGCGTGAGGTTGCCGGTGAACGTGTGCGGGCTGGCCGCCGGAGCGGACTGGGCGTGGCCGGCGGCCGGCAGGGCGAGGGCGGCGACGGCCGCGGAAGCAAGCAGGGTATTGCGCATGATGGTCTCCCCAAAATGAAAATCGACGAAGACCCTTTTGCATCAACCGTGCCAGCGAAAATAGTCATGGATAAACAGCGCCTTGGCGGATCGTGCCGCGCCGCGCCGGGCGCCGGCGCACCAATTCGTCGCGCCGCCGGACGGCCCCGCACCAAGCCGGTGCGGGGCCGTCTTGACAATTAGTTCTAATGCGTACTAATATGGTTCGCGTTAGAACCAATACGGACCCGCCGCCTTGCCGCGCGAACCCTTTCTGCCCATGCTGCGCGAACTCGCCCGCTGCTACCAGGCCTTCGAAGCCTACTCCGGCGCCCACGTGCGGGCGCTCGGCCTCACGCCTTCGCAGTTCGACATCGTCGCCACGCTCGGCAACACGCCGGGCCTGAGCTTCAAGGCGCTGGGCGAGAAGACGCTGATCACCAAGGGCACGCTGACCGGCGTGGTCGACCGCCTCGAAGCGCAGCGGCTGGTGCGGCGCAGCGCCTCGCCCGAGGACGGCCGCAGCATGATCGTCAGCCTGACCCCGGCCGGGGCGCGCCTCTTCGACAAAACCTTCGCCACCCACCTCGACCACCTGCGCCAGGCGCTGGGCGGCCTGAGTCCGGCCCAGCTGCAGCGCCTCGAAGGGACGCTGCGCAGCCTGCGCGAGGCCTTCGAGTCGGCGCCCGGCGTGGAACCCGCGCCCGCCGCCGCCGGTCGGAGCAAGACCCGACGCCGCGGAGAACAGGCATGACGTTGACGACCCCCGGCTACACCCGCACCGCCATCGCCCTGCACTGGCTGATCGCCCTGCTGATCCTCTGCGCCTTCCCGCTCGGCATCTACATGGCCGATCTGCCGTTCTCGCCGGGCCGGCTGAAGCTCTACTCGTACCACAAGTGGATCGGCGTCACGGTGTTCCTGCTGGCGCTGGCCCGCGTCGCCTGGCGCCTGACGCATCCCGCGCCGCCGCCGGCGGCGGGCCTGCCGGCCTGGCAGCGCATCGCCTCCGTCGCCACCCACCACCTGCTCTACGTGCTGATCATCGTTGTGCCCATCTCCGGCTGGCTGATGAGCTCGGCCAAGGGCTTCCAGACGGTGTACTTCGGCCTGCTCCCGCTGCCCGACCTGCTGGACAAGAACAAGGAACTGGGCGACCTGCTGCTGACGGTGCACAAGGTCCTGAATTTCACGCTGGCCGTGCTGGTCGTCACCCACCTGACGGCGGCGCTCAAGCACTACTTCATCGACCGCGACGAAGTGCTCGGCCGCATGATCCCGTTCCTCGACCGAAGGAAAACACGATGAGGAAAACCGCAACCGCCCTGGCGCTCGGCGCCGCCCTGTTCGCCCCCTTCCTCGCCCCGGCCCTGGCCCAGGCGGGGCCCCCGTCGAGTGGGGGGGGCGACGCCGCCCGGAGCAGCGTGGTCGCCGTCTCGAAGCAGATGGGCGTGCCGGTCGAGGGCGTCTTCAAGCGCTTCAGCGCCCAGGTGGATTTCGATCCGGCCAGGCCGGCGGAAGGCAAGGCCAGCATCGAAATCGACATCGCCAGCTTCGACCTCGGCGCCGAGGACTTCAACCGCGAGACGTTCAAGCCGGAATGGTTCAACGCGGCGAAATTTCCCAAGGCGACCTTCGTCACCACCGCCATCAAGCCGGCCGGCGCCGGCAAATTCGAGGCCGCCGGCAAGCTCACCATCAAGGGCATCGCGCGCGAGGTCGTCGCCCCGGTCACTTACAGGATCGAGGGCGGGCGGCAGGTGTTCGAAGGCGCGCTGCCGATCAAGCGCCTGCAGTTCAACATCGGCGAAGGCGAGTGGAAGGACACCGACACCGTCGCCGACGACGTGCAGATCAAGTTCCGCATCGTCACCGCCAGAAAGTAACCCACCCCACCCACAAGGAGAAGAACCGCATGAAACGCAAAGCCCTCGCCGCCGTCCTGGCGACACTGACTTTTACCGCCGCCCAGGCCCAGACCTACAACGTCGAGCCGAACCACACCTACCCGAGCTTCGAGGCCGGCCACCTCGGCATATCGTTCTGGCGCGGCAAGTTCAACAAGACCTCGGGCAGCGTCACCCTCGACCGCGCCGGCAAGAGCGGCACGGTGGACATCGTCATAGACCCGGCCTCGATCAACTTCGGCCACGCCAAGATGGAAGAGCACGCGCGCGGCAAGGACTTCTTCAACACCGAGGCCTTCCCCAAGATCACCTACAAGGGCAAGATCAGCAAGTGGAACGGCGACGCCCCGGCCGCCGTCGAAGGCGAGATGACCCTGCTCGGCGTCACCAGGCCGCTCACCCTCACCATCAATTCCTTCAAGTGCATCCAGCACCCGATGCTCAAGCGCGAGGTCTGCGGCGCCGACGCCGCGGGCAGCTTCAAGCGCTCCGACTTCGGCATGAAGTACGGCCTGCCGATGCACGGCGACGACATGAAGGTCGCCATCCAGATCGAGGCGATCAGGGCCGACTGAGCCCCAACACCCTCCTCTCCCGCGTGCGGGAGAGGAGGAAGTCAGTTTCCGCAACACGGAACCTTGACCGCCACCGCCCGCCGCCATCCTTCGCATCCCTCGATTCCCGGCCGGAACACAACCCGCCTTGCGACAGCAATGGCATCCGGCATAGCTGCTTGCCAAGTCCCGGCGGCACTGTCACTGTAGCGGATAGAATATCTGCGCCGTGTGACATGAAATGCCGGAACAACAACCTCAGATACTGACATGATCACAAGAAAATCACTCTCCAATATGAGCGTCATCGGATCCGCTATGGCGCTTTCATTGACGCTGTATGGCCTCGATGTTTCTGCTGAATGCTCCGTCAAGGATCGCATCGATCTGTCGAAAGCCGGCTATTCAAAGGATGAAATCGAGACGCTTTGCCAAAAAGGCGCTGAACCCGCAGCCACGCCGCCGACAGGGTCGAGCCCACTCACCGTTCTGAAATCGGCCCGTTACGACAGTTCGGAAGATCCCGCGCTGGGGGGGATGTGGCATCCGCGAAATCGATGTGAATTTTTGGACGACCATGTGAAGCTCAACAACATCAAAAAAAATTTTTACGGCTACAAGTCGTCTGTCGTTCCTTATCGCGACTTTCAGGTCGCCTCTAAGCAGATTCGAATCGACAAGGATAAAGGGGTAGCCAGTTCGCATGTCCTTCTCATGGCGATGGGTTTCCCGAATGCCAACGAAACATGCTATGCCTTGCTGGACCGGAGAATCGGGCTCGCCGCCGATCGCTTCGACAAGGCAGAGTCGGAAGTGCGACAGGCGTTCAGAAAGGTGCTGGATGCGCTGCAGGCCATGGGCGTTGATCTCCAGGATTCGCAATGACCGGTCTCGCCCGGATTTCTCCTCCGGGTTTCCGCTCTGCCTGTCGACTCCCCCCCAATGCAACGGATTGACCGATGGGATTGGTTTGGGGAATGCACATGCGGTCGCATTTCGCCGAGGGGACGGGAGGAGGATTGCCCAACCCGGCGGTCCGCACGGACTCTGCGCGATCAAGCCGCGCAACGACAGTTTCATTCGTTGGGCCTCTTTAAACGCTTGCCTGCCGCCTGACAATCGTACGCATTCGCGTACCATTCAGGCTTCTTTGAAGGGGCATGAAATGAACACACTTACTGCCAGCGATGCTCGCGCCAATCTGTACCGGCTCATAGACCAAGCGGCGGAATCACATGAGCCGATCATCATTTCCGGGAAGCGCGCCAGCGCCGTTCTGCTCTCGGCGGAAGATTGGAGCGCAATTCAAGAAACTCTGTACCTGTTGGCCGTGCCTGGCATGCGCGAGTCCATCAAAGCTGGCATGGCCGAGCCCCTCGCAAAAAGTTCCAAGGCGCTTAGGTGGTGAGTTGGGAAATTGTCAATGCCAAGCAAGCAATGAAGGACGCAAGGAAGCTTGCTGCAAGCGGCCTCAAACCAAAGTCATTGGAAATGCTCGCAGTTCTCGCCAAAGACCCATTTCAGAATCCACCACCTTTCGAAAAGTTGGTTGGTGATCTTGCCGGCGCATGCTCACGCCGCATCAATATCCAGCACCGCATTGTTTACGAAGTCTTTGCCAAAGAGAAAGCGGTTCGTGTCCTGCGCATGTGGACACACTATGAGTGATCAGGGGCACAATCGGATACCTACCACGTCGAAGTCGTAAAAAACCCTCTTTTCACTTTCGGCGGGACGCAACAAGAACGGTGCGGATGATTTCCGCGCCGTTGTCCATTCCGTGCGAGGTTTACTCGCCGTCCTGCGAGGACTGACTTTCGTGCGGGCCTGCGCCCTTCTCCGCCTTCTGCGCGTATCGTCGTGCGCTGGAACAGTGATTCAGCACTTTGTCGCTGCGCATGGATCGGGTGAGGGGTTTCCGCAGCCGCGAGATCGGTCGTTGGGCTCACCGGCTGAGCTGGTTGTCATATACACTCCCGCCATCATGTCGCTCGCCGTACTGAAAAGCCGCGCCCTCGCCGGCATGGATGCGCCGGAAGTCACCGTCGAGGTGCATCTGGGCCGCGGCCTGCCCAGCTTCACCATCGTCGGCCTGGCCGACACCGAGGTGAAGGAGGCACGCGAGCGGGTGCGCGCCGCCATCCAGAACGCACGCTTCGAGTTCCCCGCCTCGCGCATCACCGTCAATCTGGCGCCGGCCGACCTGCCGAAGGAGTCGGGGCGCTTCGACCTGGCGATCGCGCTGGGCATCCTCGCCGCTTCGGGGCAGATCAGGGCCACGGGCCTGGCCGAGCACGAGTTTGCCGGCGAGCTTTCGCTGACCGGGGCGCTGCGGCCGATCCGCGGCGCGCTGGCGATGTGCCTGGCCGCGCGCGGCGAGGCGCGCAGTTTCGTGCTGCCTGCGGAGAGCGCCGCCGAGGCGGCGCTGGTCGGCGGCGCGACGATCCTGCCGGCGCGATCGCTGCTGGAGGTGTGCGCCCACCTCAACGGCCAGCAGGCGCTGGCGCCCTACTCCGGGGAGACTGCGGCGGCCGCGCCGGCATATCCCGACCTCGCCGAGGTGAAGGGCCAGGCCCAGGCCAAGCGCGCGCTGGAGGTCGCCGCGGCCGGCGGCCACAGCCTGCTCATGGTCGGCCCGCCCGGCACCGGCAAGTCGATGCTGGCGGCGCGCTTTCCCGGCCTGCTGCCGCCGATGGCGGAGGACGAGGCGCTGGAGGCGGCGGCGATCCATTCGCTCGGCGGCGGCTTCCGCGTGGCGCACTGGATGCGGCGCCCGTATCAGGCGCCGCACCACTCGGCCTCGAGTGCGGCGCTGGTGGGCGGCGGCTCGAATCCGCGCCCGGGCGAGATCTCCCTGGCGCATCACGGCGTGCTGTTCCTCGACGAGCTGCCGGAGTTCGAGCGGCGCGTGCTGGAGGCGCTGCGCGAGCCGCTCGAATCCGGCCACATCCGCGTCGCCCGCGCCGCCCACCGTGTCGACTACCCGGCGCAGTTCCAGCTCGTCGCGGCGATGAACCCCTGCCCCTGCGGCCATCTGGGCGAGGCGCGCTGCCGCTGCACGCCGGACCAGGTGGCGCGCTATCGCGGCAAGCTCTCCGGGCCGCTGCTCGACCGCATCGATCTGCACATCGAGGTGCCGGCACTGGCCGAGGGCGAACTGCAGGGCAGGGCGGAAGGCGAATCCTCGTCGGCGGTGCGGGCACGGGTGGCGGCGGCGCGCGCGGCGCAGATCGCGCGGCAGGGCAAGCCCAACAACCGCCTGGCCGCGAAGGAGATCGACCGCCTGTGCGCGCCCGACGCGGCCGGCGCGCAATTGCTCAAGCAGGCCATCGCCCGGCTCGGCCTTTCGGCGCGCGCCTACCACCGGGTGCTGAAGGTGGCGCGCTCCATCGCCGACCTGGCCGGCAGCGAACGCGTGTCGAGCGCGCATGTCGCCGAGGCGATCCACTACCGCCGTAGCGCGGGGGCTGACTTTTAACCGGCGGATTGCCTGCAGCGCGTTTCGCGCGCAAACAGGATCAGCACGAGCGAGAGGATGACGCAGGCGAACACCGCCGAGAAGCCGGCCTGCCAGGCGGCGGCGTCGTAGAGGCGGGCGCCGTTGGCGCTGGCGCCGCTCCAGTTCCGGTCGAGCACCCAGCCGACGGCCGGCTGCAGGATCATCACACCCGTCATGGTTCCCATGTTGACCACGCCCGAAGAGGTGCCGGTCAGGCGCAGCGGCACGGATTCCTTGGCCCAGGCGAAGCCGATGATGATGCAGCCCGAGACGAAGCCGAGCAGCAGCAATACTCCGATCAGCAGCGGCAGCGGCAGCCGCAGGTAAATCACCGCCGTCCAGCCGAGGGCGGCCAGCGCGCAGGCGGCGACGTAGAGGGGCTTGCGCCGGCCGAGTCGCTCCGACCCGGTGCCGAGGATCGGCCCGCCCAGCGCCCAGGCCACCAGCTGCGCCGAGGCGATCGCCGCCGCTTCGCGTGCGCCGAGGCCGTACACCTGCATCAGCCAGGGCACGCCCCACAGGCCGGCGAAGGTCATCACCGCACCGGCCACGCCGCCCGGCACGATGGCCAGCAGCCAGGTGTTGCGGTAGGCGAACACCTCGGCCAGGCCGCGCCAGACCGGCCCCTGCCCGGCCTCGCCATGGCCGCCGGTGTAATGGCTGGCGTAGCCGGCATCGCGCGGATCGTCGCGCACGCGCAGCCAGATGGCGGCACAGAGCAGGGCGGTGACGAGGGCGGAGGCGACCATCACCGGGCGCCAGCCGAGGGCCTCGACCAGCAGCCGCAGCGGCACGCCGGCGAAGACGCCGCCGACGATGCCGACGAACAGCGCCATGCCCGAGGCGAGCGTGAACTGGCGCGGCGTGAACCAGTGGCTGGCCAGCTTCAGCATCGAGACGAAGGCCACCGCCACCGAGCCGCCGATGAGCAGGCGCCCGGCGCTGGCCCAGGCGAGGTTCGGCGCCAGGGCGAACAGGGCGGTGCCGAGCGCGGCCACGCCGGCGCCCGCGGCGAGGAGCTTGCGCGGCCCCCAGCGGTCGGCGATGAGGCCGGTGGGGATCTGCATCGCCACGTAGGAGTAGAAATAGAAGGCCGAGAGGTTGCCCAGCGCCGCCGCGCCGATGGCGAACTCGGTCATCAGCCGGTCGGTGAGCACGGCCGGGGCGACGCGCTGGTAGAAGCCGATGAGGTAGAGCAGGGCGGCGAGACCCCAGACGAACCAGGCCAGGCGCACGGGCGGATGGGATCGTTCCATCACGCAAGCACCTGCGCCCACCACAGCCGCGCGCGCAGGCCCCAGCCGGTGGTGTAGCCGAGTCCGGAAAAGCGGATGGCGCGATGGCGGTCGACGACGAACCAGGCCGGCGTGGCGCGCACGCCCAGCGACCAGGCGATCTCGCCGCGGGCGTCGACCAGCGCCGGATAGGTCAGCTTGCGCGACTGCATGAACTTCGCCACGGCCCCGGCATTGCCGGACTGCATGGCCAGCGTCAGCACCGGCCAGTCCTCGGCGAGCGAAGAGATGGTGCCTTCCTCGGCACGGCAGATCGGGCAGGATGCGGACCAGACGTAGAGCAGCAGCGGCCGGCCGCCGGCCTCGCGCAACGCACTTTCCAGGCTGACCGGGCGGCCGTCGGCGAGGTGGCCCGCGATGGGCGGCATGGCGCCGGCCTGCATTTCGCGTCCCTGCCAGAACTGCAGGGCGACGAAGGCCAGCAGGAAAACCCAGATTTCGACGGGCAGGCCAAAGCGCCGCCGCGACGGCGGCGCCGGTTCCATCGCACTCACCAAACCGCCTTTCCCCCGCCCCGGGGAAGGGGGTGACGGGTGTTCGCCGCTACGCAGCTCCATAGGGTTGATTGCGGGGTTGGCTGCGCCATCCTCGGGACGGCCCGGCGGAAGGCGTTCAACACTGTTCCCAGGGCAATCCTTCGAAGCGCCAGCCGGCCTTGGTGCCGCGGCGGTGGTTGTCGTCGAGCTCGCCCTCGAAGCCGTGCAGGACGTTGTACACCTGGGTGAAGCCGGCCTCCTCGAGGGCATGGCCGGCGGAGACCGAGCGGTTGCCGCTGCGGCAGATGAGGACGATGGGGCGGTCGACGCTGGCCGCCTTCCTGACGTGGGCGACGAAGTGCGGATTGATCTCCCAGTCCGGCCCGTCGTTCCAGGGGATCATCATGGCACCGACCGGATGGCCGACGAAGAGGAACTCCATCTCGCTGCGGCAGTCGATGAAGAGCGCGGTCGGGTTGTCGTGCAGGAACTGGTGGGCTTCCTTGGGTTCGAGGTGTTTCATGGTCGTCCTCCGGTGGGGCGATTCGAGTATAGCAGAGGCTTTTCGATCGCCTTCCAACGGCATACACTTTGCGGATCATGCGCAAAACCCTTTCGATACTGGCGGTTTCCCTTTTCCTGCCTCTGGCCGGCTGCGGCACCCTCGGCGTGGGCGGCCTCGCCCCCGGCGTCGCCACCGAGACCGAGGTTCGGGCGAAGCTCGGCCCGCCCGGCATGAGCTGGGCCGAGCCCGGCGGCGGCAAGCTGCTCGAATATTCCGGCCAGCCGAGCGGCACCTTCTGCCACATGATCCTCATCGGTGCGGACGGCAAGGTGCGCGAGATCCGCCAGGCGTTCACCGAGGAGAACTTTCGCCGCGTCGTGCCGGGCCTGGGGCAGGATGAGGTGCGCCGCCTGCTCGGGCGGCCCGAGGAGACCCTGCGCTTCCACCTCAAGCCCGACGAGGAGGTGTGGACCTGGCGCATCGACGAGACCACGGAGAAGATCGAATACTTCAACGCCTATTTCGGCCGCGACGGTCGCCTGCTGCGCAGCGACCGCACTGTTGTATACAAGGCGAGCGGCCCCGGCTTCACGCACAGGAAAATTGACAGGACTTCCCGCCGAGGGTAAGGTTCTCCCCGCGCCGATTTGATATCAGCTTGCGGGGCGCGTAACAAATTCCGCTAAAGCGAGCGCAAGCCCGTTCGCCACATTGCCGAACGGGTTTTTTGTTTTCAGGACCATCATGAAGCCCGACCGCAGCGAATTGCTCCGCAGCCTCCTCGCCCAGCGCATCCTCATCCTCGACGGCGCCATGGGCACCATGATCCAGCGCCACGGGCTGCAGGAGGCGGACTATCGCGGCGCGCGCTTCGCCGGCCATGCGAAGGAACTCAAGGGCAACAACGACCTGCTGCTGCTGACGAAGCCGGAGGTGATTCGCGGCATCCACGCCGACTACCTCGCCGCCGGCGCCGACATCGTCGAGACCAACACCTTCAACGCCACCTCGATCTCGCAGGCCGACTACGGCCTGGAGGCGCTCGCCTACGAGCTGAACGTCGCCGGCGCCAAGGTGGCGCGCGAGGCGGCCGACGAATTCTCGACGGCTGAAAAACCGCGCTTCGTCGCCGGCGTGCTCGGTCCCACCTCGCGCACTGCCTCGATCTCGCCCGACGTGAACGACCCGGGCTTTCGCAACGTCACTTTCGACGAACTGGTGGCGGCCTACACCGACGCGGTGCGCGGCCTCTGCGACGGCGGCGCGGATCTCATCCTCGTCGAGACCATCTTCGACACGTTGAACGCCAAGGCGGCGCTGTTCGCCGTCGAGCAATACTTCGACAGCGTTGGCCGCCGCCTGCCGATCATGATCTCCGGCACCATCACCGACGCCTCCGGCCGCACGCTCTCCGGCCAGACCACCGAGGCCTTCTGGAACTCGCTTTGCCACGCGCAGCCGCTGTCCTTCGGCCTGAACTGCGCGCTCGGCGCGAAGGAGCTGCGCCAGTACGTCGAGGAACTGTCGCGCGTCGCCGACTGCTTCGTCTCCGCCCATCCGAATGCCGGCCTGCCCAATCCGCTGGCGCCGACCGGCTACGACGAAACGCCGGAAATGCTCTCCGGCGAGATCGTCGACTGGGCCAGGCACGGCCTCATCAACATCGCCGGCGGCTGCTGCGGCACGACGCCCGCGCACATCGCCGCGATCGCGAAAGCGCTCGCCGGCATCGCGCCGCGCCGGTTGCCTGTCGGGCTGAAGCCCGACCTACGGTTGTCGGGGCTGGAGCCGTTCAACGTCAGCGAGGCCCCCCCCTTTGCAAAAGGGGGGCGGGGGGGGGATTTCAGCGGCGGCGGGGATGCGCCTGCCGAAAAAAGCCTTGGCGGCGTTTTCGTGAACGTCGGCGAGCGCACCAACGTCACCGGCTCGAAGGCCTTCGCCCGCCTCATCCTCAACGGCCAGTACGCCGAGGCGGTCAGCGTCGCGCGCACCCAGGTCGAGGCCGGCGCCCAGGTGATCGACGTCAACATGGACGAGGCCATGCTCGACGCGAAGGCGGCGATGGTGAAGTTCCTCAACCTGATCGCCTCCGAACCGGACATCGCCCGCGTGCCGGTGATGGTCGACTCCTCGAAGTGGGAGGTGATCGAGGCCGGCCTGCAGTGCCTGCAGGGCAAGGGCATCGTCAATTCCATCTCGCTCAAGGAAGGCGAGGCGAAGTTCCTCGAGCAGGCGCGCAAAGTCAGGCGCTACGGCGCGGCGGTCATCGTCATGGCCTTCGACGAGCAGGGCCAGGCCGACACGCGCGAGCGCAAGACCTCGATCTGCAAGCGCAGCTACGACCTGCTGGTGAAGGCGGGCTTCCCGCCCGGCGACATCGTCTTCGACCCGAACGTCTTCGCCATCGCCACCGGCATCGCGGAGCACGACAACTACGCCGTCGACTTCATCGAGGCGACGCGCTGGATCCGCGCCAACCTGCCCGGCGCCAAGGTCTCCGGCGGCATTTCCAACGTCAGCTTCAGCTTCCGCGGCAACGATCCGGTGCGTGAGGCCATCCACACCGTCTTCCTCTACCACGCCATCCAGGCCGGGCTCTCGATGGGCATCGTCAACGCCGGCCAGCTCGGCGTGTACGAGGCCATCCCCGCCGACCTGCGCGAGCGCGTCGAGGACGTGGTGCTCAACCGTCGCCCGGACGCCGGCGAGCGGCTGGTGGACATCGCCGCCAGCGTCAAGGGCGCGGCGAAGGAGATCACGCAGGACCTCGCCTGGCGCGAGAAGCCGGTGCGCGAGCGCCTCGCCCACGCCATGGTGAAGGGCATCACCGACTTCATCGTCGCCGACACCGAGGAAGCGCGCCTCGCCTCGACGCGCCCGCTCGACGTCATCGAGGGCCCGCTGATGGACGGCATGAATGTCGTCGGCGACCTCTTCGGCGCCGGCAAGATGTTCCTGCCGCAGGTGGTGAAGTCGGCCCGCGTCATGAAGCAGGCGGTGGCCCACCTGCTGCCCTTCATCGAGGCGGAGAAGGCCGCCGGCGGCACCGCCTCCACCAAAGGCAGGATCGTCATCGCCACGGTGAAAGGCGACGTGCACGACATCGGCAAGAACATCGTCGGCGTGGTGCTCGCCTGCAACAACTACGAGGTGGTCGACCTCGGCGTGATGGTGGCCACCGACAGGATCCTCGCCGCCGCGCGCGAGCACGACGCCGACGTGATCGGCCTGTCGGGGCTGATCACGCCCTCGCTCGAGGAGATGGCCCACGTCGCCGCCGAGATGCAGCGCCAGGGCTTCACCCAGCCGCTCTTGATCGGCGGCGCCACCACCTCGCGCGTCCACACCGCCATCAAGATCGCGCCGAACTACGGCGGCACCACGGTCTACGTGCCCGACGCCTCGCGCGCCGTCGGCGTCGTCTCGCAGCTGCTCTCGCCCGAACAGGGTGCCGCCTACCGTGCCGGGGTCGCCGCCGACTATACCAAGGCGCGCGAACAGCATGCGCAGAAGAAGGGCGTGCAGCTGGTGACGCTGGAAGCGGCGCGCGCCAACCGCTTCAAGACGGTCGACGCCGCGCCAACGAAGCCGAAGCAACCGGGCGTCCGGGTGCTGGCCGACTACGACCTCGCGCAGCTCGTGCCCTGCCTCGACTGGGCGCCCTTCTTCCAGACCTGGGACCTCGCCGGATCGTACCCGGCGATCCTCGACGATCCGAAGGTGGGCGAGACGGCGCGCCAGGTGTTCGCCGACGGCCAGGCCATGCTCGAGCGCATCGTCGACGAGAAGTGGCTCACCGCCAACGGCGTGTTCGGGATATTCCCGGCGAACGCCGCCGGCGACGACGTGGAGATCTACACGGACGAATCGCGCCGGACGGTGCGCCTGACCTGGCACAACCTGCGCCAGCAGCAGGTGCGCCCCGAGGGCAAGCCGAATTACTGCCTGTCTGATTTCATCGCGCCGAAGGACTCGGGCGTCGCGGATTACGTCGGCGCCTTCGCCGTCACCGCCGGCCTCGGCATCGAAAGGAAGCTGGCCGAGTTCGCGGCGCAGCACGACGACTACAACGCCATCCTGCTGAAGGCCCTGGCCGATCGCCTGGCCGAGGCCTTCGCCGAGCACCTGCACCAGCGCGTGCGCCGCGAGTTCTGGGGCTATGCCGCCGACGAGGCGCTGTCCAACACGGAGCTGATCGCCGAAAAATACCGCGGCATCCGCCCCGCCGCCGGCTATCCGGCCTGCCCCGACCACACCGAGAAGGGGCCGCTGTTCGCCCTGCTCGAGGCGGAGAGGCACACCGGCATGGCGCTCACCGAATCCTTCGCCATGCATCCGGCCGCCTCGGTCTCGGGCTTCTACCTCGCCCACCCGGAAGCGCGCTATTTCGCCGTGACGAAGATCGGCCGCGACCAGCTCGAGGACTACGCCCGGCGGAAAGGGATGACGCTGGCGGAAGCCGAGCGCTGGCTGGCGCCGGTGCTGTAATCGCTTCTCCGGTCTCGCCCTTGCACGGTTTTCCACCGTTCAGGATGCGCGTATCATGGTTGCAGCATCGATGCCTGGAGAGAACGATGACCGATCGCATTACCATCGACCCCGCCATTTGCCATGGCAAACCATGCATTCGCGGCTTGCGTTATCCGGTCGAGAATGTTCTTGAGTGGCTGGCGAGCGGCATGAGCATTGAGGACATCCTCGCCGATTATGAAGATCTCGAGCGCGAGGACATCCTGGCAGCGCTTGCGTTCGCCGCGCGGCTATCCCATGTCAAGCGAATCGATTCGCTTGCGGCATGAAGTTTCTGGTTGACGCCCAGCTTCCACGGCGTCTCGTCATATGGCTGAGAGAGGCTGGGCACGATGCCCTGCATACGCTCGACCTTGCACACGGTAATCGCACCACAGATGGAGACTTGGCCGCACTGTCCGTGAGGCAGCAACGAATCGTCATTACCAAGGACGCCGATTTCGTCCAGTCCTATCTGGTTTCCCGGGAACCGGACAAACTGCTTCTGGTTACCACCGGAAATATCGCCAACGCGGATCTTGAGCGTCTGATGCGCACAAACCTTCAGGCTATCGTTGCGGCATTCGAATCCCACCATTTTGTGGAAATCGGTCGCTCCAGTCTGGTCATCCACGAATAGCGCGCGCTCAGACCCCCCAGGTCACCGGCACTTTTTCCTTCAGCGAGTATTCCAGCAGCTCGATCAGCGGCACGGCGCGGCGGGCCAGGCTGACGGATTCGCGCTTGCCGCCTTCGGGCGTCTTCTCGAACAGGCGCTCGTCGTGGTCGACGACGGGCTTTTCGGCCTTGTCCTGCGCCACGGCGGCCTTCAGGCGGGCGATGGCATCGGGCAGCTGCTCGACGGTGACGATGCCCTTTTCGCCGGGCACCTTGCCCATGATCTCCATGAGGGTCATGGCGACGTCGCCGAACATCATGACGTCGCCGGCGGCATTCGATTTGAAGATGATCAGCATGGGTGGTGATTATACGCCCCGCTGATAGAATCCCGGGCATGACCACACTGAAACACCTCTTCGAGAACAACCGCGCCTGGGCCGAGGGCATCTCGGCCGAGGACCCGGCCTTCTTCGACAAGCTGTCGCACCTGCAGAATCCGGAATACCTGTGGATCGGCTGCTCGGACAGCCGCGTGCCGGCCAACCAGATCACCGGCCTCGCGCCGGGCGAGGTCTTCGTCCACCGCAACGTCGCCAACGTGGTGGTGCACACCGACCTCAACTGCCTCTCCGTGATGCAGTTCGCCGTCGACGTGCTGAAGGTGAAGCACATCATCGTCTGCGGCCACTACGGCTGCGGCGGCGTGCGCGCGGCGCTCACCGGCGAGCGCCTCGGCCTGATCGACAACTGGCTGCGCCACATCCAGGACGTGCGCGACCGCCATGCCGCCGTACTGGCGCCGCTCGGCGAGGGGCCCGCCTGGCAGCGCCTGTGCGAGCTCAACGTCATCGAGCAGGTCGCCAACGTGGCGCAAACCACCATCGTCCGCGACGCCTGGGAGCGGGGTCAGCCTCTGGCGGTGCACGGCTGGATCTACGGCCTCAGCGACGGCCGCCTGCGCGACCTCGGCATGTCGGTCGAACGGCTGGAGGCGCTGGCAACGGCGCATCGGTCGGCGCTGCAGCAGCTGGCATGACGCGCATCGATGCGGTCTACGTCGGCGGCATCCGCCCGCTGCCGCCGGAAGGGCATCCCTCGGGGATATTCAAGCAGGCAGTGAGCGGTCCGGTGCTGCTCGGCGTGGAAGGGCTGGCCGGCGACGCGCAGGCCGACCGCCGCGTGCACGGCGGGCCGTGGAAGGCGCTGCACCACTACGCCGCGGAGAACTACGCGCGGCTCGCCGCGGCCTTTCCCGGCAAGGCGGCGCTGTTCGTGCCCGGCAGCTTCGGCGAGAACGTGTCGACCACCGGCTGGGACGAGGACACGGTGTGCGTCGGCGACGTCTTCCGCATCGGCTCAGCCATCGTGCAGGTGAGCCAGCCGCGCCAGCCCTGCTGGAAGATCAACCACAAGTTCGGCGAGGACGAGCTGATGCGCCAAGTCGCCGAGCACTGCGTTGCCGGCTGGTACTACCGCGTGCTGGAAGGCGGGCCGATCGCGGCAGGAGATGAATTCGATCTGATCGAGCGCGCCGCCGAGCCGGTCACCCTGCGCCGGTTGTGGTTCGCCTTCCGCGCGCACCGCCCGGACATCGCGGAGCTTGCCCGGCTGCGCGAAATCCCCGGGCTCTCCCCCAACTGGGTGCAGAAGCTCGACGACCGCATCGCCTGGCTGGGGAAGAACGGTGAGCGGTAACAGCGTTCGGACCGCGGCCCGCAATTGACCGCTCACTGCTCACTGCTCGCCGCTCACCAACCATGAACCTCTGGCTGCGCGTCTTCCTGCCCTTCGCCGCGGGCTATTACCTGTCCTACCTGCTGCGCACGGTGAACGCCGTCATCGCGCCGGAGCTCTCGCGCGAGCTGGCGCTTTCCGCCGCCGACCTGGGGCTGCTCACCAGCGCCTACCTGCTGACCTTCGCCGCCTTCCAGATCCCGCTCGGCCTGCTGCTCGACCGCTACGGCCCGCGACGGGTGGAATCCGGCCTGCTGCTGATCGCCGCCGCCGGCACCCTGCTGTTCGCCTTCGGGACGACAGCCGGCCAGCTCACCGTCGCGCGCGGCCTGATCGGGCTGGGCGTTTCGTCCTGCCTGATGGCGGCCTTCAAGGGCTTCGCGCAGAACTTTCCGGCCGAGCGCCAGGCCTCGCTCACCGGCGCCATCATGGCCTCGGGCGGGCTGGGTGCCGTCACCGCCAGCCTGCCGCTGGAGCTGGCGCTGCCGCTGCTCGGCTGGCGCGGCGTGTTCCAGGGGCTGACTTTGCTGCTGGTCATGGTCGCCGCGCTGATCTTCTTTTCGGTGCCGCAGCGCGAGGCCGGCGTCTCGCGTGACAGCCTCGCCGCCCAGCTGAAGGACGTCGCCGGCATCCTCGCCCATCGCGTCTTCTGGCGCTACGCGCCGCCAATGACCCTCGTCACCGGCGGCTTCCTGGCGGTGCAGGGCCTGTGGGCGGTGCCCTGGCTGATCGAAGTCGACGGCCTGACGCGCCACCAGGCCGCCGAGGTGCTTTTCGCGCTGAACCTCGCCATGCTGGTCTCGCATCTGGCCATCGCCAGCTTCGCCGTGCGCCTGGCGCGCGCCGGCATCACGCCCGGGGCGATGCTCCTCGGCGGCTATGGCCTGGCGCTCGCCAGCCAGGCGGCGATGCTGACGGGGCTGCTGCCGGCCATGCCGCTGTGGTTCGCCTACGGCCTCGGCGTGTCCGGCGGCTCGCTGTCCTATGCGCTGCTGTCGGCGCACTTCGCGCCGGCGCTCTCCGGTCGCGTGACGACGACGCTCAACCTGCTGCTGTTCGTCGGCGCCTTCTCGCTGCAATGGGGACTGGGCGTGCTGATCGACGGCCTCGCCGCCGGCGGCTTCGCCGCGGCCGCCGCCTACCGCACGACCTTCGCCGTGCTGCTGGTCCTGCAGGCGGCGAGCTACGCCTGGTTCCTGATCGAGGGCAGGCGCAGGGAGAAGCTGTCCGCGTAAATGGGGACATACAGCCCCGTTTTCCTGGCCGAGAATTCCCAGGCAATCCGGCACCCCTGCCGGATGACACAACAAGCCAGAGGAGGATCGCCATGCCCAAGCTTCGCCATTCCCTGCTCGCCGCAACCGTTGCGGCGGCGCTTCCGCTCAGTGCACAGTCCCGGCCCGATCTCGACAGCCTGACCGCGGCGCAGGCCGCCGCCGACATCTGCGCCGGCAAATACACCAGCGAGGTGCTGGTCGCCGCCGCGCTCGAGCGCGCCGGGGCGCGCGCCGACCTGAACGCCTTCATCACCCTCGACGAGGCCGGCGCGCTGAAGGCGGCGAAGGCCGCCGATGCCCGGCGCAAGCCCGGCGCCTGCAAGCCGCTCGACGGCGTGCCGGTGGTGATCAAGGACAATATCGAGGTGGCCGGCCTGCCGGCGAGCGCCGGCACCCCGGCGCTGAAGGGCTTCGTGCCGAAGGCCGACGCGCCCGTCGCGGCGAAGCTGCGCGCCGCCGGCGCCATCGTCCTCGGCAAGACCAACATGCACGAGCTGGCCTTCGGCATCTCCGGCTACAACACCGCCTTCAAGAGCAGCGACAAGGTGGGTGTGCGCAACGCCTACGACGCGAACAAGATCGCCGGCGGCTCGTCCTCGGGCAGCGGCGCGGCGATCGGCGCGCGCATCGCCCTCGCCGGACTCGGCACCGACACCGGCGGCTCGGTGCGCATCCCCTGCGCGCTGAACGGCTGCGCGTCGCTGCGGCCGACGATGGGGCGCTACCCGCAAAAGGGCATCGCGCCGATCTCGCACACGCGCGACACCGCCGGCCCGATGGGTGTGGCGATGGCCGACGTGGCGCTGCTCGATCGCGTCATCGCCGGTGGCGGCGCCATCAAGCCGGCCGCGCTGAAGAAAGTGCGCGTCGGTGTTACGGCCGCCACCCTGGCCAACCTCGACCCCGACACCCAGGCCGCCTTCGACGCCGCGGTGACGAAGATGAAAGCCGCCGGCGTGACGGTGGTGGACGTCGACATGCCCAAGCTGATGGAGTTGAACGGCGCCGTCGGCTTCCCGGTGGCGCTCCACGAAGCCTACGACGACATGGTGAAATACCTGAAGCGGAACGGCTCGGGCAAGACCATCGCCGACGTGGCGAAGGAGATCTCCAGCCCGGACGTGAAGGGCACCTACGACGGCCTGGTGATCCCGCGCAAGCTGCCCGGCCCGAACAATACGGTGGTCGACGCCAGGCCCGCCTACGATGCCGCCGTGAAGACCAGCCGCCCGGCGCTGCAGAAGCTCTACAAGGAGACCTTCAGGAAGCACCGGCTCGACGCCCTCGCCTTCCCGACCGTGCCGAAGGTGGCGATCGATTCGAACCCGGATTCGAGCAGCGTGCCGAACTTCATGGCCTACATCCAGAACACCGACCCGGGCAGCAATGCCGGCCTGCCCGGCCTGCAACTTCCGGTCGCGCTGGGGGCGGCGAGCAGGCTGCCGATCGGCCTCGAACTCGATGGCCCGGCCGGCAGCGACAGGAAGCTGATCGCCATCGGGCTGGCACTGGAGGAAGTCTTCGGCCGGCTGCCGGCGCCGAAGCGCTGACGCTCAATCCTTGCCGGAGCGCCCGATCGCCGCGGCGAGCCCGCCGCGGCGCTGCACGCCGAGTTTCACGAAGGTGCGCTTGAGATAAGTCCGCACGGTAGACAATTCGACGCCCAGTTGCTGGGCGATCTCCTTGTCCGTCCGGCCTTCGCCGACCATGCGGGCGACCGCCAGCTCTCGCGGCGAGAGTTCCAGCGCCACCCGCTTCCCATCCCCGGAGCACCGCGCCCGCAGCGAAGCGCGCTGCAGGGCGCCGGTGAACGCCGGCTCGATCAGGCGCAGCAGGTCCAGGGTGTGGGCGTCGAAGTTGTCGCGCCTTCTTCCGCGCCAGATGCGCAAGTCGCCGATGTTGCGTCCGTCGGCGTAGCCGTAGACGTTCACGCCCCAGTGCAGCCCGTCGCGGGCGAGAAAGTCGTTGAAGAACTCGGTGCGCATCAGCGCGCGCTGCGGCATCAGCTGGGTAACCAGGGTCGGCACCCGCCGCGCCTGGAGTTCATGGGTGATCGGATCGTGGAACTGATAGTAGGCCTCGTAACTGCTCAGCGTTTCGTCGTTCATGTTGATGGTGACGCGGCCGTCGAAGCGATTCGCCGCCTCGTCCCAGACATAGGAGGCGAAGTAGTCGGCCTTCAGCAGGTCGAGCAGGCCGTAGCCGACGCGCTCGCGCACCTCGTGCTCGGCCATATCTTCGGCAAGCAGACCGAAGATGCGGGACAGGGCGCGGCTTTCGGGGGTGGTGAGGTACATGAAAACAAGTCTAGTCCGGCTCCGGTCAGAACTCCAGCGGGTCGACGTCGATGTGCCAGCGCAGGGCCTTCGGCATCCTGAGCCCGCGGATCGCCGCCAGCCACTGCCCGAGGAAGTCCTGCAGCGCCGGCCGGCTGCGCGATTCGGCCAGCAGCTGGGCGCGTTCCAGGTGTGCCAGGCGGTGCAGTCGCATCGGCACCGCGTCGTAGAGGCTGACTTTTCCCGGTTGCAGCGCCTTGCCGATGTCCGCGGCCGATTCTAGGAAGGCGAGCGCCTGCTTCAGTTCCGGCGCCTCGGCGCGCAGCAGGGCCTGGTGGGCGAAGGGCGGAAAGCCGGCCTGCTCGCGCTCGGCCAGCTGGGCGGCGGCAAAGGCGGGATAGTCGTGCCGGACAAGGGCGCGGTAGAGCGGATGGTCGGGATACTGCGTCTGGATCAGCACCTCCCCCGGCAGCGCGGCGCGGCCGCTGCGCCCGCCCACCTGCATGAGCTGGGCGAACAGCCGCTCGGGCGCGCGGAAGTCGGCGGCAAACAGCGCCGCGTCGGCGTTGAGCACGCCGACCAGGGTAAGCCTGGGGAAGTCGTGGCCCTTGGCCAGCATCTGCGTGCCGACCAGGATGTCGGTCTCGCCCTTGTGGATGGCCTCCAGCACGCCGTGCCAGCGTGACTGACTTTTAGTGTTGTCGCGGTCGACGCGCAGGATGCGCGCCTGTGGAAAGCGCCTGGCCAGTGCTTCTTCCAGCCGCTGGGTGCCGCGGCCGAAGGGATGGATGTCCTGGTTGCCGCAGGCCGGGCAGGCGACCGGGATGCGTTCCTCGCGGCCGCAATGGTGGCAGCGCAATCGCCTGTCCGCCAGGTGCACCACCAGGTTGGCGGCGCAGCCGGGGCAGCGGCTGACCCAGCCGCAGGCCGGACAGGCCAGCACCGGCGCGTAGCCGCGCCGGTTGAGGAAGACGAGGCTCTGTTCGTTGCGCTCCAGCCGCAGCGCAATGGCGCGCAGCACGTGCTCGCTCATGCCGTCCTGGAGCTTCTCGCGGCGGGTGTCGACGCAGCGCACCGCGGGCATCGATTCCGCCACTGCGCGGGCGGTCAGTTCGAGCAGGCGATAGCGGCCGGCCTGCGCGGCGGCCCAGGTCTCCAGCGACGGCGTGGCCGAGCCGAGCACGATGGGCAGGCCGCGCTGCTTGGCCCGCCACACCGCCACGTCGCGCGCCGAGTAGCGCATGCCCTCCTGCTGCTTGAACGAGGCATCCTGCTCTTCGTCCACGACGATCAGCGCGAGGCGGGGCAGCGGAGTGAATACCGACAGCCGCGTACCCAGCACGATGTCGGCCTCGCCGTTCAGGGCCTGGATGAAGCCCGCCGCGCGCGCGCCCTCCGCCAGTCCGCTGTGCAGGCTGACCAGCCGTGCGCCGGGAAAGCGACCGCTCACCCTCGCTTCGAGCTGCGGCGTCAGGGCGATCTCCGGCACCAGCAGCAGGGCCTGGCCGCCGCATCCGAGCGCGTGCTCGATCAGGCGCAAATAGACTTCGGTCTTGCCGCTGCCGGTGACGCCATGCAACAGAAACGCAGCGAAGCCGCCGAAGGCCTGCCTCACGGCATCCACCGCCGTTCGCTGCTCTTCCAGCAGGTCCGGCCCGGCCGACGCGTTCAGGTTCGGCGCCTCGCGTTCGGCCACCAGCCAACCCTTCGCCTGCAGATCCGGCAACTGCCTTGCGGCCGACGGGGACACCTTCCGCAACTCGTGCCGCGACTGGACGCCGTTCGATTCCAGCGCGGCGAGCAGGCGGGCCGCAATGCTGCGCTGCGCCAGATGCGGCAGCGCACGACGGCCGTCCTCGGTGATGCGATAGGTTTCGCGGGCAGGCGGACGCGACAATGCGTTGCGCCGCCGCAAGGCGGGCGGCAGGGCGAGCGCAACGACTTCGCCAAGGGGATGCTGGTAATAGCGGCTGCAGAAGTCCGCCAGCGCCAGCCAGTCGGCGGGAAGCGGCGGCGCATCGCGCAGAATGGCGCGCACCGGCTTGAGCTTTTCCGCCGGCAACGCACTGTCCGCAACGACTTCCAGAATGACGCCGATCTTCTCGCCGCGCCCGAACGGCACGCTCACGCGCCGGCCAACGTCGCCCGCATCCGCGTCGGCGGCGAGGTAATCGAAGCTGTGCGGCAGCGGCACATCGAGCGCCACACGGACAATCGGCGAACTCATTTCGCGAATTTTATTTTCTGGGCTCGTCTTGTTTTCACATCTTCGCGCGAAGTATTGAAACCATCGCTAAAGCACTGCAATCAAAGCGCAATATTCTTGTCCACAAATTCTGTGGATAACTTTGTGGGAAATCCGGTCTTTTGGCCCTTGATTCGGCTTCTGGCAAGGACTTTAGCCACTTTGCACAGAAATTGATCTTGAAAATATCCTTTAATATCAAAACAATGAAAACGCAGACCGGACCTTTTCACGAATCGGGGCTTTTCCAGCCGTGGAACAGGCAAATGTGCATAAGTCAACCCCTTTGAGCTTCCGGATCGCATTTTTTTGAAGTGCCCGGAAAGGGCGTCGCGGCGGGCCGCATCCCGCCTGGATTTCCGGAAAAGGGGCTAGTTACGTCGCAGACTGCGGCTGTGCTCGTGCACCGCGTTCACGAGCGCGGCGACATGCTCCGGCGGCGTGAATTGCGAGATGCCGTGGCCGAGATTGAAGACATGGCCGCTGCCCGGACCGAAAGCGTCGAGGACGGCGCACGCTTCCTGGGCGATCTTTTCGGGCTGGGCGAACAGCGCCACCGGATCGAGGTTGCCCTGCAGCGCCACCTTGTCGCCGACGCGCCGGCGCGCCGCACCGATGTCGGTGGTCCAGTCGAGGCCGACGGCATCGCAGCCGATGGCCGCGATCTCCTCCAGCCATTGCCCGCCGCCCTTGGTGAACACGATGCTCGGGATGCGCGCGCCGCCGTGCTCGCGCTTCAGGTCGGCGACGATGCGCGCCATGTAGGCCAGTGAAAACGCCTTGTAGGCGCGGTTGCTGAGGGCGCCGCCCCAGGTGTCGAAGATCATCACGGCCTGGGCGCCGGCCTCGATCTGGGCGTTGAGGTAAGCGGTCACTGCGGCGGCATTCACCTCCAGCACGTGGTGCAGCAGGTCGGGCCGGTCGTAGAGCAGGGTCTTGACGGTGCGAAAGTCGTCCGAAGCGCCGCCTTCGATCATGTAGCAGGCGAGGGTGAACGGGCTGCCGGAAAAGCCGATCAGCGGCACCGAGTTGCCGAGGGCGCGGCGGATTTCCGCCACCGCGTCGATCACATAGCGCAGTTCCACCCCCGGATCGGGTACGGAAAGATTGCGGATCTCCCATTCCTCGCGCAGCGGGCGCTCGAACTTCGGCCCCTCGCCCTCGGCGAAATACAGGCCGAGGCCCATGGCGTCGGGCACGGTGAGGATGTCTGAGAAGAGGATCGCCGCGTCGAGGTCGTAGCGCGCCAGCGGCTGCAGGGTCACCTCGCAGGCCAGATGCGGGTTGCGGCACAGGTCCATGAAGCTGCCGGCGCGGCGGCGCGTTTCGCAGTACTCGGGCAGATAGCGCCCGGCCTGGCGCATCAGCCAGATCGGCGTGTGTTCGGTCGGCTGGCGCAGCAGGGCGCGCAGGAAGGTATCGTTTTTCGGCTTGCTCATCGCGCGAGTGTACCAGCCAGGGATACGGAGCGGGCGCAGCCCGTGATCCACCGTCACCCCCGCCCCGCGGGCGGGGAAGTGGGGTGGGGCATTACTTGCGCCAGAACGCCGGCGTAAGGACGACAAGAAGCGTGAAAATCTCCAGCCGCCCCAGCAGCATGGCGAAGCTGCCCAGCCACAACTGAAGGCCGTTGAACCCGCCGTAGTTGCCGGCCGGACCGACCTGGCCGAGGCCGGGCCCGGTATTGTTGAAGCAGGCCACCGCCGCCGAAAAGGCGGTGAGGACGTCGAGGCCGCTGGCCGCCAGCGCCAGCGTGAAGAAAACGGTGCTCAGCATGTAGAGGAAGCCGTAGCCGAGCACGGCCAGGATGATCCTGTTCGGCACGGTCGCGCCGCCCAGCTTGATGAAGGTGGTGGCATGCGGATGCATGGCATGGGTGATTTCGCGGAAGACCTGTTTGTACAGGATCACCGCGCGCATCATCTTGAGGCCGCCGCCGGTCGAGCCGGAACAGGTGAGGAAGCTGCACAGGAACAGCATCCACAGCGGCGCGAAGAACGGCCACTGCGCGTAATCGGTCGAGGCATAGCCGAGCGTCGTTCCCACCGACACGGTATTGAAGGCGGCGAAGCGCAGCGCCGTGGCGAAATCCGGATAGGCCTGTTGCTGCCAGAGGTAGGCGGCCACGAGCAGCACACTGGCGCCCAGCACGCCCAAATAGAAGGGCAGCTCGCCGTCGCGCAGGTAGGGCCGGAGGCTGCGGCCGGCCAGGGCGGAGAAATGCGTGACGTAGCTGAGGCCGGAAATCACCGCGAAGCCGATGGTGACCGCTTCCAGCGCCGGCGAATCGAAGAAGCCGAGGCTGGCATCGTGGCTGGAAAAGCCGCCCAGGGCCACCGTGCTGAAGGCGTGGGTGAGCGCATCCAGCCAGTCCATGCCAAGCAGGCCGTAGGCCAGGGTGCACAGCACGGTCAGCAGGAGGTAGATCTTCCAGAAGCCCTTGGCGGTTTCCGCCACGCGCGGCGTGATGCCGGCGTCCTTGATCGGGCTCGGCACCTCGGCCTTCATGAGCTGGCGGCCGCCGACGCCGAGCAGGGGCAGGATGGCCACCGCCAGCACGATGATGCCGAGGCCGCCGATCCAGTGCAGCTCGGTCCGCCACAGGTTGAGCGAGGGCGGCAGGTCGTCCAGGCCCGAGAGCGCCGTCGCGCCGGTGGCGGTCAGGCCCGATACGGCCTCGAAGTAGGCGGCGGAAAAGCCCAGCCCGGGAATGGCGAGGAGCAGCGGCACGCAGGCGATGACCGGCAGCAGCGCCCAGCACAGCACCACCAGCAGGATGCCGTCGTTGGCGCGCAGTTCGCGGCGGAAGCGCTGCGTCGCCAGGAGGAGCAGGCCGCCGCCGGCCAGTGTGCCGAGCAGGGCCTCGTCGAAGGCCGCCAGGGCGCCGTCGCCGATTCCCCATGAAACGCCGATCGGCAGGAGCAGCGCCAGACCGAAGACGAGGGCGATGCGGGCAAAGACGTTGGTGACGGCGAGCAGGCGTTCCATGTCGCTTCACTTCCTCCAGAACGCCGGCGAGAACACCACCAGCAGGGTGAAGATCTCCAGCCGGCCGAGCAGCATGACCGCGCTCAGCAGCCAGGTCTGGAAGTCCGTCAGCGATTTGAAATTGCCCGCCGGCCCGACTTCGCCGAAGCCGGGGCCGGTGCTGGTGATGCAGGCCACTACCGCCGAAAAGGCCGTGACCACGTCCAGCCCCGACAACACCAGCAGCAGGGTGCCCGAGACAATGATCACCATGAAGGCGAAGGCAAAGGCCAGCACGGCAAAGACGATCCGGTTGGGCAGCGGCGCGCCGGCCAGCTTGACCGTGCGCACCGCGTTCGGATGCACCGTGCGGATCACTTCCCGCGTCATCTGGCGGAAGAGGATGACGGCGCGCATCATCTTCAGGCCGCCGCCGGTCGAGCCGGCGCAGCTGACGAAGCTCGCCAGGAACAGCATCCACAGCGGCGCGAAGAAGGGCCACAGCAGGTAGTCGGTGCTGGCATAGCCGGTCGTGGTGGCGACGGATACGACATTGAAGGCGGCAAAGCGCAGGGCCGTGGCAAAGTCGGGGTAGGCCTGGGCCTGCCAGAGATAGAAGGCCACGCCGAGCACGCTGGCATACATCACGATGAGGTACCAGCGGATCTCCGCATCGCCGCGGTAGATGCCCAGACCGCCGCGCCGCACCGCCGCGAAGTGGGTGGCGAAGTTCATGCCGCCCAGCGTCATGAAAACGATCGCCACCCACTCGGCGCGGGGCGAGTCGAAAAAGGCGAAGCTGGCGTCGTGGCTGGAAAAGCCGCCCAGCGAGAGGGTGGTGAAGGTGTGGATCACCGCGTCGCCCCAGCTCATGCCGGCCCAGACGTAGCCGAGCGCGCAGGCCACCGCCAGGACGGCATAGACCGTCCACAATCCGCGTGCCGTATGCGCCATGCGCGGCGTCAGGCGGGTTTCCTTGATCGGGCCGGAAGCCTCGGCGCCGTAAGCCTGGCGTCCGCCGACGCCGAGCAGCGGCAGGATCGCCACCGCCAGCACGATGATGCCCATGCCGCCCAGCCACTGCAGTTCGGCCCGCCACAGGTTGATCGAGTAGGGCAGGGCGTCGAGCCCTTCGATCACCGTGGCGCCGGTGGTGGTGAGCCCGGACACCGCCTCGAAGTAGGCGTCGGTGAAGCTCATGGCAGGCAGATACAGCCAGAAGGGAATGGCGGCAAAGGCCGGCAGCAGCAGCCAGACCAGGGACACCAGCAGGAAGCCGTCGCGCACGCGCAGGTCGCGCCGGTGGCGCCGGGTTGCCCGCCACAGGAGCAGGGCCGAAACGGCGGTGATGAGGACCGCCTCGTCGTAGACCCGTTCGGCGCCGTCGCCCAGCCAGGCCGAAACGGCCACGGGCAGCACCATGGCGCCGGCGAACACCAGCAGCACCAGGGAAAAAGCGTGCAGGACCGGAAAGTGTCTGTTCATCGGCCGGGCGCCAGAACCACTCCGACGCGATCCGTCAGAGGAAGGCGAAGCCGACCTGGAACAGCTTTTCGACCTTCGGCACCAGGCGCTTCGAGACGACGAAGACGATGACGTGGTCGCCGGCCCGGATTTCCGTGTCGTGGTGGGCGATGATCACCTTGTACTGGGGCTCCTCCGCCGGCGCCGGCTTGTCCTGCGGCACCAGGGGGCGCACGATGGCGCCGATGGTGGCGCCCTTGATGACCGGCAGGTCCTCGATGCGCCGGCCGACCACCTGCGAGGACTTCTCGTCGCCGTGCACCACCAGCTCGAGCGCCTCGGCGGCGCCGCGGCGCAGGCTGTGCACCGCCGCCACGTCGCCGCGCCGGACATGGGCCAGCAGCGTGCCGATGGACGTCTGCGCCGGCGAGATGGCGATGTCGATCTGGCCGCCCTGCACCAGTTCGGCGTAGGCGCGACGGTTGATCAGGGCCACCACCCTGCGGGCGCCGAGGCGCTTGGCCAGCAGCGCCGACATGATGTTGTTCTCGTCGTCGTTGGTCAGCGCGATGAACAGATCCATCTGGTCGATGTTCTCGTCCTCGAGCAGCTTCTCGTCGGTGGCGTCGCCCTGCAGCACCAGCGCGCGGCCGACGTGCTCGGCCAGCCACTCGGCGTGGCGCTTGTTGTGGTCGATCACCTTGACCTGGTAGTCGTGCTCGATGGCGCGCGCCAGGCGATAGCCGATGTTGCCGCCGCCGGCGATCATGATGCGCTTGACCGGCTTGTCCATGCGCCGCAGCTCGCGCATGACGCGGCGGATGTCCTTGGTCGCCGCCAGGCAGAACACCTCGTCGCCGGCCTCGATCACCGTGTCGCCCTCGGGCGTCAGCGGCGTGTCGCGGCGGAAGATGGCGGCGATGCGGGCGTCCACCTGCGGGATGTGCTTGCGGATGTCCTTGAGCGGGTGGCCGACCAGCGGCCCGCCCTCGAAGGCGCGCACCGCCACCAGGCTGACCTGTCCCCTGGCAAACTCGAGGACCTGCAGCGCTTCAGGCACCTCGATCAGCTTGACGATGTAGTCGGTGATGATCTGCTCCGGGCAGATGGAGAAATCGACGGCGAAGTTCTCCGGCGCGAACAGCTCCGGGTGCTCGACGTAGTCGGTGGAGCGCACGCGGGCGATGCGGGTGGGCAGGTTGAACAGCGCATGCGCCGTCTTGCAGGCGCACAGGTTGGTCTGGTCGCTCTGGGTCACCGCGATCAGCATGTCGGCATCGTCGGCGCCGGCCTGGCGCAGGGTGGACGGGCTGGCGGCGTTGCCCCTCACGGTGCGCAGGTCGAAGCGCTCCTGCAGCGTGGCCAGGCGCGCCGCATCGGTATCGACGACGGTGATGTCGTTGGCTTCCGACACCAGGCTCTCCGCCACCGAGGTGCCGACCTGGCCGGCGCCCAGAATGATGATTTTCATTGTTCTTCGCCTTTCCGGCCGAGCGGGACGCCGAGGGCCTTCAGCTTGCGGTAAAGATGGGTGCGCTCCAGCCCGGTCTTCTCGGCCAGGCGCGTCATGTTGCCGCCCTCGAGCTGCAGGTGGTGCTCGAAATAGATGCGCTCGAAGGCCTCGCGCGCCTCGCGCAGCGGCAGGTCGAGCGGCAGCGCCTGCGCCACGGCGGAAGGCTGCGGCGCGAGCAGGCGCGTCACCTCCTCGATGGCGATTTCCTCTTCCAGCGCCGCCAGCGCCAGCGAACGCACCGCGTTGCGCAGCTCCGCGTAGCCGCCCGGCCAGGGCTGGTTGCGCAGGGCATTGAGTGCCGCCGTGGACAGGCGGCGCAGCGGCACCTCGCCGGCCTCGACCAGGTGCGTGAGAATCTGCGCGGCGATCTCCGGCACCTCTTCCTTCAGCTCGGCCAGGCCCGGCGCGCCGAGGCTGACTTCCGTCAGGCGGCGCAGCAGGGCCTCGTCGAATCCGGCCGCCACCAGCTCCGTCGCGCTCAACGCGCTGGCGGCCAGCAGGCGCAGGTCGAATTTCTCCAGGCGGTCCACCGCGAAGGCCATGTTCTTCTGCTGCAGGCGGGAGAGCGCCGACAGCTCGGCGGCGAAGAGCATGCCGCCGGCCGACTGCTCCAGCACCTCGAGCGCCAGCGGCTGGCCGTGGCCGGCCAGGTCGAGCCAGGCCTTGCCGGGCGCCTGCAGGCTGCGGCCGATGAGTTCGGCCAGGCTGCCGGGCCCGGTCTTGAGCATCAGCACGCGGCTTTTCGCCGCCACCTGGTCGAGGCGTTTCTTCAGGTCGCGCAGCGGGCCGGAGCGGGCGAAGGCCGCCAGGGTAAGTTCGCTGCGCCGTGCCGGCGCGGCTGACTTTTGCAGGGCACGCTTGACCGCCGCCAGCAGTTTCTGCAGTGCGATCGGCTTCTCGAGGAAATCCTGCGCGCCGATGCGGGTGGCCTCCACCGCCGTGTCGATGGTGCCATGGCCGGACATCATCACCACCGGCATGGTCAGCTGGCCGGCGGCCGACCATTCCTTGAGCAGCGTGATGCCGTCGGTGTCGGGCATCCAGATGTCGAGCAGTACCAGGTCCGGCCGCGCGGCGGTGCGCGCCGCCCGGGCCGCGGCAGCGTTTTCGGCCAGCTGCACGCTGTGGCCCTCGTCGCGAAGGATTTCCGAGAGCAGCTCGCGGATGCCGACTTCGTCGTCAACTACCAGTATCTTTGCCATTTTTCGTTTGGTGAGCGGTAAGCGGTAAGCGGTGAGCGGAAAACCCGCCCTTCACCGCTCACTGCTCACCGCTCACTGCTCACCCCATCAAGCTGCCAGCGGCAGCCGTATTTTCACCTGCGCGCCGCGCGGCGCGGCGTTGGCCAGCTCGATCTGGCCGTGGTGCTCGTCCACGATCTTCTTGACGATGGCCAGGCCCAGCCCGGTGCCCTTCGCCTTGGTCGTCACGTAGGGCTCGAAGGCGCGGGCCAGGATCTCCCTGGGAAAGCCGCCGCCGTTGTCGCTCACCGAGAGCACGACGCCATGGCCCTCGGCACGGGTGGCGATGCGTATCTCCGGCTCGGCCGTCTCGCCCAGCGCGTCCTCCGCATTGGCAACCAGGTTGTGGATCACCTGCCGCAGCTGCGCCGCATCGCCCGCCACCCTGGGCAGCCCCTCGGCGAGGTCCACCGCCACGCCGGCGCGCGAGGTCTCGTAGAGGCCGAGCACTTCCTCGACCAGGGCGTTGAGGTCGAGCGCGCCGAGCTTCGGCGGCGGCATGCGGGCGTAGTCGCGAAAGTCGTTCACCATGTGCTTCATGGCCTCGACCTGGTTCACGATGGTCCGGGTCGAGCGTTCCAGCATATCGCGTTCGGCGCCGGACAGCTTGTCGGCGAGCTTGTGCTGCAGGCGCTCGGCGGAGAGCTGGATGGGCGTGAGCGGATTCTTGATCTCGTGCGCCAGCCGCCGCGCCACCTCGCCCCAGGCAGCGGAGCGCTGCGCGGCGATGAGCTGGGTGATGTCGTCGAAGACCACCACGCAGCCGCCGCCGGACGATTCCGGCAGGCGCGAGCCGCGCAGCAGCAGCGCCTGCGGCACGCCGGCGCCGTTCTGCATTTCGATCTCGCGCTGCCATTCGTCCGGCCGCTCGCTGCAGCCGGCGACGATGGCGTCGCGCAACGCGCTGTGGCGCGTCCAGTCCGAGAGGGGCCGCGCCTGCGCGTCGGCCAGGTCGTCATGCAGGATGGCGCGCGCGCCGTCGTTGGCGGCACGCAGCCTGCTGTCGGCATCGAAGGCCAGCACGCCGGCCGAGAGGTTGCCGAGGACGCTCTCCAGATAGGCGCGCGCCGTCTCCGTTTCCGAGCGGCTTTTCTCCGCCTGGGCGCGCGCCTCGCCCAGCTGGCGCGTCATCTGGCTGAAGGACTGCGTCAGCACGCCGAGCTCGTCGCGGGTGGACAGGGTCTCGCGCGGCGAATAGTCGCCCGCCGCCACCGCCTCGGTGCCGCGGGCGAGGATCGACAGCGGCGCGCTGAGCCGGCGCGCCAGCAGGAAAGCCAGCGCGATGGCGGCGAAGAGGGACAGCAGCAGCGCCAGGGTCAGGGTCAGGGTGTACATCCACTTCAGGCTGCTTCTGGCCAGCAGCAGCTCCTGGTAGTCGCGGTAGACCGCCTCGACGCTCTCGGCGCTGCTGGCGATGGCCCGGGGCACGGGCTGGGTAAGCTGCAGCACGCGCGTCTCGCCGCTGAAGACGGGCGCCGCCACCGGCACCAGCGCGCGCAGCGTCAGGCCGCTGGCGGCATCGCCCTCCACCACCGTGTGGCCCCGGCCCGAGCGCGCCTGGCGCAGCTGGGCCGTCGAAGGCAGGTCCGGCAACAGGGCGATGCGCTCGGCGGAACTGCTGGCCAGCACCTGGCCGCCGGTCGAGAACAGGGTGGCCGATTGCACGCCGGTCTGCTCGCGCAGGCGGTTCAGCAGCACGGCGCGGGCGGGTTCGGCCACCTCGCCGAGATCGAGCGCCATGGTGTCGGCCTTCTCGGCCAGGTCGGCGAGCAGGTAATCGAGGGCGTTGCGGCCCAGCGCGAGGCCGCCTTCCAGCGCCTTGTCCACCCGCACGTCGAACCAGGATTCGATGCTCTTCACGGCGAACTGCAGCGAGACGGCATAGACCAGCGCGCCGGGCACCACCGCCATCAGCGCGAACATCAGCACCAGGCGCAGCTTGAGGCGCGAGCCGAAGGCCCGCTCGCGGTGCTCCCGCCAGAGCTGCCGCAGCTGCCACAGCACCAGGCCGAGCAGCAGGGCGGCCACGGCGGCGGTGAAGCCGAGCAGCAGCCGGTACTGGCCGGCGAACAGCGCCGTGTTGGCCGAGGCCGAGGTCAGCAGGAAGAGCAGAATCGCGGCCAGCACCGCCGCGAAGAGGAGGACCAGCCTCATTGGGTCTGCCCCCCTTGCGCCGGCGGCGTGAACACCCAGCGCTTCACTTCGGCGGTGATGTTCCAGTCCTTGTTGCCGATGGCCGTCACCTGGAAGGGCTTGGGCAGCTGGGTCAGGTCGAGCTTCAGGCGCAGGGCGGCGTTGTAGGGTTCGCCGGGCGTGAGCCGCGCCCTGTCCGCCACGGCCCAGTTGCGCAGGCGCGCCAGCAACCGCAAGGCCTCGTCGAGCGAATCGAAATTCTGGTGCAGGGCGCCGGAGGAGAGCCGGTACTGGCGCGTCAGGGCGTGGTAGGAAAGGCGCCAGGTCTGGGTGCCGCCGGCGACATGTTCGTCCATCCAGTACCAGCGGGCCCTGGAGAGGGTGAATTCGGCGACGAAATAGAGCGCCACGCCGCGGGAGACGACCTCTTCCAGGCGGGGGCCGAGGTCGATGCCGAACTCGGCATCGAGCAGCCAGGATTGTTCGCCCGGCGTGATGCCGGCATGCTTGACGAGGATCTCGGCAGCGCCGGCAAACGGCGCCGGGAGCAGCAGCGCCAGCGCCAGCAGCACTGCGCGCAGGCTCGGCCACGACGGACTAGTCGAGCTTCTGCAGCAGGGCGTAGTAGAAACCGTCATGTTCTTCGTTCGGCAGCAACTGCAGATCGGGCTCGCCCGCGACCGGCAGCCGCATGCAATCTTCTTGTCGCGCGGCGAAGTCGGAGACCTGGCGACCGTTTTCCTCGGGGAAGAGCGAGCAGGTCGCATACAGCAATTTACCACCGGGGGCGAGCACCCGCCACAATGCATCGAGGATTTCGGCCTGGTTCGAGGCGAAGCGGTCGATGTCCCCCTCCCGCCGCAGCCACTTGGCATCCGGGTGGCGGCGCACCACGCCGGAGGCCGTGCACGGCACGTCGGCGAGGATGCGATCGAATTCGCGGCCGTCCCACCAGGCATCCGCATCGCGGCAATCGGCCGGCGCGACGCACGCCTGCAATCCCAGGCGCAGCAGGTTTTCCGACACCCTGACGGCGCGGCCGGCGTCGGCATCCAGCGCCACGAGATCCACGGCGGCGCATTCCAGGATGTGCGCCGCCTTGCCGCCGGGCGCGGCGCAGGCGTCCAGCACGCGCAGGCCGTCCTGCACGTCCAGCAACCGCGCCGCGCGCTGCGCGCCGGCGTCCTGCACCGAACACAGACCGTCGGCGAATCCGGGCAGGCGCTCCACCGGCACGGGCCGGTCGAGCAGGATCGCCTCGTCGCCGAGATGCCGCGCCGCCAGGCCGGCGTTCTGCAGTTGTCCCCAATAGTCAGTCGCCGCAATACGGCGCCGATTCACCCGCAGCGTCATCGGCGGACGGCCGTTGCCGGCTTCGAGCAGCGCCTGCCAGGCGCCGGGATGGGCGCGGCGCAGGCGGCCGATCCACCAGCGCGGATGCTGCCAGCGGGCGGCCTCGTCCCGGCCGGCCTCGGCCTCCAGTTCGGCACGGCGCCGGAGGAAGTTGCGCAGCACGCCGTTGGCCAGCGCCCTGTACCTGCCCTGCGCCAGTCCGCCGGCCGCCTCGACGGCCTGGTCGACGATGGTGTGCGCCTCTTCCGGCCGCAGCGCCAGGCGCGAGAGCGCCACCAGCAGCAGCGCATGCACCGGGCCGTCGCGCAACGGCTTGTCCATCAGCCGCGACAGGAAGAAATCGTCGCGCCCGAAACGGCGCAGCGCGGTATACGCCAGGTCCTGCACGGCGCCGCGCTGGCCGGACGGCAATTGCGGCCGGTCGCGCCAAACGCCCGCCAGCGCCTCATTCAGGTTGCGGCCGGCGATGACTTCGGCAACGGCCGCAGCGGCGCCCTCCAGGGCGTAGGCAAGAGACGATTCAGCGAGCGGCATGATTCATCGCGGCCGGTCGCGCGAGGGAATGCGGTACATATAGGTGGCGAGCAGCAGACCGAAAAGGGCGAGCGCAATCTGCAGTTCCGGCCAGGGCACGAAGAAGACGATGGAGACGCTCAAGGTCGCCACCATGAGGGCGATGGCGGTCAGCTTGACCCGCCAGGGGAGGCTGCGGTGGCGCCGCCACTCGAGGATGGTCGGGCCGAAGGCCGGGTTGTTGAGCAGCCAGTTGTAGAAGCGGGTCGAGGCGCGTGCATAGCAGCCGGCGGCGAGCAGCATGAAGGGGGTGGTCGGCAGCACCGGCAGGAAGGCGCCGGCGATGCCCAGCAGGACGAACAGGGTGCCCAGCGCGGCAAACAGCAGCCGTACCGCGGCCGAGTCGTGCTTGTTCATCTCGGCGCTGTAGTCGATCTTTTCCCGACGTTTCCGCATCCGTCCAATCCCCAAGAAGGGGCGATTGTACGCGCCGGCGCACCCCCGGCGAAGGGGCCGCCATCGTCCGCCGGCTTGTTCCGCCGCATTGCGTTTTTCGGGAAATTCCTTTATTCTGCGCGGCCTTACGTCATAAATAGCCATGCCGGCCAAAGGGCCGCAGAAAGGTATTCAGGGGAGAGAAATTGGGGGATAACCGCAAAGCACTGGCCTTTTCCGGCCACATCGTCATGGTGGGCTTCGGCTCGATCGGTCAAGGCACGCTGCCCCTGCTGCTGCGGCACATCGACCTGAAGCCGGAGCAGATCTCCATCGTCACGGGTGATGAGAACGGCCACGGCGTGGCGGCGGAGTACGGCGTCGCCTTCCATGCCCAGCCCCTCACCCGGGCGAACTACCGTGACGTCCTGGCGCCGCGCCTTTCCCGCGGCGATTTTCTGGTCAACTGCTCCACCGACGTTTCGAGCCTGGCGCTGCTTTCGCTTTGCCAGGAGCGCGGTGCGCTCTACATCGACACCTGCATCGAGCCCTGGGCGGGCGGCTACACGGACACCTCGCTGTCGCAGGCCGCGCGTACCAACTACGCCCTGCGGGAGGCCGCCCTGGCGCTCAGGCGCCCCGGCACGCCGACGGCCGTCCTCACCCACGGCGCCAATCCGGGCATGGTCTCGCACCTGTTGAAGGAAGCGCTGCTCAACATCGCCCGCGACACCGGCCGCCCGGCCGATGTGCCGAAGGACCGCGCCGGCTGGGCGCGGCTGGCGCGCGACCTGAACATCCGCACCATCCACATCGCCGAGCGCGACAGCCAGGTCGCCGCGCCGCGCAAGGCGCCGGGCGAATTCGTCAATACCTGGTCGGTGGAGGGCTTCGTCGGCGAGGGCTGCCAGCCGGCGGAACTGGGCTGGGGCAGCCACGAAAGGCACTTCCCGGCCGATGGCCACCGCCACCCCGCGGGCAGCAAGGCGGCCATCTATCTGTCCCGCCCCGGCGCCGGCACACAGGTGCGCACCTGGACACCCCTGGCCGGGCCGATACTCGGCTTCCTCATCACCCACAGCGAGTCGGTCTCGCTGGCCGACTACCTGACCATTGGCGCCGGCGATGCGCCGGAGTACCGGCCGACGGTGCATTACGCCTACCATCCCTCAGACGATACGGTGCTCTCGGTGCACGAACTGGCCGGCCGCAGCTGGAAAATGCAGCCGCGCAAGCGCCTGGTCAAGGACGAGATCGTCTCCGGCATCGACGAGCTGGGCGTGCTGCTGATGGGCCACGAAAAGGGCGCCTACTGGTACGGCTCGCGCCTGTCGATTGCCCAGGCGCGGGCGCTTTGTCCGCACAACAGCGCCACCAGCCTGCAGGTCACCGCACTGGTGGTGGCCGGCGTGATCTGGGCTATCAGGAACCCCGACCGGGGCGTGGTCGAACCCGAGGAGATGGACCACGACCAGGTGCTCGACCTCATCCGTCCCTATCTCGGCGAAGTGGCGGGCGCCTACAGCGACTGGACGCCGCTGGACGATCGCGGCGTACTGTTCGAGGAAGACCTCGACCGCGACGATCCCTGGCAGTTCAAGAACTTCCGCGTGGTCTGATTTATTGCGCCAGGTCAAAGTAGCGCAGCCGCCTCCCGCCCCAGAATGCTGCCGGGGAGGGAGCGATGGAACGACCGGCCGTCATCCGCAAGTCCGCAGCCGAGCTGCGCCTGCCGCCGAACCTGGCGAACTACGCGGCGGCCTGCGCGGCCTTTCGCTGGCCGGCGGTCGGCGCGGAGCTGGCCGGCCTGCCGGGTGGCGGGCTCAACATCGCCCATGAAACCGTCGAGCGCCACGCCCGGGGCGCGAACCGCGACAGGATCGCCTTCCGCTTCCTCGGCGCGAATGCCGCACGGGACGTCTCCTACGCCGAACTCTCGCTGCTCACCAACCGCTTCGCCAACGTCCTCAAGTCGCTCGGCGTCGGCAAGGGCGACAGGCTGTTCATCCTCTCCGGCCGCATCCCCGAGCTCTATGTCGCCGTGCTGGGCAGCTTCAAGAACGGCACGGTGGTGTCACCGCTGTTCTCCGCCTTCGGCCCGGAGCCGATCGCCACGCGCGTAAACCTCGGCGAGGGCGCGGTGCTGGTCACCACCGAGCTGCTTTACGAGCGCAAGGTGGCGAAGATCCGCGACCAGCTGCCGACGCTGCGCCACGTGCTGCTGGTGGGCGAGGACGGCCAGGCCACCAACGTGCCCGGCACGCTCGACCTCGACAAGCTGATGGCGCAGGCCGCCGACTCGTTCGACATCGTACCGACCGGCCCGGAGGATCTGTCGCTGCTGCACTTCACCAGCGGCACCACCGGCACGCCGAAGGGCGCCATGCACGTGCACGGCGCGGTGGCGACGCACTGGGCCACCGGCAAGTACGCCCTCGACCTGCACCCGGAAGACATCTACTGGTGCACCGCCGACCCGGGCTGGGTGACGGGCACCTCCTACGGCATCATCGCGCCGTTGCTGCACGGCGTCACCTCCATCGTCGACGCGGCCGACTTCGACGCCGAGCGCTGGTACCGCATCCTCGCCGAGGAGAAAGTCAGCGTCTGGTACACGGCGCCAACCGCCATCCGCATGCTGATGAAGGCCGGCGCCGAGATCGCGCGCAAGCATGAATACCCGGCCCTGCGCTTCGTCGCCAGCGTCGGCGAGCCGCTCAACCCGGAGGCGGTGTGGTGGGGCAAGGAGGTGCTGGGCCTGCCCATCCACGACAACTGGTGGCAGACCGAGACGGGCGGCATCATGATCGCCAACACGCCGGCCTTCGACATCAAGCCCGGCTCGATGGGCCGGCCGCTGCCCGGCATCGAAGCCGCCATCGTCAAGAAAGATGAAGAAGGAAAACGCCCTGGCGTTTCAGGGGGGGCTAATGCCCGCGAAGCGGGCGTTATGCCGGAACTAAAAGTCAGTCCCGTCGACACGGCGGACACCGAGGGCGAGCTGGCGCTGAAGCGCGGCTGGCCGTCGATGCTGCGCGGCTACCTGCACAACGAGGAGCGCTACCGGAAGTGCTTCGCCGGGGAGTGGTATCTCACCGGTGACTTGGCGAAGCGCGATGCCGACGGCTATTACTGGTTCGTCGGCCGCGCCGACGACGTCATCAAGTCGGCCGGGCACCTGATCGGTCCCTTCGAGGTGGAAAGCGCGCTGATGGAGCACCCGGCGGTGGCCGAGGCCGGCGTGATCGGCAAGCCCGACGAGGTCGTGGGCGAGGTGGTGAAGGCCTTCGTCTCGCTGAAGAAGGGCTTCGAGGCCTCGGAGGCCCTGCGCATGGAACTGCTCGGCCACGCAAGGAAAAAACTCGGCGCCGCGGTGGCGCCGAAGGAAATCGACTTCCTGCCCGCGCTGCCGAGGACGCGCAGCGGCAAGATCATGCGCCGGCTGCTGAAGGCGCGCGAACTCGGGCTGCCGGAAGGCGACACGTCCACATTGGAGTCGTCGTGATTCAGCCGCCGCCATCCGGACCCGTGCCCTGGGACAAAGGCTTCGCGCAGAAGCTGCTCCTCGACATGCTGCGCATCCGCCGCATGGAGGAGAAGTGCGCCGAGCTCTACGGCGAACAGAAGATCCGCGGTTTCCTCCACCTCTACATCGGCGAGGAGGCCTGCGCCGTCGGCGCGCTGCACGTGCTGGCGCCCGAGGACAACATCGTCGCCACCTACCGCGAGCACGGCCATGCGCTGGTGCGCGGCGTCAGCATGAACGCCATCATGGCGGAGATGTTCGGCAAGGCATCCGGCTGTTCGCGCGGGCGTGGCGGCTCGATGCACCTCTTCGACGCGCAAACGCGCTTCTTCGGCGGCAACGCCATCGTCGGCGGCGGGCTGCCGCTGGCGGCCGGCTTCGCCCTGGCGGACAAGCTCCAGGGCAAGCGGCACGTCACCGCCTGCTTCTTCGGCGAAGGCGCCATGGCCGAGGGCGCCTTCCACGAATCGATGAACCTCGCCGCACTGTGGCAGCTGCCGGCGCTGTTCTGCTGCGAGAACAACCAGTATGCGATGGGCACCGCGCTCGGACGCTCCGAGGCGCAGACGGACTTGTGCGCCAAGGCGGCCAGCTACGCCGTGCCGACGCTGAAGGCCGACGGCATGGACGTGGTAGCGGTGCACGAAGCCATGCAACTCGCGGCAAGGCACGTGCGCGACGGCCTCGGCCCCTTCTTTCTCGAACTGCAGACCTACCGTTTCCGCGCCCATTCGATGTTCGACCCCGAACTCTACCGCGACAAGGCGGAAGTGGAGGCGTGGAAAACACGCGGCCCGCTGCACACCTTCTCGGCGCGGCTGAAGGACGAGGGCAAGCTGACCGAGGAGGAGTTCCTCGCCCTCGACACGAAGGCGAGCGCGGAGGTGCAAGCCGCCGTCGACTTCGCCGAGGCGGCGCCGTGGGAACCGGTCGAGGATTTATTGAAAGACGTGCACACGCCATGAAGATGACTTACCGCGAAGCCATCCGCCAAGCGATGCACGAGGCGCTCGCCGCCGATCCGCGCGTTTTCCTGATGGGCGAGGACGTCGGCAAATACGGCGGCACCTACGCCTGCTCGAAGGGCTTCCTCGAGGAATTCGGCCCCGAGCGCATCCGCGACACGCCGCTTTCCGAACTGGGTTTCGTCGGCGCCGGCATCGGCGCGGCGCTGGGCGGCATGCGGCCGATCGTCGAGGTGATGACGGTCAACTTCAGCCTGCTGGCGCTCGACCAGATCGTGAACACCGCGGCGGCGCTGCGCCACATGTCGGGCGGCCAGTTCTCGGTGCCGCTGGTGCTGCGCATGGCCACCGGCGCCGGCCGCCAGCTCGCCGCGCAGCACTCGCACAGCCTGGAGAACTGGTACGCGCACATCCCCGGCATCCGGGTGCTGGCGCCGGCGACCATCGCCGACGCGCGCGGCATGCTCGGGCCGGCGCTGGCCGATCCCGACCCGGTGGTGATCTTCGAGCATGCCCAGCTCTACAACATGGAGGGCGAGCTGCCTGACGACTGGCGCTGCGACATCGCCACGGCGGCGGTGCGCCGCGAAGGCGCGGACATCAGCCTGATCACCTACGGCGGTTCGCTGCCGAAAACCCTGGCCGCCGCCGAGCAGCTGGCCGCAGAAGGCATCGCCGCGGAGGTGATCGACCTGCGCGTGCTGCGGCCGCTCGACATGGAAACGATCGCCGCCTCGATCAGGAAGACGCACAAGGCCGTGGTGGTCGACGAGGGCTGGAAGAGCGGCAGCCTGGCGGCCGAAGTGATGGCACGCATCGTGGAGGACTGCTTCTTCGATCTCGACGCGCCGGTGGCACGCGTCTGCAGCGAGGAGGTGCCGATCCCCTACGCGAAGCACATGGAAGAGGCCGCCCTGCCACAGGTGCCGAAGATCGTCGCCGCCGCAAAAGGGGTGCTGGGAAAATGATCGAATTCAAACTGCCTTCGCTGGGTGCCGACATGGACGAGGGCAAGCTCCTCGAATGGAAAGTCAGTCCCGGCGACACGGTGAAGAAGGGCCAGGTGGTGGCCATCGTCGACACTTCGAAGGCGGCGGTGGACGTCGAGATCTGGGCGGAGGGCACCGTGTTCGAATTGCTCATCGCGCCGGGCGAAACCATTCCGGTCGGCACGGTGCTGGCGACGCTGCTCGAAACCGGAGAAACAGCAGACACCGCAAAGCGCACTCGGCGCGAAACCCCCGCTGCCAGGCCGGCGGCTGCGGCGCCAGTTGCCGCCGCGCCGCATCCCGCGCCAGCGCTTGCCGGACGCCGCCGCATCTCGCCAGCGGCGCGCAAGCATGCCGAGGAACTCGGTGTCGACATCGACACGGTCGCCGGCACGGGGCCTGAAGGCTCGGTCACGCTGGCCGACGTCGATCGGGCCGTCGCCAAAGTCAGTCCAGCCAGGACGGCGCCTGAACCCGACAAGGCGGCGGAAATGCGCCGCGCCATCGCCGCCGCCATGAGCCGCTCGAAGCGCGAGATTCCGCACTACTACCTGTCCGAGCCGGTGCCGATGCACCGCGCAACGGAATGGCTGGCGAAAGCGAATGAAGGCCGGCCGATCACGTCGCGCCTGCTCATGGCGGTGCTGCAGCTGAAGGCCGTGGCGCTGGCGCTGAAGAAATTTCCCGAGATGAACGGCTTCTTCCGCGACGGGGCATTCCAGCCCGCCGCCGCCGCGCACATCGGCGTGGCGATTTCGCTCAGGCAGGGCGGACTCATCGCGCCGGCCATCCACGACGTCGGCGAGAAGGCGCTGGAGCAACTCATGCTGGATCTCACCGACCTGGTGAAGCGGGCGCGCGCCGGCAGCCTGCGCAGCTCGGAAATGTCCGACCCGACGATCACCGTAACCAACCTCGGCGAGCAGGGCGTGGCGGCAGTGTACGGCGTGATCTACCCGCCGCAGGTGGCGCTGGTCGGCTTCGGCCGCATCGTCGAGCAGCCATGGGTGGAGAACGGCGCGCTGACGGTCATGCCGGTGGCGACGGCGAGCCTCGCCGCCGACCATCGCGTCTCGGACGGCCATCGCGGCGCGCTGTTCCTCGCCGAGCTGCGCAACCTGTTGCAACAACCGGAGAGCTTGTAATGAAAGAAGAAGAACTGCGCGCCGTGGTGATCGCGACGCTGAAGACCATCGCCCCCGAGGTGGAGGAAGGCGACCTGCGCCCCGACCGGCCGCTGCGCAACCAGGTCGACCTCGACTCGATGGACTGGCTCAACTTCCTCATCGGCCTGCACGAGAAGCTGAAGGTGGACATTCCCGAGGCCGACTACGCGAAACTGGTGACGCTGGGCGACGTGCTGGATTACCTGAAGGTCAGGCTGAAATAGGAAAACGCCGCCGCGGGCATTGGGGAAGAGCTCAATCTGCTGGAAGCGCGAATCGCTGGCCCGGCTTGAGGACGAAGCCATGCAGGAAATCTGCCGCGGACAAACGCTTCCCGCCGGATTTCTGCAGCTCGGTCAGGCGCAGCGCGCCTTCGCCGCAGGCGATAACGACGCCGCTGCTGTCGACGGCCAGGATGCGGCCGGCTTCGCCGCTTGCCGCAACCGTCTCCGTCGACCAGATTTTGACGACTTTACCGTCGAGTTGCGCCGTCGCGCCGGGAAAGGGGTTGAAGGCGCGCACGGCGCGCGACACGGTCGCGGCCGGCTGACGCCAGTCAAGCAGGGCTTCGGCCTTTTCCAGCTTGGCGGCGTGGGTAACGCCTGCGGCGGGCTGCGGTTCTTCAGGCAGCTCCCCCCTTTCCAGCTTCGGAAGCGCCTCGACGATCAGGCGCGCACCCAGTCCGGCCAGCTTGTCGTGCAGGGTACCGGCCGTGTCGGTGGCCGCAATGGGCAGGCTTTGCCTGAGCAGCATCGGGCCGCTGTCCAGTCCGGCCTCCATGCGCATGATGGTGACGCCGGTTTCGGCGTCGCCGGCCAGAATGGCGCGCTGGATCGGTGCCGCGCCGCGCCAGCGCGGCAGCAATGAGGCATGGATATTGATGCAGCCCAGGCGCGGGATGTCGAGGACCGCCTGCGGCAGGATCAGGCCGTAGGCCGCCACCACCATGACGTCGGGTCGGGCATCCATGATTGGTTGGTGCGATTCCGGGGATTTCAGCGAAGCAGGCTGGTACACCGGCAGCCCCTGCTCCAGGGCAAGCCGCTTTACTGCTCCTGTCTTGAGGGACAAGCCTCGCCCCGAGGGGCGATCCGGCTGAGTAAGCACTAACGGCAGATGATGGCCGGCAGCCAGGAGGGCGGCCAGCGCCTGTGCCGCAAACTCGGGGGTACCGGCGAAGACGATGCGCATCAGGCGGTGATCCGCGCCTGTTTGGCGAGCCTGGCCTTGATGCGGGATTGCTTGAGCTGGGAAAGGTGCTGGACGAAAACCTTGCCGTCCAGATGGTCGATCTCGTGCTGGATGCATACCGCCAGCAGACCCTCCGCTTCGAGCGTAAAGGGCTCGCCCTGCTGATCGAGCGCGCGTACCCTGACATGCTCGCTGCGGGTGACTTTCTCGTAGATGCCGGGTACCGACAGGCAGCCCTCTTCGCAAGCCTGCTCGCCGGAACGGTCGAGTATCTCCGGGTTGATGAGGACGTGCAATTTTGATTTGTCCTCGGACACATCGATAACCACGATGCGCTGGTGCACATCCACCTGTGTTGCGGCCAGGCCGATGCCGGGTGCCTCGTACATGGTTTCCGCCATGTCGGCGACCAGCCTGCGAATGCCTTCATCGACCTGCACCACCGCGGCGGCTTTCTTGTGCAGGCGGGGGTCGGGATAACGGAGAATGGGCAGTAGGGCCATAAAAAGCTTGCGTATTTAGATAATTAGATGGGACAATTAATGCAAACCTGTAAATGTCGAAGCTAGCATGCTAGACTTTGACGAGGATCCGGGTCCCTGGCTCGGGAACCTTGCGCGAGGCCAAGACGATGATTCGCATTATATCTGCGCTGTTTCTGGGATTTTCAATCACCTGCGCATCGGCGCAGGACGCCAAGCCGCTTCAGCTTGCCAAGGATGCGCCCGACCGTCATACCGTCGTGCGCGGGGATACGCTCTGGGACATTTCCGGAAAATTCCTGCAGGAACCCTATCGCTGGCCGGAACTCTGGCGCCTGAACAAGGAACAGGTGAAGAATCCCCACCGCATCTACCCCGGCCAGGTGCTGGTGCTGGACCGGAGCGGCGCACAGCCACGGCTGCGGCTGGAAACCGTCAGGCTCGAACCCAGGGTCTATGCCGAGGATCTCTCCCTGGCCATTCCGAGCATTCCGCAAAACATCATCGAGCCCTTCCTGTCCAGGCCGCAAGTGCTGGAAGAAGACGGTCTGAAGGACGCGCCGAAGATCGTCGCCACGCAGGAAGATCGCGTCTATATCGGCCCCGGCGGGCGGGCCTACGTGAGCGGTCTGAAGGACAAGACCAAGCTGTGGCAGGTTTTCCGTCCGACCAAGCCCGTCATCGATCCCGAAACCAAGGAGCCGATCGGCCACGAGGCGTTCTATCTGGGCACCGCCAGGCTGGTTGCCGAAGGCGAACCGGCAACCGTGGACATCGCCACCGCCATCCAGGAAATCGGGGTCAACGACCGCCTGCTTCCCGCCGCTCGCGCTGAAATCATCAATTACGCCCCCCACATGCCCACCACCCAAATCCAGGGCCAGATCGCGGCGATCTACGGCGGCGTCAAGGAAACCGGACGCCATTCCATCGTGACGCTCAACCGCGGCAAGCGGGACGGGGTCGAGCCGGGCCATGTGCTGGCCGTATATCGCAATGGCGGCGAGCGCCTCTACCGCGAGGGCAACGAGACCACCAACATCAAGCTGCCGCCCGAGCGCTACGGCCTGGTGTTCGTGTTCCGCACCTTCGACCGCATTTCCTACGCGCTGGTGATGGACGTCTCGCGGCCGGTGGTGGTCACCGACATCGTCCGCAACCCCTAGCCGCCCGGGGCGCCGCATGCCGGTTGACGGCGAACTCGCCGACTGGCTGCGGCTGACGCTGGTGCCGGGCATCGGCGGCGAAACGCAACGCGCGTTGCTCTCTGAATTCGGCCTCCCCGGCAGCATATTCGCCGCCAGTGCAACAGCGCTGGCGCGCGTGATCCCCTTCAGGCAGACCGAGCGGCTCCTTTCCCACGACGCGCAGGACCGGATCGAAGCGGCGCTGGCCTGGGCCGCCGTGCCCGGCAACGTCATCCTGACGCTGGCGGATGCGGCCTATCCGCAACGCCTGCTCGATGCGCCGGATCCGCCCACGGTGCTCTATGTCAAGGGCCGCGCCGAATTGCTGAACGCTCCCGCCCTGGCCATCGTCGGATCGCGCAACGCGACGCCACAGGGCGAGGCCAACGCGGAGGCCTTTGCCACCGCCCTGTCCGACGCCGGCCTCACCATCGTCAGCGGCCTGGCGCTCGGCATCGATGCGGCCGCCCATCGCGGCGGCCTGTGCGGCAGGAGTGCCACCGTCGCCGTCATCGGCACCGGCATCGACCGCGTCTACCCGGCGCGCAACCAGGCGCTGGCGCGCGACATCGCGGCCGCCGGTGCCATCGTCAGCGAGTTCCCGCTCGGCACGCCGGCGCTGAAAGAGAACTTCCCGCGTCGCAACCGCATCATTTCCGGACTGTCGCTCGGCTGCCTGGTGGTCGAGGCGGCGGAACGCAGTGGCTCGCTCATCACGGCCAGGCTGGCCGGAGAACAGGGGCGCGACGTATTCGCCATTCCGGGCTCCATCCATTCTCCCCTGTCGAAGGGCTGCCACAAGCTGATCAAGCAGGGCGCCAAACTGGTGGATGACGCAAGGGACATCCTGGACGAGCTGGGCCTGGCCGTCGCCGGTGAAACAGCTCCTGCCGTACCGGCCCGGGATGCGGAAACGGCAAGGCTGCTCGATTGCATCGGCTTCGAACCCTGCGATATCGATACGCTGGCCTTGCGATCCGGCTTGACGGCCGAGAGGCTATACGCCATCCTGTTGCAAATGGAACTGGCCGGCCTGATCGCCAACCTGCCGGGAGGACGGTTCCAGCGCATCGGCCCATGAACAGACGACACGACGCCGCCATGTTCGACATACTTGTCTATCTCTTCGAAAACTTCTTTCACGCCGACGCCTATCCCGAACCCGAGCAACTCGCCCTGAAGCTGTCCGCTGCCGGCTTCGAGGAAGAGGAAATCAGCGAGGCCCTGCAATGGCTCGACGGCCTGCAGGAGGCCGGCGTCGACAGCCTGCCCGCGATCACGCCCGAAAACGATTCGGTACGCTGCTTCGGCCAGGAAGAGCTGGCCAGACTCGACACGGAGTGCCGCGGCTTTCTGGTTTTCCTGGAAAGCGCCGGCGTGCTGAATCCACTGACGCGGGAACTGATCCTCGAGCGGGCAATGGCCCTGTCGGACCGCGCCGTATCGCTGTCCAGGCTGAAGATCATCGTCCTGATGGTGCTGTGGAGCCAGCAGCAAAGGATGGACTCGCTCATCCTGGAGGAGCTGCTGTCGGGAAGCGAATCGCGCTATCTTCATTGAGCGCAACCCGCCTCCGCTTGCCAGTCCGCTGCACAATCCTTATCATCCCGCCCTTTCCACGCCATGACGGCAGCACCGTCTCGCGCCACCGGACCGTATGAGCAAACAGCTGATCATTGCCGAGAAACCTTCTGTCGCCCAGGACATTGCCAGGGCCCTGGGCGGTTTCAGCAAGCAAGGCGAATACTTCGAGAACGATGACTTCGTGCTGTCATCGGCCATTGGCCACCTGCTCGAGCTGACGGTACCGGAGGAATACGAAGTCAAGCGCGGCAAGTGGTCCTTCGCCCACCTGCCGGTGATCCCGCCGCATTTCGCCCTCAATCCGATCGAGAAGACCGGAGATCGCCTCAAGCTTTTGGCGCGACTGATCAAGCGCAAGGACGTCGGGGGTCTCATCAATGCCTGCGACGCGGGACGCGAAGGCGAATTGATCTTCCGCTACCTGGTGCAGCACGCCAGGACCGACAAGCCGATCCGCCGCCTTTGGCTGCAGTCGATGACGCAGAACGCGATCCGCGAAGGCTTCGCCCACCTGCGCTCGGACATGGAAATGCGACCGCTGGCCGACGCCGCGCGGTGCCGCTCCGAAGCCGACTGGCTGATCGGCATCAACGGCACGCGCGCCATGACCGCCTTCAACTCGAAGGAGGGCGGCTTTCACAAGACGCCTGTGGGGCGCGTGCAGACGCCGACGCTGGCCATCCTGGTCGAGCGCGAGGAGCGCATCCGCGCGCACCGGCCGCGCGACTACTGGGAGGTGGAGGCCGAATTCGCTGCAGTCGCCGGCAGCTATCGCGGTCGCTGGTTCGACGAGAAGTTCGGCAAGTCGGAGGATGAGCACGCCAGGCCTGAACGCCTTTGGGATGCCAAACGTGCCGAAGCGATCCGCAGGAAGTGCCTCGGCAAGCCGGGCACGGTGGAGGAAGAGAGCAAGCCGACGACGCAGATGCCGCCGCTGCTGTTCGACCTGACCTCCCTGCAGCGGGAGGCCAACGGCCGTTTCGGCTTTTCCGCCAAGAACACGCTTGGACTGGCACAGGCCCTGTACGAGAAACACAAGGTACTGACCTATCCGCGAACCGACTCGCGCTATCTGCCGGAAGACTACATCGGAACGGTGAAAGATACCTTGAAGAGCTTTTCCGGAACGCCCCATGCGGGCTTTGCCGGCCAGATCCTCAAGGGCGGCTGGGTCCATCCGAACAAACGCATCTTCAATGGCGCCAAGGTTTCCGATCACTTTGCCATCATTCCGACCGGAGCGACTCCGAAGAACCTCTCGGAAGCCGAACAGAAGCTCTACGACCTCGTCACCCGGCGCTTTCTTGCCATTTTCTTCCCGGCGGCGGAATACAACGTGACGACGCGCATCACCCGCGTGGAGGGAGAGCCGTTCAGGTCGGAAGGCAAGGTGCTGGTGGCCGCCGGCTGGCTCGCCATCTACGGCAAGGAGGCGCAGGGCGACGACGAGTCGCCGCAACTGGCGCCCGTGCAACCGAAGGAGCGCGTCTGGGCCAACGACGTCGAGGTCAAGGCCAACCAGACCAAACCGCCGGCCCGCTTCACGGAAGCGACGCTGCTCACCGCCATGGAAGGTGCGGGCAAGCTGATCGAGGAAGAGGAGCTGCGCGAGGCCATGTCGGCGCGCGGCCTGGGCACGCCCGCCACGCGCGCGGCCACCATCGAGGGCCTCCTCCATGAAGAATACGTGCATCGCAACGGCCGCGAGCTGCAGCCGACGGCCAAGGCCTTCTCGCTCATGGTGGCCTTGTCCACGCTCGGCATCGACGAGCTGCACTCGCCGGAACTCACCGGCAACTGGGAATACAAGCTGAAGCAGATGGAACACGGCGAGCTGGGCCGCGACGAGTTCATGGGCCACATCGTCGAGCAGACGCGCGAGATGGTGGACCGCATCAAGCACGGCGAAATCCCCGAGGAGGTCTTCAGCACCCTGAACACGCCCTGCCCGAAATGCGGCGGCGTCATCCAGGAAAACTACAAGAAGTTCCAGTGCAAGAAATGCGGCTACGCGCTATGGAAGGTGGTCGCCGGTCGCCAGTACGAACCGGAAGAGGTCGACGAACTGCTTTCCAAGGGTGTCGTCGGCCCCCTGCAGGGCTTTCGCAGCAAGATGGGGCGGCCCTTCGCCGCCATGATCCGCCTCAACGCCGAGCACCAGCCGGAGTTCGACTTCGGCCAGGGGGGCGCCGGCGAGGCCGACGGTGAAGCCATCGATTTCAGCGGCCAGGAGCCGCTGGGCAAATGCCCGAAGTGCGGCAAGCGGGTCTACGAACACGGCATGGCCTACGTTTGCGAAAAGTCTGTCGGCCCCGAAAAATCCTGCGATTTCCGCTCCGGCAAGATCATCCTGCAGCAGCCGGTGGAACGGGAGCAGATGACCAAGCTGCTCACCGGCGGGCGCACGGATCTTCTGAGGGGCTTCATTTCGAACAAGACCCGCCGCAAGTTTTCCGCTTACCTGGTCAGGGGCGGCGACGGCAAGGTCGGCTTCGAATTCGAGCCGCGCGCGCCCAAGGCGGGCGCCAAGAAGACTCCGGAAGAGCCCGACGCGGCTCCGGCAAAAGTCAGTCGGGCCAGGACGGCGGCAAAGGCGCCCGCCAGGAAGAAAACCGCCAGGAAATAGTCAGACGAAATCGCCAACGAAGGGATTGCTTTCCCGCTCGTCGCCGAAGGTCGACAGGGGGCCATGGCCAGGAATGAAGGTCACGTCGTCGCCGAGCGGCCACAGCTTGTCACGAATGGAACGGATCAGGGTGTCGTGATCGCCGCGCGGAAAATCCGTGCGGCCAATCGATCCCTGGAAAATCACGTCGCCGACCACGGCAATGCGGGAATGGCGGTCGAAGAAGACGACGTGTCCGGGCGTATGCCCGGGTGTGTGGATTACTTCCAGCCTGACCTCGCCGAAGGTCACGACATCGCCATCCTCGAGCCAGCGGTCCGGCACGAAGGCTTCGGCAGGCGGAAAGCCGAACATCTGGCTCTGTTGCGGCAGCTGTCCGATCCAGAATGCTTCCTCGCGCTGCGGCCCCTCAACGGGCACGCCAAGCCTGCGTTTCAACTCCGCCGTCCCGCCGGCATGGTCGATATGGCCGTGGGTAAGCAGGATCTTTTCAACCTCGACGCCGAAACGGGAAACGGCGGCTTGAATATCGTCCAGGTCACCACCTGGATCGACTACGGCCGCCTTCCGGGTCTGCTCGCACCATAGCAACGAACAATTCTGCTGGAACGGCGTCACGGGGATTACGCGGAATTCCATCAGACGTCGATGTTGCGGGCGTAAAGCGCGTTGCTCTCGATGAAGGCGCGGCGCGGCTCGACGTTGTCGCCCATGAGCGTTGTGAAGATCTCGTCGGCGGCGATGGCATCATCGATCTGTACCTTGAGCAGGCGGCGCGTCGAGGGATCCATGGTCGTTTCCCACAGTTGTTCCGGATTCATTTCGCCCAGACCCTTGTAGCGCTGCTTGGAAAGGCCTCTTTCGACTTCCGCCAGCAGCCAGGCCATGGCCTCGGCGAAGCTCCCGACCGCCTGGGATTTTTCGCCGCGGCGCATGACGGCATTGGTGCCGACAAGACCAGACACCAGTTGCGCGGTGTGGCGTATCTGCTGGTAGTCGCCCGAAAGCAAAAATTCCTCGTCGATGACACCCGTCTTGCGATTGCCGTGGAGCATCTTTTCGACGTAGAGCTGCCAGCGTTCCGTCTTGTCGTCGAAGCGCGCCACGACTTCGATTTCGGTCGGCAGCCGGGCGGACAGGCTTTCGGCCGAACGGCGCGCGGCGGCCTCGTCGTCGAGATTGATTTCTATGCCGTGGGCAAGCAGGGCATGCAGCACCTCGTTGTCGATGAAGCCGCCCAGGCGCGTAATGACCGCCCCGGACAGCAGATAGGATCGCGCCAGCTCGGCCAGCCCCTCTCCGCGCAGCGCGGCGGCGCCTTCCCTCGGTGTCAGCTCCGCATCTTCGAGGGCCAGGCGGAGGAGATGCTGGTTCAGTTCGAAATCATCCTTGATGTAGCGCTCGCTCTTGCCGTGCTTGATTTTGTAGAGGGGGGGCTGGGCGATATAGATGTGGCCGCGCTCGACCAGTTCCGGCATCTGGCGGTAGAAGAAGGTCAGCAGGAGTGTGCGAATGTGCGAGCCATCGACATCCGCGTCGGTCATGATGATGATTCGGTGGTAGCGCAGTTTCTCCGGTTTGTAATCTTCGCCCTTGCCGATGCCGGTGCCGAGTGCCGTGATGAGCGTGACGATTTCCTGGGAGGACAGCAGCTTGTCGAAGCGGGCCTTCTCGACGTTGAGAATTTTTCCCTTGAGCGGAAGGATCGCCTGAAACTTGCGATCCCTGCCCTGTTTGGCGGAGCCTCCGGCCGAATCGCCCTCGACAAGGTAAAGCTCGCACTGGGACGGGTCCTTCTCCTGGCAATCCGCCAGCTTGCCGGGAAGCCCGATGCCGTCGAGTACGCCCTTCCGCCGCGTCATCTCGCGCGCCTTGCGCGCCGCCTCGCGTGCGCGTGCCGCATCGATGATCTTTCCGGTGATGATTTTCGCATCGGCGGGCTTTTCGAGGAGGAATTCGGCAAGCTTCTGGCCGACAATTTCCTCGACCACGGGGCGAACTTCGGAGGAGACAAGCTTCTCCTTGGTTTGTGAGGAAAACTTGGGCTCGGGCACCTTGACGGACAGGACGCAGGCGAGGCCTTCACGCATGTCGTCGCCGGTTGTCTCGACCCGCGCCCTCTTCGCCAGTTCGTTGTCCTCGATGTACTTGTTGATGACGCGCGTCATTGCCGCGCGCAAGCCGGTCAAGTGCGTGCCGCCATCCTTCTGGGGAATGTTGTTGGTAAAGCACAGCACCTGTTCCTGGTAGGAATCGTTCCACTGCATCGATATTTCCACCGTGATGCCGTCCTTTTGCCCGACGGAGTGGAAGATGTTTCCGTGCAGGACGGACTTGGTGCGATTGATGTATTCGACGAATCCCCTGACACCACCCGCATAGGCGAAGTTCTCCTCCTTGCCGTTGCGCTGGTCGACCAGTCTGATTTTGACGCCGTTGTTGAGGAAAGACAATTCACGCAGGCGCTTGGCGAGTATGTCGTAGTGGTATTCGATATTGCCGAAGGTTGCAATCGAGGCGAGGAAATGAACTTCCGTGCCGCGCCTTTCCGTCGTCCCGACCGCCTTGAGCGGTTCGACCGCAACGCCGTCCCGAAACTCCATGGTGTGCTTCTTGCCGTTTCGACGGATGGTGAGCCGAAGCCACTCCGAGAGCGCGTTCACTACCGAAACGCCGACCCCGTGCAGTCCTCCGGACACCTTGTAGGAATTGGCGTCGAATTTTCCGCCCGCATGGAGTTCGGTCATGACTATTTCAGCCGCCGACCTTTTCTCCTCGTCCTCTTCCTTGACATCGGTAGGTATGCCGCGACCGTTGTCGGTCACCGAGATCGAATTGTCGGGGTGTATGGTAACGACGATATCGTCACAATGACCGGCCAGCGCCTCGTCGATGGCATTGTCGACCACTTCGAACACCATATGATGAAGTCCGGTGCCATCGGACGTGTCGCCGATATACATGCCCGGACGCTTCCTGACGGCTTCCAGTCCCTTGAGGATCTTGATGCTGGAGGAATCGTAGATGTCGTTGCTGTCCTGGGTGGTGTTGCCGTCCTTGCTGTTCTCGGCCATCAATTGCTTGCTCCTAAGGTGCTTCAGATACGCATTGGCATGACGACGTATTTGAAATGATCGTTGCCTGGCAGGGTGATCAGCGCGCTCGAATTGGCATCGGCCAATCGAATTTCGATTTCTTCGTTGGATACGTTGTTCAGGACATCCAGCAGATAGGTGACGTTGAAACCGATATCGAGGGCCTCGGCATCATAGGCAATCTCGAGTTCTTCCTGGGCTTCTTCCTGGTCGGCATTGCTGCTGATGATTTTCAGGCTGCCGGGCGCAAGGACGACCCGGATGCCGCGAAATTTCTCATTGGTGAGAATTGCCGCGCGATGCAAGGATTGAAGGAATTCGTTTCTCGCTATCGTTATGACCTTGTTGTGGTTTTGCGGAATGACCCGCTCGTAATCCGGAAACTTTCCATCAATCAATTTGGATACCAGTTCGATGTCGCCGAATCGGAAGACGGACTGATTGGGTGAAAGACCGATATGGAGGGAATCGTCGTTATCTGCCAGCAGCTTTGAAAGCTCGATGATGGTCTTGCGCGGCAGGATTACCTCCGTATGCGGATGGGTTTCCGTCAACTGTTCGCTGGCATAGGCCAGGCGATGGCCGTCTGTTGCCACCACGCGAATCTCGTTGCCTTTCACCACGAGCAGCAAACCATTCAGGTAATAGCGAATGTCCTGCTGCGCCATGGAATATTGCACTAATCCGATCAGTCGCTTGAACTGTTTCTGGGTCAGTTGCAAACCGACCTGCTCGCTATCCGTTTGGGCAATGCGCGGATAGTCCTCCGCCGGAAGCGTTTGAAGGTTGAAACGGCTTTTCCCGGAACGGACCTGCATGCGCTTGTCGGTCAATTCCAGGCTTACCTCGGAACTATCCGGCAGCGATCTCAAAATGTCCTGCAACTTCCTGGCACCCACGGTTACCGCTGTTTTTTCGGATCCGCCAGCGCCGGCAGCATGCGTCCGAATCTGGATCTCGATATCCGTTGCAAGCAAGGTCAGCTGTTCTCCGCTTTTCTCGATCAGGACATTGGAAAGGATCGGAAGGGTGTGACGCTTTTCGACAATGCCGCAAACGGATTGCAGTGGCATCAGGAGATTGTCACGTTTTGTTTTAATAAGGAGCATATATAAATCTCCAACTAGTAAACAGTGCACCGGCCATATCTGTTGAAAACATTAAAAAATATTATAAAAACAGATAGTTAAATTGTACATAAGATTATGGAAAAGGGTACTGAAATCATGTGCGGGAATTGTTGATAAAAAAGTCAGTCATTGAAAATAAGGTAGTTATCCACAATCCCTCATTGAGTTATTCAACCTTTCAGCACCTGGGTCAAAACCAGAACATCGTGGTTGATGGAAGTATCTTTCAGGCGAAGATCGGAAATTGTGCGGCAGGCATGAAGCACGGTAGTGTGATCGCGACCGCCAAAGGCCTCGCCAATGGCCGGCAGGCTGGCCGGCGTCAATTCCTTGGCCAGCCACATGGCGATCTGGCGGGGACGGGCGACAATGCGCGTACGTTTTTTCGAGTGCATGTCGGAAATTTTGATCTTGTAGTATTCAGCGACGGTTTTCTGGATGGACTCAAAGGTAATTTGCCGATTATGGGCGCCGAGCAGATCCTTGAGCGCCTCCTTTGCGACTTCAAGATTGATCTCACGGCCATGAAAACGGGCAAAAGCCAAAACCTTTTTTAAAGCACCTTCCAGTTCCCTTACATTGGAACGCAGATGCTTGGCGATCAGAAATGCAACATCCTCGCTGATCTCGATGCTTTCGGCTTCTGCCTTCTTTTTCAGAATGGCAACGCGCATTTCAAGTTCGGGTGGCTCGATGGCAACCGTCAAGCCCCAATCGAATCTTGAAATCAGGCGATCCTCGAGGCCGGTTATATCCTTAGGATAGGTATCACATGTAATGACAATCTGCTTTTTGGCCTCGATCAGCGCGTTGAAGGCGTAGAAGAATTCTTCCTGGGTGCGATTCTTGTTGTTGAAGAACTGTATGTCGTCTATCAGCAGCAAATCCAGGGATCGGTAATAGCGCTTGAAGACGTCAAACGATTTTTGCTGATAGGCTCGAACAACATCCGCATAATAATCCTCGGCGTGCACATACCGGATCACCTTGCCGGGATCCTGTCTCCAGACCTCGTTTCCCAGAGCATGAATCAGGTGGGTCTTGCCAAGCCCGACACCGCCATAGATAAACAACGGGTTATATGACGTACCCGGGTTCAGTGAAACCTGATAGGCGGCGGCGCGGGCCAGGTCATTGGCACGACCGGTCACCAGGGTATCGAACGAGAAGGATGGATTGAGACGGGTTTTCTCATAAGCCGCATCAGGGGCAGCCGGGCTGAATGCGCTTGTCGGTGTAATGGCTGATACGGCAGGATCGGTTTTGGCCGGTACGGAAAGCGGAGCGGCATCAAGGCGCTCAAGCTCTGCGGGCTCCGGCAGGTTGATTGAAATTTGCACTGGCCCTGCGTAAAACCGCCTGGCCATATCTTCCAGTCGGTTCAAATAGCGATCGCGCACCCACTGCAGGACGAAGCGATTTGGGGCAACGAGTTTAAGGTCCCGATCGGATTCCTCGCCATCCTCCAGGCGCAATGCCTTGATCCATGTGTTGAACTGCTGGGAAGGAAGTTCCTGCTCGAGTTGTTGAAGGCAGGATGACCAGAATGCATTCATTAATAAGTGTCCGTCAGCATGCAAAATGCATGATGGGTGCCCGTCGCGGGTGAAATGAAGATAACAAATTGATTATTATTGTTATTGTTGTAATGGAACGCCTGAAACCCGGCTCATCCAGTACGCTTCGAGGTGTGGATTTTAGCGCTATTCCGCAAGAGTTATCCACAGGAGGACAAAAAAAATGAACTTGACAAAACCAGAGTGAAAAGATGTAATCACGCGTTTCACTTTCCGTACTGGCCGCGCCAATGAAACGCACATATCAACCATCAGTAATCCGGCGCAAGCGCACCCATGGTTTCCTGGTCCGCATGCGGACGCGCGGCGGACGCGCAATCATCCGAGCTCGCCGCGCCAGGGGACGCGCCCGCCTCGGCGTTTGAGTCAGGAATGGCGGAAGCCGAACCGGATTCGGGCTTCCGCGGCGGGTACCGGCTACGCAAAACGGATGAGTTTTCATCCGTTTTTGCTTTTCGCAAGACGCTCCGCGGACGGCATTTAGACATGCTTCACCGACCGAATGTGCTCGACACGGCCAGGCTCGGTGTCGTCGTCGCAAAGAAAAACGTCCGTTCGGCAGTGAACCGCAACCTGATCAAGCGCATTGTGCGAGAATCCTTTCGCCTGACGCGCAGCAAGCTGCCGAAAAGAGACATCGTGGTTCGCGTTTCGGTGCGCATGGAAAAACCCGACCGGCGCGTCTTGCGCGGTGAAATAGACGAGCTGTTTGCTCGCTTGGCTCAATGAATAGGCTGCTTGTTCTGCTTGTGCGCATATACCGGTTTGCGATCAGCCCCCTGATCGGGAGGAACTGCCGGTTTCACCCGAGTTGTTCCGAATACGCTATCGAGGCGCTCGAAAAACACGGCGGAAGCAAGGGCACCCTGCTGGCCGTCAAACGCCTTTCGCGTTGCCACCCCTGGCATCCAGGCGGGTACGACCCCGTTCCATGAAATCCTGATAATTGAGCCGATTGTGGACAATCAACGCCTGATTCTTCTGCTGGTTTTCTTCTTTTCGTTATTCATGCTCTGGGAGGGCTGGCAGAAGCATGACCTGCCGAAACAGCCGGCGGAGGCGCAACAGTCGGCAAGCGGCGTGGCCTCGCAGGCACCTGGCGTTTCGCCGGCACCAACGCCAACGACCACGCTTTCTTCTGCCGCATCCCCCTCGGCCGTGCCCCTGCCGGCGCAGACCGAAGTCATGGCACCGGGCAAGAAGGCCCTCATCAGGACGGATCTCTATGTTGCTGAAATCTCATCGATTGGCGGAGACCTGGTCCGGCTGGAACTGATCAAGCACAAGGCAACCGAGGACAAGTCGCGTAATTTCGTCCTGATGGAGGTTTCGGCTGAACGAACCTATCTGGCCCAGACAGGATTGATCGGAGAGGGCCTGCCCAACCACAAGACGGAATTCAGTCTGGAGGCGGGAAGTTACGAACTGAAACCCGGCATGGACAAGCTGGAATTCAGGTTGGCGGCTCCGGAAACGAACGGCCTGAAAATTTCAAAGATCTTCACCTTTCATCGCGGCAGCTATCTGATCGACGTCGGCTACGAAATCGCCAATCAGGGCCAGGCGCCTTTGTCGGCACATGCCTATTATCAGCTGACGCGTGACGGCAAGGTGCCGGAAGCCAGCATGACCAACATCGCCACGTTTACCGGGCCGGCAATCTTTACCGACGAAGGCAAGTTCCAGAAGATTTCATTCGAGGATATCGAGAAGGGCAAGGCCAAGCATGTGCAAAAGGCCAGCGACGGCTGGCTGGCGATGGTGCAGCATTATTTCGTCGCCGGCTGGGCGCCGCAGGGTAAGGACGAACGCGAGTTCTACATGCGCAAGGTGGCCGACAATCTTTATTCGGCCGGCGTCATTCTGCCCGTCGGAACCGTTAGCCCCGGGCAAACGGTTCGGGTCGACGCACCGCTCTACGCCGGACCGCAGGAACAGGCCAAGCTTGAAAAGGTGGCCCCAGGCTTCGACCTGGTGGTCGACTATGGATGGCTGACCGTCATCGCCTCCCCCATCTACTGGCTGCTTGAATTGATTCACCGCTTCGTCGGCAACTGGGGCTGGGCGATCATCCTCCTGACGGTACTGATCAAGGCCGCCTTCTTCCCGCTTTCTGCGGCGAGTTATCGCTCCATGGCGAAGATGAAGCTGGTGACGCCCAAGATGATGAAAATAAAGGAGCAATTTTCATCAGACCGCAGCCGCATGAACCAGGAAATGATGGAGCTCTACCGCAAGGAGAAGATCAACCCGCTCGGCGGATGCCTCCCCATCCTGGTTCAGATACCGGTATTCATTGCACTTTATTGGGTGCTGCTGGGCAGCGTCGAGATGCGCCATGCACCCTGGATGCTGTGGATAGAAGATCTGTCGAGCAAGGATCCCTACTTCGTGCTGCCGGTTCTCATGGGCGCCTCCATGCTGATCCAGATGAAGCTGAATCCCACGCCCCAGGATCCGATCCAGGCCAAGGTCATGATGGCCATGCCGATCATATTCACCTTCATGTTCCTCTGGTTTCCGTCGGGCCTGGTGCTCTACTGGACCATCAACAACATTCTTTCGATAGCCCAGCAGTGGCAGATCACGCGCCAGATCGAGCGTGGCAAGCAGAAAGCCGCATGAGCTGATTGCTGCCATTGCCACCGCTCCCGGGCGCGGTGGCATCGGCGTTGTCCGGTTGTCCGGACCGGTGCTCGATAAATTAGCCCGTGAATTGACGGGTGCCGTGCCCCGGCCGCGGCTGGCAACGCTGACCCGCTTTCTCGATGCCACGGGCGCCGAGATCGACGAAGGCCTCGTACTCTACTTTCCCGCGCCCCATTCCTACACCGGAGAAGACGTTCTGGAGCTGCAGGGCCATGGCGGGCCGGTGGTCATGCAGTTGCTTCTGCGGCGCTGCCTGGAGCTGGGCGCGCGCCTGGCGGAGCCGGGTGAATTTACCCGGCGCGCCTACCTCAATGACAAACTGGACCTGGCCCAGGCCGAGGCAGTCGCCGACCTGATCGAGGCATCCACCGCAGCGGCGGCACGCTCCGCGGTACGCTCCCTCTCAGGAGAGTTTTCGCGGCGGGTGCATGCGCTCGTGGAACGGCTTATCGACCTGCGCATGCGGGTCGAAGCCACCCTCGACTTTCCCGAGGAAGAGCTCGATACGCTATTAATTGAGGATGCCCGGGAACGGTTGGCCGGTTTGATCGACGCCGTAAATGCGCTGTTCGACCGGGCTCGCCAGGGCAGCCTGCTGAGAACGGGCCTGCATGTCGTTCTGGCCGGGCAGCCGAATGTAGGCAAATCGAGCCTGCTCAACCGATTGGCCGGCGAGGACCGGGCCATCGTTACCCCCATTCCAGGAACGACACGGGACGCGCTGCGCGAAACCATACAATTGCACGGCATCCCGTTGCACATCATCGACACCGCCGGCCTGCGAGAGGCCGAAGACGAGGTCGAACGGCTCGGCATATCCCGCAGCTGGAAGGAAATCGAGCGTGCCGACGTGGTCTTGCTCCTGCTCGACGCCCGCAACGGCAAGACGCCGACAGACGAAGCGATAGTGGATCGTCTGCCGGCGGGCGTCGAGACCATTTTCCTGTTCAACAAAGCCGACCTGGCGGACACTCGATGCGAGAGGAGGGTGGTGGATGGCCAACTGAGCCTTTGGTTGTCCGCCAAAACGGGCGAGGGCATGAAGGCCCTCGAAGGCGAACTGTTGCGTATTGCAGGCTGGCAGGCCGGAGCAGAAGACGTTTTTCTGGCCAGGGAGCGACACCTGGGGGCACTGGACTCGGCGCTGGCCCATTTGCACTCGGCCCGGGCCCATCCCGACCGTCCTGAATTGTTCGCTGAGGAACTCCGTCTGGCGCAGGAGTCGCTCGGCAGGATTACCGGGGAATTTACGCCCGACGACCTGCTCGGTGAAATCTTCGCCCGTTTCTGCATCGGCAAGTAGCGCCTCTCCGGACGAATTGTTCCACGTGGAACCGGCCAGCCTCATACTGTTGTGCGTTGCCGCATTCGCAGCCGGTCTGGTCGATGCCGTGGTGGGCGGCGGGGGTCTGATCCAGATTCCCACGCTCTTCAGCGTGTTGCCGCAGTCGACGCCCGCCACTCTTTTCGGCACCAACAAGCTCGCCAGCATTTTCGGCACGGCCAGTGCAGCCCTGCGCTACGCTCGACGCATCGAGGTGCCCTGGCGGGCGGCTGTACCGGCAGCCCTGTCGGCCTTTGTCATGGCCTACTTCGGTGCCATGACGGTGGCCCTGCTGCCCAGGGAGTGGCTGCGCCCTCTGGTCCTGATGCTGCTCATCATCGTTACCGCCTACACCTATGCCCGAAAAAATCTGGGGGCCGTGGATCAGGGAAGGGCATATGGCCGGCGCGATATGCTGCAGGCCGTACTCCTTGGCGGCGCGATCGGCTATTACGACGGTTTCTTCGGCCCGGGTACGGGCAGTTTCCTGATTTTCATGTTCGTCCGGTTCTTCGGCATGGATTTCCTGCGCGCTTCGGCCTCGGCAAAGATCGTCAATGCCGCCACGAACCTAGCCGCACTGTCGTTTTTCGGCGCCAACGCCCATGTCCTGGTGGCCGCCGGTCTGGCCATGGCCGCCTTCAATGTCGGCGGATCGATGGTAGGTTCGCATCTGGCGATCCGTCACGGCGCCGGTTTCGTCCGGCGGGTTTTTCTCTGGGTGGCCGGCGCCCTCATTCTAAAATTCGCCTGGGACACCTTTTCCTAGCCGGGGCGACACCGTCACGATTCGCAAGTGAAAGGAGCATTGCCCGCCCGGCTAACCCCATGGACGCCCCTTGGCGTGATGAGCTGCGACCAGCATGGAATCCTTGTAACCGCATGAATTCAAATTGATTGCCTCTGGCGTGTTTCACGTGAAACAGCGTCCTGTCAATTCCTTTCGCCCTCGCGTATGATGGCGCCTCTTCGCAGTGATCAATGAACCATGCTGTTTCCCACGCGTTATGATGTCATCGTCATCGGTGGCGGCCATGCCGGCACCGAGGCGGCGCTCGCCGCCGCACGGGCCGGCAGTCGCACGCTGCTGCTGACGCACAACATCGAGACGTTGGGGGCGATGTCCTGCAACCCTTCCATCGGCGGCATCGGCAAGGGGCACCTGGTCAAGGAAGTCGACGCCCTCGGCGGCGCCATGGCGGCGGCCACCGACGAGGCCGGCATCCAGTTCCGCATCCTCAATTCCAGCAAGGGCCCGGCGGTGCGCGCCACGCGCGCCCAGGCCGACCGCGTGCTGTACAAGGCGGCAATCCGCCGCCGGCTGGAGAACCAGCCCAACCTGACGCTGTTTCAGGCGGCCGTCGACGATCTGACCGTCTCCGGCGATCGCGTCACCGGCGCCGTCACCCAGCTCGGCCTGCGCTTCGAGGCCGAAACCGTGGTGCTGACCGCCGGCACCTTCCTCGCCGGCCTGATCCATGTCGGCCTCGACCACTACCAGGCCGGCCGCATGGGCGACCCGCCGGCGCTGAGCCTCGCCGCGCGCCTGCGCGAACTGCAGTTGCCGGCCGGCCGCCTGAAGACCGGCACGCCGCCGCGCCTCGACGGCCGCAGCATCGATTTCTCGGTGATGGCGGTGCAGCCGGGCGATGATCCGGCGCCGGTGTTCTCCTTTCTCGGCAATGCTGCGCAGCATCCACGGCAATTGCCGTGCTGGATCACGCATACCAACCGTGAAACGCACGACATCATTCGCGGCGGCCTCGACCGCTCGCCCATGTTTACGGGCGTCATCGAGGGAGTGGGCCCTCGCTACTGTCCCTCCATCGAAGACAAGATCCACCGCTTCGCCGACAAGTCCAGCCACCAGATCTTCCTCGAACCGGAAGGCCTGACGACGCACGAGATCTACCCGAACGGGATCTCGACGAGCCTGCCCTTCGACGTCCAGCTGGCCTTGGTGCATTCCATCCCGGGCCTGGAGAAAGCCCACATCCTGCGGCCCGGCTACGCCATCGAGTACGACTACTTCGATCCGCGCGGCCTGCAGTCCTCGCTGCAGACGAAGGCCATCCGCGGCCTGTTTTTCGCCGGCCAGATCAACGGCACCACCGGTTACGAGGAAGCCGCCGCGCAGGGCCTGCTCGCCGGACTCAACGCCGCGCTGTTCGCCAGGGGCGAAGCGCCGTGGTGTCCGCGCCGCGACGAAGCCTACCTCGGCGTGCTGGCCGACGACCTGATCACGCGCGGCGTCTCCGAGCCCTACCGCATGTTCACCAGCCGCGCCGAATACCGCCTCAGTCTGCGCGAGGACAACGCCGACCTGCGCCTCACCGAAGCCGGCCGCCGCCTCGGCCTCGTCGACGACGTCCGCTGGGACGCCTTCAGCCGCAAGCGCGACGCCATCGCGCGCGAGCAGGAACGCCTGAAGACCACCTGGGTGAATCCCAATACCGTCGACGCCGCCAATGCCGAGCGCGTCCTCGGCAAGCTGCTCGAGCACGAATACAGCCTGGCCGAACTGCTGCGACGGCCCGACGTCAGCTATGCCATCCTGATGAGCCTGCCCGGCGCAGGCGAACCGATCAGCGATCCGCAGGCCGTCGAGCAACTGGAAATCCAGTCCAGGTATCAGGGCTACATCGATCGTCAGGCCGAGGAAATCGCCAAAAGCCGCGAGCAGGAAGACACGCCGCTGCCGGCCGACCTCGACTACCGCACGGTGCGCGGCCTCTCGATCGAAGTGCAGCAGAAGCTTAACCAGCACAAGCCGGAAACCCTCGGCCAGGCCTCGCGTATCCAGGGCATCACGCCGGCGGCGATCTCCTTGCTGCTGGTGCATCTCAAGCGGCGCGGATCCCCGGTTCGCGAAGGCCGCAAGCGCGCATGACGTCTGATGAACAACTGGCGCGCGGCCTCGCTGCGCTGCGCCTGGATTTACCGCCCCCGGCGCAGGAAAAGCTGCTCGCCTTCGCCGCGCTGCTGGGCAAGTGGAACAAGGTGTACAACCTCACGGCGCTGCGCGACGCGGAACAGGTGATCAGCCACCACCTGCTGGATTCGCTGGCGGTGCTGCCGCATCTGGGCGGCGCGACGCGGCTGGCCGACATCGGCAGCGGCGGCGGCCTGCCGGGCATCCCGCTGGCCATCGCGCGGCCCGACCTGCAGGTGGCGCTGGTGGAAAGCAACCAGAAAAAGTCGGCCTTCGAGCAGCAGGCGAAGATCGAACTGGGCCTCGCCAACGTCTCGGTGCACTGCGAGCGCGTCGAGGCCTGGCAGCCGGAAGCAACATGCGACGTGGTGGTTTCGCGCGCCTTTTCGGATCTCGCCGAGTTCGTCAGATTGTCCGGCCATCTGCTCGCCGAGGGCGGCATGCTGCTGGCCATGAAGGGGGTGCACCCCTACGAGGAAATCGCCCAGCTGCCGGCCGGCTGGCGCGTGGCGGAAGTCATCCCGTTGCAGGTGCCGGGCGTGGAGGGCGCGCGCCATCTGGTGCGCGTGGAGAGAGAATAAAAGGGGAATACGTGTCTCACATTTTCGCAGTCGCCAACCAGAAGGGCGGGGTCGGCAAGACCACCACCACGGTGAACCTCGCCGCGGCGCTCGCCGCCCAGGGCCAGCGCGTGCTGCTGGTCGACCTCGATCCGCAGGGCAACGCCACCATGGGCAGCGGCGTGGACAAGCGCTCGCTGAAGACCTCGGTCTACCACGTCCTGCTCGGCCTGGCCTCGCTGGCGGAAGCGCGCCAGGCCTCCGAAGCCGGCAAGTACGACACCCTGCCGGCCAACCGCGATCTCGCCGGCGCCGAAGTCGAGATGGTCGACCTCGACAACCGCGAGACGCGCCTGAAGCACGCCCTGGCGCTGCACGACAAGGACTACGACTTCGTCCTCATCGACTGTCCGCCCTCGCTCAGCATGCTGACGCTCAACGGCCTGTGCGCTGCCAACGGCGTCATCATCCCGATGCAGTGCGAGTACTACGCGCTCGAAGGCCTCTCCGACCTGGTGAACACCATCAAGAAGGTGCACGCCAACCTCAATCCGGATCTGAAAATCATCGGCCTGCTGCGCGTCATGTTCGACACGCGCAGCACACTGTCCAACCAGGTCAGCGCGCAGCTGGAGCAGCACTTCGGCGACAAGGTGTTCAAATCCATCGTGCCGCGCAACGTGCGCCTGGCCGAGGCGCCGAGCTACGGCGTGCCCGGCGTGCTCTTCGACCGTGCCGCCAAGGGCGCGCAGGCCTACCTGGCTTTCGCGACCGAGATGATCGAACGCGCCAAAACGTTTTAGGGGGAGAAAAAATGGCAGCCAAACCGAAAGGCCTCGGCCGCGGGCTCGATGCCCTGCTGGCCGGCAACAGCAGCGAACCGCAGCGTCAGGACACCCTGCGCGTCGACTATCTCCAGCCCGGCAAGTACCAGCCGCGCACGCACATGGACCAGGAATCGCTGAACGAGTTGGCCGCCTCCATCAAGGCCCAGGGCGTCATGCAGCCGATCCTGGTGCGCCCGGTCGACGGCGGCCGCTACGAAATCATCGCCGGCGAGCGGCGCTGGCGCGCCTCGCAACTGGCCGGCCTGCACGAAGTGCCGGTGCTGGTGCGCGACATTCCAGACGATTCCGCGCTCGCCATGTCGCTCATCGAGAACATCCAGCGCGAGGACCTCAACCCGCTGGAAGAGGCGATGGGCATCCAGCGCCTCATTGACGAATTCGGCATGACGCACCAGCAGGCGGCGGATTCCGTCGGCCGCTCGCGTCCCGCCGCCAGCAACCTGTTGCGCCTGCTGCACCTGGCCAAGCCGGTGCAGGACCTGCTCATGGCGGGCGAGATCGACATGGGTCATGCCCGCGCGCTGCTGCCGCTGGCCAAGGCCAGCCAGGTGCAGCTCGCCCACCGCATTTCCGCCAAGGGCTATTCGGTGCGCGAGGCCGAGCGCATGGTGCAGCAAGAGCTCAACCCGCCCAAGAAGAAAAGCGCCCCGAAGAAGGAAGACCGCGACGTCGCCCGCCTTGAGGAAGAACTCGCCGATGCGCTTGGTGCCCGGGTGAAGATCAGGATGGGCGCCAAGGGCGACGGACAGATCGCCATCGGCTTCTCCAGCCTCGACCAGCTCGACGGCATCCTCGAGAAGCTGCGCTAGCCTAGATCGCAGAGATGGGCAGTGCGGTCTTGTACTTGACCTGCTTCAGGGTAATACTGGAACGAATATTGGATACATGCGGAATTCGGGCCAGATGCTCGACGATGAAGCTTTGCAATGCCTTGAGATCGGAAACCACGACTCTCAGCAGGTAGTCCGAATCGCCAGTCATCAAATAGCACTCCATTACTTCGGGATAGTTCTGCACCCGATCCTCGAATACCCTGAGGCCGCTGGCGACCTGCTTTTCGAGGCTGACCTGAATGAAAGCCGAAATTTCCAGACCTACATCTTCCGGATTTATCAGCGTCACGTAACCGCGAATCACGCCAGAAGATTCAAGATCACGAACTCTTCTCAGGCAAGGAGCCGGCGACAGGTTGACTGCTTCGGCCAGTGCGACGTTTGTTATGCGGGCATCGGTCTGGAGCCTGTCGAGCAGATTGATATCGATGTCGTCCAAACGTGATTTCTGATTTACGTTGCGCATGATAGGGAAGTTATTGAGCAATAATTGCGCATTAGATCATTCCGCCATATCGAAAAGCAATATCCTGAAGAGCCAATAAACATAAAATTTCTCCCTAAACAGGGAGAAAGTTATGTCAAGCCATGCTTGGGCTTTCAGCCAGTCGGGTTCGAACGTGGAAGATGACGAAGCCGAGGTGCAGGACTGGCTATTGAGCCTGGATGACGTGATTGCCCGGGAGGGCTTGATACGCGCCGAATTCATTCTCGATCGCTTGATCGAAGCAGGGCGACGTGCCGGTGGTCGCTTTCATACGCGACACACCACTCCCTATCGCAATACGATTTCGGTAGACACACAGCCTCCTTATCCGGGCGATCTCGATCTGGAGAAACGCATTACCGCTATCCACCGCTGGAATGCATTGGCGTTGGTCATGCGTGCAAACAACCATTTTCCCGAACTTGGCGGCCATATTGCCACCTATGCTTCCATTGCAGATCTGTTTGAGGTCGGATTCAACCACTTCTTCCGAGGAGCCAGCGACAACCATCCCGGCGACCTTGTTTACTATCAGCCACATGCAGCACCTGGCGTTTATGCACGCGCGTTCCTTGAGGGAAGGCTGAACGAGGACAACCTCGAATATTTTCGCCGCGAAGTTTCTGGCGGTCGCGGTCGCGGCCTCTCTTCATATCCGCATCCAACCCTGATGCCGGAGTTCTGGCAGTTTCCTACCGGTTCAATGGGCCTGGGGCTCATTTCAGCGATTTACCAGGCTCGCTTCCAGCGTTACCTGCAGCACCGCGGCATCGTCCAGCCCAGCGACCGCAAAGTTTGGTCGTTCGTTGGCGACGGCGAGATGGACGAACCCGAGTCATTGGCCGGAATATCCCTGGCGGCGCGCGAGCAGCTGGATAATTTGATCCTGGTCGTGAACTGCAATCTGCAGCGGCTGGATGGGCCTGTTCGCGGCAACGGAAACATAGTCCAGGAGCTGGAAACACTTTTTGCGGGGGCCGGGTGGAATGTCATCAAGTGCCTCTGGGGTTCAAACTGGGACGTTCTTTTTGCGAGAGACCGCGATGGCTGGATCCTGCGCCGTATGGCCGAGGCTGTCGATGGTGAGTTTCAAAAGCTTTCCGCCACGGACGGACACTACAACCGCGAGCACTTCTTCTCCCGATATCCGCAACTGGCGGAACTAGTGGCAAACATGAGCGACCGGGATATCGACGCCCTGCAGCGCGGCGGCCATGATCCGGTCAAGATCCACGCCGCCTATGCCGCAGCAGTCGCCTGCCAGGGCCAACCCACAGTCATCCTGGCCAAGACCACAAAAGGCTACGGCATGGGGGGCTCCGGTCAGGGGGCTAATACCGCGCATCAGATAAAAAAGCTTTCCATGGAGGATCTCGCACGTTTTCGCGATCGCTTCGGCTTGCCCCTGTCCGACAGCGACCTGGAATCATCGCGCTTCCTTCATCCGGGCGAAGCAAGCGCGGAAATACGCTACTTAAGGCAACGTCGCGATGCCCTTGGCGGATACGTGCCGCGCAGGCAGGCACAGCCCAGGGCGGTCTCGGTTCCGGCTGCGGCCGTCTATGCAAGCGGCCATGCCATCGCAAACGGCAGAGAGATTTCCACGACCATGGGTTTTGTCCGGATGCTCGGCAAACTCATGCGCGACAAGGAACTGGGGCCGCGCATCGTGCCAATAGTGGCGGACGAGGCACGCACATTCGGCATGCAGGACATGTTTCGCCAGTACGGCATTTATTCGCCCTGGGGACAACGCTATACGCCGCAGGATTCCGAGCAGCTCGCCTTTTACCGGGAGGATGTCAAAGGGCAGATATTGGAAGAAGGAATAACGGAGGCGGGTTCGCTCGGTTCATGGATTGCCGCAGGAACAGCCTGGTCGCATACCGATCAGCCGATGTTGCCGTTTTACATCTTCTATTCGATGTTCGGCTTCCAGCGTGTCGCCGACCTGATCTGGTGCGCGGCCGACTCGCAGGCGCGGGGTTTTCTGCTCGGTGCCACCGCCGGGCGCACCACGCTGTCCGGGGAAGGGCTGCAGCACCAGGATGGGCAGAGCCAGGTCTATGCCGCGACGGTTCCGACGTGCCGCGCCTACGATCCGGCCTTCGGCTATGAGGTGGCCGTGATCGTGGAGGACGGCATCAACCGCATGATGCGCGATGGTGAGAATCTTTTCTACTACTTGACCCTCTACAACGAAAACCATGCTCAACCCGCCATGCCGTCCGGCGCCGAGGAGGGAATTCGTCGCGGCATATATCTCTTGCGACCCTCCGCGCTGGATGACTCCCTTCCTCGCGTTCAACTGCTGGGCAGCGGCAGCATTCTGCGACAACTGCTCATGGCGGCCGAGCGCCTCGAAGCGGAATACGGCGTAGGGGCGGATGTATGGAGCGTCACCAGCTTCAGCGAATTGCGCAGGGACGGCATCGCCTGCAATCGCTGGAACATGCTGCATCCCGGGAAGCCGCCGCGCGTCGCCTATTTGAGTGCGCAGTTGGCCGACAGGCGCGGCCCGGTCATCGCCGCCACGGACTTTGTGCGTGCCTACCCCGACCTGATCAGGGAGTGGGTGCCGCAGCGCTACACGGTCCTTGGGACGGATGGTTTTGGCCGCTCGGATACGCGCGCGGGTCTGCGCGATTTCTTCGAGATCGATGAGCGTTACATAACGGTGAGCGCCCTGGGCAGTCTGGCGCAGCAGGGCCAGCTAGACAGCGACATCCCGGCCAAGGCGATCGAGCGCCTGGGGATCGATCCGAACAAACCGGCTCCGCTCGAGCATTGAGGCGCACCAAGAGGCATAGTCATGGGGAAATTGATCGAGGCGTGCGTACCGGATATCGGCGACTACCGCGATATCCCGGTCATCGAGATTCTCGTCGGTCCGGGTGACCGGGTAGAGGCCAATACCACGGTTGTCGTTCTCGAATCCGACAAGGCAACGCTGGATGTTCCGGCGGGCCACGGCGGTTTGGTTGAAGAGGTGTTGGTCAGGGCGGGGGATCTGGTTTCGCAGGGAAGCCCGGTGCTTCGCGTTCGCAACAGCATCGCCGCCGCCGTACTGACGGATCTTGCTCCGACGCAACCAGAAACGGCCGAGACATCCCCCGGCCGGCAGCCCCATGCCGCCGAAACGCACATCGCCCCGGTTCTCGCCACTTCGACTTCGACGGTCGGCCCGTGCGGTCCCGCTGTCCGGCGTCTGGCGAGAGAGTTCGGTGTCGATATCGAACGGCTGAAGGGCAGCGGACCCAAGGGACGTCTGCTGAAGGAAGACGTACTCGCCAGGGTAAGGAAAGCGGTCCATGAGGAGATGCACGCTGACCGGGTGGATCCGACGAAAGGAGCGGAAGTCGAGAAGCCCGCCAGGCCCGCCGTCGATTATTCCCGCTTCGGCAAGATCGAACGGATTCAGCGAAGCCGCATACGGCAGATAGCCTCGGACAATCTGGCGCGCAATTGGGCAACGATACCCCATGTCACCAACTTCGATGATGCAGACATCAGCACGCTTGAAGAATTCCGCAAGCAGGTCAATGCCGAACAACGGGACGGCAGCGCCAGGCTTACGCTGCTTCCCTTCATCCTCAAAGCGGCGGCACTCGCCCTTCAGCACTATCCGGCATTCAACAGCACTGTCGATGGCAACGAGTCCATCGTAAGAAGCTATCGACACATAGGGTTCGCTGTCGATACACCCGAAGGGCTGGTTGTGCCCGTGGTTCGAGATGCAGACAAAAAGGGCTTGCTGGATATCGCGCGAGAGAGCAACGAACTGGTGCGGTTGGCCCGGGCCGGGAAACTTGGGCCCGATCGCATGCAGGGGGGCTGTTTTACCGTTTCGAACCTGGGTAGCGCCGGCGGCAGCGGTTTCACACCGATCATCAATGCCCCCGAGGTGGCCATACTCGGGGTGGCGCGATCGGAAATTCGTCCGGTATGGGATGGCGTGCAGTTCCAGCCGCGACTCGTGCTACCCCTGTGCCTGTCCTGGGACCATCGTGCGCTGGATGGCGTTGCGGCTGCCCGCTTTCTTGGGTTCCTGGCAGGGATGCTGTCCGATTTCCGCAGGGCCGTCCTGTGATGGCGATTCGGCAACCGTTTGGAGGAAAGTGCGCGTGACTGATGCTCGAATGAATATCGGCTTCATCGGTGCGGGAAATATGGGAAGGCCGATGATCCGGCACCTGACCGGTGCGGGCCATGCCGTCAAGGTTTTCGTACGGCGCAATGAGATGCTCAGCCAAATCGAAGCGCTCGGCGCCGTCGGCGTCGAGTCGCCTGCAGCAGCGGCATTGCAAGCCGACTTCGTGCTTCTGAACGTCACGGCCACGGAAGATGTCGAGGACGTGCTGTTCGGGAAGGACGGGGCAGCCGCGGCAATGGCCCCGGGCTGCATCTGCATCGATTTTTCGACGATATCGCCGGCCGCCACCGTTCGGTTCACGGATCGCCTGCGTGCGAGTGGAATCAACTTCCTGGATGCGCCCGTATCGGGGGGCGTGAAGGGCGCCGAAGCCGCGACGCTTTCGATCATGATCGGCGGAGAGGAGGAAGTGCTGATCAAGGCGATGCCCCTGCTGCGCCTGCTGGGCGAGAAAATCACGCACATAGGCCCGAGTGGGGCCGGACAGGTCGCCAAGGCCTGCAATCAGATCATCCAGGTGATCAACATCCAGGGCATCGCCGAGGCCATGCTCTACGCTTCACGCATGGGTGCCGATCCCGGGCGCGTGATCGATGCGATTTCAGCGGGGATGGCCGGCTCCAAGATGCTTGATTTGATGGGGCCGAAAATGGCGGCGCGGGATTTCCTCGCCGGAATTGAAGCGCGGCTCCATGCCAAGGATATTGCAATGGTCGCCGCTGCGGCGCAGGAACTCGGCATGGATATGCCCGCTACTGCTGTCGCCGACCGGCAATTGGAGAGGCTGCTCGCTCTTGGCTGGGGGCGCGAAGACACCTCGTCCTTGCTGCGCGTGCTCGAGGCTCACGCAACCGGGGGATCCAATCTTGCCGCATGAGCCGGAATTCTTCGGCAACCCCTCGAGTCGAGAGGTTTGCGGCCGGCAGGATGGCGGGGGTTCCGCTTGACTCCGGAATCGCTGCGATGCTGAGTACATTTCTTGGTCGAGCGCAGAACGCACCGGCTCGAGCACGGCACGGCGAGTCTTGGGCCGACATTGCGAGAATCATGCACGAATCAGCGCACTTAGGAGGCCATGATGCCGTCGCCCGCTCCCGCATCGGTCGCCTGTTGCGTTTCTATCGCGGAGCGGATGTCAGTGACAAGCGTCGTTTTCTGACGCAGCTGAACGAGGCTTTCGGACCCGACCCCCAGCTCATACGTGTTGCGATCGATGCCTACCTCAAGGCAGACGAGCAGAGTACACGTGAATCGGCCCTTGAGAGCCTGCGCAATCATTTGGATTCGCCGCGCCTGAAGCTGCTGGGGCAGTTCAACCTGATGCCCGAGGGCGTCGAGGAGCTGGTCAGGATGCGCGCCGATCTGCAACGCATCGATGACGGATGCGGCGGGCTTGCCGCCCTCGATCGCGACCTGATGCGGTTGCTTGCCTCCTGGTTCGACGTCGGTTTCCTGGAGCTAAGGCGCATTGGCTGGAATTCCTCCGCCGCCTTGCTCGAAAAGCTGATCCGCTACGAAGCGGTGCATGAAATCACGTCATGGAGCGATCTGCGAAACCGCCTCGACTCGGATCGGCGCTGCTATGCCTTCTTTCACCCGCGCATGCCGGAGGAGCCGCTGATATTCATCGAGGTCGCGCTTCTGCGGGAGGTTGCCGCCAGCGTTCAGACCATTCTCGACGAGTCTCAGCCAACACTGGATCCGAATGCCGCCAACGTAGCGGTCTTCTACTCAATATCGAATACGCAACCGGGGCTCAAAGGGGTCAGCTTCGGCGAATTCCTCATCAAGCGCGTTGTCGAGCAATTGCAAATCGAATTTCCCGGGCTGAAGATATTTTCCACCCTGTCGCCGGTGCCCGGCTTCATGGAATGGCTGCAGGGGCAGGATGTCGAAGAACTGAGTCGGAACCTGCCGCCCGAACTCGATTTCATCGTATCCGGCGATGCCCGGATGCGTGCCTCCAGGCTTCAGGCGGCGATTGTCGGCAGGCAGGACAGAATGACCGGGCGCAGGATAGAAGACTGGACGCGCCGGCAGTGCGCTCGCTATCTGCTGACGGAACGAAGAGGAAACGCCCCGCTCGACCCGGTCGGCCGATTCCATTTCTCGAATGGCGCCAGCCTTGCCCGCATCAATTGGCTTGCTGACAACTCGCCTCGCGGCTTGCGTCAATCGGCAGGGTTGATGGTTAACTACCTATATTCCCTGAAGGAAATCGAGAAGAATCACAAGATGTACTGCGACAGCGGCATTCTCGCAGCTACACGCCAGATCAGGCGGCTGCTTGATGGCTGACGATATCCAGCATGTCCTTAATGCGCACGAATTTTTCCCGCGGCTTGCCTGCCTCCGCGCCGCGCGCAATTTCTGCCGCATCGATCTTCAGCCAGTCCTCGAAACTTGTGCAGCGAAGGCCGCGGCTCGCCAGCATCGGCAGCAGGACAGAGGCGCCGGCCTTGGAGGGCAAACTGGCGTTCGTGTGCATGTCCGTCAATAGATGATTTGCGGTTTCGACGGCATCCGCACGGTTGGTTCCGATAATTCCGCTCGGACCGCGCTTGATCCAGCCGGCACAGTACATCCCGGTGAGCGGAAGTCCGTCCCTGATCACGCGTCCCTCTCGATTCGGAATGATTCCACGCCGTTCGTCGAAAGGCAGACCGGGCATTTCCAGTCCCTTGTAACCCACGCTTCGAAAGAGCAGGCCGCAATCCAGTCGGGCCGTCACGCCGGTGCCAAGGGCGCGTTGCCCGAAGGGGAAGCCTTCAAGCCGGTTTTTTTCGAGAACTGCTCCGCCCAGGTTCTGACCGCCATACAGCGCCACGGGGCTCTCCAGGAATCTGAAATGTATCCGGCGCCGAGCCTGGGCGAGCGGCCTCGATGCGAATTCGCGCAGCAGCGCCATGTTCCATGCGGCGGTCTGCCCTCTCGGATCTTCGATTTCCTTGGCGCTGGCCGGATCCAGAACCAGATCGGCAGGGTCCAGGGATACGCAAGCCTGAGGGATTTCCCCGAGTTCGCGCAACTCCTTGTCGGTAAACTTGGCCTGTGCAGGGCCGCGGCGGCCAATGATGTGGATTTCGCGCACGCGGCTCTCTGCCAATGCCTGGAGCGCATGTTCTGCGATGTCGGTTTGCCTGAGATCGTCGACCGGCTTGGCAAGAATGCGACAGACATCCGCAGCGACGTTGCCTTGGCCAATGATGACGACCTGCTCCTGGGTCAGATCGAAACTGTGCTGCAAAAAATCGGGATGGCCGTTGTACCAGCCAACGAACGCGGTGGCGGCATGGCTGCCCGGCAGGTTTTCGCCAGGAATGCCCAGCTCTCGATCGGTTTCGGCCCCGCAGCAGAAGACCACGGCATGGTAGGCGTCCCTGAGTTCCTCGACGCTGACATCCTTGCCTACCGTGACGCCTCCGACGAAGCGAAAACCCGACAAGGCGGCAGTACGCGCGTAGGTCGTCGCCGGCAGCTTCAACTTGGGATGATCCGGGGCGACCCCGTAGCGGACCAGGCCGTACGGCACCGGCAAACGCTCGAGCATGTCCACTTCGGCTTTTGAAGATTTGAGCAGCGCCTCCGCGGTGTAAAAGCCGCTCGGGCCGCTGCCGACAACGGCGATCTTCAACACGCTTTACCTCCCGCCGATGTCTCAGAAACCCAGCTGCTTCTTGCGCTCGAGCGCGCCCGGCAAGGGTTGTGACTTATCGGTAATCAGCGGCAATGCGGCGGAACGCTCGGCGTTGATGGCGATCCAGTGATGCTTGTCGGGCGGCAGATTTTTGACTTCATAAATCGCACGAACCGGGCAAACGGGAATGCAGGCTCCGCAATCGATGCATACCACCGGATCGATATAGAGCATTTTGTCGTCGGCGTGAAAACAGACCATCGGGCAGACGGTCACGCAGTCGGTGAAGCGGCACAGGTCGCAATTGTCAGTGACTAAGGTTGCCATCGTTTATGTCCAGTACTAGCAGAGGGTTTGCTTTGTCGGTGTCTTGTCAGGCTGCATATTCCTGCAGGCCGAGATTGTGCAGTGTTTCAGGCGTTGGCTTGCCATCGCTGCTCCAGCCCCGGCAGTTGTAGTAATCCAGGATGGCTTCATCGAGTCCGAGCGGAATGCGGCCGGCTGCGGGACCGGTGGAGACGGGCTCCATGAAGCGCTTCGGATAGTTGAAATCATCGGATTTCTTCCAGCCGTAGCGCATGTTCAGCAGCTTCTGCAGGTTCGTGATGCGATCTCCGCAGCGGCGCATATCGTCCATCGTCCAATCCAGGCCGGTTGCGGCATTGATTGTCTTTTGCAGATCGGTAAGCGTATAGCCGCGAAACTCCATGAATTTGCAATGCACGGCGGAGTTGATCAGGTTGCAATAATCATGGAATTTGGCATTGCGGTCGGCAGCCTTGTCCCATGACCATCGCTCCTCGTTCTCGACGTGATCGATGCCCCATTCTGGCAGGAGGATGTGGCCGACCCAGATATGCTGGGAGTTGCCTCGTTCATGGTTCGGTCCCGCGGCCACCCCGGTGCAGTAATTCAGAGCGGAGATGTATTGGGCGCGCCAGTTGTGCGCGGCGATTTCCTGGCCTTTCATCTGCACCGCCCAATCCTGGGAGCCGCCGCCGAGCGTCCTGGACGCTATGGCCGTGCCCTCCCCGAGCAGGTGACCGAGCCCCTCGGCACGCTCGCCGATCTTCTTCGTCAACTCCACCATCGCGTCGGCATTGCCCCATTCGAGGTCCAGCCCATAGCAGTCGTCCTTGCCAATCAGGCCCTTTTCGTAGGACTCGAAAGCCCACGCCAGCACGCCGCCGAGCGAAATTGTGTCCATGCAGTATTTATTGGCGAGTTCGCCGGCATAGGCCACCGCCTTCATGTCGTCGATCATGACGTTGAAACCCATCATTGCGAAGGATTCGTACTCGGGGCCCTTGCCGACATAGCCGTACTTTTCATGCTCCACGGTGACGTGGTTGTGGCACTGGATGACGCAACCGCGACAGGGCCACGGTTCTGCGTTGAGCTGCTCGACATACGGCATTCCGCCCAGCTTGGCGACACCCTCGGGAAAATCGGCCTCGCGATAGTTCTTGATCGGCAGGTTTCCCTGCGGTGCGAAAAGCGCCGTGGCCATCGCTGTGCCGAGCCGCTTGATGCGGAATTCCTCGGGCTTCGACATGTCGATGGCAACCATGCGCGCATTCGCTTCGGTCGACGCCTTGTCTGCGGCTTTCTGATCGTGCAGAGGACAGACCTGATTGCCGGTGACGGCCACTCCCTTGAGGTTCTTCGAACCCATCACGGCGCCCAGGCCGCAGCGTCCGACAAATGATTTCTTGCCCGTCTGGATGCTCGCATAGCGCACCAGGCGCTCGCCGGCCTGGCCGATGGTTGCAACTTCGAATCGGTCGCCTTCCAAGGCACGGATGGCATCGTGTGCCTCGTAAGCATCCTTGCCCCACAGCGCCGAGGCATCCTTGATTTCCACGCGGTCGTTGTCCACGACGATATAAACCGGCCGGTTGGCGCGGCCATGCATCACGATTGCATCAAGCCCCGCCTGCTTCAGGACGCTGCCGAAGGCGGCAGTGGCGCCCGAGTCGGCGTTCATGTTTATCGAAGGTGAGATGGCAGCCGCGCTCCATTTTGCAGCGCCGCTTTGCCGCAAGCCCTGCAGCGGCCCGACAGCGAAGGTCAGCCTGTTTTCCGGGTCGAAAGCGGTCGTGCCGGCCGGACACTCCTTCCACAAATAATAGGCGGCGAGACCGGCCCCACCCAGGAAATATTCGTAGACATGGTCGGGAACCCGCTCGATGACCGAGGTTCCTGCCGTCAGATCGACCTTCAACACCTTGTTCCAAACACCTTTCATTGTCCGCCTCCGATGACTTACCAGTTATCCGGACATCGAGGGTCCGGCTTCATGTCAGCTGCCCGTGCATTCTGTCGCGACTAGGACGCCGGCGGCAAGCCCAGCATCTTGCGAGCCTGGGCGGGGGTCGCCACCTCACGATTCATGTCATGCGCCATGCGAACTGCACGTTGCACCAGCTGCGCGCTGCTCGCCGCACGTTCGCCACGGCGCAGGTAGAGATTGTCCTCCAGCCCCACCCTGACATGGCCGCCGAGGATGATTGCCAGCGCCGTCATGGGCACCTGGAAAACCCCCACGCCCGACATCAGGAAATGGGATTGCGGTGGCAGTTCGTTAATGAGGTTCAGAACGTTCGCGGGAGTCGGGTAGATAGAGGTCTGGAATCCCAGAACGAACTGGATGAAATACGGAGGGGTTATTTTCCCGTTGCGGATCAGTTCGTTGACTACCCAGTAGTGGCCCGGATGGAACAGCTCTATTTCCGGGCGGATGCCCTTCTCGCGCATGGTATCCGCCATCAAATCCACTTCCCCATAGGTGATGGGCATGGTCATGTCCATCTTTTTCGCCCCGCGCGGGTGCGCGAACTGCTCGGGACGTTCCGCCTGGGTAAAGCGGAGCATGAAAGGCCCGGGATTCAGGCTGGCCATGTCGGGCCTTGGGTCGGCAAAAAGCCCGGACATGCGTTCCTCCGCCGTGAGAGTCGGCCCGCCGCCCGTGCTGTTGTTGATGATGATGTCCGGGCAGCGCTCGCGGATCAATCGATTGACTCGCGAATAATCGTCCGGGCTGCGCGTCGCCTGTGCGAGATTCTTCGGATCGCGAGCATGCACATGCACCACGCTGGCGCCTGCCTTATAGGCCTCGAAAGTTGCGTCGGCCTGTTCCTCTGCCGTCTCGGGCAGATTGGGGTTGGCTTCCTTGCCGTGGAAGCCCCCTGTGATGGCGGCCTGGATGATGACCGGAGAGAAGGAGCTGTTCTTGACCCGCGCCATCCATTCATAGGGATTGCGGTAATCCCAAGTGTCTTCTCTTGTCTCCATTTTTTGATTTTGCCTCCGGTAGTTGTTCAAGCCACTCAATTTAGACCATTTTCGATTCTAAGCCCGCGCGGATGATCTGGTATTGCGTTGTTGCAGCGACAAGCCCTGGACAAAGCAATAAACATCAGAAAAATACGGATACCGAGCAACGATTGAGGAATATTTTTCCCTTGTGCATAGGGCGATATTGCCGGGTTATCATTGATTTCGACATGCGGGTATATCTTGATTACAACGCGACTGCTCCGCTCCGGGTCGAGGTGCGCGATGCGATGATGCCATTCCTAGGCGAATGCTGGGGCAATCCGGCGAGCCTGCATTGGTACGGGCAGAAAGCCTCGCACGCGGTTGAGACGGCGCGCGCGGAGGTTGCCGCCCTGATCGGCGCCAAACCGCAGGAAATCGTTTTTACGAGCGGCGGCACGGAAGCGGACAACCTCGCCCTGTTCGGCTACCTGGAGGGCGGCAAGGGATCGCGTCGCGGGCTAGTCACGACGGCTATCGAGCATCCCGCGATATTGGAAGCGGCTCGCGAACTGGAACAGGCGGGAACGCCGGTACGGCGCATGGGCGTCGATGCCGATGGCAGATGCCGTCCGGAAGAAGCAGCGCGCTCGATCGGGGAAGATGTTGCGCTGGTAAGTGTCATGCTGGCGAACAACGAGGTCGGGACTTTGCAGCCCCTATCGGATATAGCCGGCATAGCCCGTACAAGAGGTGCTTGCGTGCATACGGATGCAGTCCAGGCCGCCGGCCGCATTCATCTCGATGTCAAAGCCCTTGGGGCGGACATGCTTTCGCTTTCGGCTCACAAGATCGGCGGGCCGCCGGGCATTGGCGCCTTGTATGTCAGGAAAGGGATATCGATCAAGCCACGCAGTTATGGCGGCGCACAAGAATATGGGCGGCGGGCCGGCACGCTCAACGTGCCGGGAATAGTGGGGTTCGGTCGCGCCTGCGCCTTGGCGAGGAACGAGTTGGAACAGGCGGGCAGCCGCATGGCTGCCTTGCGCGACCGGCTCGAAAGGGCGATTCTCGAACAAGTGGCCGGAACCTATCGCAACGGCCATGGCCTTGAGCGGCTCCCCAACACCCTGAGTCTCGGTTTCGAAGGTGTCGATGGCGCTTCCCTGGCCATGATGCTGGATGTTATCGGCGTGGCGGCGTCGAACGGATCCGCCTGCTCGTCCGGCACCGGCAAGCCGTCCCATGTCCTTTCGGCGATGGGGCTTGACCAGGAAGGCGCGGCCGGCTCATTGCGCTTTTCGTTGGGCATGGAAACAACCCGGGAAGAAATCGACTTTACGATCGGGGCGGTTGCCGAAGCCGTTCGTTCCCTTCGCGAGGCGCGTTCGTGATGCCGGACTTCAAAGACGCAATCGATGCGCGCTATTCGCGCCATTGCCGTCTGCCCGAGCTGGGTCGCAGAGGGCAGGAGCGGTTGCTGTCTTCGCGCATTCTGATCGTCGGATGCGGCGCGCTCGGTGCAGCGATTGCATCGCTGGCAGCCAGGGCCGGAGTGGGTTCGCTGCGCATCGTCGATCGTGATTTCGTCGACCTGAGCAATTTGCAGCGGCAGGCGCTTTTCGACGAGGACGATGTGGCCGAAAGGCTGCCGAAGGCGGAAGCGGCCAGACGAAAGCTGGCACGCATCAATTCCAGCATCGTCCTCGACGCGATTGTTGCCGATGCGGGACCGGACAACATCGAGGAATTTATACGTGACGTGGATCTGGTGCTTGACGGCACCGACAATGCCGAAACGCGATATGTGATCAACGACGCCTGCCTCAAGCGGGGGATACCCTGGATTTATGGAGGCGTGGTCGGTGTGCGTGGCCTGGTCATGAGCATAATGCCCGCGGCCGGACCTTGTTTCCGATGCCTCTATCCGGAACCGCCCGCACCAGGCAACATGCCTACGTGCGACACGCTGGGCGTGCTTGCAACCGTACCGTCGCTGGTGGCCGCGTTGCAAACAACCGAAGCATTGAAAATACTGGCCGGTGCAACTCCAACGCCGGGGGTTCTATCGGTCGCCCCTTGGCAGATGCAGTTCCAGGTCATCGATTTGAAACGGCGCGACGATTGCCCCGCGTGTGTCCGGCGGGAATACACCTTTCTTGACCAAGGCAGGACGAGCCGGGCGTTGCGGCTGTGCGGTCGCGACATGGTTCAGATATCGCCCCCCGAGCCGACCCATATCGACCTCGAGGCCCTGCAACGCACCCTCGCCGCCGCAGGGCGCGTGAGCAATAACGGCTATCTGCTGGAGTTCATGGCCTATGACTGCAAACTGGTCGTTTTCAGGGATGGGCGCGTCCTGGTCAAGGGGATATCCGACCTTTCAGTGGCCAGGGCGCTTTATGCGCGCTATCTGGGAGCTTGATGATTATGAAGATCAGGATCAATAACCGCGAACAGGAATTATCCGACCAGGCTTCGCTGATCGATGTGGTGCGCTTGGTCCGCTCAACTACGGCGGACGACCCCATGCTGAAGGCGATCAGGCAACGGACGGGCGACGACCACATCAGCTATCTGGTCAATGGTAAGGTGGTCGCACCGCAGGAATATGAAACCACGCCGGTCAAGGAAGGCGACGAAGTCCGCTGGATACACCCCGCATTCGGCGGCTGACTTTCCCAGGATCCGGTAGCTGGCCGGGTCCGGCAACCGTGGGGCTGATCGAAAAACGATTCGCTTGCCGTCAAGAGTGACCGAACTGAATCAATCGGAGGATCAATATTCAGGATAATTGCGTATTCGTCGCAGTATCGGCACGAAATCGCAACAACCGGAAATTGGTTGGGTAATATGATTTCAATGTACCATCCGGAACGGTTCTGGCGCATGCCGAATCCGGCTGGGTCGAAAACCCGCGATGCTCAGCACGAGGTTCAGGCCGGGCGCCGAGGCTGAAAAAAGAAGGATGTCCAGTCCTTATCCATGGAGGAGATGACCATGATTCATGCAGTGCGAAAAACCATACTGGCGGCCGCCGGATTCGGCATGTTGACGCTGGTAGGAAATGTTGCCCATGCCGCAGACACGATAAAGATTGGCGTCCTTTACTCGATGACGGGCGCCGGATCGGTGCTCGGCCCCAAGCAGGCCGAAGCAGCGCAGATGGCATTTGACGAGGCTAATGCCGGCGGCGGCGTGAATGTCGGCGGCAAGAAAATGAAGATCGAGGTGGTGCAGCGCGACGACGAGACCAAGCCTGCGGTCGCCATTTCACGCGCCACGGAAATGGTGCGAACCGGCGGCGTCAAGATCATCCAGGGAGGCACTTTCGCCCATGTCTCGATGGCGCTCAACGAAGAGGCCAAGAAGCACAATTTCTTCCTGATGACCACCAATGGAGTTCCCGACAAGTTCTACGACAAGGCCACCAAGGCCCCCTATGCGCTGGGTATTCTCGGAGATACGGGCATGGTGGGTCGCGGCACAGTCGATTACCTGGTTGCCAAGCATAAGCCGAAGCGCATTGTTTTCCTGATGCCGGACTATGCATATGGCAAGGGTGCCTGGGCCGGTGCCGAGACAAACCTCAAGATGCATCCGCAGGTTCAGGCCAAGGTTATCTGGACGCCGGTTGGTGCGGCCGATGTGACGGCGCAGTTGATTCAGGCCATGGAGTTTCAGCCCGACGTGATCGCTTTCGGACAGTGGGGCAAAGACCTGATCACGGCGCTCAAGCAAGCCGGTGAAATGGGACTCAAGACCAAGACCAAGTTGTTTGTTAACTGGATCATCGACCTGGTCGCAGTTGGCATTCCTCCCGAAATCCTCGAGGGCGTGGATAGCCAAACGTGGTGGTATCACGACATGAGCGGCACCGCCGATGCGGACGTAGCCAAGCTGGCCGAGGAATTCGTCAAGAAGTACCAGGCGCGCTTCGGTGTTCCGCCTGATCCGTACATCATGACGTCCTATTACGGTGCCAAGGAAATCATTCGTGCCATCGAATCGGCAGGATCGGCCGAACCGGACAAGATGTACGCCGCGCTCATGAAAAACCCCGGCTTCAACACGGCCAAGGGGCCGGCTACTTGGAGGGAGGACGGCAGGCCACGCTACAAATACAACGCCTGGATCATCACGGGTCTTCCCGCCGACAAGCGCGCCAGCAAGTTCCATTGGGGCCGGATTGTTGATTCGCATTCTGGCGACGCCTTCCTGCCGGACATCAAATCGCTGGGCTGGTAATCGACCACCGCGTGGGAGAGCAGGTGGACGGGAATGCCCGTCCGCTCTCCCCGTATTGCTGTTGCTTTCATGCAGGAGTGGAAAATTGATTGCTGCCCACGGACTAACCAAGCGTTTCGGCAGTCAGACGGCGGTCGACCAGGTCAGTTTGCATTTCTCCGAAGGCCAGGCCAATGGAATCATCGGTCCGAACGGCTCCGGAAAGTCGACCTTGTTCAACATGCTTACTGGTCATCTTCCACCCAGCGACGGACGGATAGAATTTCATGGTCAGGACGTCACTGCGCTGCCGCCGCATGAGCGGGTCGGCATGGGGATGGCCAGGACGTTCCAACTGGTGTCCGTCTTCGACTCGATGAGCGTCTGGGAGAATCTAGTTTTGTCCACGGGACGGTTCTCAGACCGGGCAGCTGGCACTCTTGGATTTTATTTCGGCTCGGCCCACAAAGAGAGGATCGTCCAGGAATGCCGAATCGCCCTCGAACGGGTGGGTCTGCAGCACAAAGCTGGCATCCGAACCTCGGAACTTTCCTACGGCGACAAGCGCATGCTGGAAATCGGCATTGCGCTCTCGCTCAAGCCAAAGGTGCTACTGCTGGATGAACCGCTTGCCGGCCTGAGCGATCACGAGATTGGTGATGTTGTAGGCCTGTTGCACGAAATGAAGCAGACCTGCACCCTGGTCATCATCGAGCACAAGATATCGAAGATCATCGGCCTGATCGAGCGACTGAGCGTCCTCAATGACGGTGTACTCATATGCCAGGGCGAACCGGATGCAGTGCTCAGCGACCCAGAAGTTCGGGAATGCTACTGGGGGAAGCAAGCGGCCTGATGCTGAAGGTTGATGCAATTGATGTCGCCTACGGCCATGCCCAGGTGCTTCACCAGATATCGCTTACGCTTGGGGCTGGCGAGATGGTATTCATCGTCGGGCGTAATGGAGCCGGCAAAACGACCCTTCTCAAAACCATCACGGGCTTTTTGGCGCCCTCGCGCGGCGCAATCCTTCTTGACGACCGACAGGTTCATGGCATGCCAGCCGAGGTGCTGGCGCGTCAAGGCGTACGCTTTGTCAACCAGGACAAAAAGGTCTTCGCCGACCTGACCGTCAAGGACAACATGGAGCTGGCGGCCTATGCGTGCGGTGAACCGGTGGAGCGCGCGGTCGAGAGGCTGGTGAGCCTGTATCCGAAGTTTGCCGGGTTTCTCGACAAGAAGGCGGGCAACCTTTCGGGGGGGCAACGGGAGATTCTTCTGATCGGTCGTGCCCTGGTCGGCGAACCACGACTGTTGCTTATCGACGAGCCCACGGAGGGGCTTGCCGCGATCGTCATAGAGGACATTTTTCGAATCCTGAGCGACATGAAACACAAGATATCCAGCATCATCGTCGAGCAAAACCTGCCGATTGTATCGAGGCTGGCTGATCGCGTGCTCATCATGAAGGATGGCGCGATCGCACGCGAGGTTGCTGATCCGGCCGAGATCATCGACACCTCCATGCTTGAATCCTGGCTATAGGCGATGGCAGAGCACACACACCAGCCGTCAGGACATGCCGCACTACGCCCCGTCGGGTATTTCGGGCGTTTCCTGCTGCTCAGGGACATGGGTCTCGTCGGCGCCGCTTTTCTGCTGTTGTCTATTGTTACCCCGATGCACTGGCTGACCGACTTCGCGGTGTTTTGCATTCTGGTGCTTTCGTTCGACCTGCTGTATGGATATATGGGCCGACTCTCATTCGGCCACATGCTCTATTACGGCGCAGGTACCTATGCCGCCTCGCTTGCACTAGTGCATTTGGCACCCAATCCATTTCTGGCCATCGGCGTTGGCATGGTTGCCAGCGCGATGCTGTCGGCGATCATAGGTTACGTCGTGGTTCGAATCGAAGGTGCAACCTTCGCTCTTGTCAACCTCTCCCTGAACCAGATCGGCTTCTGGCTGGCCATGTCCGGTTTGCAAACCTATACGCAGGGCGAGGATGGCTTGTCCAGCTCCGTGCGCGCCATCGGCTTCCTCGATTTCTACAATGTACCGGTTGCATTCGGTTTCATGCTTGCCTGCCTGCTCCTGGTTTTCGGGTTTCTCAGAATACTGACCCAGTCGCCCTTCGGGATACTGATCCGTTCGATCAAGGAAAATGAAGAGCGGGTCAAATTTCTCGGGTACGACACCTTCCGCTACAAACTGATGACATTCGTCATCGCCTCTACGCTGGCGGGCTTCGCAGGAACACTGCATGCCCTCGTCAAGGGATTCGTCGCCCCGGGGGATTTCGGCCCTCTGGAGAATGCGCGCGTAATTTTCGCGGTTCTCATCGGCGGTGCCGGCAACCTTTATGGCGCAATTGTTGGCGGTGTGGCCTATGAGTTGATGGTCAACCTGCTGGCAACGAATATTGCGCGCTGGGAAATGTTCCTGGGCATCATGCTGCTGGCTCTGGTTTTCTGGTTCAGGCGTGGGATTACCGGCTATGCCGCAGACCTAGCCCAGAAGATCGCGCGATCACGTCAGGCCGACGCCGGGAACACGTAATGGGTTTCTGCCGCGAAGCGATCCCGGTTCCGGGTGGTCGCACTGCGAAAACGCAAGCGGGAGGCTAGCGGGTGTTCGATACTATTCTTTACGGACTGACTATCGGGGCGATTCTCTATCTTTTCTCGATCGGACTGTCGATTACCTTCGGCACGATGCACATCATCAACTTTGCCCACGGCATGATCTACGCGATCGGGGTATATCTCTTCATTTCCCTTCTGCCGGTCTTGTGGGGATCCTTCCCGCTCGCACTGGTTGCCGCCGTGGTGGCCATGCTGCCGCTTGCCTATCTCGTCGAGCGCTTTGTCATCCGCCGTCTTTACGGAGACGGCATCGACTACGCGATCATTGCCACCTACGCCATCCTGCTCATCGGCACGGACGTGATCAAGCTTGTCTGGGGCAGCGGCCCCAAACCCGTCAGTGACCCTATCGGCATCCCGATCGAGGTGTTCGGCACCGTGGTGCAGACATACCGGGTAGTGGTATTCATTAGCGCAGTGGCCGTATTCGTCGGCCTGCGCATTTTCTTTACCCGGCACGTGATCGGCAAGATCGTTATTGCCGCCCTGAAGGATCGCGATGGTGTGCGATCCCTCGGACTCGACGTCAACAAATTCTTCTCCATCGTTTTTGTCATTGGCTCCGCGCTGGCCGTGATGGGCGGCGTGCTCTATGCCCCCATCACCGTGGCCGAGCCCTATATGGGATTCCATGTTCTCCTGCTGGCATTTGCAGTGGTCATTGTCGGAGGCATGGGCAACCTGACCGGTACCTTCATTTCGGCCATGGCGCTCGGTCAGGTCATTGCCCTTACTGGCCGCTTCTATCCGGCCGGCGCTGACACGATGGTGTTTGTCGTGATGACTCTGGTTCTGCTCAAGGACCCGATCATGGAGTTCGCACGCCGCCTGGCCGGCCGCCACGCGTATCGCTGACAGCGTCAACCCCGCCCGAAGGTGGCTGCGCTGAAAGTCAGTCCCGGCGGGACGGCGATCGAATTACGCGCGGCTCAAAAAACCACCGCGTCTCGAAGACCGACTTTGCGAAGCGCCTGCCCTTGAACGACAGGTGGCGCTTCAGCACGAAGTCGAACAGCAGCGGATTGTGCTTGCGGATTTCGGTCAGCACCGGCACCGCCGTTTCCGCGATCAGGCCGAGCTGCACCATATAAGTAACGGAAAACAGCGGCATCACCCCGGGCAGCGGGTAGTCCGAGCCGTTGTGCAGGCGGCCGTGCCAGTCTTCGCGCGCGAGCACGGTTTCCAGCGCCGGGCCGGCGCGATTCAGCTGCGTCATGGCGGAGATGTCGCCGTTCAGCTTCGGGCCGTACACCGGATCGTCCATCAGGCGGGCGAAGAGGGCGAAGCTGTCGGCGTAGGGGCCGTTTTCGCCCTTGTCGATGTCGCGGTCCTGGCCCATCGAGCCGCAGTGGGCCACCACCACCCGCACGCCATGGTCGAGCGCCCGGCGCAGCAACAATGGGTTGCCGAAGTGCTGGGTGTTGCCGCCGTGCACCGCGCGTTCCTCGCCGGCGTGGGTAATCAGCGGCAGGCCGAGTTTCGCCAGGGCCTCGAAAAAGCGGTCGCACAAGGGAGAGGCCGGATCCATGCCCTGCGCGGCCGGCAGCCACTTGATGGCACGGGCGCCGTCCGCCGCGGCGCGTTCCAGCGCCGCGACGCAGTCCTTGCGATAGGGATGGATCGAGGCCACCCACTCGAAAACCAGCGGAGACTTGCGCGCGACATCGCGGGCGTAGTCGTTCGGAACATGGAACGAACTGTTTTCGCGGTCGACCGTGCCGTCCTCGCGGTGGTGCCAGTCGAAGGCGAACAGCATCAGTTTCACGCCCGGCCGCATGCCCTCCAGCAGGTTGTGCATGCGCTCGACGTAGCTCTGGTCGACCCGCCCGGGTGCGTCGTGGGCGCAGCCGGCATTGAGGAAGAACAACCGCTGCGCGTACTGGATAGGGCTCACCATCGATTCCAGCGCCGGGTTGAGCCAGATGCCGCTGCCCGAATCGCCGGTGCCGACCAGATGGGCATGGCAATCCCAGACCTGGGCCGGATCGAGGCCGGCCCAGGCCGACCGCACCAGTTCGTGATCGGCCACTTCGCGCGGAAGCGCGGCCAGGCAAGGATTCAGCAATCCGTGCTCGGGCCAGAAGCGCCAGACGGCAGCTCCGGCCAGCCCCAGGCCGGCCGTCCCGGTGGCGATGAGGAAGCGGCGACGGTTCATGGACGGATTATCGCCTTGCAACAGGATCTCGGCACGACTCGATATGCTGCAACGCACCAAGATGCCGATTTATCCGATGTTATTGATAACTTGAACATTAGCCGGCCCGCTTAGCAGCAACCATGCGGTTTTCAGGTTTGACAGATCTTTTATAAGACTATAAAATCCGCCGTCTTTGTAAGCGGTGGCCGTCATTGCGCAGCGCGTATTTTGCAGCGCGCAAAAAAAAGTCGCCGGGCGTGGTGAAGCCGGCATGTTGATGTTCCGGGCGGTTTTCCTGCAGTTTGCCGCGACCCTGGTGGTAGCGGCCATCGCGGGGATCCTGGCAGGACGGCACGGCGCGGTTTCGGCGACCCTGGGTGGGGCCGCCATCGTTCTGCCCAATGCGCTTTTCGCCCTGCGCCTGTTCGCAGGGAGCCAAAAGCCGGGCGGGGCCTCGGCCGCCGCGTTCTTTGTCGGGGAATTCATGAAGGTCGCCGCAAGCATCGCCTTGCTGGCGCTGGCAGCAAGCCTGTACCGCGACTTGCACTGGCTGTCCTTGATTGCCGGTCTGGTGGTGGCTGTTAAAGCGAATCTTTTTGCACTCTTATACAAGAAGTTCTGACCATGGCTAGCGAGCACGCACCGAACGCTTCGGAATACATCATCCACCACCTGACGTTCCTGACCAACACCAAGCAGGCTTCGCTGGTCGACTGGTCGGTGTTCCACCTCGATACCCTGTTCTATTCCATATCGCTCGGCCTGCTCGCCATCTTCGTTCTGGCCCGCCTGGCCGCCCGCGCCACCTCCGGCGTACCCGGCCGCTTCCAGGCGGCCGTCGAGATCGTCGTCGAGATGGTCGCCGACCAGGCCAAGGGCATCGTCCACTCGGCCGAATCGCGCAAGTTCGTCGCCCCGCTCGCCCTCACCGTGTTCGTCTGGATCTTCCTGATGAACGCCATGGACCTGATCCCGGTCGACCTGCTGCCGAAGGCCGGCGAAGCCGTCGGCATCCACTACATGCGCGTCGTGCCCACCGCCGACCTCAACGCCACGCTCGGCATGTCCCTCGGCGTGCTGCTGCTCAGCATCTACTACAGCATCAAGATCAAGGGCCTCGGCGGCTGGATCCACGAGCTGTTCACGGCGCCCTTCGGCAGCCACCCGCTGCTCTACCCCGTCAACTTCGCCATGCAGATGATCGAGTACGTCGCCAAGACCGTCTCGCACGGCATGCGGCTGTTCGGCAACATGTACGCCGGCGAGCTGATCTTCATGCTGATCGCCCTGATGGGCGCGGCCTGGGCCGGCACCCTCGGCGGCGGCCTGCTCTGGCTCGGCCACATCGTCGCCGGCACCATCTGGGCCATTTTCCACATCCTGATCATTACCCTGCAGGCCTTCATCTTCATGATGTTGACGCTGGTGTATCTCGGTCAGGCGCACGAGAGTCACTAACCCGTTTTTGTCTTAAACCTCGTAACCAAAGGAGTTGTCATGGAACAAATCATTGGCTTCGTTGCTCTGGCCTCCGGTCTGATCATCGGTCTGGGCGCCGCCGGCGCGTGTATCGGCATCGGCATCATGGGCAGCCGCTTCCTCGAGTCGTCGGCCCGCCAGCCCGAGCTGATGAACACCCTGCAGACCAAGATGTTCCTGCTGGTCGGCCTGATCGACGCCGCCTTCATCATCGGCACTGGCATCGCCCTCTGGTACACCACCGCCAACCCGTTCCTGCCCAAGTAATCGGCCCCCGTCCATTTAAGGAGCGATTACCGTGAATCTGAACGCAACGCTGTTTGCCCAGCTCGTTGTGTTCTTCATTCTGGCGTGGTTCACGATGAAATTCGTGTGGCCGCCCATCATGAAGGCACTCGACGAGCGCGCGAAGAAGATCGCCGACGGGCTATCGGCTGCGGACAAGGCGCATTCCGAACTGGCGCTGACCGAGAAAAAGGTCGTCGAGGAGCTGAAGAAGGCCCGCGAATCGGCCACCGAGCTGCGTGCCGGTGCCGAGAAGCAGGGCGCCCAGCTCATCGAGGAAGCCCGCCAGGAAGCGGCCCGCATCGTTACGCAGGCCCGCCAGGCCGCCGAGGCCGAGGCCGGCGTCGCCGCCCAGCGCGCCAAGGAGGCCCTGCGCGAGCAGGTCGCCGTCCTCGCCGTTGCCGGTGCCGAGCGCATCCTGCGCAAGGAAATCAATGCCCAAGTCCACGCCGACCTGCTCGCCAACCTGAAACAGGAACTCAAGTAAGCCATGGCCGAGAACGTCACCCTCGCGCGCCCCTACGCCGAAGCCGCTTTCCAGCTGGCGAAGGACGCAAATGCGGGGACCAATGCGCTGGGTTCATGGCAGCAGGCGCTCGACCGCATGGCGGCCGTTGCCGCCGACGCGCAGATGCTGGAGTGCATCGCCAATCCGCGTCTGCTGCCGTCGCAGGTCGCGCAACTGTTCCTCGACGTGGCCGGATCGTTGTCTGCCGAACAGCAGAACTTCGTCCGCCTCCTCGTCGACAACGAGCGCCTGCAGGTTCTCCCCGAGATCCGCGAACTCTACGTCGAACTGAAGAACGGGCAGGAGGGCGTGCAGGAGGCCGAGATCGCCTCCGCCTTCCCGCTCGACGATGCCACGCTGAAGAACCTCGTCGCCGAACTGGAAACGCGCTTCAACTGCAGGATCCAGGCGACGGTCAGCCTCGACCCCGAGCTCATCGGCGGGGTGAGGATCGCCGTCGGCGATCAGGTCATCGACGCTTCCGTGCGCGGCAAGCTCGCTGCCATGGCCACTGCGCTACAGAGCTAAGAAACCAGGAGTCAAGACATGCAACTCAATCCCTCCGAAATCAGCGACCTGATCAAGAGCAAGATCCAGAACCTGCAGCTGGCCGCCACCGCCCGCACCGAAGGCACCGTCGTCTCCGTGACCGACGGCATCTGCCGCGTGCACGGCCTGGCCGACGTCATGCAGGGCGAAATGCTGGAATTCCCCGGCAACACCTTCGGCCTCGCCCTCAACCTCGAGCGCGACTCCGTCGGCGCCGTGATTCTCGGCGAATACGAGCACATCACCGAGGGCGACATCGTCAAATGCACGGGCCGCATCCTCGAAGTGCCGGTCGGCCCCGAGATGCTCGGCCGCGTGGTGAACGCCCTCGGCCAGCCGATCGACGGCAAGGGCCCGATCGCCGCCAAGCTCTCCGAGCCGATCGAAAAGATCGCCCCCGGCGTGATCTGGCGCAAGTCCGTATCGCAGCCGGTGCAGACCGGCCTCAAGTCCATCGACTCCATGGTGCCCGTCGGCCGCGGCCAGCGCGAGCTGATCATCGGCGACCGCCAGACCGGCAAGACCGCGGTGGCCATCGACACCATCATCAACCAGAAGGGCAAGGACCTCTTCTGCGTCTACGTCGCCATCGGCCAGAAGGCCTCGACGGTGAAGAACGTCATCCGCAAGCTGGAAGAAACCGGCGCGATGGAATACACCGTCGTCGTCGCCGCCACCGCCTCCGAGTCGGCCGCGATGCAGTACATCGCCCCCTACTCCGGCTGCACCATGGGCGAATACTTCCGCGACCGCGGCCAGGACGCCCTGATCATTTACGACGACCTGACCAAGCAGGCCTGGGCCTACCGCCAGATCTCGCTGCTGCTGCGCCGTCCGCCCGGCCGCGAAGCCTATCCCGGCGACGTCTTCTACCTGCACTCGCGCCTGCTCGAGCGTGCCGCCCGCGTCAGCGAGGACTACGTCGAGAAGTTCACCAACGGTGAAGTCAAGGGCAAGACCGGTTCGCTCACCGCGCTGCCCGTCATCGAGACGCAGGCCGGCGACGTCACCGCCTTCGTGCCGACCAACGTCATTTCCATTACCGACGGCCAGATCTTCCTCGAGACCGACCTCTTCAACGCCGGCATCCGTCCCGCCATCAACGCCGGCATCTCGGTGTCCCGCGTCGGCGGCGCTGCCCAGACCAAGGTCATCAAGAAGCTCGGCGGCGGCGTGCGCCTGGCCCTCGCCCAGTACCGCGAGCTCGCGGCCTTCGCCCAGTTCGCCTCCGACCTCGACGAAGCCACCCGCAAGCAGCTCGAGCGCGGCCGCCTGGTGACCGAACTCATGAAGCAGGCCCAGTACGCGCCGATGCAGGTCGCCGAGATGGCCGTGACCCTGTTCACCATCAACAAGGGCTATTTCGACGACGTCGAGGTGAACCGTGCGCTGGCTTTCGAGGCCGCCCTGCACCAGTACGTGCGGCAGAAATACGCCGACCTCGTGAACAAGATCGAAAGCACCAAGGACCTCGATGCCGACGCCGAGAAGGCCCTCGATGCCGCCGTCCTCGAGTTCAAGAAGACCTGGGCTTAAGTCGTCCGGCCGAATCGCTAGGAATCCATCATGCCAAGCGGCAAGGAAATACGCACCAAGATCAAGAGCGTGCAAAACACGCGCAAGATCACCAAGGCCATGGAGATGGTCGCGGCCTCGAAGATGCGCAAGGCGCAGGACCGCATGAAGGCCGCCCGCCCCTATGGCGAGAAGATCCGCCGGCTGGCCGCCAACCTGTCGCACGCCAACTCCGAGTACAAGCATCCCTTCCTCAAGAAGGCGGACGAAATCAAGCGCGTCGGCCTGGTCATCATCACGACCGACAAGGGATTGTGCGGCGGCCTCAACACCAACGTGCTGCGCATCGCCCTCAACAACCTGAAGGAATGGGAAGGCAAGGGCGTCACCGACATGCGTGTCACCGCCATCGGCTCGAAGGGCCTCGGCTTCATGCAGCGCCTCGGCGCCAAGGTCGTCTCCAACGTCACCCACCTGGGCGACACGCCGCACCTGGAGAAGATGATCGGCCCGGTCAAGGTCATGCTCGACGCCTTCCAGGCCGGCGAGCTCGACGCCGTCTATGTCGCCTACACCCGCTTCCTCAACACCATGAAGCAGGAGCCGGTGATGGAACAGCTGCTGCCGCTCACGGGCGAGCAGCTGCGCCCGACCGAGCACGGCTGGGACTACATCTACGAGCCGGACGCCCGTGCCGTCATCGACGACCTGCTGGTGCGCTACGTCGAGGCCCTGGTGTACCAGTCGGTGGCCGAGAACATGGCCTCCGAGCAGAGCGCGCGGATGGTCGCCATGAAGGCCGCCTCCGACAACGCCGGCAACGTCATCGACGAACTGCAACTGATCTACAACAAGACCCGCCAGGCCGCGATCACCAAGGAAATTTCCGAGATCGTCGGCGGCGCAGCGGCGGTTTGACGCTGCGGGCGGGGGCGTAGGAGTTGCGCGGTTTAACGAATTTGTTTATTGGGGAAATACGATGAGTCAAGGAACGATCGTACAGTGCATCGGCGCCGTGGTGGACGTCCAGTTCAAGCGCGAGGACATGCCGAAGGTCTATGACGCCCTCACCATGGAAGGCAGCGAGCTGACGCTCGAGGTGCAGCAGCAATTGGGCGACGGCGTCGTCCGCACCATCGCCCTGGGCGCCTCCGACGGCCTGCGCCGCGGCATGCAGGTGGCCAACACCGGCAAGCCCATCTCGGTGCCTGTCGGCAAGGCCACCCTCGGCCGCATCATGGACGTGCTCGGCCGCCCGATCGACGAAGCCGGCCCGGTCGGCACCGAAGACCGCCGCTCCATCCACCAGAAGGCCCCGGCCTTCGACGACCTGGCCCCCAGCCAGGAACTGCTCGAGACCGGCATCAAGGTGATCGACCTCATCTGCCCGTTCGCCAAGGGCGGCAAGGTCGGCCTCTTCGGCGGCGCCGGCGTCGGCAAGACGGTCAACATGATGGAGCTCATCCGCAACATCGCCATCGAGCACTCCGGCTACTCCGTGTTCACCGGCGTCGGCGAGCGCACCCGCGAGGGCAACGACTTCTACCACGAGATGAAGGAATCCAACGTTCTCGACAAGGTCGCCCTGGTGTACGGCCAGATGAACGAGCCCCCCGGCAACCGCCTGCGCGTCGCGCTCACCGGCCTCACCATGGCCGAGCACTTCCGCGACGAAGGCCGCGACGTGCTGCTGTTCGTCGACAACATCTACCGCTTCACCCTGGCCGGCACCGAAGTGTCCGCGCTGCTGGGCCGCATGCCCTCCGCCGTGGGCTACCAGCCGACGCTGGCCGAGGAAATGGGCCGCCTGCAGGAGCGCATCACCTCCACCAAGACCGGCTCGATCACCTCGATCCAGGCCGTGTACGTGCCGGCCGACGACCTCACCGACCCGTCGCCCGCCACCACCTTCGGCCACCTCGACGCCACCGTCGTGCTCTCGCGCGACATCGCCGCGCTGGGCATCTACCCCGCCGTCGACCCGCTCGACTCCACCAGCCGCCAGGTCGACCCCAACGTCGTCGGCGAGGAGCACTACTCCACGACCCGCGCCGTGCAGGCCACCCTGCAGCGCTACAAGGAACTGCGCGACATCATCGCCATCCTCGGCATGGACGAACTGGCCCCGGAAGACAAGCTCGTCGTCGGCCGCGCCCGCAAGATCCAGCGCTTCCTCTCGCAGCCCTTCTTCGTCGCCGAAGTGTTCACCGGCTCCCCCGGCAAGTACGTCTCGCTCAAGGAAACCATCCGCGGCTTCAAGATGATCGTCAACGGCGAGTGCGACGCCCTGCCCGAGCAGGCCTTCTACATGGTCGGCACCATCGACGAGGCCTTCGAGAAGGCCAAGACGCTGCAGTAACAAGTTGCCCCACTCCCTCTCCCGGCAACGGGAAAGGGCCGGGGTGAGGGAAGGAAACCATGGCAATGACAGTACACGTCGACATCGTCAGCGCGGAAGAATCGATCTTCTCGGGTCTGGCGGAGTTCGTCGTCCTCCCGGGCGAAGCCGGCGAGCTGGGCATCATGCCCGGCCACACGCCGCTGCTCACCCGCATCAAGCCGGGCGTCGTCCGCGTCAAGACGCAGGACGGCAATGAAGAACTCGTCTTCGTCGCCGGCGGCATGCTCGAAGTGCAGCCCAACCTGGTGACCGTCCTGGCCGACACCGCCATTCGCGGCAAGGACCTCGACGAAGCCAAGGCCCTCGACGCCAAGAAGAAGGCCGAGGAAGCCCTGCAGAACAAGACCTCGCAACTCGAGTACGCCAAGGCCCAGGCCGAACTGGCCGAAGCCATCGCCCAACTCGCCGCGATCCAGAAACTGCGCAAGCGGAACTGAAGCGAGGCACGCACAAAACGAAGGGCAGCCCAGGCTGCCCTTTTGCTTTACTCCCTCGCCCCTCCGGGGAGAGGGCCGGGGTGAGGGGCATCACCAGAGCGTGGCGAGCTTGTGCGAACGATATCCCCGCCGAATTCCACCGTCACGAGTGATCAGGGTATGCCGTCCGCGGATAGCCTGCCAGATCAGCATGCGATCGAAAGGATCCTTGTGGGCGGTCCTGGGCAACTGATGAAAGGCGCAGGCATCCTCGGGCGACAGGGGCAGCAACCCGAAGGCTTGTGCATGCGCCGCTTCGAGCAGCGTCTCCGGACTGCATCCCTCCAGCGTCAGCTTGCCGAGTGCGCTCTTCAGGGAAATTTCCCAGAAGCTCACCGCGCTCACGAACACCTCGCTGGAAGGGTCGGTCAGCGCGGTGCGGGATTTCTCGCCGAGCCGCGCGGGCTCCAGCACGGACCAGATGAAGGCGTGGGTGTCGAGCAGGTAGCTCACGCCTGCAGCAATTCCTCGTCGCTGATGGAAAAGTCCTTCGCGAAGCGCGCCTTGGCGCGCCCGGCCAGCACGCCCAGGGCGCGGGCCTCCGGCTGGGTGGCGAACGGATAGGGCACCAGCGCGGCCACCTTCTCGTGCTTGCGGCCGTAGCTGATCACGACGGTTTTTCCCGCCTTTACTTCGCTCAGCACCTCGGAGAAACGCGCCTTGAGTTCGCCGACCTGGATGGATTTCATTGACTGCACCTGAGAATGGGACAGGCCTGACTTTACAGATAACTGGTCAAGTTGACAAGATATACCCCCCAGCCCCTTCGGGAAAAGGGCTGAGGTGAGGGGCAATCCTCCACAAAGTCGGGCGAAGCCTGGCACTCAAGGCAACGCTGAAAATTCGCCAATCCTCAATACCCCATTCCCAGTTCCTGCGCCTGGTCGGCCAGCTCCTCCAGTGCCTGTTTGCCGGCGAGTCGGCTGCGCTCGCAATAGTCGAAAAAGAAAAAATATGCGATCCGGAAAACGCGCCTTCCCCGGAGCTGTCTCTGCCGAGTGCTTGAAGGGCATGTTCAGCGCGCCTGCACTGCGTTTTGCGCGACGAGGCTGGCATGCCGCTCAAGTTGTATCTCTCCCCGCGCGCGGACATAGACCGCGGCATCGTAGTGATTGATCCGTGTCTTGGCTTTGGCCAGCCGGTCATCGAAGGCACCGGCATCCGCAAGGAAGTCATCGTCGGCCGCTTCAGCGCCGGCGAGACGATCGACTCGATCGCCGAGGACTACGGCCGCTCGCGCACCGAGATCGAGGAAATCGTCCGCAGCGAATTGCCGCTCGCCGCGTGACATCGAAGCCCGCCGGCGGCCTCGTCTTCTTCATCGACCGCAGCCTCGGCCGCAAGCAGGTTGCAGAAGCATTTCGCGAGGTCGGCGGCACGGTCGAAGTCCACGACAATCATTTCCCCCAGACCACACCCGATGTCGACTGGCTGGCCGAAGTCGGCCGGCGAGGCTGGGTGGTGCTCTCCAAGGACGATCGTATCCGCCCCGCAACCGCATCGAGCGCGAGGCGCTGGAAGCCGCGCACGTCCGTGCCTTCTTCCTGACTCAGCAGGACATTACCGGCTAGGAGATGGCCAACCTTTTCAGGGATGCTCTGCCGGGTATGATCAATCGCGCCATTTCCCAACCCGCGCCTTTCATCTTCACGATCTCCCGTAGCGGGAAGTTTTCGCGGGTGAAGTAGCGCGGGCTGTAATCGCCGTGCTGGGCAGACTGACTTTTGCTCACGTCGCGCGCGATACGGAGGAGCTCTTGTCCTGCGCGATCAGAGTTCTCCTCGATATAGGAACTGCGGTCAATAAGCCAGCCACCCTGACATACGCCATTTTGTGCAATCATGAAAGTAATCGTTCCTGAAAGGGTGATGCGGCCACCATCACATGGGAAAATGACCTTACCTGATGGACTTTACGACCTGCTTTTGACCGAGGGAATAGCGGCCAAGCTGGTCCAGGATCACGCTGAAATTCAGGTGATCGGAGATGATGCCACCGAATTCCTGGTCGATTCATTGGCTCGTCAGCTGGCCGGCATTCTTGAGGACATGTCCGGCGATACGAATGAAAAACTGCGCCGGCAACTGGAGCTTGTGAATGGTCTGTTGGTGACCTTGCGACAGAAACTTGAGTCAGAGGAAAGCAAGGTGGTCTCGGCCGAGGTCATTGACCTCATATCCCAGCCAGCGCGGTTGCTGAAGGCTATTCAGCGCAACCAACAGTTTCAAACACCGCCGGAAGTTGGCTTGGCCGCGCCGTGGCTTTTCACGGCAGGCAAGGGTTCTCCCTCCTTGCTGCAAGAAATTCGGCGAGAACTGGCATCCGCTGATCAGATAGACATTCTGGTGAGCTTCATCACCGTTTCCGGAGTGCGCAAGCTGCAGGACGTGCTGCAGCAGATCACGGCGCTAGCGGCGGACGGCAAAGTGTCAACCCGAATCCGCATTCTTACCACAACCTACACGGGCGCCACGGAGGCGCGTGCTCTCGATGAGCTTGCGCGCTTGCCAGGTTGCGAGGTACGCGTTTCGCTTGACGGGCGGCGCACTCGCCTGCATGCCAAGGCGTGGATTTTTCAGCGCAATACAGGTTTCGGTTCGGCCTATGTCGGCAGCGCAAACCTGTCCGGTGCTGCACTAACGGGCGGGCTGGAGTGGACGGTGAAGCTAACGCAGCGCTCGCAAGAGGCGCTATTTGCGCGGGCCATCGCGCACTTCGAAACGTTGTGGGAGGACAACGAGTTTCAGCGCTACGATCCGGACAATGCAGACCACCGCCATGCGCTCGCTGTCGCGCTTGGCCGTGAGGCTGGGGACTCGCCTACAGTTATCCCCAGCTTCTTTGATCTGCAACCCAAGACCTACCAGCAGGACATGCTGGAACAACTCGCGGCAGAGCGGGCCCACGGACGATGCCGCAATCTTGTCGTAGCGGCGACAGGTACCGGCAAGACCGTTGTAGCGGCCTTTGATTACCGAAATATCTGCCGTATCGAAGGCGGCCGGCCGCGACTCATGTTCGTAGCGCACCGCGAGGAAATTTTGCGTCAAGCGTTACGCACGTACCGTGAGGTGCTGCGTGATCCCGATTTCGGCGAATTGCTTGTGGGTGGGAATCAGCCGGGGCGCGCAGACCACCTTTTCGCTACGATCGACAGTCTTATGAGCCGGAATCTGTTGAATACGTTCGGGGCCGACTACTGGCACACAGTTGTCGTAGACGAATGCCACCGTCTCGCGGCCGATCGTTTCCACGCATTCGTGACTGCAGTGCGCCCAAATTTTCTCCTGGGGCTGACGGCAACCCCGGAGCGTAGCGACGGACAGGCGATCACAACGTACTTCGATCCGCGGCCCGATGGCAGCCCAGCCGTGGAGCTTCGCCTGTGGCACGCACTCGATCTTCAGCTGCTTGCCCCTTTTGAGTACTACGCATGTGACGACGCCACCGACTTTTCTGATGTGCCATGGGATCGCCCTGGCGAGCGGGAGGCGATCGACAATCTCGTCCAGAGTAACGATGTCCGCGCGAAACTTGTCGTCAACGAATGGCGACGTCTTGCGGCTGACCCGCTTCGCTCGAAGACCTTGGTGTTCTGCGTATCGGTGGCCCACGCCGAATTCATGACTGATTGGCTCAATCGTGCAGGCATACCTGCTGCATGCGTGGTCGGCACTACGGCAGATGAGGAGCGCCGCCGTGCACCGCAGCGGCTGCTTAATGGCGAGCTAAACGCACTGGTGACTGTGGACCTCTTCAACGAGGGGGTTGACCTGCCGTTGGTTGACACCTTGCTCCTGCTCCGGCCCACGCAAAGCCCGGTGTTGTTTCAGCAGCAGATCGGGCGTGGTTTGCGTCTCTCCCCTGGAAAAGAAAGCTGCCTGATCCTTGATTTTGTTGGCCAGCAGCGCGCTGATTTCCGCTTCGATCGGCTGTTGTCGGGGCTGACAGGTTTGTCTCGACGGGCTCTAGCCGAAGGCGTCGAACAGGGTTTCGGCAGTCTGCCGCCAGGCTGCCACATTCACTTGCAGAGGCAAACACGCGAGCAGGTGCTTAAAGGGCTGCGTAACCTAACAATGCAGAACTGGCAGCGTCTGCGAACCGAGCTGCAATCGTATGCAGCACTGAGGGGAAGAACCTCGATTAGGCTGGCAGAGTTCCTGCACGACCAGGCTTTGGAGTTGGAAGACGTATACCGATCTAGCGGACGCAGCGGCTGGACCGCGTTGAAACGTGATGTCGGCTTGATCGTGGCTGAACCCGGGCCGGAGGAGGACTACTTCAGTCGGCGATTTGGAGACCTCCTTCACGTAGATGACCCGCATAGGCTCGACTTGTTGCAGAGCATTGGGGCGTCTGGTGCCCGCAGTGGACAGAACACACCCGAGACTGCGCTGACATCGCAAATGCTGGCTTATCAGATCGACGGTCGGCATGATCAGGCGGCGGACCACAATGCGTTCCTTGCACGCCTGGAGGCGCACCCGGTGATTTGCGATGAACTGGCCGAGTTAGCCGGCATCCTTCAGGCCAGAACCAGCTTGCCCTTCATTCGTGTCCCAGGACTCGAAGATAAACCGATATGTTTACATTCCGCCTATGGTGTGCGGGAGATTCTGACTGCCACAGGATGGTGGACCGCTAGCCGACGACCATCTTTCAGGGAAGGAGTGTTGCGCTTGCCTGAACGAAAGACCGAACTGCTATTTGTCACGCTCGACAAGAGCGAGGGATATCACGACCGGATTGCTTATCACGACTACGCCATCAGCGCCGAGCGCTTCCATTGGCAGACGCAGAACAGCGCGGGACCTGACACAATGAGCGGTCGCCGCTATCTGGAAAGTCCAGGAAACGGATGGCAATTCCAGTTGTTCGTGCGCGCACGTAAAGGCGATGCCTATCGCGCTTGTGGTCGGGTATCTTTGGAAAAGGCAGAAGGAGATCGCCCGATGAGTTTGATCTGGCGATTGGAGGTGCCACTGCCAGCGCGATTGTTTCGTGAGTTCAGCGTTTTGCGCGGCGTGTAATCCCCAGATCTTACGTGCCAGTCCGTTTTTCAATCTCAGTGCCGTATTGCGACGACTGACTTTTGCCGGCGACGTCTCGGCGTGACTCTCCGCCGCGCTGGTGAGGGTGTTCGGGCAAGGGCGGCCGGTCAGGAACTGCGCCGCTTGTCGCCGCGGCTCTTTCCGCCAGCGACCGGGCGCGCCGGTTTCTCGGCCAGGCGGCCGGTGACGTACTTGTGCAGGACGCTGGCGATCAGGGTCTGGTAGGGGATGCCTTCTTCCATCGCCTTGACCTGGATGTCGTTGAGGTCGATCGACGACAGGCGGATGTTGACGCGGCGGTCCTTGATGGCGGTGGCCCGCGCGGCGGCCTTCAACCGCGCCAGCTCGGCCTTGGTGGCCACCGACTTGAGCTTGCCCTTCTCGAAGGCTTCGAGCACTTCCGCTTCGTAGGCATCAATCTTCGACATCGCGTTCACCTTGCTTCAAATAGTCCCGTGTAGCCTTGCGGCTCGGGATGACGGTTTTCAGGAAGAAGTGGTCGTCTTCTTCCACGTAGGGCACCAGATAACAGTAGCCGTCGCTGGCGACCACCAGCACCCGCTGCCGCGGATACCTGGCCTGATTCGGGTGGGCCAGGATATCGACCAGGCCGCCGGACTCGATGGCGACCACGATGCTCTCGAAGGACACGCCACGCTCGGCCTTGAGCGTCTCGTTCTTCTCCGGGCTCCAGCGGAACGGCTTCATGGGCGGATGCTACGCTTCTGTGTGCCTTTTGTCACCACACCAGAGTTGCCAAACAAAATGCTCGTTTGTTTAGCAACCGGCAGTCCCGGCATCGCCGTGTCGCGGAAACTGACTTTTCTCTTGTGCGACGGGCTTGATGGGTGTGCAACGAGCTGACGGTCTACGAGGTGCTGGCGCGGGTGTTCGGGTAGGGGATTATGTGCTGGTTATAGCCGGCACAATAAGCTCGTATAAGCAGGTTATAGCCTGCTCTAGGAGCGTCTGATGATTGATTCCAACAAGAAACTCAAGCGAATGCAGCTTTCCGCTGCGCTGCAGGCTTACCCAAGCCCGGAAGCGGCCGTGCCGCCGCGGGGCGGATGGGTGCGTGCGATCCGGGAGGCTCTGGGCATGACGCAAGCGCAATTGGGTGCGCGCGCCGGCATCAGCCGGCAGTCGGTGCAGGATTTCGAGCGGGCCGAGGCCGATCGCCGCATCACGCTGGATAGCCTCGATCGCCTGGCGCGGGCTATGGGTTGTCGTGTGGCCTATGCGCTGGTGCCGGAGGGCGGCACGCTCGACGATCTGCGCGAGCGCCGTGCCGACGCGCTTGCCGAGGCCTTGCTGCAGCCGACCGACCATTCCATGAAGCTGGAGGCGCAAGGCGTATCGGCCAGGGAACGCGAGCGCCAGCGCAAGCTGCTGGCCGAGGCACTGCTGAGGGGCAGCGCGCGCAAGCTTTGGCAATGAATCTCGACTATCCGTCCGGCGCCACGCCGCTCGATCCCGACGAGGCGGCCGGGCTGATCCCCTCGCACATCGCCAACCACGGCCAGTTGAACGAGTGGGAGATGGTTAACATCATCGAGGGGGAGCGTTGGGCCTTCGGGCGGCGGCACAGGAATCTGCTCTCCAACGAGTTCGTCTGCGCCCTGCACAAGCGCATGTTCGGCAAGACCTGGCGCTGGGCGGGGAAATTCCGCACCGCAGAGAAGAACATCGGTGCGGACCCGCTGCGCATCCAGCCGACACTGCATGATCTGTGCGAAGACGTGAAGACGCAGCTTGAATGCAAGAGCTATCCGCTCGACGAAATCGCGGTGCGGTTCAGCCACAGGCTGTTAGGGGCTAAGCGTGCGCCTTGCGATCCGGCTCGACGGAGAGCCGCATGCCGACGCTTTTCAGGACGGCGAGCAGCGTGTTCAGGGTGGGGTTGCCCTTGGGCGAGAGCGCGCGGTAGAGGCTTTCGCGCTGCACGCCGGCCGCCGCGGCGATCTTGGCCACGCCGCCGCAGGATTCGGCGATTTGTCGCAGCGCGAGCAGCGCCGCGCCTCGGCCTTCCGGATCGTTCATGCCTTCCATGGCCTGCTTGAGATATTCGACCGCGAATTCCGGATCGGAGCGAAGGGCGTCGATGACCCATTCCTCGTGGGAGACCGAGGCGGCAGGTGCGCGTCGTTTCATGATGCCTTTCTCCGTTGGTAGTCTTTCCAGTAGGTGACGGCGCGCTCGATGTCGGCTTGCTGGCTCCGCTTGAGGCCGTCGATCCATGCCTGGAAAGGCACTCGGCCGCCGGCCTCGCGGTAGTGCTCGATGGAATGGGGCATATTGTAACTTATAAATCACTGACTGGGTCGGTGATCCCATTCTCATGCGACGGCCGGCTCGCCAGATGAGCCTATGGAAATCGATAGGCGGCGCGATGCCCGCCGTGTTGCAGGGACTGACTTTCCCCGAGCCGCAGGGATTCTCAATGTCCTATTGGTGTCATGGACATAGATTAAATTCAGAAAGAAATCTGGAAGCCATTTAATGATTGTTTTTGCTGGAATAATTGACGATTTATATCGCCAGCCCAAAAAAATATTGAATCTTGAATGAACTCTTCCAAATTCTGTTTGTCTAGGACAGTACGAGCATGTTGGCTCGTTCGACTTTCAACCTACTGGAGGACAAGCAAATGCAGATTACGAAATCGATCAGGAACCTGGCTGCCGGCGTGGCGATCTCGATGGCGGCGACCGCTGCCGTGGCCGAAATGAAGCAGGATATCGTCGATACCGCCGTCTCGGCGGGCAGCTTCAAGACCCTCGTCACCGCCGTCCAGGCCGCCGGCCTGGTGGATACCCTGAAGGGCCCGGGCCCGTTCACGGTCTTCGCGCCGACCGACGAGGCCTTCGCCAAGATCCCGCAGGACCAGTTGAACGCCCTGCTCAAGGACAAGGAGAAGCTGCGCGCCGTGCTGACCTACCACGTCGTGCCCGGCAAGGTGATGGCGAAGGACGTCGCCCCCGGCAAGGTGGCCACGGTGCAGGGCCAGTCTCTGACCATCGGCGCCAATTACGGCAACGTCACGGTCGACCAGGCCAAGGTCGTCAAGACCGACATCGTCACCAGCAACGGCGTGATCCACGTCATCGACAGCGTCGTGCTGCCGAACTGATCCGTCTCCTCCCCCGGATGGCTCCCCCCGCCATCCACCCTTGCGGGCGGCCTCGGTCGCCCGCTTTTTTCCGCCGGATTGCGTGCTTGGATCGACCTGCCGATTCAAATATGGTTTTGAAGGCGCCGTGCTGCAGGGGCTGACTTTCCGGGCGCTCGAAGTTGATAAAGATGGAAGCCCTTAAACTGGTTCCCTAAAAAGGGACACTTAAATTCGATCAGGGAATGAAATGCCGGCTTGGGAGGTGCAAAATAAAGCTTGAATTTCCCCATAATAGGTCAGATTATCCCCACTATGGGGAATAAAAGAGTGGCATCACTTTCGAATGTTCTCTTTTCTGGTGTCCAGCAGCGGGTTCTGGGTCTGCTGTTTGGTCAACCGGGCCGGTCCTTCTACGCCAATGAAATCGCGAAACTGGGCAAGACGGGGCGTGGTGCCTTGCAGCGGGAATTGGAGCGGATGACCTCCTCGGGCCTGATCACATTGACCGTCATTGGCAAGCAGAAACACTACCAGGCCAACAAGAGCGCACCCATCTTCAATGAGCTTCGGGGGATCGTGCTTAAGACCTTCGGCTTGTCGGACATCCTGCGCGCCGCCTTGTCGGAATATGGCGATAACATCCGCTTTGCCTTCGTATTCGGCTCGGTCGCCAAGGGTGCGGATACGGCCGCCAGCGACATAGACGTCATGGTGGTGGCCGATGGCCTGGGTTACGGCATGTTGTTCGAGGCGTTGCTGAAGGTAGAGGAAGCCCTGGGCCGCAAGGTGAGCCCTACGCTCTACTCTGTCGAGGAATTCAACAAGAAAGTACGGGACGACAACGCTTTCGTGACCCGCGTCCTCGAGCAGCCGAAGATCATTCTCATCGGAGACGAGCGTGACATCCCCACAGGAAAATCTGCAGAATCTGCAGCAAATCGGTCGGATCAAGGCTGAGCCGCCGGATCAGGGCGAGTTCGATGGACTGGTCAGGTCGGCCGGTCGCAAGCTGCACGACGCCTAAAATCCGTCGTTGTCACTCGAAAGCCGATTCACCCTCGCTTACGACGCGGCCCATTCTCTTGCCCTCGCTGCCCTGCGTTGGCACGGCTACCGCTCGGAAAGTCGCTACATTGTCTTCCAGGCTCTGGCGCATACCCTGTCCTTCCCGACAGCCAAGTGGAGATTTCTGGACGACTGCCACCAGAAACGAAATGTTGCCCTCTATGACGGCGACTTCTCCGGAGACGAGCAATTGATCGGAGAACTCATTGCGGTCACAAAAGAGCTGCGAAGCGCAGTTGAGGCCTTGGAACCGGTCGGCCGTTCGTGATGGGGGCATCACCAGTGGCCTGCAGGGAAGCGTCAGTGGAACAACCAGGGCTGCGCGGCCTCGTGCTTCGCTTCGAAGGCCCTGATCTCGTCGGCGTGCTGCAGCGTCAGGCCGATCTCGTCGAGGCCGTTCATCAGGCAGTGCTTGCGGTGCGGCGTGATGTCGAACCGGAACCACTCGCCGGCCGGGTTGCGCACGGTCTGCGTCTCGAGGTCGACGCGCAGCCGGTAGCCCTTCTGCGCGGCGCACTCGCGGAACAGCTGGTCGACGATCGCATGCGAGGCGACGATCGGCAGGATGCCGTTCTTGTAGCAGTTGGAGAAAAAGATGTCGGCGAAGGACGGCGCGATGATGACGCGGAAGCCGTAGTCCTCGATGGCCCAGGGCGCGTGCTCGCGGCTGGAGCCGCAGCCGAAGTTGTCGCGCGTGAGCAGCACCTGCGCGCCCTTGTAGCGCGGCTGGTTGAGGACGAAGTCCTTCTTCAGCGGGCGCTTGCTGCAGTCCATGCCGGGCTCGCCGATGTCGGCGTAGCGCCACTCGTCGAAGAGGTAGGGACCGAAGCCCGAGCGCTTGATCGATTTGAGGAACTGCTTCGGGATGATGGCGTCGGTGTCGACGTTGGCGCGGTCGAGCGGGCAGACCAGGCCGTCGATGGATTTGAAGGGTTTCATGACGGTTCCTCAGATGTTGCGGATGTCGACGAAGTGGCCGGCGATGGCGGCCGCGGCGGCCATCTCGGGGCTGACGAGGTGTGTGCGGCCGCCGGCGCCCTGGCGCCCTTCGAAGTTGCGGTTGGAGGTCGAGGCGCAGCGCTCGCCCGGGGCGAGGCGGTCGGCGTTCATGGCCAGGCACATCGAGCAGCCCGGCTCGCGCCATTCGAAGCCGGCGTCGGTGAAGATCCTGTCGAGGCCCTCGGCCTCGGCCTGGCGCTTGACCTGGCCGGAGCCCGGCACCACCAGCACCAGCTTGACGTTTGCCGCCTTCTTCCTGCCTTTCGTGTATTTCGCGGCGGCGCGCAGGTCCTCGATGCGCGAGTTGGTGCACGAGCCGATGAAGACCTTGTCGACCCGGATGTCCTGGATCGGCGTGTCGGCCTTCAGGCCCATGTACTGCAGGGCGCGCTCGATGCCGGCGCGCTTCTGCGCATCCTTCTCCTTCGCCGGGTTGGGCACGCGGCCGCCGACCGGCAGCACCTGCTCGGGCGAGGTGCCCCAGGTGACCTGCGGCTCGATCTTGGCGGCGTCTAGCGCGACCACGGCGTCGAACTTCGCGTCGGCGTCGGACTGCAGGGTCTTCCAGTAAGCGACGGCCTTGTCCCAGTCTTCTCCCTTCGGCGCGAACTGGCGGTCCTTGAGGTATTCGAAGGTTTTCTCGTCGGGGGCGACCAGGCCGGCGCGGGCGCCGCCTTCGATGGCCATGTTGCAGAGGGTCATGCGGCCTTCCATGCTGAGGTCGCGGATGGCGCTGCCGCCGAACTCGACGGCGTAGCCGGTGCCGCCGGCGGTGCCGATCCGGCCGATGATCGCCAGCGCGATGTCCTTCGCCGTGATGCCGGGGCTGACTTTGCCGTCGACCCGGATGAGCATGCGCCTTGAGGGCTTGGCCACCAGCGTCTGCGTGGCGAGGACATGCTCGACCTCGGAGGTGCCGATGCCGAAGGCCAGCGCGCCGAAGGCGCCGTGGGTGGAGGTGTGGCTGTCGCCGCAGACCACGGTCATGCCGGGCAGGGTGGTGCCGTTCTCCGGGCCGATGACGTGGATGATGCCCTGGTTGGCGTGCTTGAAGGGGAAGTACACCAGCGCGCCGAAGTCCTTGATGTTGGCGTCGAGGGTTTCCACCTGCAGGCGCGAGATCGGGTCCTTGATGCCCTCGTCCCAGTGGTCGGTCGGCGTGTTGTGGTCGGGGTTGGCGACCACGCTCTCCTTGCGCCAGGCGCGGCGGCCGGCCAGGCGCAGGCCCTCGAAGGCCTGCGGGCTGGTCACCTCGTGCATGAGGTGGCGGTCGATGTAGAGCAGGCACGTGCCGTCGGATTCCTCGCGGACGACGTGCGATTCCCAGAGTTTGTCGAAAAGCGTCTTGGCAGCCATGTGCGGCTCCTTGCGGCGTTGGGAGGAGGCTATTGGAAGCCTGTTGCGGAAGAAATGCTAGTCAAGGTTTGGTACCCTGACAAGACGGGTATTTATACTAGTATCGGATATACCAGCCAGAGGGAAGGCCATGGACAAGCGTCGCAAGGAGCTCGGCGAGTTTTTGCAGGTGCTGCGAGGGCGGCATGCGCCCGAGGAATTCGGCTTTCCCGCGGGCAGCCGCCGTCGCGCGCAGGGCCTGCGGCGAGAGGAGGTGGCGCAACTCGCCGGCATCAGCCCGACCTGGTACACCTGGATCGAGCAGGGGCGCGAGGTGAATGTTTCGGCCGAGGTGCTGGGCCGGCTGGCGCAGACGCTGCGCCTGACGCGCGGCGAGCGCGCCTACGTCTTCGAGCTGGCCGGGCGGCGCGATCCGCTCGGCGCCGCGCCGGAAGAGGACGCCGCCTCGGCGCTGCTGACCGCCATGCTCGGCGACATCGCCATCCCGGCCTACATCATGGGCCGCACCTGGGACATGCTGGCCTGGAACAAGGCGGCCGCGGCGCTGTTCGCCGGCTGGCTCGACAAGCCTGTCAAGCAGAACGCGCCGCGCCGTAACCTGTTGCGCTTCGTCTTCCTGGAGCCGAAGGCGAGGAAGTTCATCACCGACTGGGAGGCGCGCGCGCGGCGCCTCGCCGCGGAGTTCCGCGCCGACTGCCGCACGCGCCTGGACGAGCCGGCGCTGGTGCAGCTGATCGGGGAACTGAAGAAGGGCAGCGCGGAGTTCTCGCGCTACTGGAAGCAGCACGACGTGCTGGAGCGCCAGGGCGGGCAGCGCGCCTTCAACCATCCGAAGTGGGGGCCGGTGACCTACCAGCAGGTGACGCTGCGGCCGGTGGAGCAGGAGCACCTGAAGCTGGTGCTGCTGAAGCCGGAAGAGTGAGAGGCGGCGGGTAGCCGGCTACGTCGGTACTATGCTTGCGGCTATCCGTGCAGTTTTTCCTGCAGCCAGACCTTGATCAGCGACTGATACGGAACGTCGCGCGCGTTGGCCGCGGCCTTGATGGAGTCCAGCAGATGCTGGGGGAGGCGCAGGGAAATCGTCCTGGTGGTCGGCTTCAGGTTCGGCAGCACCCCTCGCTTTGCCTTCGTCCAGTCGACATAGGCGGTCGAGTCCTGACTTTCCCAGAAGGCGCGCTCCTCGGCTTCGTTCCTGAACCGCGGAATGGCCTTAGTTGGCTTGCTCATAAATCGTTCGCTCCTTTCGATGCATGTCCCGGGCGGAGATCACGCTAACCGCGGCTGGCCTCCTGCTCGCGCACCAGCTTGTACTCGATGGAATCCACCAGGGCGTGCCAGGAGGCGTCGATGATGTCGGTCGACACGCCGATGGTGGTCCAGTTCTCGCGGTGGTCGGTCGATTCGATGAGCACGCGCACCTTGGCGGCGGAGGCTTCCTTCGAGTCGAGCACGCGCACCTTGTAGTCGGTGAGGCGGATCTCGCCGATGGCCGGGTAGAAGCGCTCGAGCGCCTTGCGCACGGCCTTGTCGAGGGCGTTCACCGGGCCGTCGCCCTCGGCGGCGGTGATTTCCACTTCATCGCCGACGCGGATCTTGATCATGGCCGAGGAGTTCATGCCGTTCACCGAGGGCTCGTTCACCATCACCTTGAACTCGACCAGCTCGAAGAAGGGCGTGTACTTGCCCAGCATCTTGCGCACGACCAGTTCGAAGGACTGCTCGGCGGCCTCGAAGTGGTAGCCCTCGTGCTCGAGCTGCTTGAGGCGCTCGATGATTTTCTTCGTTTCGGGCGAGTCCTTGCCGATTTTCGGGTCGACGGCCCGGATGCGGGCGAGCAGGGTGCTGCGGCCGGCCACTTCCGACATCAGCGTGCGGCGGCTGTTGCCTACGAGGTCGGGGTCGATGTGCTCGTAGGAGACGGGGTTCTTCACCACCGCGTCGATGTGCATGCCGCCCTTGTGGGCGAAGGCGTCGGCACCGACGTAGGCGGCCTTCTCGTTGTGCGGCATGTTGGCGATGTCGGACACCGCGCGCGCCACCGTGGTCAGCGTCGCCATGTTCTGCGGCGGGATGCACTCGAAGCCGAGCTTCAGCTGCAGGTCGGGGATGATCGCGCACAGGTTGGCGTTGCCGCAGCGCTCGCCGATGCCGTTGATGGTGCCCTGCACCTGCGTCGCGCCGGCCTGCACGGCCATCACCGAGTTGGCCACCGCCATCTCGCAGTCGTTGTGGCAGTGGATGCCGATCGGCACCTTCCTGAACTGCTCGGCGACCTTCTGCGTGATGGCGAAGACGTCGCCGGGAAAGGTGCCGCCGTTGGTGTCGCACAGGCACAGGCAGTCGGCGCCGGCGTCCGCTGCCGCCTTGAGGGTGGCGAGCGCATAGTCCGGGTTGGCCTTCCAGCCGTCGAAGAAGTGCTCGGCGTCGTAGACCACTTCCTTGCCCTGCTGCTTGAGATGGCGGACGGTGTCGCCGATCATGCGCAGGTTCTCGTCGAGCCCGGTGCGCAGGATCGCGGTGACCTGGTAGTCCCAGCTCTTGCCGAAGATGGCGACCGCCTCCGTGCCGGCGGCGAGGATCGAACGCACGTTGCCGTCGTCCTCGGCCTTGACGCCGATCTTGCGCGTGGCGCCGAAGGCGATCAGCTTGGCGTTCTGCAGCTGCATGCCGCGCACGCGTTCGAAGAACTCCAGGTCCTTCGGGTTGGAGCCGGGGTTGCCGGCCTCGATGTAATGCACGCCGAGGGCGTCGAGCCGCTCGACGATCTTGACCTTGTCCTCGACCGAGTAGGAAATGCCCTGGGCCTGGGCGCCGTCCCGCAGCGTGGAATCGTAGATTGCGATTTTTTTCATCCCTGAATTTTACAGGGAGAACCGCACCAATGGCCCCCTCTCCCCCGGCATCGGGGGAGAGGGCTGGGGTGAGGGGGAATCAAGCGCCGGTCAACTCCGCCGCCAGCTCGCCGAGCCGCCTGACCCCCGCCTCGATGGCCGGGGTCCATGGGTTGCCGCAGTTCAGGCGCAGGCAGTTGCGGTAGAGGCCGCTGGGCGAGAACAGGTCGCCCGGCACGCAGGCGATGTTCTCCTCGGCGGCGCGCTCGAAGAGGAGGTTGGTGTCCCACGGGGATTTCCTCCGGTCATCCACCTTGCCGGGCAGCTCCAGCCAGAGCACCACGCCGCCCTGCGGCCGGGTGATGCGCGTGCCCTCGGGGAAATGGCGCGAGACGGCGTCGGCGGTGCGCTCGACCTGCTGCCGGTAGGCGCGGCGCAACGCGCGCAGGCTGCGGTCGTAGGCGCCGCTCTCGAGGAAGCGCGCCAGCACGTTTTGGGTGATCGGGTTGGTGGCGCCGCTGGCCAGGGTCTTCTGCCGCATCACCTCGGTGGCGTAGCGGCCGGCAGCGACGTAGCCGCAGCGCAGGGCCGGCGTGATCGACTTCGAGAATGAGGCGCAGAGCATGACATTGCCGCCGCGGTCGAAGGCCTTGGCCGGCCACGGCCGTCGCTCGCCGAACTGCAGGTCGCCGTAGATGTCGTCCTCGATCAGCGGCACGTCGCGCGCGTCGAGCAGGCGCACCAGGCGCTTCTTGTCGGCGTCGGAGAGGATGGTGCCGAGCGGATTGCTCGCGTTGGTGACGAACAGGCAGGCCTTGACCTTGCCCTCGCGCGTGGCGAGGTCGAGGGCGTCGACGGAGAGGCCGCGGCGCGGGTCGGTGGGAATCTCCAGCGCCTTCAGGCCGAGCGACTCGATGAGCTGCAGCATCAGGTAGTAGCCCGGCGATTCGACGGCAACGGTGTCGCCGGGCTTCGTGACTGCGCGCAGGCAGAGGAACATCGCTTCGGTGCAGGAGTTGGTGACGACAAGCTCGTCGGCGTCGAGCGGGCCGCCCCAGGCGAGCGAGCGGCGCACCAGCTGGCGTACCAGGGCCGGCTCGTTCATGTCGGTGTGGCTGTTGCTGCGCAGGAGGTTCGGCTGCTGGCGGGCGACGTTCGCGTAGAGGCGCTGGATCGCCTTCACCGGCAGCAGCGAGGTGTCGGGCAGCGCCGCGCCGAGCGGCACGACGCCGGGGCGGTTGTTGAGCTGCAGCACGCGCAGGATGCGCTGGGAGAGGTCGACCTTCACCGGCCGCGCCGGCGTGCGGCGCGCCTCCGGCACGGCGCGGGCGAGCGGGCGGCGGCGCACGAAGAAGCCGGACTGCGGCCGCGCCTCGACCAGGCCGCGGTCCTCCAGGGTGCGCAGCGCCTGCAGCACGGTGGACACCGAGAGGCGCTTTTCCTGCGAGAGCTTGCGCACCGAGGGCAGGCGGTCGCCGGGGCCGAGCACGCGGCGGTCGATGAGGCCGGCGAACTCGTCGGCGAGGATTTCGTAGCGGAGGCTGCGCGGTTCGGCGTCCATGGGGTCGGCTCCGGATGACTCCGCCATTTTCGGCGGCGGGGCGCGATGCGAACAGATACAGTTGCGCCCCGGTGTGACCAGCACAGTTTGCCAAATCTCGTAACTGTGCGGGAAACAATTTCGTCTGGTTGTATCTGTATTGGTAGAGGGCGGAAATCTAGACTGGCCTCATCGTTTTCCGCAGGGGGGCATCGTGACGACCAGCCATTACTGTCTGCAGCTTCGACCCATTGCGCTTGCCAACGGCGAGACCCTCGTTCTGGAGGACGCGCCCGGCGTCGTCATCGATGCGACCAGTGGCCTGTTGTGGGTGACCGTCGAGGGCGATTCCGGCGACGTGTTCCTTTCGCCCGGCCAGAGCTATTGCGTGATGGGTCGCGGCCGCGTCGTCATCGAGGGCGCGACGCAGTCCCTGAACGAACTGCGCGTGCACTGTCCGACGGCCTTTCTGACGGCGCGGGCGCGGCCCTTCCTCGACCGCGATCTGCTCTGCAAGCTGACCAGCGCGCTGCGCTGGGGCAGGACTACGGCCTGACCACGACCGGCGTGCCGTCGGTCACCAGGTTCCAGATCTCCTCGATGTCGGCGTTGGCGACGGCGATGCCGCCGGTGGTCCAGTCGCTGCCCTTCAGCGCCGCGGCGAGCGGGCCGAGCCAGTCGGGCGTGCCGTGGATCTGCAGGAAGCCGCTAGCGCGGCCCGCATCGGCGGGCATCTGGCGGGCGAGGCGCAGGGCGAGGTGGTTGGGGCTCCTGGGGTTGCGTCCGGCGACCACATAACGGCCGGCCGGCGCGCTGCCTTCGCCGCCGAGCGAGACGCGGTAGCTGCGCACGACATGCTTGCGCCCCATCAGGGTCAGGCGGCGGCGCGCCTTGTCGACGACGAGCTTGTCGACGCGCGGCACCAGTACCGGCCGCGGGTAGCCAGAGTTGTCGTCGAACGCGCGCGTGTTGGCGAGGGCGACGGAGAAGCAGAGGGCGGAGGAGGTTTGCATGTGAGGGCTCCTATCGGTTGTCATCCCCGCGAAAACGAAGTTTCAGTGCAGGCTAACCTTTGGGTTATGCCGTAACTAAAGCGGGGATCCAGGGTTGTCGGGGCGTGTGGATTCCCGCGTTCGCGGGAATGGCGGACGCTCATATCGCCTTCGCGGTGACGACGTAGCGCAGCGGCCCGCCGGCGCGCAGGGCGTCGAAGGGGTAGCAGGTGACCAGCGTCAGGCGCGTCTCGCCGGGCGGCTGCGCCAGCACGCGGGTTTCGGATTTGTCGACGATCTCGGCGCCGCTGACGCGGTAGCGCCGTGTCGCGGCGGCTGACTTTTGGTTCCGGTGTAACGCCTGCTCCGCAGGCATTAGCCTCCGCCGAAGCGCTGAAGCGTTTTCCACGACGATCTCCTCGCCCGGCCGCAGCGCGCGCAGGAAGGCGAAGTGGGTGTCGCGGTGGGCGCCGATGACGCTGTTGCCGGCCTCGCCCGGCAGCGGCGTGCCGAAGACGTGGCCGGGGCCGAAGGCGATGGTGCGGCCGTTGGCGCCGGCCAGCACATAGCGCTCGATGTCGCGGCCGGGGACCGTGATGCGCGCCACCGGCCAGGTGTCGGCCCAGGGCCAGGGCCGCGCCTGCGCTTCGCCCTCCAGCGTGCGCGCCCAGGCCTGCTTGATGAGCACCTGCGCGAGCCAGGCCTTGGCCTGGATGTAGCTGCCCTGGCCGAGCTGCCAGAGGCTGACGCTGAAGGCGATGGCGGCGAGCCAGAGTTGCCAGCGGCGCCGTGCCGCAGGCCGGGCTTCAGCCCGATGACCGGAGGAAATCCCTGTGGGACGCTTCGGCCTGAAGGCCGACCTGCAAGGCTTTGCGAGGGCGATGCGCTGGGTAGTGGGCCAGGCGCATTCGACGCCGAGCGGCCAGTCGTACCGTTGAACTTTCATCTCAACCCCTCCTCAAGGCAACCGGCGTCCGCCGCGCGCCGAGGTACAGCCCGAGCGCCAGCAGCAGCGTGAGCAAGCCGGCCAGCAGGTTCCAGCGCGAATCGGTGGCGCCCTGCGGCAGCTCGCCGAAGACCTTGCCGTACTCCCAGCCTTCCGGCAGGTTGGTCGGGATGGCGCCGGACTGAAGTTCATCCTCCTTCGGACGCACCGGCGTCTTGTCCACCGCGACGAGGCTGGTGTACTTGCTGACGAGATGGTGGGCGAGGGCGACCTCGACCACCGCGTCGCGTACCTCCTCCTCTTTCGCGCCGTCGCGCAGGCTGTCGATGTGGGACTGGATTTTCTCGCGCGCCCACAGCACGCCCATGCCCTTGCCCGTGCGCGCGGAGGCCAGGGGCAGCGTCGCCTGCCACGGTGCATCGCCGCGCAGGCCGGAGAGGCGGATCTCGCCTTCCATCTTGTCGAGCAGGACGGAAACGACGAGGGGTTCGCCCAGATACAGATCCGGCACGCGTTTCGGCCAGGCTTCGGCCGCGCCCGGCCAGGCGATGTCGACGCCCTTCAGCACCGGCGATTCGAGCCTGGCGAAGAGGCCGCCCATCTTCTCCTTCACTTCCTCGATCTTGCCGATATAGGTGAAGGTGCCGCGGCCGGTCTGCGCCGCCTTGCCCATGAAGTGGCTGTTGGGGGCCGAACCGATGCCGACGGTGAACAGGCGCGAGTCGCCGAGCTTGTCCTGGATCAGCTTGAAGAGACTGTCCTCGTTGCCGACGGCGCCGTCGGTGAGGAAGATCACCTGGCGCACGCGGCCGGGGTTGTCGCGCCCCGCAGGAAGTACCCTTGGGGTGCGCCCGTTAAGGGCGAGGTTCAACGCCAGCGCCATCTCGGTGCCGCCCTGCGACTGCAATCGACGCACGAAGCGGATGGCCTTTGCGCGGTTGTCGAACGTGGCGGGTCGCGCCTCGGGGTAAAGGGCTTTCGCGTAGGAGTTGAATTCGATGACGTTGAAGCGATCCTGTTCGTTGAGGCGCGAGATGGCCAGCTCGAGCGCCTCTTTCGCCTGGGCGATGGAGCTGCCCGACATGGAGCCGGAGGTGTCGATGACGAAGATCACTTCACGCGGCAGGCGCGCGGTGGCGACCTCCTTCGCCGGCGGCATGACCATGAGCAGCGCGTAATGCCTGTCACCGTGCTTTTCGGTGAACAACGCTGCCTGGGGGGCATGGCCCGCCGCCGGCGTCCACGTGAGTTCGAAATCCTTGTCGGCCGGTACTTCGCCTGAAGCCAGCTCGACGATGCGGCCGCCGCCTTCGGTTTCCCGCATCACGATCGGATGATAGGGGCTGTCGACGCGGGCCAGCGGCACGCCGGCGTCGAGCACGACCTTCAGGCGCACCGGGTTCGTCGGCGCGTGCTGCGCCGGATCGAGCACGGGCGGCGTGATGCGGGAGGCATCGCTGACTTGGTCGGTGTCCGGCGACCGGCCCGTACCCGCGCCCTGGCCTTCGGCGGGCGCGCCGGGGATGTAGCGCGGGCCGACCACCATCGGGAAGCGCAGGCTGAAGCTGCCCTGCATTCGGGTAACCTCGTAGCGCAGGGTCTGCTGGTATTCGATCTCGACGACGATCTCGCCGCGCGGCGGGATGTTGGCGACGCTCGTCGTGAAGATGTTCGGCCGTTCCTGCTCGACCAGCGCGGCGCGCCGGCCGGAGGATTTCGCCTGTTCATATTGCGCGCGCGCGGCCTGGCGCTCCCGGATGTCTCCCTCGACGATGCGGTCGCCGACCTTCATGCGCAGATGGTCGACGGCGGCGTTCTCCGGCAGCGGGAAGACATAGACGCCCTCGAACCAGGCATCGTAGGGATTGCGGTAGGTCTGCCTGACGACGGCGCGGGCGACGATGCCGGAGACCCGGATCTCGGCTTCCGTCGCCACCGCCGGCACGGCGAGGGTGCCGCCTTCGGACTTCAACAGCAGCGTGCCCCGTTGCGCCTGAGAGGGTTTCATTGCCGGGAGTTCGGCGGCCTGGACGTCGTCGGTCAGCAGCAGGACCACGCCGGCCAGCGTGACGGAGGTGGCCAGGCCGATGGCGAAGGCCAGCACCACCTTGGCGATGATTTCGACGGCGAGGAGCCTGCCGCCGGTCGTCATCCCCGCGGCAGCGGGGATCCAGTCATTTCCGGCGACGCCCGGATTCCCGCTTTCGCGAGAGTGGCAAGTGGCGGTGTTCATTGTTGTTCTCCTTCCCGTTTGGCGACGCTTGCATTGAAGCCGGGAAGACGGGCGGCAGCCGGGAGGAAAACGGGCGGGACGGCGAAGAATTGTGGCAAAAATAGGGCAATTGCCTGTTGCCGCTCCGGGCGGGGAGGTTTTCGGTATAGTCCGCCGCATGGCCAAACGCATCGCCATCGTCGAGGACGAAGCCGCCATCCGTGCCAACTATGCGGAGGCGCTGGCGCGCCAGGGCTACGAGGTGGCCGCCTACGCCAACCGGCCGGAGGCGCTGGCCGCCTTCCGCACGCGCCTGCCCGACCTGGCGGTGATCGACATCGGCCTCGGCGACGAGCCGGAGGGCGGCTTCGAGCTGTGCCGCGAGCTGCGCGCGCTGAGCCCGCGCCTGCCGATCATCTTCCTCTCGGCGCGCGACTCCGACTTCGACATCGTCTCCGGCCTGCGCCTGGGCGCCGACGATTACCTGACCAAGGACGTCAGCCTGCCCCACCTGACGGCGCGCATCGCCGCGCTGTTCCGCCGCGTCGAGGTGCTGGGCGAACCGGAGGCGGCCGAGGAGGTGCTCGAGCGCGGCCCGCTGCGCCTCGATGCCAAGCGCCTCAGCGCGAGCTGGAACGCCGTGCCGGTGGAACTGACTTTGACCGAGTTCTGGATGGTGCACACCCTGGCCAAGTTTCCCGGCCACGTGAAGGACCGCGACCGGCTGATGCACGACGCCCGGCTGGTGGTGGACGAGGGCACCATCACCTCCCACATCAAGCGCATCCGCCGCAAGTTCCAGGCCGTCGATCCGGCGTTCGACCGCATCGACACGGTCTATGGCATGGGCTACCGCTGGAAGGCATGAAGCCAGCTTCGTCATTCCCGCGAAAGCGGGAATCCATACGCCGGGTGGATTCCCGCTCCCCGCTTCAGGCATACGGGGACATGCTTCGCGGGAATAACAACGGTTTGGCCCGCAGATTTTCATGAAAGCGCCCTCCCCCTTCCGCTTCAGCCTCCGCCTCAAGCTGGCGCTGGTCGCGCTGACCCTGCTCGGCCTGCCCTGGGTCGGCTGGCGCTACGTGCAGGAGATGGAGGGCTTCCTGCTCGAGGCGCAGCAGCAGGCGCTGCTCGCCACGGCGCGCGCGGTGGCCACGGCGCTGCACGAGCGGCCGCAGCTGATGCGCCTGAAGGTGGCCGAGGACAGCGCGGCGCGGCAGGCGGCGGAAGACCGCCTCCGGCAGGCGACCGAACTGGCGGAGCGGACCGGCCAGCCGGCGGTGGTCGAGGAGATCGGCCGCGAGTCGGTGACGAACGAGCGGCAGGCCGTCGAGGAGATCGGGGCCATCCTGCGCGGACTGGAGCGCGCCTCGGGACGCATCTGGGTGGTGAACCGCGAACTGAAGCTGCTGGCCCTGGCCGGCAGCCTGAGGCCGAAGGCGAAGCCGGCAGGGGATGCCGGCGAGGGCGCCGCCCGCCTGTGGCGAGACCTCCTCGCCCGCATCGTGCCGCGTCCGGCCGAGGATTTCGACGAGGCGCTCGACGAGGACGTGCTCGGCTCCGGCCGCGAGATTGCCCACGCCCTGCTCGGCGCGCCGGCCACGCGCCTGCGCGCGAGTGCCGACGGCCGCGCCGTCATCGTCTCGGCGGCGCACCCGATCTGGAGCCGCGACAACGTGCTGGGCGCGGTGGTGGTGGAGGAGACCACGCATTCCATCCTGGCCGTGCGCAGCCAGGCGCTGGAACGCCTGCTGCTCACCACCATCGCGGTGTTCGTGCTGGCCGCCGCCGTGCTGCTCGGCTTCGCCACGCGCCTGTCGAACCGCATCCGCCGCCTGCGCGACGAGGCGGAGAGCGCCGTCGACGCCCGCGGCCGGCTCAAGCGGCTGACCTCGGGTTCGCAGGCGGGCGACGAGATCGGCGACCTGTCGCGCAGCTTCTCGGCCGTGCTGGCCAAGCTGGCCCAGCATCACGGCTACCTGGAGAGCCTGGCCGGGCGGCTGTCGCACGAGCTGCGCACGCCGATCGCCGTGGTGCGCTCCTCGCTGGAAAACCTCAGGCTGGAGCGCGACCCGGCCCAGGCACAGGTGTATCTGGAGCGCGCCGAGGAGGGCCTGGCCCGGCTGTCGAAGATCCTCACGCGGATGAGCGAGGCCACCCGCCTCGAACAGAGCCTGGCGAGCGAGGCGCGCAGCCGCTTCGACCTGGACGCGGTGGTGGCGGATTGCGTCGGCGGCTACCGCCTGGCCTATCCGCAGCGCAGCTTCGCGCTGCAGCCGCCCGACCAGCCGCTGACGATCGACGGTTCGCCCGACCTGATCGTGCAGCTGCTCGACAAGCTGGTGGCGAACGCCGTCGATTTCGGCGCCGCCGGCGCCCCGGTGCGCATCGCGCTCGCCCGCGACGGCGCCGACGCCCGTCTGGTCGTCGCGAATGCCGGCCCGCCGCTGCCGGCGGAGGTGCAGGGCAGGCTGTTCGGGGCGATGATCTCCTCGCGCCCGGATCGCGGCGGTTCGGGCAGCGACGGGCCGCACCTCGGCCTCGGCCTCTACATCGCCCGCCTGATCGCCGAATTCCACGGCGGCACGATCGCCGCCGGGAACCTGCCCGACGGCAGCGGCGTGTCGGTGACGCTGACTTTGCCGCTGGCCCCGGGGTAACATGCCCGGGTGACTTCGCCCCCCGACCCCGTCTTCGACCTGCTCATCGTCGGCGCCGGCATCAACGGCGCCGGACTGGCGCGGGACGCCGCCGGGCGCGGCCTCAAGGTGCTGATCGTCGACCGCGGCGACATCGGCGGGGCGACTTCCTCCGCCTCGACCAAGCTCATCCACGGCGGCCTGCGTTACCTGGAGCACTTCGAATTCGGCCTCGTGCGCGAGTCGCTGGCCGAGCGCGAGATCCTGCTGTCGATCGCGCCGCACCTCGTGCGCGAGCAGCGCTTCGTCATCCCCCACACCCCGTCGCAGCGGCCGCGCTGGATGATCCGCCTCGGCCTGGCGCTCTACGATGGCCTGGCGCGCGGCGCCAGTTTGAAGCGGGCCGAGGCGCTGGCCTTGCGCGGCACGCCGCCTGGCGCGCCGCTGCGGCCCGAGTTCGCCCACGGCTTCGCCTACTCCGACCTCGCCACCGACGATGCGCGCCTGACGCTGGCGAACGCCATGTCGGCGGCGCAGCTCGGCGCGCAGGTGCTGACGCGCACGCGGCTGGCGGGCGCGCGGCGCGAGGGGAAGGAGTGGCGCGCCGTGCTGCAGGGGGCCGACGGCGCGCAGCGGGAATGCGCGGCGCGCATTCTGGTGAACGCCGCCGGGCCGTGGGCCGGGGCGGTGCGCCGGGCGGTCGTCGGCGACGCCGGGCCCGAAGCGCTGCGGCTGGTGAAGGGCAGCCACCTGGTGGTACCGCGGCTGTATGCGGGCGAACAGGCCTACCTGCTGCAGAACGAAGACGGCCGCATCGCCTTCGTGATTCCCTTCGAGGGCGCGTTCAGCCTGGTCGGCACGACCGAGGTGCCGCTCGCCGCGGCGGAGGAGGCGCCGCAGGCCGATGCGGCGGAGGCGGACTATCTTTGCGCGCTGGTGAGCCGCTTCTTCAGGCAGCCGCTCGATCCGGCGCAGGCGGTCTGGTCCTACGCCGGCATCCGTGCGCTCTACGACGATGGCCAGGGCAGCGCCTCGGCGGTGAGCCGCGAGTATCGCCTGCTCGTGGACGGCGGCTCGGCCGAGGCGCCGCTGCTGTCGATCTACGGCGGCAAGCTGACCACCTACCGCCGCCTCGCCGAACGCGTGCTCGACAGGCTCCGCCCCTGGCTGCCGGGCCTGCGTCCCGCCTGGAGCGCCGGCGTGCACCTGCCCGGCGGCGGCCTCGGCCGCGGCGGCCTGCCCGGCCTGCTGCTGGAGCTGGCGCGGCGCTACCCTAAGTTGCCGCCCGAGCTGCTCGAAGCCCTGGCGCGCCGCCACGGCACGCTGGCCGCCCGCGTGCTCGGGCAGGCGCAGACGGAGGCGGCGCTGGGCGCACGCTTTGCGCCGGACCTGTATGCCGCGGAGGTCGATTACCTGGTCGAGCGCGAATGGGCGGGCGGGGTCGACGACATCCTCTGGCGCAGGACGAAGTGCGGCCTTCGCATCGATGCCGACGGGCGCCGCCGCCTGGCTTATCATCTCGCCGTGAAAGGAAAGGCGACATGACGGTTCTGCGCCGCCACCAGCGCCGCTGGCTGGTCCTGCTCGCCCTCGGCGCCGCCCTGCTGGCCGAGGGCCTGTTCCGCAGCGGCGCCCTCAATCCCGTCGAGCAGCGCCTGCAGGACGCCTGGTTCCAGTGGCAGGGCAAGCGCGCCGAGGCGCGCCACGTCGTGATCGTCGCCATCGACGAAGACACGCTGGAGGCGTTTCCGGACGATCCGATGGTGTTCTGGACCGACCGCCTGGCGCGCGCCGTCTGTCGCAAGTATTCGAGTCCCTGCTCGTTTATTCTGAAGTCAACCAGACAGATTTTAAGAGCTTATTTGACCTTTTCCAAGGTCGTGGTTTGGTTATACCTGCTGGTCATTCTTGAAATTTTCACTTTGTCTTCAGTAGGATCGAAAAGCCAGAAGCCAGCCCCGCTTGTTGAAATAAAATGAATCTGACCGTCCTCGAATTCGGCCGAATATCTAATGCTTCCAGGGTTGTCAATATTCCAGCCGGGTGAGCGGCCCCATGCATAAACCAATGTTGCAGTATTTCCTTCAATTTTTTCAATAATGACACATGCATCTAGCGTGCTCTGCCAGTTGCCACACCAAATACCAGAAAAGGCAGCATGGCTGGCTGGCACAGAGGCATCTGGTTTAATAATTCGGATATCGTCCGGCCATGCTACATCCTGTTTAATGCTGCTTGGTTTTCCATCAGCACTGGCTGAATTTATGAAAACGTTGAAGGAGCTCATAAAAAAGATGAGCACAGAATACAAAAGTTTTTTATCGTAGCCCCTCTCATTTTGGACATAGAAAGGATACACACAAAGGCGATTACCTGTTCGGGGCCGCCGCCCGTTAGCAGGCTGTTGAAATTCTCATAGTTCGAAATTTAGACGGCTGATAATCATGGGTATGCAAATTGGAAATAGCAACAAATCAATTGGTTGCCGCAGATGACCTTTGTGCGCATGCCATATTGTCACGGCGATCTGTCGAATTTCAACAGCCTGTTGGCGCAGGCCCGGCGCTGGCGGCGAGCAGGCGGGCTGCGCGCAATTGTCGGGCTGCGCCCGGCCTACGAGACCTGCTGGATGCCGGCGATGACCCAGCCGCGGCTGCCGTCGACGGGCTTGGTCAGGTGCCAGATCTCGTCGAAGGCTTCCGTTGCCGCATCGGCGTTTTCGCGGATGCTGCCGCGGAAGCGCACGCTGGCGATGTACTGGCGGAACTCCTCGGCGACTTCCAGCAGCTCGGCCTCGAGCGCGACGACGTCGGTCTGCTGCGCCGCGCCGCCGTGCTCGTCCATCTGCAGGCGGATCTCGGCGAAGACTTCCGGCGTGGTGAAGTTGCGGATGTCCTCGACGTCGCCGGCGTCGTGGGCGGCCTGCAGGCGCACGAAGTTGAGTTTGGCCTGGCGCAGGAAGCCGTCGACATCGAAATCGGCCGGGACGCTGCCGGTTGCGGCGCTGCCGCCCGCGGCGGGCGCCTCGAAGCGCATCGCCGCCGGTGTGGTGCCGCCGGCCGAAGCCGCCGCGCCGCTACCGGCGTACCGCAGCGGCTGACTTTGCGGCGAGGGCCTGCGTGCCAGCAGCCGGAAGGCGAACAGCGCCGCCGCGGCGAGCAGCAGGATCATGACGAAAGTGGCGAGTTCCTCGCCCAGGCCGAGGTGTGAGAAGAGCGCGGCCAGACCGAGGCCGGCGGCGAGCCCCGCGACCGGGCCGAGCCAGCGGCTGCCGCCGGCGGTCTGCGCGGTGGTCGCCGGCGGCGCCTTGGCCGGCGTCGTGGCCTGCCTGGCGGGCGGCGGCGCGCTGCGCTGCATGCCGAAGCTTCTGGCGCCGCCCAGGCGCCGGGCTTCGGCGTCGTCGGCGGCGAATCCCAGGCCGAGGACGGCGGCGAACAGGGCGATCAGGGCGTTTCTCATGGTGTTTCCTCCTTGTAACCGCGGTGCAGGGCGACCACGCCGGCCGCCATGTTGAAGTAATCGACCTTGCCGAGCCCGGCCCGTTCCATCATGCCCTTCAGCGTTTCCTGGTCGGGGTGCATGCGGATCGATTCGGCCAGGTAGGCGTAGCTGTCGGGGTCGTTCGCGACCTTGCTGCCGAGCCAGGGCAGCACCTTGAAGGAATAAAGATCGTATGCCGGTTCGAGCGGCTTCCACACCTTGGAGAACTCCAGGATGAGCAGGCGGCCGCCGGGGCGCAGCACGCGCGCCATCTCGGCCAGCGCCGCTTCCTTGTGCGTCATGTTGCGCAGGCCGAAGGCGCAGGTGACGCAGTCGAAATGGCCGGAGGGGAAAGGCAGCTTCTCGCCGTCGCACTGGGCCGCCGGCATCATGAAGCCGTGGTCGATGAGGCGGTCGCGGCCACGCACGAGCATGGCGTTGTTGATGTCGGTCAGCCAGACCTGGCCGCTGCTGTTGCCACCCCCGGCGACCCGCCTGGCGAAGGCCAGGGAGAGGTCGGCGGTGCCGCCGGCCACGTCGAGCACGCGGTCGCCGCTGCGCACGCCGGAGACCTCGATGGCGAAGGCCTTCCACAGGCGGTGCAGGCCGAGCGACATGAGGTCGTTCATCAGGTCGTACTTGCCGGCGACGGAATCGAAGACGCCGGCAACGCGCTTCGCCTTCTCGCCCTCGGCGACTTCCCTGAAGCCGAAATGGGTGGTCTTGTCCGTCATGGAGCGCCGTGCCGCAGGGACTGACTTTTCAGTGCGAGCCGCAGCTGCCGCCGCCGCAGCCGCCGCCACTGCCACTGCCGCAGCCGCCCTCTTTCGGCAGTTCGGGATAGTCGGCCGGATCGCGGCTGGCGCCGGCTTCCTGCATGCGGTCGAGGTATTCCTGCCAGAGCCGGTCGCGGTTGGCGCCCAGCCCGTAGAGGTAATCCCAGGAATACAGGCCGCTGTCGTGGCCGTCCGAGAAGACCGGCTTGACGGCGTAGGCGCCGACCGGTTCGATCTGCACGATCTCGACGTCGCGCTTGCCGACCTGCAGGGTTTCCTGGCCGGGGCCGTGGCCGCGCACTTCGGCCGAGGGGCTGTAGACGCGCAGCAGCTCGTAGGGCAGCTCGAAACGGCTGCCGTCGCCGAAGGTGAGCTCCATCATGCGGGATTTCTGGTGCAGCTTGATTTCGGTGGGAATCGGGGTTTCTTTGTCGAGGCCGCCCATGAGCGCCTCCAAGCGTGATTCGGGACGGCAATCATACCCCAGATGCCGGCCGGAAATAACCGCGCCTACAGGCGGGTGAAAGTGCTCCGCTCGAAGTCCGGGCCCTGGTTGAGCAGCTCGCCCAGCCTGACCGTGGCCGGCCGGTCGGTGAACACCTCGATGACCCGTTCGGCCTGGTACCAGCCGCGCGGCAGCACCAGCGACGGGGCCTCCTGCAGAGAGGGTACGGCGGGCAGGAGAAAGGCACGCACGTAGCGTTCGGATGGGGAGACGCTGACGCCGGTCGGCCGCACGGCGAGGCCCTGCGGCACGCCCGGCAGGACGTGGATGCCGACGAGCAGGTCCTCCTTCAGCATCAGGCTCCAGCTCACCTGCGCCAAAAGGAACTGCTCGCCGTCGGGCGGCTTCAGGCAGAACAGCTGGCCGTGCAGGATGCGGGCGCCGGCCTCGCCGCGGCGCAGGCGGAAGCCGGAGACGGACTGGTCGGCGACGGACCAGTGTTCCAGCGGAAAGCCGAGCTGCACCTGCGATGCGCGCACGTCCAGCCGGGTCGGGTCGATCCGGTCGCGGAAGGTCCAGATGCGTTCCATGTCGCCGCGCGAATACATGCGGACGTGCTCGGGCTGGTTGAACTCGCTGCCCGTGACATGGAAGTGGATGGACTCGAAACCCTGGCAGGCATCGGCAAGGCCGCGGGCGCCGCGGCGCGGGAAGCGGCGCGGCGTGGCATTCAGGCACCAGGGCTTGTAGAGCTGCAGGAGCAGGCGGCCGGCGGCGGTGGAAGGACAATCGTCGCCCAGGCCGAGCGCGGCCGGCGTCTCGCGCCCCTTGAGCCGCGCCAGCAATTCCTGGAGGGCGGGGGAGAGCTGGCGCGTGTCGAACCGGCGTACCGAGTCGGTGCGCGGCAGCAGGTCCAGCGGGCGTGTGCTGGCGTCCTGCATGAGGTCGATGCCGAAGGCGCGGCCCTCGACGGGATCGCCGAGCGGCATGATGGCCGTCAGCGGGGCGAAGCGCCGCGCCCAGCGGCCGATCCAGGCGAGCTCCTGGGCGCCGCGGCTGTAGGGGCTGGCCAGGTCGACGAGCAGGACGGCGGCGTAGGCGTCGGCGGCGCACTGCTTGCCGAACGCTTCGTTGAGGGGTTCGGGCACGGCGATCTTGTCGATGTCCCATTCTTCCGCCGTTGCGAAATAGCCGTGCAGGTCGATCCAGGCGCCCGGCGCCGGCTCGCGCCGGGCGCGGAAGTATTCGAGGATGACCTTGCCGGCGTAATGCACGCAGCGCTGGCAGATGAGCGCCAGCTTGTCCTGCACGCGCGGGTCGTTCGAGCCCAGTTGCGCCACCTGGGCATAGGCGCGCGCCATCGCCTGCCAGAGCGCCAGCACCTGGTGGAAGGCCTCTCCCTCGGCCGGCGTCGGCGGCAGGGGCCGGGCGGCATAGCGCTGGGCGACCTCGTCCTGCAAGAAGGCCAGCGGCGCCCGCGCCGTCTCGAGGACGCCGAGGTAGTCGGCGGCGGCCGGCGGACGGTGGCTCAGCCCGGCGAGCAGGGTGGCCAGCGTCCGCTGCGCTTCGCAGGAATTGGTCAGGGGCAGGCCGGCGATGAGCGCCGCGCAGGCGCGTGCATCGGCGGTGTCGATGGACAGCAGCCGTTGCGCGGAATCGTTCACAGGCGCTCGAATTCGCAGCGTTCGAAATCGCTGCCGCGGTCGAACTGACGGACAAGCCGGATCTGGCACGAGGACGCCTCGAACAGCTCGATGATGCGGCCGGGCCGGAACCAGCCGGCCGGCACGATGACCGACTCGGGGTAGTGCAGGGCGGGCACGGGCGGCAGCAGGAAGCCGGGCCGGTATTTCTCGTTGATGGCGGTCAGGCCGGTGCCGCGCAGGGCAACCGAAAGCGGCTTGCCCGGCATGATCTGGATGCCGGCCTGCAGTTCGGCGCCCCGGGTCAGCCGCGCCCAGCGTGCCACGGCCAGCAGGTAATCGCGGCTGCCTTCCGGCATGACGGCCACCATCTGGCCGCCGCCGATGCGGCCGCCGGCGCTGGAGAGCGCTCGCGCCAGGCGAAAGCCCGTGGCTGACTCGTCGAGCACCCGCCAGGCCTCGACCATGAAGCCGTGCAGCTTGCTGAAATCGTCCTCGTGCCGGGTGGCGACGCGGCCGAAGGTGGCGATTTCGTCAGCCTGGGTTTTCGACATGGCGTCGGTCTGGCCGGGCTGGCGGAACACCTTGCCGGACAGGTAGTAGTGGATGGCGTCCGCCCCGGTGACGAGGCGGCAGTCGCCGCTGCCGGCGCGGCGCGGATGCCCGCGCACCGCCCCGCCCTTGAACCACTGCCGGTAAACATGCTTGAGCAGGATTTCGCAGCCCGGCTGCGCGCAGTCCTCGCCGAGGCCGAGCGAGGCCGGCGATTCGCCCTTCTGCAGGTGGGCGATGCGCCGCTTCACGCTGCGCGACAGGTCGGACAGGTCCAGCCAGCGCCGGTCGCCGCCTTCCGCCGCGGCCGGCGCTTCGGGGGCGTCCGAGGACAAGTCGACGACAAGCGGCGGCACTCTGGGTTCGGCCGGCGGCGCCTCGAGCACGGCCACCTTGCCGCCCCAGCGCTGCAGCCAGCGTTCGACATGCATGAGCTGGCGCGCGGACAGCTCATAGGGGCTGGCCCGGTGCAGCAGCAGGGTTTGGGCGTAGGCGGCGGTGACGCTCGAGGCGGGATGGCCGGTTTGCAGGGAATCGTTTACGGGATGGCCCAGCGCGGCCAGGCCCTGGGCGGCCGAAAAGACCCGGTGGAGCACTTGCCAGAGCGCGGCCGGCGGGTCGGTGGGCGCCCGATAGATGTCGAGCAATTCGGCGCGCAGGGCGCCGATGACGCGCTGGGCGATCAGGGCGGCATGCGGCCGCACGTCGGGGTTGCCGTCGAGGCAGGCCGCCAGGCAATGCAGGTAACCGGTCTGCACGGCCTGCCAGAGCGTGCGGTTGGTGTCCATGCCGGCCTGCTCGGGCGGCGCCAGCGGCAGCGGCCGGCCGGCGAACTTGCGCGCCGATTCCGACTGGGCGAAGGCGATCGGGTCGCGCAGCAGTTCGAGGATCTTCAGGCGTTCGGCGGGCGCCACGACATGGCGGTTGAGCAGGTTGATCTGGCGCAGCAGCGCGGCCTGCGCCTGGGTCGGGTTGGCCAGCGGCTGCGCGGCCAGCCAGTCGCGGCAGGCGAGCGCGCCGGCAAAGGCAGGCGGATGGTCGCTGCCCACGGCGGGCAGATCGAATTCGGGACGGCTCATGATCCTGCCTGCTCCTCGGCCAGCGCACCGACGAAGGCTGCCCGCAGGGCGGCAACATCCGCCGCGGGTCGCGCCGGCGTATCGCGCAGGGCCGCGCCCCAGACAGGGTTGGGGAAATGGCGATCGTCGCGCCAGCGCGGGATGACGTGCCAGTGCAGGTGCGGCACGACGTTTCCGAAGCTGGCGAGATTGACCTTGTCCGGCCGCGCAGTGGCGCGCAGCGCGAACTCCGCGGCGAACACCACCGTCATCAGGTGGCGGCGGTCGGCGGCATCGAGATCGGTCATTTCGGCGACATGGCGGTTCCAGACGACGCGGCAGAAGCCGGGTTGGTCGGCATCCGCCACCCGCACCAGGCGGCAGCGCTCGTCCTGCCAGAGGATTTCTCCACCCGCCCCAATGCACAGCTCGCATGGATCCGACACCGCCATCGCCCCCGCCAATGCGAAAAAAGGATGGGTGCATTCTACCTCGCCCGCCGCTACAATCGAATGGCATTGTCGCCAAACCCGATCCAAGGAGCCCCCATGCGCGCCCCGTTCTTCCCGTTTTGCAGCAAAGTCCGGCAAGGGCTTGCCGCATTCGTTCTCCTGCTCGCCGCCACTGGCGTCCAGGCCGGCACCCTCGACAAGATCAAGCGCACCGGCGCCATCTCGCTCGGGCATCGCGAAGCCTCGATTCCCTTCTCCTACCTCGGCGACAAGCGGCAGCCGGCCGGCTATTCGGTCGAGCTGTGCCAGCGCGTGGCCGAGAGCGTCAAGCGGCAGCTCGGCCTGGCCGAGCTCAGGATCAACTGGGTGCAGGTGACGCCGGCCGACCGGGTGGCCAGGCTCGTCAGCGGCGAGATCGACCTGGAATGCGGCTCGACCACCAACACCCTCGCGCGCCAGGAGCAGGTGTCGTTCAGCCTGCTGACCTTCGCCGACGGCGGCAGCCTGCTCATGAAGATCGATTCCGGCCTAGACAGCCTGGCCGGCATGAAAGGCAGGAAGATCGGCGTCGTGCCCGGCACCACCACCGAGCGCGCGCTGGCCGCGGCGCTGGTGCGCGGCAAGGTCAAGGCGGAGACGGTGAAGCTGAAGGACCACGCCGAGGGCCTGGTGGCGGTGATGGAGGGCAAGGTGGATGCCTACGCCTCCGACCGCGTCATCCTGGTCGGGCTGGTGCTCGGCTCGGGCAACCGGGAGCGCCTGCGCCTGTCGCAGGAACTGTATTCCTACGAGCCTTACGCGCTGATGATGCGCAAGGGCGATCCTGCCTTTCGCCTCGCGGTCAACCGCGAGCTGGCGCGCCTCTACCGCAGCGAGGAGATCTACGCCATCTACGAGCGCTGGCTGGGCGTGCTCGGTTCGCCGGGACCGCTGCTGAAGTCGCTCTACTTCCTCAACGGCCTGCCGGAATAGGAGCCGTTGCGACGCGCAGCGGCGCGCCGTCCGCGAACAATGCCAGCGTCCCGGGCGCCAGCGTCGTCCATGCCTCGTTGTCGGTGAGCGGGACGGTGGCGACGAGGACGACGCGGTCGTCCGGCGACGTCACCTCGCTGAAGTCCACAGACAGGTCGCGGTCCTTCAAGTGGGCGACGGCGAACGGCGCCTGGCGCACGACGTAGCTGAGCTTCGTCGCGCAGTGGGCGAACAGGCCCTCGCCGTTGGAGAGCAGGTAATTGAACTCGCCATGGGTGACGATTCCGAAAGTCAGTTCCCGCAGCACGGCGAAGAGCGCCTCGCGCGGCGGCGGCGCATCGAATCGTGTGCGCAGGTTCTGCAGCAGCCAGCAAAAGGCGCGCTCGCTGTCGCTGTGGCCGACCGGCAGGAAGCTGCCGTCGAGCGGCGGCGCGAAGTCCTTCAGGTTGCCGTTGTGGGCGAAAATCCAGTAGCGGCCCCACAGTTCGCGCATGAAGGGGTGGGTGTTCTCCAGCGCCACCTCGCCCTGGGTCGCCTTGCGGATGTGGGCGATGACGTTCATCGAGCGGATCGGATACTGGCGCACCAGTTCGGCCACCGGCGATTCGATGGTCGCCTTCGCATCGAGGAAGAGGCGGCAGCCCGCGCCCTCGAAGAAGGCGATGCCCCAGCCGTCGCGGTGCACGTCGGTCAACCCGCCGCGCGTGTGGAAGCCTTCAAAGGAGAAGCAGATGTCGGTCGGCGTGTTGCAGTTCATGCCGAGCAGCTGGCACATGACCCGTATCCCTGCCTTGTCAGCCCCGTTCGGCCAGCGCCAGGCGAATGCCCAGCCCGATGAACAGCATGCCGGTGGCGCGGTCGAGCCAGCGGCCCACTGCGGGACGGCTGCGCAGCCAGCCGCCGACGCTGCCGGCGTACCAGCCGAGCGCGCCGAAGATGAACACCGTCTGCACGGCAAACAGCGTGCCGAGCAAGGCCGTCTGCACGGCAGCGTTGCCGCGCGCCGGATCGATGAACTGCGGCAGGAAGGCGAGGAAGAACAGCGCCACCTTGGGGTTGATGGCGTTGGCAACGAAGCCGCGCATCAGGTAGGGCCGCATGGCCTGGTCGACGTGCATGACTTCCGCCTCTGCACCAAGCGTTGCGCCCGGACTCTGCAGTGCCTTCCAGCCGAGCCAGCACAGATAGGCGGCGCCGGCCAGCTTGAGCGCGGTGAAGGCAGTCTCCGAGGCGGCGATGAGGGCGGTCACGCCGAGCGTGGCGAGCAGGGTGTGGATGAAGCAGCCCAGCGCGCAGCCCAGGCCGAAGCCGATGCCGGCGCGGCGGCCGCGCGACAGCCCCAGGCTGAGCACGGACAGGTTGTCCGGTCCGGGGGCGAGGGTGATCAGGGCGGCGGCGAGAAGAAAGCCGGCGACCTGGGTAACGGTCATGTCAAGCATTTTGGCAAAAGCAATTTACCACGGCGCGCACGGCGACACGGCGGAAATGCATTTTTGATCTGGATGCGCTTTTTCCGAAGGTTTCGCCGTGTCGCCGTGGTTCAAGCCTTTCACAGCAGCACTCTTTCAATCCCGCCGGCGTTGGCCCGTGCGACGTAGTTTTCCATCCAGTCAGGCCCCAACAGGTGCTTCGCCAGCTCGACGACGATGTAGTCGGCATCCGTGCCCGTGTCGTCGGCGTAGCGGTGCAGGCCCTGCAGGCAGGACGGGCAGGAGGTGAGGATCTTCACCGGGTCGTCGCCGGGGAAGCGCGCAATGCCGCGCGCGATCTCCTCCTGCTTGCGGAAGCGCACCTGGGTTGACACGTCGGGCCGCGCCACCGCCAGGGTGCCGGCTTCGCCGCAGCAGCGGTCGTTCAGGTCGACGCGGCTGCCGAGCAGCTGCGCCGCCACCCTGGTGCCATTGTGCACGCGCATCGGGTCGTGGCAGGGCTGGTGGTAGAGGTAGCGCACGCCCTTCACGCCGTCGAGCTTGACGCCCTTCTCCATCAGGTACTCGTGGATGTCGAGCAGGCGGCAGCCGGGAAAGATCTTGCCGAATTCGTACTTCTGCAGCTGGTCCATGCAGGTGCCGCAGGAGACGATCACCGTGCGGATGTCGAGGTAGTTGAGCGTGTTGGCGACGCGGTGGAACAGCACGCGGTTGTCGGTGGTGATCTTCTGTCCCTCGTCGGCCTCGCCCGCCGCCGTCTGCGGGTAGCCGCAGCACAGGTAGCCCGGCGGCAGCACGGTCTGCGCGCCCAGTTCGAAGAGCATGGCCTGCGTCGCCAGCCCCACTTGCGAGAACAGCCGCTCCGAGCCGCAGCCGGGGAAGTAGAAGACGGCGTCGGAATCCTCCGTGACCTTCCGCGGGTCGCGGATCACCGGCACGATGGCGGCGTCCTCGATGTCGAGCAGCACCCGGCTGGTGCGCTTGGGCAACCCGCCCGGCATCGGCCGGTTGATGAAGTGGATGACCTGCGTGCGCAGCGTCGGCGCGCCCAGCGTAGCCGCCGGCCGGCGCTTGCTCGCCTGCGCCAGGCCGAGCGTCTTGGCCAGGCGGTAGCCGAGGCGCTGCGCCTTGTAGCCCCACGCGATCATGCCCTTGCGCATCAGCTTGATCGTCGCCGGGTCCTTGAGGGTGAGGAAGGCCATCGCCGCCGCCTTGGCCGGCACGAACTTCTTCCGGCCCTGCTCGCGCAGGAAGTTGCGCATGGCCACCGAGACGTCGCCGTAGTCGATGTCCACCGGGCAGGGCTTCACGCAGCGGTGGCAGATGGTGCAGTGGTCGGCGATGTCGTTGAACTCGTCGAAGTGTGCCAGCGAGACGCCGCGCCGCGTCTGCTCTTCATACAGGAAGGCCTCGACCAGCAGCCCCGTGCCGAGAATCTTGTTGCGCGGCGAGTAGAGCAGGTTGGCGCGCGGCACGTGGGTCGAGCAGACCGGCTTGCACTTGCCGCAGCGCAGGCAGTCCTTGATGCTGGCCGCGATGTTGCCGATCTCCGACTGCTCGAGGATCAGCGACTCGACGCCGAGCAGGCTGAAGCTGGGGGTGTAGGCGTTGGCGAGGTTGGCGCCCGGCAGCAGCTTGCCCTTGTTGAAGCGGCCCTCGGGGTCGATGCGGCGCTTGTAGTCGACGAAGGGCGCGAGTTCCTCCGGCGCCAGGTAGTCGAGCTTGGTGATGCCGATGCCGTGCTCGCCGGAAATGACGCCGCCGAGGCTCCTCGCCAGCGCCATGATGCGGTCGACGGCGGCGTTGGCCTCCTGCAGCATCTCGTAGCGGTCGGAGTTGACCGGGATGTTGGTGTGCACGTTGCCGTCGCCGGCGTGCATGTGCAGGGCGACGAAGACGCGCCCGCGCAGCACCTCGCGGTGGATGCCCGCGATGCGTTCCAGCACCGGGCCGAACACCACGCCGTCGAAGATGTCCTCGAGCTGCGGCTTCAGCTCGCGCTTCCAGGAGACGCGCACCGAGTAGTCCTGCAGGGTGTGGAAGATCGTAGCCCCCTCACCCCGTCCCTCTCCCCCGAGGGGGAGAGGGGGTGAATCGGCGGGCGCATCGAGGTTGTCCAGCAGCCCCTGCCAGTGCGATCGCACCGTTTCGATCAGTTCCAGCGCCTGCGCGCGGCGGTCGCCGATCAGTTCCTCGGCGTCGAGGTTGGCGTCGCCGGCATGCAGCGGCAGCTCGCCCTGCAGGAATTCGGCCAGCGCCTCGCACAGGCGCAGCTTGTTTTTGATCGACAGCTCGATGTTGATACGCTCGATGCCGTCGCAGTAGTCGCCCATGCGCGGCAGCGGGATCACTACGTCCTCGTTGATCTTGAAGGCGTTGGTGTGGCGGGCGATGGCGGCGGTGCGGGCGCGGTCGAGCCAGAAGGTCTTGCGCGCCTCCGCCGTGGTGGCGATGAAGCCCTCGCCGCCTCGGGCGCTGGCGATCCTCACCACCTGCGAGGCCGCCTGCATCACGGCCGTCTCGTCCTCGCCGACGATGTCGCCGAGCAGCACCATCCTCGGCCGGCCATGGCGCTTGGCCTTCGGCGCGTAGCCGACCGCCTTGATGTAGCGCTCGTCGAGGTGCTCGAGTCCCGCCAAGATCGCGCCGCCCGGCCGCCTTTCCAGATAGTCCTTGACCTCGACGATGGCCGGCACCGCCTCGCGCACCTGGCCGTAGAACTCCAGGCAGACGGTGCGGGTGACCGGCGGCAGGCGGTGCAGGATGAAGCGTGCCGAGGTGACGATGCCGTCGCAGCCTTCCTTCTGCACGCCCGGCAGGCCGGCGAGGAACTTGTCGGTGACGTCCTTGCCGAGGCCCGTCTTGCGGAAGCGGCTGCCCGGCACCTCGAGGATTTCCTCCGAGAGCGGCTTGCCCGTTTCCGAATCGGTTCGGCGCACGCGGAACTTCGCCAGCGCCTGGTCGTGGATCTTGCCGAGGTTGTGCTCCAAACGTTCCACCTCGAGCCAGTTGCCGTCCGGGCCGACCATCTTCCAGGAGGCCAGGTTGTCGAGCGCCGTGCCCCACAGCACGGCCTTCTTGCCGCCGGCATTCATGGCGATGTTGCCGCCGATGCAGGAGGCGTCGGCCGAGGTCGGGTCGACGGCAAACACGAGGCCGGCTTCCTCGGCGGCCTCCATCACGCGCCGCGTCACCACGCCGGCGCCGCAGTGGATGGTGGCGCAGGGCCGAGCCACGCCGGGCAAAGTCAGTTCCTGCGGTACGGCGAGGCGGTCGAGCTTCTCGGTGTTGATGACCACCGAGTTGGGCGTCAGCGGCACGGCGCCGCCGGTGTAGCCGGTGCCGCCCCCGCGCGGAATGATCGTCAGGCCCAGCGCGACGCAGTCCTTCACCAGGCCGGGGATCTCGTCCTCGCTGTCCGGGCAGAGCACGACGAAGGGATACTCGACGCGCCAGTCGGTGGCGTCGGTGACGTGCGAGACGCGCGCCAGGCCGTCGAAGCAGATGTTGTCGCGCCGCGTGTGCTTCGCCAGCGCGCGCCGCACGCGTTCGCGCAGTTCGGCGGTGGCGGCGAAGCCGGCGGCGAAGCGGTCGACCGCCTGATGGGCCGCTTCAAGCAATTGCGCGACGCGCTCGTTGCCCTGGCGGCGTTTCTCGATCTCGGCGAGGCGGTGGCGCAGTGCACCGATCAATGCCTCGCGGCGCTCGCGGCTGGCGAGCAGGTCGTCCTCGAGGTAGGGATTCCTCTGCACCACCCAGATGTCGCCCAGCACTTCGTAGAGCATGCGCGCCGAACGGCCGGTGACGCGCTCCGCGCGCAACTTGTCCAGCACCCGCCACGCCTCGTCGCCGAGCAGGCGGATGACGATCTCGCGGTCGGAGAACGAGGTGTAGTTGTAGGGGATTTCGCGCAGGCGGGCGGTCATGCGGGCGGGGTGCGGCGGCAAAGAAACAATTTTAACTTACCGCGGCGCAACACGCAGCGTAATCAAACCCTTGCGGAGCGCATGGCCTTGAGAGCCGGGCCCGGCGCTGTTACCCTTGCGCGACCATGACCATCGACTACCTCACCAGAATCCTCAACGCGCAGGTCTACGACGTGGCGATCGAATCGCTGCTCGAGGTCGCGCCCAACCTCTCGGCGCGGCTCGGCAACACGCTGCTGCTCAAGCGCGAGGACATGCAGGAGATCTTCTCCTTCAAGCTGCGCGGCGCCTACAACAGGATGGCGCACCTGTCGCCGGCGGCCTTGAAGCGCGGCGTCATCACGGCCTCCGCCGGCAACCATGCCCGGGGCGTGGCGCTGGCGGCGCAGCGGCTGGGCTGCAAGGCGGTGATCGTCATGCCGGTGACGACGCCGCAGATCAAGATCAACGCCGTGGCGGCGCGCGGCGCCGAGGTGGTGCTGGCGGGCGACGCCTACGACGAGGCCTACCGCCACGCGCTGGAACTGGAAAAGAAGCGCCGAATGACCTTCGTGCACCCCTACGACGATCCGGAAGTCATCGCCGGCCAGGGCACCATCGGCATGGAGATCCTGCGCCAGCACACCCGGCCGATCCACGCCATTTTCGTGCCCGTCGGCGGCGGCGGGCTGATCGCCGGCATCGGCGCCTACGTCAAGCGCCTGCGGCCGGACATCCGGGTGATCGGCGTCGAGCCGGTCGAGGCCGACGCCATGGCGCGCTCGCTCGCCGCCGGCCACCGCGTGCGCCTGGGCCAGGTCGGCCTGTTCGCCGACGGCGTGGCGGTGAAGCAGGTCGGCGAGGAGACCTTCCGCCTGTGCAAGGAGGTGGTCGACGAAGTGATCCTGGTCGACACCGACGCCATCTGCGCCGCCATCAAGGACGTCTTCGAGGACACGCGCTCGATCCTCGAGCCGGCCGGGGCGCTGGCCATCGCCGGCGCCAAGGCCTGGGCGGCGCAGCACAAGCTCCACGGCAGGACGCTGGTGGCGGTCGCTTCCGGCGCCAACACCAACTTCGACCGCCTGCGCTTCGTCGCCGAGCGCGCCGAGGTCGGCGAGCAGCGCGAAGCGGTGCTGGCGGTGACGATTCCCGAGACGCCGGGCAGCTTCAGGAAATTCTGCGCCCTGCTCGGCGCGCGCAACATCACCGAATTCAACTACCGCTACGACGACCCGCGCATGGCGCACGTCTTTGTCGGCGTGCAGGTGGCGAGCCGGGCGGAATCGCTGAAGCTGGTCGATTCCCTGCGCCGCCACGGCCTGGCCACGCTCGACCTGACCGAGGACGAGATGGCAAAGCTGCACGTGCGCCACATGGTCGGCGGCCACGCAACGGTGGACAACGAGCTGATCTATCGTTTCGAGTTCCCCGAGCGGCCCGGCGCGCTGATGAAGTTCCTCGACAGCATGAGCGCCAGCTGGAACATCTCGCTGTTCCATTATCGCAACCACGGCGCCGACTACGGCCGCGTGCTGGTGGGGATGCAGGTGCCGCCGCGCGAGAAGGCGGCTTTCCGCGCCTTCCTGAAGGACCTCGGCTACGCCAACTGGGATGAAACCAAGAACCCGGCTTACCGGATGTTCCTCGGGTAGACATTGTCATTCCCGCGAAAGCGGGAATCCATAGGGTCCGCTCGAAACTTCTGGATTCCCGCTTTCGCGGGAATGACGGAGTCGGGCTAACGTGGTTTCAGGCAGCCTCCCCGGACCTCGAAGCCCCCTGCCTCGGTAACGATGAAATCCATCGGCAGGTCATAAGCCTGCGGCCGGATGCTGGCCACGCGGGCCAGCTCGAAGCCGATGCCGATGGCGCGCGGGCGCGGGTCGAGCGCGGCCAGGCTGCGGTCGAAATAGCCGCCGCCGTAGCCGAGGCGGTAGCCGGCCTCGTCGAAGCCGTTGAGCGGCATGAGGATCGCATCGGGCCGCAAGGCTTCCCCCCGAGCCGGGATGTGGATGCCGTAGCGGTCCTCGATCATTTTGCTATTCGGCGCCCATTCGCGGAATTCCAGCGGCAATCCGTTGTCCACCACCACCGGCAGGCAGGCGCGCAGGCCGCCGGGCAGGCGCGCGGAGACCAGGGCGCGGGCGTCGAATTCCGCGCGGTGCGGCCAGCAGAAGGCCAGCACGGCGGGTCTCAGGACCTCAAGCAGCGGCTGCAGATGCCGTTCGATCTCCCGTGACAGGCGCGCATGCTCCGCCGCCGGTAGTGCCTCGCGCGCCGCGACGAGGCGGCTGCGCAGGGCGTTGCGGAAGGCGCGCAGATCGTTCGCGGCGAAAGCGTCCGTCATGGCCGATATGCTATTCTGGAATCGAAGGTGAGCAGTGTGAAGCAACTATATAGAATCAATCGCCTCCTGTGCGCCCTGGCGCTGGCCATCCCGGCGACGGGGTTGCAGGCGGCCAATGGCGACGAACACGTCCTCGCAGCCGTGGAGTCGGTCCAGCGCGGCGACCGCACCAGGCTGGCCGAACAGCTTGGGGCGGTGCGCGGCCACGCGCTCGAGCCCTATGTCGAATACTGGCTGTTGCAGTTGCGCCTGAAGGAGGCCGGCGCCGACGAGGTGCGCGATTTCCTCGCGCGCCATTCCGGCACCTTCCTCGCCGACAGGCTGCGCGGCGAATGGCTCAAGGTGCTGGGCGAGCGCGGCGAGTGGGATGCCTTCGCGGCGGCCTATCCGTCGCTCGTCCGGGCCGACCGGGAAATCGTCTGCTACGCCCTGCGCAACCGCCTGCGCCTGGCCGATCCCGGCGTGGCGGAGGCGGCGCGTCCGCTCTGGCTTGCCGCCGGGGAGCTGCCCGCGGCCTGCATTCCCCTGATGGAAAAGCTGATCGCCGACGGCCGTCTTGGCGCCGACGATATCTGGGCGCGCCTGCGCGGTCTGGTTGAAGCCGGGAAGCTCGCCTCCGCGAAGGACGTCGCGGCCTACCTGCCGCCCTCCCGGGCGCCCGCCGCGAAAACGCTGGAGGCGGTGGTGCGCAAGCCGGTCCGCTATCTGGCCCTGCTGCCCGACAATTTCGCCGCCAGTCGCCGGGGCCGGGAAACGGCCCTGCTGGCCGTGTTGCGCACCGCCGCCAACGACCCGCTCCAGGCGGCGCAGCAGTGGGAGAAGATCCAGGGCAGGTATTCGGCGGCGGACCGCGGCTACGTCCATGCCCGGATCGGCTGGCGGGCGGCGCTGAAGCACATGCCCGAGGCCATTGGCTGGTACGCGCTGGCCGGCGACGCACCCCTGTCGGAGGAGCAGGCGGCCTGGAAGGCGCGTGCCGGGCTGCGGGCCCAGGACTGGACGGTGGTGCGCGCCGCCATCGAACAGATGCCGCGGGACATGCAGGCGCAGCCGGCCTGGACCTACTGGCTCGGCCGCGCCCACGCGGCGGACGGCCGGCTGGAGGAGGCGCGGACGCTCTATCGCCGCATCGCCGGCCAGCCGAATTTCTACGGCAACCTCGCCGACGACGAACTGGGCAGTCCGATCCAGCCGCCGCCCCGGGCGAACAATCCCTCCGCCGAGGAGGTGACGGCAGTGGCGGCGCTGCCGGGCATCCGGCGCGCCCTGGCGCTGTTTCGCACCGACCTGCGCATCGAGGGCATCCGCGAGTGGAACTGGGCCACCCAGGACATGGACGACGCCCGGCTGCTGGCGGCGGCGGAACTGGCGCACCGCAACGGAATCTTCGACCGCGCCATCAACACCGCCGACCGCACGCTGGCCCTGCACGATTATTCGATGCGCTACCTGGCGCCCTTCCGCGAGCACGTCGAGCCGCAGGCGCGGGCGCTGCAGCTCGATCACGCCTGGGTCTACGGCCTGATGCGGCAGGAGAGCCGCTTCATCACCAACGCCAAGTCGGTGGTCGGCGCCAAGGGCCTGATGCAGCTGATGCCGCGTACGGCCCGCTGGGTGGCGAAGAAGATCGGCATGAAGGACTACCACCCGTCCCGGGTGCACGAAACCGGAATCAACGTCACGCTCGGCACCCATTACCTGAAGATGGTGCTGGACGAGCTCGACAGCCATCCGGTGCTGGCTTCCGCCGCCTACAACGCCGGACCGGGCCGGGCGCGCAAGTGGCGCGACGCGGACCGGCCGCTGGAGGGCGCCATCTACGCCGAGACCATCCCCTTCAACGAAACGCGCGACTACGTCAAGAAGGTCATGAGCAACGCGGTGTACTACGCCGCGCTGTTCGACGGCCAGCCGCAGTCGCTCAAGCCGCGCCTCGGCTTCGTCGCGCCGAAGAACGGCGGCGACGCGCCGAAAACGGCTGACCTACCGTAATCCTGATTACCAATCAAGCTCAGCATGGCTTCACGTCGGTCTCATGCTCGTCATGCCGGCGAAGGCCGGCATCCAGAGCGGCCGTACGAGCATGCAAGCCGTATCCTGGATACAGGCCTTCGCCGGTATGACGATGAAGATGTTGCACCATGGCGACGAAAGCAGGCGCAAGCAAGGCTGAGACTCATGGTTATCAAGTCCGTGATTGCTTGATCGCCAGCACCGCCTGGTTGCGCAGCGCCCGCAGCATGGAGAGGATGTTGTCCGGAATGACCAGCTCGCCGGCGCGCGCCTTGTCGGCGTAGATCAGCCCGACCGGGGCGTTCTTGATCACCAGCGGGAAGAGGATGAAGGTCTCCGCCGCGACGGCCTTGCCGAACCACTCCGGGATGTGGCCGCTGATCTTCGGGTCGCGGATGTCGGAAATCAGGATGTCGGCGCCGCGCGAGAGGGCCACGTCGAAGATGTCCTTCCTGTCGCCGAGGGGAAACCTGAAGCGGCGGATCACTCCTTCGATGTCCGGGCCGAAGCCGAATTTCGCCGACATGCCGTTGCTGCGTGCATCCTTGATGCACAGCAGGACGTGCTGGAAGCCGATGCCGCGGTACATGGTCTCGATGATGATGCGCAGGATGTCGGCCAGGGCGTAGTCCCCCACCAGCGAGCCGGTGATGTCCTGGATGCCGGCATTGAGGATGGCCTGCGCCTCCTCGAGGCCGGGGCCGGCGGTTTCGGCCGCGCCGCCTGGTATCTGCCGCGTTTCGGCCGCTTCCGGCGCGACGATCGCCGCCCGCGTCAGGTTGCCCGGGATGCTCGTGGAAGCCGCCGCCGATTCGCTTGCCGCCGCGGAGTCCGGCGCCGTCCCGCTCCAGGCGCTGATCTGCCGGCCCAGCGCGCTCTGCTGCAGGTTGAAGCGGATTGCCGCCGCATAGCTGGCGACCTCCTCGACCGAGCGCTTCACGGTCTGCGCAAGCTGCTCCGGGTCGAGCGGGATGCTGTCGCCGAAGCGCCGGCTGATCTTCAGCAGCGCATCCTTCTGCCTTTCCGCCGGCACCTGCTCGAACACCGTGCATAACTGGTCCGACAGGCCGGCCAGCTGGCGCAGCCGCTCGTTGGGACTGGCGGATTTCTTCACGGCCCCGTCGGGCAGCTGCCGCATGCTGCCGACCATGCTGTCCGGGAAGCCCCAGCTGCGCGCCACGCCGATGCCCAGCGCCTCATAGGAGATGCCCAGCACCCTGGCCGAAGCAGCGGCTTCGCTGCCGCCCTGCTGGGCCTGCTGCTTGCGTATCTCCACGGTCTCGTCGGGGAAGTAGTAGTAGGCGAGCATGCGGCCGAGGTTGTGGAACATCGAACAGATGAATGCCTCCTCGAAGTCCTTCGCCGCGCCCTTTCTCGCCATGTCGCGGGCCAGGATGCCGCTCATGATGGCGCGCACGAATTCCTCGCGCAGTTGTGCCGCCTGACCCTGGTTCTGCAAATGCTCCATCAGGATCAGCGAAGTGGCGATCGAGCGCACCGTGCCGAAGCCGAGGATCATGACGGCGCGCGAGATGGTGCTGATGGTGCCGCCGCCGGCCTGCTTGTAGAAAGCAGAGTTGACCAGGCGCATCAGCTTGTTGGTCAGCGCGACGTCCTTGAGGATGGTATTGGAGAGCGAGGAGACGCTTTCCTGCTCCGAGGCGGCGAGGCGGTTGATGGTCGAGATGGCCTCGGAGAGCGCCGGGAAATCGCTTTTGTGGCGCATGCGGCGCAGGAGGAAATCCAGCGTGGACTGTTTGCCGCCTTCGTCCTCCCGGGCGGGGGCTGCCGCCTCCGGCGGCGTCAACCAGGCCTTCAGCGCGTCGCGCAGGGCGGCGACGTCGGCGTAGCGTGCGGCCGCGTCCATCGCCGTGGCCTTGAGGATGATGTCGCCGAGCCGGTCGTCCACCGCGCCGGCGGCTTCCGGCGGCAGGCGGATCGGCTCCGAGGACATGCGGCGCAGCACCGTCAGCACGTCCCTGTCGGCCACCACCGGACTGCCGGTGATCATCTCGCAGAGGATCAGGCCGGCGGAAAAGATGTCCGATTGCACGCTGGCGCGGCCCGCGTTGATGCATTCCGGCGCCAGGTAGGCCGGCGTGCCGACGATGCCCTCGCTGATGCCGGGTGCGCCATCCGGGTTCACGCGCACGGCAATGCCGAAATCCATGACGCGCGGCATGCCCTCGGCGTTCATCAGGATGTTGGAGGGCTTCAGGTCGCGGTGGATGATGCCGCTGCGGTGGGCGTTGTCGATGGCGTCGAGGATCTGCAGCATCGCCTCGGCGGCGCGCGGCGCCGGCAGGCCGCCGGATTCGCGCAATTGCTCGGCCAGGCTGCGGCCCTCGACGTACTCGAACACCAGGTAGGGGTCGCCGTCCTGCTCGCCGGCATCGAAGATTGGCACGATGTTCGCATGGCGCAGCCGGCTGACGGTGCGCGCCTCGTCCATCAGCGCCTGCTTGCGCGCCTCGTCGCGGGCGGCGAGGCGCAGCGACTTGATGGCCACCTCGCGCTGCAGGTGGGGGTCGTGGGCGAGATAGACGACGCTCTGCGCACCCGTGCCGAGGACGCGGAGAATATCGAACTTGCCGATTTTCCGGGGCAGAGGGACCGGGTTTCTCATGTTCAGGTGCAAAAAGGGGCCTGCAATGGGGTTGCAGGGTGATATAACGCCGCGCCGGAGCAGGACTTGAGATTAAAATCTCCGGCAGACTCCCCAGTATTTCGGACAGGGAACGAAACGCCATGAAAAGCAAGAATATTCTCCTGGTCGGCGGCAGCGGCTTTTTGGGCAGCCACGTGGCGCGCCTCCTCGCCGCCCGCGGCCACCGCCTGACCGTGCCGACCCGGCATCGCGAACGCGCCCGCCATCTGCTCGTGCTGCCCACCGCGGAGGTGGTCGAGGCCAGCGTGCACGACGAAGCCAGCCTGGCCGGGCTGGTCGCCGGCCGCGACGCGGTGATCAACCTGGTCGGCATCCTGCACAGCCGCTACGGCCTGCCCTACGGACCGGACTTCGCCCGCGCGCATGTGGAATTGCCGCGGAAGATCGCCGCCGCCTGCGGGGCTGCCGGCGTGCGCCGCCTGCTCCATGTCTCCGCCCTGCAGGCCGACGTCAACGGCCCCAGCCAGTACCTGCGCTCGAAGGGCGCCGGCGAGGCCGCCCTGCGCGCCGCCGGCGCGGCGCTCGACCTGACGATCTTCCGTCCCTCGGTGATCTTCGGTGCGGACGATGCCTTCCTCAACCTGTTCGCCGCCCTGCAGCGCCGTTTTCCGCTGATGCCGCTGGGCAATACGCAAGCGCGCTTCCAGCCGGTCTGGGTCGAGGACGTGGCGCGGGCCATCGTGACGAGCCTCGACCGACCGGACGCCATCGGCCAGGCCTTCTGCTGCTGCGGCCCGCGCGTCTACACCCTGGCCGAGCTGGTGCGCTACGTCGGCGAGACGATCGGCCGGCCGCGCCCGATCATCCCGCTGCCCGAGGCGCTGGCGCGCATCCAGGCCGGCCTGCTCGAGCTGCTGCCGAACCCGCCGATGTCGGTGGACAACCTCGACTCGATGGACGTCGACAGCGTCTGTCCGGCGGGCGAGCCGCTGCCCTTCGGCGCGGTGCCGGCGGCGCTGGAAGCGGTGGCGCCGGAGTACCTGGCGGCCAATACCCCGCGCTTCCGTTACTACGGTTTCCGCCTGAAGGCGCGCCGATAACCGAAGGCGCCGCGATGAAAACCTACGTCGTCGGCGGTGCGGTGCGCGACCGGCTGCTCGGCCTGCCCGTGGAGGACCGCGACCACGTCGTCGTCGGCGCCACGCCGGAGGACATGCGCGCGCGCGGCTTCAAGCCGGTCGGCAGGGACTTTCCCGTCTTCCTGCACCCGGACACCCACGAGGAATATGCCCTGGCGCGCACCGAGCGCAAGACGGCGCCGGGCTACAAGGGCTTCGTCTTCCACGCCGCCCCCGACGTGACGCTGGAGGAGGACCTCGCCCGGCGCGACCTCACCATCAACGCCATTGCCGAGGACGAGGCCGGCGCCCTGGTCGACCCCTTCGGCGGGCAGGCAGACCTCGCCGCGCGCGTGCTGCGCCATGTCGGGCCGGCCTTCGCCGAGGATCCGGTGCGCGTGCTGCGGGTGGCGCGCTTCGCCGCGCGCTTGCCGGATTTTCAAGTCGCGGCGGATACCCTTGCCCTGATGCGCCGCATGGCGGACAACGGCGAAGTCGACCACCTCGTGCCCGAGCGCGTCTGGCAGGAACTGTCGCGCGGCCTGATGGCGGCGCGGCCCTCGCGCATGATCGCGGTGCTGCACGAGAGCGGCGCGCTCGCGCGCATCCTGCCCGAGCTCGAGCGCCTGTTCGGCGTGCCGCAGCCGGCCGAGCACCACCCCGAGGTGGACACCGGCGCCCACGTCCTGCTGGCGATCGACCAGGCGGCCGCCCGCCATTTCCCGCTGCCGGTGCGCTGGGCCGTCCTGCTGCACGACCTCGGCAAGGGGGCGACGCCGCCGGCGCAATGGCCGCAGCACCACGGCCACGAGGCGGCGGGCGCGGCACTGGCCGAGGCCGTCAGCGAACGCCTGCGCGCGCCGGCCGACTGCCGCGATCTCGCCGTGCTGGCGGCGCGCGAGCACGGCATCATCCATCGGGCGGCGGCGCTGCGGCCTGCCACCCTGGTCACGCTGCTCGAGCGCGCCGACGCCCTGCGCCGGCCGGAGCGGTTCGGACAGTTGCTGGACGCCTGCGAATGCGACTACCGCGGCCGGCCCGGCCGGGAAGCGCGGCCGTGGCCGGCGGGCGACCTCCTGCGCCGGGCGCTCGCCGCCGTGCAGGCGGTGGACGCCGGCGCCATCGCCGCCGCCGCGGACGACAGGGCGCGGATTCCCCAGCGCATCCACGAGGCGCGCGTCGCCGCCGTGAAAAGGACGCCGTCGTGCGCGGACTGACTTTTGCCGCGCTCCTGCTGACGGCCCTCGCCCTGACCGCGCGGGCCGAGGAGGCCGTGCCCGCCCGGCCGGCGGAAGCCGTGCCGCAACACAGCGCCGCCGAAGCGCTGGCGGCGCTGCGGCCGGTGCTGATCGGCAAGCGCTATCTGGCGCAGGCGAGGAAGCGCCTCGCCGTGCAGCTGGCGCGCCTGGGCCGCGAGACGGAGCAGCCGGAGGCCTGGTACGAGGACAACGCCCTGGTGGCGCGCGACTTCCTCGCCGACGTGCGCATCATGTACGCCCTCGAGTTCGCCGAGGGCGTGCAGCTCGTCTCGCACGGCATGATGAAATCCTGGGGCATGGACATCGACCGCCTGCACCAGCGCGCGCTGGCCAACCTCGACCGTGCCCACGGCGAGATCGCCATCAAGCCGGTCGGCAAGCTGCCCTGGCTCTCCGTCATCGAAACGGAGGACGGCTATGCCGCCAGCCGCGTGCTGCTGCACTGGCGCTGGGCGGAGCTGACGCTGCAACTCGGCGACACCCTCGTCCTCGGCATGCCGACGCGCGACGTGGTGGTGTTCACCTCCACCCTGGCGCCGGACAGGCTCGCGCAGCTCGCGGAGACGGTGGAGACGGTGGAGCGCCACCAGGGCCGGCCGGTGTCGCGCAAGCTGTTCCAGTGGACGCCGCAGGGCTGGGCCGAGTTCGACCCCGGCCTATACGAGGCGGTAGAGCAGGGTCGCCAGCAGGGACAGGAGCAGCGTGGTGCCGAACGGGAAGTGGTAGAGGCGTCCGCGGAAGCGCAAGCCGACGTCCCCCGGCAGGCGGCCGATGCGCAGGAAGGCGGCCAGCCGCGGCAGGAAGACGCCGGCGACGAACACCGTGACCAGCAGGACAATCAGCCACTTGAGCATCGACAATGAGGGAGGGGACGCAATGATCGAACTATACACATGGGGCACGCCCAACGGCCGCAAGGTCTCCGTCATGCTGGAGGAGTGCAAGCTGCCCTACCGGGTGCACAAGGTCGACATCATGCAGGGCGATCAATTCGCGCCGGCCTACCTCGCCATCAACCCGAACGGCAAGATCCCGTCCATCGTCGACCCGGACGGGCCGGACGGCAAGCCGATGAAGATGATGGAATCCGGCGCCATCCTCGTCTACCTCGCCGGCAAGACCGGCCGTTTCCTGCCCGCTTCGGTGCGCGGCAAGTACGAGGCCCTGCAGTGGCTGATGTTCCAGATGGGCGGGGTCGGGCCGATGTTCGGCCAGACCCACCACTTCCTGCGCTTCGCCCCGGAAAAGGTCGACTACGCCATCGGCCGCTACACGCGCGAGACGGCGCGGCTCTACGGCGTGCTCGACGCCCGCCTGGCGCATCACGAATACCTCGCCGACGAATACTCGATCGCCGACATCGCCACCTTCCCCTGGGTGGCGCGCCACGAATGGCACGATGTCGCCCTCTCCAGCCATCCCCATGTCCTGCGCTGGTTCAAGGCCGTCGCCAACCGCCCGGCCGTGCAGCGCGGCATGGCGGTGCCCGGCTGATGGGGGAGTCACGATTCGGCGGGCTGGAAGTCATCAGCCGCCTGCCCGACGCCAAAGTCAGCCTCCGCAATACGCCGCTGCTCTTCCTCCACGGCGCCTATGCCGCCGCCTGGTGCTGGGACGAACACTTCCTGGCGTATTTCGCCGAGCGCGGTTATGCCAGCCATGCCCTGAGCTTCTCCGGCCACGGCGGCTCGCCCGGCCGGGATCGGCTGGACAGCTTCGGCATCGACCATTACGTGGCCGACGTCGCGGCGGTGGTGGCGCAGCTGCCGGCGCCGCCGGTGCTGATCGGTCATTCGATGGGCGGCATGGTGGCGCAGAAATATCTGGAAACCCACGCAGCGGCGGCCGTCGTATTGCTCGCCTCGGTGCCGCCGCAGGGTCTGTGGGCGGCGGCGTTCGGCCTGGCCTTCCAGAAACCCGGCCTGATGAACGACCTCAACCGCCTGCTCGGCGGTGGACAGGTGGCGCTCGACACCCTGCGCAGCGCCATGTTCGCCCAGCCGGTGACGACGGAGGATCTCGCCCGCTGGTACAGGCGCATGCAGCCCGAGTCGCACCGCGCCATCTGGGACATGACCCTGTTCAACCTGCCGCTGAAAAGCCGCATGGCCCTGCCGCCCCTGCTGGTGCTGGGCGCCGGGCACGACAGCCTGATCCCTGCCTCCCAGGTCGAGATGACCGCCCGCCATTACGGCGTCGAGGCGGAAATCTTCGAGGACATGGGTCACGGCCTCATGCTCGAGCAGGGCTGGCGGCAGGTGGCCGGGCGCATTTCCGGCTGGCTCGAAGCCGAGGGTTTGTAGGCCCTCCCCGCGCGAGAGGATCGCTGCGGAAATTATTTTCCGCCGGCATTCAACTTTTTCCGTTTCCCGCCGTTACCCAAGTTGACCTCCCGATAGACCCCGCGGGAAGTACCCTTGGGGTGCACGCGAGGCAATGCATGGAGGTCATCATGATCATCTGCACGGATATGGATACGGGAAAACGCATCGTGGCGCTGGGCGAAGAGTATGGCGAGGAGGTGCTCCTTGCCAACTGGCTGCCGCGGCCCGAAGTCGGCCTGGCGCTGCAGGAAGCGGTGTCCGGCAGAGATTTCCTTCGGGCACCGGTGCGGCAGGAAAGCCGCGAGGCCGAACGGGACGCCGAAGCCTTTCTGCGCAACGTCTACCTCTGCCAGGAGTAGATGCCCATTCCCTGACCCCTTCCGCGCGGGAAGGGGTGACGGTGGTTATGCCGCTACAATGTGCGTCATGTCCGATCCGCTTGCCCGCCGCACCGCCTATCCCCACTTCCTCGCCATCCCCACCCGCTGGATGGACAACGACGTGTACGGCCACGTCAACAACGTCGTCTACTACGCCTACTTCGACACCGTCATCAACGAATACCTGATCCGCGAAGGCGGGCTGGACATCCGCGACGGCGCCGTGGTCGGCTACTGCGTCGAGTCCAATTGCCGCTACCACCGTCCGGTCGCCTTCCCCGAAACGATCGACGCCGGCCTGCGCGTGGCGCACCTCGGCAATTCCTCTGTGCGCTACGAGATCGGCCTGTTCCGCCGGGGCGAGGACAAGCCGGCGGCGCAGGGGCATTTCGTGCACGTCTTCGTCGACCGCGCCAAGGACAAGCCGACCGCCATCCCGGAAGCAATTCGCGCCTGCCTGGAAAAACTGATCCTCAAGTAGGATGCAAGGCGTTGCAGCATGCGCCGCATAACGTGCCTAAAGCGCGTGCAGGCGGTCGCCGCGCGCGAAGCCGAGCAGGGGCGCGTCAATCCCCTTTCCCAGCATCATCACCTTGAACAGCTCGCCCATCTCGGCGGGGCTGATGAGCTTCTGCGCGCCCGAGGCGAGCGCGGCATAGGCCGCCGCGCCGTCTTCCTGCCGCGCCTCGAGCAGTTGCGCCAGGCCGCAATTCAGCAGGAACTGCGCCTGGCTGGTGTAGCCGAGCACGTCCAGTCCGGCATCGTGGCCGGCTTCGGCGATGGCGGTGAAATCGACGTGCGCCGTGATGTCGTTCAGGCCCGGCAGCCAGAACGGATCGCCGTGGGCGTGGTGGCGGTAGTGGCACATCAGCGTGCCCTCGGCGCGCTGCGGGTGGAAATACTCGCGCTGCGGGAAGCCGTAGTCGATCAGCAGCAGTGCGCCTTTTTTTAGGATGCGCCCCCATTCGGCGACCCAGGCGCGGGCGGCGAGGTTGATTTCCGAGACGTAGGGCGGCGAAACAAAAGTCAGTCCCTGTGCCACGGCGAGCAGGGCGCCGGCGGCCGGCCGTTCCTGCCAGATGAAGACGCCGTTCGCCAGGGCCACGCCGCGCTCGAAGAGGCCGTCCTCGCGCCAGGCGACGACGTTCACCGGCAGCGCGTCGAGCAATTCGTTGGCGACGACCGCGCCGCTGAAGGTCTCCGGCAGGGTATCGAGCCAGGCGACGCGGTCCGCCAGGTGCGGCTCGGCGGCGAGCGTTTCCTGCTGGCGCGCGCGCAGCTCGCCGGACACTTCGAGGATTTCGTAGCGCTCGGGCAGGGCGCCGCGGCGCTCCAGCGCGCGCAACAGGCCGAGCGCCAGGGTGCCGCTGCCGGCGCCGGCTTCGAGGATGCGCGGCGCGCTGGCGGACAGGATCGGTTCGAGCTGGGCGGCGAGGGCCTCGGCAAAGAGCGGCGAGAGATCGGGCGCGGTGACGAAATCGCCGGCCGCGCCGAACTTGCGCGCGCCGCCGCTGTAGTAGCCGAGGCCGGGCGCGTAGAGCGCCAACTCCATGTAGCGGGCGAAGGGAATCCAGCCGCCAGTCTGTTCGATCTCGGCGGCGATCAGGCTGGCGAGCCGTTCGCTGCTCTCGGCGGCATCGGCTGAGGGTTCGGGCAGGGTCATGGGGAGTCGAATCTGCCCGATTCCGTTAAAATTCGCAAATTCAAGAGGATCTTCGATGACTTCCATGCAGGACAGGACAGTGCTCGTCACCGGCGCCGCCCGCCGCGTCGGCGCCGAGACCGCGCGCGTGCTCCATGCCGAGGGCGCCAGCCTGGCCCTGCATTACCGCAAGTCGGCGGAGGCGGCGCAGGCCCTCGTCGCCGAGCTCAACGCCGCCCGCCCCGGTTCGGCCCTGGCCTTCCAGGCCGACCTGCTGGAAACAGACCACCTGCCGCGCCTGGTCGCCGACATCGTCGGCCATTTCGGCCGCCTCGATGCGCTGGTGAACAACGCCTCCAGCTTCTACGCCACGCCCGTCGGCAGCATCGGCGCGCGCGACTGGGACGACCTCATCGGCACCAACCTCAAGGCGCCGCTGTTCCTGGCGCAGGCGGCGGCGCCGCACCTCGCCGCAGCGCGCGGCGCCATCGTGAACATCACCGACATCCACGCCGAGCGGCCGCTGAAGAATTTCCCGCTCTACTGCGCCGCCAAGGCCGGCCTGGCGGGGCTGACCCGCGCCCTCGCCCTGGAGCTGGCGCCGCACGTGCGGGTAAACGGCATCGCCCCCGGGCCGATCATGTGGCCGGAGAACGGCGCTATCGACGCCGCCGCCCAGGCGAACGTGGTAGCCCGCACCCTGCTCAGGCGTTGCGGCGATCCGGCCGACATCGCCCGCACGGTGCTGTTCCTGCTGGCCGACGCGCCCTATGTCACCGGCCAGACCATCGCCGTGGACGGCGGCAGGAGTGTCGTGCTGTGAGTGCGTACCTGGAGGCCTTGCTCCCCGACGAGCTGGGAGAGAAGGAAAGGCACGAGGCCAACAAGCTGGCCAAGCGGCTGCGCCGCAACGTCGGCCAGGCCATCGGCGACTTCAACATGATCGAGGACGACGACCGCGTCATGGTCTGCCTCTCGGGCGGCAAGGACAGCCACGCGCTGCTCGACATCTTCCTGCAGCTGCGCGAAATCGCGCCGGTGCGCTTCGAGCTCATTGCCGTCAACCTCGACCAGAAGCAGCCGGGCTTCCCGGCCCAGGTGCTGCCCGAGTATCTCAAGGGGCTGGGCGTGCCCTTCCACATCGAGGAGCAGGACACCTACTCGGTGGTGAAGCGCGTCATCCCCGAGGGCAAGACCACCTGCTCGCTCTGCTCGCGGCTGCGCCGCGGCGTGCTCTACCGCGTCGCCGGCGAACTGGGCGCCACCAAGATCGCCCTTGGCCACCACCGCGACGACATCCTCGAAACGCTGTTCCTCAACATGTTCTACGGCGGCAAGCTGAAGGCCATGCCGCCCAAGCTGGTCTCCGACGACGGCCGCCACATCGTCATCCGCCCGCTCGCCTATTGCCGCGAGCCCGACCTCGAGGCCTGGGCGCAACTGCGTCGCTTCCCGATCATCCCCTGCGACCTGTGCGGCTCGCAGGAGCAGTTGAAGCGTAAAGAAACCAAGGCGCTGCTGCGCGAATGGGACAGGCGCTTTCCCGGCCGGGTGGAGAAGATCTTCGCCGCGCTCGGCAACGTCGCGCCCTCGCACCTGGCCGACCCCAGGCTCTACGATTTCCGCAACCTGAAGGCCAGCGGCCGGCCCGACCCGGAAGGCGACCGCGCCTTCGATCCGGAGCCCTTCGACGACCCGTCCGTCATTCCGCTGCGCGGCGGCGATGATGTTTGATATGATTCGGCGTCGAAGCAAGCCAGGGATCACGGAACCCGCATGAGCAACAAGTCCGAACGCAATCTCTGCGTGCTTTTCGCCGACGTATCCGGCAGCACGCGTCTCTATGAAAAGCTGGGCGACAAGGAGGCCTTGCACGCCGTCGAGCGCTGCCTCAACCGCATGACGCGCGCCACCGAGCAGTTCAAGGGCCGCGTCATCAAGACCATCGGCGACGAGGTGATGGCGGTGTTCGACAGCGCCGAAGCCGGCATGGACGCGGCCTGTTCCATGCAGCAGCGCGTGGACGACCTGCCGCCGGTTTCCGGCATCAAGCTGGCCATCCGCGTCGGCTTCCACTTCGGCCCCGCCATCGAGGACGGCAACGATGTCTTCGGCGACACGGTCAACATGGCCTCGCGCATGGCCGGCCTCGCCAAGGCCGGCCAGATCATCACCACCGGCGCAACCGTCGATGCCCTGCCGCCGCTGCTGCGGCAATCCACGCGGGAGATCGACGCCCTCTCCGTCAAGGGCAAGGCCGAGGACGTGCGGGTGTGCGAGGTGATCTGGCAGGAATCCGACGACCTCACCATGAAGTCCGCCAGCGTCACGGCCTCCGCGGTCGCCGCCTGCCTGACGGTGCGCCACGGCGACGAGGAGAAGGTGCTCGACGCCAGCCACGCCGTCTTTTCCCTCGGCCGGGATGCCGCCTGCGACATCATCATCAACGACCGCCGCGCCTCGCGCACCCACGCCAGGATCGAGCGCCGGCGCGACAAGTTCGTGCTGATCGACCAGAGCACCAACGGCACCTACGTCACCTTCGCCGGCGAGGCGGAGTTCGCCCTCAAGCGCGAGGAAGTCATCCTGCGCAGCAGGGGGCGCATCAGCTTCGGCCACGCCCTCGATGCCAAGGGCGAAGTGGTCGAGTTCAAGGTCGGCTGAACCGGTCCTGCCCGGCCTCGCCCGGCCGTATCCCACCGCGACAAGTCGTTGCCCCGAGGCCGCTCCCGGCCCGCCCGCCGGAACGCCTCAAACCAAAACACAACCGAATTCGGCATCGACAAATAATATGCCCATAGTAATAGTTGATGGCAAATAAATATCAATAAAACAGCAGCTAACAACATATCGATGGGATGCTTCAATTCTCATCTAGTGGAATACCGTGACAAAATTCACACTTTGTGTGAATGAAATCATGCTCTAATCCCCCATTCATTCGGCATCAAGACCGGCCCGAGCCGGCCAGCCAGGGAGGGGATTGTCGATGGAGGGACGCCTCGAGGGGGAGGACCTGCTTTGGCTGCTGGGCAGCCTCTGCCGGATCGGCCGGTTGCCTTTCGACGCCGCCCTTGTCGCCCAGGAATTTCCCCCGCAGCACTCCATCGTCACCCTGCATGAAGCCGCCCGTGCCCTGGGCTTCAAGACCGGCGAACGTCGCATTACTGCCGCCGTCCTGCCGGGGCTGGCTTTGCCCTGCATCGCCTTCCTGCGCGCAGCGCCGCATGCGGAGACGCCGCCCGCGCCCGGCGTGCCGACGCAACTGCATGTCGTGCGCGAAGGCGAGGCCGACGAGCCGCCCGAATCCGACGCGCTGAAACCCGCACTCCTCCTGCGTGCCGACGCCAACCACCTGCTCTACTTTCGCGTCGGCTGCGAGCAGCCCGAAACCCTGCCGCTCGCCGAGTTCGACCTCTACTTCGAAGCCGATCTGATCCTCATCGCGCCCCCCGCCCCGGCGGCAAGCGCCACGACCGCGGAGGGCGCGGGCGAAGGCGCCGCCCCCCGGCCGTTCGGCTTTCGCTGGTTCATACCCGAACTCCTCCGGCACAAACGCATCTGGCGCGACGTCCTGCTCGCCTCGCTCTCCATCCAGACGGTCGGCCTCGCCACCCCGGTCTTCACCCAGGTCATCATCGACAAGGTGGTGGTGCACCAGACGCAGTCCACGCTGGTGGTCATCGGCGTCGCCCTGATCCTGTTCATGCTGTTCACCAGCGCCATGAGCTGGCTGCGGCAGTACCTGGTGCTGCACACCGGCAACCGCATCGACGCCGTGCTCGGCAGCCAGGTCTTCAGGCACCTCTTGCGCCTGCCGCTGCCCTTCTTCGAGCACCGCACGACCGGCGTGCTGGTCGCCCGCCTGCACGGCGTCGAGACCATTCGAGAGTTTGTCTCGGGCGCCGCCGTCAGCCTCATCCTCGACTTCCCCTTCCTGCTCATCTTCCTGGCGGTGATGTTCTGGTACTCCTGGCAGCTCTCGCTCATCGCCGTGGCGCTGCTCGGCGCCATCGGCCTCATCAGCTTCCTGGTCGCCCCCGTCTTCCGCGACAAGCTCAACCGCCAGTTCCTCCTCGGCGCCAGGAACCAGAGCTTCCTCACCGAATACGTCTCCGGCATCGCCACCGTCAAGTCGCTGCAGATGGAACCGCATCTCGAGAAGAAGTACGGCGGCTATCTGGCCGACTACCTCGCCGCCGGCTTCTCCACGCGGCAGGTCTCCAACACCTACAACGTGCTGTCGAATGGCCTGGAGCAGGCCATGACGCTCTCCATCCTCGTCGCAGGCGCCTTGCTGGTGATGCAGAACGACGGCTTCACGGTCGGCATGCTCGTCGCCTTCCAGATGTTCGCCAGCCGCATGAGCCAGCCCATGCTGCGCCTGGTCGGCCTCTGGCAGGAATTCCAGCAGGCCAATATCGCGGTCAAGCGCCTCGGCGACCTGATGGACGCCCCGGCCGAGCCGCACGCCCTCGTTCCCCAGCGGGAAGCCGGCGGCGCTGGCCGCATCGACCTCAGGCAGGTGAGCTTTCGCTATTCCAACCACCATCCCTATCTTTACCGCAACCTCAACCTCACGCTCAAGCCCGGCCGCCTCAACGTGCTGATGGGCCCCTCCGGCTGCGGCAAGAGCACGCTGGCGAAACTTCTGCAGGGCTTCTACCTGCCCACGGACGGACAGATCCTGCTCGACGGACGGGACATCCGCCACCTCGCCGCCAACGAGCTGCGCCAGACCTACGGCGTCGTGCCGCAGGAGACCGTGCTCTTCGCCGGCACGGTCTACGACAATCTCGTCATGGCCCACCCGCAGGCCGGCTTCGAGGATGTCATCAAAGCCTGCAAGCTCGCCGAGATCCACGACGTCATCGAACAACTGCCGCAGGGCTACCAGACCGAAATCGGCGAACACGGCGTCGGCCTCTCCGGCGGCCAGCGCCAGCGCCTGGCCATCGCAAGGGCGCTGCTCAAGCGCCCGAAGATCCTCATCTTCGACGAGGCCGTCTCCAGCCTCGACCAGCAGACCGCCGAACACTTCGCCCAGACCATCAACCGCCTGAAAGGCAATGTGACGATGCTCTTCATCACCCACCAGATCCCGAAGGGGCTGCAGGTGGATGAGGTGTTTAGCTTTGGGCCGAAGGCGGGGGGAGCGCAGTCGGCGCAGGCTCCCGAGAGAGAGACGGAGAAAGAATGAGTTTCATGGACAAGGCGCCATCAGGCCGCGTGCTTCAATTCCTCGCGCAACACCTTGCGCAAGGCGCCGATAGTCACGGGGGCGTTGTTCTGCCCGAGCGATGCGCTCAGAACTTCATTGATCAGCGTTTGGTAGCCTTTGCCTTCCTTCTCCGCGCGCTGGCGAAAGGCCTCCAGAATCGCATCGTCAAGGTAGATCGTGATACGCGTCTTGCCAGCAGAAGAGAGCACAGCGCCGCGCTTGGCTTTGGTCATGTCGTAATTAGCTTTCATAGCATTTCCTTTCGCGTGCAGTTGCCAATCTCGCCGAAATCACGCGGACGGACGATCCGCGCTCAGTCCAGCAGACCATCAAGACCCGACCCAGCGCGCCAACTCCTACGGTCTGGTAGCGCATCTCTCCAGCCGCACCGTTGTCTTCCCGCGTCAGCGCGCGGGGGTCGTACAGCACCGGTTCGGCCTCGGCGAACGAAACGCCATGTTTGCGCACATTCGCGGTGGCCTTCTTCGGGTCGAATTCGAAGCTCATGCGGAAATAATACATACAAGATATGCATCAATCAAGCCGGAGCAAGAATCTGGGGCGGAATGTACCCATTGCATGAAGCATCCGGCTTCGATCCGATCCGCAATAACAACACAGTCTCCATGTGCGGCACGTCCGACACGATCCACGACCTCGAAGGCGGCGACACCGTGCGCTTCGAGCGGGTCGCCAGCGCCGCGAACCTGACCGTCACGCTGGCCGCCGGCGAGGGGGCGAGCTACCTGGTGCTCGCCGACCCATCGAGCGGCGGCGGCGAGGACTAAATTGTCGGCGGGGCCGGCAACGACACGATCTATGGCGGCGCGGGGGCGGATCACCAAGTGGGCAGCGCAAGCATCGGTGTCGTGGTCGAAGGCAGCAAGACAAGGAACAGGCGCTTCGGTAAAAGTCAGTCTCCGCAGGACGGCGATAAAAGTCAATTTCCCGGAGACGGCGGGCAGAAAGCGGCTAACGATTGTGAATGGAGGAGGGCGGCATGAAGACCAGTCAACAACATACATCCCTTAGGCGATGCACAAGCCGCTTGCGTGCCGGAATGCGAGGCGCAAGTCTGGTCAAGAAGCTGTTGCTGATACCTGCAACGTTCGTTGTTCTGCTCCTGCTCGCCATCGGCTTCTTCGAGGGCAGGAAGGCGTATTGGGATTATCGGGTGCGAGGGATGTGTGAGAAGGATGGGGGCACCAAGGTATTCGAGCGTGTTCAGATTCCGCCTGCATATCTCGATAAAGACGGAATTATCAGAATTCCAGCGAAACCATCAGTTCCCGACAAGCCGCTTCACTTCGAAGCAAAGCCAACGGATTTGTATTATTACGAAATCATCGACGAACCGATTGTGTCTGGATACTTAGCTGTCGGTAAGCATACCTTTAACGTAATAAGAGCAAGTGACCGTAGGATTCTCGCGACCATGATCGTGTATAGCCGATCTGGTGGCGATTTCCCAACATTCGCTCATCCCTCGTCGTTTTCCTGCCCTGATCCCAAGAATCGGTCAGAACCGCTGAATGCCACATTCATTCGACAGTAAATCCATCCAGAGAGGTCATCATGATTGAGAATATTTTCATGCAAGCAGAGTTGGCTCTGGCGTCCTATAGCAATCTCATCAGTGGTTCGTTGGTATCGCAACAGACGGAACTCCGACAGGACGGAAAAGGATTGTCTACAGCACAGGCAGCGAATTTCGCTAGTCGCTACACCGTAGTAACCCAATTCAACGACACCGAAGCCGAAGGCGGGCTGGACACGAGTTTTTCCGCGACGGTATTCAAGGATTCGGCGGGCAATCTCACGCTGGCGATCCGCGGAACTTTAGAGGCAGGAGATTTTGTACCGACCGACGCAACCATCGGAACATCGGGCGTTGGCTACGATCAAGTGGTGGCCATGTGGAACTGGTGGCAGCGGGCGAGCAATCCGGCCGATGCGCCGGTGACGCAATACCGACTCGTCGCCACCCCTGCCGATCTGAGCCACGCCACCTGGCTATCGCACGCTGGGGCCGGGAACACAGGATTGTGGCTCGAATGGTATACCGGCACCGCCAATGGATCGCTGCAAGGCGCCCTTGCCGCCGATGCGGATCGGAAGCTCGACCTCACCGGCCACAGCCTGGGCGGCCACCTGGCGATGGCCTTCGGTTCGATATTTCCCAGCGCGGCCGGCCAAGTCACCGTCTTCAACGCCCCGGGCTTTCTGGACGACGCCGACAACCGCACCTTCTTCGGCCTGCTGGGTGGCGCCATTCCCGCCGGGGCCAACACCCTCAACGTCATCGCCGACGAGGCCAACGTGGGGCTGGTACCCTGGAGTGGAATCGCCGGCAAGCACAGCCGGCCCGGCAGCGCCATCGACATCTCCATTGAAAACCAATGGCGAGGAGACGAACCGATTCTCGACCGGCCGGGCGCGCTCAACCATTCCCAGCAAATCCTCACCGACGCCCTGGCCGTCTACGCCACGCTGGCCAAGCTCGACCCGGCGTTGAGTGCGACTGCGGACAGTAGCGACAGGGAAAAGGGCGCAGCAGCCCACACCGATGAGCCTGCGCGAGAAAGTCAGTCTCCGGAATACGGCGTATGCGCTGCGGCCAACGATTGTGAATGGAGGAGGGCGGCATGAAGACCAGTCAACAACATACATCCCTTAAGCGATGCACAAGCCGATTGCGTGCCGGAATGCGAGGCGCAAGCCTGGTCAAGAAGCTGTTGCTTATACCCGTAGCGTTTGTGGTCTTGCTTCTGCTGGCTATCGGATTCTTCGAGGGCAGGAAGGCGTATTGGGATTATCGGATTCGGGAGATGTGTGAGAAGGATGGGGGTGTTTTTGTTGTACAGCAAATCCACTTGAACGCGGATGATTATCGTCGCTTGGGTGGTGAGCAAGGTGAGATTCCAATTCCAGAGCGAAGAAGTGCGCCTACAAAGGCAGAGTATGTGTCGGATACAGATCGTCGAGTGATCCGCGAGGGCAATCCTTCCGTATGGCGTACTGAGGCGACTGTTCGCGCTGTCGCAAATGACAAGATAATCGCTCGATACATTAATTACAGCAGAAGAGGTGGCGACTTCCCCACCTTTGCCCACCCAAGTTCGTTTAGCTGCGATCAGGGCATGGGTTCAGTTAGCAAAAAAATATTTCTTATTGAGGAGAATGCGAAATGAGCACAATTCCGCAGATTTATGATCAATCAGAACTCGCTTTGGCGGCATATGCAAATCTGACGCCTGGTGTAACGAATGATTTGGTTCGCCGTGAAGCTCTTGTGGCAGCCGGCTTCTCAGCCAAACAAGCTGAAGAGTTCGCCCGTAAATATCCGGTTGTTGTCACCCAATTCAACGACACCGTAGCCGAAGGCGGCCTGGGCACGAGTTTTTCCGCGACGGTATTCAAGGATGCGTCGGGCAATCTCACGCTGGCGATTCGCGGCACGGCTGAGCTGTTTTCATCGCCGAGCGATCTGTTTCCGACCGACGCAACGATAGCGACGTCGGGCGTTGGCTACGATCAAATCGTAGCCATGTGGAACTGGTGGCAGCGCGTGAGCAATCCGGCCGATGCGCCGGTGACGCAATACCGACTCGTCGCCACTCCTGCCGATCTGAGCCACGCCACCTGGCTATCGCACGCCGGGGCCGGGAACACAGGACTGTGGCTCGAATGGTATACCGGCACTGCAAATGGATCGCTGCAAGGCGCCCTTGCCGCCGATGCCGACCGGAAGCTCGACCTCACCGGCCACAGCCTGGGCGGTCACCTGGCAATGGCTTTCGGTTCGATCTTCCCGAGCGCAAGCAACCAGATCACCGTCTTCAACGCCCCCGGATTCCTTGACGACACCGACAACCACACCTTCTTCGCCCTGCTGGGTGGCGCCATTCCGAATGGAGCCAACACCACCAACGTCATCGCCGACGAGGCCAACGTAGGGCTGGTTCCCTGGAGCGGAATCGCCGGCCTGCACAGCCGGCCCGGCACCGCCATCGACATCTCCATTGAAAATCAGTGGCAAGGCAATGAACCTCTTGGGGACCGCCCCGGTGCGCTCAATCACTCCCAGCAAACCCTCACCGACGCCCTGGCTGTCTACGCCGTGCTGGCCAGGATCGATTCGACATTGAGCACGACTGCGTATAAAACGATTCTGGCTGCCGCCGCGATAGGCACTTCGGACGGCCTCGAACGCATCATCGATGCGCTTGAGGGCGTGCTCGGCATCAACGCCAGCCAGCTTGCCTCGGGCAACGCCAACCGCGACGCCTTGTATCAGGCTATTTACGGTCTGCGCGAGCACGGCGGCTACCAAGCTCTGCAGGCTGCCATCGTACCTCTGACGGCGCTCGACGCCGCCACACTGGTTCAGGCCGACGTGAGCGGTGGCCTTTATCTATCGCCCTTGTCTGTGCGCTACGCCCTCAAGGAACTCAACCCTTTCCTGATCGATGCACCGGACGCTTTGTACGCCCAGCACAATACCGGCGGCCGGCTCGACCTCCACGATCCGGCAACCGGGCAGGGCCAACTTACTGCGGAATACCTTGCCGATCGGGCGGCCCTTTTAGTCACAGTCAACGCCGCGCGCAGCAACGATAGTGCCGTTGGCGGCACGCTCATCGTGAACCCCACTGGCAGCGACACTGTCATTTATACGGACAAGACCAGCAGTCTCAAGCTGCGTGACGGCCAGGCCACGCTCGATCCGCGGCGCATCGTATTCGGGAAGGATCAAAGCGACGGCAGTACCGAAACGCTAAGCTGCGGTAATTTCGCCGACCATCTTTATGGTGCCGGCGGCAATGACATCCTGCACGGCCAAGGCGGCAACGACTACCTCGAAGGCGGCGCCGGCCACGACATCCTGATCGGCGGCACGGGCCACGACATCTACCAGGTGGGCGCCGGCGGCGGCAGCGACACCATCGATGATGTCGCGGAAGGCCCCGAGGGGCGGCAACTGGGCGAAGTGCGCTTCGGCGCCACTGCGGTGACGGGTACCTTCACCGCGCTCGACCCCGAGCAGAAGGGCTTCCGCCTGGAAGCGGCCGACGGCGTGTATCTCGCCACCTACAGCGGCTCCGTGCAGAACAACCTGCCCGGCACCCTGTGGCTGTGGCGGGAAGGCCGCCCCGAGGCAGTGGCCGTGATCCACAACTTCCGCTCCGGCGACCTGGGCATCCTGCTGGGCGGCGGGGCGCCGCCGCGCACCTACACCGACATCGTCGGCACGCAGGAGGCGGACAACGACAAGCTCGATATCGCCATGGCGCATGACGCCACCCTGGTTGCCACGGCCGCAGCGCAGAAGGTCTTCGGCCTGGGCGGCGCCGACTACATCGTGCTTGCCCACGCCCACACCCTCGGCTACGGCGGGGCGGGCAATGACCGCATCGTCGACAGCGCGGGCGCGCAAAGTCAGTACGGGGAGGACGGCGACGATGTGCTGCTGGCGAGCGCCGGCAACGACGAACTGTACGGCGGGGCGGGCAACGACGCGCTGCAGGGCGGGGCGGACGACGACCTTATTTTTGACAGTGCTTGGAAAAGTCAGTCCCCGTGGTACGGCGGCAAACACGTTCCCAACGAAGGCTCAAGGAGGATTGCACCATGAAAACCGGCAAAGAGGTCAGAACACAACGACTGAAACCGGTCACTCGACCCTCGGCGATGCGCGGCATCACTCTAATAAGGGCGATGCTTCTTGTCCCTGCAGCGCTCCTGGCCCTACTTCTGCTTGCGGTCGGTTTCTTCGAAGGCAGGAAGGCGTACTGGGATTATCGGGTCCAGCAGATGTGTGAGAAGGACGGGGGCACTCGTATACATGAGCATGAACTCATAACTCGACAGGAAGCTCAGGAGAATGGCTTGCTGATTGGGGGCGAGCTTGTAATTCCCCCGCGACCAGAGCGGCTGTCAAACAATGGCTACTACATTGACTATGAGTCTGTCTACCTGCGAACAGGGGCACCGAGTGTATTCCGCTCTAGATCTACTGCAGTGCGTGCACGAGATAGGAAGGTCTTGGCTGAGATGGTCAGCTATTCGCGCGTTGGGGGCGATTTTCCAACCTTTGCGCACCCGTCAGCAATGAGTTGTAGCGATGCTAATGCTGCACTTACCGAATTCAGAACAACTATTAGCATCAAGGAGGAAAAGAAATGACTGACTTCACAAGGCTATTCAGCGATGCGGAGCTTGCGCTTGCCGCCTATGCAAGGCTCCTCCAAGGGCCGTCGACGGATCAGAGCGCAAGACTTGAGGCAGCCGGCTTTTCCGCCAAGCAAGCCGAAGAATTTGCCCGCCGATATCCGGTTGTTGTCACTCAATTCAACGACACGGTAGCCGAAGGCGGCTTGGGCACGAGTTTCTCCGCGACGGTATTCAAGGATTCGGCGAACAATCTCACGCTGGCGATCCGTGGCACGGCGGAGTTGATAGGATCGCCCAACGACATTCTGCCCACCGATGCAAACATCGGAACCGCGGGCGCAGGCTATGACCAGATCGTCGCCATGTGGAACTGGTGGCAACGCGTGAGCAACCCAGCCGCCACGACGGTGACCCAATATCGGCTTGTTGCAACGCCGGCGGATTTATCACACTCGACCTGGATTGCGCACGCAGGACTGTGGCTCGAATGGTATACCGGCACCGCCAATGGATCGCTTAAGGACGCTCTTGCCGCCGATGCCGACTGGAAGCTCGACCTCACCGGCCACAGCCTGGGCGGACATTTGGCAATGGCTTTCGGTTCGATCTTCCCGAGCGCAAGCAACCAGATCACCGTCTTCAACGCCCCCGGATTCCTTGACGACACCGACAACCACACCTTCTTCGCCCTGCTGGGTGGCGCCATTCCGAATGGAGCCAACACCACCAACGTCATCGCCGACGAGGCCAACGTAGGGCTGGTTCCCTGGAGCGGAATCGCCGGCCTGCACAGCCGGCCCGGCACCGCCATCGACATCTCCATTGAAAATCAGTGGCAAGGCAATGAACCTCTTGGGGACCGCCCCGGTGCGCTCAATCATTCCCAGCAAATTCTCACCGACGCTCTGGCCGTCTACGCCACGCTGGCCAAGCTCGACCCGAACCTGAGCACGACTACATTCAAACCGATCCTACAGACAGCGGCTGTTGGCACCTCGGCCAGTCTCGAACGGATCGTAGACGTATTCGAGAAGCTACTTGGCATCAACTCGACCCGACTGCCTTCAGGAAATGCCAACCGTGACGCCCTCTACCGGGCGCTCTATGGGTTGCAAGGCAATGCGCTCTTCAAAGCAAGCCATGGCAGAACCAAAATTGAGAACCTTGCCAACAAATCCGCCGACGGCCTCGTCGGCCTGGCCAAGGATGGCGACATCGACGCGCTGGCCTACCGCTACGCCCTGAAGGAACTCAACCCCTTCGCCATCCTGGGACTTGATTACAGCCGTTTCAATGCGAACGGTGAATTGAAGCTCTATGACAAAGCCACCGGCCAGGGCGAACTCACCGACGAATACCTCGCCGACCGCGCCGCCTTCCTCGCCTGGAAGAACCGTCTCGCCCAGGAAGACGCCGACGCATCCACCACCGCCTACAACAAGGGCAGCGCGACCGACCAGTGGTTCCGCGATAACGCCAGCAATCTCACCCTCAACCTCGGCTCGGGCGCCGTCCCTGCCGACAAGCGCCGCTTCATCTTCGATGGCGACAACGCCGGCACGCTCTCGGGCGGCAGTCAAAGCGACCGCCTCTACGGCGGCGGGGGCAACGACGTTCTCTACGGCCACGGCGGCAGGGACCACCTGGAGGGTGGCGCCGGCAACGACTGGCTCTACGGCGGCGACCAGGACGACACCCTCATCGGCGGCGCCGGCGACGACCGGCTCGAAGGCGGCAAGGGTTTCGACACCTACATCGTCGGCCAGGGGCGCGACACTCTCGTCGACGAGGACGGCCTGGGCGTGGTCAAGGACGGCCAGGGCAGGATCATCGCCGGCGCCTTCATCCGGGGTGCGGACGGGCGCTACGTCTGGGCCGGCGACGCCCAGGTCACGGCGACCCACAATTCCCCGCTCACCCTCACCCTGGAAAACGGCGCCGAAATCGTCGTCGAGAACTACGACGAGATGGGGCGGGACGGGCTGGGGCTTCGGCTGGTCGAGCGGCCCGGCATGGAGACGGCCGGATTGCGTCTGGGCGACCGGCCGACCTGGAGGTATCCCGAACGCAGCGGCGAGCCGCCATTGCGCAACGGATCGCGCTACAGCTACGGCACGCGCGATGCCGAAGGGCGCGAAGAGATCGGCATCACCCATGCGGACATCCCGGAAGAATGGCTCAACGCCCGCGTCGTCGAGTCGGAGCGGCGGGTGGTCGAAGCGACGAGCACCTATGTCGTATACGAGACGACGCGCCTGGTGCTGGCCTACAGCCTGTTCGAGGACACGCTCGCCCCGATCTACGGGGACGACATCGTCCCGCGCGAGGACGTCTTCCGCATGGTGGGCGGGCCCGTAGTGGACTGGCGCGTCGAGAGCGGACTGCTGAACGACTTCGTCGTCGGCGGGGCGGGCAACGACGTGATCGCGGGGGGCGAGGGCAGCGACGTGCTGATGGCGAGCAACGGCAACGACCTGGTCTTCGGCGGAGACGTCGTCGATGTCGCCGCCTTCATCGAAGCCTCGCGCACGGCCGCCGGCACGGGCGCGCGCGGCGACTGGATGAGCGGCGGGCGCGGCCGGGACACTGTCGTCGGCACGCATGCCGACGACGTGGTGTTCGGCGGCGGCGGCGAGGACTACATCGTCGGCGGCGCCGGCAACGATGTGCTCAACGGCGACGACAACTACATCACCAACAGCACCGGCCAAACCAACATCATCGGCCTGGACATTCCCGAGAACTTTCTGGCCTTTCGGACCTACGACTGGAGCGTTGCCGTTGGCGATGATCCTTTCGATACGCGCTACTCCTATGTCCAGTCGCTCGATACGGCAGCGCGGGTCGGCGGCGCGGACGTCATTTTCGGCGGGGCGGGGAACGACCGGATTCACGGCCTGCAGGGCAATGATTACCTCTATGGGGAGAATGGCAACGACGTGGTGGCCGGCGATGGCGGGGCGGACTTCATCTTCGGCGGTGACGGCAACGATCAGCTGACCGGTGAGCGCAATGGCAGGAGGGATGCAGCGGGCAACCCGGTTCCGGACCCGGGCGACGATTTCATCGACGGCGGGGCGGGCGAGGATTTCATCCAGGGCGAGGATGGGAACGACTATCTGCTCGGCGGCGACGGCAACGACGAGCTCTGGGGAGATGCGCGCTATGCCGCGGCCGTAAGCGGACACGACCGCCTTGAGGGCGGCGGCGGGAACGACCTGCTTGTCGGCGGGGGCGGCAACGACTTCCTGGATGGTGGCAACGGGAACGATACGCTGCACGGCGATACAGCGGATGCGCCGGCATCGACGATGGGGGATGACCGGCTGTTCGGAGGTGCGGGTACGGATTCGCTCCGGGGTTATGGCGGCAACGACTGGCTGGATGGGGGAGACGGAAACGATGCGCTTTTCGGCGATGAGGGTGACGACCGTCTGTTCGGAGGAGACGGTAGCGACTACCTGGAAGGCGGGGCGGGAAATGACCGCATCGAGGGGGGCGCGGGCGACGACACGCTGATCGGGGGGGCGGGCGACGACTTCATCGAGGGCGGGGCCGGAGCCGACTATCTGGAGGGCGGCGCGGGCGACGATGCCTACGTCGTCGACGGCAACGATACGCTTGCGGATAGCGGGGGCGCCCGATCGCTTACGTTCGCGAATGCAGTCGTTGGAGCGTTGGCACTGTCGCAGGATACCGGAGCGGACGGCAGCACTTACTTCATGTTGACGGACACCAACAGCGGCGATTCGCTGCGCATGCTCAACGGCCAACTCGGCAATGTCCGGACTTACGAGTTTGCGGACGGCCAGTCGTTCGATCATCGTGAATTGATGTCAACGGTGGCTTCGACCGATCTTTCGATCCATGGAACGCATGAGAGCGACAGCCTCATCGGAGGACGGGGCAATGATTACATTGTCGGCGGCGAAGGGGATGACTACCTTGAGGGAGGGGGTGGCCAGGATGCCTTGAATGGAGGCGAAGGCGCGGACAGATACATTATCCATTTGAGCGGAGACCTGGATCGGATCGACGATCGGGGTAGCGACGAAGAAAGCTATCGCAGGTTCCATGACGATTCGCCTCTGGACGAGCGTTTCAGGTCGCGCTTCGGCGGGAAGTGGGCCGTATGGTGGGGCGAGGGCCCGGCCTTCGATACTTATCGGGAGACTGTCGATTTCATTACCGCAAATGCGCTGGACTTGCAGTCCATGCTGGATAGCGGCGATCTTCAGTATGTTCCGCCCATCGGTGAAGCTCCGCCCATTCCCGGCAACGATTACAGCACGCTGGAAGGCCTCTGGCGCATCGGCGCGATCGAAGCGGACACGGTGGCTTTCGGGCCGGGCGTGACGCCGCAGGACTTGCGCGTCGAGGGGCGGCGGGAAGGGGAGGGCACTTGGCTGCGCATCACGCTGCCCGACGGCAGCGGGGCGGACATCCGCCTGGCGCGTGTGGAGGATCCGCTCGGCATGGGCATCGAACGTTTCGAATTCGCCGACGGCGGCGAGTTGACGCTGGCGCAGATGATCGCCCTGGCGCCGCCGTTTCCCGGCGACGGGGACCTGGCCGGGACGGACGAGGCCGATCAGCTGAACGGCAGCGACGCGGCCGAGCGCATCTTCGGGCTGGGCGGCGACGATTTCATCGCTGCCTTCGAGGGCGATGACTTCCTCGCCGGCGGCGCGGGAAACGACACGCTGATCGGCGGCTTGGGAAGCGATGTGTACTGGTTTGGGCCGGGCGACGGGGTTGATACGATCGGCAGCGCGGAGGGTGCCGCCGATGTCGACGTACTGCACTTCGGTGCCGGGATCGCGCCGTCCGAAGTCAGCGCCGGCATGGGCTGGGAAGGCCTGCGCCTGGCCGTAGGCGATGACGGGGATGCCGTCGTTCTTGCCGAATGGTTCGAGCGGGTGGAGGGCCGCATCGGCCGCGTCGAGTTCGCCGACGGCACGGTCTGGGACAGCGCCGCGCTGGAAGCCCTGGCGGCGCGCCGCGCCGGCAGCGAGGACAACGACGTGCTGTGGGGTACTTCCGGCGACGACGTCATGACCGGTGCCGGCGGCGACGACCAGCTCTTCGGCGGCGCGGGCAGCGATGTGCTGGCCGGCGGCCCCGGCTACGACAACCTGGACGGCGGCGCGGGCGACGACGTCTATCTGTTCGGGCGCGGCGACGGCGAGGAGGTGATTTTCGACAGCGGGCCGGAGGCGGGCGTCGACGTGCTGCGTTTCGCTGCTGGCATCGGGCCGGAGGACATCGTCGTCATGCGCGACGACTGGAGCATTTATCTTGCGCTGCGCGGCAGCGATGACGTGGCGGTGCTCGATGGCTGGTTCTCGTCTCCTGAGGGCCGCATCGAGCGCGTCGAATTCGCCGACGGCACGGTCTGGGAAGGGGCTTCGCTCGAGGACAGGCTGCAAGCCCCGGGCCTGCTGCTCAAAGGCACGGCCGGCGATGATGTGCTGGCGGGCGGCGACGGCGACGACTTGCTCGCCGGCGGCGCAGGCTCCGACCGGCTCGCCGGCGGCGCGGGGTCCGACACCTACCGTTTCGGTCTCGGCGACGGCATCGACCGCATCGTCGAGGCGCGCGCGGCGGCGGGCGAGGATACCCTGCGGTTCGGCCCCGGCATCACGCCCGACATGCTCTCCCTCGGCCTGGGCTCGCTGCTCATCCGCGTGGGTACGGCGGGGGACGCGCTGCATCTGGAGGACTTCGATCCGCAGGACGCGGCGGCCGGCGCCGGCATCGAGCGCTTCGTCTTCGCCGACGGCAGTGAGCTCGAATGGCCGGCGCTGCTCGCCCGCGGCTTCGACATCGCCGGCACGGCGGCCGACGATGCGTTGTCGGGCACCTCGGCCGTCGACCGCATCTCCGGCGGCGCCGGCAACGATGCGCTGACGGGCGGGCCGGGGAACGATCGGCTCGACGGCGGCGCGGGGATCGACCTGTACGCATTCAGCCGCGGCGACGGCAACGACGTCCTGATTGAATCCCCCGCGGGAAGCGAGGCGAGCCTCATCGCCTTCGGCGAGGGCGTGGCGCGAGCCGATCTGCGCCTGCGCGAAGAGGAGGGCAATCTGGTGATCGACTATGGGCCGGACGATTCGCTGCGCATCGGGGACTGGTCTGCGGAGCAGGCCGGTCTGTGGACGCTGCACTTCGGTGACGGCACTTCGATGAGCCTGCAGGCGGCACTCAATGTCGATCTGCCTCCCGTGACAGCGCCGGATGCCGCCCATGTGATCGAGGATCGCAAGCTGCTGGCCTGGGGCAACGTGCTCGCCAACGATCGCGACCCTGAAGGCGATCCGCTCTCGGTGGCCGATCCGGGCATCCGCCGTGGCGAGTATGGCCGGCTTGCCCTGCTGCCCAATGGCGCCTATGCCTACGTTTTGGACGATTGTTCGCCCAAGGTGCAAGGGCTGGGAGCGGGCGAGAAGGCGGTGGAGCGCTTCAGTTATCTCGCCACAGACGGGTTGACGCAAAGTGCCGGCGAACTCGACGTCACAATACAGGGTACGAACGATGCACCCGTCCTCGCAACGCCCCTGGCCAACGTGCAACTGGCGAAGGGCAAGGCTTTCTCATGGCAACTGCCCGCCGGCAGCTTCGCCGACCGCGATCGCAACGACACCTTGAGCTATACCGCCACGCTCGCCAACGGCAAGCCGCTGCCCGCGTGGCTCGCGTTCGATGCCGCGACGCAAGCCTTCAGCGGCACGGCGCCCGCCCACGGCCAAGGCACTTTCGACGTGCGCGTGGTGGCGAGCGACGGCCATGGCGAGGGCTCGACCGCCTCCGACGTTTTCCGCATCAGCGTTGGCAACAAGACGGTTCTGCCCAAGGGCAACGCCGGCGTGGGCAACGGCATGGACCCGCCGCCGCCGGGACACCACCATGACTGGAACGACGGTCCGGGCACCGGGCCAGGACACCCCGGTCGTCGCGGCGGAGAAGCGGAGCATGCCGGACACGAGGACTGGGTTCAGTCCTGGGGTGTCGGCGGCGGGCAAGGCAAGTTCGCCTGCCTCGATGCGGACATCGTCGCGCGTTTGTGTCGCGGCTTTGGCGACGACCGGCGCGACACGGAAGCTCGCGGCGACGGCGATGTCTTCCGCCGTTGGGCGAAGATGGAGCGCGAGTTGGCGCAATTGCTGGACGACGGCAAGCGGCCTTCCTGGTTGGAGCCGGCCCATGGCGCCGATTTGCGCGGCCTGGCCCTGATTTCGCACGCTTGGCAAAGTCCGATGCGCGGCGGCGGGGCCGATCCGATATCGCTCGCGGCCGGGGCGGACATTGCTCCGAAGAGCTTTCGCGCCCTGCAGGAAGGCTTCGCGAGGCTGGGCTGACCATGACGAGATTGTTCGACAAACTCTCCCTGCCCCCGGCCGACCCGACGGACTTCTCCCCGCCGCTGATCCGCCTGCAGGAGTCGCCGCCCTCGCCGCTGGGGCGGCGCGTGCTGCAGGTCCTCTTCGCACTGCTCGTCGCGCTGCTGCTCTGGTCGGTGCTCGGCCGGCTCGACATCGTCGCCGTGGCCGAGGGCAAGCTGGTGCCGCAGAGCTTCCTCAAGATCGTCCAGCCGGCCGAATCCGGCATCGTCCGCGAGATCCTGGTGCGGGAAGGCCAGGCGGTGGCCGAAGGCCAGGTGCTGATGCGCATGGACGCGCTGATTTCCGAGGCAGATCGCCGTACCCTGGAGGCTGACTTTTACCGCAAGACCCTGACGCTCGCCCGCATCGATGCCGAACTGGGCCAGGCCGGGTTCAGGGCCGGGGCGGAGGCGCCTGCCGGTCTGGCGCGCGAAGTCGAGGCGCAGTACCGCGCCAACCGCGCCGCGCTCGAAGCGGCGCTGGCGGAGGAGCAGGCAAAAGTGGAGAAAGCACGGCGCGAGATGGCGGTGGCGCAGCAGGTCAGGACCCGGCTGGCCGAGACGCTGCCGCACTACCGCGCCCAGGACGCCGCCTTCGAGAAGCTGTCGAAGGACGGCTTCGCCGGCCCGCTGATGGCCTCCGACAAGAAACGCGAACGCATCGAGAAGGAGCAGGAGCTGGCTACCCAGGAACACGTCATCGCCTCGGCCCAGGCGTCCATCGCGCAGTCGGAGAAGCGCCTGGCGCAGATCGCCGCCGACCACCGCCGCCAGCTCTTTGCCGAGCGCAACGAGGTCCGGGCGCATCTGGACAGGCTGGTGCAGGAGCGCGCCAAGCAGGCGCACCGGCAGGGGCTGCTGGAACTGAAGGCCTCGCAGGCCGGCGTGGTGAAGGACATCGCCACCCACACCGCCGGCACGGTGGTGCAGCCGGGCACGGTGCTGCTGACGCTGGTGCCGCAGGACGACGTCCTGCGCGCCGAGGTGTGGGTGTCGAACCAGGACATCGGCTTCGTGCGCCAGGGCCAGCCGGTGAAGCTGAAGCTGGCCGCCTTCCCCTTCCAGAAATACGGCATGGTCGAGGGCACGGTGGAGCATGTCAGCGCCGACGCCGCGGATGCCAACACGCAGGGGCAGCAGCATGGCGGAACGGAGCGGGGCGCCCGGCAGGCGCCGCTGGCCTACCGCGCCCTGGTGGCGCTGAAGGCCATGCGGATCGGCGCGGACAATGAACGCCTGCCGCTCACCGCCGGCATGCAGGCGACAGCGGAGATCCTGCTCGGCACCCGCAGCGTGATCGAGTACCTGCTCTCACCCGTGCAGAAAGCCTGGCACGAGGCGGGAAGGGAGCGGTAGCATTCGGCGAAAAAGCCCTCAGATGCTGATCTTCTTCAGTGTCTCGGGGTTTTTCACCACGGCCTCGCGCCGCGATTGCGGCGCCTCGATCAGGGCGGCCGGGGGCAGGGTGTCGAGGCGGGCGAGGACGGCCGCGTCGCGGCAGCCTTCCTCCAGCGTCACGGCGATCTCGCCGTCGTTCGCGCCGGCGCCGGCGTTGAAGCATTGCTTGCCGAGCTTGTGGTTGAGCGGCTTGAGGATGCCGGCCTCGACCAGCGCCGCCGGATTGGCCAGGCCGCCGGACAGGATCACGTCGATCACCGTCTCCGCGCCGCCGCCCGGGGCCAGGCTGGCCGCCAGCACGCTGCGCAGGCCGTCGAGCTCATGCATCACCCGCTGCGCGGTGTCCCGGTCCGGCAGGCCGCGCAGCCTCAGCCGCACTTTCTCGCCGCCGAAGCGGAAATGGGCGAGGAAGAAGTCCCGGGAAAATTCCTCGCCGATCAGCTTGCCGATGTCGCGCAGCGCCGCGTCCTCGGTCGCCCAGCTGGTCTTCTCCGGGATCTGGGTGTTGTAGTAGATCTCCTCGCCGCTCTGCTTGTCGGTGGCCTTCACCGTCCACGAGGAGAGGACGAATTTCTCCACCGTGATGCCGGAGGCGGCGAGTTTGGCCGAGAGCTTCCTGAACCTGGCTTCGCCGGTGACGGCGAAATCGGCGCCGCCGCGGCCGTCACTGGCCATGTCGTCGTTCCAGAGGCGGAAGCCGAAGGACTGGATGCGCGCCTTGAGGATGTTCTCCGCCACCGGCGAGCGCTGCGGCGCGGCGGCAGGGTCGGCTTCGGCACTCCTGGCGGTGATCGCCACCGACAGTTTCGGGTCGCCGTTGTTGCGGATGAACTCGACGCGCTCCTCGCGCGACATCCGGTTGAGCGATTTCTGCACGTCGCGCACGCGCACCGTGGCGCGGGTGGCGAGCGACATGAGGCCGTCCTTGCCCAGTTGCGGCGGCGCCTCCTCGAGCACGGCCTGGATGAACTCGCCGCTGCGGGAAAGCAGCTTGTCGCGCAGCAGGGCGTAGTGCCGGGTGAGGGAGCCCTGTTCGACATACAGGCCGATGGCCTTTTCGACGAGCTGGCGCCGGGCGTCCTCGCGCAGGTCGGCGTTGAGCAGGCCCTGGTCGTTCCGGTAGCGCGGGTCGGACGGATCGGCCAGGCCGAGGGCGCTGATGGTCATGGTGTCCGGATGGCCGGCTGCCCGCGCGGGCGGGGCGGCGGGCGCCGCCGGCTGCTGCGGGGCGAGGGCGGCCGGGGCCGGCGTGGGCGTGGGCGGCGTTCCCTTGCCCAGGAAGACGTAGGCGGCGGCAGCCAGGCCGATCGCGGCGATGCCGCCGACGAGGGCCAGGGCCAGTCCCTGCGAGGATTGCTTCGGCTGCGCCTGCGCGGGCGGTGCGGGTGGGGCGGGCGGCGGCGCGGACGGCCTTGCCGTGGCGGCGGCCTGGCCGGCTGCTTCGACCAGCGTCGCTTCAGCGTCGTTGACCAGCGTGGCATCGGCGTCGCCCGGCAGGGCCTGGCCGGCCGCCGCCATCTTAAGGGCGATGGCGAACTCGCGGCCGTTCTGGAAGCGCTCGTCCGGGCGCTTGGCCAGCGCCTTGCGGATCAGCGCGTCGAAGGGGCGCGGCACCTGCACGTTGAGCGCCGAGGGCGCTGGCGGCTCCTCCTTCAGCACCTTGTGCATGATGGTGGTAAGCGCCCCGGTGAACGGCTTCTCGCCGGTGAGGAACTGGTAGAGGATGACGCCGGCCGAGAAGAGGTCCGAGCGGCCGTCGACGGTCTGCCCCATGAACTGCTCGGGCGACATGTAGCTGGGCGTGCCGAGCACCGAGCCGGCCTGGGTCAGGTTGGAGGACTCGACGCGGGCGATGCCGAAGTCGGCCACCTTCACCGTGCCGTCCTCGAGCAGGATGATGTTGGCCGGCTTGATGTCGCGGTGCACGACGCCGTTCTTGTGGGAGTAGTCGAGCGCTTCCAGCAGCTGGCCCATGATGCGCACGATCTCGGCCATCGGGAAGCGTTCGTCGGCGTCGAAATAGTCCTTCAGCTCGCGCCCCTCGACGAACTCCATGGCGATGAAGGCGGTGCCGCCGCCGGCTTCGCCGGCGGGGCCGGGCTCCTCGCCGTATTCGTAGATCTGCACGATGTTGGGATGGTTGAGGCGGCCTGCGGCCTGCGCCTCGCGCCGGAAGCGGGCGAGGATCTCCTCGACCTCGGCGCGGTCGAGCTGGTCGCGGCGCACCGTCTTCAGCGCCACGCGGCGGCCGATCATCGGGTCGAAGCCGTCATAGACGATGCCCATGGCGCCCTGGCCGAGCTCGCCGCGGATCTCGTACTTGCCGAGCTTCTTCGGTTCAGTCATGCCGAGTCTCCGATCGCGTCATTCCGGACGGCGCGCGGCGCCGCGCCGGAATCCGGGGCGTGGATCCCCGCTTCTGCGGGGATGGCGGCCGTCACTTGTGTTTCGAGTCGATTTCCCAGACGTTCTTCTGCACCAGGCGCTGCACCATGCCGTCGAGGGTGAGGCCGCCGGCCTCGCCACTTGAGAAGCCCAGCACGGAGGATGACTTGGCGCCCAGCTCCATCTTCTCTTCCGTGTAGCCGGTGGCGACCTGCTCGGTGGTGTTGGCGTCGATGATTTTCCAGCGCATGCCGATGATCCAGACGCCGGTGGATTCCCGCGTGTCGACGGAACTGACCACCACGTCGCCGGCCGCGGCGCCGCGGCCGCCGCCGAAGATGCCGATCAGCGCGCCGATCGGCCGGCCGCTGAAGCCCTCCTGCGCCTGGGCCACCTGCTCGGCCTTGAGGACGTCGAACTTCATGACCCATTTGGTGGATTTCAGCTTGCCCTTCTTCAGGTACTTGCGCGCCGTGTCGGGATCGCCCAGGTTGTAGGCGAGCTGGAATTCCTGCAGCAGCGGCCCGAGGTTGCTGCGTTCCAGCACCTTGAAGTTGGCCTTGCCGAGCTCGAGCTCGGCGAAGTCGGCGATGTTGTTGGGGCCGAACTTCTGGGCGAAGTTGGCGTTGTTGCTCTTCACCTCGCCCGGGATGACGATGATCATCGGGCCCGGCTTGGCGGCGTTGGCGTATTCGACCGGCTTGTACAGGCCCTTGTCGGCCATCTCGTTGGCCTTTTGCGACGTGTCGCCGCCCTGTGTCGGCGAGGGACTCTCGAAGGTGGGCTGGGCGAGGGCCGGGGCGGCCAGGGCATACAGCGATAGCCCGAGGATGCGGAGCGTTGTGTTCATATCGGTTCCCGTTTATTATCCGGCAGCGTTGCGACAGTAGTCATTGTAGAGCCTGGCGACGACCTCGTCGGCCTCTTCGTTCACCAGCGTGAGCGCCATGCCGAGCGTATCGGTGCCGGAATAGGAGTCGGCCTTGGCCGCGACGCTGGAAATCGTCCTGCCGCCGGCGGACACCAGGGTGAAGCCCATGTGCACGGCGACCTCGTTGATCTTCAGCACCGGGTTGATGCCGGTCTGGGTGGTGATCAGGCCGCGCAGGATGAAGTTCGCGCCGAGCTTCTTCGAGGCGGCAATGGCGGCGTCCGGGTCGTTGCGGAAATGCGCCTCGATCTCGGCCTGGGCGATCCGGGCGCGGATTTCCTCCTGCGTGTAGGTCTTCAGGCCGAGGGCGCGCAGGCGCTGGTTGATGGCCTGGAAATGCGGGCCGTAGCGGCTTTGCACGGTGTTGTAGCCGCTCGAGGTGCGTTCGGCGATCACCAGCATGATCTTCCTGTTCTTCAGCTGCTTCTTGCAGGGCGCCGACACCAGCTGGCCGATGCGCTGGGCGCGGGCCTGGTCCTCGCCCTTCGATTTCGCCTCTTCCTCGGAGAACTTGAAGGCCCAGGCCTGGCCGCCGCAGAAAGTCAGTCCCGCCAGGACGGCGAAGAGGCGCACTGCGGCATTCGGCTTGAACATGGCGGCCTCGGCGAAATGCTGGGGGAATGATTGTGGCAAAAAACAGGCCCCCGCACAACCGCGCCAGGCGGCCGGGCGGGGGCGGGGCAGGGAGGCGTTACTGCTTTTTCGCCGGCGTCGCGGGCGTGGCCGGCTTGGCGGGCGCGGCCGGCGTCGCGGCTCTGGCGGGCCTGTCGGCCTTGAGGCATTCGCTCATGAACTGCTTGCGCGCATCGCCCTTGAGCTGCTTGCCCTTCGCTTCCTTGTTGCAGTTCTTCATTCTCTCCTGCTGGCGGAGCTGCTTCTCGGACGGGGCCTTCTTGCCGCCGGCGGGTGCGGGCGTCTGCGCGAGGGCGAAGTTGGCGGTCAGCATCAGGGTGGCGGCAGCCAGGATCAGTTTCTTCATGGTTTCCTCTCCTTTTCGTTGAACGGGTCGCGGCCGCCGCCGCGGCCGATGGCCGCGGGCCGGGCCGCAGGGAGAGAACGCCCGATCCGTCGATTAGTTGACATTGTCATCTTCGAGGGCCTGTTTGTGCCGCTCGACGAACTCCTGGGTGCTGTCGATGCCGCGCAGCAGCAGGATGGTCGAGCGCACGGCGGCCTCCAGCAGCACTGCCAGGTTGCGGCCGGCCGCCACGGGGATGTTGACCTTGCGCACCGGCACGCCGAGGATGTCCTGCGTCTCGGCGCCGAGCGGCAGGCGGTCCATCTCCGCCGCGCCCTTGTGCGGGCGCAGCAGGTTGACGATCAGCTTCAGCCGCATCTTGCGCCGGCAGGCGGTCTCGCCGAAGATGGTGCGGATGTTGAGCACGCCGAGGCCGCGCACCTCGAGGAAATCCTTGAGCATCGGCGGGCAGCGCGCCTCGAGGGAGTGGGGCGCGACGCGGGCGATCTCGACGATGTCGTCGGCGACCAGGCCGTGGCCGCGCGAGATGAGCTCCAGCGCCAGTTCGCTCTTGCCGGCGCCGGAGTCGCCGGTGATGAGCACCCCCATGCCCAGCACGTCCATCATGACGGCGTGCATTTCCGCCGTTTCCGCCAGCTGGCGCGACAGCCAGATGCGCAGCATGTCGATGACGGTGGCGGCCGATTGCGGCGTGGAGAAGAGCGCCGTGTCCGATCGTTCGCAGGTTTGCTGCACCGGCCCGTTGATCGGGCAGCCGTCGGCGACGATGACGGCGGGCGGGCGGGCGGCGATGATCTCCTCCATGTGGCGGGAGACGCGGACCGGATGCTGCTGGGCGGCCCAGTTGACCTCGGGCGCGCCGATGACCTGGATGCGGTCGGGATGGATCAGGTTGAGGTGGCCGACCAGGTCGGCCGGCGAGGCGTACTGCTGCTTGACAGCGATGGGCGCATCGAGGTTGCCGCCCGCCCAGAGCAGTTGCAGGCGTTCCCGGTGGTACTCAAACAGCTGCGCGACGCTCGCCTGCAGCATGGGGTTCCCAGCCGGAGTACAGGGCATGGATGGCCGCGGCGTCCGGCGCGGCGGCCAGCTGCTCGCGGAAGGCGCGGTCGGAGAACATCTGGGCCAGCTCGGAGAGGATCTGCAGGTGCTGCTCGGTCGCCTGCTCCGGCACCAGCAGCACGAAGAGCAGGTTCACCGGCTTGCCGTCCGGCGCATCGAACTGCACCGGCGCGGTCAGCCGCAGGAAGGCGCCGACGGCTTCCTTGAGGCCCTTGATGCGGCCGTGCGGAATGGCCACGCCCTGGCCGAGCCCGGTCGAGCCGAGCTTTTCCCTTGCGAAAAGGCTGTCGAACACCGTGCTGCGGCCGATGCCCTGGTTGTTCTCGAACAGCAGGCCGGCCTGCTCGAAGACGCGTTTCTTGCTGCTGGCCTCGAGGTCGAGCTGGATGTTGGCGGGGGCGAGGAGCTTGGCGATCAGGTTCATGCTGTTGCGGGCCACGGAAAAGGGGCTGGGATATCGGCGCTGCGGACGAAGGCTGCAGGGAAGGCTGTCGTTCGGGGCTTTCCGGGTTCGAGCGGGGCGGATTATACCGGGAAAGCCCCGGGGAGACTATTCCGTGGCCTGGTGCTTGAGGGCCTCGCGGGCGTGCTCGGACTTCTTCTCCTTGTGCTTGAGCACCTGACGGTCGAGCTTGTCAGCCAGGGCGTCGATGCTGGCATAGAGGTTTTCGTCCTGCGCTTCGACGAAGATGTCCTTGCCGCGCACATGCACCGTCACCTCGGCCTTCTGCCGCAGCTTTTCCACCGACAGGATGACGTGCACCGCCGTGACGTGGTCGAAATGGCGAACGACGCGGTCCAGCTTGCTGGTGACGTAGTCGCGGATGGCCGGCGTGACTTCGAGGTGATGCCCGGTGATGTTGAGATTCATGATGACTCCTTGGCGAATGGAGGCCGGCGCGCAGCCGCGCCGGCCCGGGGTAAAACGGTTATCGGCCCTTAAATCGACTTCCTCAGGTTGACGGGCGGGATGCCGAGCGCCTCGCGGTACTTGGCGACGGTGCGCCGCGCCACCACGATGCCCTGCTGGCCGAGGATCTCGGCGAGCTGGGCGTCGGAGAGGGGCTTCTTCGCGTCCTCGGCGCCGACCATCTGCTTGATCAGCGCCCGGATGGCGGTCGAGGAGGCCGCGCCGCCGGCCTCGGTGGCGACGTGGCTGCCGAAGAAGTACTTCAGTTCGTATACCCCGCTCGGCGAGGCCATGTACTTCTGCGTCGTCACGCGCGAGATGGTCGATTCGTGCAGGCCGAGCTGGTCGGCGATTTCGCGCAGCGTGAGCGGCCGCATCGCCACCTCGCCGTGCTCGAAGAACTGGCGCTGGCGGTCGACGATGGCCTGCGAGACGCGCAGGATCGTCTCGAAGCGCTGCTGCACGTTCTTGATCAGCCACTTGGCTTCCTGCAGCTGGCTGGCGAGGCCCGAACCGCGCTGCCCCTGCAGGATGTCGGCGTAGAGGCGGTTGATGCGCAGCCGCGGCATCGCCTCGGCGTTGAGCGAGGCGGTCCACTGCCCGCGCACCTTGCGCACGGTGACGTCGGCGATGACGTAGCGCGTGTCGGCGGGGGCGTACTGCGCGCCGGGGCGCGGATTGAGCGAGCGGATCAGCGCCTGCGCCTCGCGCAGCTCGTCCTCGCTGCAGGCCACCGCCTTGCGCAGCCGCACGTAGTCGCGCGCGGCGAGCTGGTCGAGGTGGTTGCGCACGATTTTCAGCGCCAGGTCGCGCGTTTTCGACGCCGCCTGGTTGGCCAGTTGCAGGGCCAGGCATTCCGAGACGCCGCGGGCGCCGATGCCGGGCGGGTCGAAGTTCTGCAGGTGCTTGAGCGCGATCTGCAGTTCGTCGGGGTCGACCTCCAGTTCCGGCGGCAGCATCTCCGCCAGCTCCTCCAGGCTTTGCGCCAGGTAGCCGTCGTCGTCGAGCGCCTCGATCAGCAGCCGCACCAGGCTGCGGTCGCGCTCGGACAGCGGCATCATGGCCAGCTGGGTGCCGAGATGGTCGCGCAGCGAGGTGGCGGCGGCCTGGATTTCGTTGTAGGCGGGCTCGTCGTCGCTGCGGTCGTCGCGCGCCGCGCCGCCGCCCTCGCCGAGCCAGTCGGCCGGGCCGGTATCGCCGAAATTCGGCTCCGGCGCGGCGCCATCGGCGGATTCGGCGGGCGCCTGCAGGGCGTCGCCCGAGGCCGAGTAGATCGAGGCTTCCGGCACCGGTTCGTCCTCGCGCTCGAGCAGCGGGTTTTCCTGCAGGAAGTTCTCGATCTCCTGGTTCAGCTCGAGCGTGGACAGCTGCAGCAGGCGGATCGACTGCTGCAGCTGCGGCGTCAGGGCGAGGTGCTGCGAGAGCTTGAGCTGAAGGGTTTGTTTCATCGACCGACAGGGAAGGTCGGCAAGAGCCTGGGTTGTGGCCTACAGGCGGAAATGCTCGCCCAGATAGACCTTGCGTACGCTTTCATTATAGACAATTTCCTCCGGCTTGCCGGCGGCCAGCACTTCGCCTTCGTTGATGATGTAGGCGTGGTCGCAGATGCCCAGCGTCTCGCGCACGTTGTGGTCGGTGATGAGCACGCCGATGCCGCGTTCCTTGAGGAAGCGGATGATCTTCTGGATGTCGAGCACGGCGATCGGGTCGACGCCGGCGAAGGGCTCGTCGAGCAGGATGAAGCGCGGGCGGGTGGCCAGCGCGCGGGCGATCTCGACGCGGCGACGTTCGCCGCCGGAGAGCGAGATCGAGGTGTTCTCGCGCAGGTGGCTGATGTGCAGTTCGGCCAGCAGCTCGTCGAGGCGCTGCTCGATCTGCGCGTCGGTGAGCGGCTGCAGTTCCAGCACGGCGCGGATGTTCTCGGCCACGCTGAGCTTGCGGAAAACCGAAATCTCCTGGGGCAGGTAGGACAGGCCGAGCCGCGCGCGGCGGTGGATCGGCATGTGCGTCAGCGCCTCGCCGTCGATGACGATCTCGCCGCCGTCGGCGCCGACCAGGCCGACGATCATGTAGAAGCAGGTGGTCTTGCCGGCGCCGTTGGGGCCGAGCAGGCCGACCACCTCGCCGCTGCGCACCTCGAAGGTGACGTTCCTGACGACGGTGCGCGACTTGTACTTTTTGTTCAGGCCGGTGACTTTCAACAAGCTCATTCTTCCGTGTCCTTGAGCACTTTGCGGATGATGTCGGCGGCGAAGCCGCGGCTTTGCAGGAACCGCGCCTGGCGCGCGTAGCCGGCGCGATCCGCCGGCGCCGCGCCGAACTTGCGCTGCCGGACCGCGCGCGCCCGGTCCACCTCGCTCTCCGCCCCGGCCGGCAGCGCCGCGGCGATGAGTTCGTCGGCGATGCCCTTCAGACGCAGGTCGCGCCGCAGCCGGGCATTGCCGAGGCGCGCCGCGCGCGAGGACACGAAGGCCTCGGTGAAGCGCGCGTCGGACAGCAGGCCGGTCTGCTCGAGCCGGTCGAGCACGGCCTGGACCTCCTCGCGGCTGCCGTCCCCGGCGAGTTTCCGGGCCAGCTCGGCGCGCGAGTGCTCGCGCCGGGCGAGCAGCCGCAGCGCCCGTCCTTTCAGTTCGCTCAAGCCTCGGCCACGGCGGCGGCCGGCTGCTGTTCGGCGATGCCGACGGCGACGCGCACCTTGTTCTCGATCTCGCGCGCCAGTTCGGGGTGCTCCTTGAGGTACTCGCGCGCGTTGTCCCTGCCCTGGCCGATGCGCTCGCCGTTGTAGGCGTACCAGGCGCCGGATTTCTCGACCAGTTTGTGCACGACGCCGAGCTCGATGATCTCGCCCTCGCGCGAGATGCCCTCGCCGTAGAGGATGTCGAACTCGGCCTGGCGGAAGGGCGGCGCCACCTTGTTCTTGACCACCTTCACCCGCGTCTCGGAGCCGACCACTTCGTCGCCCTTCTTGATGCTGCCGGTGCGGCGGATGTCCAGGCGCACCGAGGAATAGAACTTCAGGGCGTTGCCGCCGGTGGTGGTCTCCGGGCTGCCGAACATCACGCCGATCTTCATGCGGATCTGGTTGATGAAGATGACCAGGGTGTTGGTGCGCTTGATGTTGGCGGTGAGCTTCCTCAGCGCCTGGCTCATCAGGCGCGCCTGCAGGCCGGGCAGCTGGTCGCCCATCTCGCCCTCGATCTCGGCCCTCGGCGTCAGCGCCGCGACCGAGTCGATCACCACCACGTCGATGCCGCCCGAGCGCACCAGCATGTCGGCGATCTCCAGCGCCTGCTCGCCGGTGTCCGGCTGGGAGATGAGCAGGTCGCCGACCTTCACGCCGAGCTTCTGCGCATACTGCGGATCGAGCGCATGCTCGGCGTCGATGAAGGCCGCCGTGCCGCCGATCTTCTGCATTTCGGCGATGACCTGCAGGGTCAGGGTCGTCTTGCCGGAGGATTCCGGGCCGTAGATCTCGACCACCCGGCCGCGCGGCAGGCCGCCGATGCCCAGGGCAATGTCCAGTCCGAGCGAGCCGGTCGACACCGATTCGATGTCCTTCGCCACCTCGCTGTCGCCCAGCCGCATGATCGAGCCCTTGCCGAACTGCTTCTCGATCTGGGCCAGGGCTGCCGAGAGCGCCTTGCTTTTGTTGTCTTCCATTGTGGTTCCCCAGTGGTTTGGTTGCAGCCGCTTCGCTCGACCGGCCAGGCCGGATCGCCCTGCCTTGAAACTGCCGCTTTCGGTTGAATTATGGCACAGTCTTTGCCGGGCCGGCCCGGGCACCGGCTAACAAATAAAACAACAATAAATCATATTGTTGCATGTTCGTTAGCGCTTGCTCAGCCGAGCATCCGGAGCAGTCCTTGCAGGGCATGGATGACCGATTGCCTGCGTACCGCCTCGCGGTCGCCGGAGAAGTGCAGCGTCTCCGCCACCGCCTCGCCACCCTGCAGGACCCAGGCGAAGCATACGGTGCCCACTGGCTTACCAGGTGAGCCACCCGTCGGCCCCGCCACGCCCGAAATCGCCAGGGCCGCCCGGGCAGGGCTGCGCCGGAGGGCCCCTGCCGCCATCTCCCGCACCACGGCCTCGCTGACCGCCCCTTCCCGGCGCAGGGTCTCGGCCCTGACCCCGAGCAGTTCCTGCTTGGCGGCGTTGGAATAGCTGACATAGCCGCGCTCGAACCATCGCGAACTGCCGGCCGTGGCCGTGACCACCTCGGCCACCCATCCGCCCGTGCAGGATTCCGCGCAAGCGAGCATGCACTTGCGTTCGAGCAGGGCCTGCCCGACGCGCACCGACAGGTCTTCGAGTTCCTTATCCATTGAAAATCACCTTGAAAAGGGCCAGGACGAGCAGGGCATACCCGGCCGCCACCAGGTCGTCGAGCATGACGCCGAAGCCGTGCTTCATGTGGCCGTCGATCCAGCGCGCCGGTTGCGGCTTGACGATGTCGAAGAAGCGGAACCAGATGAAGGCGGCCAGCTGCCAGAGAAATCCCTCCGGCGTCAGCAGCAGCACCAGCCAGAAGGGCACGATCTCGTCCCAGACGATCGAGCCGTGGTCGGCCGCACCGAGGGCGCGGCCGCTGCGGGCACAGACGAAGATGCCGGTGGCGAAAGCGGCGGCGAGAAAGGCCAGGAAGCCGGCATCCGAGAAATATGGCTTGATCAGCGGAAACAGCAGCCAGGCCGCCAGCGTGCCGGCCGTGCCCGGCGCCACCGGCGACAGGCCGCTGCCGAAGCCGAGGGCGACGAAGTGGGCGGGATGGGCGAAGAGGAATTTCAGGTCGGGCTTCATGCTTGAACCAGGGCGAACACGGCGACACGGCGCAAAAACGGACGGCTTGATTTATCGCCGTGCACGCCGTGGATAAATTTTCTCCCCCGCTTCATGCGAAGTGGTCGAAGCCGCGCCGGCCGACGGGCATCGGCTGGCCGGCGGCGTCGCGCAGGATCAGTTCGCCGGCCGGCCCCGCCCGCAGGCTGCCGATGCGCGTCAACGGCAGGCCGAGCCTGGCCGACAGCGCCTCGATCGCGCCGCGCCGGTCGGGCGGGACGCTGAACGCCAGTTCGTAATCGTCGCCGCCGGCGACGAGGCATTGCCGGGCCAGTGCGATATCGGCGCCGGCCGCCAGCGCGGCGCGCGGCAGGCGGTCGAAATCGATGTCCGCCGCCAGGGCCGAGCGTTCCAGGATGTGGCCGATGTCGGCGAGCAGGCCGTCGGAGACGTCGATGGCCGCCGTGGCCAGGCCGCGCAGGGCGAGGCCCAGTGCGACGCGCGGCTGCGGGCGATCGAGCGCAGCCAGGCACGCCGCCGCCGCCGTGTCGCGGAGACTGACTTTCCCCTGGCGATGGGCCAGGCCCAGCGCCGCCAGGCCGGGCGTGCCGGACAGCCACAGGTCGTCGCCGGCCCGCCCGCCGGCGCGGGTCAGCGCCTGCCCCTGCGGCACTTCGCCGAAGACGGTGGGGGCGAGGTTGAGCGGCCCGCGTGTGGTGTCGCCGCCGACGACGTCGACGTCGAAGGCCTCGGCGCAGGCAAAGAAGCCGCGCGCAAAGGCGGCGATCCAGGCTTCGTCGGCGGAGGGCAGCGCCGCAGCCACCACCGCCCAGCGGGGCGCGGCGCCCATGGCGGCGAGGTCGGAGAGGTTTACGGCCAGGGCCTTCCAGCCCAGCGCCTCGGGGTCGGCATCGGCCAGGAAGTGCGTTCCGGCGACCAGCATGTCCGTGCTCACCACCAGGTCCATGCCTGACGCCGGCCGCAGCACGGCGCCGTCGTCGCCCACGCCCAGCACCGTATGGCGGACCGGTCGCGTGAAATAACGCGCGATCAGTTCGAATTCCGAGGCCACGGCGGGCTGTCGGAAGCGCCTATTTCTGCTCCGCGGGTGCCGGGGTGGGTGTTGCGGCGGGTGCCGGCGTGGGTGTTGCGGCGGGCGCGGCTGCGGCCGCCGGCGCGGCCTTGCCGCCCTTCCTGCCGAACTCGCTGATGACGTCCCCGCGCAGCGTCAGGGCATAGGTCATGAAGATCAGGCCGCCGACAAAAAACGCCAGGATGGCATAGATCCACCAGTCGGCGAGATAGTGCTTCGGGTGCTTGTCCTCCGCCGTCTGCGGATTGGCGCGAACGATGGGTTGCTTGCTCATGGTTCCTCCTGGGCTTTCGGTTGAACGGGTTTTCTGGGTCGCGCCACCTCGGCCGGCCTGATCTGGGCGGCGAGCTTGTCCAGCACGCCGTTCACGTACTTGTGGCCGTCGGAGCCGCCGTAGCTCTTGGCCAGTTCGATGGCCTCGTTGATCACCACCTTGTAGGGCGCGTCGACGTGGCGCTTCAGTTCGAAGGTGGCGAGCAGCAGGATGGCGCGCTCGACCGGGGAGAGCTCGGCGTAGGGGCGGTCGAGCTGCGGCGCGATGAGCGCCTGCAGTTCGTCCGCTTCGGCGACGGCGCCGTGCAGCAGCTGTTCGAACAGCGTGCGGTCCAGCTTCTCGAAGCCGGCCACGCCGGCCAGGTGCGCCTCGATCGCCGGCACGTCATTTCCGGAGAGCTGCCACTGGTAGAGGCCCTGCAGCGCAAACTCGCGGGCGCGACGGCGGGGGGATTTCATAGCGACCCCGATAGAACCACGGCGCACACGACGACACGGCGCAAAAGCGAACGGCTTGATATGTCGCCTTGACCGCCGAATGCGCCGTGTGCGCCGTGGTGTGATGCTCTTCCCGGGCTCATTTTTTCAGGAAGCGCTGGAGATTGGCCATTTCCACCGCGGCTTGCCCGGCTTCCATGCCCTTCTGCACCATGCGCGCCAGCGCCTGGTCGTCGTCCTCGGTGGTGAGCACGCCGTTGGCGACCGGCACGCCGGTGGCGAGCTGGACGTCGGTGATGCCGCGCGCCGATTCGTTGGAAACGATTTCGAAGTGATAGGTCTCGCCGCGGATGACGCAGCCGAGCGCCACCAGCGCGTCGAAGCGGCCGCCCTGCGCCATGGTCTGCAGGATCAGCGGCAGCTCCAGCGCGCCGGGCGCGGTGACGATCTGCATGTCGGCGGCGCGCACGCCGAGGCGCTTCAGCTCCGCCGCGCAGCCGCCGAGCAGGCCTTCGCTGACGTCTATGTTGAAGCGGCTCATGGCGATGCCGATGCGCAGGCCCTGGCCCTTCAGGTCGGGTTCGAATTCCTCGATGTCGTCGTAGCGTGCCATGTTGTGCCTTTCCCCCGCCCCCTTTCCCGAGGAAAGGGGTGACGGTTGTTCGCGGGCCGAGCCCGCTCAAAATTTGTCAGACCTTGGCCTCGTCGGGGGTCAAATAACCGGTGATCTCGAGCTGGAAGCCCGCCATGCTCGGCATCTTGCGCGGGCTGGCGAGCAGCTTCATGCGGCGCACGCCGAGGTCGCGCAGGATCTGCGCGCCGATGCCGTACAGGCGCGGGTCCCACTTCGCGGCCGGCTTGGCCGCCTCGCCCTCGCCCTGCAGGGCGGCGACGAGGTCCGGCGTCGAGCTGGCGCGGCGCAGCAGCACGATGACGCCGCTGCCGTGTTTGGCGATGGTGCGCATGGCGCGGTCCACGCTGAAGCTGTGGCGGTCGCTCTGGCAGTCGAGGAAGTCGAGCACGGTGATCGGCTCGTGCACCCGCACCAGGGTTTCCGCCTGCGGATCGATTTTCCCTTTCACCAGCGCGATGTGCACGTCGCCGCTGGTCTTGTCGCGGTAGCCGATCAGGTGGAAGTCGCCGTGGGCGCAGGCGACGTCCTTTTCCGCGATGCGCTCGACCAGCGTTTCGTTCTCGTTGCGGTAATGGATCAGGTCGGCGATGGCGCCGATCTTCAGTCCGTGCGTCTTCGCGAATTCGACCAGGTCGGGCAGCCGCGCCATGGTGCCGTCGTCCTTGAGGATCTCGCAGATCACCGCCGCCGGCTCGCGTCCCGCCAATCTTGAGAGGTCGCAGCCGGCCTCGGTGTGGCCGGCGCGCACCAGCACGCCGCCTTCTCTGGCCATGATCGGAAAGATGTGGCCGGGCTGCACGATGTCCTCGGGCCTCGCATTGTGGGCCACGGCAACCTGAATGGTACGCGCCCTGTCATGCGCTGAAATGCCAGTGGTCACGCCCTCAGCTGCTTCGATTGATGCAGTAAAGGCGGTGTTGAATTGGCTCTTGTTATCGCGGGCCATCGGCGCGAGGCCAAGCTGTTTGCAGCGGGCCTCGGTCAGCGTCAGGCAGACGAGGCCACGCGCGTGGGTGACCATGAAGTTGATCGCCTCCGGCGTGACGCAGTCGGCGGCCATCAACAGATCGCCTTCGTTTTCGCGGTCTTCCTCGTCGATCAGCACGACCATGCGGCCGGCGCGGATTTCCGCGATGATGTCCTTGATGGGGGAAAGTGCTGTCATTCGTTTTCTGCCGTCAGCATGCGCTCGATGTAGCGGGCGACGAGGTCGATTTCGAGATTGACCTTGCTGCCGGCCACGAGGCGCTTGAGCGTCGTCACCGCCACGGTGTGCGGAATCAGGTTGATGGAAAAGTCGGTCTTGTCGACACGGTTCACCGTCA